>CAWCOA010000001.1:0-301858 GCA_963797085.1 uncultured Gammaproteobacteria bacterium
TTCGAACGCTTACAGGCTGTCACAGTGGAGAAGATCAAGGCCGCAGAGTCTCAGGTGGACCAGGAGCGTACTCGCTCCGAACAGACTGAGAATCGGTTACACCAGGAAATCGATCGGCTCCGACAGACACAGCAAGATCGCAACAGGCCCATGCCAAGGAACTGTCAGGGCCCATGAAAAGCAACAAACACTCGAGACCGCCCTGCTCCAGTCACGGGATACGGTAGCGGCGTTGAATAACAAACGGTCCGCCCTGGAAGGCCAGGTTCAGGTGCTGGAAGAACGGATTGAGCGACTGGATGACCAGCGGCAAGCCGTGGAGTACGCGTGGAAAACCTGCAACTCAAGGTCGAGGCGGAAAACCGCGAGAAAGTGGCTGCACAACAGGCCTTGGGATTAGCCGAGTCGCGTGAAGCCGCACTCCATGAACGGCTCCGGCAACAGGAAAAGCAGTGTGAAGCGCAAGAGAAAAAACAGGCTGAACAAGAGGAGGCATTGCGGTCGAAAGTGCGGGAGTTGGAGCACGCCCTACAGACGACCAGGAAAGCGGTAAGAAGAAAACACGCCTGATTAGTCAACCTGCACGCTGTGATGAGGGGCGTTAATGCCCCGAGTAGTAAAAAAGTCGATCTCGAATATCAGAGTCCTGTATCGTCTAATCACCCGATGTGAATCGACGCCAAATCCTTATTCAGGTTATCGATACCTCGCTGAAATCATTAGCCATTCGGTGTGGTTATACTCCCGCTTTGCCTGGTTAAAGGTCGTCGAAGAAATCCTTGCCGCTAGGGGTATTGTTGTCACCTCTGAGGCCATTCGCCAATGGTGTATGAATTCGGTCAAGGATACGCCAATAAAATACGGCATCAACAGGGAACACTCGGTGATACGTCGTTCCTTGATGAGGTGTTTATCAAAATTCAGGGTGAACTGCATTATCTTTGGCGTGCAGTCGATCAGGATGGTGATGTACTGGATATCCTTGTACAGAAGCATCGCGATAAGTGTGAGCCAAACGCTTCTTTTGTAAGCTATTGAAAGGCATGCGCTACTCGCCAAGGGTGGTCGTGACGGATAAATTGAGGAGTTATGGTGCGGCAAAGAAAGAGATCATACCTGACATCGTCCACAAGCAGGGCAAATGGGAGAATAATCGGGCTGAGATTTCCCATCAGCCGACTGGAAGAGGGAACGGCAAATGCGAAAATGTAAATCAGCCTGTCATGCGCAGCGATTTCTTTCCGCCCATGGACCCATCAACAACTTGTTCTGAGTTGGCCGCCATCTTTTGAAAGCTAGACATTATCGGTTGTTCCGCGATAGGGCCTTTAATATCTGGAATGAGGTAACGAGTGCCCGGGAAATGGCCTGAAAGCAAACGTCTGTCTATGCAGATTAGATCGTAGACCTTGGAATCAATAACTTGACAGTACCATCGTCTCTGATGTACGCAGACTTTCTGATGTGGCTTCTGACCTGACCTTTGCTCTCAGCCAACGCGACGGTTTTTCCAAGCGTCAATAGCTGCGTACCAGAGGTGATGCACCAGTCTCCTAGTTTGCCGAGCACTAGTAACAACAGAACCACTGAGAACCATGACAGCAGATGTGCAAGTCCCTCGCCGCTGTTCGACAACTCGGCTGTGACCTTGGCCGTCTCTAAAAATATTTCGCGAAGTAGCAGATGCTGTCGGGATCTTTGAATAACCCCCATGTGACGTATATGGCACCTGCCAGCGCCCAGATGCCGAAACCGATCAGAACCAGGCCGAGTGCAGCCGAGACCAGTGTGAGTACGTGCTGTAATGGGTCACGCGAAGCGTCGATATAGTCAATATCCATGGTGCTACTCTGTCACTGAAACTGATCTATTACAAGTAACTAGGCCGGATAGTCATGATTACAGGTGGTGCCTCTAAGCCGACGTTTGTTGATGACTGTCAGTATGCCAGAATAGACCATTTCCTACCACAGACGCACACATTTGGTACAATATTTCACTCCTTCCCTCAAAACTAAACTGCATGTCCTGCAACGATTACCGATACTCACTGCCGCTCGCAGACGTTCAAGCAGCAGATTGTCCACAACATCTCCGATGTGACACGTAACGAATCCAGAGTTGTGCGGTCGGGAATAATTGCGGACCACAGCTTCGACGTTTCATGCAAAACAGAGGCGCATAGCTTGGATAAATGCCGCTTCTCCGCTGCCGCAGCAAGAACAACCGCAGGCGAAGTCTAGATCGGAATCTCAACCAACGTCTATAATTCGCCCTCGTGTCCACCTCGAGGGTGCTCCCACAAGTCGGTGCGGTATCCTATTCGGTACCTCGCCGGTAAAAAATGTGCTTTAAAGAGTACGCTATCTCCCGGATTAGTGCCGGTTGAAGTAATCTATGGCATGTTGGAAGCCAACCGCGGCAAAGAGTCCCCGTGACAAAACTAGTAAGAACACTTCTGCGGCAGTAAACCATCGCCAGCGTTAACCAGTGCCAAGAATCTCCTGCACCTGGACTCCTATGCTTGCAAGTACGCAAGAAACGCATGCCCGAGGGATCACTATGAACATCCAGTTTGCAGTAGCCGCCGCCTGCATGATTCTGTGTCTTTTCCCGACCGTGTCTTTGCACGGCAGGAGCGAAGCCCGGTGGACTGCGGAACGCGGTCATTGCGTCCGGAGCCTGTATGAGTACGTCAAGGCGAACGAGCCGATATCCGGTCTGCCGTCGCCCGTGGAGCGGATAATCCATAAGCTCGCGGACTATGGGGATGCGGTCGTACCGTCACTGGTCGATTTGCTCGCCGATCCGGACGTCGAAGTCACAGATATGGCCGGCGCGGCACTGCGTGAGACGAAATCATCGAACCTCGCCACCTGCCGCAAATCATCGAGGGACTCGACCGCGGTGTCCATTGGCTTCCGGCCGCGCTCGGGCGCATCGATAGCCCGGAAGCTGCCAAGAGGCGGTATACCGTACCTGTCTCGAGGAGCAAGCCCTATAACCAGGAAGCCTATGCGGTCAAGCTGTCCGGGGAGCGCGCTATTCCCTATGTTCTTGAAGTGGCAAGGTGTCGAGAGCAATGCGAAGCCGAAGATCACCAGTCCCTCGCCCTCCTGATCCGCGACTTCTCGGAAGAAAAAGCCATGTATACGGATGGGCTGTCGGCCATCGCAACGGACGAATCCACGCCAGAGGAAACTGCTCGCGGTGTGCTGCATATGATCGCCGCCCTTGGTCTACACGGTACGACAGCCGAAGCTGACCTGCTTGCTTCGCGCCACCAGGCCGGAGCTGAGCGACGCGGTCGACCGGGCATTGGTCGGCATTGCCGCAAAGACCTCCACGGAAGTGCTGACGCGTTGGCTGAGCGAGGCTTCAGGCGCCTTTAAAAAGACTTCCATTCTAAAAAAGATTGCGACCTTAGGGCCGGTCGCTGCCGACGCCGGTCCCGCCGTTCTCGCGGCCATGGAAGATCATAACCCGGCAGTTCGCAATGCCGCTGGCCGGGCACTCGGCTACATCCAGTATTGCGATTCGGCCGATGAGATGATCGCCTTACTGCAGGCCGATGAGATGGACGTTCGCTTGACCTGGGTGCTGACGGAATCCTTCGGACGGATGATGTCCGCGAAGCCAGGCCGGCTCTGGCCTGGCTCGCGGAACACCACTGGTATCCCCGGGTGCGAAGCGCCGCCACCACCGCGCTCGAAAAAATCGACACCGGTGAGAACTATGATAGCAAGTACCCGCAGCGGTACTTCGGAAGGGAGTTCTTTGACTACGAAGTTCTGTGGTTGGACAGCAACCGCAGATGTTACATCGAGCCCCCGAAAGCACCTCCAAAGAGTTCGCCAGACATTCTCGGACAGCCTATTGTACAGTCACAGCTGGCGGACGTTCGCTACGCACCAGAGGGGTCGCACTCGGGGTCCGCGAATGAGCAGGAAGGCCCCAATCTGCCAGGCAAGAACCCAGAAAAGCGAGGAGAAATCGTCCTTCGCACTCCGGAAGCCGGCATTCGTGTGGAAGGCGGCTGGCTTGTCGGTTCCAATCGCGGAGAATGGGGAGGCGAGTTGGCCTTCATCAAGGAAGACGGCAGTTCTGAGATTGTTCGCCATGGCAATGTCAATGCGATCCACAAACTCGGAGAACGCTATATCGCCGTGATGGGCCTATCTCATTTAGGCATAAGTTGGGGCAAAATCTTCGACCTATCCCGGCAGAACGATGGCAGTTGGCAGGCAAAGACCTGGAAGATCCTGCCCGCAGCGCCAGAGTCGTCTCATCGGATCAGCGAGGATGAGGTGCTCGTAATAGTGGAGGCCTCCGGGGGGATCTTGCTGAGGGAGGATGGAGGGATGAAGATGGCGGACTGTGGTGACGCCGAGAATTAGTTCGCCGAGGACAGATCTTCTATTGGATCTCATGGCCCAATGACCTCTGCCATAGCGCTGATCAAGCGTAATCCGAATGCTCTCGCTAACGCCCGTCTCAGCGCCATCAGGAGTACTAAATCGGCACCCCTGTGGGTCCCGAATATTCATGCAGCCTTCGGAAGATAGACATGGTGAAGGCCGTGGACGGCCGGGAATTCAACAACGTTGCAGGGTTCCCCTGCTCGTATAGGACGACCTTCCGGCGCGTCGCTATCCAAGGACTGGTGTGTTCGCCACGGATGGTAGTAATTCAGATACGACGACATAAGTCGCTTGAGATGCCGCTCGTTGAGCACGATGACGTGGTCGAAAAGTTCTCGGCGTAGCGTCCCAATCACTCGTTCCACATAGGCATTTTGCCATGGCGACGCAGGTGCCGTGACAACCTCGTCGATACCCAGACTTTCAATCCTTCGCGTAACGCGCTCGCCGTATATGCCATCACCGTCTCGAATCAGATAACTCGGAGCAGTATCAAACGGAAATGCTTCGACGATCTGTTGCGCCGTCCACTGCGCTGTAGGATGTTCCGTCACGTTAAAGTGAACAATTCGCCGTCGGTCGTGGGCAAGCACGATGAAAACGAACAACACCCGAAACGTAGCAGTTGGTACAATGAAAAAATCGATCGATACTAGATCTCGAACATGCTGGTCTAGAAATGTTCTCCACGTTGGCGAAGGAGGCCCGGCTCGCTTGGGCTGATACTTTTCTACCGTTGACTTGGCAACGTCGATTCCAAGTATCGCGAGCTCAGCGACGATCTTTGGTGAGCCCCACGTCGGATTGGCTTCCCACATACGCACAATGAGCTTTCTGAGTTCTCGAGAGATGGGAGGTCGGCCTGGTTTAGCCGACTGACTGAGCGCGCGCCAGTAGTTGCGGAATCGCTTTTTCTGCCAGGCCACTACGGTCCTGGGCTGGACAAAGTACAGTGCTGCGCGCCAGCCCGCCCAAAATTTCGCTATGAAGCACCATAGCAGCCGATCAGCAGGCCTAATTCTTGGTCTTTGTCCTGATTTCCAATACAGATACAACTGATTCCGTAGCGCCGCATTCTCCGCCTGTAAAGACAACCGCGATCGGAAAGATGTAGTCACCAAAGTGAGAATAAACTGGATTAGCCGCATCATGGATCCAAGGATCAACCATCATCCAGAAATATGCAATAGAATCAACCGGCTCCTATTTTCGGGACCCACAACCAACCGGCTGGACGAGGCCGAGCCACTGATGCGTCAAGTGGTGGAGATCTTTCTGTTGTTTGGTTTGCGTACCGGGCACGACCATCCCCATATGCAGGTTGTGTTGGCCAACTATATGATCCTGCTTGAAGAGATGTGGAGAGATGAGGGTGAACAACAAGCTGAAGTTGAAGCGCTGATCGAGTCGGTCAAAGGTAGGTCCGTAGAGGGAAGTTTTTTAGAGGTTATCGGTTTCGATAGGCTATAAAGGCGTGCAACGCTATAGGAGACATAGTTCGTGATCCGTCCAATTCAGATTCAGTCTGCTGCGGCGGGTCGAGAAATCTGTATTGATGATTGCCCACAATTACAAATCTTGCCAAGCGCTCCTCATCGTAAATTGCTTTATATCATGCACTCGGGAATCTACCCAAGCCACCGATGGCCCATAGATTTTTCTGAGGAGTTCATTTTTAAAGATTTAGCGCACCGGCCTGCGCAACGATTGTCGCCTCCGCGACGACATCGACAAGCAAGTGTCCCACCGCGAGGGAATGCAGAGGTGGAGACGTGTGCCCGATCCCCGGCCCACCAGGAGCGACCAGTACCGGAAACTGGACGCCTTGATTGTAACCAGTCACCTGGTTTAGCCCTGTTACAATCGCCGAATGGGTTCCCCCACCCCGCCAAACTAGAACACTACCCGCAGCAGGCAGGACACCTGGAGTAATCGTAAAATCCCATGTACCACTAACGGGCAACGCCAATAACGCCGCTTGGGCGTTGGGTAACAAGGCAACAATGTTGCCAAAAGTAACTGCAGGTGCCTTGACGGCTGTAAGCCCCTGTGCCTGTGCCTCTTGCGCAGCCCAAAACCACGTTGCCGCATGGCAGGTGAGGGGACCACCCATCATTGGTGGTAATGGAATTGCAACGAGAGCTTGCGCGGCTAGCGGCATATTGTTCTCCAACTTGATTTCACATAGATTCTTTAAATCACTTGATGCTGATGTTAAGTGTAGGAAAGATAAAGGCTCTTTTCTCTCTGAAACCAGACAAACTGTGTGGTCGGGGAATCGATGCGAAGCACACCGCTAGTGCAGTGCCGGACCCAAGCGTTCTCCTGCAGCATTCCGTAGGCCGATTAATACAGCGTCACCTTTCGCATTGACGCGAATCTCGCCAAATCTTGCATTGCTGTAATCCTCAGCGCTGCCTTCTTCGAAGAAAAATGCATCACTCGCCAATCGAACGGACTCACCGCGCTTACGATAGCGAAGCAAATGCTGCCCCTGCTCAAGCTGTTGACCATCGTACAAGGTAACGAAACGCGCCTCATCCAGCTCGCCCAGTTCAATCACGGCAACTCCGTCCAGCAATTTGCGCTGCCCCGCTTCCCGGGTCACATCGTCAACCATTGTATAGCGCAATGCCATGTAGTCCCCCTGCATTAAAGAGCGAGGATCGCGTGGTGCAATGCGAAGCAAGACGGTCGTACCATCGCGAACAATGCTTTCCTTGCTTACGATCTCGATATTAATGACGCTAAGTATTACCGCTGTCATGACACCGAGAACAACCAGTCGTGCTTTCTCCGATAAATTGAAGGCATTTTTAAACATGACTTGTGCCTCCTTCTACAGGGTTCGTGACCAGATTAAGAATCAGCCATCGAGCCAGTAGCACCGCTAGCCCTGTTGCCACTAGCGTGATTGACTTCGTCAGCATTGGAAGCTGAATGCCGTAAAAATACGCAGCCATAAAAATCGAGAGAAACGCGATACCTGCCCCAACGAATGCCCGATTACCTGAAGAGGCTCCGAGCATGATGACGATTAGCGCCAGCAACAGTCCGGGTATTGCCCACGCAGCAGCGACAATCACGACAAGCAAAGCATAAAATATCGGCGCGCGTGATGCGTTGGCCTCAGAGCTTAATTGCGGCCACACTTGGGTGCCCATGTACAGAAACAATGCACCCAAAAGTACAGTTGAAATCCACGGCCGTGGATAAAATGCGAACTTGTTGCCAAGGTCTGGCAGGACGTAAATCGACGACAGCAGCAAAAACCCGCACGAACTAAACATCACACCTGAGATCAACGGCCTTACCAGCTGGCCTTTGCCGCTATGCATGAACGCGCCTTGTCGTGTATAGAAAAACACAAGAACTGCGGCAAATACGGGGCCCAACACTGGTACGATCACGTTGAGCTCCCAGATATACAGCAGAGCGCCAAGAGACGTGGCCGCAATCAGCACAGACAACACCCGATGTAGACGATCCGGAAAAATGAAAAACAAAATGACGTTAAGCACGATAACGACGCTCAGTACACCCTCGAACGCGTCGTTACCCGTGAGCTCGACAATGCCATAAGCCAGGATTGCCTGACCCGCGAGGCTGCTGGCCAGCGCACTTTGCACCATAAAATCGTTGCTCGAGCGCCTGCGCACGACTATGGCGCCCGCGATCAGGACCGCACCAATAATCGCGAGGCCAATATTTGTGGCGATCCCGATGCTGGCCACAAAGCCAATTAACAGCAGGCTCGCCAGCCAGGCACCGAACCCAACCATCGTGCGGATATACCAAGGCTGAACATCACCGATGTTAGCGAGGGCTGCGTCGGCCTTACCAGCCGCTTCGCCAGTAATGAGACCTTCCGTCTGTAGACCCGCAAGCACCTGCTGCATCGACACTGCCTGCTTTTTCACAATGACGCCTCCCATTTTCGGGATACATTACGCAGCCAGTATGCAGCCCCGGCGACCTGCCCTATCAGCAGCATTGCCAATATTAGTATTCCACCGCTGTCTTTTGCCAGATAGCGTACGAATACTGTTGTAAATACAAGCACCGCACCGAAGACGACCATTGTGAGTATCAGTAAATCAGGACGCCGATATTGGTAGTAATAAAACGCGGCCAGGGTCACTAACGTATACAGCATAGGAGATAGCACTCCCAGGTCACTCCGCTCGCCAAGACTTACGCCAAAAATGACAATGACAGTCGGGATCAAAACATTACCCAGCGCGCCGAACGCCATGATTCGCGGGTAAGTGCGGCCCTGCACCCAGGCAATATTGCGATTTGCCGCAATTTCCCAGGCAATCAGGGCGACGACATTTAATGAGAACACCAGACTCGCCAAAGTTGAATTCATCAAAGTGCTGGACAGCCAGACCAGTGGACCCAGCAGCTGAGATAGTTGCCACCAACCGTCTGGCGGATCGATAACCTGGGTCCAGTACATGATCAACGCGAGAATCAGCAGCGATTGAAAAAGAATCCAGAGACCTGCCTGTCTGCCAATGATGGCCCAGGGTAAAATGAGCAACGCCCAGCCGAGAAACAGACCGTAAGGATCGGCACCGGTCTGATAAACCTGGCCAAATACGGCCAGCAAGACGCCAACAAGAAAAGCGCTAGAGAAAAAACTCGCCCTGCCACCGATGGAATCAATACCCAGACGCCATGCCAGAATGGCCGTCGTGACAATCCCGGCCTGAATCAGCGCAAACTTGACCACGTAACTGAGATCCGCCCAGTTCCAGGCAAAAAAAGCAGTAATTCCGGTTACCACCAGTAGTGCTCCAATGAGCATCAGGAAATGACTGATGTAACGCAACCAGTCACTGCGGTCAGGCGCAAGCTCCGCAAGCTGCAATGCACGTGCATAGGCTTTTTCGCTGAGGTTTAGATCTGTGGCCAGTTCCTGAATGTTCGAATGACTGGCAGCTATTGTGAATTGCCGCATAGCGCGCTCCTTACTGATTTTCACCTAGATTAGCTCATTCAAATCCACATGGACGGCCCTCAACGCACACATTTAATACGGGTTGTAATGTGGAATCAGTGATCATGCCCATGTTGACCATGCACATGGCCGTGTTCGATCTCCTCGGTTGTCGCATCACGCACATCCATGACTTCGACGTTAAAATTCAGTTCAACACCGGCCAGTGGATGATTGCCATCTATGGTCACCTTATCTTTTTCAACACCAACCACAGTGACCACGATGGGTTGCTCATTGGGTCCCTCGGCATGAAACTGCATGCCTTGTTCAATCTCGGTACCGTCTGGAAACATTTCGCGCGGTACCGACTCTATGCGTGACTCGTCGTATATTCCATAGGCCTCTTCCGGCACAATCGAGACGTTCATTTTGTCGCCGGATAACTTACCGGTTAAGGCATCCTCCAGACCGGTCACGATATTGTTCGCACCGTGTAAATAAACAAAACTGTTATCATGCGATTCATCGATCAGCGTTCCATCTTTGTCTTTCAATGTGTAGTTGAGGGTAACGACTTTATTTTGAGCTATTTGCATTAGGAAACCTTCTCTGGATTCGTGTTTAAATAAATTTCAACACCATACAACAAAACGTCATGGGTTGAAATTATACACAGCCCTACTGCCAACTGGATTTACAAGCACCGTCCTGCCCCCTTTTAATGACAGCTTTCTCGAATCAATCATAGGAGCGGATTGTCTGAAGCCAATGACTGCTCTATCGGCCCTGCAGCCAGTTTTTGCCTCACAAAGCTGATATTCCAGTAATCACTGACCTGCATTAAATGATCATGACTCATGGCTGCGTTTGGTTCAGCTGAGAAGAAAGGCTTTACTCGGCGCCAGAACCAGCCATTCTCGGGCATCTGGCGAACAGTGGTAACGCCTTGTTAGAAACGATTTCACCTCCATGTATCCAGCACTTCTTCTATTCGACGGACAAACCTCTTGACCCGCTGCGACTCAACATTCTCACTCTTGTACAGCGAAAGATACGACAGACGACTGCTTCGTGCACAGGCGCCAAGGAGCGCGATTTTCACCACGCGCTTAACTGGCTGCCACATTACCAAGCGATCAACCCACCAGGGCGCGCCTAGCGTCGTGACAACCAGCACCCGTTTCAGATTATCTAGGCGGGGACGAATTGGACCGAGATCATCGGCGTGATCATATGCGATTCCTGGACCCCAAACCCTATCAAACCAACCTTTCAATATTGCTGGAAAACTGAACCACCAAGTGGGGAAGAGGAGAACCAATGCTTCGGCCTCTTTCAGTCGCGCTACCTGCGTTGAGACGCCTGAAGAATCATAGGTACCGCTATAGTATGAAGCTCTCTCAGAGAGAGACAGAACAGGGTCGAAGCTTCCTTCGTACAAATTCTCCTCTACAACCTCGTGACCCATCGCTTCCAGATGATTTACGACATGCCCATTCAGATAGCTGCTGAGGCTATCATTGACCGGATGTGCTACTACTACAAGGCACTTCGTTCTGACTCCTTTTTCTAACTACCATTCGGCGAACGAATTGTCGGATTGAAAATAATATAGGTTGACCACAACAGTGGTTTCAATAAATAATTCTTATAACTACTGACTTGAAATGAGTGCTGTCGGCTAGCAGCAGTCATTTAGTAGTTCCAGGTTAAACTAATTGACGCACTCAGCTATGGTCAAATTTAGGGTAGGATAATATTGTCGATATTTCTTCCCCACTCATTTGTAAGACTACTTTCTTTCCTTTCAAGTGATCTTTTAGCTTGATAGCCGCAATTAGAGTGGACGCATCGGCGCCCTCAGCCAAATTATGAGTGTAATGTAGCGCCATACCAATAGATTTGTAGATTTCGTCCTCTGTCAACAGTACGAAATCGCTCAAGCCCTCACTATAGAACGCAAATGGCGTCTTGTATGCTTTACCTGTTGCAAACCCTGCAAAAGTATCATTGTCACGTGACACGATTATTTTCTGCTTCCAAGAGTGATAAGCAGCAGAGGAACTCTTTGCTTGGACAGCGATGATCTCCATGTTGGGACGGAACGCACATAGGGTGGTAATTGCAGCTGCTGCCTCACTACCAGCGCCTAGAGGTACGATCATTACATCTATGTCTGGCAGGTCTTCAATGATTTCTAGAAACTCAGTTCCGACACCATTTATCAGGTGAGGTTCATCAGCAGGATGCGCGTAATAAAAACAACGCTCAGCGCACAATTTATCGACAACTAATGATGCTTCTTCAAATGTCTTGCCAGCTTCAATGAGTTCCGCCCCGGTTTCTACAATGGCACGATTTTTTGCAACGTTATTATTTTCAGGTACAACCACAACAGCCTCTATACCTGACCAAGCTGCGGCTGTGGCAATAGACAGGCCATGGTTTCCTGTTGAAAATGTAGCCACACCATCGATGCTGTTTCGTTTCAGATGGTGGAGAAGATTAACACCCCCACGTATCTTAAAACTGCCTGTGGGATTGTGATTTTCATGTTTTACGTAGACCTCAGCCTCAATCAAATTGGAAATTCCTTCGTATCTGATCAGCTGAGTCGGCTTGATAAGACGTTTGACAATAGATCGAGCGCGAACGACTTCTACAACTGATATCGGATACTCTTTGAATCCCTTCATTTTGTCTTCATTCTTGCCGGTAATCCAGAAAGTATCTAATCGCAACTATAGCGTTGAACAGGAATAAATGATGACTCATTAGAATGTCCGGGTAGGGTCAAGTCCTGTCTATTGGGTAAATAGATGAACCGAATAAGGCGTACTGTTGCTATCTGATTTTACAGGCACCTACCCTAACCCACAATGACCGCTATCTCGGTTAGAGGATAGTTGTGGATTGCTTGCTGTAAATGACCGCTGTGTCGGCCAAACTACCAATCACAGATATACTGGGCTGAAGTTTTTGTGAATAGTGTCTTGAATGAGTGCTCATGACTCATTATAGATATTCAATCCCGTTCTCAGTGATACTGACACAAGCTGGCAGGTAGCTGTCAGTGGTTGCGGTACATGCACTGAAAATATACTGTTCAGCTACGCTTTTTAGACGCCTGTAATTTCCACAGTCAGGGCACTCGATGATCGCGGACCATTTCCAACTGCACACGAGCACTAAGGTCTCGCACACAGAAGTGGCCATAGGGATAGCTGTCGTAGACCTTCTCCCCATCCTGTTCAGGGATGCGTGAAGTGTACTTCCCATAGATCAGACCACCGTAACCGATGAGTTGATCCGCTCGCGACCATATACTGTAGACATTTGTGCCTTCATAACCGGATTTCTCGTTGAGCTCTCTGAGAAAGTCAGACAATCCGGTCACGCCCCAGAAGGAGGCATAGCCGGGGAAGAAACCGTCCTCATCGGAACATGTTGGTATATGCCGACTAAAGAAGCAGGCCGTCAGCCCCCTGTTGGCACCCGCGATGCCGACGAAGGTATCAACGCGCTCGGTTAAGGGCGGCCCTAGGTCATGACCGTCGAGCTTTCCACCCATGATGGCGCGGCGGGCCAAAGTTACACCCATGGAGTGGCCGATTACGTCCAGGCGCTCCGCTCCCGTGTAAGCCAGAACCGCCTCCATGAATGCACGGATGCGTTGTACATATTTCGAGGAGTGAACCTGATCACCTGCTTTTTCCGGATCTGCCGGCCCCCAGGTCGTGGCATAGAGCTCCGCCGGTGTATAGCCGGCGGCCATGAACTGGCGTATGACGGCAGTCCAGCCGATGGGACCCTGTGTGCATTCCCCTACCGCCCGATCCGAGTTACCGTGCACGAACACCACTGGCTGGTTGCGCAGCACCTGGCCGGCAAATTGTCGTCCGCCAAAACTTCCACCTTCCAGATTATCACGGGCGAAGTGGAAAGGATCGTAACTCTTGTCTGTGAGCCACGTGCGGAAGTCCTGGCTCAAGCCACTCGCAGAAAGTTCGGGCGTGCCGGTAAGTCTGTTGGCAGACAAGGGGCAACCAGCGGATTGGACGAGCCCGACCGGCAACGCTAGCAGAAAGGCACAGACAAGCAATATTCGAAAAATCAGCGGCATGACGTAGGGGTTCTCCTGATATAAAGCTGCGGACCATTCGGTCGGAAGGTCGGCGTCAATTCGTAGCAGGTCGAGAAACTTGTTTATCCGTGCGAATATCGATCTGCTGCCATTTTTACCGGTTACTGCTTGTCCTCTGTACTGCGAATATTGGTATAGTGATCTATGGATTCAGCGAGCATTTTGAACAGTTCTGTATTTGCTAATAGACCCATGTCCATTATCTATGCCCTCTAGAAATCCTTAAACCGATACGGTACTAGCTCAGTGTACCTTATCGTATGCCGGAGATTCTTATGTCCCAGGTAGTGCTGGATCGCTTGGGTGTCGCACCCTTGATTCGCCAGGTAGAATCCACAGGCATGGTGCAATAAGTAAGGGGGAATGCCGACTCCCATTCTTCCGTTCCTTTTTTCCCTCTCGAACTCTTCCAGGTCGAAATACAGCCAATAGCGAACAATCCTCAGGGTCCATTTCAGGCTTACTTTCTCCTACACTGGAAGAGCATCTCTCTCCTGCCCCTCAATGATTGCTTTGTCAGTTTAATGACAGGTGTTGATCATCTGAACTCAATGACCGCTCTGCCGTCGTTACTGCCATATTTGGCCAAATCACGCTGAAATTCCAGCTATCACAGCCCTGAAATGAGTGTGCTCCTGACTTATTGCGGAAGTATCAGGTGCTTGGACTGTTGATCGTAATCGGTCACTGAGGATTCAGAAGTTTCGCCGCCAGCAACGCGGTTTGCGAGACAATCCGTGTCCGCCCGTCGTTACTCACCACAAGACTGAGTCGGGTTCGTTTCTCATTCAGAAGTGCGGCTGCGGACCACATCGTATTTGATCCCTGCATTCCGAATGAAACACCTTCAATCCCTTCGGCCTTTACCCAACCTTTTGCCATTTTGACCCCACTTCCTTCAGGATATTTCAACAAGAAGTCGATCGTTCCTGGTTGAAGTAGATCGCCACCGCCATTGATAAAAAGGCTCAGAAATTTGGACCAGTCCGCTATTGTTATGTGCATGGTACCTGCTGACGACAACATTCTCGGGTTATCACTTCTGGCGCTTTGTGGATCCGCTGGCTTGCCAATGAACAGCGCTATGCCGGCCAGTTGGAATCGAGCCCGGCGCCCCCAAACTTTCGGCGGTGGTCCATAGCCTAACGATGTTATGCCGAGTGGTTCCAGAACGTGTCTTGCCAACGCCTCTTCATAGGGTACTCCCGTAATTCGGTCAATCGCAGCGCCAATGACCATATAACTGAGATTGGAATAGACGAACCGTCCGCGCACACCCGGTACTTTTTGCATGGCAATCAGTGCCGCTTCAGTGCGTTGGTCAACCAGAGAACGCGTATCTGACCACCCTGCCAACATGGCACGTATACTGGGATTCGCCTTCATACCGGCACGGCATAGAAATACCTCTTCGATTGTCCTGTTACCCCAACCCTCGTCAATTTGATGCGTCAGATCCGGAAATAGGCTCGCAACAGGGCAGTCCCAATCAGTGTCACCTCGCTCAACCAGCCTGGCATAAAGTACTGCGGTAATTGATTTCGCGCATGACCCGATGTGCCATTTGTCGTGGATCTCCGCTGCGTCATCACTTCCGCGGCATCTGAAGCCAACAACGTCGTAGTCCAACGTTCCATCTCTGGAGAGGACTCCTCCAATGACCGCCGGAACGTTAAGTTTTGCGGAGAATTCGGAAAGCTGTGCACGCACGTCTGCAGGAGAATCGTTCATCGGCAGTCTCGGCTTTGCGGTTACTTGTTGCAGACATCCTAAACAATATCTTCAGAAGAGTCGAAACGTTTAAAATGGGTCGACAACTGCCAATTGGGTAAGCGATTGGCTGACCGGAATGTCGGTGCTTCACAATACAGGAATTCCTACTACCACTTGCCTGATATGAGTGCTGCTGATGTACTGCTGCAACACGCCGATTTGATCAGATTTTTCTGTAAGTAGGTACAACTCTATTTTTCTACAGTACTACCTGCAATTATTTCCTCAGCAAACGCTTTGCATGCTTCAAGCAACGAATTCACAGCGCGTTCATCATTCAATGCTCGGGAGACCGCCACGCCGCCAATCATAAGCCCAGTCAGTGCTAATGCCCTACTGCGCCGGTTTGGTATATCCACAGGCAGACTTTTATTGATGAGGGCAACAAGGTGCTTGTAAACCTTAGTATAGGTATCTCGTACAATCATTTCCTGATTGGCTACGTCAGTTGCCAGAAAAGCAAGTGGGCAGGCTGATTGCTCCTGTTTCACATGCGTAATGTCAAGGTAACCCGACAGGATTTGACTCAGTAGCGGTAATGCAGATTTTCCTTCAGTAGGAAATTTGGCAAGTGCACTATCCCTCGCTGCGATAGATATAGCTTCAGCATACAACTCCTGCTTTGAAGAAAAGTAGCTGTAGAAACCACCGTGGGTCAAACAAGCATTCTTCATCACATCACCAACAGTGACATTATTAAATCCCCGGGCGGTAAAAAGCTGCACAGCACTATCAAGTATTTGTTTTCGGGTTTGTTTCTTTCGTTCGGTTGGCCACGGCATAGTATGATGATCCTTACAATATTATCTTGATCATATTATGACTTCTATTAACCTGGATACCTATATTGTGCGTTACGGAGATATGTAAAATATGCAACAGGAACTCATTTTCTTTCCTGCCATCGCAGTAGTTGTACTGACATTCACCATCGGTTTCACGATGTTACGCTTACGTTTTCTAGCGGTTAGCAGAGGGGAAATCAATCCACGTTACTACCTTTTGAACAGAGGTGGAAAAGTGCCGGATTACTTAGTGAGAGTGGAACAGAATTATGGCAACCTGTTTGAATTACCGGTGCTCTTCTACCTGTTGATATCAGTACTCTACTCTACCCATACCGTTGATGAGTTGCAGTTCTGGCTGGCGTGGGGCTTTGCCGGAACACGGATTGTTCATAGCACAATACATGTTACGGTTAACTGGCTACGTTGGCGTATGCTTACCTTCACATTTGGAGTTTTACTACTTCTAGCCAGTTGGCTGATTTTCTTAGTGCAAGTGACTATGGTTCAATTATGAACCAGTCCGTTTCAATGGCCGGGATTCTGATTGCGTTGTCTGGGAGTAATTTGGTACCTAGGATTATTCGTTCGACTGACTGTTAGAGACGCGCTGCAGTCACCTGTTTACGCAAGCATTGAACCGTTCCTTAATGTCAGTTTTCTCGACTCAATGATGATTGTGGATTGTCTGAGGGCAATGGCCGCTTGGTCGGCGCTGGAGCCAATTATGGCTACACGATGTTGGATTTCCTACAGCCACTTGCCTGAAATGAGTGCTCAGTACTCATAGCGGTCCTATGCCGATGACGGTGGATCGGCCGCAGTCGGTAAAGGGACATTGAACGCCGCAAGAATATTGGCACAAGAAATCCGGCTATTGCCGGGTTTCTTGTTGATACCTCAAGGGTTATCGCAATTCCACTGCGGCACCGGACCTGGGGGACCCGCTGGGGGCTCATAGGCTGGTGGTGCATCACAGGTCGGTGCAGCGAGATTGCCGATGATGATCTCTCGCAGGTATTCCGGTGCGATAACCTGGCAATAGTGAACCCCTTTCTTCTCCGGCCCGACAAACGGCGACGTATTGGTACGCTCTACGTACAAAGATTTACCAACGAGATGTACATTGCCGTCCGCCGTGCTTGTATATGCTGTCGCCACGGGCGCCTGGCTGGTCCATTGCTGGCCGGTGAACGATACCCATTCGTCATACTCGACCTCGGTTACGACCGGAACCTCACTATTGGTCAAACTATTAAGTACCCGCGTATAAGTGTCGGCATTAATATCATTGCAATTCGCGCCATCTGCGGCCAACCAGGGGAAGTAGAAGTTCAGCGCATCATAAGACTTCATCTTGCACATGATTGTTTGCGGATAGTCCTTGCCATTCTCATAAAAGCCGTAACCGACGTACTGCGTTGTGGTGAACGGTAACTCCTCAGCACCATCATACGGTATAGCGTCGGAACCGATATAGCCCGTTGCGGGTATGCCGGGCGGTGGGAATGGAACGCCCGCACTGCCAAGATCATCGAATAGAATATTGTCAGGTTTGAGTGGCGTGTTGGCAATGATTTTCTGCGCGCCCTTGCAAAACCGGTTGACTGCAGCCGTGGAATACAGATGCCCGCGCGCTTTGCCGGCATAGACGCCATCTATCGGTAGTGTTATTCCAAGAATGCCGACAATACAAAAACTGTATGCGGTGACAGTGGCATTAAGAAGATTCCCCAATTTCATAAATACGTCTCCAATTTATAGATGATTAACGCTATGGTTGTAATCTGCGTGTACTCGTCCTTAGCGGCACGACCGAGTTGCGATTGAACATAATCCTCTTAGCAACTCTTAGCTCACCAGCAGAAGCCGTGTTAGCGCATAGATTATGTCAACAACATGGGATTATGGGACCGCAATGTCCTGCTTGAACGTCCTCATTGGCTAACATCTGCCAATTATAGATGGCTGGTATGTGCACCCTACCGTTACCTGATGGCAGTATGAATACGTGTTCCTTCTCCCTGCCCCTTAATGACAGCTTTCTTGGATTACTGTTAGGTGTTGGTTACCTGTGGCCAATGACCGCTTAGTTTGCCCTGCAGCCAGTATTGGCCTAACAATGCTGGACCCCTGCAATCACTGGCTGAAATGAGTACTCATGACTCAACGGACCTTCATCTGAGTGTGTCAATATGCTGGAATGTGACAGAATTTCCCATCCATAGCTTATTTCACACTGGTGTGGATAATATAAATATTAAATATTGTACTCATCTAGGATTGAAGGTTGGTTTGCAGGGAAACAGGAACAGAACGTGAAAAGTCCTCATTCCGCAGTGAAGAATACGCAACACTTTCTGGTTTCGCTGGTGGTCTTCGTTGTGGTGATGTCGGCTGGTGTTTACCAGAATCGTAATTACCATGCGCTCCGTATCAAGGAAGAACATCAGCACCTCGCCAACATCGCCCAAGCTCAAGCGCTACTGATAGATAAAGCCCTTTCGCGGGCTTTGGACGCGACCTATGTGCTAGCACAAGAAGTGAGGCGTACGCGTGGTGAAGTCGAAGATTTCGAGTCCCTGGCGGACCGTCTTATAGCCTCGTTCGGCGGCATCACCAACATGCAATTGGCACCTGACGCGATTATTAGACGCATTAATCCCCTGGCAGGTCACGAGAAGGCAATCGGCCATAATCTACTGCGCGACGACAAACGCCGTAACGCAGCGAGAACCGCTATCGACACCGGTTTGATCACGCTCGCCGGGCCCTTCGAACTGGTTCAAGGTAGTGTCGCCGTGATTGCCCGCAATCCCGTCTTTCTGGAAACCGAAGGGAAGCAACACTTCTAGGGATTCGCATCGGCTCTGATCCTGGTTGATGATCTGTACGCTGCTACGGATCTGCCAAAACTGGAACAACAGGGGTATATCAGCAGTTTATCCCATATCTCATCGGAAACGAACTTGGAAGATAGGTTTCCAGCCAATCCCGTGCCGCCTGGATTCATCTCTCATTCGGTGTCATTTTCCGTGCCAAACGACATGTGGAGACTGACTCTGAGTGCGCGCAGCCATGACACTTTCTCCAATGAAATCATCTATTACATTCTGTGGAGTGGTTTTGGCCTGCTACTGGCAACGGCGGCCTACCATCTCCTTCGCAGGCCTGCCGTACTGGCTGAGATCGTCAGGAAACGCACGGAAGAACTGGAATATGCGAATCTAAGATTCAAACAACTCAGCGAAACCGATCCGCTCACGAAAATACCCAACCGCCGCGCCTATGAAAAACGTATCGGAGCAGAAATCAAAGCTGCGAAGAGGTCCAGTCAAACATTGTCATTACTGCTGATAGATATCGACTACTTCAAGCTATTCAACGATCATTACGGCCATGGTGCCGGCGACATGGCTCTAAGGCGCGTAGCTGAGGAAATCACCGAGACATTGCCCCGGAGCACCGATTTTGCCGCTCGCTATGGTGGTGAAGAATTCGTGGTACTGTTGCCTGCAACTGAGTCCGAAGGCGCCTATCATGTTGCGCAGCGTATTTGCTCTCACGTAAAGTTAATGGGGATCAATCATGATTTTTCGAATGGCATTGGGATAGTCACCGTGAGCATCGGTGTAGCTTCGCTGTCCAAGGTTTTTCTCAGCGAAGCCGAATTGCTTAAACAAGCGGATTCCGTGCTATATGCGGCCAAGGAATCGGGAAGAAACTGCAGCATAGTGTTCGATTCGACACAGCAGTCTTTAGAGGGGGCATAGTCGGGTATACTTGACTGCACTGGATAAGGACAACACGTTCGATCTGCGGCACCGCACCGATGATCCCCAAACCCCACTATGCAGGACGAATTATCGGAACGGGTTGGTTCCAGTTTGCTTTGTAATATCCATGAACAGCCGGAATAGGCCTCCCTCTCATCTGATAGTCGAATCGGCGGTATTTCAGGATAAAGATTTCAGATAATTCTCAAATCCAACCATAAATGATGCTCTCGAGGCACAACGTTCTTAGATATAATTACAAACTATCTCTCGTCGACCGGTCTCTCCATAAGAAAGCGTTCAAAGGCCACACCCTCACGGACCACATGCTCGGTGCCTACTCTTCGAAAGCCGCAGCATTCGAAGAGCGGCAGGCTGAAGGCACTGGCCTCGGAAGTGTAACGGCCCGAATGTGGCGTCGTATGTTCCTTGAGGACGAATTTCAGCAACGCCAACCCGACGCCCCGTCTGTGCCAACTCCCCCGAAACTATACAGATGCAATGTGTCCGTCTGCAGCGATGCCACAAATTCCGACAATCGCCGAACTTTTTTCTGCGACATAGGTCCATGCGTCGAAGATAAATCACTAAAGGTATCTAGCCTGGCAAAGGCTGACCAGACAGCTATCTGCGCGGCTGTATATGCTGTTGGCGCCGCACTCAGAACCGCGTCGGCATAGCCATCACGCAGTGTTGGCAGGTCAGTTCTGGTGGCTGGACGAATTCTCATAGGACGCACAATATTCAGAACCGCCTTGACTGAGTAAAATATCCTCAGCCAGGTAAGCCAGGCAGAACCAACGCCTCAAACATAGGTCAAATAAAATGTGAATACGCGTAACACACTCCAGGCACTGCTTGTCAGTGCCCTAGTAGCCACCCTGTCCCAAGGCGCCATCGCGGGCGGCTACTACCCTTACAGGCATCACGGCGGGCACCACGGCCACGGCGATGGTACCGCTCTCGCGGCCGGTCTGATCATCGGTGGCCTGTTCGGTTACCTGATCAGCGAGGACCGGCACAGCTACAGGCGCTATGACGACTCACACCATCGCTCTTATAGTTATCCGCGTACCAACGTCGTGTATGAACGTGTTGAAAGGACACCGATTGTGATCACCGCCGAGCGCGATTCAGAGTTTGCCGGCCACGACTGCATGATGACCCGCGAGTACACAACGACCATCACCATCGACGGTGTTGACAAAGAGGCCTATGGCACACGTTGCATGACCGTCGACGGTGGCTGGATTCTGGGACAACCGAAACTCATGCCCGATCTGTAACTGAACGGGTTCGGATCCCTTAATCAGCGTTGATTGGCGCCGGTTCCGGTTGCTCAGGCTCTGGTGTCTCAATCTGCGGATCTTCAGCCATTGGACCCTCAGCTTCTGTGACTACCGCCTTGCGAGTGCGCCTTCGGGGTTTGCGTTTTTTTGGTTGAGCGGCTTTGCTCCATTCCCTTTCAAATCGCTCGCGCAGTTTTTCCAGGGCCATGAATTTCTTCTGCGCTGCTTTCGCCGTATTGAGTGTGGTCTTGGCTGCTGTCATCTCAGCACGAATCTCCTTGATGGCCGTGTTGACAAGCGCCAGCGATTCACGAGCCCGCAGCGCCTGGTTCTTGGCCGCCTGGGTGGGCTTGTCTGCCACCCTCTGGGCAGCCGCCATCTTTTTGTCACGCTGCAGCTTCTGTTTTGCGGTTGCCCTGTCCAACTGGCCCTGCAACTTGGCAACCCGCTTCTCACACTGGGTGACTTCCTTAGCATAGGCGATACCCAGCTGCACTCTAGCCTTGGAGATCGTCTGTTCATGTTCAGTAACCGGAGAACCCTTGGCGGATGTTTTTCTGAGGGACTTCTTAGCGACCCTGCCAGTTGGTTTTTTCGAGGTTTTTTTGGCGGTGTTCCGCACCACATCGCTGCGCTTTTTTAAACGCTTCGTTACCGCCTTCTTTGTGCCCTTCTTGCTTGTCTTTTTTGTCACGCGCTTCTTTTTTACCATTTTAATTGCCCCAGCTACTATCAGGTTGTGTACGACTTGATGATCGGTGCATAGTGTGCCAAACAGCGCTTGTGATCACTAGTGTTATCGCTATTTAATCTTGGCGGCATGTTCCTGAGATTCAATACGCAGTGAATGCTATGAACCTAGTTGGGATCGAATGAGTTTGATAACTGGATACCTCGTTCACTCATCAGTCATGCTCAAAGCAAGGGTACACAAGACCTATTTGATGCGATGAAACTAAAACCCCAGGGAGCACATGGCTGGCGTTGGTTTATCCTGCGCGTGTGCGAGATGGTGTGTCTTCTCACAACAGGACTGATTGATGTCATCGTCATGTCAGGCGAATCCTATTCAGGACCTTTTCAACCGCTCAGCGAAGACGAGCATGAACTGCGCAACCAGCTGGAGCATCATGTGTCCCACCTGGCCCTACAGATTGGCTAGCTTAACCTCTGGCGCTATGCCGCACTCGAAGCAACAGCCACCTACATTAACGACAGCTTCAGTGAACTGGGTTACCTGCCGGAGATCCAGACTTTTCAATCCCAAGGAAAAACCGTCAAGAATCTTGCCGTCGAGTATCTTGGGAGTACCCTGCCCCAGGAGATCCTCGTGGTCGGCACCCATTACGATACCGTACAAGATTGCCCCAGTGCGAATGATAACGGCTCCGGGGTGGCTGCGTTGCTGGAACTGGCCCGTCTCTTCAAGGATAAGCGCTTGAACAGGACCGTAAGATTTGTCGCGTTTGTGAATGAGGAGTCACCCTTTTCCTATACGGAAGAGATGGGCAGCCGGGTCTATGCCACAGCTGAGCGTGAGCAAGGCGAACGTATCACCGCCATGCTTTCGTTGGAAACCATTGGATACTACTCGGATGTACCTGGCAGCCAGCACTATCCCTTCCCCTTCAGTCTTTTCTACCCGGATACGGCAGATTTCATCGGCTTCGTGGGCAATCTATCCTCCCGTAGTTTGGTTCGCCGCTCACTGGGTGCTTTTCGACGCTCGACATCATTTCCATCCGAAGGCGCGGCCTCACCCGAATGGGTCCCGGGTATCGGCTGGTCTGACCATTGGTCGTTCTGGCAGGTCGGTTATCCAGCCATTATGGTCACGGATACTGCCCTGTTCCGCTATCCAGATTACCACGTCCCAACGGATACATCGGATAAGCTCGATTACAGGCGGACAGCTCGAGTCGTCATGGGCCTCAGTCGTGTCATAGAAGCCTTGGCCAACGAACAGTAGCAGGCAACTATTTCACAGGTACTACCATAAATGGCTACACTGAATTAATCTCAATGCGTTCACTGTTTCAACGACAGTTTCGGTTATTTTTCGTCATGGTAAATCGCTTTGAACATAACAAATGAAGCGATTAGGAGGATTACATGATTCGCTTCTCTCTCATACTTTTGCTCTGGGCAGGTCTACACTCTGCAATTGCTGCCGGTCTACCTGCCGCAGAACCTACCCAGAATGCCACCGAACCCCACCCGAGTGTCGTACCCCTGGCACTCGACCCAACTACCACTTGCAGCGTGCTGAAACCCGAAGGTCTCCAGGCGAGGGGTGGCTACAAAAGGATTTCAGGTGCTACTTTCCGATGCGCCAGCCGAAGTAAGCCGCTGACCTCTGGCGGAGGAAAGGCTCATGAAATCCGTTTCTATGCGACAGGAACAGAAGACAGCATCGACCTTCTCGGCCTCGAACTGGCAGTCTATTCCAGAGAAGATATGCAGCGGAGTCATCGCAGGATGCAGCAATATGCAGCAAAACTCACGGAGCGAACATTAAACATGGCGCTTCCCACAGAAGTGTCAAATGCTATCCTGGGTGGGGTTGTGAGCAGTCGATGGAGCGTTAATCACAGGGTGTTCACGCTTTTTCGTAAATCTCTATTGCCCTGGGGCCACAAACTCGAAATGATCATCCGCTAATAACGTGGATGACTACAGAGACCCCCGCTCCCTAGCGGGCATTGGCAGCAACGGTTTGGCTATTCACAATACTTTATTGTTGTGAACGACAGGAGTGCGCTCCGAGCGAGCATTCCTGGCTTCACTGTTGGCCGGCAACTGTGGATCGTCATCGGGCATTTCCGCACTCTCCGATAAACGGCCGTTTTTAGAGATCATTCTTTTTCCTACTATCCAGCTAAAATTATCCCTCTATATCTCCGAAAACTATCTCTTGAACCATTCCATCCGAAAATTTAGGTTGGTGATGAGTTTTAGGAGAATATTATGATTATTGTGGGAATTCTGGTGAAACAAGACTGAATTGGATGCTTTCATCTATAGCAATATTTGTAACCAAAGATACTTTATGTGCCGTGGTATATGGAAAGTGACCGGATTGGCAGGCAGTTACTGAAGTTACTATACATAACATTTCACTACCCACAATGAATAGGCCTATGGATTCTATAGACAGCTCGAAGCCCAGATTAACCGCTTGCTGAAATCTCCAGCCGCTTACTCTATATTCTACGGTCATTATTGATAGCATGAGCGCTATCGACAAATACAGGTCAGGATGCGTTCGAAATGCAATCATCGATTTGCATCCTCATTCAGCGAAAAGCCATCAACAATGACTCACTCCAACATCATGCAACGCTGGGTCGGACATGCCGATCTCGATGCGTTCTATGCCAGCATCGAGGAGCGTGACCGACCGGAATGCCGAGGTCGCCCGGTGGTGGTCGGCGCCCTGCCCGGCCACCGCGGTGTGGTAGCGGCGGCGAACTACCGGGCCCGAGAATTCGGAATCCACTCGGCCATGCCCATTGCCGAGGCCTACCGCCGCTGCCCTGATGCAGTCTACCTGCGTCCCGATATGACCAAGTACGCCCGGGTCTCCCGGGATATCTTCCAGATCCTGGAGACCATCACCCCCGTGGTCGAACCTGTCTCGGTCGACGAGGCCTATCTGGACCTGACAGGGTTGGAAAAGCTGCTGGGACCACCCGAAGCCATCGGCCGCGAGATCAAGCGCCGCATCCTGGCGGGTACGGGACTCACCGCATCGGTAGGCATAGGTCCAAACCGGCTCATCGCCAAACTCGGCTCCGAACACCGAAAGCCCGATGGATTGACAGTCGTCACCCCGGAAGAGGTGCTGGACTTCCTGGCACCCATGCCGGTGACCAACCTGCGCGGTCTAGGCCGTCAGACCCAGAAGATCTTCAAGCGCATCGGGATTAGCACTGTGGCTCAGCTGCGAGTTGTACCGCTTCTCTACCTGGAGGAGCAGCTGGGGAGAAAAGCCGCGGCCAGCTTCCAGAATCAGGCCCTTGGGATCGCCTCAGATGAGGTGGTACCGGGTCGGGGCAGAAAAAGCATCTCCAAAGAGACCACCTTCGAGGAGGACATCCGTGAACAATACATCCTGCACGATGTATTGCGTGGGTTGGCGGCTGAGGTCGCCGCGACGGCACGCCGGGAGAACCTGTCCGGTTCCGTGGTAACGCTGAAGATCCGATTCACGGGCTTCGAAACCCACACCCGTCAACACAAACTCTCTATCTCAACCCATGACGAACGGGTGATCCTGCGTGAGGCTTGGGCACTTTTTCTTCACAGCAACCTACCGCGTAAGCCGGTCCGACTCATCGGTGTAGGCATCAGCAACTGGCAACAGAACGAACCAGTGCAGACCGACCTCTTCGAACAGCCACAGGAACACGAAACCGATAACCAATTACTGGAGACCCTCGACCAGGTTACTGATCGATTCGGAAAGGGCATGCTGCAGATTGGCGGCACGAGGGAGACGGTAAAGCGCAAACCCCGGTGAATATCCGCTGGGCTGTTCCGATAGTATCGGCTCAACATCTCAACAATAGCTAAGTCACGAGCGGACGAATAAGAAAGTTCTCTGATTGAACCGATTTTTTGAAAAATCTCTGGATATTTTGATATCCCCTCTTGTGGCTCACAGCAAAAGCCTGCACCGATGACTTTTAGCTCAGTGAAAAGGGTCATCTTGCGCCTCTGCCATGACCGTCTGTAGCGCGCCTACCAGATTCACCATACCAACCGATAGCATCTTCATTTGCTGATCATTAGGTACTTCAGCCGAGAGACATGCAAGAACATCATCTAATGGTAAATCGTCGTAGGTTAGCTGGTAAGGCCAAATTGATGGCCAGGAGATGAGCTACTTCGGACAACGCAGTCTTGTCGGATTACGCTATAAGTTGATCAGCTAGTAGATAGAGTTCTTTGAACTTTTCTGTATTGGCCATTGGTTTTCCTCGGTTGGCTTGTCAACTCCTATGATAGCTCCATGTACAGCAGACCCGCCCAACTGATATTTCTTCTATCTAACCTTCTCTTCCTTCCTCTGATCTGCCTTGGAGGGACACCCTTCAGTGCCAATGTCATCGGTATCACTGACGGAGACACCCTGAAAGTACTGGATGCTAGAAATCAGCAGATCAATATCCGGTTGGCTGAAATTGACACGCCTGAAAAAAACAGCCCTGGGGTCAGAAGGCAAAGCAAGCACTATCAGATTTGACATTCCATAAAACCATTAGAGTGAAGCCTATTACTAAGGACAGAAATGGAAGGCTGGTGGCCCACATTGTTGTTGATGGGAAAACGTCAAACGTGAAATGGTCAGGACTGGCAATGTCTGGGTGTATCGGAAATACATGAGAGACGAATCTCTGTTTGATCTTGAGGCTAAAGCCTGAGAAGCCAAACGCGGATTGTGGGGTTTGCCAGAAGTACAGCGGATGCCTCCCTGGGAGTGGAGAAAGAAGAAATAACTAGCCCAGTTTCGGTTTTCTCTGCAGAAAGATTAGCGGGTGGTAGCAGACTCATTCACTGAGCCTCAGCTCTGCCATAATTCAGGCATGACCACTCCAGTACAGTTTTCCCTGCCAGGTTTACCTCAGGCCACATACCCAATTCGCGCCTATTGTCGCCACTGCGGTCACATGGCTGAGCTTGTTGTGGATATCGAGGTTTTACATAGCCTTAACAGACTACGCTGTAGCCAATGTGGCGCTGGACTAGGGGATATTAAGATTGAGCAGTTATCTGGTGTGGATTTGGGAGGGTAATTTGCTTACCACTCAGCTGTGGGCGTCAGCTATGCGCACTTACCAGACATCGATGTAATTTACTTGGTAGACGGAAATCAAACCCATTGTGGTCACTCGATCACTGACGCCTTGAACGACAGCTATCCGACGTGGAACCGCCTTTCATCGTTTTGTAGTGACCTGCTGCTAATCGGCCAAAGCTGCCGCTGGAGATTTTGCTGACTACTTCCGCTATGAATTCGTTACCGGACGTAGGTCAGGAAATCTCACCGAACGGCAGCTTTCGGATTTCCTCTGCGACCGGATCTGTTAAGGGTTGTCAGATGCTTGCCCTTAAGCACCGGCCTTTCAGCCTACACAACAGTTCAATGGGCAGGCGTCTGATAAGCCTCGAGGGAGGAAACCGCGGGGTGTCGCAACGCAGTTGAGATGAGTCGTCGATCTATGGGGATTTGAATCCTCATGCTTCGCCACGGTTGGGCAAACGGCAAGTCATCGGCGTTCTGATATTCATGAGTGGTTGACTGACAGACTGATAGTGCCTGACTTGTGTACCACGATACGGGTAAAAAGGCACAATTTGACAGCATGGGCTGAGTGGAGCCGTTACCGGTTCTGGCCGATAATGGCAGGAAGCCTGTAACCGCTGGAGGGTGGTCATCATACGTATCGATCACCCTCACTGAGATTGGGTGGTGCACGCGGCCATTGCCCGCCCGCTATGAACTCGACGATGATCATCGGGGCGCCGCACTCTGAACAGATAAAGGTGGCGGAGCTCAGTAGATCAGGATCACTGCTCGCTGCCACCTCAGCATGACACGTCACCGCCTCAATGCTCGCTTCGGGTGCTTTGCTGATCAGCAACTCGCGAACCCGAGACAGATTGTCCTTACGTCCGGCGTTGGCGAACAGACCGTAGTAGCGTATGCGGTGGAAGCCGGAGGGTAAGACATGCAGCATGCAGCAGGAAGCGACGGATAAACTCATCGGTGGTGAGCGTCATGGTCGTGTATCGAGCCTTACCCTTGGCCCGATAGTCCTTCCACGTGAACGTGACCCCGCGTTCATCCAACGCGATGAGACGGCTGTTGGCGATGGCCACCCGATGGGTATAACGAGAGAGATAGGCCAGCACTGCAGCCGGGCCGGCAAAGGGTCGTTTGGCATACACCACCCACTCACATTGGCGCATGGGCTGAAGCCAATCACTGAAGGCCTTGGGCTCAACCAGTGCTTGGTGATCACCGAAAAATTGCAGCTTACCCGCCTGGTAGGCGTCGCGGAGTTTTTCGAGAAACAATCGCCGAAACAGCCGCGAGAGCACACGCACCGGCAGAAAGAAACCGGGCTTACAGGCCATCCAATGTTTACCATCCAGTGACAAACCACCACCAGGGACAATACCATGCACATGGGGATGATGTGTCATCGCTGAGCCCCAGGTGTGCAAGACCAGAGTTAAGCCAATACGCGCACCGAGATGCTTGGGATCAGCGGCAATCGTGAGCAAGGTCTCGGCGGCCGTCTGGAACAACAGGCGATAGATCACTGACTTATTGTGATAGGCGAGCGCACTGATCGGTCCGGGCAAGGTGAAGACCAGGTGATAGTAATCTACCGGTAGCAAATCAGCCTGACGTGCTTCCAGCCAGCGTCGGGCGGCACTGGCCTGACACTTTGGGCAATGCCGGTTACGACAAGAGTTATAAGCGATCTGCATGTGCTCACAGGCTGGGCAACGCAACACATGACCACCCAGCGCTGCACTGCGACAGCGCTCAATGGCCGACATCACCTTGAGCTGGCCAAGACTGAGGTGACCGGCCTGAGCACGACGCCAAGCTGGCCCATGGGCGCGGAAGATATCCGCGACCTCTAAGGCGGGCCGAGACATGCCCGCGGCTTAGGCGAGCGGCTGGACCTCCAGATACTCCAGTGGGCCTTTCACCTCGCGCAGGAGCTTGGCCGCGACCTGGCTATAGCGGGCGGTGTTCTCGAGCTTCACGTGCCCCAAGAGTACCTGGATGACGCGGATATCCTCGTGCTGCTCGAGCAGGTGTGTGGCAAAGGCATGCCTCAAGGAATGCAGTGACACCGCCTTGTCGATCTTAGCGGCCTTACACGCCAGGTGGAAGGCACGATTGAGCTGCCGGGTCGACATCGGATTGATGGGGTTTTGACCGGGAAACAACCAGCCACCGGGTAACATCTGTCGTTGGGCGTGCGCATGCCGCCACCAGACACGTAACAATTCAAGCAAGGAGGGCGAGAGCATCGCGTAGCGGTCTATTTTACCCTTACCCTGCTCGACCCGAATGACCATCCGCTCACTGTCGATGTCGTTGACGCTGAGGTGTACCACCTCATTGGCGCGCAGGCCTGCACCGTAGGCCACCCCCAGGGCGGCTTGGTACTTGGGACCGCCGGCTGACTGCAGGAGTCGAGTCACCTCTTCAAGACTCAAGATAACGGGTAGCTTGCGCGGCTCGTATACATGCCTCAGCTTGGTCGTCGCCTCGGGGCGTTCGAGGGTGGTCTCGAAGAAAAACGTCAGTCCAGTGATGGTGGCGTTCAGATTGCCGCTCGAGATCCCCTGTTTGACCCGATGAAGTTGATAGCGTCTGAGGTCCTCTGCACTTGCAGTATCCGGGGGACGCTTGAGAAAATGGGTGAAGTTCTTGACCGCACGGAGATAGGCGGTTTGGGTTTTTGGGGAGAGCTTGCGCAACGTCATGTCTTCGATCATACGTTGGCGCAATGGACTAATGGATTGGTTTTTGTGGGTCATGGATCTGCTCCTCTGTTGAAGCGAGGCGACATGCCTCATTCCTCAACATAGGAAACAGAGCGAGATGGGTGAATGTACTGACTCCCTCAAATCATGGCACCCCTTACCGCGAGCGGTTTAGTCCTCTGGCCGAACAGCGCCCCATAGTCAATGTCCGCTATCCAACAGTCCCCGGCTAGGCTTCGGTATGCTCAGCAATCTCGAGGGCGTCATCAACCTCTATTCCCATGTAACAGAAATGTGCTGCTGAACATTTTCAATATTGAACTAAGCCGCGTCCTACGTCCGCGGCGGTACGTTGCATCAATGTTGTACCATTGATTGACGGAATCAAACCGTCAAGTCCAAAGTTTCCATGCCCCAGATCTTCCACATTGTGTCGTCTTCCCCCAAACGCTGATCAGGCTGTCATCCTAACGGACTGACTCGCAGATTCTATTGCGCTGAGCTATTCGTCGAGGGTAAGCACCGGCCATCACGCCGGTGTGAGGCATTTCCTGTCAATCGATTGGAGGAGATCCCCATGAAACCACTCAGACGCAAAATGCTCAACGACCTCTGCGTACGTAATCTGGCCGAGAATACGCAACAATCCTATCTGAATGCGGTGACCGGGCTCGCCCAGTATTACCACCGCAGTCCCGATCAACTTTCATCGCAGGAGGTCCAGGACTACTTACTCTATCTCAGCCAGGAAAAACACTTGGCTTGGCAGAGCTGCAACACCATTCGCTATGGGTTGCAGTTTTTCTATTACGTGACCCTTGCGTGGCCTGCTACCCATTTCTATCTCCCTTCTGCCAAGGAGCCGTCGAAGCTGCCGGAGATCCTCAGTCATGAGGAACTGGTGCGTTTGTTTACGGTGGCTACGAACCGCAAACATCGGGCGTTGTTGATGACCACCTATGCGGCGGGGTTGCGCGCCAGTGAAGTGACGCGATTACGCGTCAAGGATATCGACAGCGGGCGTATGTGCATCCGGGTTGAACAGGGTAAGGGACGCAAGGACCGTTACGTACCACTGGCACCACGCCTCTTAACACAACTCCGCGACTATTGGCGTGAGAAACGGCCGCCCGAATGGCTCTTTCCCGGCACCTGGATCGACCGCCCTATGAGCCGGGATGGGGCCTGGTATATCTACGTTACGGCCCGCGACAAGGCTGGCATCACCAAGCGCGGCGGGATTCACCTGCTTCGTCACTGCTTCGCCACGCACCTGCTCGAGGCCGGTACCGAACTGGTGGTCATCCAACGCCTGCTAGGCCATACCAGCATCCGCTCCACCTTTCGCTATCTGCACCTCGCCCAGGAACGCACCACGGCGGCCACCTCGCCATTGGAATTGCTCGAGTTCCCGCACCCCGCTGCGCGTTGAGCGGTGGACTTGCCCCACCCACCCGACACCGGCGCCTCGACCGACGCTGGAGGTGGCCGATATCGTGCGCGCCAATGGTGAGGCGTATCGCGCCACCCATCGACTCTCCGGCCAACAAGACCGGGTGCTGCGGGCCATTGCTACAATGTCGGACGGCCGCCTTGGGTGGCTTTCGTGCGCAATGCGATCACTGCGGGGCGGTCACAGTCAGCTATCGCTCCTGCCGCAATCGCCATTGCCCAAAGTGCCAGACACTGGCCAAGCAACGCTGGCTGGAACGTCAGTGCGCCGATCTGCTGGATATCGTGTACTGGCACTTGGTGTTCACCTTGCCCCATGAGCTCAATGCCTTGGCCCAGGGCAATCCCCGGGTCATTTACCGACTGTTGTTTCACGCCGCCTCACAAACCCTGCTGGCATTTGGGCGCAATCCGCGCTGGCTCGGGGGCGAGATCGGCATCACGATGGTCCTGCATACCTGGGGGCAGAAACTCGATCAGCACCTCCATGTCCATTGCGTAGTCACCGGCGGCGCGCTCAGCCCTGATGGGGAACGTTGGATCCCCGCCAAGCCCGGCTTCCTGTTTCCCGTCCGGGCACTCTCGGCGGTGTTTCGGGGCAAGTATCTCGAGGCATTGGCACAGGCCTACGCGCACGATGAACTGCACTTTGCGGGCTCCACTGCGACCTTGAGCCAGGCCAGGGAGTTTCGGCGTTTTGTGGGTGCGCTCAAGACCCATGATTGGGTGGTGTACGCCAAACCGCCCTTTGCCGGCGCTCAACAGGTATTCGAATATCTGGGCCGCTACACCCATCGGGTGGCGATCGCCAACCACCGACTGGTGAGTTTCGAAAACGATCAAGTGCGTTTTCGCTGGCGTGACTACGCGCATGGCAACCGGCAAAAGATCCTGCCGCTGAGTGCCGAGGAGTTCCTTCGCCGGTTTCTCTTACACACGCTCCCGGCTGGATTCGTGCGGATTCGCCATTACGGTTTGCTGGGCAATCGCTGTCGGCACGAGAAGCTGGCCCGTTGTCGTGCGCTGCTCGGTCAGCCCGAACCGAAACCGTTGGAACCGGAATCGGTTGAGGCCATGATGACTCGACTCGTCGGCATCGACATCCAGCGCTGTCCAATCTGTCAGCAAGGACAGTTGCGCGTGATCGCTGAGTTGGCGCCGATACGCACCTTTCCCCCCATACCCAAGGCGACTGGACCGCCGTGATGAAGCAACGCTGTGACAAGTCAAAGTATCAGTCCACCGATCACGGCTTTCAGCCGTGGTCACCGACTCATTCGTTTGTCGTTCCATGCAGCCAAGGTTTACTCCTCGTTGTCACCGGATTGCAGGCCAGCAGAGCACTATTTGTCATCCTCAGCTGCTGCAGTTCTTGCCAATCCATCCAGCAACTCGCCAGGCTGTGAAAGTACCGAGTCTGCCACGTATCTTACAATTCCCATAGTCCTCGGTAACCTGCAAGTCGCGGCTCAGTTCAATGTTCTTAAGCACCCTGCTGCGCAGACTACTTAAGAACCTATTCATTATGAATAGTAACTCGTTATGGAAAGTAACCCTTGAAAAACCCAATGGTTACTAGAGGTTGGGACTTTTTCACTTTACATAAAAAGCTGTAAATCTTGATTGAAAATAGCAGGTGTCTCTCTACTTATGGAGGAATACCTGATGACAACCCTACCTTTTCAAGCACTCACCGAACGTCTCGAACAAGAGCTCTACCGACTGCACTACACTGAAGCATCAATCCTGCAATATCGCAGGATGTGGCGGCGTATCGCCAGCTTTCTGGAGCATGAGGGTCTCGATCACTTTACTGAAGAAGCAGGGATGCATTTTCTGGATGAGCAATTCAACTTTTTTGCGCTGGAGCAGGTCGGGAAACTGACCCAATCGATCATCAACGTTTTCCGCATCGTCAGAATGCTGGGGGATTTTCAACAGCATGGCAGCATTCTACGCCGATACTACAAACACAAGGAATTGCTACAACTCAATGAATTTAAGGAAGTATTACAAGGCTATCAGAACCACTGCCAAGCCAAAGAATATGCCAAGGTCACACAAAACCACTATCGTAAAATCGCTGAGAAATTTCTGAGTTTTCTGGAATCGCAAGGGATTAGCCACACCACAGATATTACCGCCAGGCACACATCCGACTACATCAACACCTTAATGGGCTACAGCTACAAGACGGTAGAACTGCAGTTGTGTGGGCTACGCTCATTCTTGCGCCATTTGACCAAGAATGGTCTGCATCCAAAGGAGCTATCCAAATCTATACCGGCGCTCAAGGCCAGGAAACAAAACCGGATTCCTTCCGTGTGGACCCAGGAAAACGTGACCAAACTCCTCGAGGCCATTGACCGAGGCAATCCTGCCGGAAAAAGAGATTATGCCATCATCCTGATGGTCACCCGTTTGGGTCTGCGTACCATCGACATCAAACAGCTGAAGTTAAGCGACCTTCACTGGCGAGAGAACCGCATCGAGCTCACCCAATCGAAAACGGCGACACCACTCACGCTACCCCTGCTACCGGATGTGGGTTGGGCCATTATCGACTATCTGAAACACGGGCGTCCGAAGGTTGACTCTCCCTACGTATTTTTACGCCATCTGGCGCCCCTGGTGCCTTTTTCAGACGAAGACCGACTGCATCAGGTTGTCGTGAAATACATGCGGTTGGCAAAAATTTCCCTCTCGCCGCACAAAAAGAAAGGGATGCATTCGCTACGCCACACCCTGGCCAGCAGATTACTGGCCGAGCATACCCCTTTGCCCATCATTTCCGACATATTAGGGCACGTCAGCACCGATTCCACGGCCGTTTACCTCAAGGTGGACATCAACAGGCTACGTGAATGTGCACTGAATCCTGAAGCGGGTTGGCCTCATGAATGAATTCCACTATCAGAGTCCATTCAAGACCTGCATCGAAGGCATGATCCATGAGAAACGCTCGCTGGGCTACAAATACGTCAGCAGCGCAAGGATACTCTACCGATTCGATGAGTTCTGTCTGACCTATGGCTGCCATGATAACGCCATCACTCAGCCTCTGGCCCATGCCTGGCTCCAAAAGGCCCCCAATGAGGCACTGGCAACCTTACACAACAGGGCGTGTGTACTGCGCCAACTGGCGCTGTATATGACCCGGCTTGGTATCCCCTCGTATGTGGTGCCCAAAAGAGCCCTGCCCAAGGTCCCTGGCTATACGCCTTACATTTTTAGCGATCAGGAAATCACGGCGTTGCTGCAGCAAGCAGATGCCTGCCATTATTGTGCTGAGGTGCCATTAAGGCATCACATCATGCCACTGCTGTTCCGCCTGTTGTTTGGCTGTGGGTTACGGATCTCGGAGGCGCTCAACCTCAGGGTACAAGATGTGGATTTGACCACTGGCGTACTCACCATCATGGACGGGAAATTCAACAAGGACAGGCTGGTTCCCATGTCCCTTGAAAATACCCAGCGTTGTTGCGACTACGTGAAAGTGGTGCATTTGTTTTCAGACCCGGGTGACTACTTCTTTTCCGCACCGGGTGGGCAAGCGCTCACCAAAGGCAATGTGTACAAGAACTTCAGACGCTTCCTGTGGCAGGCCCGGATATCACACGGAGGCAGGGGAAAAGGGCCACGGCTGCATGATGCTCGTTATCCAAACCTAAATAAAATCCAAACCTTTATCACAGATGATTGATATTGAATGATATTAATTAAGAAAGGTTTGGATTATTTTACACGATTTATGATCTTCTTACCGAATCAACAGGAGGTCATAAAAATGAATGTAAAGAACTTACGAGACAACTATCCCAAACTTATTTCCTACATGGAAACCAACGGTTACTCAAATAATTACGTTAGCAGCTTCAAACGAGAAATCGAACAAATTCTGGCGGCTGTGGATTCAAGGCAATGGTCCTGCTATGCAGATATCTATTTGGATTACACGAAAGCATCTCATTCCTCTGATTATCTTCGCCATAAACGGACCATCATTGGCGCCATTGAGCAGTTTGATGTTCATGGTCGGTATCCTGATGGGAGACGCAGGCATGAACTCTTTAAAAGAGGAGCTTATCCCCTGCTGTCACCGGAGTTTAAATCTATCATCGATTTTTACTGTGAGGTGGATGAAAAACGTGGCAAGAAACCCTCTACCATTTATACCGAGTCACATAATGCATCCACTTTTTTCTTATCCCTCCAACAAAAAGGAATGAACCGGCTGGATCAAATTACCGAAGAAGCCGTGCTTTCCATATTTATGTCCTCGGATGATACGCTAATCAGGAGCTGTTCTTACAAAAAGAACATTGCTGCCGTATTAAAAGCCTGTATCTCTGATCACCCAAAAACCTGTCCTCAACTTTTGGCTTTTCTTCCTGCATTAAGAGAAACCACCAAAAATATTCAATACCTTACAGCGGAGGAATTCCAGAAAGTTAAAGACGTCTTGGCCAATGGCAGGAATCAGCTGACGCTCCGGGATAAGTCAATGGGGATGCTTGTGCTTTATACAGGCATGCGTAGCTGCGATATTGCGGGATTGACACTGGATGCTATTGCCTGGGACAGGGATTTAATTGATATCCGACAGCAGAAAACGGAGATCCCACTAGAGCTCCCTCTAACAGCTGTTGTCGGCAATGCCATTTATGACTATCTGACGTCGGAGCGTCCTCACACTCAAAGTAAATATCTTTTTGTTTCACAACATAAGCCGTACGACCGGCTGAAAAACAGAAGCATTGGCAACGTGGCAGTCCGGATCATGAAAGTTGCAGGTATCCGGCAGTGCAAAGGCGACCGGCAAGGCTTTCATATCTTCCGCCATCACCTTGCCACGGCACTTTTGGGAAATGGAGTACCTCAGCCTGTGATTAGTAGAACACTGGGTCACTCTGCGCCAAATTCCCTTGAGCCCTATCTAAGTGCAGATTTTCCGCATTTGAAGGAATGCGCCATCAGCATAGAACGTTTTCCTGTGTCTAAGGAGGTGTTTGCTCATGGATAAATTCACTTCTTTTCTTGCGCCGCACCTGCAGGCCTATGTTTTCTACCAGAAGGCATCCGGGCATTGGAATGAAACTTCTTATGAGCAAAACCTCCTGCTGTTTGATCGGTACTGCAAAAAAAAACTATCAGGAAGCTGTACTTCTGTCTCAGGAAATGGTGGATGAGTGGTGCCAGAAGCGCGACACCGAAACCAACAACTCATGCCGATCAAGAATCTATGTGATTGTAAGTTTTATACGATACTTAAGAAAGCGCGGAAAAACCGAGGTAATGGAGCCTGATATTCCAAGGAAAGAACGGCGCACGTATATTCCTCATACTTTTACAGAGGTCGGGCTGAGAAATTTCTTCCATGCCTGTGACAGCCTGCCTTGCGTATCCCACACTCCCGAACAGCGTGCCAGGAAGATCACTATTCCTGTATTCTTCCGTCTTCTTTACAGCAGTGGAATGCGAACCAATGAGGCGCGAACGCTGCGGGTCGGAGATGTCAATTTGTACCATGGGATAGTGAACATTCGCTATTCCAAAGGTCATGCCCAACATTACGTCGTGTTGCATAACTCCATGCTTGATCTTTTGAAAAGATATGATGCAACGATACGGAAGCAATACGCTCACAGAGCTTATTTTTTTCCTGCCAAGGGTAACACGTTCCATACCAGAAAATGGGTGCAGACCAACTTTCGGGAATTGTGGCATCAATATAACAGCTCCCATGCTACTGCATATGAACTCAGGCACCATTATGCCATAGAAAATATTAACCGCTGGACAGATGAAGGTTTTGGGTTTGACGCAAAGCTGCTTTATCTCAGCAAAAGCATGGGACACAGCACACTGGAAAGCACCAGGTATTACTATTCCCTGGTTCCTGGAATGGCTGAAATCCTGGAAGAAAAAACAGGAGGAGACTTCGAAAACATTGTGCCGGAGGTGGATTATGAAACAAGCGACGAGTGAGTCGGTTGTAATCGCACGCCATATCAATACTTTTTTGAATGAATATGTCCCTTCTCAAAAAAGCCGCAGCAGCCATACATTGACATCCTATCAATATGCACTGGCCTTATACATCAGTTTTCTGGAGACAGAAAAAGGGATCAGTGCAGAACGACTGTGTGGTGGATGTTTTAGCAGGATAATCATCGAGGAATGGCTGCAATGGCTGATGGAATTTCGTGACAACAGCCCTGAAACCTGTAACAACCGGCTGGCATCTTTAAGGACATTTCTAAAATACCTCGGGACCAGGGACATCCTCAAATTATATCTTTCTGATGATGCAACAAGGATTCAACGAAAAAAAGAAGTACGTAAAAAAGTAAAGGGGATGAGCAAAAAAGCAGTACAGGCATTATTATCAGTTCCGGATTTGTCCTTAAAAGCAGGGCGAAGGGATCTGGCACTGATGATTATCATCTACAGCACGGCCGCTAGAATCGATGAAATTCTGTCATTAAGATTAGAACAACTTCATTTGAACGCGGAAAAGCCAAATGTCACCATTATAGGAAAGGGAACCAAAATAAGAACACTGTATCTTCTGCCTAAGGCAGTGTCACATTTAAAGAAATATCTGAAAGAGTTTCATGGTGATACGCCAAACCCAAAAGCGTATGTCTTTTATTCAAGGAATACCGGATTACATGGAAAAATGAGCCAAGCCGCAGTAAACAAGCAACTGAAAAAACATGCGAGAGCCGCGTATAAGTTGTGTGATGAGGTGCCACTGGATATTCATGCTCATCAGCTGAGGCATGCCAAAGCCTCCCATTGGCTGGAAGACGGTATGAATATCGTGCAAATTTCATTTCTCTTAGGGCATGAACAGCTACAAACAACCATGGTATAATAAAGGGGGTAGACGGTTAGCGCCACTGGGTACAAGATGTAGTGGTGCAGGTGTCGAAGATCGAATTCTGAGTATAGAAGCCTAGTGCGGGCCAGGATTACCGCGGAGCTATCGCGAGTTTGTGGAGATGTTCCCCGACGACGAGGCGTGTGAACAGTATATCGAGCGATTGCGCTGGCCCGAGGGGTTTCGTGTGTTTCCGCCAGCGAGGAGAAAGAGTAGGCGTGGCGCGCGAGTAGAGGGCGGCGGTTGTGCTCTGGGTGCGGAGAGCATGTGCGCGTGAGGGCGGGTACGATATTAGACAAGACGCGGACTCCGTTGACGACGTGGTTTGAAGCGGCGTGGCACGTTACGACGGCGAAGAACGGGATGTCTGCGAAGACCCTGGAGCGGACACTTGGTACGAGGTATCGAGTGGCAAGGACGATGCTGCAGCGGTACAGAGTAGCTATGGTGCGTGCGGAGCGAGAGCGCTTGTCGGGCAAAGTAGAGGTCGATGAGACATTGGTTGGTGGCGTGGAACATGGAGGAAAACGCGGACGCGGGACCACCAAGAAGATAGTGGTGATAGCGGTGGAAATAAAGCAGCCGAAGGGTTTCGGGCGTCTGAGAATGCGCTACTCCGGATGCATCGGGAGCGAGCCTCCTGCCATTCGTGTGCGATGTGGTGACGCGCTGGTTCGTGGTGCATACGGACGGTTGGAGCGGCTACAACGACCTGTCGAAGCGCGGATACACGCACCAGCAAGGGGGCATTCAGAATCGGGCGATCCTGCTCACGTGGCGATGCCAGGTGTACATCGAGTAGCGAGCCTGCTGAAACGCTGGATACTGGGTACGCAGCAAGGCTCGGTGACGCCGACCACCTGCATGCTTACTTGGAGGAGTTCACCTTCCGATTCAATCGGCGCACTCTCGCAACCGCGGTCTGGTCTTCCGCCGTCTGATCGAGCAGGCCGTCGTTACTGGACCTATCACTGAAGCGGATGTGACTCACGGCTATAAGTGGAACTAGCACAAGATGTAGTGGTAGGTGGCGCTAACCGACTACCCCCTATGGACATTACCCTCGAGCAGGAATTAAAAGCCCTTGCAACTCTCGAAGATGAGAACGACAAGAAAGTATCGAAAAAATGGAAAAATGTACGAGGTGGGCTGGCAGCGTTCTGTGGCGTTAAACCGATCAAATAGTATATAAAAAATCCAAACCTTTCATTTTTCAAAACCCTTAAATATCAGGTATTTGTGATAAAGGTTTGGATTTTATTTAGGTTTGGATAACTCAGGAAATCCAAACGTTTGGATTTTGCTCGCCATACCTTTGCTGTCCACTGCCTGAGGCGATGGGTGTTGCAAGGTAAGGACCTGGCCGCCTATTTGCCGATATTGAAAGCCTATCTGGGTCACGATTCGTTTCGTGACACGGCCCGTTATCTGAGACTGACGGCAGAACTGTATCCTGATATCACGGCAAAAATGGAACAGACCTTTGGTCATGTCGTCCCCGCAATGGGAGGCGTTAGCCATGGCACCGACTGATTTTGCCAAAGCACTCTCGCATTATCTGGGCGTTTATCTGCCAGGACAGCGCAACCTCAGCACCAATACGCTCAAATCATACCGGGATACCTTCAAGCTGTTTCTGCGCTACTGCAAGCAAGACTGTCATCTCGCCATTGAAAAACTCTGCCTAAGACACATCGACAAGCAGCTGATTCTGGGTTTTCTACAGTGGCTCGAGAAAGACAGGCATAACGGGGTGTCTACCAGAAACCAGCGACTCGCCTGTCTCCATGGGTTTTACCAGTATCTGCAGCTCGAAGAGCCGGCGGAACTGTTGGCCTGTCAGAAAATCTTGTCGATTCCGATGAAGAAAGCGCCAGCGCCGACCATCAATTACCTGACACCTGAAGCCTTAAAGCTGATCTTGGCCCAGCCAGACGCATCGAAAGCCCATGGGCGTCGTGACTTAACCTTGCTGTGTGTCCTCTACGATACGGGCGCACGCGTCCAGGAGGTGGCGGATCTCTGTGTTGGGAATGTGCGACTGGATCGGCCACCCCTGCTTACGCTGACCGGCAAAGGTCGTAAACAGCGGCAGGTTCCGCTCATGTCGAATACCCAGGCCCTGCTTAAACAATACATGGACGAAGTCTTTTCGAGCCTTGAGAACATGCCGGATTATCCGCTGTTTTTTAATCGACAGCAGGGGAAATTGACACGGGCGGGGATTGCTTACATCCTGGCTAAGTATGTGTCTCAAGCCAGGGAAAAATCACCCATCATTCCGGATAAGGTAAGCCCGCATGTGATCCGGCACACCAAGGCGATGGAGTGGCTTCAGGCCGGTGTCAGTCTGATCTATATCCGCGATTTGTTGGGGCATGTGGATATTGCAACGACTGAAACTTATGCGAGAGCCGATACTGAAATGAAACGAAAAGCTCTGGAAAATGCCTATCCAGAGATGGTTACCACGCATCTACCACATTGGGAAAAGGATGAAGCCTTACTCACTTGGTTGGCTAGTCTATAGCAATCAGCCACGATGTTTTATGTAAAGTAATTTCGGGTATGGTTCATGAAAACTGTGGCTTTACCCGATTTACTTTCCATAACGAGTTACTATGCATAAGGTGGCGTTATTTCTCCATTACTGGCCAACCTGTATCTGCACCTGCTGGACAGGGTGTGGAAACGGCATGACCTTGAGAACAGGCTGGGTACACGACTTGTGCGCTACGCGGACGATCTGGTCATCCTCTGCCGGCGAGATGTTAATGCACCGATGGATAGCCTGAGAAGCGTGCTGGAAAGACTCGACCTGACACTTAATCCGATCAAGACCAAAGTGGTGGATGCACGCACAGAGCATTTTGATTTTCTGGGCTTCTCATTCCAACTACGTCAAAGTCGCAAGAGTGGAAAAGTTTACCCGCATACTGAGCCTTCCAAACGTTCAGTACAAAGACTCAAGGATCGGGTCAAAGGGCTAACTGATCGTCGTCGGTGTCCTGTGCCGCTTACCGATATTATGACAGAACTCAACGCCAGCCTGAGAGGGTGGACGAGTTACTTTCACTATCGGAATAGCTCTAATGTATTTCGTGGCGCTAAGATGCAGGTTGAAGAACGGTTAAGGACGCATTTGCGCAGACGGCATAAATTACACAGTCGTGCTGCTGCCTATAATCGTTTTCCCAACCACAGATTGTATGAGCGATATGGGCTTTTCAAGCTACCGACAACAGCCGGATGGAAGAAGGCGCATGCCTTGTGAAGAAGAACATCGGAAAGCCGTGTACGGGAAAACCGTATGCACGGTTTGATGAGGGAAGGCAGGTTTCCGTGACTATGGTTAGATTATTGAGACACCGCCAGACGAAAGGGGTGGTAACAGTTAGGTCTAACCTACAGTACGCGATACCTGTTTTCTACTCTACCCGCGCAGCACGCTCCGCTCTCACGATCTATCCTTCTCAACGGTTGATGGTATAGGGTCGTGCGGGATTTCGAAGCGAAAGCCTATCAGTATACACCGTCCTTTTTGACGAGCCACAAACCCCTGAAAACCACTGAAACCCGCGTGCACTATACCATGTGTTAGCTATATGTGCTTTTTCATTTTTGTTAAAAATCTTTTAAAAAATGATTTCTTTTTAGGAGCAACATTCTCTTTAGGAAAAGGGACTGTGGGAATTGGCAGGTTTAGAAATGGACAAAGTTTTTCCCAATCATCACCTTTTGTGACATCAAAAACTAATAAGTCATCTTTTCTACCTTTAAAGTATTTATTAACTTCATCGTAGTGATTTTTAAACTGAATTTCCCAACCACTTCTATCGATTTCCAACCATCTAATGTCTTCCTCTGGATTTTTCCGTTTCCTTTCTTGATTTCTTTTTACGTGTTTTTCTCTACTATTTAACCAACTATCTAAATCCCTAGTATTTAATATAAATTTACTATCTGGGTACTGTTTGTCAAACTCTTTAATAATATCGACAGTATATGGAGCTCTATCCCAATCTGAATACGCATCATACTCTTCCAATCCTTTGATGATATTATCTCTTGTCAGGTAGTTGTTTTGAATAATGTCCTTGATATTATTCCCTTCATCATCCATAAAATGAACACTTTTTAAACCTAGAATTCTAAATGCTTCGTGCAGAGATGAAGTTCCTGTTTTGTTTAATCCGACACAAAATATTTTTTTATTCATTTTCATTTTCCTTTTGTGTATAACGCCATGCTAACCGGCGCGGAGCAGCAACGCTGCGGAGCGTCCGAGTGAGCGGTAGCGAACGGTGTTGAGCATTTTGTGTACGCCCAGCATGGGCATGAACTAATGAGGTGAGAGTCCTCTGTAGGAAGGTCACCATCCTTAGCGAATTAAAAGCTATTAGATGATAACTACTAGCGAATGGCAAGGGCCGACCCGTGAGGGAAGGTCTGAAGGAAGCCGGCCGCAAAACTGCGAGCTGATGAACAAGAACATCATATGAGGCGTAGGCTGGAGGCGAGATGGCACAAGACATCAAAGCCACGTGATCTAACGGCCACCGTAAATGATGCAGCAGTGCAGGGAAAGTTCATGTCCTTATCTGGGGAGATCTGCTTAACAGGCGATCGGCAGATAACCAGTGAGGCCCTGGTATACAAGTGCAACAATAGGGGACAGACCACGGTTTCCGGGGCTGTCTCATGAAAACCGTGGTCTGTCCCCTTTTTTACCAAAACCGTGGTCTGTCCCCTTTTTTACCAATATCCTACTCGACTCTCTGGATAAAGAACTTGAAAATCGTGGTCACAAGTTCGCACGCTACGCCGATGACTTCACCATTCTGGTGAGAAGTCAGCGGGCCGGTGAACGGGTGCTCCGCAGTATCAGTCAGTACCTGCAAAACCGTTTGAAATTGGTCATTAACAAGACCAAAAGCCGCGTCGTTAAAACCAATGAAAGCAAATTTCTCGGATTTACTTTCCGAAGAGGACGCATTCAATGGCACCCGAAAACACTGCATAAATTCAAGCAGCAGATTCGGCGGTTAACGAACCGCAACTGGGGAGTGTCGATGAAATATCAGCTCTCCAAAACCAGTCAGTTTATTCGTGGCTGGATCAACTACTTTGGAATCGCTAACTGCTATCAGCTCTGTGTCGATCTGGATCATTGGATTCGACGCAGGGTTCGTATGGCGTATTGGCGTCAATGGCGAAAACCACGAACCAAGGTAAGAAGTCTGATGAGACTTGGCGTTCGAGTTCAATCAGCGGTTGCGTGCGGTATCACCAGCAAAGGCCCTTGGCGTAGTTCGAAAACACCGGGGATACAGCAGGCATTGTCCAATGCCTATCTGAAATCTCAGGGGTTATATGCACTGCGTGATGGATGGATCAAGCTTCACCATTCCAAGTGAAACGCCCTGTGCGGAGCCGCATGCAGGGTGTTGTGGGCTTTCTATTACCCATAAATATTGCCATAGATTCGCATGCCCACCATCATGTCGGCCAATTTTTCCAGCCCTCTCCAGATATGTGTAATACCGGGACTTCCGTCTCCCTTCCTCGCTAAAAAACCTCCTAGCTGAGCAATCCACATAGTGACCTTTCTCAGTGAAGGTGGGTGTTTTGGAATTCTGCTTGCTGGGTTGAATCTTACAAAGAGAACCTTCCATTCGTCCTCTGTTAGAAAATCCGAAGACAGTCCGTCTGGCACTGTTCTAGATACCAAGGTTAGCCAGAATACTCTCCAAGCTACGATACTAACAATAGCGAGATATCTGATAAGGCGGTCCGCTGTTTCGAGTCTACAGCGCTCTACATTAAAACCTGACTTTATGACTTTGAAATAGATCTCAATCCTCCACCTTAAACAATACCACTTCACCTTTTCTATGGCATCTTCGTAGTTATGAACGGGTATGTTGGTATGCAGGATCCAATCTATTTTGCAGGCCCCTTCAGGAGGATTATTTTCTACAACCTGAACAGAGTACACTGTCAATTCTGCATTTATTGATTTTGATCCTTTGAAGCTGCGAGGAGGCAGAACCTTTATCTTTCCTATTTTAACCTTGCAGGTTGCTACACGTTTCAGCTGATCATCTTTTGCAGGAACGTTAACCTGTATCTCACCTTCAATTTTCTGCTTGCTCATAAAATCCCACAGCATTTCTCCAGAAATATCAGAATAAACTGCTGACTTATTTACTTTTCTATTATGAGAAGCTCGAATTAAATAGTGAGACCCTATTTCCTCGGCTAATAAAAACAAATCATAAATATCAGCCTCCCGATCAGCTACTGTAACCACCCTTTTATTACCTATAAAAACCACGTCCTGAGGACGTGGGAAGGTTCGAGGCTTTGGCCTTAAGAACCTGCCCATGCATCCTAACAAAGTTGTCGCCACAACAGAGTTAGGAGAAGCAGCATGAGCAGATTTGAGAAATTATCGCATGTGTTATGGCATTGCCAATATCACATTGTCTGGGTGCCGAAATATCGGTATCGAGTTTTACAAGGTAAGGTGGGCTATGAAGTTGGTAAAAGCATACGAGTTCATAGTGAGCGGTTAGGTTGTCAACTGATTGAATTGAGTATTCAGGCAGATCATGTTCACTTACTGATCAAGGTTCCGCCCAAGGTGGCCATATCGGAACTAATGGGTCGAGTGAAGGGTAGAACGGCTATACAGATATTTCGGCAATTTCCGTATTTGAAGGAAAGACCCTACTGGGGTAATCATTTCTGGGCGAAAGGATACTGCGTTGACACAGTTGGAGTAGATGCTGAAATGATACGCAAGTATGTGAAATATCAGGAAAGCGTAGAAAGAAATCTAGAGCTTGATGTCTGAAGTGGCATAAATCGATAAAAGGTGGCAACACTGGCGAGCCTTCTCAGAGGGCTCGCCTTAAACGCCCTTCAAGGGCGAAAGCAAAACCACGTTCTTAGAACGTGGATTTTTAGTTTTGATCTCCAAATAAGGATACCGATGCTCGCAGTGAATCAAGCCAACGAATGCTTTCCTTTTCTTCAATCGGCAAAGCTATGTTATGGGATCTTTTCTTAATCTCAATCTGCTCTTTTGGTAACACTTCTCTGGCCGTGATTTTTTGATCCAACAGTCCCAGCGGAAGACCATCAACATTAACCGCCATAGTCGTATGCATATAGAGACCGCTTGTGATTATGTCCTTTCTATATTTCCCCGTAAATCTTGATAATAATCCAAGGCTTTTTGTTTTTGGGTGGTCAGTATAATTGAAATAAGTAGTATCTTGAATCGCTAGGACAACGTCTTCGTTATCGAATCTCCTTTTTGTGATTTGAGCATGATGCCCAACAATATCTTTATAGTCGACATTATCATTTTGAAAAAAACGGTATGCGGCTTTTGTTTCTGCCCAACCACCACATGCTTGGTTTATTGGGCTCTCAGTAGAAGATATGAACTGGCCTGTGATTTTTACGAGGCGTTCGTTCAATCTCTTATCACCAAGATCGACACCATTAAATTCTGCATTAGGCCAATCACTCGTGTTCACGTAAATTCTCCTAAGTCTGTCTTGAGGTATTATATACTTCAAGATACACTCAATACTATGAATAAAATGATTGTTCGCTTGAAATCGAAAATAGAGTCAAAAGATCGCATTCTTAATGGCTCTTTGGCTAATCGATATAAACAATGTGGAAAACTAAATTGCCGTTGCCATGAAGACAATAGGTTTTGGCATGGTCCATACTTGATTTGGACAAGAAAGGTGAAGGGGAAGACGGTTACAAAAACGCTTAACAAAAGTCAGGCGGCTGCTGTCAAAAAAGCTATAAAAGAGATGAAGGAATTAGATCTTCTTATAGAAAGATGGAAGACTTTATCTTTAAAAGAAATTGAAAAACTTTGAATTACCCGACCTGGGCTGTTTGATTGTATACTTGTGGGTAATAGAAAGGTGTTGTGGGGGCTGGGGGTTAGAGACCCCCGGCTACCCGATTATGAGTTTTTTGCATGTTCTACAACTGCACTAATATTAATTCCATATGCCTTTTTAGACAGAGTTTTAACACTTGTTTTTTCACTTTCTATACACGTGATATCTATCTCTGTATTGCTGGCCCATTTGTACAAATTATCGTTACTACAATAACCTGCAAAAATAACGTAGCTATCTATTGGTTTTTTATGACTAGAGCTAGGTTTGATAAAAATATAGCTACCATACGGAGCATGCCTATTTCCATCGGAAAAATAATCATACTCAAACATTGTAAATGTCCCATCTGGAGAATCCGCCTCTGACACCTTTTCCCAAGATGCTTGATCTACCATAATACCGATGGCAAACACACCTATCCCTGCTAGTAGTGATAATACTATGGTGCCAATGAGAAGTTTTCTCACCATCTACTTCTACTCATAGCTATATTTCGACCCCAAACTTGGGGTGTTACAACACGCTAAATATGGGATATAACACCCACTATTTGTTGATAAGTGATTGTTAAATATAGATCCGAGTGTAGAAATACGACAGATATTGGAGAGCGGATTATCCCGTGAAAAGGACTTATAAATTCTTGCCGCCCGGTGTAGGTAGATCACCAGTTTCCCATCCGGCGATACGTGATGAGGCCTGCTTTTATCTATTGGTTGGCGGAATTTCTTACTGTCCATGTATGTGTGCAACCTGGATCTGTAGGGCTGTTTTGAGTTTTTTATCTCATACTTAATTAGCATAGAAGTGTTAATTCGTCTACTTATAATCTCTTGTGTTAACAGGGTGTTGTTATTGACTAAATCAACCCATACAGATCGTCTCAGCCACCAGCAGGCTGGGTCGGATAACTATTTCCGTAATAGCCAGAGTATTAAGGAAAGCAGCCCACTCACCAGCAGCATAGTGGTGATGGGCAGGTAGAAACGGAAGTTTTCCCGCTCCACTAAAATGTCACCAGGCAGCCGCCCCAGCGGCAGCTTGCCTAGCCAGGGCCAGAGCAGACCGATGACCAGGATCGTCAGCCCCAAAAAGATCAGTAGTTTCTGCATGAATCAGGCACGGCCATAGGCGGCGTTTTCCAGACGGCGGATGCGTTCCTCCAGGGGCGGGTGGGTGGAAAACAGCTGCTTAACATTGGCCCCTTTGAGAGGGTTGACGATGAACAGATGGGCCGATGCCGGGTGAGTCTCAGCCTCTTGCATGGGAATCCGTTGATTGGCCTGACCCAGCTTGCGCAGTGCGCCTGAGAGCCAGAGGGGATTGCCGCAGATGGCGGCGCCCTGGGCATCGGCGGCATACTCTCGGGAGCGGGAGATGGCCATCTGGATCAGCGAGGCGGCCAGCGGGGCAACGATCATCATGATGATGGCGCCGATGGCACCAAATCCGTTGTTGTTGTCATTACTGCGTCCAAAGCCGAACAGCATCGCCATCTGGGCGAAATTGGCCAGTGCGGCTATTGCGCCGGCGATGGTCGCCGCGATAGCGCTGGTGAGGGTGTCACGGTGCTTTACATGGGCCAGCTCATGGGCCATGACACCGGCCAGTTCTTCCCGGGTCAGGATGCGCATCAGGCCGGTGGTGGCCGCCACCGCGGCATGCTCAGGGTTTCTGCCGGTGGCGAAGGCATTGGGCGCATCATTCGGGATCACATAGACCTTGGGCATGGGCAGTCCGGCGCGGTTGGCGAGTTCCCGCACCACTTGGTGCAGCACTGGTGCTTCGTTGGGTCCGGCAGGCCTGGCCTTGTAGATCTTCAGGACGATCTTGTCGGAAAACCAGTAGGAACCGATATTCATGGCGCCGGCAAAGATCAGGGCGATGATCAGCCCCTGCTGACCACCCATGGCCTGTCCTGCCACCAGCAGCAGGCCGGTGAGGGCGGCCAGCAACAGGGTTGTACGCATTCCGCTCATAATGAACTGTTTCTCCAGTCGACTATCAAACTGTTTCGTAATAATGTGGGCCGCTTTGGCGCTTTTCAAGCCAGGCAATCTGATTCGCAAGCGGCCTGACCGCTGCTTTAGAGACGGGAAACCATGAAAGATTCAGTAAAAGAGTACTACGGTCAGATCCTGCAACATTCCAACGATCTGCAAACCAATGCCTGTTGTACCGATAGCTCGATGCCGGCTGAATTGCGGACCGTGCTTGCGAATATCCATGAAGAGGTGTTGGCCCGTTATTATGGATGTGGCCTGGTCAGCCCACAATTGCTGGCGGGTATGCGCATCCTCGACTTGGGCAGTGGCTCGGGTCGTGATTGTTATGCCTTGGCGCAGATGGTGGGCGAGGAGGGCTATGTCCTCGGTGTGGACATGACCGACGAGCAGTTGGCGGTGGCACAGCGTCATGTGGACTGGCATCGGCAGAAGTTCGGTTATGCGCAAAGCAATGTGGAATTCAGGAAGGGTTATATCGAACGTCTGGACGAATTGGGCCTGGAGGATGCGAGCTTCGATATCATCGTCTCCAACTGCGTGATCAATCTCTCACCGGATAAGGAGGCGGTGCTCAAGGAAGCTCATCGGCTGCTCAAGCCGGGGGGTGAGCTGTATTTCTCCGATGTCTATTCAGATCGCCGGGTGCCGCAGCATCTGACCGTTGATCCGGTGCTATATGGCGAGTGTCTGAGCGGGGCGCTGTATTGGAATGATTTTCTCAATCTGGCAAAAAAGCCGGTTTTGCCGATCCGCGCCTGGTGGAGGATCGTCCCATCACCATCGACAACCCCGAGATCGAAAGAAAAGATCGGTCATATCGACTTCTATTCGGCCACCTATCGGTTGTTCAAACTGGATGGGCTGGAACCGGCCTGTGAAGACTATGGCCAGGCGGTGGTCTACAAGGGTGGCATCCCGGGCAGTGAGCATGCGTTTGCCCTGGATGACCACCATGTCATAGAGCGGGGTAAAATGTTCCCGGTCTGCGGCAATACCTACCGGATGCTCAACGAAACAAGGTTCAGTGATTATTTCGTGTTCTATGGGAGCTGGGAGACCCATTTTGGGATCTTTGACGGCTGCGGCAGCAGCCTGCCTTTCTCAAAGGCGGTTGCCGGAGCACAGCCGGGTTCGGGAAATCAGGGTGGATGCTGTTGAAATGGTGCAGATTGATCCGCTGTCAATGATTTCTAATTATCAGTGAGTTAGGTATTTTCCCTAACATTTCTACTAATGATTCTCAGCTTTAATCTGAGTACAATACAAAGTTATCATCTCGATTCGCGAGCGATTGCCGTCTACTCGTAGATTTTGGCATTTCCTGTTTAGTGCTCCCACCGGAGTGCTGTTGTCAATCACAGTCGCAGTGCGTTGAAACTATGCTTTGTTCAGTTGAGGAACTTGCGGATTATGCTCAGAAAGCTTTCGCTTGCAGCACTGGTTGCAATTTTATCCGGCCTGGTCCCTTTGACCACCCCTTTCGCCGCGGAATATGATCTTCACCCGGTCAAGCGTGAACAGGTTTCCGTTCATATCGCCATAGCGGGTACCGTAACGGCGCGTAAATCGGTGCTGCTCACGGCACAGATACCTGGCCGCATCCAGTATATCGCTGGACAGGAGGGCGATCGCTTCCAACAGGGAAATCTGTTGGTGCAGATCGATGACAGCGCCCTGCGGGCCAAACTCGATGCCGCGGTTGCCAGTCGCGACTCGGCCCGGGCGGCGATGCGTAACGCCAACATGCAGCTCAACCGGGAACTGCGCTCGCCGCAATCCCGTGCCAGTGGCCAGGCGCCCGGAGGTATGGGGATGCCGGCGATGATGGATCAGATGTTTACCAACCCCATGCAGAACGTCATGGGCATGCGAAACCGTGGTGCTGAGCGAGACTCGGACCTGGTCCAACGGGAAACCCAGGTGACCCAGGCCTCGACGCAGCACAAGCAGGCCGAGGCGCAGATCAAGGAGATCCAGGCGTCTCTGCGCGACGCGCGCAGCCTGGCACCATTCGCCGGTGTCGTGGAGAGCGTGCATGTGGAGGTTGGGGATACGATTCAGCCGGGGCAGCCTATCCTCAAGTACAGCGAAACCAGTGGTTATCAGGTCGAAGTAGACATCCCATCCCGTCTGAGCCCTGCACTCAATGAAGGCGATATGTTGATGGTACGACTGGATGGTGCTGATCCGGCAATCAACGCCCGGATCAGTCGCATATTTCCAGTTGCCGACCCGCGTCAGCATACGGTGCGGGTTGAGATGGACCTGCCTCTGGCTACAGTGACCACCGTTGGTCAGTATGCAGAGGTCAGTGTGCCTGACCAAAAGGCGCAGCGAGTGCCCAATCTGGTGATTCCCAAGAGTGCGGTGATTCGCAAAGGCGGCTTGCCCTTGGTGTTCGCCGTCGGCAGCGATGGGCGGACCCGTCTGCGGGTGGTCAGGCTGGGCGAGAACATGGGGATCGGTCAGTGCGTGGTGTTGTCTGGTCTGAGGGAAGGCGATCTGCTCGGTGAACAATCCACCCCCCGGGTTGGCGGCCGGCGTTCAGGTGAAAGAACCTGCAGCTGCCACATCTACAGATAATTAAGAAAAGGATCGGCCATGTCCCAGAGCGATAATCCGACCCCAGGGGTCAACCTGGGTCTGGCGGGCAAGACCGCCCAGGCCTTCATCCATTCACCCCTTTCACCGCTGCTGTTTCTCGCCATGCTGGGAATGGGTATCCTGGGTCTGGTGGCCACCCCCCGGCAGGAAGATCCACAAATCTCTGTGCCGCTGATCGATATATTTCTGGCCTATCCGGGAGCTTCCCCCGCCCAGGTGGCTGATATGGCGGTGGAACCCCTGGAGCGGATCATGAGTGAGATCCCTGGGGTCAAACATGTCTATTCTGCCAGCGCCCGTGGCCAGGGCGTGGTGACCGTGCGCTTCAAGGTCGGAGAACAAACCGGGCCTTCGTTGATCAAGGTGCATGACAAAGTGGCCTCTAATCTGGACAAGATGCCCGCCGGGGTCCAGATGCCGCCGCTGGTCAAGGCGAAGGGTATCGACGACGTCCCGGTCGTCACCCTGACGCTGCGTTCCGATGAACTGGATGGTGGCAGCCTGCGGCGTCTTGGTCTCAATCTGTTGCAGCAACTGAACCGGATTCCCGATACAGGACAGGGCTTCGTGGTGGGCGGTCAGAGTGAGGAAATACGCGTGGAGATCCTGCCCAACAGGCTGGCCGGCTCTGGTGTCACCACTGATCAGGTGGCGAACGTCATCCGTGGCGCCAACGCAGAAAATTTTACCGGCCGCTCCGAGGCGGACAATCGTTCACTGCGCGTGTATGCCGGTAGTTTCCTGAACAGCGCCAGCCAGGTGGGAAATCTGGTGGTGGCTGTCGTCGAAGGGCGGCCGGTCTATGTGCGCGATGTAGCCAGGGTCTCGCGCACCATCCAGGATGCGGATAACTACGTCAACTACTATACCGGCGCAGCCTATAACGAGACCTTCGGAGAGCAGGCCCCGGCAGATGGTGAACAGGCGATAACAGTGGCGATCGCCAAGAAGAAGGGCAGTAACGGCGTGACGGTCGCCAATAACATCCTGAGCATGGTCGAGTCGCTCAAGGGACGCTTGATCCCGGATCAGGTTAAGGTGGAGGTGACCCGCAACTATGGTGCAACAGCGCAGGATAAGGTCAATGAGCTGTTGTTCAAACTGGTTGTGGCAACCGGTATCGTCACGCTCCTGGTGTGGTGGGCGTTAGGTTTGAAACCCGCCATCGTGGTCACTGTAGTTATTCCTGTGGTGATTCTGATGACGGTCTTTGCGGCTTTTCTGATGGGCTTCACCATCGACCGTGTTTCCCTCTTTGCGTTGATCTTTTCCATCGGCATCCTGGTGGATGACGCCATCGTGGTGGTGGAGAATATCTACCGGCGCTGGTTGATCGCCGACAGTACGGCTACCGAGGTGGCGGTAGATGCGGTGCGCGAGGTGGGTAATCCGACGATACTGGCGACCTTCACCGTGGTGGCGGCGCTCCTGCCTATGGCCTTTGTCAGCGGGCTGATGGGTCCATACATGGCGCCGATACCGATACTCGGCTCGGTAGCGATGATTATCTCGCTGTTTGCCGCATTTGCCTTTACCTCCTATCTGGCCATGCGCATCAGGCCTTCGATGGAAAAACTGCGCAAGGCGGAGAAAAAAGAACACGTTGCCAACGAGAAGCTGGACAAATTATTCCGCAGGGTTTTGCCGCCGCTGCTGGATAATCGGCTGGCGGGTTTCGGGTTTCTTATTGCATTGGTGGTGGCGTTCTTTGCCGTCTGTATGCTGTTTTACACCACTGCAGTCACAGTGAAGATGCTGCCGTTCGATAACAAGCCGGAGTTTGCCGTCGTCATCGATATGCCGGAGGGAACCGCACTGCCTGCTACCTCCAATCTGGCCCGTGAACTGGCTGAGGCGTTGCGCGATATTCCTGAAGTGGTCGCCCTGCAGACCTATGCGGGGACCGCGCGCCCCTTTGACTTCAATGGCATGGTGCGTCACTACTACCTGAGGCAGGAGCCCTGGCAGGGCGAGATTCAGGTGCAGCTGACCCATAAGAAAAAACGCTCCCGCAGCAGCCATGAGATCGCTGAGGAGGCACGTAACATTCTCACGCCAATCGCCTGGGCCGAAGGCGCACGGATAACCGTAGCCGAGATGCCCCCGGGGCCGCCGGTGATGCAGTCCGTGGTGGCGGAGATCTACGGGCCGGATGAGGAAACCCGCAGGGAGGTGGCGGAAGTCATGACCGCGATCTTTCAATCGGTGGATGGTCTGGCGGATGTCGACAATTATCTGACCGAGCCCTACATGTCCTGGCGTTTTCGGATCAATACCCAGAAGGCCTCTATCCAGGGCATTTCTAACAGCACGATCATCGAGGCCCTGTCGGCCGCCATGGGTGGTTACAAGATTGCCGACGTGCGGGAAGGCTCAGCTCTGGAACCGACCTGGATCATTATTCAGGCGCCGCTTTCGTTACGCGCCAATCCTCAGGCCTTGGCGGATCTTCCCATTCCCAGCCCTCAGGGTCTGAGCGTGCCGCTGGCGGAGCTTGGACACTTCGTCAAGACGCCGGAAGAGTCCATGATTTATCATAAGGATCTAAGGCCAGTAGAATATGTGGTGGGTGACTCGGTGGGACGCCTTGGCGCACCCATCTATCCCATGTTGAAGGTGGATGAGGAACTCCAGGATTATGTCACTCCGGATGGAGTGAAGCTTTCAGGCACCATGACCGGCCCTCCCGAGGACAATGGGCTCTCCGGTTTCGAATGGTCGGGTGAATGGACCGTGACCTATGAAACATTTCGCGATATGGGTGCTGCCTTCGCGGTGGCTCTGATCCTGATCTATATGCTGGTGGTCGGTATGTTCGGCAATTTTCTGGTGCCAGCTATCATCATGGCGCCGATCCCGTTGACCCTGCTTGGCATTGTGCCGGGGCACCTGATTTTCAATGCTCAGTTTACCGCCACCTCGATGATCGGATTCATCGCCCTGGCCGGCATCATCGTGCGCAACTCCATTCTGCTGGTGGATTTTGCCGTTGAGGAAGTGCGCCGCGGTATAGAGGTGCGTGAGGCGGTTTTACTCTCATGCAAAGCAAGAACTCGCCCGATCATGATTACAGCCTTTGCATTGATGGGGGGTGCATCAGTTATACTCACAGATCCAATCTTTCAGGGCATGGCCGTCTCATTACTGTTCGGCGTGTTTGTTTCTACCGTGCTGACCCTGGTAGTCATCCCTCTGGGTTGTGTCAGCGCCGCCAAGAGTCTGACCCGCATTGCTGTCGCCAGGGGCGGTGTACACACGAAAGCTGTCCAGGACGAGCAGTGAGCGCCTGTTAAATTAACTACTACATGGTCGTATGAGGTGTCCGCAAACTTAATGAACATTTATGTGTTGAAATATGCCCTCACTGTTCTCGTCTTTATGTCGCTGGCGCAATACTGCTTCGCAATAGGTCCCAATCAAAAACAAGGCACCATCCCTGAGTGGGATTCTTCGGGATGGAGTTACGATGGTGAAACAGGGCCAAGCAACTGGGCAACACTTTCCGATGCCTATGCAGAGTGTAAGACCGGCACACACCAGTCACCGGTAGATATCCGGGAAGCGAATTACGTACATCTGCCGCCGCTAAAATTCATTTACCGGACCAGCATGACATCGATCTACCGTAAGCCTAATCAGTTGTGGCTGGATTACGATTCGGGCAGTTCATTGAAGATTGGAGACAAACGCTACAAATTCCTGGGCTTTGATTTCCATACACCCGGAGAACATAGTTTCAGGGGCAGAGCTGCAGATATGGAGATACATCTGCATCATCTCAGTTCAAGTGGCGAACCACTCATTGTGGCTATCCCTGTTAATGGTGGGCATAGAAAGAACATTACACTCACCAGGATTTGGGAAAATGTCCCAGATATAAGATCGCGCAAGCGTAATCGTAGAATGGGAATCAATGCCATGTTCCTGCTGCCGACAGATCGAAGTTATTATGCCTATAAGGGTTCGGAAACCAGGCCGCCGTGCACTGAAAACGTGCAGTGGATCGTCTTTAAAACCCCCACCCGGGTTTCATGGGATGAGATCAATCACTATAAAAATATTATCGGACCCAATGCGAGGTCAACGCAGCCCTTGAATAACCGGGTGATTCTGACAAGCACCCGATGATTCGATACAACCTTATGCTTAACAGGGCAAAGCCCTGAATCATGCGGATAGACGTCTGTATCGTCTGTCTGTCATACCGATAGTCGATATATTTAACCTGATCTCCATTTTACAATTCCTCGGAAATACAGAGAGTTGGTCTGAATATTGGGATGGATTTGCATATTGAAGGGTTGCTTGCACGTCGGAAAAATTTACATTTCCCTGGAGTTTAGTTGAATTCGAGATAAATAATCCATTAAAAACAGTGGATTGCGGATGTGGCATGGTAGATGCATCGAGTGTCAGTAAAGGTGTTCAGGAGACGTCGCATGAAAAATTATACAGAATCCTCAAAGTGTTGGCCCGAAGACCCAGCATGGCCAGACCCTTCTGGACATGACCCATATGACATCGAATTCTGATTGAAATATTAGTTAATCTTTAAACTCAAAAAGGACCTGCCTCAAACGAAGCAGGTCTTTTTTTTGGTCCGATAATAATTTCCCCATGTACTTTTCGGGCATGCAATGATGTGTGGAAAAATATAGGATGTTGCGGTCGCACGTCATTGAGACTCATCATGTCAAGAATGACCCTAACTCAGTAAGAAAAATACAACATGGCTAAATATTCCAAGACAAACAAGGTTTCCAGACAAACTGAGGACGAGGCGATGCAGATCGCCAAGGGGACGCAAAGGCCGGGACAAACAAAAGAACAGACAAAACTGATTGCCCAGGGAATTCAAAAAGGCATTGATCAGTATAAAAAACAATACAAGATAAAAGCCAGAGAGCTTGATAAACAGCTGAAAAAGGTGGCTGCTCAACAGATGGAGAACAAACAGGGAGCAGCAGATACAGTCGAAGTGATAAAATACCGGCAAAGCCTAGTACCATGGTTGTTACTGATAGCCTCATGGGCAGGCTTTGTGGCAACTATCTTTTTTTACTTTTGAGTAGACCTAACCGAATTTCGCGAGTGTTTTGGATGGGTTAAGCTGGCCGTACAGGAGAAGTTTAATAATGAAAAAAGCTGTAAATTTATTGTTTCTAATGCTGCTTGCAACTGCATCATCAGCGGAAAATCACAATCACTCGGGCGATATTCATTCCCGGGATCTGGATTTATCGAAAGGGGTACATGAAATGCTGACCCTGGAGATGAAGGAGATTAGAAAGGGTATGGAAACTTTGGTCTATGCAGTAGCATCGGGTCAATGGGAAGATGTGGCAAAAACGGCCAAGAGTATCAAGCATGGATTTATTCTCAAACAACAGTTGACCGAGTCGCAGCGTCATGAGTTACATGAAAAACTACCTCATGGGTTCAAACAGATGGACAAAAAATTTCACTATTATGCGGGTATGCTGTCCCATGTTGCGGAAGAGAAAGATATCGAACTTGTGCACTATTTTGTCTACAAAATGAATGAAGCCTGCACGGCCTGTCATACCAAATATGCTTCATCTAAATTCAAAGGTTTGCAAATCGAAAACAAACACGCCGAACATATGCATTAACAGCGTCGGCGTTGACCTGCCCAACCAGCCATAGCCTGACTATGGCGGCTGGGTGGCAGTTGAACAGCGCTAGCTGTTAGTAACGTTCAATCCAGGCCAAAAGCATTTGGATCAGGTACGCCCAGTGTGGTCATGAAAATTGGATCGATTGGCCTGAAACTACATCGCTCGCGGAATAGGAGACTGCATTCATTATCTTGCCGTTTTGATCAAAGAGGGTGATTTCATCCCCCCGATTGTTTAGCGGCATCTCCCCCGCTTGAAGTTTGAGTTCCCGGGTTTCTCGCGGCTCAATGCTGCCCTCTAAATTCAAACCCCTGCCCGAGCGGTCCTGTATCAACCAGCCAGCAATATTTACTGCCTCACGACCTGTATTAGTCAACTGCAGTCGCTCAAATCCGGCGTCTGGTCCAGAAGGGTTGGGCAGTATGGATGTGATGCGCACGGCGATTTGCGGGGTAAGATCCGCCCGTGTGCCTAGGTAGTCTGATATCTGATTGGATGAGGTGACAACCAATTGTGGTCGATTGTTATAGGTACTCAGGCGACCGGTTACATAGGCATAACTCCGTCGCGGGTGATCATCTCCCTGGCTGATGTAGCGTGATTCCAATAAATTCAATATCTCCTGACCGGCAGCTGAATCGACATTCGGGAGAAACAGATTAAACGGCTGCTCATTGGAACCGATCCCAATCAACCCATGGCGTCCGCCGACTCGGGTAATTGAGCGCAGCTCTGTGAAGACGGTTACCAGATCCTCAGTTTGGGCCTTGGTTTCCAGGCTTTGGTAGTCGAGCCGGCTATTCAGTATGGATTGATCCAACGCACGGATTTTACGGTAACTGTCAATAACCGTTGCACGCAGCTGCCACCAGGTGCTGAGTGCGGCATAATTTCTGTGTGCAAACCCATTTACAGTTATCTGATCCCAGACCCCGAGATGCCCGCGTTGGGCATCTTGCTCAGCATTCGTATAACGCAGGTGGTGACTGGTAAATTCAGCATTGCCGTATTTCATGAAATACGGGCTGTATCCCTCGCGAATCATGGTCTCCTGAAAGTCCACTCCATCGCGATAGACATACACCAGCAGACGCCCGAAATTACCCCGATATTTCTGCAGACAGGTTGCCAGATCTTCGTTACCAGGAAATTCGATAGTGACTTCGTCAGCATCCAGAAAAAACAGTTCGGCCCGCTGCTTGGCTTTTTTACCCCAGGGAGTGACTGGTTTACTGCCGCCGGCAAAGGATTCTTCTGTATCCAGCGCCAGAATCCGTAGTGATTCATCCAGCTCATCGCCAGGCAGAAAGGCACGAATCGTATCACCATCCACTGTGCGGCTGAATTTGACCTTCAGATGAGTTCCTTTAAGCATTGTCTCTGTCCTTTGCTGGGTAGTTGTCTTTATAGAGCAGTTGCGGGTTAAATTACAAGTGATCAAATGACGCAACAGGCTAAGTGTTGAAGTTCAACTGAAACCCGACATGCTGGAATCTCAATGTTGCCGGTACTGTTTAAAAAAATCACCCATCGCACACTCCAAACTCGCCGGTCTATTGGTATTCCTCAGGCTGCTGAGCATGGCGGAGCGTGTCCCGGGAAGAAACAATAGATCGCTTAGGATATTATTGAAGTAGTGCTGACCTTGGTCATTTTCTGCAAGACATGTCAGATATTGGTCTCTGACCTGATCATCCAGCAAGACTTCCCATGCGCGACCACTGATTGCAGCGAGAACATCACTGCGTCTCGCTGCATTATGGGTTAGCAGATTGACAATGAACCTTTGTTTCAGATCAACTGATGAGGAATTCGAGATACCCCGGATACAGGCAGTCAGGATCTGTGGGTCTGGTGCTGCCGTGGCGAGGGTCTTTTCAGCTCTGGCTATCAGTGCTTGAGAAATATCATCGGATATCTGTTCGTTTTCCAGACAATGGCATAAGGCTTCCAAGGCGGTGGGGGGCAGCTGGGGGATCGCAGAAGACAATATTCCGTGGTTTTCATCTGTCTCCCATCGAGCGGCGATATCAGCTATACCCTGGTAAGCAAGGAATGACCATTGCTCCCAGCCAAGTTTGCCACTGAAGTAATCGAGTGCATGTTCATAATACCGGGAGGGCGGCTGGTTCAGCAAGAGAGTGGCTTTGGCATGAAAATTTGCCATGCGCTCAGGTTTTGGGCGAAATGTGTAGGGATTATCCTGTAGTGCTGCCTGCATCTTCTCGTTGTTGTCCGAGGTTTTAAGGTTTACATCCACTGACTCTATCAGGCGATGCAGAAACTCATCCCGCGCAGAAAACATCAGCTTTGCCTGTTCGTCCAGCGGGAAACGAATGAACCAGATACTGGGTTCAGTCTGCCGAGATGACTCAGCTGAGAATAATATTCCTAGCCAGGCCTGTTGCTGTAAGGGTTGTGGATAGACCTCTTGAGTCAGTTCGAATTTAACAAACACATCCCGCGGGATCATGTTTACCCTTCGGCCCATATCGAAGTAGCAAAGCCGGTAACCGGCGAGTTCAAGAAACTCAGTAAGGGTCGAGACTGCGGACATGTTACTGATCGCTGCTATATCCAGTCGATCAGGTGAAATTCCCACTCATCGGCATCTGATTCTCGAACAACCTTGCCAATGATTGAGTTTCCGGATGTCTCGACGCTGCTGTGGTTGCCCGAGACCAAGGGGTGCCACAGCGGTAGATCCTGGCCTTCCGCGAGCAAACGGTAGGCGCAGGTTGAGGGCAGCCAATAGGGGTCTTTCAGGTCCGCCATACCTAGCGTGACGCAGGTGGGTACCAGATTAGACCTTTCAGAGTAGTCTGTGCACCGGCAATTTTCCAGATCCAGTAAATCACACACAATATTGGTGAAGAAAATCTCCCTGGAGTCTTCGTCTTCAAATTTCTGCAGGCAGCATTTTGCACAACCATCACAGAGGGATTCCCATTGCTCAGGGCTCATTTCACTGAGAGAGTGTGTTTTCCAGAATGGCTTCAAATCTGCTGGCATCATCGGTCTCTTCGCGGGTCTGGTATTGTGCTGTTAAAAGGTGGCTCGAGCAAACTGAATTTAACTCCTTCAAATCATTGTTTATTGTCTTGGATATGCATTTAATTCTGTCTTGATGAATCAGTAATTCAAGAGCAGGTCAACTGATTTATACACACTGGATGATGGTTGACGTGATCATTACAGGGTTAACTTGAAATTTTAAATTAAATAGTTAGAAAAAAGTTATAACTAACTGTAATATATGTTAATTATTGAATTGTGCAAAAAAACTACAATTTAACATTAAGGCTTGTTCTCTGGGGGTTGCAAGGTGATTTGAGCACCTTACACACAGAGTTATCCACAGCATCTGTGGAAAGGTTACACGGGTTTGACAGTAAACTGACTTGTTGCATCGGTGGGTATCAATCAAGTGTTTAATTCCCGTCACCAAAAGGTCTGTTTATTGACGCTTTGCGTCCTGCAGAAGGCAATAAATTGACGCTTTTCGTGTGAATGAGTTACGAGAAATATTACCATGCAGTAGTCAAGGCACCGTTTGGTGCTGTGGGCATTGTGATGGTTAATGATTATTTAACAAAAGTCGAACTGCTGGTCACCGATTCCAGACCAATTTCCTGCGAAACACCACTTGCCGCTGCAGTTGCCGCAAAGATTAAGGATTATTTTCAGAATCCGGCAGAACCGTTGAATATTCAGTTGAAAATAGCCGGCAGTGATTTTCAGCAAAGGGTCTGGATGCGTTTGCTGCAGATTCCCCCGGGTAACACACAGACCTATGGCCAAATGGCAACTCTATTGAACAGTAGCGCAAGGGCGGTTGGTAACGCCTACCGCAGCAATCCCTGCCCATTGGTGATCCCCTGCCACCGGGTAGTCAGTAAAACAGGCCTGGTTGGCTTTTTCGGGCAAGGTGCTGGCCCTAAACTGGAGATAAAACGTTGGTTATTAACTCATGAGGGATGGCTGTGAGCCCGTGTGCTGAAGAGCAGGGTTTGATTGAAACTTTTTCCGACGCACTCTGGATGGAGCGGGGCTTGAGCCGGAACACCTTGGCGGCATACCAGACTGATTTGCGCAAAGCCTCGGCATGGCTCCTTGAAAATAGACAACTGGGCCTGCTCCAGGCTGTGAGGGGCGATCTCCTGAGTTATCTTGCGCAACTTGTCATCCAAGGCCACAAACCTCGCTCAAGCGCCAGAATGCTCTCCACGCTTCGCCAGTTTTATCAATATGCCCTGCGAGAAAACTGGGTTCAACAGGACCCGAGCGCCAGAATCGAAGCCCCAAAGCTTGGCCGACCACTGCCTACTACCTTGACTGAGAACGAGGTGGAGGCATTACTGCAAGCGCCCGAACTGGATGACCTGGAAGGTTGTAGAGACAGGGTCATGTTGGAGGTGCTGTATGCAACAGGCTTGCGGGTCTCCGAGCTGATTGATTTACGGCCCGAGCAAGTCAGCCTGACTCAGGGTGTGGTGCGTGTGGTGGGTAAAGGCGGTAAGGAACGCCTGGTCCCCCTCGGTGAAGAGGCCCAGACCTGGCTGCAGAATTTTATTCCAGGGGCCAGACATGACCTGTTGGGTGACAGGGTATGTTCACATCTCTTCCCGACTCGACGTGGCAGTGGCATGACCCGCCAGGCTTTCTGGTATCGAATAAAGAAACATGCGCTTGTCGCTGGTATCAACAAGAAGATTTCCCCACATACCCTGCGGCACGCCTTTGCGACTCACCTGCTCAACCATGGTGCGGACCTGCGTGTTGTGCAACTCCTACTTGGCCACAGTGATCTTTCCACAACACAGATCTACACCCATGTTGCCCGTGAACGTCTCAAGACTCTTCATCAGCAGCATCATCCAAGGGGGTGAGCCCATAAAAAGTCCGGAGGACTTTTTATATAGGCGAACGACCAGCCAGGGTGGGCTGGGCCGGGGGGATTAAAACACCATTGTCTTGCCATGGATGGCAGGCAAGGCTTTATTAAGAAATTCCCTGAGTGGTAAAGACTTAGTATTTTACTATGCTTTAAGTTCCCCTTAGTGAAAGCGGAGGGTTACTCACATGAAAAAGATTTATATGTTGTGTCCTGCTGTTTTTTCCTTATTGTCCATCTCTGCTTGCGACACCCTTACCGATGTGGAAATCAAACCCCATGAGCCACTCAGAGGCGACCTCTGGTGTCAGTACAAGGTGACTGGTGTATCGGGTGGCGGCGCCATACCCATAGGATCAACGCTTTGTGTGATCTGCCCTGATCCAGGTACCCTGAGATGTCCATCCTATGCTCAGAGCAGTCTGGTACCGGCCGAAGGCGTCGAATATACGGTCGATCTGCAGGCTCGTGATTGTGGTTCATGCCCAAGGGCTACTCAGGATAGTGGCTGGACCTACGAGCTGAAGTAAGCGATGAAGATATGTTGAGTCGGATGGATCCTGCACACCACGCAATTGCGTGGTGTGCAGGGCTAGGGTTATTCATAGATACCGAAAATAGACATAAACACTGCTGATAAGAACGGACAGAATCATCAGCGGAAAGGCACCCAACATGAACGGCAGGAAGCGAATCGGTTGACCCGCGCGTTCGGCAAACCCGGCCACAATCAGGTTAGCACTGGCGCCGATCAGGCTACCGTTGCCGCCGAGACAAGAACCGAGTGCCAATGACCACCACAAAGGCATCAGTTGGTCGGCGCCACCGAAGGTACCTGCCATGCTCTTGATCAATGGGATCATGGTGGCCACGAAGGGAATGTTGTCGATGATGGCTGACGCAATGGCCGAGACCCAAATAACGGAGATGGCGGTGATGGTCATATCGCCGCCGGTGAGTTCCAGCACATGGTTGGCGAGCATTTCCAGGAGGCCGGTGGTTTCCACCCCATAAACGACAATGAACAGGCCGATGAAGAAAAAGATGGTAATCCACTCTACCTCGCAGAATGACTTATGCACCCGCTTGGACTGATCATCCGCATGCCGGGTCATGTTATCCAGCACCAGCAACATAGCGGCGCCGAACATGGCGATGGTCGCCGGCTGCAGGTTGAGTGAATGGGCCATCATGAACCCAATAATGACCAGAGTCAGCACAAACAGCGATTGTTTCAGCAGACGGCTATCTTGTATAGCATCGATCTCACGATATTTCATCACCGATTGCCGATGCTCATCCTTGGCGGTGAGTTTTCGTCCCCAGATCAGATAGATCGGAATCAGGGTCACCGGCAGGATAATCAGAACGATCGGTCCGAGATTGAATAAAAAGTCATTGAAACTGAGGCCTACCGCTGAACCTATCATGATATTCGGCGGGTCGCCGATCAGGGTAGCAGTGCCGCCAATATTCGAAGCCAGGATCTCCGCAAAGAGATAGGGGTAAGCACTAATCTTGAGCGAATCCGTGATCAACAATGTCACCGGAGCGATCAACAATACCGTGGTGACATTATCGAGCAGGGCTGAGAGCACCGCCGTCACAACCACCAGCATCACCAGTATGCCCCAGGGGTCGGCATTGACTTTTTTCGCCGACCAGATGGCCAGGTACTGAAACACACCGGAGTTCTTCGTGATGCCTACGATCACCATCATTCCGGTAAGCAGTCCCAGGGTATTGAAATCCACGCCCTGGAAAGCGGCTTCCTGGGTCAGAACGCCCCCCAGGATCATCAGGCAGGCGGCGGTGAGGGAGATGATCGCACGGTTCAGTCGTTCAGTGACGATCAGTACGTAGGTAAGCACAAAGAGTGTGCCGGCGAACCATAGGGGGTCCAGTCCAAAAATAACTTCAGCAACAGCTGGATGTGAAGTTCCATGCATCTGAGTATTCTCCTAGGCCTGCATAATCTTATCGCCTACATCAAAGTAGGAGATCATGCCAACCAGCTTGCCGGTACCCGGTGCAACGACAGGAATACTGATGCGTGTGCGGTAGAGCAGCAGCAGAGTCTCCACCAAGGGTGTGTTAGGGGTTACCGTGGTGATATCGCTGTGCATGCAGACTGAAATGGGCTGATCTTCCACTTCTTTCAGCCTTTCGTGCAGATCGTGCAGCGATTCCTGGATGAAACCTACATTCTCTAATCCTGACTCCATCATGACGGCTTTCGGCAGTACTTGCTTGAGCAGGCAGTTGACGCCAAAGATGCCCAGATAGCGTCCCGCATCGTCGATCACCGGCAGGGCACGGTAACGATTATCCAGGATGTATTTAGCTGCGGTTCTAATCGTGTCCGTCGATTTGAGGACTGTAGGGTTTGGATCCATTACGGATTCGGCAGTCATATTATTCTACCTCCGGGCGAATTCCTTTAAGGGGATCGCTGATTGACTCTGAATTATTTTTTGTGACCTCGTAGATGAACTTACCCTATCACAATCAGCCCAATCCTAAATAGCTTTGTCGTTGATTAGCAGGTGTATAAATTTTGTTTTAGGTGATTAGTTACAAAGCTCAGCAGGCTCACAGAATGAGCCCCTGGGTGTTGGATAATACTCCTCAAGCAACCACTGAGGAGACCTGAGATGTCCATGAATCGAATTCAATTTCAAAGAGGCATGCCTTTGGCTGAATTTTATGCACAGTATGGGACAGAACAGCAATGCGAAGTGGCATTGGAAGAGGTCCGATGGCCAAACGGGTATCATTGTCCGCGTTGTGGACACACCGAGTACACGTTGGTTCAGCAAGGCAAGCAACGGCTGCGTCAATGCCGGGATTGCCGTCACCAGGCCTCTTTGCGTGTGGATACAGTTTTCCAATCGAGCAAACTGCCATTGACCGTCTGGTTCCTGGCGATCTATCTGTTGACTCAGTCAAAGAACAACATTGCAGCATTGGAACTGATGCGTTCGTTGGGTGTTTCTTACAAGACAGCCTGGCTGGTTAAGCAGAAGTTGATGCGGGTGATGAGTGAGCGTGAAGCGGAACGGGTGCTGACGGAGCGTGTTGAAGTGGATGACGCCTACTTAGGCGGTGTGCGTAGCGGCAAACGGGGCCGGGGCGCCGCCGGCAAGGTACCGATGGTCATTGGGGTAGAGACCCATGTTGATGAAGAGACAGGCGAGGTGCATCCCTGGTTTGTGCGTTTAGATCCCCTGCCGGGCTTCCAGAAAAAAGCCCTGGTGGAATGGGCCGAAAAAGCGTTGAGTCCAGAAAGTCTGTTGGTCTCTGACGGGCTGGCCTGTTTTGTGGCAGCTGGCGAACTGGTGAATCATCATGAACAAGTGGTCGTGGGTGAGCGGAAGAGTTCAGAATTGGCGTGCTTCCAGTGGGTTAACACCTTGCTCAGTAACCTGAAAAGCGCCATCCAGGGGACTTATCATGGTTTCAAGTTCCACAAATATGCAAAACGCTATCTTGGCGAAGTCCAATACCGATTCAATCGGCGATTTGATCTGCCATCCATGGTGCCACGATTACTGTATGCTTGTGTGCAAACGTCACCTCGGAATGAGAGACAATTGCGTTTAGCTGAGGCATGTAACTAATCACCTTGTTTTATCGGTTCAAGTTTTTGTCACGGAGCCGTTATATAAATGTGTTACATTCAGTCAATTTCAGCAGGATACGAAAAGATGTCGAGCAGTAAAAGTAGTCATGGAATCTGGGTCATTTTTGGGGCTTTATTGATACAACTATCTCTTGGGGCAATCTACGCCTGGTCAGTATTTGCTAAACCCTTACAGCTTTCCGGTTGGTCGACATCCGATACCCAGTGGCCATTCACAGTCGGGTTGGTAACCTTTGCCCTGGTGATGGTCTATGCGGGCCGTAAGCTCTATGTATTCGGTCCCCGGTTGTTGACGGCTGCTGGCGGTATCATGCTAGGTGCTGGCTATCTGCTGGCCGGTATGATGGGCGGTGAGAGTTTCTGGCCGACCTTGATCGGCGTCGGGCTGCTGGGCGGCGCCGGCATCGGACTGGGCTATGTGGTGCCCATTGCCGTCGGTATGCAATGGTTCCCGGATAAGAAAGGTCTCATCACCGGTGTGGCGGTAGCCGGTTTTGGTCTCGGTGCGATGATCTGGGTGAAACTGGCGGGTACCTGGGGTGGTTTGATTGCCGACTATGGCATAGGCACGACTTTCATGATCTATGGTGGGATATTCATGGTTTTAGTCTTGATTGGCAGCCTCTGGATGACATTCCCGCCTGAGTTCGTGCCGCCGCAGCCGGATCAGAAGGGCGGTAAATACGACTTCCGCAGCGAAGAGATGGTTCATACAACTCAATATTGGTCGATCTTCTCCACCTTCGCTATCGGCGCTACTGCCGGTCTGATGTGTATCGGTCTGATGAAGCAGTTCCCGAGTCAGGCCCTCACCGCATCCGGGATGAGCGAGGCGCTGGCGGACGCCACCGCCGGTACAGCAATGGTGATCTTCGCCATCGCCAATGCAATTGGCCGTATCGGCTGGGGCAAGATCAGCGACATGATCGGACACGCGGTCAACTGCGACCATAGCGGGCGCAGGATCTCACTGATCATCATGGCGGCCAGCCAGGGATTGTTCGTCATCGGCTTTCCGTATATGGCGGGTTATGAATATTCTCTCTATCTGTTCGCTGCATTGATCGGGTTCAACTTCGGCGGCAATTTCGCCTTGTTTCCTGCCATCACCACCGACACCTTCGGACACAAGTTTTTCGGACAGAACTATGGCTATGTGTTCCTCGCTTATGGTCTGGGGGGCACTGTCGGACCTATGCTTGGCGGCTATCTTGGGGACATGAACAACTATATGCTTGCCTTCATCATCACCGGTGTCTTGAGTCTGATTGCCGCGATTATCATTTCTATGGTCAAGATTCCCACCAAAAGCCAGCAAGAGGCAACTCCTGAAGAAAGATTGGAGAGCCCCCAACCGAGTCCAATCCATCCCAGTCCAGTAGCAGCGGATTAACTGATCTTTACCCCCTTTCCCAGGAGGGGGAGGGTTGGCCATCAATTGGGTACGAACCGCATCAATCGCGATACACTGCCACCCAGATATTGAAAAACAATACCTGATGACCAACTACCGCAGAGCATTCGTCAAAGGTGGTAGCTACTTCTTCACCGTCAACTGCGCCGAACGCAAAGGCAGCCGGTTACTGGTCGACCATATAGATCTGTTACGCAACGCATTGCGCAAAGTCAAGCAAGCCCATCCATTCGTTATCGATGCCATCGTCATTCACCCTGATCATCTGCATTGCATCTGGACCCTGCCGCCGGGTGATATGAATTGCCAAACACGTTGGGCTTTGATTAAAGCGGGATTCTCCCGTTTGATACCCCTTGACGAAAGACGCTCAGAAAGCCGGGAAAAGCGTGGTGAGCGGGGCATCTGGCAACGCCGATATTGGGAACACCTGGTACGTGCAAGCTGGATTTTGACCGGCAAGTTGATTACATCCATTGGAATCCGGTCAACATGGTTGGGCGGAACACGTCAGGGATTGGCCGTATTCCAGTTTCCATGCTTTTGTACGCAGAGGTGTTTATGCGCAAGATTGGGCGTGTGAGCCGGATGAATCGTTAAATGGTGGTGAGTGACCTAATTAATGCGGTTTATAGGCTCGTATTGATGCGGTTCACAAGTTCACCACATCCTACGTATGAAATGTAGGATGCGGTAAGGAACGAACCGCATCAATCGCGACAACCTGACTAAATCATAAACCTTCCATCCTGCATGCTGCGCAACTGACCCAGGGTTGAGAGGATTTCGAGCATTTCCTGCACCCGGTCGGTGCGGGCGCGTTTGAACTGGCGGGCGATCTGTTCGGCGCTGGCGGGGCCAGGTTGTTTCTGCAGGGATTCGCGTACCGCCTGCACCTGCTCCGGGGATTTCTCTGGATAGGGTGTAGTGCCGCCAGGCTTACTCACCAGGGCCGGTGCCAGGTCAGACCAGCCGTAGGCCTACAGCACTGCGGCTGAACTCGCTGTAGAGTTCGATGGTGCGGCCCACGTCGGTGACAATGACGAAGGGTGGGCGGCCCTCGTCGGCTGGCAGGGCGCGGGCATAGCTCACCGCCTGACCATGGGCGCACAGCATGGCGTCATCCCATACGCCGCTGCCCAGCGTTTTGCCGGTCTGCCTGGCCTCAAGCACGAAGCAACCCTGCCGGTAGAGATCGATGTAGCCGCGGCTGTCGCTGCCGTCAACATTATTATGAGGTGACGCGGCGCTCAAAGACATAGCTGTTCTGTGCGGTGTCTGCGCTCGCGGGGTCGGGTTGGGGAAGGTCGAGCAGGCTGCAGAGTTCGGTCAGAAAGAGCTGGTAGTTGGCCCGTTCGCTGCCGGTCGTCTGGTACCAGCGGGAGATGAACGGCTCGACCTGTGGTCGGGACATCCTGATGTTTCCTTACAGCGTGCGATTAATTGAACTCAGGTCGTTATAGTCGAAGGGTCAGAGCAAGAGTAGGGTCGTTTGGTGTTTCTCGGATTATAACTTTCTAGGTTAATGGTTTTGAGATGCTTCCGCAGGCTGCGTCGCGTGTACCTTGCGTATTGGAGTCCACCATCGTCTCGAACAGCTTCCATCCAGGCAGAATTTCTGTCTTCCCTCTGTTCCTCAGACAGTATCTCTTTTCGTAGGGTGCTGCTGAGCTTGCGAAGCGCACCAGGGATCTAAGCAAGGGCTTTGGTGCGCTTCGTTCCTCAGCAGCACCCTACGGGGGTTTCTCGCTTTTAATTTTTGCCAATGCGAATTTCCATGTAGAATCCCCAACTTTGTATAAGTACAGAGTCCTCAGGGGGAGTCATGCCGTCCTTCGACATTGTTTCTGAAGTGGATAAACAGGAAGTCCGCAATGCAGTGGATCAGGCCAACCGCGAGATCGACACCCGTTTCGACTTCAAAGGGGTGGATGCGAAATTCGAGCTAAGCGAGACGGAAATCACCCTGAAGGCGGAACAGGAGTTCCAATTAGGTCAGATGATGGATATTTTGCGTCAAAAACTGGTCAAACGAAAAGTTGATATTGTCTGCATGGATATCAGGGACCCGGAGACGAGCCTCAATGCGGCTCGTCAACTGGTTGTGATTAAACAGGGTATCGACACGGTTACCGCGAAAAAGATGGTCAAGGAGATCAAGGCCAGCAAGATCAAGGTGCAGGCTCAGATTCAGGGAGAACAGGTGCGGGTGACTGGTAAAAAACGGGATGATCTGCAGCAGGTCATCAATATGATGCGGGAAGCGGATTATGATCTGCCCCTGCAGTTTCAGAATTTTCGGGATTAATCAATGAATCAGTATAAAGAAAAGGTCATCAAGCTGGCCGGTATGGCTTCAATAGCGGCTACTGTGGCGCTCAGTGGTGGATACGCCGCATTGGTACAGGCTGATGAAGCGGCAGAGATTAAACAGGTTCAAGCGGGAGTCAGCAAGCTAATCTCTGGCGGGCAGGCAGACAGTATCGAGCCATCCATGGTTGAAGGGCTGTATGAAGTCATGATCGGACCGCAGATTTATTACGTCAGTAAAGACGGTAAGTACCTGCTGACCGGCAAGATGTACGATATCGCGAGTAAGGAAGATCTCACCACGCCAAAGCTTGCCAAGGTAAAGGCCAAGGCAATCCAGGAAGTGGGTGAGGACAATATGGTGATATTCGCGCCAGAAGACTATAAGCATACGGTTACCGTGTTTACCGATATCGATTGCGGTTACTGCCGCAAACTGCATAATGAGATGGATAAATATAATGATCTCGGTATCCGCGTCCGATATCTGCTTTTCCCTCGCGCCGGTGTTGGCAGCCCCTCCTATGACAAGGCGGTATCGGTCTGGTGCGCCGAGAACCAGCAAGAGGCAATGACCCTCTCCAAGGCAGGCAAGGATGTTGAACAGAAGACCTGTGAAAACCCCGTCAAGTCACACCTTGAACTTGGTAAGCTGGTTGGCGTGACAGGCACTCCTGCAATATTTTTCGATGATGGTGAATTGATGCCCGGCTATCTTCCAGCCCCCAAATTGCTGACCTATCTAAAGCAGAAAGAGACGAAATAGCCATTTTTTGTTTCTATCTGATGCAAACTTAAAGGGGGGCAGCGGCTCCCCTTTTTTGTATCCGTAATAGTGACATTAAACACATTATTTTAGCTTCCAAGGCACTCGGCTTAAGAATCCACTTCTGTTGCCGCTAAAACCGCTTGGATGGATTTGATCAGTAATATCAAGGGAGCACTCCTTGTCCATATTGAAGCTTGAGGTTGCCATGCGTACAGACCGTGGCATGGTACGCAAGAACAATGAAGATGCAGTCGGGGGTGACCTTTCTGCGGGTCTGGTTATTCTGGCAGACGGTATGGGGGGCGCCAATGCGGGTGAAGTGGCCAGCAACCTGGCCGTGGATCTGCTGGTAAACGAGCTGGTAGTGACAAGAACGCCTGCGGGTAAAGACCTGGGCCAGGAAGACCTCCTCGTGGCGATGCATAGCGTCAATCATGCGATTCTGGATCTCGCACAAAATGTGCCTGAATACCATGGCATGGGTACCACTGTGATCATGGGGCTGTTCCACCAGGACCACCTGACCTATGCGCATGTTGGAGATTCACGTCTGTACCTCTACAGGCATGGGTCGTTGGAGGCGCTGACTCGGGACCACACATTGATCCAGGAGCTAGTGGAAATGGGTGAGTTTGAATCGGTGGAGGAAGCGCTGCAGGCTGGTGTATCACAAAATATTCTATCCCGCGCGTTCGGCTCAGAAGCGGATGTTCAGGTCGATATTGCGGATATCAGACTCACAGCAGGGGATCATTATCTATTCTGTTCAGATGGATTGACGAACATGGTTACCGAGGAGGAGATCAGACAGACCCTCGAGCCGATTAACATTGACTTGATGGCCCAGGTTGATGCATTGATTGAGAAGGCCTGTGCAAACGGAGGTGCAGATAATATTTCAGTTATTCTTGCTAGATTCATTGACAGTGACAATAGTAAAAAAGAAAGGTGAATATGAGATGGATAGACTTGTCATCATCGACGGTGATGTAGAGACCCAAGAGTTCATGCTCAATCAAAAACAGGTCAGTCTTGGGCGTGATCAGTCCAATGATGTATGCCTCAGTGATAAATCAGTCAGCCGCCATCATGCCAATGTGCTGAAAGTTGCCACAAAATATTTCCTGGAAGATGCAAACAGCACGAATGGCACACGTCTGAACGGATTTGATATAAAGAAGCATATCCTTAAAAATGGTGACGAATTCGATATCGGGAAATACAAACTGCGTTTCCAGGAAGCAGGCGTGATAGCTGGTGAAGAGGATCTCGATAAAACAGTGGTCTTGCGACCCAGGCAGGAAATAAGACAGGTCCATGCCGCTGTGGATAAGAAACCGCAAAGCCCTGGGTTTTCAACATCCAAGAAGAACGCCCGAATTCGCATCTTATCCGGTCAGGAAGAAGGTGAGATGAAGAGTGTTGACAAGTCATTCTTTACCATCGGTAAGCCGGGTGGCGATCTGATTCTTATCAACCGCCGCCATACGGGTTATTTCCTGCTTAAAATGGGTGGGGAGATCCCACCATCCGTCAATGGCGAGGCCGTCCGCGCAGGTGGCGTAGAGTTACAGGATGGTGACAGGGTCAAACTGGGTGAGCTGGATTTTGAATTCGTCCTTTAACCAGGCTGATCTCAGACTGGTTATCAATCTTTATGGACCACTGGGAAAATAAGACGCCCTCAGAATAACTCAACATCTCCTGCAAAAGACTCATGCTCCAAAAGTGGGGCAAGTGTATGACTGGCATTTTATGCCTCAACCAGTGCTTCCTGCTGCCGGATAATGCCCTGAAGTTGCGGAAGGATGATGGAGAAGGTGTCGCGGATCTCTTCCCTGGCATCGATTTGCATAGTAGCTTTTTCAATGGCGCTATCGATGCGTTTGAGCAGATACGCTTCCGGGTCATCATCCAGCCCCATTCTGAGTAAATCCCTACACAGATCCCTAACCATCGTACGCAATACCTCGGTGCTCTGGGACTGGTTTTCCAGCAGATTTTTACCAGATAGTAGAAACCGGTGCGGATCTTACCGAAAGATGACAATAGCTTCTTGCTCTGGTCTTGGAGTGCAATTTCCGTCCTCAAGATGCTCCCCTTCGATTACACAGCCGACATCAGAACAGGCAGTAGGTCCTTCAGTCTGCCATAGCGTTCCATGTTTTCCAGGGGCATGTTTTTTACCAGCAGGCTGATATCCTGGTAATTGATGATGGTGCGGGAGCCAAAGTCGAAAAAACGGGTTGTACTGTCTGCCATCTCGATGAGTTCCATCTCTAGTGGTTTTACAGTGCGCTCGGAAGAGAGCTAAAGTTGTCCATGATCAGTCGGTATTTTCAGGCAGCAACTCAATTGCAAATGATCGGTAACGCTGAACAGGCCTGAGTCTCGGTGCTTTCTTAACGATTACCGTTGCTGGTGTGCAGGACCAATCCTAGGTATCGTTGAGTTGCTGCTTCAGCGCGTACAAGGTTTCCATGGCCTGGCGTGGAGTCAGGTCGTCAGGATTGATCTCCTGCAGACTTTTGATTACAGGGGATTCGGGTTCAGCTGAAATCTCGAACAGCGGCAGTTGTGCCTGATGTTGTTCTGCATGTTTCTGGGCGGCATCCTCCAACTCCCCCAGGCGTTGCTTGGCGCGCTGGATGACAGACTGGGGGACCCCGGCCAGGGATGCCACCTGCAGACCATAGCTCTGATTTGCCGGGCCTTCACGGACCGCATGCATGAAGACGATGGAGTCGCCATGTTCGACTGCATCCAGATGCACATTGACGATGCCGCTGTACTCCTCGGGCAGGGTGGTCAATTCGAAATAGTGGGTGGCGAACAGGGTGAAGGCATGGATGCGGGTGGACAGTTCCACCGCGCAGGCCCAGGCCAGGGAGAGTCCATCGAAGGTAGAGGTTCCACGGCCGATTTCATCCATCAATACCAGGCTCTGGGGGGTGGCGTTGTGCAGGATATTGGCAGTTTCTTCCATCTCTACCATAAAGGTCGAACGCCCGCCGGCCAGGTCATCGGAGGCGCCGATACGGGAAAATATGCGATCAATGGGACCAAGCCTGGCTTCCGAGGCGGGCACGAAACTGCCGGCATAGGCGAGTAGCGTGATAATCGCGACCTGCCGCATATAGGTGGATTTGCCTCCCATATTGGGGCCGGTGATGATAAGAATGCGGCGCTCACTGTTGAAGCAGACACTGTTCGCCACAAAGGGCTCGCGACTTACTTGCTCCACCACGGGATGACGACCATCGCGGATTTCCAGGCCGGTCTCAGCACTCAGTTTGGGACGACGCAGATCCAGGGTCTCCGCCCGTTCCGCCAGATTACAGATTACATCGAGAGCGGCGATGCCCCGGGCGCAGAGTTGCATCTGCGCAAGATTTTCACCCAGGTTTTCCAGTAGCTGCTCATAAAGCAGTTTCTCCCGAGCCAGGGACCTTTCCCGGGCGCTTAATACCTGGTCCTCAAACTTTTTCAACTCCGGAGTGATGAAACGCTCCGCCCCCTTCAGGGTCTGGCGGCGGATGTAATCCACCGGCGCCCGATCCGACTGGCTGCGGCTGATCTCGATATAATAGCCATGCACCCGGTTATAGCTGACCTTGAGATTATTGATGCCGGTGCGTTGCCGCTCGCGGCTCTCCAGATCGAGCAGAAACTGATCCGCGTTTTGCGACAGGTTGCGTAGCTCATCCAACTCGGCGTCATAGCCTTCAGCCAACACCCCGCCGTCGCGGATCAGCATAGGGGGTTGTTCGATGATCGCCCTGATTAACAGATCCACAGTCTCCGGGTGTTCACCTATTTCGCTGCCCAGCACCCGAAGTAACTCCGCATCCAAGGGTCCCAGTCGTTGTTGCAGCTGCGGCAGTGTGCTCAGTGAGTCGCGCAGTACCGCCAGGTCCCGGGGGCGGGCGCTCTTCAGGGCGACCCGGGCGAGGATGCGCTCGATGTCGCCGATACCCTGCAGGATCTCCTGCAGATCGGGATAACAGCGTGTCGCCAACAGTTCCTCGATGGCGCGATGGCGTTCGGAGACCACTCCCTGGTCACGTAGCGGGCGATTGATCCAGCGCCGCAGCTTGCGGCTGCCCATGGGCGTTGAAGTGCGGTCCATGATCCCAGCCAGGGTGTGCTGGGGCTGACCAGACAGTGAGTGGTCCAACTCCAGGTTGCGCCGGGTGGCGGCGTCGATGATGATGCCATCCTCCCGCTGCTCAACCCGCAGGCCCTGCAGGTGGGGCAGGCTGCTGCGCTGGGTCTCCTGCACATATTGCAGCAGACAACCTGCAGCACCGACCGCATAGGGCTGTTCCTGGCAGCCGAAACCGCCGAGATCCCGGGTGCCGAACTGACGAGTCAGTAATTGCTCGGCGCTGTCCAGGTCGAAATGCCAGGCGGGCCGGCGGGTGAGACCGCCCTTGAAGGCAACCTGATCAGCCAGGCTGGAGTCCTCTTCCACGAGCAGTTCGGCGGGTCTGAGTCGTTCCAGTTCACCGGCCAATGCTTCTTTGCCGGATAGCTGCTGGATACTGAAGCGTCCACTGCTCAGGTCGAGAACCGCCAGTCCGAACAGATCGGCTGCTTCGTTCAAGTGCCGCCAGCAGGTTCTCACTGCGTTCCTCCAGCAGGGCTTCGTCAGTGACCGTGCCCGGCGTGACGATACGCATTACCTTGCGCTCCACCGGTCCTTTGCTGGCCGCTGGATCACCCACCTGTTCGCAGATTGCCACCGATTCACCGGCTTTTACCAGCCTGGCCAGATAGCCTTCGGCGGCATGATAGGGTACGCCTGCCATAGGAATGGGTTTACCGGCGGACTGACCCCGTTTGGTCAAGGTGATGTCGAGCAGCCGCGCGGCCTTCTCTGCGTCGTCGAAAAACAACTCATAGAAATCCCCCATGCGATAGAACACCAGCATATCCGGGTGCTCGGCCTTGATGCGCAGGTACTGCTGCATCATCGGTGTATGCGCGGCGGGACTGGCCTTGTGGGTGGTCTTGGTCATGTCTATGGAACGGACCCTAGCCAGTATTGCGCATGCCTGCGGCGATGGCATTGATGGTTCTGAGTAATGGTTTGAGCCATGCCACTCGCTCTTCCTCCTCGGCAGCGCTGGCTCGGTAGCGCTTCAGCAGCGCGACCTGGATATGGTTCAGCGGGTCCAGGTAGGTGTGGCGGCGGGACAGGGACTGCTGCAGTTCAGGCGTTTCGTCCATCAGCCCATGCAGACCGCTGACATTCAGTACTTGAGTCAAGGTCCGTTGGTACTCGTCGGCGATTCGCTGGTAGATGGCCATGCCCTGCTCACTGTTCTGCAGCAGGCCGGCATATTGTTTGGCAATCGGTATGTTGGCCTTGAACAGGGCCATTTGGGTATTGCTCAACAGGGAACGGAAAAACGGCCACTCATGATACATCTTCTGTAGCTTCGCTGTCCTTTCCGGGTCGCTGCCACGCCATTCCTGCAGAGCGCTGCCGATACCGTACCAGGCCGGGAGGGTAAAGCGGGACTGGGCCCAGCCGAAGACCCAGGGAATGGCGCGAATCGAGGTGATGGAGCGGTCAGCCTGTTTGCGATGGGAGGGCCGGGAGCCGATATTCAGCAGCGCGATGACCTCGACCGGCGTGGCCTCGTAGAAGAAGTCGAGCAGGCCGGGGGTCTGCCAGACCAGATCCCGGTATGTCTTTTCTCCAAGCTGGGCCAACTCGTCCATGATGCCGAGAAAATCCTTGCGCTCCATCTCCGGTGGCTCGATCAGGCAGCGGCTGGCCTTGATCAGCCCATTGATGCCCATGCTCAGTTCATACAAGGCGGTTTCAGGGTTGGCGTAACGATATGAGAGCACTTCGCCTTGCTCGGTAAACTTGATCTGTCCATGCACGGTATCTACCGGTTGGGCGAGAATCGATTCATGGGTAGGCCCGCCGCCGCGACCCACGGTGCCGCCGCGGCCATGAAACAGGCGGCAGGAGACCCCCCGGTCGTCCGCCAGGCTGATGATGCGCCGCTGGGCGCCGTAAAGGTTCCAGGAGGAAGCCAGTATGCCGCCGTCCTTGCAGGAATCGGAGTAACCCAGCATGACTTCCTGGATGTTTCCCGAGGCCTTCAGCAGTTCCCCATAGATCGGGTTGTCGAACAGGGTCTGCATGACGCTGTCGATTCTGCTCAGGTCATCGATGGTCTCGAACAGGGGTGAGATGTGGATATGGCAGAACCATCCCTCGGCCTCCCTGCCGGCCAGGCCAGCCAGGCGGGCCAGCAGCATGACCTCCATCACGTGGCTGGCTTCGTGGGTCATGGAGATCACGTAGCTGCCGAATACCTGCGGGCTGATCTCGGCGTGCATCGCGGCCATTACCTCGAAAACTTCCAGTGTTTCACGGGTTTCCGGGGTCAGGTTGTCCTTGTCGACGACAAATGGGCGCGGATGCTGGATGGCTTCCTGCAGCAGCTCAATCCGTTCCTCTTCAGTAAATGCCTTGTAATAGGGTGCGCCAGGCTGACGGGCAAACAGTTCGGCTATCGCCGCAGTATGGCGGGAGGATTCCTGGCGGATATCCAGGTGTACCAGGAAGAAGCCGAAACTCTCCGCCAGGCGAATCAGATCCTGCAGACCTTCCTGAGCGATGTTGCCGTCTCCATGGCTGTGCAGGGAGTCGCGCACCCGATAGAGATCCTGCAGAAAATGCTTCTCAGAAGCATAGCCCTCTGGGATGTGTCTGATGGGCTTGTGCTTCATGCGCTGCCGCAGCCTTTTGAGCTTGGACTGCAAACGCAGCTGCATGATCTGGAGCTTGTGCCGGTAAGGTTCCATGCGGTCCGGGTCAGTCTGGCCAGGGAAGAACTCGCGGCAGAACTCCACGTCCGTGGCCAGGCTGTCCATGAAGTCCGTGGAAGGCTGCACCATGGAAGTGGAGAAGCTGAGTTCGCGGGAAAGCTCCAAGACGCCCTGCAGATATTTTTCCAGGATCAGTTCATGGTGCAGGCGGATGGCCAGTTCTGTGGTCTCAGGTTTGACATGGGGGTTGCCGTCCCGGTCGCCGCCGATCCAGGAGCCGAAGCGGATCAGGCTGGGTACCCGGATGAGCGATTGCGGGCCGTAGATGCGCTGTACCGCGTCTTCCAGTTTGCGATAGACCCGAGGGACCGCGTCGAACAGGGACTCGCGAAAAAAATACAGCCCTTGGCGGACCTCGTCGAGCACCTGCGGTTTCTGCTGCCTGACCTCATCGGTTTTCCAGAGGATCTGGATCTGGGCTTGGATGCGCCGTTGCAGAGCCAGCCGCAGCTCGGAATTGAGTCGTTGCTGATGCAGTTCCTCGGTAAGCAGGAAGATGCGCCGCATGGTCTCCATGATGCTGCGGCGTTTGGCTTCTGTAGGATGCGCAGTGAAAACCGGCGTGTAGACGATATGTTCCAGCAGGCTTTGAAACTGTTCTTCACCAACCTCGCTGTCATGAAAGCCGCGCACGGTATGGTCGAACGAACCGGTCCAGAGGGGGCCGCCGGCATTGATCAGCAACTGTCGGCGACGGTGTTCAAAGGCCTCTTCGGCAATGTTGGCCAGGCCGAAATAGAGGGTGAAGGCCCTCACTACATCGTTCAAGGTGGAGGCGTCCAAGCCATTGATCAGATTGATCAATTGATCCCGTTGCTGTTCGTCATCCTGTTCCCGCAGGCTGCTGAAACCCGCCAGCAGTCGCTCTACGACCACCAGTATGCGTTTGCGACTATGCTCGCGCAGTACATTACCCAACAGGTTGCGGAAGAGTTCGATGTCCTGGTCTTGGGTATTTTCTGGGTTGTCAGGGTTCATTGTTGCAGAGGAAATATTATTGTAAGGAAGGTTGGCTATTGTACAGGGAACCGGCGGCAAAATGACCATCGGCAGTCAACGCGACAGCGGAAGAATCTGGCAGGTTTGCTTGGGCTGCCTGTCAACGGTTGCAGGAGGCAGCAGGATGTGGCTTGAAGCTGCCCCGTATCGGGCGCTTCACTTCAACCAACCTGCTGTTATGGGAAGCCTTGGCCCCTATTCACTGCTGGCGCCAACTTTTCGCAGCAATCTGTTGAATTCGGGATTGTTGCGCAACAGCAGATGGCCGGCGTTGATCAATTCATCGATCATGGCAGGTTCCAGTAGGAAATCTGTGGGTATCGATGTCAGGCGCGCCCTGCTGGCGGGATCGGGGATATCTTCGAGGTGCAGTTCGACGTGATAGATATCCGGTGCTATGCAGTCTTTGCTGCCCCGGCACTTGTTATAGAATAATTCCTGCCGCCAACTCGAGATGTTGCTGCGCAGGTATTCCAGGGTTTCGAAATTGTTGTTCAACAATGGAGTCGTAGTTGCGGCATCGAGGATTGCCATGTTGGAAGGTTCGGCGGGGGATTGTTCCCACTGGGAAGGGAGCAGGGCAGAGGCATCCACCGAAATCACCACTATGTCCTGCGCACTGTCCAGATTGAATCGCCGCAGGGTATTCCATAGTCCGCCCTCGATGACGATGTAATCCATGACTGCACGCAAGCCCAGATTATCCGCCAGGCCGCCATCCACCAGATGGATATAGGGGTGTGCTTCACGCTCCAGATAGGCACTCAGGTTCACTGCGATACGGTGTCGGCGATTGTGCCGGCCCTTTTCCTGCAGCCCTTTCTGCAGCCATTCGGGGGGAGTGTAGTTACAACTGCCGGCACGATTGGTCAAGGTTATCGGGGTGAAGATCAAGGGTACGGCGCTGGATGCCGCCACTGCCCGTGATACCGGGAATTGCTCGATATCCGAGCAGATCAGGGCGAATTGCTCCGCGGTAAAACCAAACTGACCACCTTTGAACAGGTCGGTGGCGTTGATCTGTACGAACGGGCCATCCAGGTCAAACAGCTTATCCAGGGTGGCGGAACCAAACAATTGCTGGCGGAAATACTCGTCCAGTACATCACCGGTGCCAAAGGTTTCCGAACTGAGCCGGGTCAGGGTGCCGGCCGAAAGGATGATGTCCTTGAGATCAGCACTGACATTCCGTTCGAGAAAAGCGCTGCGAAAATCGCTGAAAAGTCGATCGCCGAAGAGGCCAAAATAAGCTGCAGTGATGCTTCCACCGGAAACCGCAGAGATCATGTCGACCTCATCCAACAGTGCCAGCTTACCGGTTGTTGTGGTCAGGGTTGTAGTATTGAGTGCTTCCAGGACCCCATAGGCAAGCGCCGCGGCGCGGCTGCCGCCGCCGGAGAAAGTCAGCACCAGGAGTATCCCGCCGCTGCCGCGGGTCTCTAACCCAGATATCGTCTTGTTGGCTTGTGCGTGGGTAATCGGTGGATTATCCGGAGAACGCTCAGTCATACCTGCACAGCCGGCTAGCAGCAGGCAGAGAATCGCATAAGCATACGGGTTGAAATATTTATTCATCTGTTGCGTTTTTCAGGTTGATCCAGCAGGCCAGAAAACTCCTCGAGTGATTGGCCGCAATGATTTCGATGAGTCACAATACACTGTATATTATGCCTATCCATGGAGGAACTGCAGCAAATCTGGGCCTGCCCGAAATACTCAAGGCGTATTTTTTACACCCGGTGTAGATATTAACTTTGCTTTAAAGCAAGGCATTGTACGCTATACCCTGTTGGGGAATACATCTGCAACACGCGATTGATGAAAGCTAAGGGTTCGCTGCGTTTGTCAGTTCAATGGAGTACTGGTAGCACTGTAATTCGCATTCGGACTGCGAATCCTGTTGATTGCATTGTCATTATGAAACCTATTGTTCCATACTGAATACTCAGGCAAGGCCTGTATCAACCGGGTCTTGTCTGCTAAAGGATACGAATAATATTCAACTCCAGTTCATTGAGCATGTCCCTGAAAATAACTAATCCTGGTGTATTGATTTCTCTACTGCTGCTTGGTCTGCTGGCAGTTGTCGTTTTATGGGTCATGCAGTCGATGCCTGCGGCGCCTATTCGTATTGGCCTGGCCGTCAACCTGAGTGGTCATGGGGGAACAGCCGGGGAGTATATTCGTGAAGGCGCCTTGCTGGCAGTCGAACAAGTCAACCTGGATGGTGGCATCAATGGGCGCCCACTGGAACTGTTGATCAGTGATGACCGCAACACCAGAGAGGGCATCATCGCCGCTGACCGCGAGTTGCTTGAGCAGGGTGTACTGGCAATCATCGGTCATGTCACCTCTAACACATCACTGATTGCCTATCCGCAAATTACCTCCAGTGGCGTGTTGATGTTCAGCCCCTACACCGCTACCTCAGAACTCTCCGGGCGGGATGACCTATTCATCAGAACCTCTGTGGATACCCGGCAGTATGCGCAGGGTATGGCAAAGTTATTGAAAATGAAGCAGGCTGAATCTGCGCTTTTCCTGGTAGATATGTCCAACCCCAGTTTTGTCGCCGAATATGCCGATCTCACTCGACAAATCTATGCCGGCCGGACCAGAGAAATCAGGTTTCATCCTGAAGAGGGTATGGACTGGAATAGCATTTTGGCGGAAATTCAGATTTTTGCACCGGATGCGATCGTCTTGATGACAGAGGTGGGCATGACCGGGATTGCGGCGCAAAAACTGCGCCAAAACGGTAATATGCAGCCTTTGATAGCGACTACCTGGGCACAAACACATGATCTCACGCGCTTTGGTGGTACTGCTGTAGAGGGGCTCTCTCTCGTCACCTTTATCGACCCGGACAACCAGCGTCCGGCATTCCTGAAATTCTCTGAGAATATGCAAGACAGGTTTGGCAAACAGGCCAATGCCAGATCTACGCGTGCCTTTGAAGCCATCAAGATTTTAGCGGAGGCATTGAGAAAATGTGCCCAACCCGGCGTCGCCGAGCTTAAGCAACAATTAGTCGAGAATCAGTACCACACATTGATGGGAGAAGTGGAATTTGACGCATATGGCGATGTCTTGAGAGACCTCTATGAGGTCAAGGTGAAAGATGGACATTTTATCAAGGCCGCATTATTGAAATGACCATTGCTCTCCCCTTGGGGGCCAAGCTACGGTTAATGCTGCTTTGGATGGGTGGGATTGCGATTTTGATCTCGTCCGTCTTGGTTGCCACGCTTGAATACCGACACAGTAAGGGCGAGATGGCACAGATACTCAAGGGCCGCATCGATGTCATAGAAGGCACCCTTGAAGAGCTGTTGCGTGAGGAACAATCCATGCTAGAGCATCTGGTCAACGAGTTGTCTCCTGATGACAGCGTCAGTGATATTCATCTCATGGAAAGCGCGCACTATTTGAGCGCCCAAGGCAACGTGGTCTATCTGCTGAATAAGGCCGGTGAGATCGAGCAGATTTCACAACCCGAGCAGTATGGACAGTTTCTGGGATTGGATTTTTCCCACCTGGATTTTGTCCTGGAGATGAATCTTATCTCCTCCGTCTACCAGTCTCTGATCTCCCGGCGTTCCGTGATCAGCCTAGTGACTCAAGTCGGGGATGGACGAATGCTGGTTTTGGAAAAGGATCTTCAGGATTTCGTGCCGTTGCTGACCCAGTTTGAGCGCGGAGAGATGTTGGACGGTGAGCTTTTCTTCATTCTGTCAAAGGATGGCACCGTAATCTATCATCCACAAACCCGTCTGATAGAGAGCCGACATAACCTGGGATTGGATCTCAAGGAACGCACCGGCCCCGATGCCCAGGGCCTGATAGGCTTCAATCTGGACAGGAATCATTACCATGGTGTGCAACGGGAGCTGGCGCTGCCTCTGGGCTGGAGTCTCTATCATGTTGTGCCCTCACGCTATCTGATGCAGCATACCATTCATGAGATCCTGGTCCAGGTTCTGGTTTTAACGGGATTGATCATTGCGCTCATGGCAACCATGGGCTGGCTGCTGCAGCGTTACTATTCCAGGCCGATCTCAGATGTGATTCGCTCGCTGGCGGACTACCCGGTGGATGATTATCCGTCAGCAGTACCGTTATCGATGTCAAATAACATCATGGAGTTGCGTGATCTCATTGTCGCAGTCAACAGCATGTTCGAAAAGATCACTTCTACCCAGAAACAACTGGAGGAGCGTGAAGAACTGTTCCGTACGGTAACAGAGCACTCAGTGCACTGGTCCTTCTGGCTGCGCCCTGATGGCAAGCTGCGATATATCTCTCCCGCCTGTGAAAGGATGACAGGTTTCAGCGCCAATGACTTTTATCAACAGCCGGCGCTGTTAAGAGAAATCATTCACCCGGAAGACCGACAACTCTGGGATGATCACCTGCATCAGATCGGTAGTCATGGCGAGGTGCTGCCGATGGAGTTCCGCATCCAGACCAAGCAGGGAGATATCCGCTGGATCAGGCACTTCTGTAAACCGATTATTTCCGACGATGGGACGAACCTGGGCAACAGGGGCGCCAATATCGATGTTTCTGAGGAGAAGCGGGTCGAGGCGCAATTGGTCCACAACAGCCTCTATGATTCGCTCACCGGATTGGCGAACCGGGATCTGTTCATCGATAGGCTGTCACAGGTGATCAAACGCTGTGAAAGGGAGGATTTTCAATATGCGGTGCTGTTTCTGGATCTGGACCGTTTCAAAACCATCAATGACAGCCTGGGACACAGAATCGGTGATCTGTTGTTGAAAAGCATTGCATTGCGCTTACAGGACCAGTGCCGTCCAGCCGATACGGTGGCGCGGCTGGGTGGTGATGAGTTTGCTGCGCTATTGAATGGCGTGAATGGAGTATCCGATGCCTTGATGTTTGCCGAGCGCATCAGGGAGCGGGTCAGAGAGCCCTACCGGCTGGAGAATTACGAAATCTTCACCAGTGTGAGTATCGGTATCACCATGAGTCATGGCGCCCAGACGAATGCGGCCGATCTGTTGCGTGACGCGGATACGGCCATGTATCACGCCAAATCCATGGGGCGTGATCAGATCGAGGTGTTCGATGCCGAGATGCATGAACAGGCCGTCCAGCGTTTGAACCTCGAAACCGACCTGCGCAAAGCCATCGAGCGCAACGAATTCGTGAATTTCTATCAAGCGATTGTTGATCTGAAATCCGGACAGATCAGTGGCTTCGAGGCGTTGGTGCGCTGGCAGCATCCGCAGCGCGGGCTGATTCCACCCGGAGATTTCATCACCCTCGCAGAAGAGACGGGAATTATCCTGCCCTTGGGGCAAGGGGTCATGGAATCCGCCTGCCAGCAGCTGCAGATCTGGCAGCAAACGGCAGCATTCAAGGGATTGACAATCAATATCAATCTTTCCGGTATCCAGCTCAACCAACCTGGACTGGTGGAAAGTCTGCGCGAACTGTTACATCGCTATCAAATCGATGTGCATGCGCTGGCTTTGGAGATTACCGAGAGCGTGCTGATGGAGTATGCGGGTCATCTGCGGCAGACGCTCACGGAATTGTCGTTAATGGGTGTGCAACTCTGCATGGACGACTTTGGAACCGGCTATTCATCCCTCACCAACCTGCGCTGCTTCCCGATCAGTAAGGTCAAAATCGACCGTTCCTTTATCGCCAACATGATGAATAGCGAGGAGGACCATATGATTGTGCGCACCATCATCGACCTGGCGCACAATCTGGGTATGGGCTGCATTGCGGAGGGGGTCGAAACCGAGCGGCAGTGCGAAGAGCTCAAAGAACTGGGTTGCGACCATGCCCAAGGTACGCTTTTCACAAAGCCACTGCCCGCGCAGCAGATCTGGGAGCTGATCAGTAAAACCGATAAGGCAGGTCAATCCAGTCAAGTCATATAAATTGGCAAAACCTAGTACTCTGCATCCATCAGTTCTATAGTCGATGTCGCTGATGCAGACTTCCAGATCGAATAAGCAAGCTGCGGTTAATCGATGAAACTCAGGCCCGGATCATCTCGTAGATGTTCATGTAGTCCCCGCCCGGGTGGTTCCAAGACAGGTCGGTGTTCATGCCGTTTTGGCGCAGCTGGCGGAAATATTCCGGGTAGCGATACCAGAGGCCGATGCCGCGGCTCAGGGCGGATTCCAGCCCTTCGCTGGTCAGGTCGTTGAACACATAGCCGTTGCGCTGCTCGAAGGGGACCTCCGAGTAGTTGGCATCGAACACGGTGTCTGCCAGGCCGCCGGTGTTGCGCACCACCGGTACGGTGCCGTAGCGCATGGCGATCATCTGGGTCAGGCCGCAGGGCTCGTAGACGCTGGGGATCACCAGCATGTCGGCGCCGGCATAGATCAGGTGCGCCAGGTCCTCGTCATAGCCTATCTCCAGGTGGCAGTCGGGATTGTCGTTGAGGTAGTGCTTGAGCCCCCAGAAGGCGGCGTTGAGCTCCTCTTCCGCGGCGGAGCCCAAGAGTACGAACTGGGCATGGTTGGCCAGGGAGTAAAAGGCCGCGTGGCGGATCAGGTCTGCCCCTTTCTGGCGGTCCAGGCGGCTGACTACCGCGACGATGGGTTTGAATGCGTCCTGGATCAGCAGCCGCTTGACGCAGGGCCTTCTTGTTTTTGAGCTTGTTGTTAGGTCATCGGCACAGTAATTGGCGGCGAGATGGCTGTCGGTCTGCGGGTTCCAGACATTGTAGTCGACCCCGTTGAGCACCCCGCCGACCTTGGCCCCATGCCGATTCAGGGTGTCCTGAAGGCCTTCGCCCAATTCACTGTGACGGATCTCCTCGGAGTAGCGGGGCGAGACGGTGGTGGTGAAGTTGGAGTAGACGATGCCGCCCTTCATCAGGTTGACGGCATTCGCATGGGTGTGGTCGAGCAGTCGCTCCGGGGTCATCATGGCGGCCGGATCGAGCCCGGCCTGGCGCAGGATATGTTCGCCGGTGACCCCCTGGTGGCCGACATTGTGCAGGGTGAAGCAGGCCCGGGGGTGTGTCATGCCGAGATCGTAATAGATCTCATACAGCAGCACCGGCACCAGGCCGGTCTGCCAGTCGTGGCAGTGGATGATGTCGGGGGTTTTACCGCTCTTGAGCAGGAACTCCAGGGTGGCGCGGGAGAAAAAGGCGAAGCGTTCCGCATCGTCAGTCTCCCCGTAGAAGCGGCCGCGATCGAAGAAGCGCTCGGTGGAGTTCGGTTTGATGAAGAAGCATTTCAGGTCATCGACGATGCCGAAATAGACATCGCAGTGGATCCACACATCGTGGAAGGGTACCCAGAGATCCGCATGGGATTTCTGCAGATCGTAGATCTTGTCGTAGTTCATGCAGTCGTACATGGGCAGGATCAATTCTACCTGATTGCCCCGAATCGCCAGTTCCCGGGACAGTCCGTGTACCACATCGCCCAGTCCTCCAACCTTGGCGACCGGTGCGCATTCAGGGCTTACCATGACGATAAACATGTTCGAGTCACTCCTGATTTATGAAACTTCTGAAATCGAGATTCGGGAAGATGGTGTCCATCTGCTCCAGGGTCTGCAGGTGCTGCTGATCGATGGCGTTGTCATTGATCGACTGTTCGAGATAACTGAAGCGGGCCAGCAGATCCCGCACCCGTTGCTCAGCGTAGGCCTTGCTGGTGCCGGATTTTAAGATGAACGGCCAGTCCGAGGCCTGGGCCAACAGCAGGGAGCGCCCAGCCTGTTGCAGAGCTCGGTACAGCAGGCTACCCGGCTTTTCATCGGCATACTTGCCGGCCAGTTGCTGCATGCTGCGGGCGGCCTGATGCAGGTGGGGGTAGAGCCAGTCATTGTGTTCGTTAAGCCAATAGGCGTTGTAGCCCAACTCACCCCAACTGGAGGCTGAAGGCTGGGCGCACTGCAGCTTGGGATGTTGCTGCAGAAATTTGAATGGGCTGATCATCGCAAGCTCATCCTGCTGGTGAATCTTCCTGATCAGGGCCTCCAGCCATTGCGGCCCCTCATACCACCAGTGACCGAACAGCTCGGCATCATAGGGCGCGAGGAGCAGGGGCGGCTGCGCCATGAGGGAGCCAAGGTGCTGAATCGCGGCGCGGCGTTTCTGCAGAAAATCTTCCGCATGAATCTCGATCCGTTCTGCGGCCTTTTTCGGTTCATAGGGTTGTTTGTACCTGCCCTGATTAGTGACCCGGAAATACTTGATACCGGTATGGGTGCGAGTGCCGTCATCGAGGACAAATGAGCCCAGCTCATCCGCCGGGCGATCGAAGCCGATATCCTGGTGGAATTCACGATACCAACTATCGCCCGGGTAGCCCTCGTCGGCACTCCAGACCTGTCTGGAGGATTCAGGGTCCCGGCCGAAGGCGGCAACCCCATTCGGACAGGCCAGCGGGGCGGCGATCCCATGCCAGGGCCGTTGGTCCGCATGCAGGATGCCATGGGTGTCGAGCATGAAATAGCGGAAGCCCTGTTCCGCGAGCTGTTCCTCCAGCCCCGGGAAGTAGCCGCACTCGGGCAGCCAGATGCCCGGGGCGGTCCTGCCGAAGGTCTCCTGGTAACTTGCGGCCGCCACTGCTAGCTGAGCCTGGACAGATCCTGGCTCGGTGCGCAACAGGGGCAGAAAACCGTGGGTCGCCGCAGTGGTGATGATCTCCAGTTGGTCGGATTCCTGCAGCTGTTTGAAGGCGCCAATCAGGTTGCCCTGATAGTGTTCGGTATAGAGTCTCCGGGTCTCTTGAAAGTGATGCAGATAGTATTCCGCGAGAACCTGGGTGCGCCGGTCGGCATGTTTGCGCGCTGCTTCCTGGTCGGCCAGACCGATCAGATCCTGCATATGTTGCAGATAGCGTTGCTGCAGTAGTTCATCCTGCAGCATGCCGATCAGCGTAGGGGAGAGTGACAGGGTCAGGTGAAAGTCGATATCTGACTGGCCGAGGCGTTCGAAGGTCTGCAGGAGGGGCAGATAGCTCTCGGTTATGGCCTCGAAAAACCAGCGCTCTTCCAGGAACGTCGCATGTTCAGGATGGCGCACATAGGGCAGGTGTGCATGCAGCAGTAGCGCAAGATAGCCCTGGGCCATCTCATTCCTCTCGACTATGACTGCCGGTCAGCAGTTGGGCAACGAGTTGTTGTGCCTCGGGGGGCAGTCTCTTGTGCAGGGAGAAGCTGCCATCCGCCTCAGTCGCTAGCAGCTGGCCATGGAATACGAATTGGGAGTTGGGTTGCGCCCGGCCGTGAATATGCAACTCGATGTGAAGTTCTTGATCCGGACTTTCCGCCAGGGAGAAACTGGAGACTGGTTGAGGTGAACCCGGTGAGCTCGTTGTTGCAATTCTTTCAGCTGCCGTCTCTGTGGTTGGAATCGGCCCTGTCGTTTTGCGGATGAACGGAGAAAAAGCAAAACCGCTAGGAACCTTTGCGGCGGCTGCCTGCAGGGAGTCCAGGGGGGCCAGGGGCTTGATCCGTTCCTTGGCCAAGGCATGGGCATCCGCGATTGAGCAGAGCGGGAAGCTGTCGGCCTGTTTGATGACTAGCGCATCTGCTGTAGATAAGATCGATGGCTTGGAAGAGGCTGGATCATCCGACTGGGGCACCTCGTTTTCCTGCCCGGTGCGTAAGGTTGATGGCTTGTTGGGCGGTAAATCAGTCGATTGAGGTGTTACGATTTCCTGCTCAGGCAGGCTCATTGAAGGCGTTTTCCCTGCCGGGAAATCCAGATCCAGTTTATGTGCCTCAAATACCGGAGCGCCTGGATCGGGAAACAGGGGGAAGAGCTTGCTGAGCCCTCTCTGCAGGGTTGCATCATTGGGCTGATTGACATCCTCCTGCCAGGTCTCCCGGGCCTTTTGAGGATCGATTGAGTCGCTGCTCGGCGATGCTTCAAAAAGCGTATCGGCCGAGGGTGTCAAGATCAGCACCTGGGCCCCATGTCTGGCTGATTGGCTCGCTTTTGGCAGTTCCACGGTATTCGATCTGGCCAGATCGAGCAGCCGTCCGTTTTCCATCAGAAGACCTAATTCGGCAACGTAGCTTTTGGCATCCTCCCAGAGTTCGACATATTGGCTGCCTGTGGCGCCAGTAATCTCGATATCGAAGCTAGGTGCAGTTTCCTGTTTACGGGGTGGTTCGGTCAGGTCGTGAAAGCGCAGGATCAGTTTTGCGTTTTCATCTTTCAACCTGGAACGGGCAGACTTCAGTTCCCAGGGGGTGATATGCCAATAGGCATGCAGGCGATGGGGGGATACATCCATCAACACCAGTTCCGTGTCCTCCACTGGACGCGGAAAGTGCTTTTCCAGGGCATCATTCAGGCTGCGCAGGGACTCCTTGTCCGGGGTATTCAGTGGCTTGGAGTCGGCGGCCTGCATGTCTAGAGCTCGATGGGTGGCTAGAGTTTGCTTGCTATGTGAATCGATCGACATGCTGCTGGTGGTGATGATGATCGATCAAGAATCCCTGCCTGAACATACAGCATGTTTGGGATGCCCATTATAACAGAGAATTACCTGGCGGCTATACATGGGGCCGTAGATAAACCCATTGTTTTAAAAGCTATTTTTTCCTTCTTTTACGAGTTGATGACTTTTTTGTAACGACTTTTTTGCGGCTCAATGGACTTTTAGCAGGGCTTTTCCCGGGGCTGGCCTGAGATTTTTTTTCAGTTGCCGGCGAGGCGGGACGCTGTGTCTGACTGACGGCGTCCACGGGCTTGGATGCCGCCTCAGGTTGCTGCTCCTTGGCTGCCAGGGCCTTTTCCACCTGATCCAGCAGGGACTCGACCTGTGCGGTATGTTCATACAGATGAGGTATCCAGCTGTCGCCCCAGAACAGGTAACAGCTGGTCTGGCCTTCAAGCAGTACATGACGGGCCTCTTCCAACAGTTTAGTTACCGTCTTCTCTTGACTTTTTTGTAGAGCCAACTGGTGGTAACGCTGGCTGACCTGAACCACTTTCTCTACCGCTTTGCGCTGCGAGTCGGAGCCGGTCCACTGGGCAAAGTCATAGCCTGATGTGTCTCCCACATTCCAGGCGCCGGTCTGCACATGGGCCGTCTGCTCTGCCTGATGCTCCTTCAGATATTCGGCGAGTGACACCGTGCGGGAGGGGTACTCGCCATGGCGGGCATGTTCCATGTAGGGTGCGAAAAAATAGCCGAAGAAGCCTGAGCTCTCATCGGTCTGGCGAAACCAGCCGCCGTTTTCTCCATCGGACCAGGTGGTAACCAGCCTTGGTTCGTGGGGTCTGGGTGACTGCCAGACCTTCTGCTGGACCTCATTCGCGAACCAGCCTGGATTGAGGCCGCTTTCCTGGGCATTGGAGAGATCCCGGTCCCTGGGGATGACGGTGATACATTCACCGTCATGACAGGCCTTGTAGGGCTGGTAGATGTCCTGAGTCCCATCCGTGGGTTGGACATGCACACTGTCCACCACCACATATTCATATCCGGCTTTGATCAGCGCAGGAATCATCTCCATGGTAAAGGCCATTTCTGGCGGCCAGAAGCCCCGTGGGGCGCGGCCGAAGGCCTGCTGCATGATCTGCCGCCCCAGCAATAAGTGGTCTTCCCAGTCCTGTTGGGGTATCAGGGGAAAGATGGGGTGGTAATAACCCATGCCGATGAGTTCCACATTGTGCGTGTTGCGGTAAAGCTCCAGCATGGCCGGGATGTCGATGATGTGCCGATAGGCATCGACGATTTTCGGGTCGAGAAACTGCTCCAGCAGGATACCGGAGAAGCCCACGTGCAGATGGGCGATATCCTGGTACCTGCCTGCGTAACGGGCGGCGCGTTCATAGCAGCGGATGATCTGCTCCGCCTCCCAGGGATTCTCATCGATCAGTAGTTGCAGATTTCCCGGCGGTTGATGCATGTGCAGGCCGAGGGCGTGTGAAATCGTCTGCTCGTACATGGATTTGCTCCGAACTATGTCAAATCTGCGGTTCTGCGTCTTTTCTTGCAGGGACTACTCAAAGGCGTAGTGTTTCTCCACATCCTTGAGGATCTCCCAGGTGCACTTCATGCCGGCGGGGAAGGTCACCAGGTCGCCGCGACCGAACTCCTGCGGCTCGCCACCCTCCGGGGTGACGATGACCTTGCCGCGCAGGAAGTAGCAGATCTCGGTCTTTTCGTAGCTCCAGTCGAATTTAGAGACCTCCTTTTTCCAGATTGGCCAGTCATAGATTCCCTTGATCTCCAGCTTCATGGAGGAGGGGCGGTGTTCACAAAGGATTTCGTATTGGTTCATAGGGCTTCGCTTTCACTGTTTGGTTCTGACTCAGCTGGAGCCTCTGTTGTTTCATCCGGCTGTTCTATCACCGGTCTCAGGACGATTCCAGCGAGTGGTGGCAGGGTGAGTTCCAGTGACCAGGGGCGGCCCATCCACTCTCTCTGTTCGGCTACCAGCTTGACGGGACCATTCCCCATGTTACTGCCGCAATAGTGGGAGGAGTCTGAATTCAGCACCTCCTGCCAGTTACCGTCTTGGGGAACGCCTATCCGATAGTGCTCTCTGGGGACAGGTGTCAGGTTGAGTATGACAATCGCCAGATCGCCCTTGTCGTTCTTGCGCAGATAACTCAGCACCGATTGCTGGGCATCGTTGCAGTCGATCCACTCAAAACCATTCCAATCGAAATCGTAGGTATAGAGTGCTGATGTGTTGTGGTACAAATGGTTCAGATCCTTCACCAGGTGCTGAATGCCCTGATGGTTGGGGTAATCCAGCACCCACCAATCGAGTGGCTGAGCGCTGTTCCATTCGTTGCCCTGGCCAAACTCAGTGCCCATGAAGAGCAGTTTTTTACCAGGATGGGTGAACATGTAGGTATAGATCAGGCGCAGGTTGGCAAAGCGTTGCCAGTCATCCCCAGGCATTTTGTGCAGCATCGACTGTTTGCCATGCACCACTTCGTCGTGGGAGAAGGGCAGCAGGAAGTTCTCAGTGAAGGCGTAGAGCATGCTGAAGGTCAGCTCGCCATGGTGATATTGCCGATGGATCGGCTCGTTCTCGATATAGGCAAGGGTGTCATTCATCCAGCCCATATTCCATTTCAGGTCGAAACCCAGACCGCCCAGGTAGGTAGGTTTGGTGACCTGGGGCCAGGAGGTGGACTCCTCGGCCATGGTCAGGACGCCGGGCACCTGGTCATGCACGACTTCATTCATCTCGCGCAGGAAGGCGATGGCTTCGAGGTTTTCGTTGCCGCCGTATTTATTGGGAATCCATTCGCCCTCTTCACGGGAGTAGTCCAGATAGAGCATGGACGCCACTGCATCGACCCGCAGGCCGTCGATGTGCAACTCCTCCAGCCAGTAGAGTGCGGAGGAGAGCAGGAAGTTCTTAACCTCGTAGCGTCCGAAGTTGTAGATCAGGGTCGACCAGTCGCGATGCTCACCCATGCGCGGGTCTTCGTGCTCAAAGAGCGGGGTTCCATCGAAGCGGGCCAGGCCATGGGCGTCCTTGGGGAAGTGGGCGGGCACCCAGTCGATAATGACGCCTATGGCGTTTTTATGGCAGTAGTCGACGAAATAACGGAATTCGTCGGGGGTTCCAAAGCGACTCGTAGGGGCGTAATAACCGGTGGCTTGATAACCCCAGGACAAGTCGTAGGGGTGTTCAGTGACCGGTAGCAATTCGATATGATCGAAGCCAAGGTCCCGTACATAATCCACCAGACGGTGGGCCAGCTCCTTGTAATTGAGCATCTCGCCCTCTGGGCCCCTTTGCCAGGAGCCGAGGTGCACTTCGTAGATTGACATCGGCTTATGCTGCCAGTCCGATTCGGCCCTTGCCTTCAACCAATCAGCATCACCCCATTGGTAATTGCTGGGGGCTTCGATGATGGAAGAGGTCTTAGGTCTCAGCTCGCAACGGCGGGCGTAGGGATCGGCCTTGGAGAAGACCGCATCCCAGCGATCGTTACGGATCTCAAATTTGTAGAGTTCTCCCGCCCCCAGATTGGGGATAAACAGTTCCCAGGTACCACCGGTGCGCATGCGCATAGGATGGGCGCGGCCGTCCCATTGATTGAAGTCACCGACCACACTGACGCGGCTGGCGTTGGGCGCCCAGACCGAAAAGAGCACGCCTGCAACATTGTCCACCTTATGCAGGTGGGCGCCGAGAAAGCGGTAGGCATGCCAGTGCTTGCCCTCGCCGAACAGGTGCAGGTCCAGATCGCCGAGTTGGGGTGGGAAGCAGTAGGGATCGTGATGCACATGTTCGCGGTTGTTGTCATCGTGCCAGATCAGTCGATAACGCTGCGGCAGATTTTGCTTGGGACCGCGCCATTCGAAGAGATCGGTGCCCTCGATGCGCTGCATCTCTAACTCGCCTTCGGCGATGGTAACCCGTTCTGCATGGGGCAGAAAGACGCGAGCGAGCACTTCATTGCCCTGCTCGTGGCGACCCAGGACCTCGAATGGATCGTGGTGACGGGCCTCAATGATTTTAGTCAGGGCGGGGTCTAATTTAGGAGCAGTTTTAACCTTCATGGTGTTCGCCTTTATATTACTGCGGTGATGGCGTTCTCAGTTGATCGCATCAGAAATCGTTGTTCAGGATACTCTCTGCCCGTCGGCAGATCTCCCGGCCGTAGTCGGTCCACAGACCCTGCCCCCAATAGCGGTAGCAGGATGTCTGGGAAGAGAGCAGATGGAAAAGTGCTTTGCGGTAGCGCTGGTCATCCGTGGAGATGCCTTTGCCGTCGATCTGTTCATGAAAGCGGATGCTGGCTTCCTCCATGGGGGCGAGCACGTTGTCATAGCCCTTGACCCAGGAGAGGTCGTTGGTCCAGCTGCCGCCCTCCATGTGGAACTGGTGATCCTCCTTGCGCAGGGTCTCAATCACCTTTTCCAGTTTTTCCGGTCCGTCGCCGGGTTGCAGGCGTTCCCAGATCTTCTTGTGGAACAGGGGTTGCACCACCGGCAGGTCGCTGGTCTTGATGCCCATGGCGAACAGGTGTTCCAGATACTCGCTGGCATTCATCAGCGGTACGTCAGAGCCGGAAGCGGATCCCACCACCTCCATGTATTTGGATGGGAATTCGTTCATCATCACGCCGCCGTTTTCGCCATCGGCGACCTGGGTCACCAGGGGCGGCACCGCTTTACCGGCCAGCTCCCACTTCTGCAGGCTTTGTGCCTCGAACCAGGGCTGCATCTGCGCCACCAGCTTGGTGTCTGAGCCCTGGGTCTTGATGATGGCGATAATCTCTACGGTCTCGCCCTTGGAGCTGGTGCAGACCAGCCGATGGGGCAGGTGGGGTTGCTTCGGGTTCCAGCCATCCTCCGGCTGTTCTACAGTGTGCTCCTGCACCAGCAGCCACTGGTAGCCGCAATCCACCAGGGTCTTGACGTACTCATAGGCCACATCCGGGTGATTTGGCATGGCCATCTCCGAGGGTGAGAAGCCACGCACCCTCTCCAAGGCAGATATGCCGAAGATAGCGGCAAAATGCTGCTGCCAGGCCAGTACGTGGCGGCGGTAGTCCTGTACCGGTGTGGAGGGGGCTACTGCATGGCCCCAAGGCATGCCGAGCCACTCTACATAGGGCTGATAGGTGGGGTTGCTGGTAATGGTCTTGAGTTTGTCGATGACCCAATCGTGGCCCATCTTGCGCAGGCCATGGAACAGGGTGCCGGAGTATTCCAGCATCACCCGGGGACTCTTGCCTTCGTTTACCAGTTGCGGAATATAGTCACCCATGCGCGCGTAACATTGCGCGAAAGCGGAGGCGTTGTAGTTGTCGCCGATATCCGGGTGTTCCATCATGTATTGTAGATTGCTGATCAAGGCGGCAGTCTGCAGGTTGTCTCCGCCGGCGGGAATCAGCGGTTGATGCATATGCAGGGCAATCGCGCTGGCAGCGCGGATATTGCTGAAATTGATCCCGCCCGCTGTACGGAACAGTTCCTTTTCTGCGCCGTTGCGCATGGTTTGGATGACCAGATCTTCTGCACCACTGATGTTGGGCACATCTTCGATATATTCGGGTAGTTCTTTCATTAAGGGTCCCTGTTCTATTTGTAACGGATGTGTTCGTTGCTAGCGCGATACACAGCTCCCGGTTGCTTCCGGGAACCATTATAAACCATGTCCTGCAGCGCCAGTTTACGAGACCTGGCGGGAAGTGAGTAGCAGAGATCGATGACTCGCCCCAGGGCCGCTTCAAATGCCGCTTTATCCGTCTGATGAGAGACAAATTCGTTGCGCTGCTCCTCGGTCTTGTCTGCATAGTTTATGTCGAAGACGCTATCCATCAAGCCTCCCACGGTTCGCAGCACCGGTGGGGCGTCGTAACGCAGAGCGCTCATCCGGGGCAGACTAGGCTTCAAACATGCTTGGTGCGATGTGCTAATCGGTGCCTGCATGGAATCAGGTGCTCCAGCTTGTCATTGTACCCGATCTCAAGATTACAGTCCGGATAGTCGTCAGCTCAAACTCGGCTAATCTACACCCTTGAGGATTTCCCGCACATGAGCGAGATCAGCTTCACAGCGATCGACCCAGGCTTCACCCCAGAAGAAATTGCAACTGGTCTCGGCGCGCAGCAGGTGCCACATGGCATCTTCCAACTGATCCCAGACCTCGGGAATGGTTTCATGACGTTCGCCGGCCTGCCAGCGGGCATCATGAACTGCCTGGCTCAGCGCCGGTAACTGCGCCAGTACATTTTTTTGTGTCTGGGAACCGGTCCATTGCAGAAATCCATGACCGTTATGCCAGCCGGTGTTCCAGGCACCGGTATTGACCCGTACCTCACCCGCGGGCCCATGCTGATCGAGATAATGATCAATCATGGTGGGCCGTACTCCCGCACTGCCGGCGTAAACTGCATTCATGTACTTTGGATAAAATTCACCCCAGTATCCACCGCCGTCAGTCGTGTTGCGGAACCAGCCTCCATTGTCACCATCCGTACAGGTTGTGACCAGCGGGGTAAAATCACACCAGCGGGTTCGAGCTGCAATTTCGTTTTGAAACCAACCGAACTCCATGCCTGACTCCTGGGCATCGGACATCTCGCGATCCCTGACTACAACGATGATCTCGTCGTCTCCAAAGCGCGCAATATGGGGGCGATAACGCATTTCCTGCCAGCTCATCTTGGTGATGGGCTCAATATGGTCCGAATCAACCAGTACCCAGCGGTAGCCCATGCGTTTCAGCAGTGGTATGAGTTCCATGCTGAAGCCCATTTCAGGTGGCCAGAAGCCGCTGAAGTCAGAACGCCAGAAGAGGTGATGTGCGATACCAAGCCAACGCTTGAGATGCTCTTCTCGGTCTGCTTCGGGTATCAAGGGCAGAACGGGATGGTAGTAACCGGTGCCGAGGATGTCGATGATGTTCCTGTTTTGCAGATGCCAGAGCATGGAGCCGCAGTCGACAGTGCCATAGATCCGCTGTTGGAAGTCCGGATCGGATAAGACTTCCAGCAGGGTGCCTGACATGGCCAGATGTACACGGCCTACATCCTTGTACTGCCACAACACCCGGGGGATGCGATCGATGGCGAAGAGGATCTGCTCTGCTTCCCAGGGTTCGTGTTGCAGGAGATATTGCAGATTGCCTGTAGGTTGATGCAGGTTGAGGACCAATGCATGTTGTGCTTCATTCATTTTTCGACGTAGCTCGGTGTTGATGTGGTATTTTATCCTGCGTAGTGATGGATGATCGCCTATCTAACATGACAGGGTCAGACTCGGAAGATAGGTACTCCTCAAACAGCCCGGTAAGACAGGTATCCAGATAAACCCAGCGGTACCTGAGTTTCTGGAGTGATCCTGCTACTTGGACTACCTTATAGATTGTCCATAGCGGATAAGATAATACAACAACTAACAGGAGTGGACATGGCAAATAAAGAAGCACTCAAACTGCTGAAGAAACAGGATGTAGATGGATTCAATAAATGGGTCAAGCTGCGTCGCAACAAAGGCAAGAAAGCGATTGACCTGGATGACCAGAACCTGAGCGGTCTCAAACTGCATTGGGTCGACCTGAAAGACGCTCATCTGAATGGCTGTAATTTAAGAAACTCGGATCTCAAAGGCGCTAATCTCAAGCGGGCGAGGCTCAGGCAGGCCGACCTGCGTGGGGCTAATCTCACCGAGGCCAATCTCACCGGAGCTGATCTGCGTCGGGCAGATCTCAAAGGTGCGGAGCTGCAGCGAGCGATATTGAAGAAGACTAAAGGAATCTGACAGGAATAATCTGCTGGTAATGAATGCCGGCTGGCCCGCTTTATTGCTCCATATCAATTGGAACCCCTAAAATCAACTAATTTAGCTGGAAATACATCAACTAAATACATACCCTTTGTTATCAGGAATCCGTGCCTGGCTGTATCAGCATGGTCTATGTCGAGGAGTTAATCTGGAGATCAATAATGGCTGCTAAAAAAAAGAGTGATCAGTTAGAGGAGGGCGGTTTTTTGCATGAAGTGGAAAAAACCGGCAACGCAGTGATAGATGAAGTCAAACAACTGTTTGACAGCTTGACAGACAAAGTTACGGAACTGGCCGGTTCCGCAGCCGATATGACCGCTTCCGTTGCAGAGAAAGTGAGCAATGAACCCGCGGAAATGCTCAAAAATGTCATTCAGGATGTTAAAGAAGTGGGAGAGGCGTCTGTCAAGACCATTGCTGAGAACTTCGATTCCCTGCGCGAGAATATGCTCGGCAGCATTTCCGCAGCACCGGCTAAAAAGTCTGCAGCAAAAAAGAAGGCTGGAAAAAAATCTGCAGCAAAGAAGAAATCAGCAACCAAGAAAAAGGCTGCAGCTAAGAAAAAGGCAGTGACCAAGAAAAAGTCGGCTGCGAAGAAAAAGACTGTAAGTAAAAAGAAAGCCGCCGCAAAGAAAGTCGCCGCTAAAAAGAAGGCTGGCAGCAAAAAAAAGGCAGCTAAGAAGCAATCGCCAGCGAAAAAGAAGGTTGCTGCCAAAAAAGCCAAGTAGTACGTCAGGCTGTTGACACCCGTTAAGTCTTTCTTCTTTTCGGAGAAGCCGCTGGCTGTCGGTTAAAAAAGGGCATCAGAAAATGCATCCGGTGATTATCCTGCTACCTGTAGCTGCATTGATAATCGGCCCACGAATCTGGGTGGGCCGTGTGTTGAAGCAGCACAACCATGAAGATGAAAATCTCTCAGGCAGTGCTGCTGTAATGGCCAGACGTTGGCTTGATGCTCATCAACTGCAACGGGTGAAGGTAGAGCTCACCGATATGAGTGATCACTACGATCCGGAAGCCAGATCGGTGCGGCTGAGTCGAGATAAGCATGATCGCAAATCACTTACTGCGATCACCACCGCTGCCCATGAGGTCTCACATGCCTTGCAGGATGCAGAGGACTATGCGCCCTTCGTCTGGCGCAAGCGACTCGCTCACCTGGCCGTTGCGACGAGTCAGGTCGGGACGCTGGTCCTGCTGGCGGTGCCGGTGGCGGCGTTGTTTTCACGCCGGCCAATTCCACCGCTGGTCATCGGTTCCACCCTGTTTGCGATGTTATCAACCGGGTTGGCTCTGCAACTGGCATCGCTGCAGTCTGAGCTGGATGCCAGTTTCCAAAGGGCCTTGCCCATGTTGCGGGATGACGCCATCAGCAGCAGCCAGATGAGCGATGCTAAAAATATCCTGATTGCCTGCTCGCTGACTTATGTGGCCTCTTCTGTCCTGTCGGTGCTCAATATCTGGCCCTGGCTGGGCAGAGGAGGGGCTTACACTGTGTTTTCAGCGGAGTCCAGGATGCTTGCCTTGACTGTAGATGCAACACACAGGGGCAGTCAGCCCGACGAGTGTCGGCAGCAGACTCGGAGATCACAACCGCTGAGACTGCAAACGACGCCAAAACGGACGGCTGAGAAGCTTATTCGGACGCTAGGGAAACCCCTGGTTCGCAGCTGGCTTCGATTGCGCATGCATTTGGGATGATGGATGTTCAACAAAAGTTGTCTGCAGATGCAGGTTGAATGAATAACTCTGGCTCTAGTTCTTTTCAGATGACTTCATTCAACCATCATCGAGTGGTATCAAGCGGATGAGTTTTCCCTTGTCCGCATCGGTCAAAATATACAGCAGTCCATCCGGACCTTGGCGGACGTCACGAATTCTGCCGAAGCGTCCAGAGAATAATCTTTCTTCATGAATGATTTTGTCGCCATTCAATTCCAGCCGCACCAGTCGTTGGAACTTCAGTGAGCCGACGAACAGATCGCCTTGCCACTGGTTGAATCGATCTGCGCTGTAAAAGGCCATGCCCGAGGGGGCAATGGAAGGCGTCCAGTAGTGCACCGGTTGCGCCATCCCCGTTTTATGGGTGCCTTCGCCAATCTGCGTGCCGAACACATAGTTCACGCCGTAAGTGATGACTGGCCAGCCGTAATTAACGCCCGGTTCCGGGATATTGATTTCATCGCCACCCTGCGGACCATGTTCATGAGTCCAGAGTTTGCCGGTCGTCGGGTGCAGGGCGGCACCCTGCATGTTACGGTGGCCGTAGCTATAGATTTCAGGCTTGACGCCAGGTTGGCCGACAAATGGGTTGTCCCGCGGGATGCTGCCATCTGCATGCAGACGGATCAGTGATCCTGCATGATCATTCAGGTCCTGAGCACGGGGCCGATCACCCCGATCTCCCAGAGATATGAACAGATACCCCTGCCGATCGAACACCAGGCGTGACCCAAAGTGCTGGCGGGTGCGGGTTTTGGGTTCGAGCCGGAATATTGTTTCGACATTCTGCAAGCTGTTTCCGTGCAAAACACCCCGCGCTACCGCGCTGCCATAGCCGCCCTGGCCGGGTTCTGCATAGGAAAAATAGATCATTTGATTGTCAGTAAACTCTGGATGCAGAACCACATCGAGCAGTCCTCCCTGGCCGTGCTGGTGTATCTGTGGCAGGCCCTCGATAGGCCGAGGGTCGAGCGTTCCATGCTTGTCGATGCGTCTTAATGCGCCGTTACGTTCCGTGATCAGCATATCCCCATTGGGCAGAAATGCCAGTGACCAGGGGTGATCAAGACCTTCGACGATGATTTCGGTTTGCAGGCGATGCTTTTCAGTCTGAATGACATCCCCGCTCAATACTGCTGGGGCAAAGGTCAGGGACATCACCAGGGGCAATATGAACACTGGATGGTTATGGAACATAGTATCGACCCGGCATCTGGGGGCTAGTGAGTTGCGGTTTTGTTTTCAATTTGAATTACCTGCTTATTCGCAGTTAGACAACGAAACCTCGGCAGTTACTTTTCACCGCTTGATTCTGCATGAAAGCGAATGTTTCAGAAAGCCAATGATCAATGGTTTATGCCCTGATTTAGCGTCAGTAATATGCCGCTGCTATTTTCAGGATGAGACTCTACCTGGCAAGATTTGAAAAGGACCGCACTGAAAGTACATATCTCCATGCCCCATTTGTGCTTATTGCAGTACCTGCTAAGAGCACTGCTTTACCCGGGTGTCGTGAGTCCTGCGGCTGATCGTCTCGGCAACCAACAGCAGAGCGCTAGCCACTGAGCAGATATTCCATACTTTCTTATTGGGATTGTTCCTTGAAAAAGCCTATATCCGACTATATTACTAGGTTATTATAGTGTGCAGTAGAAATCGAGTACTGGAGTCGACTCTCATGTGGTTCAAACGCCTGATTTCGCCAAGCTGTTGTGGAGGTCCTGTTCTTTTCTTGGCGTTGTTGTGTTTGAGCGTGGGCATACTTTTTTTATTTGTATCCGCGGTGACACCTGCAATGATGTTTATCTTCGCCGGTATCATCGCTGAAGCGATCTGTCTCACTATGAGCCGGACGCATTGCATAGACAATTACCCCCGCAAGTGGTGAAGAAACTGAGAATACATTTGACCCCGTGACGAAGCAACATATTTGATAGCGAGTAGGAGCAATACGATGGGTTTACCTGACAATACAATGCAAGACTATATCGAAGCGGATTATGCGCAGGGATTTGTCACGGATATAGAATCCGACACGCTGCCTCCTGGTCTGGATGAAGGAGTCGTGTGCACCATTTCAGAGCGTAAGGGCGAACCGCAATGGATGCTGGAGAAGCGTTTGGCAGCCTTTCGCCACTGGCGCACCATGCGGGAGCCTAACTGGGCCTCGCTGCATCATCCACGCATCGACTACCAGGCCATTTCTTATTTCTCTTCGCCGAAGAAAAAGGCCGAGCTGCAGAGCCTGGATGAGGTCGATCCGGAGTTGCTGGCCACCTACGAAAAACTGGGTATACCGATCGATGAGCAAAAAGCATTGTCCGGCGTCGCCGTGGATGCAGTGTTTGACAGTGTCTCCGTGGCCACCACCTTCCGCAAGAGTCTGGCGGAGGCCGGTGTGATCTTCTGCTCCATGTCGGAGGCGCTGAAGGAGCATCCCGATCTGGTCAAGCAGTATCTGGGAAGCGTAGTGCCCGACCGGGACAATTTCTTTGCGGCGCTGAACAGTGCGGTGTTCAGCGACGGCACCTTCGTCTATGTACCCAAGGGGGTGCGCTGTCCGATGGAGCTTTCTACCTATTTCCGCATCAATGAGGCCAACACCGGGCAGTTCGAAAGGACATTGATCGTGGCGGACGAAGGCAGTTACGTGAGCTATCTGGAGGGCTGCACCGCCCCCATGCGCGACGAGAACCAGCTGCATGCCGCAGTCGTGGAACTGGTTGCCCTGGAGGATGCCCAGATCAAATACTCGACAGTGCAGAACTGGTATCCGGGTGACAACCAGGGACGCGGCGGGATCTACAATTTCGTCACCAAGCGCGGCGACTGCCGCGGCGATCGTTCCCGCATCTCCTGGACTCAGGTCGAGACCGGCTCCGCCATTACCTGGAAATATCCCAGTTGCATACTGCGCGGCAAGGACACGGTCGGTGAGTTCTATTCAGTGGCAGTAACCAAGGGACGCCAGCAGGCGGACACCGGGACCAAGATGCTGCACATCGGTGAGAACAGCCGCAGTACCATCGTCTCCAAAGGTATATCGGCGATGCATGGCAGCAATGCCTATCGCGGCTTGGTAAGCGTAGCGCCGGGGGCGGAGAACGCCCGCAACCATACCCAGTGCGACTCCCTGCTGATAGGCGATCGTTGCGCCGCCCATACCTTCCCCTACATCGAGGTGAAAAATCCCACCGCCAAGGTGGAGCATGAGGCGACCACATCCAAGGTGAGTGAAGATCAGCTCTTTTACTGCAGGCAGCGCGGATTGAGTGATGAGGATGCGGTGTCGATGATCATTAACGGTTTCTGTAAAGAGGTCTTCAACGAACTGCCCATGGAATTCGCGGTGGAGGCACAGAAACTGCTCGCGGTGAGTTTAGAAGGTGCGGTGGGTTGATCACGATCGAGTCATAACGAACAAAGTACTGAGGTTGTAAAGATGTTATCAATCAGGAATCTGCAAGCGAACGTGGAAGATAAAGAGATCCTCAAGGGGATCGATCTGGAAGTCAGGGCCGGTGAGGTGCATGCCATCATGGGGCCCAACGGCTCCGGCAAGAGCACCCTGGCGCATATCCTCGCCGGGCGTGACGGCTATGAAGTCACCGGCGGTGCGGTTGAATTGCTGGGGCAGGATCTGCTGGAACTGAAGACCGAGGAGCGGGCCCACAAGGGGGTCTTTCTGGCCATGCAGTATCCAGTGGAACTGCCCGGCGTGAACAACATGACCTTTATGCGGGAATCGCTCAACGCCATCCGCAGGGCGCGGGGGCAGGAGGAGATCGATGCGGTCTCCTTCATGAAACTGGTGCGGGAGAAGGCGAAGCAGGTGAAACTGGATGAAAAGCTGCTGAAACGCTCGGTAAATGCGGGTTTTTCCGGCGGTGAGAAGAAACGCAATGAGATCCTGCAGATGGCGGTACTGGAACCCATGTTGGCGATCCTCGATGAGACCGACTCCGGTCTCGATATCGATGCCCTGCGCACCGTTGCCGACGGGGTAAACATGCTGCGCTCAGCGGAGCGGGCGCTGATCGTAGTGACCCATTACCAGCGTCTGCTGGAATACATCGAGCCCGATCATGTGCATGTACTGGCAGACGGCCGCATTATCCGTTCCGGCGGCAAGGAACTGGCCCTGGAGCTTGAAGAGAAGGGCTACGGCTGGCTGTTGGAGGAGGCTGCGGCATGATTGCACAGGCAACCACAATCTCCAATGCACTGAATGCAGCGCAGGAGTATATAGACAACCTGCCAACTGATGATGGCCTTTGGCTGGCCGAACAGCGCCGTGAGGCCGTGAGCCGCCTGTTTGACCTGGGACTTCCTCATACCCGCCAGGAGGCTTGGCGTTACACCAGTGTCATCGGGCTGTTGGAGCAGGGCTTCATTACCGCTGACCAGCCAGGCGAGGTCCCCGAGGCTCCGGTTCGGCAGCATATGCTGCAGGAGCCGGTGGCTGCCAGGCTGGTCTTCGTGGATGGCCTGTTCCAGCCGGCACTCTCCGACACGCTGATGGCCGGCGTGCAGATTAGTGATCTGCGCGGCGCCATGGCCAAGGGCTGACCAGTCAGTACTGCAGGCCGTGGGTTCATTGTCAGGGGTTGGAGAACACGGTTTTTCCGCCCTTAATCTGGCGACTATGCAGGATGGTGGGGTGATTCGCATCACTGCCGGCCAACTCTTGGAGAAACCCATCGAACTGCTGCATGTCGCGACCAAGGCAGCAGCCGGCCGCACTCAGCGGCCCCGTCATCTGATCATCCTGGAGGCGGATGCCAGTGCCACCCTGGTGGAACGTTATCTTGCGCTGGATGAAGTCAGCTACTTCAACAATCTGGTTTGCGAGATCGTTTTGCAGGAGCGGGCCAGCCTGAAGCATCAGCGGGTCCAGCAGGAGAGCCTGCAGGCCTATCATCTGAGCGAAATCTATCTTGGATTAGCGGCCGAGGCCCATTATCAGGGAGTCAGTGCCGCTCTGGGTGGCGCCTGGTCGCGCACCACCATCAATGCCCGTTTTACCGCGCCGGGGGCCAATTGTGAGCTGGATGGTCTCTATCTGGCAGGTGAAGGTCAGTTGGTTGATTTTCACCTCGATGTGGATCATGCGGTGCCGGGCTGTAACAGCCGGGAGAATTTCAAGGGCATACTCAACGGTCAGGGCAGGGCGGTCTTCGATGGACGCATCCTGGTGCGGGAGCAGGCGCAGCAGAGCAACGCTCACCTCTCCAATGCCAATCTGATGCTGTCACGCAAGGCGGAGATCGATACCAAGCCGCAGTTGGAGATACTCGCAGATGATGTGCAGTGCAGCCATGGGACGACGGTTGGGCAGCTGGACTCTGAGGCTCTGTTCTACCTGCGTTCCCGTGGATTGAATGAAGATCAGGCCCGGCGCCTGCTGTGCCTTGGCTTTGCTCAGGAGATACTCGATCGCTTTGAGACCGAGAGCCTGCGGGAACAGTTGGGTGAAGCCATTCACCAGCGGCTGGAAGCGGGTGCGGACGAACTGAGCTGAACAGGATTTATGGTGTCTAAGTAATGAGCAACAGTAATCTGGCAGAACGACAGATGCAACAGAATATATCGCTACGTGATGCACTGGTTGAGGCCATACGCACGGTTCAAGACCCGGAGATACCGGTAAATATCTATGACCTTGGCTTGATCTATCGCCTGGAGGTTGACGAGCAGGGGCGGGTGGAAGTCGACATGACTCTCACCGCTCCGGCCTGTCCGGTGGCAGGTACCTTACCCCATGAGGTGGGACGGGTAATCGATGCAGTGCCGGGTGTCACTGATGCAGTGGTGCGGCTGGTTTGGACCCCTCCCTGGAGCAAGGACATGATCTCGGAGGAGGCCCAGTTCCAACTGGGTTTACTGTGACGCATATTTCGCTTATCAAACCTGTCTAATCAAGCAGTAGAGGAGTAACGATTATGGCCATTCAATTAACAGAGAGCGCCGCGCAGCATGTGCAGAAAATGCTGGCGAAGCAGCCGGGCATAGGTTTGCGCCTGGCGACAAAAAAGAGCGGCTGCACCGGTTTTGCCTACCTGGTGGAGTTTGCTGATGAGATACACGAAGACGATCAGGTTTTCGAATCCTATGGTGTTAAAGTCGTGGTGAGCAATGCCAGTATGCCGATCCTCGATGGCATGACGGTTGATTTCGTGCAGCAGAATGTCCTGAATCAGGGCTTTGAATTCATCAATCCCAACGTGAAAAACATGTGCGGCTGTGGTGAATCCTTCAGTGTATGAACAGCTCCAAATGACGGTGCTTGATCATGAGTGAAATTGATGAGATTGTGGATACCTTCGAGTTTCTGGACGATTGGGAGCAGCGTTATCAGTACCTGATGGAGCTTGGCGAACAGCTGCCGGCCATGCCTGATCGACTCAAGACCGAAGAAAACTGGGTCAAGCCCTGTATGAGCACCGTGTATGTCAGCGCTGAAACCGTACCTGATAAACCCGATTTGATACGCTTTCGCGGCGATTGTGATACAGCGATCATCAAAGGAGTACTGGGTCTACTGATCGATTTGCTGTCCAACCGTACGTTGGAGGAGATCCGGCAGGTAGATGTCGATGGGCTGTTCAAACGGCTACGGCTCGAAGAGCATCTCAGTCCCAGTCGTCATGTTGGGATCTACGCCATCGTCGACAAGATGATTGAACGAGCAGCGGCACAATTTAAGGAGTCTCTGATTAGCTTCCTCAGTTTGAAGGAGAAAGGCGGGTGAGCCACTGCAACACAGACCCTGTCCTTTTCCGATAATACAGATAATTAGGTTTCAGTGCCTGATAGCTTGGATAAGCATGTCATGGGCAAAGAGGCGGCTAATCTCTTCGCCTGGCACTGCGGGCGAATAATACCAACCTTGCAACAGGTCGCAATCCAATGATTCGAGCAACTCAAACTGCTGCTGATGCTCGACACCCTCAGCAATAACTTCAAGACCCAAGACTGTGGGCAAACGCAATTATACCCCGGATGATTTCCAAGTCATTGGTATCAAGTCCGATATCGCGCACAATAGAGCGATCGATCTTGAGTGTATGAATGGGCAACTGCTTGATGTGTACCAGAGAGGAATGGCCGATACCGAAATCGTCGATGGCCAACCGCACCCCCATGTTATCTATGGTTTCGAAAAAGCGCGCAGCCTGGACCAGAATACTCCATCACTGTTGTTTCAGTCAGTTCCAGTTCCAGCGAACTGGATGGGATATGGTTCTCCTTTAGCAGCTTCTCGATATATTCTGGTAGTCCTGGTTGTATGATTGAACGGGGCGATAGATTGACCGCCAACCGTTCCAGCTGCACTCCCTCTTCGCGCCAGCTGCGGAACTGTGCGCATGACTGCTGCAAACTCCAACGGCCTAGATTCTCAATAAGACCTAAATCCTCCGCCAATGGGATAAACTCCGCAGGGCTGATGTCACCTAATTGATCATGACGCCAGCGCATCAGGGACTCTACCGCAACCACATGACCCGTTTGCAGGGAAACAATCGGTTGATAGTGGAGTTGCAGTTCATTTCTCTGCAGCGCATTGCGCAGACTGTTTTCCAATTGCAAGCGGCGATTGGTCTCCTCGCTAATTGCCTGGTCATAATGACTGTAGCTCTCCCCCCCGATTCTTTTGCCCGGTACATGGCGGCATCGGCCTTACGTGCAAGTTCTTCGGGCGTATTACCATCATCCGGATAGATCGCTATGCCGATACTGACACCGATAGAACACTCTTTACCTTCAACCAGGAATGGCGCCTGAAGTGCATCGATAAGGTGCTCCGCTACCTTGCCGGCATCCCTCCGCTTATCTACATCGTTCAGTAAAATGACAAACTCATCACCACCCTGACGCGCCAGTGTATCCGCTTCCCGGATACAGTCTTTCAGCCGTTCAGCCACGGCAACCAACAGTTGGTCACCCACTTCATGTCCATAGTTATCGTTAACCGCTTTGAACCGGTCCAGATCAAGAAAAAGCAGCGCCAGACTTGAATGACTGCGCTTGCATATATGTGATGCCATGCTGAAGCCGATCCTGCAGCAACAAACGGTTGGCCAGTCCTGTCAGGGCATCGTAATGGGCCAGCTCTTCCAGGCGACGTTCTGACAGTTTTCTTTCGGTGATATCCGACGCTACACTCACATAGTGAGTGATATCGCCGCCATTGTCTTTCAATGCAGTAATGCTCATCCACTTGGGATAGATCTCGCCATTCTTGCGTCTATCCCAGATCTCACCCTGCCAGTTCCCTGTTTGCTCGATTTCCGTCCACATGCGCTGGTAAAAATCGCTATCTTGCCGGCCAGAGGCGAACATCTTCGGATTCCGGCCGATCACCTCTTCAGCGGTGTAACCGGTAATCTCGGTGAAAGCTGGATTGACCGCATAGATTTTCTGTTCTGCATCAGTAACTATAATACTCTCAAGGGATGACTCCATGACCTGAGCGGCCAGGCGCAGTTCTTGCTCCGCCTTTTTTCTATCGGAAATATCCCGCACCATGCCGACAAACAGTCGACCCTTGCTGTGCATCACTTCTGTGGTGACCAGTTCCAGGGGGAAAAGCTCACCATTTTTGCGTTGACCCTCCAGTTCACGCATCATTCCAATGGCATCTGACACCCCGCTCTGCATATAGCGATTGAGATATCCATCATGATTGGTGCGATGCGGCTCCGGCATCAATTTAGATACATTCTTGCCCTCCATCTCATCCTGCGCATAGCCGAAGATCTCCACAACCGCCATATTCACAGATTGGATCACACCTTTTTCGTTGATTATCACAATCCCATCGCCGGCGCTTTGTATGACCTTGCGTGTCAGTTCTTCACTCTCGGCGAGAGAGCGTTCCCTGGCTCCCACCCGTTCAGCCATGTCATGAAAATTCCTTGCAAGCGCGCCAATCTCGTCTTTACGCATCAGGTCCAGCTCAGGCAATACGCCATCCGCAGCAAGCTGCGCGGAAGCCTCGGTGATACGATTCAACGGGCGCACAATCATGCGTACCAGGGATACCACCAACCAGGCAGCAAACACAGTGAATAACAGGGTGATTAGGATCAAGCGGTTGAGCACCGGTTGAATTCGGCGTTCTATCTCGGCACTTGGCAAAACTTCAGCAACTGCCATAAAACGTTTGGGGTTACTAGGGTCGTAAAACAGCTTCTGCAGATTAATTACATGGTATTCATCGTAGAAATGAAACTCACTAACAAGGAGATCGTCTGCGTATAGCCTCTCGAACAAGGGATAACGCTTATACAGCAATGATTCCTGCGGAACCCTTCTGTCTGGCTTATTGATGAGATTCTCTGAATAGGAGTATCTCTCCCCCTTCATTCGTGACGTAAGCGGCATGATTAGGTCTCTCTTTGTTGATCAATTCGCTCAAGAGAGGACTTATATCCACATTGATGATCAGGAACGCAAGCAACTGCCCACCCGCACTTCGTACCGGCATCCCGCCTCTCAGCATCGGTATGCGAGGCGACATGACCACTCCATGCTCACGGTTGAGGCTTACCTCCGAGAGATAGACATGCTCCGAACTCCAGGTCAGCAATTCTTTGAAATAGGGCTCACCCGCTTTAGGTTGAAGCGCTTCTGTCTGGACATCAACTAGCTCATCACCTTTTCGCTCCACACGTACCAACTCATTTCCCTGTTGACTGGCTTCCACAAGGCGGATCTGCTGATAACCAGGACGGGAATGGAGCAACTCCCGAAAACCGACTGCCAACCTATTCAGCGATGACTGTAGAATTGGATTTGTATGGCTGGATCCACTGTGCTGTTTCAACGGCTCGAAAATAGATTTCAATTGAGGATGCCGATGCAGATACCGAACATCATGCTTAAGTTCGTCGATGATTCGATCCAGCCTTTCTATCTCCTCTTTCACTCCAAGTTGGAACTGGATAACTTCGTCACTAATTTTCAGATCTCTGATCACCATGTAGGTCAGAGAGCCAACACTGGCGGCCGCCAGTATCACAAGGAGTGATGTCATTAGGGTGATTTTTGCTGTCAGGCTAAATCCATCTTCAGAGAAGCGATCCCGGGCTGTCTGCATCAGCATGACCAACAGGAATATCAGCGCCACCAAAGTAAACAGCCAAACATGATCAGACAATGCGAACCCGCCAGCCTGGCTGAACTCAAGATCAGGGGTTGCATAGACTTGCATTGCAGCCATTCCACAATAGTGCGTGCTGGAAATCGCCGCACCAAACAGCAGCGCAGACGTTTGTTTCCGCCACTCAGAAGGAGTGCACTGGTTATGCAAGCGGATCGCAATTTTAATGCTCCCCAGGATGCGCTAACAGCGATCAATATTGATAAGGCAATAAGGTATGGATCGTAGCGTATTTCAGCCGGCATAATTATGGACAGCATGCCGATATAATGCGTGCTTGCGACCGCAATACCCATGAACATAGAGGCCCCGACCAGGGCCAGCGCAGTGACTTTTTGCCGTCCAATCACATGAAACGCCACTGCCACAGCCAAGGATGGATGGCAGGATTGAGAACAGGGTAATGGTCAGATCATATTTTACCGGTATGGGGATTTGATAGGCCAGCATGCCGATGAGATGCATCGACCAGATGCCTACCCCCATCGTAAGCGAACCCAGTAGCAACCAGGATTTACGATACTCCGGATCTCCCCACCTCATGCGATTGGCAAAACCAAGTGCCGCATAGGAAGCAAGCACAGCCATGGCGATCGACAGCATCACAGCAACCGGGTCATAGCCGCCAGTCAGAAGTAGATTTTCTTCTCTCAAAATATGATGATCTAGATGTCCGACTGGAGAATGATGCATAGGCCCGGTTAGTTTTTCTGCGAACAGAACCTATATCGTCTCCATTGCCCGGACCTTAAGAGATCCAGGATTGATCAATAACTGTTTTTATGGCCGAGATAAAAGGCTTCAATCAGCAGCCGTCATTGACGATTTGGCTGCCAGAAAGTTCGATGGGCGACGATTCAACGACCCAGCCTCGCATGAATAATCATTGATGATTTAGTCTTGCTGAACGAATCATGCTACGACATTCCGGGTCATCACAATCCGATGGTAAGCGTGTTCTTGTGTTGAAAAGCCGCCCCCTGATCAGGCATACAGGGATTTCCCCAATTTTTTCATCACAAAACACTGGCAAACCTGAGTGGCGGATTGACTTACATATCATTACACTGAAAAAAACAAAATAAGAACAAAAAGCCTATTTTTTGCATTCGAAATACACACAATGAATGACAGTCTTTAGCTGGCGCCTGCCACTATACTCTGTAATTCGCTGCGACCATTCACCCATGATAAATACATGGACATTAGCTTTGGCTGATCTTATACCAGCTGGCAATTCCACAATTCAAGCCAGTGATATCATGCAAAGCCATGAAACGACGTAGAAGATTACCATGACTGTTGAGCGCCCCAAGATTGTGATTATCGATAGCGATTGTCCTACCAAGACTATCTCACCAATATCCCCAATCGCAGATCGTTCAGTGAAATACTGGACCGTGAATATAAGCGCTGTCGTCGCAACGGCTCAGCCCTATCGCTGTTGATGATCGATGTGGATTATTTCAAAAAATACAATCGAAAAGGACAATACGCGCGCATTTCATCGAAGCCAGAGGGAATAAGCAACCCTCATAAACAGGCCGGATATACGGAAGCAATCCTGTCCCTGTCATTGACAACATTCAGTCTTGCAAAATGGCAGGAGACCATATAGGGGACTACGCGCCTTCGCTTCGCTCTGCATGGCGCGCAGCGTCGGTGGCAAGACTGGCGAAAAGCTGCTCGTATTGGTCGATGACAGGAGCGCCGTGATGGCGAGAGGCATAGGAACGGACCCGTTCACTGATTCGCCGCCATTCAGCCTCATCTTCGAGCAAGTCTTTTATCGCTTCCTTAGCTTCATCAAGGGAACCAACGATACGGCCCAGCCCTTCACGCTCGATCACGCCATCAGGGTCGAAGAAGGCCACCACCGGCGTGCCCGCCATCCAGGACTGCAGATAGGTATTCGGGAAGCCCTCTATATCCGATGTCGAGAGAAACAGCTTCGCTTCCTCGAAGACCTTTCTTGTCTGGAAATAGGGTACATAGCCTCGCCAGTTGAGATTGGCAATGCCAGCGGCCTTGTCCTGAATTTCAAGGAACAAGGATTGTGACCGAATCGCCGGTCCCCCAATTTGAGTAAAACTCAAGTCATCAAGTTGCTGAGCAAGGGCGAGCAGGCGCTCCGGTTGCTTAACCGGCCAGATGTTGTTGACCCATAGCACGTCAATCGTCCGTTCCATGAAGGGCCGATTCATCTCGCAAGCCTCAACTGGCATACCAGCTACTTTACTGTCAAGTCCGTAATTGTTACTTAACAGCGAGCGCTGCTGCTCACTCTGGGCAAGAATGAGGTGAGCACGGCGCAAACCCCACTCGTACAGTTTTCTGTCACGCCAGAGATGAATGAGTTGTTGATCCGGGGTACAGTCGTCATCTGAAGCAACGCGATATACGAACTTTCGTTTATTGCGTTGGCAAAACCAAGCCGTAAGTCCGGTTATCATTCCGGCAATTGATTGATAGTAGACGTCAGCGTCTGCACTGCGTAGCGCGCCCAGCAGTGATGATGCACGTGGATGAACAAAGCGAAATACCGGTACACCTTCTGTTGCCTTGTAGGTCTTCCAGATGCGGACTCCATCGATCATCTCTTCATCAGGCTGGCCGTGGTCAAGCACCAACATGTGGACATCGTGCCCACGCTCTGCAAAGGCCCGTGCAAGTAGGGATTGTTGAACTCCTTCACCGCCGTGGCTAGCCGTAGTGCCAGATGGATTCATTAAGGGATATGCCTCAAGGCATACAAAACAGATCTTCATATGAGGTGCTTGCATAACTATTTTACAGCCTACTTAACTGCAATCTATATCTAGTGTCGAATGCTCTGCTCAACTTGAAAGTACCTCATATAAATCTAAGGATGAAGAGCATTATATTAATGCCAAAGTCGCGGCCATGATTACTTGTACTTGTGTTGCCACATCTGACCGAGATTTTCAGATCATCAACGTCATTGGATGTTCATTGGGATTTTAGGTTAACGGTGACCCCTGTTAAGCCCAGAGAAACTCAGGATGTCCTTGAATCATGAACTATGGCTCATTGTCTTCCATGACAGCCACGATTAGTCATCGTGTTTATTATTATCAATTTCATCATCATCGCGTTTGTGTCCGCGGTCGGAGCGTCCAGGGTGCTCGTCATCATCATCGTCATCGATTCGTTCAGGTAGTTCATCGAATCGTTCAATGTTCTCTGGTTTACAGTGCCACATCCGCGTTTTTCCATCATCGTGAGTGACATCCCAACACCGCTCGTCTAAATACGTAGCAAGATCGCTTAAATAAAAGCACTCCGCGTATTCACAGGCAACGCTCATGTAGTTGACGATCTGATTTATCGCGCCGTCCGGATCATCGATGTTACCGTCGCCGTTCAAGTCCCAGTTGTAATTATGCGAGTTGTGATCGATCGGTAGCCCGAAGTAGCCGGATTTCCTGGCATTAATTTGTGCTACATTGTGCATCTCTTCCTCAGTCATCGACGGGAATCTGGTGTGACTCGGTAAGTAGGCTTGTACGGGGGTGTTATATCGATTCAAGTATTCGGTACCCCCCGAAGTTGCCCAGCGATCGGGAAAAGATCCACCTGACCATTGGGAAGCACCCCGCGCGATGAGATAGCCCGCCTTGGAAAGTCCGATGTGCAGGTGCTCATCATGAGAGTTGCCAGGCGGAGCATAGGCCCCGATACTGATCCCGCTGATCTGATCAAGTGATTCCTTAGAAGCAGCTGCTTGATCCAGGCCGTGTCGGGCCAGATCAACAGGCAAGGAATACCAGGATTGGTTGATGTTCTGATTGGTAATCGTCTGGGAGACGTAAGAGTGCGTCAGCAAGGGTGTGCCACTGACCGTTTTGGCATCATAATCTGGATGCGCCTCAAAGTATTCGACTACTTTCTGAATATTATCATACTCTTCAGATTGCAGATCCAGTCGAACATCATCTACACCGTTAATCTTTGTTACAAGCTGGCTGGCGTAGGTATCCCCGTTCTCTATCTCCACTGTAGCTGTGGCGGCTCCGGGCAGTGTATAGGTGAGCTCAAACATTGGATCAGCATCGGTATGAAATTTGTGTGTCCAACCATGCGATGCAATCTCACACCCAATGTCCTGGATAGTTTGAAGAAGTTGAGGGCCTGTGTAATCGTCCCAACGTGACTCATCCCAAACATTGGATGCAGTAGAAGCGAAGTTTAGAGGGACTCCTGCTTCTGTTGCTGCGCTACAGAGATCAATGTACCACTGGTCGGTATTGTTGCCATACTCAGCCCATATGTCATCTATTGTGAAGGTGAATATAGGTGTGTAGGGCAGTTCGATTTCCAGTTCACCCAAGTCCCATACGTTAACGTCACTGGTTATGGATCCATACTCTGCGTCCGGATGAGTAAGTGCGCGATTATTCAGTATTCCGCTGTTGCTAACGTAGCTGTGGTCGAGTACTAGATTATAATCAGAGTCCCCATCGTCCTCATCGGGATTAATGATACCGTCAAATTGGGTCAGAAACAGATGACTGTCGCGCCAGAGAATGTTCAGGTCATCCTGAGGATCATGGTAAGCCCCATCCCAAAAACTATATACCAGTGTGTTATCGATGAGCGCCTCCTCGCCAATGTAAAGTCCTCGGGTATGAAAGCTATTCTCGTTGTTCGGGGCGGCTATGCCTGGGAAAGTCACAATGCAGTCTTTAAGTTTGATTCCAACCTGTCCTTCTTCAATGCGGATGGCGTAATTGTGGAAACCGGTGAAGCGGAGGCCTTCAAGCACAATATGATCAGCCCATTGTTGGGAAGTTTCTGGTAAGCCATAGAAGCCGTGCTGGAATTTGCCATATTGGATGAGTGAAAATTCATCGGCTGGGCTCTCTACGATGCCGTCTTTATCTGCGTCAAAACTGTAGACAAACAAAGTATTCGAGTCGGTGGAATCGCAATCATCGCTCGAGCACCAGTACCACTCCAGACCGGAGTCGAGGTCGTCGTATTTATCTTCTCCTTTTCCAAACACACCATCAAACCGAAATGCATTTGGTACTGTGTAGAAGCCGGCAGTAATGTCGCGATGATACCAGATATCAGTCGTACCGACTTGTGTCCATGGGCCTGGAATCGTTGCCAATCCATTGATTGTTGGAGGTGGACCAGATTCGTAGCTGGTCACAGTGATCGGCTTATCGTCAGTGCCGTCGCTATCACCCCATCTAATCATTCCGGTCCACTCGTCGCCGGCGCGTAAGAGTATACGATCACCCGGCTGGAACTCCGGGACTCCATCATTATTGCAATCATCTTGTGAGCCCCAACAGGTATAGATTTTTTCCAGTGTCTGCCAGGCATTATCATCAGATTTACCATCCTTTGAGTCATCGCCATCCACTCGGACATAGTAATCCGCCGCATATGTTGATAATGAGAAGGAGCTTAAAATAAGGATAATTAGAAATAATGTACGGTGCATAATCGAATAACTCCATTTGTTAGAAATCAGGAAGTGTAGAAAAAACTGCTTTCACAACGTGAAGCAGATTCAACCAAACCACTCCCCTCTCCAGTTTAAATCCGTGTCATTTATCTCGTTTTTTCATTGTAACATTATTAACGGAGCTCTGAATTATCATCCATGTTGATTTCGTCTTGGTGCGACTGATTATCAATCAAGCTTGCTTCAACCTTTGGATGCCCATGATATCAACCAAAAAATTCATTTTGGGCTTTCATCCTGAAATTTTGAGCTCTGAGTTTGTATGATCCGCATGGGCCGTTTCTTGGCTGGTTCAATTTCTGTCATTGTGTAATGACGGTTGCTTTTTTTAGTTTGCCCGTTGAATTATTTGAAGCGGCTGTCTGCAAGTGTTTGTTGATGGATGTTTATGCAATATGCAGGCTAACTTCTTATCTTGTAAGGAAAAGTTGGCTTATGGATGGTAGTAGATGTAATGGACGGGATTCTATCTGTTCTTTCTCCCAGACATCAATTGAAAAATCTTGAAGGCAAGCATTCCAAGAAGTATTCCGAAAGTGTTTCCCGCCACGTCTGACCAGGAGGCCTGACGTGAAAGTGATAGTGCGCTCTGTGATAGCTCTATTGTGGCAGAGAAAAGGGTTAAGAGAATGCAGGGTATTAGATAGGCTTTAGCGTTATCCATAGATTGATTAGTGATCCAGAATAAAACAAAGGCCAGGAAGGCGAAACATGTAGCATGCAGGATAATATCTCCCCGATACTTTTCACTGGTAAACGAAAGGTACCATTGAGGAAAACTTCTGTCGGGCAGTAGAGAAAACAGTAGTATTCCCGCCATTAGCAGGAGTAGGCAGTAGATAGCGGCCTCTCGCCAGGAGGTTGCATTTTGTTTAATCATCGGAGAACGACTGATCGGGAATAGCCGTTACGGGGTTTCCCATTTCTTTAGACCGATCTTCCCCAGGAGAATATCCAGTAAGAACAGAGGAGTGGATACGAAATTGCGAGTAAATAGACGCCGGGGTTCCCGGAACAAACGTGGAAGCCACTCAAGACCAACCTTGATCCAGATTTTGCCTGAGCGTTTGACTGTACCTGCATAGAAATCAAACACGGCACCAATAGAGCAGATAACATCCGCATCGAGCTTATCTTTATGTTCCTGGACCCACTTTTCCTGCTTAGGTGCCGTCATCCCCACAAACAACACGTCGGGCCTGAAGCTGTTGACTTCATTGAGTATCTTCTGATTGTCCGTATCATCAAATTCTGCTTTGTATGGAGGAGAGAAAAATCCTGCAGTGATATTTGGGAACTCATTCGACAAGCGATCTTCAATCGAATTAAGGACTCTTTCTGATGATCCCATGAAAAAAACACGACCTTTCGCTTTCTCCATGCGCTGCATGAAGAATGAGAAGACATCCGCACCTGCAATTTTTTGTATTCGTCTGCCCTTGAGAATGCTGGCGGCTAGGCAGATTCCACTGCCATCGGGTACTAAAACCTGAGATGCATGCAGTGCCCCGGAGAAATTGGAATCACTCTTGGCAAGGATGTATGAATGCGGGTTGATTGTGTTGAACACACAAGGTTTGATCTCAGGGAGTGCCAGCTCTTCTAAAGGTGAGGAGCACACTTGATAACCCAGAAGTGATATTGAATCCGAATTCATTCGTTTCCCCCCATAATCTTCTCATGTTCAATAATCTGCTGGTCGGTGAAACGCTTGCCAATGACTTTTCCTGGAACGCCCCCAACGATGGAATAGGGAGGGACATCTTTTACCACTACCGAACCAGCGGCTACCACCGAACCTCTTCCTATGGTTGCGCCTGCAATGATAATTGCCCCGTGGCCGACCCACACATCATCCTCAATGATGACCTTGCAGCTGTCGCCTCTTGGTGAATCCCATATCGTCTTTCCGACAATATCGTAACGGTGGTCATCGCGACCCAAAAAAGCTACATTGCGGGCAACCAGGACGCTATCCCCAACACTTGCATCGCAATGGATGATGCAATTAGGCCCGAACTGTACTCGGTTTCCAAGAGTGATGTCATGATGGGGGGACCATAGCTCCACATTCCATGGAATCCGTATCATTCCTTTTCGAACAACCCATGGAGCTTTGACCATAAAGTACAGCCATGAGCGCAAGACATTGGCAAAGTGTCGGATATGTGCGGCCGTGCTTGATCGCCCGGGGCGGATATTCGCATGTTTGACCATTGTCTCAGACTGTCCTACAGTTTTCCGGTTTGAGAATACTCCAGTGTTTGGCAAGATCAGTTGCCAGATTGCTGAGCGCATATTTGTGGATCTCTTTTTCGGTGAATGCGCAAAAATTGTTCAGGTTTTGAGCCTTGGCCATGGCATCTGCAAAACTGAGGGGGTCCCGGTGTCTGACAACAAATCCGTTTACACCATCTTTCACAATGTCCCGAGCACTGCTGACATCTGTGCTAACTATTGGCTTGCCACATGCCAGAGCCTCAAGGAGTGAGGTACACCATCCCTCCTTTTCTGAACCCAGTACAAACAGATCGGCGGCCCTTAGATACTCCGCCACATCGGCTGGCTGCTGATAGCCTGTCACTTGCACACTGTCGCGGATTCCAAGCTCCTCAGCTTGGCTTTCTAACTCTTGGCGATCACATCCATCACCAACAAAGACCAACTTGGATCTTGGCTCTTTCTCATGATATACCTTGAAAGAGTCTAGGAGAAAGGACCAGCCTTTCACCCAATGCAGACGACCCGAAGTTACGATAAGCTTGTGACCGTCCGGAACTGCTAATTTTTCTCGGAGGTCATCACAGTTACCAGGGTGGAAATGAAGGGTGTTCACCCGTGTTGGGAACTGTTTGATCTGCTCATTGCCGATCAGCCCATCGGCTCGCTCAAGAAGGCCCTGGATCGCATTCTGGTCGGCAGCCGCCAGTGCAACATCTACATTCTTGAAGGCAGGGAAGAACCACTTATCGAAAGAACCAGAAAACTGTTTTGACCAACTGTACTTGGAAATAGCCAGCGGATTTTCAACCCCAGGAAAACGGTAGCAGAGGCTGTCCCAACCCCAGTCATGCACTGCTTTCAATGTGTGCTGTCCCTGAACAAAAGCGCTTCGGATACCGAAATCCATGATTTTCTTCCTGTCGCGCCTTAGTGCTATATATCCTCGTATCCGCGCTGGAATTATACTTTTTTTTGTCGTTGCATTTTTCCGATACAGCGCATAGAAATCATATTCAGTTCCATCGATAACACGTTTACTCCAGGTGCCTACAGGGTGGTCGTCAGTTACGATGCCGACAAGTGCAAGTTGCTGTCCGAATTCATGAAGCATCTGTCGTGCGAATGACAGCTGTCCGCCTGTAGGGTAAGTACTGAAGTCACATTCTTCAATTAATAGAAAACGCTTACAGCTATTCATGGAATCCCTTGTTTCGACTCTGGTATCATTAAGATGTGAAAAATAGGAGTTCTTCTCCCTATTGTCCATAGATATTTAACAATACACACCTTACTTCTAACTCTGATAGTTGTGAATTTCTGCGCTCAGACCTACGATGTTCTGTTATTTCCGCTTGCCCACAGCGGAATGTCACTAACTGTCCACAGTAACTGAAAACAAAAAGACTCCTAGTAGATCGTGAACAAATGTGTTGCGTGAGGAAAAAATATAGGTGCTGAAATTATCGAACTAGAGGCAGATTGCGCATTTCATCCCACACTCGATAGTAGAAGTAAAGATTCATCGTAAACCAAAGGCTCTGTGACGAAAAAATGTTAATTGGCTATATAATATTACAATGGAACAATAAATCTGACTTCCAACTCGTGTATTATTATATGAGGTTAATATTTCTCCTGTATTTCTCATATCAAACAAACTGTATCCGCTTGTTTCATTCGATGCATCAAGTGAAATCTATGCAATGAATATCTACGATATCAATCGCTCTTAGCAGAGCGTTGCCTCATGCACCTAACCATGAAAGGCAATTTCTCCCCGGTTTGCCTCAATGGCCTTGTAATTGGAGTAAGGCGCTGCCGTTTCGATGTTCTACAGTATGATCCGTTTACACAACGGTAGTCAGGGTTTCCCGATTAACACCAGGCGTAGCATGACTGCTATTCGGCTAGCAGAATGTCATAATGGAAAGATTTAGTGTGAAGTCCTTCGGGGATGTCCTTACTCTATGTATCAGATCGACCTTCATTGCAAAATAGCCTGTCGTTTTCATAAACAACTGATGTCTCGTTCTGGCAGACCAGGCGCCTTTTTTTGCATGCTGTTGTTGTTAGTTTTCTCAAGTGTTATTACAGCTCAGGCTGAAACCAATGCTTGCCTTATATGTCATGCTTATCCGGCTAGTGATTTTTCTCCCGCGCATGATTTTGCCACTTCATCCTGTTTCAGTTGTCACCTGGGTGACCAGACAGCCAGTGAATTGCCTCAAGCCCATGATAACCTGATTACCAAGCCGGGAGATTTACATAAGGACCGGACTATTTGTGCGGCCTGTCATCCACGCCAGGCTGGAAATGTCATGAACAGTCTGATGAATTCAGGCAAGGGGTTGGTGCATAAGACGCGTGTGGCTTTGGGAGAGGGAGAGAATCTGCAGATAGAGACCGACCTGGAGTCCTTGAGCGACTCTCCGGCCGACTCCATGGTGAGGAAACTTTGTGCACGATGTCATCTGGCTAATGCATCAACACACCCGATCGTTGATGCCACCCAGGCCCGGGGTGGAGGCTGTTCTGCTTGCCACATCAACCGGCGGGAGGAGAAACGGCATCCCAGCCTGACGGTCAAGATCGAGGATGCGCGTTGTTTTGGCTGTCACTCCCGTTCCGGCAGGATCTCGATGAACTACGTTGGACTGGCAGAGGTGGATCCAGACCCTGCACAATCAAATACAGAATTATTACGACTGACCGATGGCCGCACGGTGATGCAGCGTGCCAACGATATTCATCATCAGGCAGGCATGAGCTGCATCGATTGCCATACCTCCATCGGACTCATGGGAGGCGGAGACAATAGCGGATTCAAGCATCAGGCCGTGGATATTCAATGTAGCGACTGCCATCAGGCTTCGGCCGCACGGGTCAGCCGGGAGAACTGGCCAGACAACCATACTGAAATGCAGCGTTATCTCAAGGCCAGCAGCCAGTCAGATAGAACAGTTCCGTTGACCCGGCGGTATACGACGCCACTCTGGAACATTGAAATCCACGAAGACGGCAGCCGCTTGCTGCATCCCAAACTCGGTGGTCCGGCGCTGCCGATTCCGGACTACAAGACGGAGAGCCATCCCAATCAGGCTCAACACGAGCGGCTGACCTGTTCTGCCTGTCACACACAATGGGCGCCGCTCTGTTATGGTTGTCACAGCACCTATGACCCTGCCAGCAAACAGTGGGATCATCTGCGGCAGCAGGAGACAGCAGGCCGCTGGACAGAGACCCGCTGGGATGTGCGAGCCGAGTTGCCGCCCCTCGGTGTGGATGGCGAGAATAAGATTCGACCGGTCTCACCGGGTATGGTTATGATGGTCGACCATCCAGACTGGGAACAGACCTTATTCAAGCGGTTGTTTGCCCTTAGTGAACCCCATACCACCGGTCCCTCACGTTCCTGTGAATCCTGCCACCGTAATTCGAGTGCCTTGGGACTCGGGCAGGGGGTTTTGAAGAAGAGCGAAAGTGAGTGGTCGTTTCAGCCATTACGGCAAATACTGCAGGATGGTCTGCCTGCAGATGCCTGGACTTCAATGGATGGAAAACTCAAGGGGCAATCCAGCGGAGATGATATCCGCCCCCTCAACAGGCAGGAGATTCAGACGATCCTGAATGCGGATATCGGTCAGTAGGATCGGGGCGGATGGATGATGGATTTAATCTTGTTTGATCCACAAACGTAGGGTGCGCCCTGCGCACCGCATAGTTGTCTGGTGCGCATAGGCGCACCCTACGCTAGCGATCAACAACCTTCCTCCACCGGCGGACGTCCCGCTCCAGCTACTCCAGGTTTTAACACGGGTGGTGTGTAACCCTTTGGTTGTTTTGTTTCGATCTGCCGGACCTTCATCACCGGCTGGTCACCGGAGGTGGAAAAATAACAGCTCACCGCGCGTTTCAGAGCTTCTTCCGGGGTCTCGTCATCCGCCGCCTCATCAGGAATATCGGGATTGTTGATGCGTTCCTGCCAATGGTTGTAGCCACCAAGCAGCAGATAGGCATCAAAACCAGCCAGACGCAGCATCACGCTTGCCTTGGCTGCCTGCTCAGAGCCGTTGGAATAGACCACAATCTTTCTTTCCTGTGGCAGACTCTCAAGAGATTCAGGCAGTAACAACTTGGTCAGGGGTATATTCTCGGCGCTCTCGATGTGGCCGTCGGAAAACTCCTCTTTGCTGCGGATATCCAATAGACGGTAGTCCCGCTTGCGGCTAATGATCCAATCTGCAATTTGTTCAGGTCTGACTCGGTCCAATTGTTTTGCAGCCGCCTGGGCGATCGGCTCCATGTTGGCTGACAATTCATTGCCCTCATTACTGCAGCCACCGAGGACTCCCGGTACACTAAGCAGTATCAGAAGTCTGACATGCCTGATCTTTAACCCATTATTCAATTTCACATCAATCCTCGTGTTCGTAGTTGGTTTTAACCCGTTCTAATAATTGTGCGTTGTGCTCCATGCGGTAATCCTGCCAGGCGGTCTCCTGGCCGAGATTGACCGTGACATGTCTCAAAAGATACCCACCCAGAAGCACCAGGATCGGCCCCATCAAGGCCAGAACCCTGTGCTCTTTCACCAGTTCCATGAATTCAACCAGCAGCGGAGCCAACAGCCCCATGCCAATGAAGAAGACCCAGAAGACCAGCGCATAACCGTTCAGGCTGGTGAGGTAGGTGAGGGCCTGCAGGTGTTGCTCGGACCCTGTTGCCAGGTTGATCAGGAGTAGCGCAACGAGCACCAGTTCGACCAGGATCAGGCCGATATCCATCTGTACATACCAGCGCTTCTCTGCTTTTTCCTTGGCCAACAGAATCACCAGAGCGGCAGCGGTCGACAGGCCAGAGACCAGAAACAGCACTCCAAGCAGGCCGCTGTTCCAGAAAGGTCGCGCATTGAAGGCGCTGAGCAGGATTCCCGTATAGATGCCAAGCGCCACCGCCGAGGGAATGGCAACGATGGCGATCCCGCGTTTGTAACGCTCGGTAATATCGAGCACCCAACGGCCGATGCTGATCTTATCCAAGAAACCGGCTGCCCAGGGGTAGCCGGGTCGCAAGGTGGAAAGGATCTGCAGAATAGTCACCGGATAGATGATCATCAGTATCCAGGCGCCCCAGGACATGGGCGAAGTAGCTTCGAAGGTTGTATAGAAACGGAACACGAAGAGCTTGTGCTCGAGATCGAGAAACAGAGTCGTCATGCCCAGGGACAAGGCAATCGGCGCCCACAGGGCGAGCTTGTTGAGGGAGAAACTGCGTTCCGGGTCGCTCTTGTTCAGGGCCGCCAACGCCGCGAAGACGATGAGGCCGGCGGTGAGGCCGCCAAAAAACAGATAGACCGATATCTCCCAGGTCCAGATCCCCAGCAGGGGGTCGACCTTGGCGTTGAATCTTGGTGTGACCAGTAGTTCTTCCAACATGCCGGTTCTCAGATCAAGTAATAGACATTGGGCTGATTGCCGGTGCCCGGCATCAGGGTTTTATATTGGCGCGACTTCAGCAGTTGGCTCACCTTGCTGCCCGGATCGTTCAGCACGCCGAAATGCATGCAGCGGGTCGGGCAGGTGGAGACGCAGGCGGGATCCAGGCCCTGTTCCACCCGGTGATGGCAGAAGGTGCATTTGTCCACGTAACCATCAGGATGCATGATCAAGCGAGCATCATAAGGGCAGGCGGCGATACAGGCCTTACAGCCGGTGCATTTGTGGGCATCCACCAGTACGATGTTGGTGTTGCGCCAATGGTGGCTGGCGCCGGTCGGGCACATGGTCACGCAGGTGGCGTGGGAACAGTGGTTACAGCGCTCGGAGCGGAATTCGGTATGCAGCTCGGGATATTTACCGGAGGTGGCTTCCACGATCCAATCCCGATTCAGTCCTGCGGGCACCTTGTTTTCCGTTTTACAGGCAACCACACAATCCCCACAGCCGATGCACAGCCGGGTATCGATCACCATTGCGTATTGCACACTCATTTATGCCGCCCCTTCTGCTTTGACAAAGGTCACGAAGTTGCCCCGCATGCCTGTAGCCCCCATGATCGGATCGATCAACAGGCGGCTCATCAGCTCGGAATCATCGGCTCCGGCGCCACGGGTCAGTCGCAGTTTGTTCGAGCGTGACCCGAAACCGTGGGCCATGAATACCTCATTAGGTCCTGTGCGTTCAGTAACCCGCACTCTGACCTGATTACTGGTGATGCCATCCTGATTCTGCAGGCGGATATAACTGCCACTCTTCAGCTTCCATTGCCGGGCGACGATCGGATTGACCCAGAGGGTATTCTCCGGCGCCAGTTGAAACAGCAGTGGATTGTTGGTGGTCTTGCCAAAGGTATGTGCCGGCATGCGCCCATAGTTGAGCCGATAAAAGTTATCCGGCGGCTCCATGGGTGCGGTATAGCGAGGCATGGGGTCGAATCCCACATCTGCCAATTTTTGGCTATAGAGTTCGATTTTACCACTCGGAGACCAGAAGTGCGGTGGATTTTCTGCATTGAAATACATGGGTTTCTTGCGCGGAAAATGTTTGATCCCGATTTTTTGCATCTCTTGCAGCGAACTGCCGACCTGCTTCAGTTGCCAGTCCAGGACCTCAGAGTAGTCCTTCCAGGGCCAGTATTTTTCCAGACCCAGGGCCAGACCGATCTCCCGGGCGATCCACCAGCCGGGTTTGCTCTCGTAGCGCGGTTCGAAGGCCGGCATGCGCAGGGCCACCGAGGGTTGGCGCGCGCCGGAGTTGCGCAGCACATCGTAGCGTTCCAGATAGGTACACTCGGGCAGAATCACATCCGCGTAGCCGGTGATCTCCGCCGGCATGGTGTCCACCACCACGATCAATTCGAGGGTCTCCGCCGCCTCTTTGAGCTTGGGGCGAATGCCTGGGATCGAAGAGGGCAGATTGGTGCCATAGACGATCCAGCCCTTGTAGTAGGCGTCCGGGCCGGCCGAGGCTTCTATCAGCGCCTGACTGACGGTCTTGTTGGCGATGGGGTAGCGACCTTTGTGCGCCACCACGTGAGATTCGCTGGCGGGTTCCGGATAATCGGGCAGGGGATACTTCGGCAGTTTGACCTTATCCTGCACATAGAAACCGCCCTTGCGCCCCCAGGAACCGAGCAGTGCAGCGAGAATCGCCATGGCCCGGCCCCGTTGGGTGTCGTCCCCATACCAGGTGGTGTGGCGGCCGGGATGTACCAGGGTGGCAGGGGCGTACCTCGCCATCTCCCGGGCGGTGTCACGGATCTGGTCGGGTTTGAGTCCGGTCTGCAGATAGGCCCATTCCGGTGGGTAGGCTTGCACATGTTCAGCGAGCTCATCAAAACCGATGGCATAGGTCTCGATGAACTCCTTGTCATAGAGTTCTTCAGTGATCAGCACATGCATCCAGGCCAGCAGCAGGGCAATATCGGTACCGGGACGGATTGGCAGCCAATACTTCGATTTGCTCGCGGCTACCGAGAACCGCGGGTCCACCGTGATCAGGCTGGCGCCTTTGTCCAACGCCTGGCTCAGCTCCTGCACCTGACCATTGTGTAGATTTTCACCGATGTGCGAGCCGATCAACACGATGCATTCGGAATTGGTCATGTCGGTGCGTTCCGGGGAGCCGAGCACGTCGCCGAAAGTCAATCGATAGGCAATATCCCGGGGGCCGCGACATTGGGCAAAGGCCGGTTCCGCATGGCTGTCCGAGCCATAGGCGCGGATCAAGTGCTCGAAATGCCGGGCGCCGGTGCCATGATGCAAGAGGGCGAGCCTGTCCGCACCGTGCTTGTCCGCTATCGCCTGCATGCGTTGCGCGATCAACTTGATCGCCTCTTCCCAGCTGGCCTCTCGGAAGCTCTGCCGTCCCTTATCATCGGTCTCTCGGATCAGCGGTGTTTTCAGTCTGTCGCGGTCCAGATAGGCACCGATGCCTCCGGTGCCGCGGGTGCAGAATCGGCCAGAACTATGCAGATCTTCTGGATTGCCCACCACTTTCCAGGGTTTGCCATTTTCTTGATACATGAAACCGGCGCATTTCCAGAAGCACATGTCGCAGATGGTCGGAGTCTTTTGCACCAGACCATCACCGGGCAAAGGTTTGCTGCTGCAACCGCTGAGAAAGATCGAGGGCATAACCCCTCCGGCGCCAACCAGGCCGGAGAGTTTGATGAATTCTCGTCGCTTCATTCAGCTTTCCCCTGTGGATTAATTGTCTCGTCAGGTGTTATCAGCATGGGACGAGGTACGATGTAGTAGCTGTCGTCCACGGCTTCGCCGGGAATGAATGCGCTATTCGGGAAGAAAGCCATCACCAGCCCCAGGGAGAGCCCCAGTCCCACCAGACCGTATTGGGTTGCTTTCAAAGCGGATGAGGCAATCGGCTGTAACATTTTTCCAGACCAGATGTTGGACCAGTCGGAGAAACAGGCTGGCGGCAATCGAGACCGCTACCATGATCAGGATTGTCATGCCGATCGTGGTGCCTAATGCATGGTCCAGACGGAAGACCCCGCGAAAGTCGCTCTTGTATAGCGCCTCGAAGATGGGGAAATTATCCCCGAAGAACAGGCTGCCAATGAAGAATCCAAGCAGATAGACCAGGGCATCGATTTTACCGCTGACGATAGAGGCCATGGCGGTGCCCGGGCAGTAACCACCGATGACCATGCCTACACCAAAGATCAAGCCGCCGATGATCACCGGGAACAGGTAGGTCGGCACCTGGTAGACCTGGGAGATGTCCAGGTAGCCGATCAGGCCAAGGCCCCAGAGCCCCAGCATGCCGGTGACTATCGCCGTGAACATCACGACAGGGACATCGTTATCCTTAAATAAAAGGCCTTACCGATCTTGCGGCTATCGGTAAATCCAGCAAGCTGCAGGGCGAGGCCAAGCAGGAACCCGGCGGGTATGGCAAGCCACAGATTGAGGGTATCGCTGATCAGCCCGGTCTTGGCAAATGGGGCAATCATATCCATTGTTTTCTCACCAGGTAAGCGGTTGCATAACCACCGGCGAAGACGCAGAGGGCAAAGACCCAGGCGCCCACCGCCAGTTCAGCGCCTCCCACCAGGGCCTGGCCACTGGTGCAGCCCCGCGACAGCCGTGCCGCAAAACCAATCAGGAAACCACCAAACAGGGCCAGGCTGAGACGCCCGAGGGTTGAGATGCGGTCGCCCTTGAGTACTTCGATCTTCCAGGTGCCGATGATCAGGCTCATCACCAGACTGCCGAGAATCAGACCTATGGCAAAGTAGGTCAACCAATTGTCCAGAGGGTGGGTGTCGGTCTTGAAATAACGCACGAAATAGGCGCTTTTCTCCGTCACTTCAGGGAACAACTCGTGCTGCACGGTAGCGATCAAACGGGTCAGAAAGCCACTGGCGCCTATGCCACGGCCCGCCACAACAAAGGTTGTCACCATCGCTAAGCCGATCAAGATGCCGGAGAATACTGGGGGGGTTTTTGAGAGCCTGTTCATTGTTCTTTAATTATCAAAAAAGAATTAATTTCCGATATGCTACATTATCTTGTTGACTTGGGACTGATCGAAATCAACAAATCAGTCTATTTGAATATTCTTTTTTGTCAGCGGAAACCGCTGGTTATGCGGTAAATGAGAAAATTGCCTGAATGTTTCTCTAAGGGTAAATCAAAGGGATCAGACGACGGTTGATCGTATATCGAAACTGAGATTATGTAATTGGCGCCAATCATCTTTATCAAACCTTTGTTTTGCTGTGATTATCTCAGCATCAATAAATATTTTACAATTAGGTGATTTACTCATATCCATAGGAGGCCGATCAGTATTTATTATTAAATATACTTAAAAAACAATACGTAAAACAATTAATGAATAATCAGAATTAAGTATTTTTGTTAATCAGACGAAGGCCTTGTTGCGGATTTTTCAGGCAGGTTTCTTATTTTGGCCTGCTGGTGCATGACTGACCTGCCGGTTTTGTTCGAGTCTGGGTATTGTCGCATTTCCGACAAGGCATGACCTTGCGTTCCGGCAATACCATAGGTCGATGGAATACTATTGCAGGAGTCTGGCCGGCGTATTGGCGGGAGCGGTGATCATCCTCGGGGCCAGTAGGGTCTAGCCTGCCTGGATTCGTTATCAGCAGCTTAAGCCTTCCCCCATACTGCCTGACTGATTAATCAGCCGGTCTGGATGAGAATCGCCAGCGTAACCAGAAGTAGCCGCTCAGCGCCGACAGGATGGAGCCGGCTAGAATACCGAGTCGGTCATTCACAGCAAAATCGACTGCTCCCTGCTCGAAGGCCAGGGAACTGATAAACAGACTCATGGTGAAACCGATGCCGCATAGCATGGATACACCATACATTTCAGCCCAGCCGACTCCAGAAGGCAGTTTCGCCAGACCGAGTTTTACCACTGTCCAACTCACACCCATGACACCAATCTGGTTGCCAAAAAACAGGCCCAGGGCAATGCCCAGCGGCACCGGCTGGAACAATGATTCCCATCCCAGACCAGCAAGCGGTACGCCGGTGTTGGCGAAGGCGAACAGCGGCAGAATAACGAAGGCAACGGTGGGGTGCAGGTCGTGTTCCAGCTCACGCAACGGCGATTGACCATTCTTGCCAACGGCACGCAACGGGATGAAGAAGGACAGCAGCACGCCAGCCAGGGTCGCATGTACGCCGGATTTCAGCACCGCTGCCCACATCACCAAACCCACCAGCAGATAGGGCGCGATGCGGGTCACCCCCTGCCGGTTCAGAATAGCCAAGATAGCCAATGCCAAACCTGCAATGGCCAGGGACTGCAGGGACAGATCGGCAGTATAAAAAACTGCGATGATCAGGATCGCCCCAAAGTCATCGACAATCGCCAGCGTCACCAGAAACAGCTTCAGCGAGTTGGGGACTCGCTTGCCCAACAGAGTGAGCACCGCCAATGCGAAGGCGATATCCGTTGCCGATGGGATAGCCCAGCCCTTCAGCGCTAATGGGTCTCCAAGGTTGACCAATGCATAGATCGTTGCTGGGACAGCCATGCCGCCAATGGCGGCTAAGGCAGGCAGCGCCACGTTGGTGGGATCGGACAGCTGGCCCTCCAGCATCTCACGCTTCAGTTCCAGTCCGATGACGAAGAAGAACATCGCCATCAGGCCGTCATTGATCCAGAGCAGGAAAGGCTTGGCGATCGACAGTTCACCGATGCGTACTTCAACCGGCGTGCCCAGCAGGGCATCGTAATAACTGTTCAGAGCGGAATTCTCTGCCAGCATGGCCAGTACAGCGGCGATCAGCAGGAGTATTCCACTGGCTGATTCCAGGCGCAGGAATTCACGAATCAATGAGACCATGGTGCGTATGCTCCCCGAGTAGCTTGGTTGTGATCTTGAACCAGACACCCCACCTTTGGTGGCCCCGGTAACAATTGCTGGTCATTCAGCATGGGTCAGTGAGAAAGCGATGGAGCATCTGGCATTGGCTGAGTCGGTTGGGTCAGGTTCTTCTCCAATGATCCTTCACACACTAATCTTTAATTATGAGCGCCAGACAAGGTTTTCTTCAAGCATATGCGTTTAGAGGAAATCTGAATGGTGCAGTCGTTGCCAGCCAGGTTTATGGCTGAGCGGACTGCAGGTAAGCAATGCCCCGTTCCTTGAGCAATTTCAGCATGGCCTGTATGACATGTTCAAGATCACCATGACCTCGAAACCCCAACTCCACGTGTGACTGCTCACCGATGCTGGGCAGGCTGAAGATCTTCAGACTGGGAAAGAGCCGTGCAAGTTCCTCCATGATCGGGATCAGATCACTCTCCGGAGCCCTCAGAACCCGCACAGACCACTCCTGGATAACCGGCTGCGGATGCCCATAAAACTCATCCAAGACCCATTCCGCCATCGGCCAGGCCATTTCCGGAAAGCCTGGCAGAAAATAATGAGATAGCAGAGAGAATCCGGGTATCTGGTTATGTGGATTGGGTATCAAAGTCGCGCCCGCAGGCAGGTCAGCCATCTTGATTCTTTGCGGATAGGCCTTTGCTCCGAATCTCTCCTCGATCAAGCTAACGGCTTGCGGGTGGCGTTCGAGTGCCAGGTCGGCTGCCCTGGCTGCACAGCCGCGGGTCAGGTCATCCGGCGTGGCGCCAATTCCTCCACAGACGAACACTGGCATCTTCAGTGTGTAGGAAAAGCGCAGGTGTTCAGTCAGGGTCTCTGCTTCATCAGGGATCAGCCAGCACCAGCTCAGTACCTGTCCCCGTTCGGAGAGCAGTTGTTTGAAATGCACGAAATGCCGATCCTGACGCTGACCGATAAGGATCTCGTCGCCGATGATAATCAGTCCGAATGCTGGATTATCCATGATGTATTAATGTGCTCGGTGTCTCCGCCTCAAATATCCCTTCGTTTACCCTGAATAGTCTGAGCATGGGATTCGGCATATTCAAAGGTATCTTTCGCTGATGACTATACCTTAAACCTGCGGGTCTTTATTTCCATGTAATTTTCAGATCTGCTGGATAACTATGAAAATGAGAAGGCAGCAGCATTTAAGAAGCGGCCGATCCTTCGTCGATGGTCGGCTTTGATAAATATAAGGTGCGAATCCTCTATCTTTACTGGATGATGAGGTTTTCTTCGTGCAAGCTGGCAAGTGAGCATAATCATTCTGATATCCAATCACAATTAACAAGCTGAAACCGTTGGCGTCGGCCGCGCGTAACAAGTTGTGAATCTGCTCGCCGCCTTGGCAGTGGCACTGTGCAGAACATGCACTGCCAGAGGCATTGTTGTCCACCTGAGAATGGATATTTGCCCATACAATATGGAGTCCCTTACATGTCAACCTTAGAGGCGGGTGCCAGTAGAGTGAACGAAACACTATTCATCCGTTTCGGCACAGAGGTTTGCGCTGACCTGCAGGCTGCCGAAGCCCGGGAATGGTGGCTGACCTGCGGCACCGGCGCGTATGCCGCAGGCACCTTGGCCGGCAGCCTGACGCGCCGTTATCACGGGCTGTTGGTCACCCCGCTGCAGGGTGGACTGGATCGCTACCTGTTGCTGGCGAAGGCAGACGCCACTTTGTCTATGCAGGGTCGGCAATGGCCCTTGTTTACCAATCGCTGGCAAGGCGATGTGATTGAACCCGCCGGCCATACGCATCTGGAAAGTTTTCATCTCCAGGGCCGCATGCCGGTATGGCGCTATCGATTCAATGATCTGTCCCTGGAGATGCGTATCTGGATGGTCCCCGGTGAAGCCACAACCTATGTGGCGTATAAGCTGGATGGTCCGGTAGAGGTAGCAAACCTGAGTATTAATCTGTTGATCAATCGGCGGAATCATCATCATGAAATGTGCTCCGGATGCATGCATGCAGAGGTCTCCATGGATCAGGGCAGGCTGGATATCCTCTGGCCCGAGGGTAATCGGATGCATCTGCATGGGACGGATCTGAACTTTGTGCAGGATCACAACTGGGTTGAAGGTTTTTATTTAAAGGAAGAGCAGGCGCGAGGCCTGCAGACCCTGGACAATCACCTTTCGATCGGCAGGCTGAGCTTGAAAATGCTGCCAGGTCGTTGGTGCGGTTTCGCCGCCACCACACAGGCATCCCACGATTTTGCCCTGGAGTCTTCCATGGAGGCTTTTCTGCGGCATGAGCAAGCGCTGCTGGAAAGGGCAGAAAGCATGTTTTCCGGTTATCGGCAGGCGCCTGCCTGGGTGCGCCAGCTGTTGCTGGCGGCGGACAGCTTTCTGATCAAGCGCCGCATGCCCGATGGCAGGGCAGGGGATTCGGTGATCGCCGGTTACCCCTGGTTCGATGACTGGGGACGCGACACCCTGATTGCTCTGCCCGGGTTGACCCTGGCGACCGGTCGTCAGTCAACGGCCCTGGCCATCCTGCAGAGTTATGCCGCGCTGGTCGATCAGGGGCAGTTGCCGAACCGGCTCTTCAGTGAGCATGAAGTGCCTGAATACAACACCGTGGATGCTGCACTCTGGTTTTTCCAGGCCTGGCATGCCTACCTGGAAGCCACCGCTGATGAAGCATCCCTCAGCAGGGTGTTTCCTGTACTCAAGGAGATCATCGACTGGCACATCAAAGGCACCCGGCACGGGATTGGCATGGACCCCGATGATCATCTGCTGGCCGCTGGTGAACCAGGACAGCAACTGACCTGGATGGATGCCAAGGTTGGTGACTGGGTAGTGACCCCGCGGATGGGCAAACCGGTGGAGATCAATGCCCTCTGGTACAACGCCCTGAGGATCATGGAGCGTTTTGCCGGACGCCTGGGCGAAAACGGGGTCGTCTATGAACAACTGGCGGTGAAGGTGCGGCGCTCCTTTCAACGTTATGTCCGCGAGGATGAGGCTGGCTTGTATGACCTGCTCGATGCGCCTCAGGGCAATGATGCGAGCCTGCGTCCCAATCAGATCATCGCCGTCAGTCTGCCTTTTTCAGCGCTTGCGATGAAAGCACAGCAACAAGTCGTTGCGGCCTGTGCCCGGGAACTTCTCTGTCCTCAAGGTTTGCGTTCCCTGAGCCCGCAGCATGCAGACTACCGTGCTGTCTATCAGGGCGGAGTGGCGGAACGTGACGGCGCCTATCATCAGGGTACCCTCTGGGCCTGGTTGCTCGGGCATTTCGCCCTGGCAGAGTATCGGGTGACTGGCGATGCAGCGGCGGCTCAGGCGCGATTGGAGCCATTCGCCGCTCATCTGCATGAAGCAGGACTTGGTACTATCAGTGAAATCTTCGATGCTGATCCTCCCCATTGTCCCAGGGGCGCGCCAGCCCAGGCCTGGTCTGTGGCCTGTACCCTGGAAGCCTGGTGGCGTCTACAGCAGATTAAGGAGTCTCAAAGATGAAAAAAACAACTCATGAACTGAACCCGGAACGGCTGCGACTGGAGGAGCAGTGTGCTGGTAAGGCCAACTGGCGGCTGTGGGGGCCCTATCTTGCCGAGCGGGCCTGGGGTACGGTGCGGGAGGATTACAGCGCCAGTGCGACTGCCTGGGAGTATTTCGATCATGAGCAGGCCCGCTCCCGCGCCTATCGCTGGAATGAGGATGGCTTGGGCGGCATCTGCGATGAGCAACAACGACTCTGTTTTGCGATTGCCTTGTGGAATGGGCGCGATCCGATTCTCAAAGAGCGCGCCTTCGGGCTCACCGGCAATCAGGGAAACCGCGGGGAGGATGTCAAGGAGTTCTATTTCTACAAGGATGCCTTACCCAGCCACAGTTGGTTGCGCTATCAATACAAGTACCCTCAGGCAGAGTATCCCTATGCCAGCCTGGTTGAAGAAAACCTCAGGCGCAGCCGCCAGGACGCCTCATTCAACCTGCTGGATACCGGCGTCTTCGATGACCAGCGCTACTGGGACATCGACGTACGCTACGCCAAGGCGACGCCAACGCAGATGCATATTCGCATCCGGGTCTACAATCGAGGCGATGAGGAGGCCGAACTGCATCTGATTCCTCAGCTCTGGTTCCGCAATACCTGGTCCTGGGATGAAGCGACCAAAAAGCCCCGGATTACCAAGGGGGTGGCAGAGGGCACGGCAAGCTGGTCCGTTATCGCTGAGCATGAAACCCTGGGCAGCTATAGCCTTTATGGCGTACAGCAGATGGAGCCGTTGTTCACCGAGAACGACAGCAACCTGCAAAAGTTTTATGGACAGGCTTCGCACGAGCCCTATGTGAAAGATGCCTTTCACCGTCACATCATTCAGGGTGAGCCTGGTGCCGTAAATCCACAGCACCAAGGCAGTAAATTCGGCGCCTGGCATCGTCTGCGGGTCGGGCCTGGGGAGTCGCAAAAGATCGATCTTGTTCTAACCGCCACGCCGCTGCAGCGGCCTTTTGCAGAGATGGAGAAAATGATTGCCCTGCGGCGCTCAGAAGCGGACATCTTTTATGATGAGATCCTGCCGGAAGGCGGACCGGAGGATCACCGCATCATGCGTCAGGCCCAGGCCGGCATGATCTGGAGCAAACAGTACTACCATTTCGACGTGCAGCGCTGGCTTGCCGGCGATCAGTCGGCGCCGCCGGTGGAGCGCAAGCAGGGAAGGAACAGTCAATGGCGGCACTTCCGTGCAGCGGATGTCCTCTCCATGCCGGATACCTGGGAATATCCTTGGTTCGCGGCCTGGGATATGGCCTTTCACTGTGTGGCCTTGGCCCTCACCGATGTGGATTTTGCCAAGAATCAGATCGAAATCCTCCTGCAGGAGAACTATCTCCACCCCAATGGGCAGATCCCTGCTTATGAGTGGGCGTTCGGCGACGTAAATCCACCCGTGCATGCCTGGGGGGCCTTGAAGGTCTATCGGGGTGAAAGGGTTCAGCGCGGTTGTGGAGACAAGAGTTTCCTGAAAAGAGTGTTCAATAAACTCTTGCTCAATTATGCCTGGTGGATCAACCGCAAGGACCGGCACGGACAAAACGTCTTCGAAGGCGGTTTTCTCGGCCTCGACAACATCTCGGTTTTTGATCGTTCACAAGCCGCTGCCCGAGGGTTACATGCTGAAACAGGCGGATGCCACAGGCTGGATGGCCATGTTCGCCCTGAATATGACGGCGATTGCCTTGGAACTGGCCACCGAGGACAGTGATTATGAAGACATCAGCGATCCAGTGCTATGAACAGTTCCTCGCCATTGGCAATGCGATCTCAGGGGGGGATGAACAGGGCTGGTCGTTGTGGGATCAGGATGCGGGTTTCTTCAAGGATCTTCTGGTGACCCCGCAAGGGGAGCCTCAGCGTATCGACGTCTACTCCTGGGTGGGATTGATTCCCCTGTTCGCCACCGAGGTTGTCGATCAGCGACTGTTGGCTAATGTGCCGCGCTTTCGTGAAATGCTGCACAGACACAAGAAGGGCTTGTTTCGGGGTAGCTATGTCTGCGCCTGTCCCGCCTGGGAGAACGATGAAGGGGAACACCTCCTGGCGCTGGTCGACCACAGCATGCTGCCGCGTATCCTGCAACGCTTGCTCAACGAGGATGAATTTCTCTCTCCCTTCGGCATTCGCAGCGTCAGTAAACTCCACCAGGACTATCAGGACCTGGGTGACCTGCCGGGTATCGGCAAGATCCAGATGCGTTACGAGCCTGGTGAATCCGAGACCGGTTTGTTTGGAGGGAACTCCAACTGGCGCGGACCGATATGGCTTCCCACCAACTATGCACTGGTGCAGGCGCTGGAGAAATTTCACCGTTTTCTCGGTGACGAGTTCAAATTCGAGCTGCCGGGCCAGCCGGGTGAACTGCTTACCCTGCAGGAAATCGCCACACTGATCTCAGAACGTCTGGTGGATCTCTACCGCAGGGATGCAGCAGGAGTGATTCCCGCGCTGAGGACTGACAGCCCGTTCCAGGCAGACGAGCACTGGAAGGATCTCAATCTGTTCTACGAATACTTTCATGCGGAAACCGGGCGCGGACTGGGCGCGGCCCATCAGACAGGCTGGACCGGCCTGCTTGCCAACCTGGTGATGCGGCGCCATCGTAAAGATATCCCGGTGTTTCTCAGCTATGAAGACGAGTCTCAGGCCAGCCCCTGAATCTGCCTTGCCGCTGCTATAACAGCGGGTTCACGGCCCCGCTGCATAGCCATACAGTATCAGCGTCTTTGCTGTGTGCCAGTGAGCGGCTAATGACATCCTGTCATTGTCGGTCTTTGCTCGAGCTCCGGCCTTCCTCACATCCACGCAAACCCTCATTATCCTCGAGGTAACTGGGTGGGCGGGCACCAGCATCTACAGAAGGCCCTGGAAGACAGTTTTCTTGGCAAGACTGCGCGCAAGGCGGGGAGCAAACGATTGCAGCAGGAAAAACAGAACTATCCCATGTACCAGACGCTGCTGATAGCGAAGCTGAATGGTCATGCAATAGCACTTCCGGGACCCCATCGGGCCGGTCGGCCCGGCGGGGCTTCCCGACAACATCCCGATTAACCCGCCTTTTATGGATGCATGGAATGGCAGTTTAAGGCTTACTCTGGCATTTTGAACCCCTGATTCAAGGGCCTGATGATTCAGCGCATCTGAAAAATCTCTCCAAGCTTCTGGCGGCACTTTTCTGCTACCGATATATCGATAACTATCGACAGGCAGCGTCGGCTCAGCGGAGAGGCACTCCAAGCGCCAGTCGGAACAAATGATCAGATTCGTTGACGTTAACCGGCAACTCCCCTTGAAGGAACTATTTTTAGTACCCACCTATCAATAGCAGGAGTCGAGTTAGCAAGAGCGAGGTATCTATCATGTCGACACTAGAACAGTTTCGTGAAGGTATGAGCATGGCCTGGGAGGCTTTGCTGGATGGCTGGCGTGAACTCTATCATCGGGCGGCAAATGCCTTGACACACTTTTCACCGCAGCATTCCCAGGGGGAGCTGCTTCCCAGGGACAAACAGGAGTTTGCCCTCCGCAGCGCCCGTTGGGGTGTACTGGCTGCGGAAGTGTTTGATGATGACGACCAGGTCGTCGTGCGTCTCGAAGCGCCGGGTATGGAGCCTGATGAATTCACTTTACAGGTGATCGATGACCTGTTGGTGGTACGTGGGCAGAAACAACTCCAGCGTGAACATACGAAAGGCCACTACCATATCTCTGAGTGTGCCTATGGCAGTTTCGAACGTGTTATACAACTGCCGCAGGTTGTTGAGAGCGAGCAGGCCAAGGCCCGTTACCGGCGTGGTGTATTGCGTGTGGAGCTGCCGAAATCGACGCATCGCCGCAGGCGGAGAATCACGGTTGACGTGCATTGACTGCAGAATCAGGAAATTAATCATCCCCATAGATAATTACGCATCAGAGAGGAGTTTGAGATGACGAGTAAATCGAATCCTATTGCCTATCATATTCTTGCTGACGATGCTGTCACCGCTGCAGGCCCAGCAGGGAGGCATAGAAAACCTGCGCCAGACCGGCAAGGCCTTCGCGTCAGTGGCGCGTTCAGTGTCACCTTCGGTGGTGTTTATTCAGGTCGAGGGCCAGACACCCAGTTCAGGATTCACCCAGATGCCATCTCCCTTCGGCAACGATTGGCCGTTTGGCGATGACATGTTCAAGCGTTTCTTCGGTGATCGCTTTCACGGTGCCCCACGCCACAAAGCGCCCCAGAGCAAACGCCGTACCCTGGCTCAGGGCTCGGGCTTCGTATTCGCAACGAAAAGCGGCCTCATCGCGGACAAGAGCTATGTGCTCACCAACAATCATGTGGTGGAGAACGCCGATAGAATTCGCGTGAAAACTGCACGACGGCCGTGAATTTGACGCCAAGGTGGCAGGCAGGGACCCGCAGTCGGACCTGGCCGTGCTCGAGATCAACAGCGGCGGCATACCGGCGCTCGAGCTGGGTGATTCATCGAAACTGGAGGTCGGCGAATGGGTTGTGGCAATCGGCAATCCGTTTGGCTTGAGTAACACCCTGACGGTAGGCGTGGTGAGCGCCAAGGGCCGCACCAGCCTCGGTATCAACGACTACGAGGATTTCATCCAGACTGATGCGGCGATCAACCCCGGCAACTCGGGAGGGCCGCTGGTCAATCTGGATGGTGAGGTTGTGGGGATCAATACGGCAATCTTCTCCCGCAGCGGCGGTTACATGGGGGTAGGTTTCGCTATACCCATCAACATGGTCAAATCCATCGCCAATCAACTGCTCGATGATGGCGAGGTCACCCGTGGTTACCTGGGTGTCGTCATCCAGGCATTGACGCCGCAACTCGCAGACTCTTTCGGGTTGCAGCAGAATACAGGTATTCTGATCGCTCAGGTCGGGGAGGACTCACCGGCTGCGCGAGCCGGTCTGCGTCAGGGAGATGTGATCGTTGCATTCCAGGGTGAAGCGGTGTCAGATATCGGCAGTTTCCGTAACCGGGTGTCATTGTCAGAGCCGGGAACCAAGCAACAGTTGACGATCATCCGTGAAGGCAGGCGTGAAAATGTTACAGTGGCCATCGGTCAAGTCACTAAGGATGAGCAGATCGCCGCAGCCTCAGCTGCGAGTGCCGAACAAATAGGCTTGACGGTACAGTCAGTGACACCGCAGCTGGCCGAACAATTTAATACTGAAGCGGGTGAGGGTGTGGTGGTTACGCAGGTCACAGCCGGGTTCCATTGCGGCTCTGGCCGGTATTCAACCCGGTACCCTGATCGTGCAAGTGAACCGTATGCCGGTAAAAAACGCGGCTGATTTCAAAGCTGCGGTGGAGAAGAACAGCAGAGACCAGCGGGTGCTGCTGCTCATTCGCCGGGGTGACATGCAGCAATATCTGGTATTGAGCTGGTAACGACAGGGCGGGGTTTCCCGCCCTGCCTGTCGACAGATGAAACATTAGGCGCGACTATGGAATATAAAGATTACTACAAGATCATGGGGGTCAAGAGAGACGCCGCCCAGGATGAGATCAAACGCGCCTACCGCAAACTGGCGCGCAAATATCATCCGGATGTGAGCAAGGAAGCCGATGCGGAAAAGAAATTCAAGGAGGTGGGCGAGGCCTACGAGGTGCTCAAGGACCCGGAAAAGCGGGCGGCCTACGATCAGCTCGGGGCCAACTGGAAGGCGGGTCAGGAGTTCCGGCCGCCGCCGGACTGGGATGCGGGTTTCGAGTTCCGTGGTGGTGGCTTTACGCCGGGCGATGCCTCGGCCTTCAGCGACTTCTTCGAGAGCCTGTTTGGTCAGGGGATGGGCGGTGGTTTCACCGGTACGCAGAGAGCCCAGGGGCATTTCCGCAGCCAGGGAGAAGACCACCATGCCAAGGTCATGATCGATCTGGAAGATGCCTTCCACGGGGCGACCCGCGCCATTACCCTGCGGACCCCCGCGCTCGACCCACAGGGGCATGTCATCACTCATGAGCGTACGCTGAACGTGCAAATCCCGAAAGGCGTCAAGCAGGGGCAGCAGATCCGACTGGCGGGGCAGGGATCACCCGGACTGGGTGGCGGCAGCGCCGGTGATCTCTATCTGGAAGTGGAGTTCAGGCCGCATCCCTTGTACCGGGTCGAGGAAAGAGACCTCTATCTGGAACTGCCGGTAGCGCCTTGGGAAGCAGTGCTTGGGGCGACTGTCAAAGCGCCGACCCCGATGGGCATCATCGATCTGAAGATTCCCGCCGGCTCTACCTCGGGGCGCAGACTGCGCCTGAAGGGACGGGGTATTCCAGGTAAGAGTCCCGGAGATCTCTATGCGGTGTTGCGCATCGCTCTGCCGCCGGGAGACTCGGAACGGGCCCGCGACCTCTACCGCAAGATGGAGCAGGAGCTGGCATTCAATCCAAGAGCCAGGTTGGGAGTGTGATATGAGAAAAGAAATTCTGACGGGTCTGCTGCTGGACGAAGAGAGTTCGCTCACCTTGGGCGAGCTGAGCCGCGCCTGCAAGATGCATGCGGAATGGATCGTTGAACTGGTGGATCAAGGCATTCTGGAGCCGGGAGGACGAGACGTGACTCACTGGTGCTTCTCCGGACCCAGTCTGCACCGTGCGCGCAAGGTGATGCATTTACAGCGAGACCTGGGTGTCAACCTGGCGGGGGCTGCGCTGGTGCTGGATCTGGTGGAAGAGATCGAGGGCCTGCGTGCCCGCTTGCGGGTTATGGAGCAGGACTGCCGGTAAATCTACCCTGCTTGAATCCAGCTGCTTTACTTGAGGTGTTCAACTTCGCATACGCAGCAGGCCAGCACTCTTTCAGGGAAGGTTAAACAACTTTTCGAGATTCAAGACCAGTGCGAAAGGCGCGCTTGATGCCTTCCCCTGCTCGGTCGAGCCTGTTCGTTATTTTGCCTTAAAATAATCAATAAATACATAAAAATATAAAATAATATTTAAGTAATATCTATTTATTTAAATCCCCTTGAAAACAAAATATCAGCCCCTATATCAAGACTGAACTCAGAGTCAAATGATGATAAATCCACAGGAGGTATTGAAATGTACGGAAGTCTGAACAGTTTTGAAGGCAGCCTGTTCGATGAGTTCAGGCGCATGGGACGAGAGATGGATCAGTTGTTCGGTGCCGGGCCGTCGCCGACAGGCATACGTTCTGTCGCCAGAGGCAGCTATCCGCCGATCAATATCGGCAGCACCCCGGAGCGGGTCGAAATTTACCTGTTTGCCGCTGGCGTCGACCCCAACAGCCTGGATATCTCGATTCAGCAGAATTTGTTGACCATCGATGGTGAACGCAGCCTGATCACCGAGGAGGGGGCCGATTATTATCGTAAGGAGCGTTTCGACGGCAAGTTTCACCGGGTCGTGACCCTGCCCGATGACGTGGACCCGGACAAGGTGGATGCAAACTACCGGGATGGTGTGCTGCACATCGCCATTCAAAGGCGTGAGTCAGCCAAGCCGCGGCAGATTGAGGTCAAGTAAATCAGATCGAGGTGAACAAGATGAACGAAAGAAAAGATGTGGCAGCCCAAGAGCCTAAGGCTGTGCAGCAAAATCAGACCGAACAACCGATCCGCCCGCCGGTGGATATCTTCGAAGACAGCACCGGCATCACCGTACAGGCTGATATGCCGGGGGTATCCAAAGAATCGCTCAATGTGCATATCGACAACGATACCCTGTCCATCGAAGGCAAGGTGGAACTGCAGATCCCTGAAGGTATGGAGGCGCTCTTCGCGGATGTCCGTTCTACCCAATACCAGCGCAGTTTCTCCTTGAGCAGAGAACTGGCCGGAGAAAAGGTCGAGGCAAGCCTGAAGGACGGCGTACTGACCCTGCGTATCCCCAAAAGGGAGAAGTATCAGCCACGCAAGATCGAGGTGAATGTGGCCTAAGCGGGGCTTGGAGTAAGACGGCTCCGGTTCAACCTGAACCGGAGCCGTGTGGTTCAATTCAGCAGTAAAAACAAACCTAATTAAAAAATCCAATACAACTTTGCTTTTTGGGTAGTAAAACCATGGGTCTCCCGGCACCCTGAACTTTTCAAAACCGGCATGGTCCATGATTGCGGTTATCCATTTGGAGACAACTTTCAACCAATCAAACAGAGGAGTGTTTTGATGATTCGAGTTGATTCTTTGACCCGAATTTACGGCGACTTGAAGGCGGTCGATGAGGTTTCTTTCGAAATCGGCCAGGGCGAGATCGTCGGACTGCTCGGCCACAACGGCGCGGGCAAGACCACCATCATGAAGATGCTCACCGGCTATCTGGAACCCACCGGCGGCTCCATCGAAATTGACGGCCTGAACATCGACAAGGAACGCAATGCAGTGCAGAGCCGCATCGGCTATCTACCGGAGAACGATCCCCTCTATCCGGAGATGACCGTCATCGACTATCTCGATTATGCAGCGGAGTTGCATGGGGTGCCGGAACAGGAACGCCTGCAACGCATCCGCGAGGCAATACATCGCACCGATCTCTCCAGCAAGGCGGCCGACCCCATCGCCACCCTCTCCAGAGGCTACAGACAACGAGTCGGGGTGGCCCAGGCGATCCTGCACAATCCGAAAGTATTGATCCTCGACGAACCCACCAACGGCCTCGACCCGACCCAGGTGCAGCAGATGCGGGAACTGATCCGCTCCCTGGCGCAGCATTCCACTGTGATCATCTCCACCCATATCCTGCAGGAGGTGCAGGCGATCTGCGACCGGGTGATCATCATCCGTAACGGGCAGAAGGCACTGGATGCGACCATGCAGGAGTTGCAGGCCGGCAAGCGCTTGCTGGTGGCGGTCGATGCTGAGCCGGAACAGGCAGTCAACCTGTTCAAATCTGTCGCTGGCGTGCAAGCGGTGGAAACCCTGGGGGAACGGGGGGCTGGACACCGTTACGCCCTCGATCTGGGGCAGGATGAGCTGAGCGATACCGCGCCGCTGGTGGCCAGCCGCATCGCCACCGAGGGCTTCAAGCTCTATGCCCTGCAACCCGAGAGCCGCGATCTGGAGACTATCTTCGGCGAGATCTCGACTCAGGAAGGGAGGGCAGCAGGATGAAAAACACCCTGAGAATCGCACGCAAGGAGTTCGCCGGGTTTTTCTCCTCGCCCATTGCCTTCATCTTTCTCGGCGCCTTTCTGGCGGTGACCCTGTTTGTTTTTTTCTGGGTGGAGACCTTCTTCGCCCGCAATATTGCCGACGTGCGTCCTCTGTTTGAGTGGATGCCGTTGCTGCTGATCTTCCTGGTGGCGGCCATCACCATGCGCATGTGGTCGGAGGAGCGGCGCGCCGGTACTCTGGAGTTCCTCCTCACCCTGCCGGTGAAGAGCATCGAGCTGGTGCTGGGCAAGTTTTTTGCCTGTCTGGGCCTGGTGGCGGTGGCCCTGCTCCTGACCCTGCCGCTGCCGTTGAGCGTCAGTCTGCTGGGCCCGCTGGATTGGGGGCCGGTGATGGGCGGCTATCTCGCCGCCTTTTTTCTGGCCGCGGCCTATACCGCCATCGGCCTGTTCGTCAGCGCCCGCTCGGCCAATCAGATCGTCAGCCTGATCATGACCGTAGTGGTCTGCGGTGTCTTCTATCTGCTTGGCTCCCAGGCGCTCACCGGACTGTTCGGCAACCAGGCCGCGGAGTTTCTCAAGCTGCTGGGTTCCGGCTCGCGTTTCGACTCGATCACCCGCGGCGTCATCGACCTGCGGGACATCTATTACTACCTGAGCCTGGTGGGCGTCTTCCTGACCCTCAACGTCTTTACCCTGGAGTGGCTGCGCTGGGCCGGTAATCCGGCCAATGCCAATCATCGTCGCTGGGCGCTGATTACCGGGCTGTTCGCGGCCAATTTCCTGGCCACCAATCTGTGGCTCGCGCCGGTGGCCTGGGCGCGCGCGGATATGACCCAGGGCAATGTCTACTCCATCTCCGACGCCACCCGCAGTTATCTGGCGCAGTTGCGCGAGCCGCTGTTGATTCGCGGTTATTTCAGTGCCCAGACTCATCCCCTGCTGGCGCCCCTGGTACCGCGCCTGCGCGATCTGCTGGAGGAGTATGCGGTGGCCGGGGAGGGCCGGGTGCGGGTCGAGTTCATCGATCCCCAGGACCATCCGGAGCTGGAGCAGGAAGCCAATGAAAAGTATGCCATCAAACCGGTGCCCTTTCAGTTCGCCAGCAAGTACCAGGCCTCGGTGGTCAACTCCTATTTCAATATTCTGATCCAATATGGGGATCAGCACGAGGTGCTGGGTTTTCGCGACCTGATCGAACTCAAGGTGCAGAGCGAGACCGATCTGGACGTGGAGCTGCGCAATCCGGAATATGACCTGACTCAGGCCATCAAGAAGGTGCTCTATGCCTATCAGGGCGCCGGTGAGCTGTTCGAAAACATCCCCCATCGGGTTAGCTTCAAGGGCTATATCTCGACCGAAGAGAAGCTGCCCGAGGTGCTCGGCAGCCTGCGCAGGGATCTGCATAATCTGCTGGGTGATTTGCGCGAGCGCTCCGGCGGCAAGCTGGATGTGGAGATCCGCGACCCGGACGCCGGAGACGGCGCCCTGGCCAGGCAGATCGAAACCGAGTACGGCTTTCGGCCCATGACCACCAGCCTGTTCGATAGCGAAACCTTCTGGTTCTACATGACCCTGGAAGGGGAGGGGCGCATCATCCAGGTGCCGCTGCCCGAGGCATTTGAAAAAGCCGCTCTGGAACGCAGTCTGCAGGCCGCGCTCAAGCGTTTCTCGCGAGGGTTTCTGAAGAGCCTGGCCTTTCATGCACCCCAGGCAGCGCCGGCCATGGCCCAATTCGGCATCCCGGCCAGAGGCAAGCAGTACAGCCTGCTGCGTGAAACCCTCGAGGAGGAGCACAATCTGATCAACACCGATCTGCAAAGCGGGCAGGTGCCCTTGGATGCAGACCTGTTGTTGCTGGCCTCGCCGGAAAGCCTGGACGAAAAGCAGTTGTTTGCGGTGGATCAGTTTCTGATGCGCGGCGGCACGGTGCTGGCGGCGACCTCGCCCTTTGATATTCAGAGCCAGGGTTCGCTCTCCGCCAAGCCCCATGAATCGGGACTGAACGGCTGGCTGGCCCATCAGGGTATCAGCATGGACGAGCAACTGGTGCTCGACCCGCAGAATGCCGCCTTTCCCATTCCCCTGGATCGGCGCATTGGCGGCTTCGTGATCCAGGAGACCCGCATGGTGGATTATCCCTACTTTGCCGATATCCGCGATGACGGCCTGGAGCAGGAGAGCGGTCTGACGGCCGGGGTCAACCAGGTCACCATGACCTGGCCTTCGCCTATCCAGCTGGATGAGGCGCAGAACCAGGGACGCAAGATCATCCGTCTGCTTGAAAGTACGGATCAGTCCTGGACCTCGGGCAGCCTGAATATCCAGCCCGACTATATGGCCCATGGCGAGCTCGGTTTCCCGGTCGGAGAGGAGCGCGGTTCTCAACTCCTGGCGGTGGCGGTGGAGGGACGCTTCGACTCCTTTTTCAAGGACAAACCCTCACCATTGGCTATTGAACCAGAGGCTGAGGAAGCTACCGATGCGCCAGAAGCGAACGCGGTTGACGCTGAGGCTGCTGATGATGAAGAGAAAGATCCGCTCATCAGCCGGGTGATCGACCGTTCCCCGGAGTCGGCGCGCATCATCCTGTTTGCCTCCAACAGTTTCCTCAGCGACGAAATGCTCGACCTGGCAGCCGCCGGCCTGGGCACCCGCTATCTCAATCCGGTGCAGCTGGTGGAGAATGCCGTCGACTGGTCCCTGGAGGATCGCGGCCTGCTCTCGATTCGCGGCCGTGCCCACTTCTCCCGTACTCTCGAGCCCCTGGATCAGGGATCTCAGGTGTTCTGGGAATACCTCAACTATGGTCTGGCGCTGCTGGGCTTGTTTGTGGTCTGGCTGATTCGCCGCCAATCCCAACAGAGGGCACAGCTGCGCTACGCGGCGCTGTTGGGTACGACTGATTAAGCGAGGAATGAGAAGATGAAACAATGGATATCCCTATTGAGTGGCCTGTTGATCGCCCAGCTGGTATTGGCCGTTACCATCAACCTGGCTGGGGAGGACTACGGGGCCTTTCAGGCGGAAGAAAAACTGCTGGCCTTCAACCCTGATCAGGTGGATGGCCTGCATATTGAAGGCGACGCTCAGAGCCTGCTGCTGGAAAAACGCGAGGGCCGCTGGCAATTGCCTGAAAACGGAGGGTTTCCGGCGGATCAGGACAACGTCAAACGGCTGCTGGATAAGCTCTCCAGCCTGGAGAAGGGCTGGCCCCTGGCCACCAGCAGTGGCGCGGCCAGGCGTTTCAAGGTGGCCGAGGATGAGTTCCAGCGCAAACTGGTCCTGCTCGCGGATGATGAGTCGCTGGCCGAACTCTACGTCGGCACCTCCCCGGGCTTCCGCAAGGTGCATGTGCGGCCCGAGGGTGAAGACGCGGTCTATGGCGTGTCCTTCAATACCTGGGAGGCGAATGCCAAGGCCGATGACTGGATCGACAAGGAGATCCTCAAGCTCGATGAGAGCAAAGTAGCGCAAGTCGAGATGCCCGATTATGTATTGCATAAAACTGGGGAAGCCGTGCAAATTGCCGGTCTTACTGACCAGGAAAAATCCAATGCCGAGGAGATAAGCTCGCTACTCAGCAAGCTTACCGGTCTACGCATCCAGTCCCTGCTGGGCAGTGAAGAGAAACCGGAGTACAAGCAGGACACCCCGGAACTCGAGATCAAAATAGCGCGCACTGATGCGGACCCTCTGACCTACCGGTTCTCAAAGTCGGAGGAGGATTCCAACTACTATGTGCTCAAGCGTTCCGATCTGGAATACTACTTCAAGATTCCCGAATTCTCGGTGAAACCAATCCTTGAGGCGACACGGGAGAAACTGGTGCAGAGCAACAACGAACTTGAGCCGGGTACGGAAGAGGCTGTCGGAGAACCAGGCCTCGACAACCAGGAAGGGCAAACTGCCATTGATGACGCAGAGGCGGGTCAGCGATGACGGAGATGGCGCGGGAGGCGATAGTCCGGCTGCAGGCGCATGTCGAACAGCGCATCATCGGGCAACAGCGGCTGGTGCAAAGACTCGTGCTGGCCCTGTTGTGTGATGGGCATCTGTTGCTGGAGGGCGCGCCGGGATTGGCCAAGACCCGGGCGATCAAGAGTCTGGCCAGCGGGTTGGAGGCCGACTTCCACCGTATACAATTCACCCCTGACCTGCTGCCGGCCGATCTGACCGGCAGTGATGTCTACCAGCCTGCTGACGGTGGTTTTCACTTCAACCAGGGACCGGTGTTCCACAACCTGATTCTCGCCGATGAGATCAACCGGGCCCCGGCCAAGGTGCAGTCGGCCCTGCTGGAGGCGATGGAGGAACGGCAGGTGACCGTGGGTGCCGCCAGCTATCCGCTGCCCCGCTTGTTTCTGGTGATGGCGACGCAGAATCCCATCGAACAGGAAGGCACCTATCCCTTGCCAGAGGCGCAGCTTGACCGCTTTCTCATGCATGTGCGAGTGGATTACCCGGATAAACAGGCGAGCCGGCAGATACTCGCGCTCGCCCGGCAGGAGGCTCAGGACGCCCTGGGTTCGAATACACCGCAGCAGTCGCAACGCATCACCCAGGACCAGATCTTCGCCGCCCGTCGCGAGGTGCTGCAATTGCATCTGGCCGATGCGGTGGAGGAGTACATTGTCGAACTGGTGGAGGCGACCCGCAATCCACGACCTTATGGCGAGGAACTGGCCGCCTGGGTGCGCTGGGGAGCAAGCCCCCGTGGGGCCATCGCCATCGAACGCAGCGCCCGCGCCACCGCCTGGTTGGCAGGGCGGGACTTCGTCACTCCGGAAGACGTGCAAATGGTGACGCCCGATGTGCTGCGCCACAGGGTGCTGCTGGATTATGAGGCGGAAGCTGACGGCATCAGCCCGCAACGATGCATCGATGAAATTCTGCACCGCGTTGCAGCGCCGTGAATGACGGAATCCAGCTGGAAGTGCAGGAACTGATCCGCCTGCGGGCTGCAGCCCGGGGGCTGGAACTGGGCGCACGCCGGCGGGCCCTGTCCGCCCAGGCGGGGGGTTACCTCTCGGCCTATCGGGGACGCGGCCTGGAGTTCGACGAGGTGCGCGCCTACCAGGACAGCGACGATGCCCGCAGCATCGATTGGCGGGTTACCGCACGCCGTGGAACGCCGCATACCAAGTTGTTCCGTGAAGAGCGGGAGCGGCCGGTTCTGCTGTTGCCGGATCTGCATCCGGGCATGTATTTTGGCAGCCGCCGGCAGTTCAAATCAGTGCTGGCGGGACGCCTGGCCGCGCTGCTGGGCTGGGCAGCGGTGCGCGCCGGCGACCGGGTCGGCGGGCGTCGTCAGCGCTGAACAGGGGCATAGGGAGATCCATCCCGCTCCCCGGGAGCAGGGTTTGCTGTCACTGCTGCGGGCCATGGTGCAGCTGCAGCCGATGGCAACCGGGACAGCTGTCACCAGGACGGCTGGACAATGCCCTGGCGAGAATGGCGCGGCTGGTCCATCCGGGTAGCTTGGTAATCATATTTAGTGATTACAGGGAGTTGGGTGAGGAAGGTGAGAAACATTTGAGAAATCTTGCCCAGCACAATGATGTTATCGCCGCCTTCCTCTATGATCCGTTGGAAAGCGAACCACCGCCAGCCGGGCGCTACCGCCTGGGCAGTGCTGGAAAACATTTTACGCTGGATACTGGACAGAGCGCCGTGGCTGAGCAGTGGGCGGAGCAGTTTCGCGTCCATCGAGAGGCAATACTGGGTCTGTGCCGGCGCCACGGGATTCATTTCATGCAGGCGGCCACCTCGGACCGCCCCTTGCGCGCCTTGCAGCTTGGCCTGGCCAGGCATGGCAAGACGCCATGAGCAGGTGTGGCGAATGAACCTGACCGATCCACTCGCCGACTTGAGAGCGCTGCATGCGCCGCCGCCCATCGCCTGGTGGCCGCCGGCACCCGGCTGGTGGCTGCTGCTGGCAGCCGTGCTGGTCCTGGCTTTAGTGGGAGTCTGGTGGTGGAGGAGAAACGCATTGCAACGGGCGGCGTTGCGCGAGCTGAAGGGGATGAGCGCGTTGCAGGAGCAGCCCGTAAAGCTGGCAGCTGCAGTGAATCGGCTGCTCAAGCGTTACGCACTGATCTGCTGGCCCGCACATGAGGTTGCGGCCCTGAGCGGGCAGGCCTGGTTGGATTTTCTTGATAGCAAGGGCGGCCGGGATGATTTCAGCAACGGCAGCGGTCAGATACTGCTGAACCTGCCCTACGCGTCATCAACCGACTCGGCAGGCGCGCCCATCGAGGCCCATGCCGAAGCGCTCATTCCCCTGGCGCGCCGCTGGATCAAGCGCAACCGACCGGGGAGCCGCCGCTGATGTTTCAGCTGGCCTGGCCATGGATGCTGCTGTTGCTGCCACTGCCCTGGCTGAGTCAGCGATTGCTGCCTGCCGCATCAAATGCCGGCAGCGGCGCCTTGTTTCTGCCCATTGCCCAGGCCTTGAGCAGATCAGGGCATGATCCGCAGGCCAGCCGGATGCTAGGCAATCCTTTCAGACGTTGGGCTGCGCTGTTCTGCTGGCTGCTGCTGGTGATGGCTGCGGCCAGGCCTCAATGGCTCGGGGAACCGCTGGAACTGCCGGAAACCGGACGCAATCTGCTGCTGGCGGTGGATGTCTCTGGCAGTATGGAGACCGCGGATCTGGATACTGAACAATGTCGACCCGGCTCGATGTGGTCAAGCAGGTGGCGGGGGAGTTCATTCAGCGCCGCGAGGGTGATCGGGTCGGTCTCATTCTGTTCGGCACTCAGGCCTATCTGCAAACCCCGCTGACCTTCGATCGCAGCACGGTGAGAACCCTGCTGGACGAGTCGGTGATCGGCATTGCCGGGCGCGAGACCGCCATTGGCGACGCTATCGGTATGGCCCTCAAGCGGCTAAGGAACAGTGATGGCGAGACGGTGCTGGTGTTACTCACCGACGGCGCCAACACTGCCGGACATGTGGCGCCGCTCAAGGCCGCGGAACTGGCTGCACAGCAGGGGTTGCGCGTTCACACCATCGGTGTTGGCGGTAAACCCAGGGCGGTACGCGGCCTGCTGGGCATGCAGATGATCAATCCGGCTTCCAGTCTGGATGAAGAAACCCTCAAGGCCATCGCCCAGGCCACCGGCGGGAGCTACTTCCGGGCCGATGATCGAGAGGCGCTGGAGGCGATCTACCAGCGTCTGGACGAGCTGGAGCCGGTCACCCGGGGTAGCCGTATGGTGCGTCCGGTCACCGCCCTCTATCCCTGGCCCCTGGGCGCGGCTCTGCTGTTGAGCCTCGGGCTGGCACTCGGCGGCCTGCGCAGGGAGGCGGTCGATGAGTGAATTGCATTTCCTGCGCCCCTGGTGGTTTTTCGCCCTGCTGCCGATGTTGCTGATCCTGATCGGCTATTGGCGCCGGCGCATCGGTGGTTCCGCCTGGCGTGCAGTGCTCGACCCGGCGCTGCTGGAACGGCTGTGGCTGGAGCCGCCGGGTCGGATCTCCCGCCTGCCGCTGTGGCTGCTGGCCCTGGGCTGGCTGCTCTGTGTCCTGGCCCTGGCCGGTCCGGTCTGGGAGCGTCAGCCGGAACCGGTCTGGCAGACCCAGTCTTCCCGATCTGCTGATCCTGGATCTGTCCCCCTCCATGGATGCGGCGGACCTGGCGCCCAGCCGTCTCGAACGGGCCCGCTTCAAGATTCAGGATATCCTCAATAAATCCCGGGAGGGACGCATCGGCCTGGTGGTGTTTGCCGGTGAGCCGCACATCGTCACCCCGCTGACCGATGACGGCGAGACCATTGCCAACCTGCTGAGCGCCTTGAGCACGGAAATCGTCCCGGCGGCCGGGGATGCCGGCGCACCTGCCCTGCAGCTGGCCGCTGATCTGCTGGATCAGGCCGGGGTGAGCCGGGGCGACCTGCTGCTGCTCTCCGACGGTCTGGCCGATCCGGCCGCCGCCCTGAGCATGACGCGAGAGTTGAGGGAGCGGGGGCATCGACTTTCCGTGCTGGGGGTGGGGACGCTGCAGGGCGCTCCGGTACCCCAAGCCGATGGCGGCTTTGCTGAAATGGCGCGCCTGCCGGTTGAGACTTTGCAGGAACTGGCGCGCAGCGGCGGAGGCCGTTTCAGCTTGCTGAGCGCCGATGACCGGGACCTCAGCCGGGTGCTGCTCGAGCCGCATCGCTCCGCAGACGTCCAGGAATTGGCGGACAGTGGGGTGGAGCGCTGGATCGAGCACGGCGCCTGGTTGCTGCCGTTGATCCTGTTGTTGGCCGCCAGTGGTTTTCGCCGTGGCTGGCTGGCCGGGCTGCTGGCGGTGATGATCCTGCCGCCGCCCGCACAGGCCTTCGAATGGCGGGATCTCTGGTTGCGGCAGGACCAGCAGGCGGTTCAGGCACTGCAGCAAGGACAGGCAGAGGCGGCCGCCGACCAGTTTACCGATCCGGCCTGGCGCGGCACGGCCCTCTACCAGGCCGGCGATTATCCTGCCGCCGCCCAGGCCTTCGCCGAATCCAACGGCGTGGATGCCGACTACAACCGAGGCAATGCCCTGGCTCGTTCAGGGCAGTTGGCCGAGGCGGCGGATGCCTATCGCCGGGTGCTGGAGCAGACACCGGGGCATGCCGATGCCCAGGCGAATCTGCAACTGGTCGAGGAGTTGATGAAACAGCAGGAGCAGCAACAGTCCAACCAGCAGCCATCCGAGGGCGACGCATCGAAGCAGCAGGACCCTCAGCAGTCGCAATCCGGGGCAGGCACGGATCAGCAGCAACAGCAGGGACAAGACGGGCAGCAGCAACCGGAGCAGGAAGAAGCTGGCGAATCAGCTGAAGAGGAAAAGGACAATCAGCAGGGGCAGCCACAAGCTGAACAGGCAGAGAATCAGGCCGACGCTGATCAGGGTCAGGACCGGGAGCCGACCCAGTCGTCCCCATCGATGAATGACAGCCAATCAGCACCCGAGCCCGAAAAGCCGGCAGAGGAAGACAGCATGGAAGCGGCACGGCGCGATGTGGCCGAGCAGGCACAGACCGAGGAGGCGGGGCAACCTGCATCCAGCGACACGCAGGATGCCCGGTCAGCAGCAGCGGGTGAACAACCGATTGAGCAGCAACAGCCTCTCGATGAGTCGGAAATGGCCCTGCAGCAGTGGCTGCGGCAGATCCCGGAGGACCCGGCAGGGCTGCTGCGCCGCAAGTTCATGGTCGAGCATCTGCGCAGAAGGCAGCAAGCTGAGTGAGGAGTTTTCGATGATCGAAATCAGCAAACCGAGTTTGTACAGCAAATATGGGTATCTTATTTTTTTCCTCCTTACCCTTTGGGTGGGTCAGGCCCAGGCAGCGCTCACTGCCAGGCTGGATCGTGATCAGATCACCGAAGGGGAGACCGTTCGTCTGCTGGTGGAGGCTGAAGGTCAGGTCTCAGGCAGTCCGGATACCACTCCGTTGCAGGCCGACTTCGAGGTGCTCGGCATCAACAGCGGCAGCCGGGTCAACATCATCAACGGGCGGATGGACGCCAGCACCAGCTGGACCATCACCCTGTCACCGAAACGCAGCGGCAAGCTGACCGTCCCTGCGCTGGAACTGGAGGGTGAGCAAACCCAACCCTTGACCCTGCAGGTCAGTGAAACGCCGGTCGCCTCCGGGCCGGCCAGTGGCAGCTCGATCTTCATCGAGACCGAAGTGGATCGCAGTGATCCCTATGTGCAGGGCATGCTGCGCTACACGGTCCGGTTGTTCTATGAGGTCAAGCTGGCGGAAGGCAGTCTCAGTGAACCCCAGCTGGATAATGCCTTGGTGCGACGCCTCGGCAAGGACCGGGAATACAGCGCCGAAAGAAACGGGCGCCGCTACCGGGTGATCGAACGCCGCTACGCGATCTTTCCCCAGACCAGCGGTGAGCTTGAGCTGCCGGCCCCGGTACTGGATGCCCGGGTGCCGGACCAGACCGCTAAAAGGCGCAGCCCGTTTCAGGGCCTTTTCGGGCGGGACCCCTTCGATGATCCCTTTTTTGGCGGCTCCCGGCTCGGTGATGTTTTCACCAGTACCCGGCCGGTGCGGGTGCGCGGCGAGTCCCGGCTGCTGCAGGTGCGTCCCCGACCCAATCAGACCGCCGGGCATGAATGGCTGCCGGCGGAAACGGTTGTCTTGAGTGAAAGCTGGCAGCCGCAAGCCGGTGAGCTGCGGGTGGGTGACCCGATCACCCGCAGCATCACTCTGCGCGCCCAGGGCGTTACCGGCGAGCAGCTGCCGGAGCTGGACCCGGGGCAGGTGGCGGGTTTCAAGGTCTACCCGGACCGGGCCCAGGTGAACACCCAGGATCTGCAGCAAACGGTGCAAGGGGAAATGAGCCGGAATGTTGCCTTTGTGCCGATCCGTCCGGGTCGCTTCACTCTGCCAGCAGTTCGTCTGCACTGGTGGGATACCCGAACCGATCAGGAACGGCTGGTGGAGCTGCCGGAACGCAGCGTTGAGGTGCTGCCGGCGCTCACCGGTCAGGGGGGCCGGGTACCTCAATCTTCACAGACTGAGACCATCGAGGAGAGCCAAATACCGGCACCCAGTGGAGCAGAACAGACGCTTCCACAGTCCGCTGTGTTCGATAACGGGGCAGGGGAGAGATCATTGCATAGACTCCTCCGCTATCTGGCCCTGGATCAGCCTGCTGTTCGGGATACTCTGGCTGGCGACTCTGGGTATCTGGTGGCAGAGCAGACGCCACTCTGCAGTTGCACCCGGGGCAGTATCTGGACTGCAAAACGCGGCACCTGAAAGTGCCGTAAAGGCCAGGGCCCGCTTCCAGGCGGCCTGCCGTGCCAACGATCCCAAACTGGCCCGAAAGAGTCTGCTGGAATGGGCCGCCGCACACTGGCCGGACGATCCACCCAGAGGCCTGGACGAGCTGGCGCAGCGGCTCGATGATCCGCAAGTCAAGCAAGCCCTGAATGAGCTTGACCGTCTGCTCTATCGCGGTTCCGCACAGACCTGGGATGGAAAGAGCCTGGTGCAGGTGCTGACAAAACTGCCCAGCTCCAGCCGCGCTTTGAACCAAGATGGTGCCCTGCCTGACCTCTACACTTGAGCTTCGCTGCTTGGAATCACCTTCTTTAACACTGAATAGTGCAACCTGTTGACTAAGCAAAGTAGACCAAACAGCGTCATAACATGCTGATTGTGGCGTAGCATTTTGCTTATTGGCTGGGCCGGGCCTATGATCCTAGATTCCTCAGTCGACTACTCCATTCTAAATTTTAACGGGATGAATTGCGGATTCTAGGATGATGCTAAGAAATGTTCGATAACAAAAAATGTTTGAAGCTCAGCGGGAAGACCCTGGCGCCGGGGTTGGGTCAAGGCAAGGTATTCGTTTACAGCGATGACTTGACCCGGCTGGACGAATTCTATGATATCGAAGAGAGCCAGATCGCCGAGGAGGTGCAGCGATTCGAGCAGGCCATCGATAGTGTATCGGAAGATCTGGCGAGCCTGACGGGCCGGGTGAAAAAGGAGATAGACAAGCATCTGTCGGAGGTGTTCCAGGCCCATCTTGCCATCGTGCAGGATGTCAGCCTGCAGAGCGAAGTCGACAAGGAGATCAGGCAGGAACTGGTCAGCGCCGGTACTGCCGTGAGAAGCAGTATTTCGTCGCTGGGAGCGGCGCTTTCGCTCTATGGAGGCGAATATCGCCGTGCAGAAGGGTGATGACATCAGAGACCTGGCGCGACGGCTGATCTCATCATTGGCGGGTGTGCGCGGCCATGCTTTGGAAAACGTCCCGCTGGGCAGTGTGTTGGTGGCCAACCGCCTGTTGCCTTCGGATACTGTCTGTCTGGCACGCCGCAGCGCCTCGGCTGCGATTCTCGAGGTCGGCGGACCGGGTTCTCACGCGGCCCTGTTTGCACATGAAATCGGACTGCCCTGCATCTCAGGCATTACCGATCTGGTTGAACTCATTGAGCCTTGTGATGAGGTGTTGGTGGACGCCGATGCAGGGGAAGTCATTGTCAATCCGGATCAGCCGCAACAGGCTGTCTTCCAGGCGAAACAGCAGCAGCGAGTAGAGGCCAGCCAACAGGCCCGACGTCAGGCCCATGATCCGGCGATCACCAGGGACGGACGGACGATCAAGGTCCTCGCCAATGTGGGCAGTGCTGAAGACACCCGGGAGGCCATGCGGAATGGTGCGGATGGTATCGGCCTGTATCGCATCGAGCGGGTCTATCTGGGCCGCCAGGAACCACCCGACTGCGATGTGCTGCTGGACGAGATGTGCAACACCCTAGAGCCCGCTATCGGGTTACCGGTCTATGTCAGACTGCTCGATATCGGTGCGGACAAACCGCTGCCATTTCTGGAATCATTCAGGGAAATCAATCCCACTCTGGGACGCCGCGGCGTTCGCTTTCTACTCGAGTATCCGGATCTTCTGCTGACCCAGCTTAAGACCTTGCTGCGGCTCTGTGCGGATTTCGATCTGCATATCATCGTGCCGATGGTTACCCTGCCGGAAGACATGCGGCTGGTAAAGCAGGCCCTGAAGAATGTCGCCGCGCGAAACCAGGTAGCTTGTCTGCCGAAACTCGGTGCCATGATCGAGACACCTGCAGCAGCCCTGGCGGCGCGAGAAATCGCTGAACATGCCGAATTCCTGAGTTTCGGCACCAACGATCTCACTCAATATACCTTTGCGGCGGACCGGGAGAACGCGGCCGTTGACAACTACTATGACGATACCCAACAGGTCATCTTCAGATTGCTTAACATGGTCCATGAGGACGTGCCAACATATCCCTCTGTCGATCTGCGGAGAATTGGCCGGCCGGGAGGCGTATGTCCCGGATCTTCTGGCTTGTGGGATTGGTTCGTTAAGCGTTGCTCCACCCTCGATCCCGGATATCAAACGGGCTATACGAGGGACATGAAGCGCTGATGGGTTTATCGTTATCCAGGCAATCATGCGTACCCATGCTATCGATACCCTGGGTAAGACCTCTCGGCTAGCCAAGCGATTTTTCAGTAATTACCTCAGGGAGATTAAAGCCGTCTCCTTGCAGTGCATCGACTAAAATAAAGATATCCACACAAGACAGCAATCCCGACAACACCGGCATCAGTCGGTTTCCTGGCAGCATAAAAAAAGCAGCACCTTGATCTGTTCACCAATCCGGAGGCCCGTCATGAGTATTTCCAATACCGTAAAAAGCTATCTCGAAGGACGTTCGATCAATTATGAGTTGGTCGCCCACCACCATACCCAATCGAGTATGGAGAGTGCGGGCGCCGCCCATATTGCCAGTGATCATCTGGCCAAGGCGGTCATCGTCAAAGAGGATGAGAGCTACATGATGGTTGTCGTCCCCTCCGATTATCATGTCCACCTGGGCAAGCTGCATCAGCTGTTGGGCTTCAACGTGGGTCTGGCCACGGAACAGGAGCTGATCGCACTTTTTCCTGATTGCGAAGGCGGGGCGATTCCTCCGCTGGGTACAGCTTACAAACTGACAACCCTGGTCGATTCAAGCCTGCTGAATCAACCGGAAATCTACTTCGAGTCAGGTGATCACGAACATCTGGTCAAGGTCACCGGGGAACAGTTTTCCAGTCTGCTGGGTGATGCAGAGCCTGTGAATGTGGTGACGCACCACTGAATGACCAGCGTGGATTTTTAGACCCTGTATATGAAAAGCCGCGTCATGCTGGCCATGGTCTCTGGTGAATCTGCAGCTGGCGATAACCTCAATCCGGGAAACTGAGTGCATGATCTGTAACGAGGAAATCCGTTTAGCTAAAAGCGGCGATGCATTGAGTATCGCGGAAATGTCCAGAGATATCATCGAATTTGGCTTAGGCTGGTCTTGGAGGCCGGCTCGGGTCATCAATGAGATCAATGCAAAGAACTCAAATGTAATCGTAACCTTTGCAGCAAATGAAATTGCTGGATTTGCTGTCATGAAGTATTTAGATGGCGAAGCGAGACTCAACCTTTTTGGCGTCCATCCAAGACACCGGCGAAAAGGCCTTGGAACGCGAATGATCAAATGGTTAGAGAAAACCGCTCTGATAAATGGGAATGGTGTTGTGTATCTGGAAGTGAGGTTGAGAAATCAAGCTGCAAGGGATTTTTATAAAGGTCTTGGCTATCAGGAAATCCAACAAATCCCCGGTTATTATAAACAGCGGGAAACCGCAGTACGGATGGCACATGATCTATGGTCGGATGTAACGCTCACATGAGTGTAACGGGTATGTCCCATTTTTCTCAATGACACTAATCGTGATCACTGGCTTTCATCTGGTGGTGTACCAATAGCCGCGTTTAATTCCAAACCGATACTCCCAAGCCCCATCGACTGGCATACTGGCCTGAGCCTGTGCACAATGCCTCAGGTTCGCACCTGAAACCAACACTATGCCGAAACACAAACAGCCTCCACTGGCCGAACAGCGCCCATCCAGCCGCGATCTTCGCGTACTCAAGCAGCTGTTCTCCTTTCTGCGACCCTACCGCCGTGCAGTGCTCGGTGCGGTGCTCGCACTGCTGGTCGCGGCGGCTGCGGTACTCGGGTTCGGACTTGTGCTGCAACGGGTGGTCGATCAAGGCCTGAGCAGCGGTTCGGGTACGGCGCTCAATCAGGCATTGCTGTTGTTCCTGATCGTTGTCACCGTGATGGCGGCCTCGGTGGCGGCCCGCGTCTACCTGGTCACCTGGATCGGTGAACGGGTGGTGGCCGATATCCGCAAGGCGGTGTTTGCCCAGGTGCTCAAACTGGAGCCGGCGTTCTTCGAAGTGACTCGCACCGGCGAGGTCATCTCGCGCCTGACTACCGATACCTCATTGCTGCAGGTGGTGGTCGGTTCGACCCTGGCGATCGCGGTGCGCAATGTACTGCTGATCAGCGGCGGACTGGTGATGCTGACCCTCACCAGCGGCAAACTGGCGTTGCTGGTCCTACTGGGCGTTCCGCTTGCAATGATACCGCTGTGGCTGCTCGGGCACCGGGTGCGCCGCCTGTCGCGCAGCAGCCAGGACCGGATTGCCGATATCGGCGCCTTTATCGATGAAGTGTTGTACGGCATCCGCACCGTGCAGGCGTTCTGTCACGAGCAGATCGATCGTCGACGTTACGGCGAACAGGTGGAGGCCGCTTTCGATGCCGCCATCCGGCGCACCCGGGTCAGCGCGCTGCTCACCGCCACGGTGATGTTGTTCACCTTTGTCGCGGTCAGTCTCGTGCTCTGGGTGGGTGGCCACGACGTGCTGGCCGGGCGCATCAGCGGCGGGCAGCTGTCGGCGTTTGTGTTTTATGCCTTGCTGGTCGCCGGTTCGGTGGGTGCGCTGAGCGAGGTGGCCGGTGACCTGCTGCGTGCCGCCGGCGCCACCGAACGGCTGCTGGAACTACTCAACACCCAACCCGTCATAGCACTGCCAACCGAGCCTGTTGCACTGCCTGAACCCGCACGCGGTGAGGTGCAGTTAGAAGATGTCACCTTCCGCTACCCCTCGCGCCCCGATAGTCCTGCGCTCAGTGAACTGTCACTGATCTTGCAACCCGGCCAGAAAGTGGCGCTGGTCGGCCCGTCGGGCGCCGGCAAGTCAACCCTGTTGCAACTGCTGTTGCGCTTCTACGACCCGGATGCCGGGGTGATTCGTTTCGATGGTGTGGATATCCGCGAGGCCGATCCGCAGCAATTGCGCCAGCGCATGGCGCTGGTGCCACAGGACCCGGTCATCTTCGGCGCCGATGCCTGGGAGAACATCCGCTACGGTTTCCCCGGGGTCAGCGATGCCGATGTAAGGCGCGCCGCCGAAGCCGCCCACGCGGCGGAATTTCTCGACCAGCTACCACAGGGGTTCAATACCTTCCTCGGCGAACGCGGCATCCGCCTGTCCGGCGGGCAACGTCAGCGCATCGCCATCGCCCGCGCCATCCTGCGCGACCCGGCCGTGTTGCTGCTCGATGAGGCCACCAGTTCGCTGGACGCCGAGAGCGAACGCCTGGTGCAGGCGGCACTGGAACAACTGATGCAGGCTCGTACTACACTTATAATCGCGCATCGACTGGCAACGGTACGCAAGGTGGACCAGATTCTGGTGATGGATGGCGGCCATATCGTCGCCAGCGGCCGCCATGACGAGCTGGTCGCCGAACACGGGCTCTATGCGCGACTGGCGGCACTGCAGTTCCGCGATGCAGCCGAGCCCCTTGTGCAGCCCGGATTGCGCTGAGTTCCATCCGGGCTACTATTTAGTAGAATATTGAAACAGGCAAAGTCGCCTGAAGGAGAAATATGCCCATGAGCTCAGATCCAAAAAAAATCCTTGATGAGGCCCTCCAGCTAGAACCGACAACTCGTGCCTATGTCGCCGAAGTGCTGCTGGAAAGCCTGGATTTTGAGGAAGACTTTCCAATATCACAGGAATGGATGCTAGAGATACGCCGCCGATGTGAGGAAATCGACAGTGGCAGTGCAAGACTGCTAGATAACGAGAGTTTTACCGCAGAGCTGCGTGAAAAGTACTCTTAGTGAAGATACATTGGCATAAGGAAGCCATGCTGGAAGCGGACTTCGCTGCGAGCTTCTACAAGGAAAAGCAACCCGGTTTAGAAACCCGTTTTCTTGACAGCCTGGAAGATGCGCTTCGTCGAATTCAGCGACATCCCCTTATCTACCGAAAGATTGAAGGAAATTTACGCAAATGTAAGTTGCCCCATTTCCCTTATGGTGTCATCTATCGAGTGCAGTCAGGAAATATAGAGATTATCGCAGTGATGCATCTTCGACAGGCTCCCGGCTATTGGATGAAGAGGACATAAATCAGCATTCCAGCAAGTAAAAATCCGAAGTTACGAAGTTCGGAAGTTAAAGTTAATAGGGACAGACCAAAGTTAATAGAGACAGACCACGATTTTTTTCAATTAATCGCAAATTATTCGTGGTCTGTCCCTATTGCTCTTATGAAAGGATTTTTCAGCTATTGGTGGTCTGTCCCTTGTTGTTCCCTCCTGTGTGGAAAAGGACTTTTAAGTATATTTGCAGGAATTATCGGACTAGATGGCAACCCGACAAGTAAGATATAACGGCGTGCAGATTAGTTAACTGTTAACTGTGGTAGGGAGAACAAATGATCGATGAAGCAAGCCCAAAGCCGACATGTTTTGTGATTCAGTCATTTGATGGTGGTAAATACGATCGTCGGTATAAGGAAACAATACGCCCAGCACTATATAAAGCAGATGTCGAACCGCAAAGAGCTGATGAAATACTTGGGCTAAACCCAGTCATAGATAAAATAGAATCGGCGATTGAGTCAGCATCCATTTGTATTGCTGAAGTTAGTGAAGACAATCCAAATGTATGGCTGGAGCTTGGCTATGCTTTAGCACTCGATAGGCCAACGGTAATTCTTTGTGACAAATCGAAGAGACAAAAACTTCCCTTTGATATTCAACACCGCCCAATTATTTTCTATCGAACTGATTCGCGTAGCGGGTATGAGGAACTAGAGACAAGTATCATCAAGTGGATAAACAATGAATTAAAAACTTCCGAGCGTGTTAAAAGAATAACAGTATTAAAACCGGGGAGTGAAGCCAAAACTGACCTAGAAGACTACGAAGTGGCAGTTCTTTCCGCAGCATTTGCTTTCTGGCCGACAACAGAGGGTGGTATAAGCCACTGGAAGTTGGAACAAAAATTGAAGGAAATGAAATTTACAGAGATAGCTTTAGCTCTTGGTGTCTCAGGATTAATAGAAAGAGGGCACTTAACAGAAAAGCTACTTATAGACCATGACTATAACAATGAGGAATACAAGGCATATTTTGTAACCAACTCAGGCATACAATGGGTCCAACAAAATAAGGATATTCTTGGTGTAAAGGAGCCTGAACAAGACAAAACGAAATTTGATAGTGAGATCCCATTTTAGACAGCAGTTAACAAGGCCTTCTAGTGGATACAGTCGCTAACGCGCCTGCTCCGCTGAAAGCAACGTAATGAGTAAAAGAGAAATATATTATGGATAGTTGGTGGCAGCTTGGAGAATGGTCTGGTCAAGAGTTAATAGGGACAGACCACGGATAAGGTTACAGAGACAGACAGACGTGCAATCAAAGGGGTCAGGTATACGTTGTTTATTATTGAAGGAGCGATTGAATGGTGGCAGAAATCTGGGGACGCCAGAAATCTGAGAAATCTGGGGACGCAATACTTAATTCAGAAATCTGGAGACACAATACTTAATTAATTCACGAGAGTTAATAGAAACGAGTTAATAGGCACAGACCACGGATACGAGTTACAGGGACAGGCCCCGTTTTCCCTCGACGGAGCAACGGCCAAGGACGACCAAGGGCAAAGCGCTCATCTGAAGTACGATTTCCTCACAGTCTACGCAGCCTATTAGTTGAATGCAGCCATGTAGTGAATGGCTGCCACTGCTTTTTGAATATCAACGACGAGCCTGTGCTGGTTTTTGAGCAAGCTGGTGATCGGAATATAATCCACGAGAATTTTTACCTACAGTTAGTACGCGAGACTGGATTATGAAGATATCCAAACATCCTCCTTCTGAGAAAAGCAAACAGATGCTGATCAGTCTGTTGCAGGCAGTTTCGCAGGCCCTGGAAAAGAAAAAACGCCTCGGCCAGTATACCGTCGTTTGGAAAGACGGAAAGCCCGTCATGATTGGTGAGGATGCTCCTAAAGCTGATTTGAATACTCCCGATTTCGCTGTCCTTTAACAGGACTTCAGGTGTCAATTGGGTTAAAGGCACGATAATCGACATCATGTGATGTATAATTGGATGCATTAGTCGACTGAATGAGTGACTGCAATGCGCACGACCCTGAATATTGATGACCAATTGCTGGATGAAGCCCAGCGCATTACCGGTATGACTGAGAAGGCCGCCTTGGTGCGGGAGGGGCTTCGAGCCCTGATTGAACGTGAGAGCGCACGCCGCCTGGCGAGACTGGGTGGCAGTGAACCGCAACTGGAGCCAGTACACCGGCGGCAGCCCGATTCTGCATGATCCTTGTCGATACCTCGGTTTGGATTGATCACCTGCGCTCAGGTGATGAGGCATTGATTGTCATGTTGAACGAAGGCCGAGTGCTTATGCATCCTATCGTGTTGGGTGAACTGGCCTGCGGCAACTTACATAACCGGGATGAGGTGTTGACGTTGCTCAAGGACCTGCCCCGTTCAACACTTGCCACCGACGAAGAGGTCCTGTTCTTCATCGAACGTCACGCATTGATGGGACGTGGGATTGGCTATATCGATGCTCACCTGCTGGCCTCGGTATCGTTAGACAGTCCCTCTAAGCTCTGGACCCGGGATAGGCGACTGCTGACATTGGCCGAAGAATTGGGTTTGAGTTGATAATTAAATGGGCCAGCCACCTCAGAGCGTTATTTTGGGGTGCAGTTTCTTCTGGAAGATGAACTCGGTTGTGAGGTGGATCTGGTCACCGAGAAGGTATTGCGCCCAGAGTTACGCCCTTATATTGAGCGGGAGGCGGTGAATGTCTGAGCGCGAGTGGCGGTTTTTCTTGATGAGTTGAAAAATACAAAATAATCGTCCTGGGAATTATTAGAGAAAGGACTCATTTTACGTCCAGCCATGGCTCAAATGGTTTCAAGCCCCGGGACCTCATCTAAAAGCTCCGCGATCGCCATCCTTCGCCCCGTCATGTCCAGCGCACGCAGGCCCTGGGCGTCCCGTATGATGAGGGCGTAGGGCTCCTTGCTGGCATGGAGCCAGCACGCAGAACCTGTGCTGTCGGCCTCGATGGAAAGACGCGCGATGATGATCAGTGTGGCATCACCGACGACGATGGGTGCACCTGGCTGGAGACGGGTCATCGGCCTGTACCCAGGGCGTATAGCGCCCGTAGAGTCACCGGTGAGAGGGCGAAGGCGAACAGTGTGCCAATGATCTCGATGGGCAGGATACGTATGGCCCCTTCGCTGTCGATCTGCAAGGCCGCACCAGTGAACTCCGGTTGGATAACCAGTTCGGCCCTGGCCGGCACCGGAACGAGCAAAGCCAGAGGACCGATCATACCCCAGAGTTGACCGGTATCGGCAGGGTCGTCCAGGCCAATGAGTAGGTGCAGTCGCAGGCGGCGGATATGGATGCAGCCCATGAGGCGGCGCAGCAGCCGAAGCAGCCGCGCGAGGAAACCCTTACTGCGAAACATGGCCCACAGATGAATGTCCCGCTGTGCTTGGGTGCGACTGGATTTCTTCGACGATGGTTCCGGTTTGGTCTCTCCGTTCTCCTCCGGTTGCACCGGTATCCGTACCAGACCGAACAGCCAGTCGATGGTGACGCGGCCCTGAAATTTCTCCTCGCGCTGTACGGTAAAGGTGACGCCAACAGGAATCGCCAACACCGCCACCACACCAACCAGCAGCGCGACCAGGGTGATCAGCACGGCGGGCTAGTCGTTGTTCTTTTGCACAGCCTTGCCGATGGTCTCGGCGACCTTCTCCAGCACCGAGCTGGTGCCGCCTTTGACTGGCTCCAGGCGTACACCGTCCTTGTTGATAATGATCATGGCGACCGGCTTGACGCCGCCCCCGCCGCCGGTACCAGCACCCTTGGCCTCGCCGGATTCGCCGCCCTTCATGGAGCCCGTGCCTCCACCGCCCCCGGCACCGATGCCGAAGCCGAGGCTGACGAGGGGGATCAGGGTATTGCCCTCGATGGTAATGGGTTCGCCTACCACGGTCTTGGTGTTGAGCATGCGCTCTACCTCGCCCATGGCGGTTTTCAACAATTTCTCGACATCTTCCATCCTGCACCTCCGATTGGTTTTTGTGTGATACTCGCGCCAGCCTTAGCATGAACTCAGCTGGACGTCCCTCCTATACATATACGCCAAAATGGTGATCGTAGTATGACGAACTGCAACAAACATTCGGCGTAATATGGTTTTTCGGACAGTCACGAAGCTTCCTTGTCTATTGCAATCGCTGAGTATCGAGGGGAATCAGGAACATTTTTAATCCTGGGGCCGGTCGGAATAGCGATTGGTATAGACGCTAACGTTCGTTTCTATTTATGCACTTAGGCCTGTCCCGCAACACTGATCGTGTCTGTATCCAATACGAACGGGGGCAGGGGACAATGCAGGATCGCGCAGACAGCGCGCAGCAGTTCAGCCTCGCTGACAGTGACCCTGGCGTCATGTGAAATTGTTATGGTCAATGCCTTGACCAATTCCTCCTTGGCCACTGCCGGCAGGCCGTCCAACTTATCCAGGGCTGCGTCCATTTTCTGGACCCACTTTTCCGGCGGATTATAGTCAGGCCAGTCGATGGAATTCGGCAGCAGGGCCAGCATGCCGACCTGATAGGCGTCGCGCGCCGCCTCATCACCCTGTTTGTGTCCCAGACGGGCAAGCACCGAGAACAGGGTATGCAGCTCATCAAGGCTGTTCACCAGCTTGGTGCCGCGTCGGCTGGTTGCGCGCTGTGGACGCTCGGCGTCTTGCAGATGCGATAAAAGCGTACGTGACAACAGATATTCGAAGCTATCCACCTGATCATCCGCCAGGATCAGCTCATCGACCAGTTTCAGCATGGCGTCGATCTGTTCCCTTGGGCGCTGTTTGAGCGCCGGGAAGGCCATGTCCATCAGGGGCAGGCGGAACTGAGGACCCAACCCCTGTACATCGGTGCGTAACCGAGTGATGAGTGAAAGCGCTTCGGCATCGAAGAATGCAGACAGGTGGGTCAGTTGCCGCTGGCGGATACTATCGTCCTGGTCCAGCAACAGGGACAGGGTCAACAGCAGGGCGCCGATGCGTGACTGGGTGGCCTGATAGACCTGTTCGGGAATCAGTCTGCGCAGTTCGGCAGCGTGCTGGATGTGCTGGTCCTGGGGATTGCCGATAGAGTTGCTGACGGCGTCTGGTGTGAGGATCAACAGCGATTGCATGAGCCGGTCCCAATGCGCCTGGGCCTGTGCGGGTATCAGGCTCGACCTGGGTGCGTTCTCACCTCCGTGACGCTGTTCACGGGCGGATGCCTGCCTGGCCTGATCACGAAGGTAGGCGGTGGGATCGAAATCCGGTTCCAGGGCACGGATGCGCTCCTCGATCGGCGGGTGGGTTGCATACAGCTGGAAGAACGAGCCCAGGCCATTGGCAAACAGCATGTGGCTGACCTCCTCACCGTCGGAATCCTCTATCAGGGAGGAAGCGCCGTAGCCGATCTTTTTCAGTGCACCGGCTATGCCCTCCGTCTGGCGCGTAAACTGTACCGCCGAGGCATCCGCCAGATATTCGCGCTGACGCGACACACCCGCCTTGATGAGCCGGGCGAAGAACAGCCCGACATAACCGATCACCGTCAGCGCCGCGCCGAGGGCAACTACTACGGCGATACCGCCGCCGCCCTTGCTGTTGGAGCGGCTGGAACGGAAGCGCGTATGCCGCAGGCTGCGCAGAATGGTGCGGCCAATCAGGCTGATCACCAGTATCCCGAAGAGTATGCCCATCAGACGCATGTTCAGGCGCATGTCACCATTGAGCACATGGCTGAACTCATGGGCGATCACGCCCTGCAATTCCTCGCGGTTAAAGGACTCCAGGCTGCCTCGGGTCACGGCAATGGCTGCATCGCCCGTGGTAAAACCGGCGGCAAAGGCATTCAGGCCCTGCTCCTCTTCGAGCACGTAGACCTCGGGCATCGGCACACCGGAGGCAATGGCCATCTCCTCCACCACGTTGTGCAGGCGTCGGCGCAGCGGGTCCTGGGTGTCGGGTGAGACAAGGGTGCCGCCCAGGCTGCGCGCCACCTTGCCGCCTCCGCCGCCGAGCATGGCGATGCGATACAAACTCGCCATGCCGATCAATCCCAGCGTCCCCAGGCTGGTGAGGGCGATCAGTCCCTTGTTTGCGCTGATCAATTGCACACCTGGCATGACCAGTTGATTGGACTGGTCGTCCATATTGACAACCAGGGTGAGCACCACCAGATCGACCGTGATCACGATGGCGATCAGGGCGAGGATGAACATGAAGATCAGGAAGCGGGTCTGGCGCTGGGCCTGTGCCTGGTGCTCGAAGAAATCCATATCCGGTCCTGGGTGAGGGAGCTGCGCTGGTTGATCGGTCTTAGAAGGAGACCTTGGGCACTTCGCGTTTTTCCGGCGCCTCGATCTCCAGGAACTCGGCGGTCTTGAAGTTGAAATTGTTGGCAACGACAGAGCCGGGGAAGCTCTCGCAGCCGTTGTTGTAGTTCATCACCGCATCGTTGAAGGCCTGGCGCGCAAAGGCGACCTTGTTTTCGGTCGTCGTGAGTTCCTCCTGGAAGTGCAGCATGTTCTGGTTGGCCTTGAGATCCGGATAGGCCTCGGCCAGCGCGAACAGCCGTCCCAGCGCACCGTTCAGGGCTCCCTCGGCAGCGCCCAGCTGCTTGATTGCCGCCGGGTCCGCCGGGTCTGCCGCTGCGTTCTGCAGGCCGCTCACCGCTGCATTGCGCGCCTGGATGACCGCCTCCAGGGTTTCGCGCTCGTGTTTCATATAGCCCTTGACCGTTTCCACGAGATTGGGAATCAGGTCATGACGCCGGGTGAGCTGTACATCGATTTGCGAAAACCCGTTCTTCACCCGGTTACGCAGGCTGACCAGATTGTTGTACAGCAGGATGCCGTAAACAACGATCGCGGCTGCAATACCCAGAAGTACCAGAAATGTAGTCATCTGTGCAGAGTCTCCCATGCGGGTTTTCATAAACAGTCCTTCGCATCTAAAGTGATGGATGATTCCGCGACCGATTATACAGGCAGATTGAGAATGAATCTTCCGTCCCACAGTGACCTGGACGGCAGAATTACTATTGATACTGATCTGCAATGGCAATCCTACGATGGAGCAAAGACATTACGGAGCGAGCTGAATAGTTACAATTAATGAATCATAAATACAGCCTCAATGAAATCGCCTGATGTGGAAATAATGCCAATACGTGGTCATTATCAATGATGAATGAAAGGACAGCGAAATCATGGAGTTTGCAAAAGGTGGTTTTATCTAGTTTGCGCTGACTTACCAATTAGGATAGAAAGAAACTGACTTCACGTTCTCCTATCCCAAGGGGATGTTTTTTGTCATGGAACAGGATGGTTTGACAAAAGAACCAAGGCTGCAGCGCATTGCTCCGGACGATCTACCGGATCTGCTGGAGCGGCTCGACTATGAGCAGACGACCGGGTTGGCTCTAATTGGACCAACCTCATGTTTTCCGAATCGTCGGATGAATGGCCCGAGGTACTTCAGGGGCGTATTGTATATCAATTGACTGGAGCTTGGTCATGGTTTCCTCGCGAACTGTTGCGACTCGATCGGCTGCAACTCCTAATATTGTGGCAGCTCGGTTTCGGAGACGCGACCGCTATCGCCAAGCACCTCGATCAGCTCACATCGGCTATTGAACAAACAGAACGCCAGCCTCAGTGTCTCGCCTGCGCTCGTTAATTTTGAGAAAGGTTCATATCAGTGGATTTCCAAGCCAAAAAAATGACCCACAGAACTGCAGCATTAAGAAAGTACTTTCCTGTCGTCATGATGGCGTTTCTTATCCTGGTCTTTGAGCAGGTATTGGCCGGCCAACAGGATGCTAAACAATCTATGGAGAATAAGCCCCTCTGGGAGGTCGGTGTCGGCGGTTTCTGGGGTTGGTTGCCTGATTATCCTGCGGCCAGCGAATATACCGCGCGATCCCTCGCCATTCCCTACCTGGTATACCGTGGCGAATACTGGCGAGTGGGTGACGATGATGACAGGGGAGCGGTAAGCAGACGCTTGTTAAAGAGCGACCGGTTCGAACTCGATCTGACATTCAGTGCAGCGTTTCCGGTCGATTCCGGGGACAACGACGCCCGCGACGGCATGCCGGATCTGGATTATCTGTTCGGAATCGGTCCTCAATTGATCTTCAAGCTCATCAACGAGCCGGGTCGCAGGAAGCTGAACCTCAATTTGCAGACCCGTGCCGTTTACTCGACCGATTTCTCATCGCTCAAACATCAGGGTTATGTGTTTAATCCAAAACTGAATTACACCCATGAACATATCACGGACTTAGACCTGGAGGTATCCGCACGCCTGGGACCGATTTTTGCCACGGAAAAGATGATGGATTATTTTTACCAGGTTGGGCCTGAATTTGCCACCTTCGAACGCCCCGCATACAATGCCAAGGCGGGTTACCTCGGGTCCTATCTCACACTGGGCGTGACCAAGCGGTTCAACAGCCGGTTTCGTCTGTTTGTCGGCTCCCAGATTGGCATTCATAATGGTGCCGCAAACTCGGACAGTCCATTGTTTGAGGACGAATTGAACCTGAGCATTTTTTCCGCCTTCAGCTGGACTTTTATTCATAGCGATCAGCCCGCTCGTTGATCTGTCGCACACGACTTTGAAATGATTCATTCTCCATCTAGTCCTATGAACATAGACTATGCAATGTTTCGAAGCAATTGCTGACCCTGAGCATCCAAAACATGATGAAATGCTTAAATGGGTCACAGATGATTTCGACCCAAAAATCTTTTGATTTGTCTGAAGTCAACGCCTTATTGCGTGCATATTTTGATTGAAGTAATCAGTTAGACAGGGCCGCTAGCGCACAAGATACATCTAGTCACAGCACGTAATCATGTCCAAAACTCTCATCATTCAGTCACATCGCTCGCCTTTGCCCTATCCATGGCTTTCCCCTTGCCTTGACTCTGTCCGCCGCTGGTCCGAGTCGAACCAATATGCCTATCGATACCTGAATGATGAGCTGTTTGATGCCGTGCAGGACGACATATTGGAGAAAGTTACTCAGCAGAAGGTAATAGCTGCAGACCTGGCGCGCTTGAAGGTGCTTCAGCAAGCCTTGTGTGAAGGCTATGAGACGGTGGTCTGGTTGGATGCGGACTTCCTCATCTTCGATCCGGTTGGCTTTGCATTGCCTGACGGGCCTTATGCGGTTGGGCGCGAAGTCTGGGTGCAGCAAGACAAGCAGGGCAGGCGGAAGGTCTACAAGAAAGTCCACAATGCCTTTCTGATGTTCCGCCAGGGCAATGGCTTTCTGGATTTCTATGTCGAGACGGCCGAACGCCTGCTGCGGCAGAACCAGGGCGGTATGCCGCCGCAGTTCATCGGGCCGAAGTTATTGACGGCATTGCACAACATCTGCCAATTGCCGGTCATGGAATCGGCCGGCATGTTGAGTCCCCTGGTGATCCAGGATCTGATTCAGGGCCGGGGTGAGGCGCTGAGAAGCTTTGTCGAGCATTCGCCTGCTCCCATTGCCGGGGCCAATCTCTGCATATCCAGTCATGAACGACAGGAAGTAAGCAGCGCGGAGATGGAGCAAGTCATCGGTTTGTTAACTGGTTTCCGTCCAGAAAGGACGGAAACTAATCTGGCATAGGGACGTGCCAGCATTTTCAAAGGCAATAAGCCTTTGAAAATGAAGGAATCGGAAAATCGCATTTTTCGAGTCTTTTCCAGAAACATCCCAGGGAAGGGTGTTTCTGGACGCTAACTAAGGCTCAGTACCCTGTAATAGCTTTGCAGTCTGCAGCGGGACCTGAAGGGGATACTCGATAAGAACTTGATCATCACAGAAGGTGTGACCTATCTGCTAATCAATCGACTTGTGGAGTAAACTTAGAGGATGCCTTACCTGATTCTCGTCAATTAAGGAAGTTCCAGAAACATTGCTTATGAGGAGACCCGCTTTCAGCCGTTACATCGGCATCGATTACTCCGGAGCGGAAACGCCGGATTCCAGCCTCAAGGGTCTGCGGGTTTACCAGGCGAGCCGCAAATCCATGCCAGAGGAAGTGGAGCCGCCCCCCAGTCGGCGCAAGTACTGGACCCGGCGCGGTCTGGCCGAGTGGCTGGTTGAGCGGCTGTCCGAAGAGATAACGACGCTGGTCGGCATCGACCACAGCTTTTCCTTCCCTCTGCGCTACTTTGAAGTCCATCATCTGGAGCCGGACTGGTCGAGCTTTCTCGACGATTTTCATAAGCACTGGCCGACGGACGCTGCAAACACCTATGTGGATTTCATCAGAGACGGCTTGCGGGGTGATGGCGAGGCGCGTTCCGGCAACGCACGCTGGCGACGGATTACGGAGGAACGAGCCGGAGCCAAGTCGGTCTTTCATTTCGACGTGCCCGGCTCGGTGGCTAAATCGACCCACGCCGGGCTGCCCTGGTTGCGTTATCTGCGGCAGAAGCTTGGGAGCCGCATCTTCTTCTGGCCCTTCGACGGTTGGGAACTAGCTGCAGGAACATCGGTCATTGCCGAGGTCTACCCATCGCTCTGGAACAAGGGGGTTCCCCGGGACAACCGCACGCCCGATCAGCAGGATGCCTATGTAGCCGCCGCCTGGCTGCGGCAAAGCGACCTGGAAGGCAGCCTCCAAAACTACCTCAAACCCAGGTTACAGCCTGGCCAATACGGTGTTGCGCGAATAGAGGGTTGGATCCTTGGTGTAATGTGAGTTGCTATACAGCCCGGCACCTGAGGCGGATGAACACTGCGACCTCGGCCTTGTCGATTTTTACCTCTGGCGCAGGCCATCAGTCGCTAACCGACAGCATGCCGAGGGACGATTTGAGCAGCCCGATAACACGGATGCAGTATGTGCCGAGACCTGATTCTGTCTTATTGGTGACTAAAAAAACTCACCTCACAGGCAGGATATTAGGCATCAAGTGAAGTGCTTTTTGATATATCAATCGACTGAATGAGATATTACCATGCGCAGGACTCTGAATATTGATGACCAATTACTGGAAAAAGCCCAGCGCGTTGCGGGGGGACTGGTCCTTCATGGGAGGGTAGAGCAGTGAAAGTTGCTCATGAGGACAAGACTGGTATAAGTATCGGTGTTCAGGGAATAATTAACATTTCGCCAGGCACCCCCAAACTATGGACAACATGAACGAACTCGAAAATCAGGGACATCCCGACCCGGGATTTAGCTCGCTTGAGAACAAGTTGAGCAAGCTGGAACGGCAGATAGCCGAACAACAGGACCAGCTGCGTGACTACGAGAAGTCCCTGGTGGAGCGTATCGCTGACGTCGACGACGATCGTCGCACGACCGCATCCAAGTTGCAGCGGGCCTGGCAGTCCCAGCGCGAAGCGATCAATGCCCGCTTGGGGCGACAGATGGTGATCGTGATCGGCGCCTTGGTCCTGTTCCTGGTCGTAGTTGGCGTTGTCCTGTTCCTTGCATACCACCAGGCAAGTACCGACCGGCAGTTGCTGGCCGACGACTTGGCTGAACTCAAACAGGAACTGGGTCGGACGTCCGGGAAACCAGCAGACGCAGATTCAGTGCGGGCTGAGCTGAGCCGATTGTCTGCCGCGGTCAACGAGATCTCGTCCTCCCTGGGTCAGCAGGACGAGGAACAGACTGACAGTCTGGACACTATCCTCAAAGACGAGCGCATTGCCCGCGATGAGGTTGGTGCTGTGGTTGGCGCGGAAGTCCAACGGCTGGAGGCCAAGCTGGAAAGCCTGATGTGGGAACTCGAAACCAAGCGCGAGGCACTGGAAACCGCGGAGGTGACAAAGGCCGCGCCCGGTCCCGGCCTGTCCGACAGCTCACCCGCAGAGGACGCCAAGCAAGACTCCGCGCAAGAGTCCGCCGCGGCGACTGTCGAACCGCCATTGGAATTCAGCTCTACCCCTCCCACCGAAGGGGTGAGCAGTCCCGACGAGACACCTGTTGCCGCCGCAGAACAACGCTTTGGCGACGACCCAGGGCAAGCGGTCACGGACGCGAGCCCGGACGCGGCCACACCGAAAACCGTGGTCGCTGCTGACCGCACCTACGCGCTCCAGCTGATAGGGTTCTACAAATTGGACGACCTGCTTAGATTTGCCAATCGAAACGATCTGCCGGAACGGCTGTACTACAGGGAGGAGATTGTCCGGGGACGCACTTGGTACTCATTGATCCATAGCATGCACGAGGATTACGCCTCGGCCTCGGCCCAATTGCATAATCTGTCGCCCGAACTGATCGCTATGAATCCCTGGATACGTCCTATCAACGTTGGAGTTGAGCTAACGGTGCTTGATACTGGTTCGCAGTGGCGACCGTGACTGAGACTGGTTAAGGGCCTCGGAAAAATAAATCATCCCATGACCTCATGGTTTTTGGCGCTTGGGTATAGGAAAACTCCAAACAAGTAATAGAGACCATAACCTCAGCCGAAGTCAATACAAGGTAGGCGAGCAACTGTCAGGCAATGTGCGGTGTGCCACCACTGTCGATACTGACTTGCAACCAGGTGGGAATGGCGAAAGTGACCATGGTAATAAATAAACCAATGGCGATTTTGCGCAGCTCTGTCAATGCCAATCATGATTCGTTCGGGGTAGCTGATGAACAGTTCATACCAGTCGTCATCGTCATGGTCTCTGTATACACCAAGCAGCGGTAGGATGCGGTCGGGAGCCTGCTGATAAAGTTGTTTAGCGAGATATGTGGGGATGCTGGTGACAGCAGCCTGCCTGACTTCGTTTTGGTCAATCGTCTGGATGATTTGCTGCGGGCTGTAATACTCGGCATCAGCAGCATTGTAGTGCATGTGGGTATCAAACAGCGGTTCTGCCTACAGGCATGGTGAGAGTAAAAGCACTGTGAGGCAAAAGTAGTAATGTTTGAGTTTGCTGAGTACGGCGAAAATCCGTTAGATTAAAATCAGTATCCGTAAGCTAAGGCCAAGTTTGGCAGGTACTACAACACGATCCACCATTGAGGATCAACGTTAATCAGGTACGGCACTCTGTAACTTGCTAATAAGTTTATGAGATAAGGAAAATATGAAAAGAACTGCAACATTTATTGAGATTCAGACCGGCGAAGGGATTTCGTTCCATGACATCATGTCTGATATCAAGGAGGCTGTCGCAAAGCCTGGGATAAATAACGGCTTTATCACCGTGACGTCGTTCAGCATCTTGCCTGTTAGTAGATATTCTGGACATCGGCGAAGAGGGCGATTTTTTTCACGACAGGAATGGTAAGCAGGGCAAGTGGCGGAAGCCTACCAAATAACTGTCTTATTAGCGGGTAGTGATTGGCCCTGTGCCCTGTTCAGGCTATTCCATTCGGCATATCAGTTACGCTGCAACCACTCCAAACCCGCGTTGATAACGCCTGGCGCGGGTTTCCAAGGCTCCGCATTGGTCAGCTGCACAGATTGAAGTCCAGTCTGCACTGGATTCCACTCGGGCTGATGAATCTCTGCGGCTTGCCGATCTTGTGGATCAATGTTTGGTTCGATGAAACGACCGCTGGTCATGTCGAGTATCAGCATGGTCATGTCCTCCTCAGTAGTTTGCTTGTTTCCATCAAAGCAATTGCCAGACCATGTTCTATAAGCCTTGTAATTTCATTGGCTTATGAAATTCCATTGGAGCAGTGGACGTGATCATCATGAAAAAGGCGACAATTTGGAGCACTGCAGGTCCTTTTGCACCATTATCGCTCACTTTGGCAAGAGACTGGCATGGAAACCTGCACGCAGTGCTGGGGTTGTCTCACTGGCTGATCTGTTATGCCGAATAACCACATCGAATCTTGTCTTTTTTGCTGCTACTTGAGGATAAATCCTTCATCCAGCAGTGCCTGGCAGATCGCTTCCACATGATCGAGTCCCCGGGTCTCGAACAGCAGCTCCACCTCGGTCTCCTGCAGTTTGACCTCTCTAAGCGAACGGTTCTGGAAGACCTCGCAGCTAATCAGCTCGTTGGGGATCTCGGCCCGGGTGCAGGGGGTGACGATGACGGACTTCCCGATGCGTTCTCGCGCCGATTGGATCTCCGCTAATGCAACCAAAGTTGGCCTCTATATCGACAGATTCGCAGGCAAGCCAGTCTTTCGTGAAGCGCTTCGAGTCCAGTTATAACGTTTCTGAACTACCTATCCTGTATGTATTTTGCATACTGGGTGTCCTCCTCAATGATGTGGTTGATCAGCCAATCCTGGGAGATCTCCAAAGCACGGTCAGCTAGATGTTGGCTGGGACCGAATAACTCCAGATCGTCGACCAAGCCATCCAGTACTTCAAGGAACTCGGTGTGGAGTTTTTTATGTTGATCGAGATGTGGGTATGCATGTTTAGCCATAAAGCTTTCTTCTGTCTGAAAATGCCGGTTGGCATAATCCCGCAGAAACTCCACACTCTCTTCTACCAGCATCTCTCCCTCACAATTCAGAATGGCGTCATACAATCGATGGGCTGCCGCGAAGAAACCTTTGTGTTGCGCATCGATTGCTTGGATGCCGAGCGAGTAGTCGTCAGACCATGTTTTCAACATGATTTCCGTCCTGTTATATGTCTGAATCCATCAATATAATCTGGTTGGAGTACTAGCCAATGTCTACCAAGCTATTACTCACGCAAGATCGCCAGGGCCTGATCATTCTGAGCGTCGGTCATGAACGGGATGCCAGTCACCTCTGCTGTCTCATGATTTGCTGATAAAAGATCATTACGCCTGAGCTGATCAATCGAGAACTTTCGTGCTCCTGCCATGAACTGCTGCAGTCCGCAGCTGAGTTTGTCGGCATAGCCATACATGGCCACCGCCCCGTATGGAATATTCGGCATCTCGTTGTCACCGACCTTTTCCCGCACGGCTTCCCAACCGGCAAAGATCTCCTCGGGATAAGTACCAAGGTTCTTTACGGTCGTGGGTAATGTTTCCCAGTGAGCCGAGAGCTCTGCACGCCGCTCGGGCTTGAACACGCCTTCGATGTTACTGCCCAGAAAGCCTGGAATCATTGGAGCTCTTCCCATACATACCAGCTTGGTGTATGGCGCACCCAGCGCAAGTGCCTTGAATATATGATCTTCGCGTGCAAAACCGCCAGCAAGAGAGAGATCCGGTGGCGTAATGCCACGTTCCTCCAGGACTTTACAAAAATCATAGGTCTTGGCGTGCAACGGCAACGATGGGATGCCCCAATGCTCCATCATGTTCCATGGGCTCATACCGGTCCCTCCGCCGGAGCCATCTACGGTCAGCAAATCCAGCTTGGCATCCTCAGAGAAACGGATCGCCATGGCCAAAGCCTCCATACCGTAGGAGCCGGTTTTCAAGGAAATCCGTTTAAAACCGAGTTGTCTGAGCCGCGCAACCTCAGACATAAAGGCATCCCGAACCTGATCGGTATGGCTCAGGTCGGTCGCACCGAGGCGGCTGTGACGAGCGAAGCTGGTAATGGCTCGATTCTCAAAGGCTTTGATCACCGCCGGATCGGTTGGATCCGGATCGACAAGATAACCTCGAGTCATCAGATAACGCGCGTAGTCGATATCGGTGACCTGAATCTCGCCCCCAATATCCTTGGCACCCTGGCCCCACTTCAGTTCGATGATGACCTTGTCACCATATTTGTCGATGACATATTCGGCCACACCATTACGGGTGTCCTCCACATTCATCTGCACTATGATCGCGCCATAACCGTCGTAATAGCGCAGATAGGTCTCTATGCGCCGATCCAGTTCGGGGGCTGTGCTGGTCTTGCCGCCTTCAATAATCGCCGCTTTGTCAATGCCCACTACATTCTCACCAATGACGATAGGAAAGCCACAGAGGGCGGCGCCGACCGCAAAGGAGTCCCAGTATTTAGCGGCTATCGGGGTGGAGCCAAGTGCGCCGGTCATAATCGGCAGGCGACAATCCGTCTGTAACTCATTACCAAAACGGGTTGTGATATCGACGTTGGGAAAAATGCGATCATCGGGGTTGGTCGAGAGTTTGTCTTCGAGACCCCGAGCACCATATGGATAGCCTGCTATACGTAAGGCGTGATATCCGATACCTTCAGCCGAGATATTGGCGGAACCGGAGGTAATGTTGCCGAATTTTCGAGGATAGAGCAGCTTTCGTCCCATGAGAGAGGCTAGCCAGGTTTCGCATTTACCTTTACAGTCAGCCGTGCATAAAGTGCAGAGTCCTGATTCACATGGATTGCCGCGATTGGTTGTTCCCAGTGCATCATTCTGTTTTGGAAGCATGTGCATGTTCATCTCCTCCTTGGTTATACAACTGGTACTGTTATTTGATTAATTTCCATATGGAAGGTTTAAACCTTCGCCTTCCAGGCGAACAGATTTCATCTATGATACTTGAGGTTAAATAGTGGCATAGGAGTATCGGTGAACATCAAGCAAGTTATTCGAGGAGTTTCCACATATCAAGAAACGGTATTGGTGCAGACCCTTTTGGGCAAAGAGCTATTTCTGTACCACGGTGGGACAGAAGACCGAAGAAATGATTAAAGATTATTTAGAGCACCACTTTGAGCCGAGGCAGGACGATGATTTCAAGGTGGAGCCAGATTAGGACGCGTCGTTTAGCCGACGCGTATCCGGACTTTCAGTCCGTAACACTAACCCACCAGCTTCCAGCTGGTGGTTGTTGAGTCTAACCAACTTTACGACCAGGTCGTGGATCAATAAATAACTATCGTGCATCTGTTCTGGATAATCCAGACGGATGTTCCCTAAGTCTGACATGATCTGTCTATCGGTTAACTGACGGCTTTTCCCAGTATCTTTACCAACTCATGGGCGGGAACCGGCCGACCATAGAGAAAGCCCTGGAGCTGATCGCAGTGGTGGTGACGCAGAAAATCTTGCTGATCAGTGGTTTCCACGCCTTCTGCAATGACATCCAGATTCAGACGATGGGCCATGTCGATAATTGCCAGGGTGATCTCCGCGGTCTCGGTGTTGGCATTGAGTTCGTTGATAAAGGAACGGTCAATCTTGATCCTGTCCATGGGGAAGCTCTTCAGATAGCTCAGTGAGGAATAACCGGTGCCAAAATCATCAATCGCCAATTGCACGCCGAGTGCTTTGAGGTGCGACAGGGTTTTTGCTGCGGAATGCATATCCTGCATCAGGGAAGTTTCAGTCAGTTCCAATTCCAACAGGTGGGCCGGCAGCCCTGAGGTTTTTAATGTTTCCGCGACGTTGTCAACAAGATTCGGGTGATTGAACTGCACGGCAGACAGATTTACCGCCACCCTGACTTCCGCCAGACCGACCTGTCGCCATTGCTGCGCCTGCCGGCAGGATTGCTCGAGTACCCATTTGCCTATCGGAACGATCAGTCCATTCAGTTCCGCAACAGGAATGAACTCTGAAGGTGAGATGAGACCCCGTTCAGCATGCCGCCATCTGAGCAGGGCCTCCACCCCGATAACACGTCCATCCCCGGCAATCACCTGCGGTTGGTAGAAGACCTCGAACTCTTTGCGCTGCAAGGCCAGGCGCATGGCATTTTCAAGATCTGACTTGGCTAATATCTCGATCTTCATGCCTTCATCGAAGAACCAGAAGTCTTTGGTCTTGTCACTCTTGGCCTTCTGCATGGCGGTATAAGTGTTGTGCAACAGACTGTCGCTATCATTGCCGCCATGGGGGTAAAGATTGGCGCCAATGCTCGGCGAGAGAAAAAACTGTTGTCCATTCACTTCAATGGGATGATGAAAAGTCAGAGCGAGCCGCCCAGCCATATCGATGACAGGGTTTTCACTCTGCAGATCCACCATCAACACGGCAAACTCGTCGCCACTGACCCGGGCCACGATATCGTTGCCACGGATGACCTTGCGCAACCGCTCCGCCACTGCATTGAGCAACTGATCGCCACCCTTCAGGCCCAGGCTGTTATTGATCTGTCTGAATCGATCCAGACTGATGATCAACAGGCCAAGATGGCTGTTGAGCATCTCTGCCCTGGTCATTGAGCGTTGCATATACTCCTGGAGCATCTCCCGGTTGGGCAGCCGGGTTACCGGATCATGCCTGGCCTGATGGCGAATCCGGTGTTCCAATTGCTTGATGGCGCGGGATGCGGTTTGCAGTTGGTACCAGCTCCATAATGGATAGGAGAGCCCCTGCATCAAGAGCAGGACGACCGGGGGAAACCAGAGCTGCAGACCGACCAGCAGGGTGATAGTGGTCAGGATGACGCTGCTTGCCCCGACGACCAGAACCAACAGGGAAAGCCGACTGGGCAACAACAGGAAGGCCAGGTAGAGAGCAGCCATGAAACCCAGGCTCAGCAAGAGTCGTATGCGTGGGGACACGGGCAGAATTTCACTGTTAGTCAGCAGTGCGTTGACCACGTGCGCATTCATCTCCACTCCGGGCATACGGCGGTGATCCCAGGACACGGGTGTGGCGAGTGCATCGCCGAGTCCACTGGCTGTCGAACCGATCAGGATAATGCGGTCGCGCAACTCCTCATGGGGAATCTTATCGGACAGGACGTCGATGTATGAGACTTGTTTGAAATGGCCAATCGGACCCGAAAATGGCGTGAGAATCAGATCACTTCTGACCCAGCCAGTTTTTAGTGCAGGTTCTGCAGGCGCGTTACTCTGGGTCTTGAGGCGACTGTTCTTGAGACTGGGCTTTGCAAGCTCAGCCAAGGCGAGGCCAAACGCAGGCCAGTGGGGATCACCCAGTCCCGCTCTGAGATATACACTGCGGGTGACGCCGTCCACATCCAGTTCAAAATCCACATGCCCTAATGCGGCGGCTTGGTCGGCAAGCACCGGGATCGGCAGGATTTCTGAAATCAACCTGCCGGCTGTGCCATGGCCTGGCGCGAGCGCAAGCACGACTCGTCCGTTTCTGGCCATGGCTTGAGCAAACAGGTGATCCGCTTCAGGGGCATCGGTTTCAGGTTCGGCAAACAGAATATCGAAAGCGACGGCTAGTACACCGATTTCGGTCAGGATGTCCAACAGTTCAGCATGAACCTGTCGCGACCAGGGCCAACGCCCGAGTTTTTGCAGGCTGGGTTCGTCGATGGTGATGATCACCACCTCTTCGCTCGGTGTTCGATACTGCAAGCGCAGCAGTGAATCATAAAGGACCAGATCAAGCCGTTCAGGAAGATTGCTCATCAACAGGACGATCGTCGCCACCATCAGCGCCAGACCCGGCAGCAGACGGCGAGACTGCGCAAATAATCGCTTACTGGTCATAACTCAGATCAACAGAAATCCTAATAAGCCGCTCAGTATGAGATACAGCCAGCCTTTGTCGGGTAGAGGATCAATCTGCTGAACCGCTCCCCAGGGACCCAGATAGCCATCCGGTTCCACGATGCGCACTCGCAAATAGCGCACCAGGCCAGTCATTTGAGGGATCTCGAGTTGCGGTGTTGCCAGGGCCTCGTCGAGCAGCAGGACGGTGAACTCGGGGTCCTCAGCGATCTGTACCTGATAGGTTTGCCCTTCTGCTCCGGCCTGCCAGGAGGCCCGAACCTTTTCTTCGTCAGCGGTTAAGGCCGCCAGCGGTGTCGCAGTCTCTGCTTTGATGTCGAAGGAGCGCGCTGGCCCGAACGGTCCTTGCTCTCCTGTTTCATTGATACTGGCCAGTCGCCAATGATAGGTTTCCGGGGTTATGTCGGATACTGCAAAAGAGTTGGCCGCCAGCTTGTTCTGATCATTCACCGGTTCAGCGAAGTCATCATCCAAGGCGATCTGCAGTCGGTAGCTGGTGGCCTCAGCCGAGGCGGTCCAGCGCAGCTCAGGCGCCGCACCTCTTATGACAGCGGCATCGGCAGGCTCCAACGGGATGGGTGGTTGAGGTCTTGCATCAAGTTCCAACGCTTGCATCCCATTGAGCCCCTCGATAGCCAATGCGTCGATGCCCCGGACTCGCACGAAGTATCGGCCGTCTGCCAGATCGGGAAGTGGGGTTCGCGCGTTATTCGGTGGTTCGTTCCCACAGGACCAATGAGAAATCAGCTTCTGTTGACACCTCGATATGGTATGCCTTTGCGTCCTTGACGGGTTCCCAGGTCAGGGGCCAGTTGAGTCGTTGGATCTTCTCCGGTAATGGATTCAACATCGGGCGCCTGGAGCAGGGGTCGAGGCGGAATCGGCGGCTCGCCCAGCACGACTCTGGTGCCGAATTCGGCGGGTACCAGGGTCGTTTTTTCGCCCCCCGTTGCAGCGACCTGTCCCTCGAGCACCTCCACCCAGGAGGTTTTCAGTGCAGCCTCGGCGGACGCACGATATTCGGTTCCGCGCACCGCACTGACCGCGGCCGGGGTATGAATCTCAAAACGTGAACCTGGCCCGGCCGCTGGCTTGGCGCGAATATCGACCCGCCCATTCGTCAGGCGCAGCCGGGTGTCGACCATACCGGTATCACTGTAGGCACTGAGATGGTCAAAGAGCACTGAAGTGTCCTGGCGGATGGTGACTATCGAGCCGTCTGCAAATTCGACCGCCGCGCTGGCGGACGGCCCTGTCTGCAACAGATCTCCCAGCTGGATTCGTGTATCGATAAGCAACTCCTGCTGGAGTTTGCTTCCGGCTGGCGTCAGACTGACATCACCGCTGAGAGCCACGATCTTTGCCGCGACGGCCTGGTCACTGAGCCAGGCCAGAGGGACACGCAGCCTTGTGCCGGGCTTGATCCGATTTGGGTGGGTGATGCCATTGAGTTTCTTGAATTTCTTCCAGTAGTGGACACTGGGAAAATACTTCTCGCTCAAGTCCCACAGTGTGTCGTCCTTGGTGACGATGTAAATCCAGTCCTGTTGTTGTGCCTGAGCATTACTGATCAGCAACAGACAGCAAAGACTCATCGAAACACCAGCATGCCATAGCCATTGAGTTATTCTTTTATCCATTTACCTGCAGTTTTATTTAGCCGGATTTAAGGTAAGGGCTTTATGCTACAACATTAGTACCTTTTACTCAGTATAGGATTTTGCTTTGTTGGAGAAAAACAGAATTGAAGCCTAAACAATAAATCTGACAAAAATTCACTAAAGATCGATCTCAAGTTTCACCCAGTTAGCAAATCCATCTGAAGTATCCTCTATTTTGTCGGCTGAAATGATGCTATTGCAGTTCTGATAAGCAAAAAACTATAAGAAACAAACGGTTGTGAATTATTCGTGGTGGTTTTTCGCGGCTAATGTGAAGGTTTTAGTTTGAGAATGAAGGCAACGGCCTGAGCATCGTGGGACTGATCAACCGGATGCAGGATTCATCAGCTGCTGAAGGCTGTCGGCGGCAGGTTCGTCGGTCATCCAGTTTTTCAGGACTTCCGAGAGCTGTTCCAGGGTGAAAGGTTTTGAGAGGTAATCGTCCATACCGGCAGCCAGCGCTGCCTCCCGGTCACCCTGCAGGGCATTGGCTGTCATGGCGATAATTGGAATGTGCCCGATATCAGCATCCTGCTCCTGCATGCGGATGCGTTGAGTCGTCTGGTAGCCATCGAGCGTAGGCATCTGACAATCCATCAGGACAAGACTGAATTTTCCCTGCTCCAGGTAATCCAGGGCTTCCTGGCCATTATTGGCAATCACCACCTGATGGCCGAGTATCTGCAGCATGGATGCGGCGATCTCCTGGTTAATCAGGTTGTCCTCTGCCAGGAGAACCGGGGACTGTGGCGAATTCAGTGATTGATTGTCTTGACGACTGCCTGCATTCAAGGCGTGGAGTTTTTGTGGCCCATTTTTTAGGAACTGGAAAAGCGTCTTGCGTCGCAGCGGCTTTCTTTTCACCAAGCACTGGGCGGTTCGTAAAACCTTAGCATCGATTTCGGCATTGATCTTCACCAGCAAGAGTAGATCTGGAAATGCACTGGTTTTGAGCGGCTCCATTGCATCGATCAGCTCGGATAGGGTCATGTCAGAGGGGCCGTCGTCGATCACCACTGCATCGAATGGCTGGCCGGATTCAGCGGCCTGGTTGAGCATTTCCAGCGCGTCTTTTCCATTGACTGCAATACGAACCTTGATGTCGGGCAGTGATAACATTTCCTGCAGCGCCTGGCGACTCTTGGCATTTTTCGCCAGCAGCATGATAGAGCGATAGCGGCTATTCAACTCGTCAACCTCGGTGCCTGTATCTTGATCCTGCTGAGATGTGAATCTAGCGGTGAACCAGAATCTGGCGCCTCCGGTATCGGGGTTTTCCAGTCCAATCCGGCCTCCCAGCATCTCGGTCAACTGTTTGGCAATGGCGAGCCCCAATCCGGATCCTCCGTACTTGCGTGTGGTGGAGTCATCTGCCTGACTGAATGAGTCGAAAATGTGAGCCTGGGCAGTCGCAGGAACACCCGTGCCGGTATCCTCCACTTCGAATCGGTATTCCTGCAGATCTCCCGATGAAGCGCCGGCACAGGCTTTGATAACGATTTCCCCTTGTTCGGTAAATTTCAGCGCATTACCGATCAGATTTGCCAGCACTTGACGAAATCGCAGCGGATCACCCTGGACCCTGGATGGCAGGTCGCCGGGAATATGGCTGATCAGCTCGATACCTTTGCGGTGAGCGGGTTCGGCAAACATTTCAATCTGTTGCTCAAGTTCATCACGAAGATCGAAATCTATCCGCTCCAACTCCAATTTTCCGGCATTGAGTTTGGAAAAATCCAAGACATCATTGATAACGTCCAGCAGCAGCTGTCCGGAGTTCTGGATCGAGTTTGCCAGATGTTGCTGCCGCCCGTTCAATGGTGTGTTCAGGAGTAATTCGGTCATACCGAGTACGCCATTCATCGGTGTGCGGACTTCATGGCTCATCTTGGCCAAAAATTCTGATTTGGCCTTGTCCGCAACCACCGCCGCGTCACGAGCGATGACCAACTCCCTGGCCCGATGATCCAGCAGAGCCAGGTTGTGCAAACCCTGCCAATACTCCTTGTTGAGACGCAGCCCGACGGAAAGGAGGAACAGCGCACCAATCATGAACATGCTCAGCATCGCCAGGCCCTCACTGGCCCCGCTCAATATAATGGCAATGGGGGTGGGAAAGAACATCAGCAGCAGATAATAGATGACCAGTTGCCTGTCAGGCGCCAGGGTAGCCACTCCAGCGCCAGTAATACCAATCGTCATCATGATGGAAAGATTGGTCGTCGTTATCAGACCATCCTGAATAATTGCTAATGACCATGCCAGATTCCAAATGGCGGCGACTCCAAGCGTGCCAAAATAGAACATGGCCCGCCAGATTCTGCTGTTCCATTGATGGAGTTGCTCGAACCAGATAAACAGGGCTAATCGATAGAGTCCGAACAGGATCAGCAATGAGCCTGCGGTGTATACAAGTACCGGATGCTGAAGATGATAAGAATTTGCATAGACATTGATGATGAACAGCACCACATAGATCAATGTTCCTGGGAGCACTCTCAGTGACAGGCTGTGATTAGCTGACAGGATCAGCTGCTCCTGATCTGAGATTGTCTGCGCCGGCTCACCCATAAATCTTCAATGACTATGAACCTATTCTTTCTGTCGAAAGATGTGTAAAGATCTGTAAATTCATTGCGTTGCGGTTCTTTATTGTAAGAGAATCATCGCTGGTGGATGGGATATCCAAAGATGTCGGCTCAGCAGGGGTTTTCTTGATGGGTTGTCGGCGGATTCAGTGCTTGGCCATGCTTAGCAGGGGGCAATATTTTTTAGATGGCGTTGGCCCAGTTACCCTGGTTAACCGGGAGAGAGCGGCGGGGCATGCAGTGCCGGAACCGATTCCTTCTGGAATCATCCAATGTCATTTACCGATTCATTTCCGAAAAAAATCCTCTGCATTGGAATAACGGATCTTCAGGGCGATCTCTGCTGGCAGTTCATTCAACCAGCCTCGGTGGAAGGCGAGAAAGAGGTGCAGTTTCTGCCATCCGCTATCCGGTTCATCCCAGGGGTTGAGGCGTTCGACAGGCCAGACTGTATCAGAGCCGACCATAAAACGGTCGGCATGGCGGACCACAAGTTCTCGCCAGTCTGGTTTGAGACTCCCATTGTCATCGATCTGACGGGCCAGGTGACGCCAGGGATCACGAGCTGATAGATCTACCCAAAGGTTAGGACAGGAAGCCAAGGCCCGAACCACTTCCGAGGGTGGAAGAATGGACCCGGCGTGGGCCCAGAGAAATCGTGTCGCTGGATGCGCCTGGCAGAAGCCAAGCAGGTAGTCGGCGCGGGAGAATTCTGTATGTACCATCACCGGGACATCGAATTCGGCGGCCAGCTTGAATAAACCTCCGATTTGCGGATTTTTCCAGTCACTGATGAAGCCGCCGATCATGTGAATCTCACCAATGCCTTGATAGCGGCCAGTCTGCAGGGCCTGGCGAACACGATCCAGCAGCTGCGGGTCCCGATGCCATTGGGACCACTCTTCAGGTGTTCGGTAGATGCCATAGATTGGGATCACCAGGTCAGGGGCGAGTTCCTTGAGCTCCAACGCCAGCTCTGGTGGAGTACCGGTGACGACGGCCAGCTCCACATGATTCTCACGCAACGCTGCAATGGCCTGCTCAGCGGAGGTGATCTCTTTCTGGTTCCATTTCCAGTGTAGATGCACATCCGCCAGGGGTGGTGGCGTAGCGCCCCATGGACAACAAATGTCCAGCAAATCAGAGTGAACAGGGTCAAAGTGTGCAGTAAATTCAGCATGATTTGCTAAACCAAGTTAGCACAGTTTTTCTGTAGGTGGATATACAGGATGATCATAAGCAGCAAGGACTGTGGATTTGCTGGGCCTGGGACTTATTTTCAGACTTGACGAATACTATATCGGTTGCAGCCAGATCCACGCCTGCTCCAGGTTCTAACCGATATCGACCGTATGAGCACTGCCTGTGGCCTTAGCCTGCGGGGTAGATGCTGTTGAACTGGACAGGGTTTATGGATTGACTGTTGCGGGTCAGAAATTCAGCGACATCATTTGCCGGTGCGGCTTTGGCAAATAGCCAGCCCTGTACCAGGTCGCAGTTCATTTCGCGCAGAATATTCAGCTGATCCTCGTCTTCGACGCCCTCAGCAACTGTTTTCATGGACAAACTGTGCGCCAGATCGACAATCGCCTTGGCAATATCGCGGTCGTTCGGGTCTGATGTCAAATCACGCACGAAAGATCGGTCAATTTTTAGAATATCAGCCGGCAACTGCTTGAGGTAACTGAGTGAAGAGTAGCCTGTGCCAAAGTCATCAATCGCAGAATGAATACCAAGCACCTGAAGGCCACGCAGCACACTGACGGTTTCTTGCGGTTCGGCCATGGCTGTCGATTCAGTGACTTCAATGGTAAGCAAGTCAGCTGAGACTTGATGCCTGTTGAGTGCGGTCACGATTCGCTGCTCCAATCGGGCGTCAGCAAGATGATGAGCAGACAGGTTGATCGAAACAGGTACCAGGGGTATGCATGCCTGGTCCCAGGCATGTATTTGGCTGCACACACTGTCAATCACCCAGTTTTCCAGTTCGGTGATCAAACCAATCTCTTCTGCGATTGGAATAAAGGTATCCGGGCTGACCAGGCCGCGTTTTGGATGCTGCCAGCGCAACAGCGCCTCCAAACTAACCACTTTTCCCGTAACACTGTGCATGATGGGTTGAAAATAGACGATCAGCTGATCCTGTTTGATGGCCTCGCGCAGTTCAGTCTCGATGACGATTCGTGATTCCATCGCTTCCTGGGTTTCCAGGTCCCAGAAACAGTATCTGCCTTTACCCGAAGCTTTGGCCAGGTACATCGCCGTATCAGCCTTACGTACGGCATCTTCGAAGTTGGGGGCCTGATCCGGCAGCACACAGATGCCGATACTTGCACCGATATAGACTTCCTGACCCTTAATTTTGAAAGGTTTGCTCAGAGACTCAATGATGCGGGTGGCAATCTCGCCAATCATTACTTCGTTGTCGATCTCAAACAGGGCGATTGTAAACTCATCTCCACCCTGGCGGGACACCATATCTCTACTGCGTATCTCACATTTCACCCGCTCGGAAACCTGCACCAGCAACTTGTCACCGGCGAGATGACCGAGTGAATCATTGACAAACTTGAAACGATCGAGGTCGAGATAGAGGAGGGCAAGTTTGTGCAGATTTTTTCTGGCCAGTGTAATTTGCGCTTCAATGCGTTCCTTGAAGAGGCGCCGGTTTGGAAGGCCGGTCAGTGGATCGTAGAAAGCCAGTTGTTGAAGCTGGTCTTCGACTTCTTTCAATTTGGTAATATCAGAGAACATGCCCACATAATTTGAGATTTCACCTTTCTCATTGCGCACGGCACTGAAGCCGATCCAGATGACTTGATAAGCGGATTTCTCTGATCCTGAGCGTAATTCACCCCACCATTCGCCCTTGGACTGCATCTCTCTGATGAAGTTTTCATTGAAAGATGTGAGCTGACCCTGTTCCTCGATATTCGGTAACAGTTGCCCGAGCAACTGCTCGGGTTTCTTGGACAGCATCTCGCAGAGTGAACCATTGACATCTATGATGCGGAAAGAGAAGTCGGTAATGAGGATTCCTTGTGACGAGACCTCGAAAACACGACGAGCGAGCTGCAGGTTTGCTTCAGCCGCTTTTTTAGCGGTGATATCACGGTATGACCAGACCCTACCGATACACTCTCCTTGCAGCATTTGCGGGCGGCTGAATCGTTCCAGTACGCGCCCGTCACAGAGTTCAACGACATCCATGCTCTCGGCCATTGGATCTGCATGCAGTTGTTTGATCTTCAACAAGAATTGCTCGGGATGGGCAACCTTCGACAACGCCTCGTTTAAATGGTCATCATAGCTGCCGGCCAGCAGTAGTGATCTGGGAATGTTCCAGATCTTCAGGAGGATTTCATTGAACTTGACGAGTCTGCCTGCTCTGTCCACCACCAGGATGCCTTCTTCGGTGGCATCCAGTGTCGCATCGAGCAGCGACAAGGTGTGTTCCAGGACTTGTTTGGCGGCCTTGTTAATCTGCAATTGCTGCTCAAGCCCTTCATACCTTTCGTTCAATTCCCTGGAACTCAGTTCAAGTGATCGTTCGAGAAGTTCACGATCCTGGTCGTTCTGGGAGTAGGTCTGGTCGATTGCATCGATCAGGCGTGACAGTTCCGGCGGTAATTGCTCATCGCCATAATAACGCTTGATTTGTCGAAGCAATAGTCGATGCAATGTTAAATTTCCGTAAGCGTGGTGATAGTCATGGTTTGGTTGTGCAGTTCACAAATACCTTTCGCGACCGGTGACAGCTCTCCGTATGAGTAGAAGCCGATGATGCTTGGGGCGTCTCCCAATACCTCACGTACAGCCTCTACTTCTTCTTCGATGCGATCGCGCAGCACCATTTTTCTCCCCACGCAACTGATCAGTAGCGCCACAGAAGCGTCGTCAGATATGCTTTCGACCGCTAATGCCGCCGCTCCAATCGCACCATCAACCAGTCGGTCGAAGTTGGCCTTCATCAGCTTGGCTTTGCTTCCTTCCGGTATTGAGCCCGCAAAAGTCATGCTCTGGTCCTGTTCGTTGACGGCTAACAGGGTACGCACCAATTCATGCCCATTTGATTCCATCGTGACGCTCAATGGAAACAGCAGGCCGCTGGCAGGTAAATTCTCGGCATAGGTTCCAAGATAGCGTTTGTAAAGCTCGAGCGCGGACTGGTTATCGAGTTCATATAATACATTACCGGCGGATTTAGTGACCGTACGTGTAGGTCCGAAAGGATCCCAGCCTCCCAATGAACCATGCCCGATTTTTAGTTGATCACCGTAGAATCCGACCGCGATGATAGCATCCTTGAGTATGGCCCCATTGTAAAATACAGTCGTATATTGAAACCGGTCTCCATCACCCGCTAAACCACCGGTAACCAGGACGTCTTTAGATAAATCCGTACGTAAAGTAGCAGCGAGCTCTGAGCCATTGACGGCCAAACCATCGGACAGTACAAAAGTATATTTCAGTCCTTGCGTATCCAGTTGTTTAGTAAGCTCCTTGACTGCCTCGTCGGTAGTCTGTTCACCCAACTTGACCATTGCGCCACGCAAATGGGTTGTTTCAAAGCGCAATGCAATTGCAACGATGCTGGCATCGGTCACCCGAGTGTCAAGAATCTCTCCAGCACTGCTGCAACCGACAACAAGCGCATTGCTGTAGGTATCAGCAATTTGTTTCAGTGGCTTCTGCCAGGCATCTGCCAGGTCACCTGAGGCGAATATTATGACTAGCTGTGCTTCATCTGCTATCGGGAAGGTTTCACAAGTGAAGCCGTCTGCGGGATTCCATGAAAATGTTTCTCTGTGAATGGCCATCTTGTAATCCTTAATGTTGTCCGACTAGTACCTTAATGCCAAGCTATCCAGGCATGCCTGCATCACAACGGATTTATTGAGCTATTTTCGGGCAGATGCCAGCTATTCGGTGCCTTCAAGCAACCTGTCACAGTCATACAGGGATAAAATTTACGAACGCAATAGATAATATCTAAAAATATAAGGGAATGGGCGGAATCTTGCATTGGATTTATCAGTTGGCCAACGAGAACCTGCTGGAAAGTGATGCATCAGAGAAATGACAATGTGCTGAAATTCTAAAGTCACCTCGGTTCACGTCTACTGATGTGATCAGCTTAGACAAACAAGGTCAAGACGCCTGTGTAACCGTAAACCCGTCCATTATAGATTTCACCGTTTGCAAAAAAACCCGCGAGGGGGAAATTCCCCAATTCCATTTGTATCATCTTCAACTCTTCTGAATTATCGCCAAACTGGTAACGCCCGCGCCCAAGACAGGAGATGTATATTCCACCACGGATCTCTCTGCTGCCGAGTCGGGACTTGAGCCGTTGCAGCATTCTGATCATGTCTTCACTGGCACTGTTGCCATCACGCCGACAAAACATGATCTGGTTTTGGTCATCTAGGTAATCGCCGATAGCAATCAGGCCTCTTTCTTCATCTATACCAATCAGGTTGCGAACCAGGTAGTCAGCGGTATCCGAGCCCGGAATCGGCAGGGCAGTGAAGATGTATCCGGCTAATTGAGGTAGATTCCTCGAGAGCACTTCGCCGCTATCTTCCTTCAAGACTTCCAGTGCGGGCCGGTGGTCAATGTGAATGGCGATATTCCTCTCAGACTTGGTCAGTGCGTGAATCGGGCCAATAGGCGAACAGCCCTGTGTATGATCTGTGAGCACTTCGACCTGCTCATTAAACAAGATGCCGGATAGTTCACCGCTGATGACACGATCTGCAATCTGATAATTTTGGTTATTGGATGAGCTTAATCCACCATTCAAAAAGCTGGTGGAGGTGTTCGAGGTTAGTCGATTCAGGGATTCAAAGATTCGGGGGTTGTCGGGATCACCATGCAGCAAGGCAAAACAGGCTTGCTGCTGTTTCCTCCAACTGTCCAGGTCGGCATCGGTAACATCAGTAGTGAGGGCAGGAATGACACGGAAACTATCAATGGGGAAAGATCCGATCATCAGCACCAGGGCCGGCTCTTCGTAATATTCCCTTGCCGTTGTACAGAGACCGATACCGATACTCCCTACCCAGCTGATCTGCGGTGCAAGGGTTTTCAGCCGCACAAATAATTCTTGAAGATCATCGGCCAAGCTGTCCGTGGCATAGAGAAATCCGACGTTGGCTTGGTCCGGAATGATCCCTATAGAGTTCAAGCAGCTATCGAGTAACTGATTTGTCCGCGTACCATGCGCTTCAGCATGCAGAAAGGTATTCATTAGGAATTCAGATGGAGATAATTAAGTCAACTGGATTATACCGAAATCTCACTGGTGCATCGTAGTCAATGAAACGTCATTATTTGGTTATTCGTCATAATCTTGTCATTGAGCGCTCCGTTTAGACACCTCTGACTAACAAAGCGTCTATTACGAATCAATTGATGCTGGCATGACCTGGTGGCCACAATAGTTGAGTTGATTAAAAGCCAACATGATCTCCCAAGGCACTCAGCCATTGTGGTGGATGGCGAAGCATCATAACTGTTAGAAAACTTAACATAAACAAAGAAATAACAGACGCGGGAGAGAATTCATGATGGCCATCGAGGCAATCTTTCTGCCCGTCTATTCTTCTGTGGCGTTTCGGTAAGTGGTGCTTGAAAGTCACCAGGGACTGAAAGATGAGTGAGTCTCAGGGGCAATCAGAGCTTATTGTGTGTCGTTGCTGGTCTCGAAAAAATCCTCAATCCATAGAAAAAATATATTGATATATATAATTATTTGGCAGGCTAATGGGTGATTTTTGTAACGAAATGTTAAATCTGCTTGGGACTGTTTAATTATGATTTTAATTCTGGTATTGTTGGCTTTGGGAAATTTAGCACAAATAAGGGAAACTACCTGCTCGGCAGTATAGGGATGTCAATTGAACGGTTGTCGTACTGGAAGACACCTTCATGAGAATCATGGATAGATACTGAGAACTGATCTTCAAGTCTCTAGACCATTTCTTGTCATCCCAGTATACCGCAAAACGGTTTATTAGAGTTCATGGACTTGGTCCGTGTTTCCCGGTGTGTGTTGTTTAGGCTTGACCCAAAGACAATTGCCGATTATTTCACAGTAGCATTGGGTAGGGGTTGGTAAGATGTTTATGAATATGGTTACTCCTGGTTATGTCAACTCATGTAGAGGTTAGTTACGTTTTTTTGTTTGGTTAATGCCTAAGTCAATCAGGCATTCTGTTAAGTATGATAGGAACGCTTTTAGAATAGAGACTACAGATGACTGGCATGGTTACAGTCGTTCAAGGTCACTAAAAATAACAACACATCCATGTGACGTAAAGAACTTTGCGGTTTGAAGTTCTAGTAATAAAACGGATGATGCCGGAGACAGGAAATGGAAAGAAATACAAATACACTCATGACAGTAGTGAGTAGCTTAATTGGAATGTTATTATCGTTAAACGTAAATGCGACAAACGTTCAGCTGGATGAAAGTATTGGTCAGTGTGATGATCCTGATTTATCTGACTTACGTTCATACCCATTGCTGGCCAGTGTTGAGGTTAACAGGCTTGGCGGTGCTCGATTTCAGGGTTATGGGATTGAGTATGCCAGTGAAAATTTAAATACGGCAACAGGGATATCGCATATCAACTCGAATGAAAACGTGGTTGGTGGATACAAGGAAGTTATTCCCGCCACATCTAGCTCTCCGCGCGAGGCTTTCTCTATAGGGCCGGTCATTGAAATGGCCGCTTTTGAGGTATCAGATGTTCAGCCAGCGCCTCTCTCGATTCCCACGGCTTTTATGTTGTTTGGATCAGCAATCATTGGGATGATTGTAGTGGCACGCCGAACACCTGAGGAAAACGAAGAGTAGCTGATGAAGAGTAGCTGATCTGGACTTCCAGTCCCCCATATTAATCCACACCAGCTTTTAGCTGGTGGTTGTTGATTGACTCAGCGGATAGAAGTTAGCTTATCTGCCTAGATTGAAGACGGGGGTCTTTGTGGAGATCGAGACTGATATTTCTCTCTTTCATTGACAGCCACTTCGTCAGCATTGCCTGCAATGCTTCCTGGGAGAATGGTTTGCCGAGATGATCGTTCATCCCGGCAGCAAAACATTTTTCCTGCATACCCTTCTGTACATCTGCAGTCAAGGCAATGATCGGTAGATGTTTTCCCGCCGATTCCTGACTACGAATTGCTTGTGTTGCGGCGAATCCGTCCATCTCCGGCATATAACAGTCCATCAAGATTAAGTCACAGCTATTTGTCTTCATGTATTCAAGCGCTGCCTGACCATTGTCAGCCACCGCTGTACGGTAGCCGAACAGTTCCAGCATGCCGAGCGCCACTTCCTGGTTGACCTGGTTATCCTCGACCAGCAGAATCCGAAACTCTTTCTGTATCGCATCCGTTGCTTTGATGGCTTCAGGTCGTCAAGGCCTCTTTCTCATTCATTACGGAATGATTGTCGTCCAACAGGGATAACAGGTGATCATGGAGTTCTGTGAGCCGGGCGGGCTTGCTCAGATAGACCTCCACCCCTGCTGTACGCCATGTGTTATCACCGGCATCTGCATGCAATGCGGAATACATCAGCAGCCGGGTATGCGCTGTTGCCGGATCGGCCTTGATTCTTCGTGCCAGGGTGATTCCATCCATACCTGGCATCATCCGGTCGAGAATGGCCAGTTCATAGGGATTGCCGTCAGCAGCGGCTTCCTGCATTAACCTGAGTGCTTTATCACCACAATCCGCGCCGCTTGCCTGCAGTCCCCAATCTTCGATCTTGCGTATCAGAATGCGGCGGGTTGGTAGGTTATCGTCGACCACCAGCACCTTGGTTCCTTTGTATTGGGCAAGGGTTGTGGCTACCGGCTTTGTTGCCTGCTTATTCAAGCGCAGCGTGAAGTGGAAGGTCGATCCATTTCCTTCTCTGCTCTCCACAGCGATCTCACCACCCATCAAGTAAACCAACTGCTTGGAAATGGCCAAACCCAGTCCGGTTCCGCCATAGCGGCGGTTAACGGAATCATCGGCTTGTGTGAAATCATCGAAGATACCTGCCAGTTTTTCTGTGTCGATACCAACGCCGCTATCCCGTACCTCGAACAAGACCAGTATTTCTTTATCGTTTTCCTCTACCGGACTGATGCGTACTATCACTTCGCCTTGGTCCGTAAATTTAACCGCATTACCAACCAGATTGGTCAATATCTGCCTTAGTCGAGCCCCATCACCGAGCACTTTGCAGTTCATGTCCACACGGCAATCACTGAGCAGTTCCAGCTGCTTTTTACGGGCTTGCTCAGCTACCATCTGCAGCACGTCTTCAACTACCTCCTGTAGGTTGAAGGGGGTCTGCTCAAGTTTCAACTTGTTGGCCTCAATCTTAGAGAAATCCAGGATATTATTGATGATGCCAAGCAGGATCTGACCGGAACGGTAGACAGTGTTGGCATAGTGCTGCTGTTTGCCGGATAATCCGGAAGCAAGTAACAGTTCCGTCATGCCCAGTACCCCATTCATCGGGGTGCGAATTTCATGGCTCATTCTGGCGAGAAAATCCGACTTGGCTTGGCTCGCCGCCTTGGCTGCTTGGCTGGACTTCTCTAATGCCTTGTGGTCAGCCTGCAATTGACCGGCCATGCTGTTTAAGGTATCTGCAAGAGTTCCTAGGTTATCCTTATTATTCATTGGGATGCGGTAGTCCAGGTCGCCGGCTGCGAAGTGCTGGGCACCCATTGTCAGGATATCCAGGCGCTTGCTCAGGGCCATACCCAAGACAATGGCTAGCAGACTCGCCAATACGACTGAGGTTACTGCAAACAAGCTCATACGCTGTTGAGCCGTCTCAGTTTCATTGAGTAGCTTCTCGTGGCGTGAATCCAATTGCAGTTCCAGCAGGCTAACGGTTTTATTCATCAACAGGCCAAGCTCCTCCCAAGCGTGATAGAGGTTGTCACGCGTCATCAGGAAGCTATCCGCTGTACTGCCCATGGATTCTTCATCCAAATAGCTATAGATCAGGCTGCGCGTCATTTGCATCGACTTGATTAACTCGCCATAGCTGGATGTCAACTCCTCAGAGAGGGTCGTGGCCTTAATGGCTTGTAAGTCTTTTACAGCTCTCGCCAACTGCGCAAAAACAGGGTCAATAGAGTAACGACGTCGTTGCATGTAGATCAGTGTGTTGGCTTCAATCTGATCAACCATTTTATTGAGCTGGGGGGAAGTCCGCTGACTAGTGAATTCTTCTCCGGGTAGTCGAATTTCAACCAAACTACCCACAACCTCGCGCAGCTGGGCTGCATTTTCATTTATCAATTGGCTAAACTGGTTAGTCTCGTCACCTACTGGATCAATCTCTTCTTCATCCAGGTAACTGTCCCAGAGCGAGGTTAACCTGAGCAGTATCGGTTCAACTTCTGCCTTAAAATTTATATCCAATCCCTCGATTGCTTTTTTGAAAACACGGATAGATTGCTCAACTTCCCGCACACCAATGCGTTCACGCTGATCATAGAGATCAAATTGATGCCTTGCAGCAAGCATATGCGAATGTGCAAGCAGTAATGCCTTATGTGCGGGTAGATTGATATTGACGATTTGCTGCAATGCCTTGGTATCCTGCATTCGGGTGTACTGTTCAGTGACTACTTCCAGCAACAACAGCAATACCAACGCAGCCAGACCGAGATTGCGCAGTAGGTTAAATGACATCGATAGACTCAGGGTTTGACCTGTGAATGGAAGCCGAGGCGAAGATGCTCGCCTATCTCTCCAGCGCCGAAATTAGGCTGGGCAATGTTCTCATTAGGCTCCCGGCCAGCGATCTCATAACGTGACACGCCGAAAAGATAGGTATTTTCAGTTTTGAATTGCACATCATCACGATGTCCAGTCTGCAGGCGGCGGGCAAACTCAACTGTCCAATAGCCATTTTTCCATTGTCCCTTGGCATGAACATCAGCACGGCTGCCTGCGGGCTCTTGGCTGGTGTACTTTGGAACGGTTTTACCCATGAACTCTGAGAAAGCTTGAGTAAGATAGGCTGCTGTGCCTTCATCTCCGCTACGACGCAGGTAAAAGGCTTGCCCTGAGTGCGACCACAGCTGGGTGGCTTGGGGCATGTTACCACTCGTATAAATCTGCAGCTTGTCATCTGCGAAGCCTGCAAGGTCAGTGCGATTCGCCTTCCAATACCACACATCCGCCCGATAGGACTTCTCTGCCTGTAGCGTTAAATCTTTGGTGCTTGATTCAATCGCCCATTTCAGAACCAACGTATCTTCACGCGCCGGTCCAGTGCGATAGCGCATGGCTGCTGCGTCCCATATATATGGTTTGTGAAGGCGGTCTTCATCGTCATCAGGAAAACGTACGCATAGATAGATTTGATCTGCATCATAGAGAGTTAAAATCTCGATGGTGATGTCAGCAAGCCTATCGAAAACGTTAAAGCTTGTCGCGGCTTGCCAAGCCTGATCCCGGCAATCTCCATCGACCACTGGAGCTGACGATGTCCATCCAGCTTGCACCGTACGCGCCGATTCTGTTGCATTCAAGGAGATAGAAACGCCCACCCAGCTTGCCCCAAGGATTCCGAATAGCAATAGACGTAAATGCATAATGTCTTCCTATAGCTTTTTGTTAGTTTTTGTCCAGAAAGCGCTAAAGCCAATCTGGTGCATGGTTATAACCATGTCCTGTGGGATCGGGCATCCCAGGGGGTGGTTATGACGGCACGCTCAAGGATGAATCGTATCAATAGATTCTGACCAACGAATACTCATCAGGCTGGATAACAGAATCTTATCTAGTGAGTTTCGTCTCAGGAGCTAAAATCTTTAATCAGCCATGGGTTGCCAGCCATACTGGCAGGTTGGAGAGGGCTGATTCTGCTCAGAAATTTTAAGGAGAAGGGGCAAGACTTTTGTTTAGGGCCTATTAACACTACACAGTATTCAATGCAATACTGATGCTTTCTTGGCTCATGTGGCATTTGATTACTGCCTTTCTGTGGATGGGATCACAAGGATTATTTATCTTGAGCGTTTTAACTCGATACTGAATAGTTTCTCAAAAATGCTGTGTTAATCTATCTCCCTTGCATACTAACCAGCATGAAAGATTTTCTAGATATCAAACGGAGTACAAAAATCATGTACCAAAAAGCAGGTTGCCTGGCATTGTTTTTTCTAACTGGAATCAGCACCGGCGCCATGGCGGATAGCGTGAACATGAACCCCGGTATGTGGCAATGGACGGCCACTATAGAGATGCCTGGCATGCCTATGCAGCTGCCGCCTTCGTCATACAGCACCTGTATCACAGAAGCCGATTTCGTGCCCAAGGACAGCAAGCTTGGTCAGTCGTGTGAAACCATCGACCTGCAGACCCAGGGTGATACGGTTTCCTGGAACATGAGTTGCACGACACCGCAAGGTGTAGCGACCAGCCAGGGGCAGGTTACCTACAGTGGAGATACGGCAGTAGGAGAGATGCAGGTTACTAGCATGGGCATGCAAATGTTCTCTAAAACCAAGGGTCGCCGCCTGGGTCCCTGTCAATAGCGGTTTCAACAGGCTGGGAAGCAGGAACTACACAGTCCATTTCATTCCATATTGTCGGAATATTTCAAAGCAGGGTAATCTGTTTTTATTGCCCGGTCACAGGTCTCAGCCAAACATAGCCCAATTGATTCATCTGCTGTTCGATCCAGCGGGCGCGTTCCGCAACATAGGGGGAGGGTGGTTCAGCACGATATTTCCAGGGATTGGGGAGTATCGCTGCCAGGCGAGCTGCTTGCCTGGTTGATAGCCGGTCTGCGCTACTTTGATACCAGTATGCACTTGCTGCCCCGACCCCATAGATACCCGGGCCAAACTCCACAATGTTTAAATATACCTCGAGAATCCGCTCTTTGCTCCAGAGCAGTTCCAGGAGCAAGGCCAGGCCCGCCTCAAACAATTTTCGAATCCAGTCTCTGCCGTCCCAAAGAAACAAATTTTTAGCGGTCTGTTGGGTGAGTGTGCTGGCGCCGCGCAGGCCTTTGCCATCGATGGCTTCCTCCACTGAATCTTGAATCGCATTGAGATCAATACCGAAGTGAGATGGAAAACGCTGATCCTCAGACGCCACCACAGCCAGCTGCATGGAGGGGGCGATTTGCTGCAGATTGCGCCATTGATGGCGATAGTTTTCAGGATAGCCTGCTGGAGGATCGAGTTCCCTGAGTATCATCCATGACCAGACTGGCGGATCGAGATACCGCAGGAGCAGAATAGCCGTCAAGGTCAACAGGAACCAGCCAAGCAACAATCGAAACAGCCATTTGCTGAGATATCCTGAGAGCTTTCGCATTCTTGTTTCCGGTGTCTTGAGGATAGGGTTGTAAGTCTGGATTCTAAAGTTTATCCAATCAGACATAAACGCTACCAGTTCAAGAATAAACCGTTTAATCAACTCCTAAGTGATGCGCGGGTGAATATCCAATTTGTCATGCTAAAAATAAGAAATAAATGTTATACTTATATTGCTGGATATGAAGTAGCTGTTTATCCAAGCTTTTGGGAGAATTCGCTCACTAGGAAGGTGTCACTTGCCGATCATTCACACCTTGTTGTCAAACTACCTGCGCTGGACTTACCGCAGGCACATGCAACTCCAATCATCGCCTGGAATGCAACCCCAACCCCAGGTTGGAAAACGGTATCTCCTGTATATTCATGTTCCTTTCTGCGAGTCGCTCTGTCCATTCTGTTCCTTTCATAGAGTGAAACTGCAGCATAAACAGGCACAACGATATTTTGAGGCAGTAAGACGGGAGATCAATTTCTATCACGCTGCAGGTTTTGAGTTTTCTGATCTCTATGTAGGCGGTGGAACACCAACCGTTCTGCCTGAGCAACTCGCAGACACCATCGATCTGGTCAGAGGCCAGTTTCATATAAGCCAAATCTCAGTGGAAACCAATCCGAACCATTTGCAGCAGAAGATACTCGATTCACTGCGTGAGGCGGGGGTCAATCGACTCTCAGTAGGGGTCCAGAGTCTGGATGACTCTCTGTTAAGGGAAATGGAGCGTTACCGAGCCTATGGAAGTCAGGCAGAGATTCTGGAAAAGCTGAAATTGACCCAGGGACAATTCGATACCTTCAATGTGGATATGATTTTCAATTTTCCACATCAGACATCGGATTCACTGCTTGCAGGTATCGAACGTCTGAAAGAGTTAGAAATTGATCAAATTTCCGTTTATCCACTGATGCCGGCAATCAGCACGCAAAGAGCCATGGTGAAACAGATCGGCATGGTCGATTTCAAACGGGAATTCCCCATGTATCAGCGGATTAGGGAGGTGCTGAAGCCCCAGTACCACCCCGATACTGCCTGGTCCTTTTCCCGGCATCCCATCGCTGCCATTGATGAGTATATCGTCGATCATGATGAGTTCGTGGGAATTGGCAGCGGGTCTTTCAGTTATCTAGATGGAGTGATCTACTCCAACAGCTTCTCCATCAATCGTTATATTGAACTGACAAAAGAGGGACGTTCCGGTGTCATGGCAAGCCGTCAACTGACAGTCAGTGAACAGGTTAAATATCTCCTGTTGATGAGGTTATTTGGCTTGTCCATGAAAAAAGCCCAGGCAAGGCAGAAATTTGGCAGCGCATACCAGCGGCTGATTCGCAAGGAATTGGCGCTGTTTAAGTGGCTTGGCGTCATTGAAGAAACCCAGGATGAGTATCGACTGAGCAGGGATGGAATGTATTACTGGGTAGTGATGATGCGAGAGTTCTTTATTGGAGTGAATAATCTACGGGTGCAAATGGGCTCCGGCATCATCGATAACAGGCTGGGACGGAAATGATTGCTTCAGCCGACATGGGAAACATGCCGGCTTACACAACGGCTAAGCAGCTTTATCAAGAATACTCAGATCCTTGCCCCGCGTACTCATTTGCGATCCTACGAATGGAATGGGATAGCCTGGCAGCAGCATGTGCCAGTAGACCCACTTGAAGGACAGTTTGCCCCAATGATTGAGAGTGCTTTCATCTAACAGCTTCATTGGGCCCAGGTTGATCCGGTGTGATGCAAATTTGATTTCCATCGGTGGGAATCGTCCTGGAACGGGTTGCGTGTCGTAGTTGAAATCGATCAGTATGGCTTTCTGGTGCCCCGTTTCGATAAAGCAGTTGGCATGCCCGTCTGCCTCTGGAAGAGGCTCTTCACCATTGATCTCGCGGATGAGATTGTCACGTACCACCTCGGCCTGGAAATGGGCAACAGATCCGGCCTTGGAAATCGGCACGTTAGAGTTATCCCCAAGGAAATAGATCCAATCCGACTTGGTCGATTTTAGGGTGTGGCTGTCCGTATACCCAAAACCGGTGATATCTCCAAGCCCAGCTTCATAAAGCAGATCTGAGCCTTCATGAGGTGGAATGGATACCAGCAGGTCATAGGGGACTTCATTGCCGTCAAAGCAGCGTAGCGCTTTGTCATTCACACTTTCCAGTAGGAAGTCGGGTACGACTTTGATGTGTTTCTTTTCCGTGATTACACTGGTTAACACATCATTACAGACCGGCTTGGTAAAAGCGCCGCTCAAAGGCGTTACCATGGTGATCTCGGTTTTGTCGCGAATGCCTTTTTTCTGCAAATAGGCCTCTGCCAGACAGGCAAACTCGATAGGAGCGACCGGGCATTTGATCGGCATCTCAGCAATATCGATTACCAGCTTGCCACCTTTGAAGTCATCCAAGGCACGGGCCAGCCGCAGCGCACCGTCCGGTGTATAGAACGTATGTACCTTGCGCCCCTCTCTAAGCCGCTCAGCAAGACCGTCGATGGCATCGGGTACAATCCGGGAGCCCAGTGCAGAGACAAGAAAATCATAAGGGGAGCTGCCACTGCTTTGTGTCTTGACCCTTTTGGAAACGGTGTCGATCTCTGTGATGGTGTCAGTGATGTATTCGATACCAGGTGCTATGAGGTCACGGTTTGTCTTCTGAAAATCCGCGAGTTTACGATAGCCTCGCATATGGAATGGGAGAAATAAGAACCCGGCCTGGTAGGTGTGGATGGCCGAACGTCCAATCACTGTTATCTTTAGGGGATTGCTTGATTGGTGTCTGTTGCGATAGAGAGAGTTGGCGAGGATGAGGCCGCCTGGTCCGTCGCCAAGAATGACTACTTGGATGTTCATGACGCTTCCTTACTCCATTGAAATGACTCTGTCCTGATTTTAATTTTAGCTCAAATATCAAAAATTAGTAATTTAATGTATTACTAATCTATAGCTGGACTTAATCAACTGACTGAGTCGAAGGAGGCGGTAACCGGCAGAATTTGCAGGCGTGTGGTTGGCCGCTACCCCTGGGAATAGCTGAAACCGGGCGAATAAGGGTGGAAAATGGTTTTGACATCAACCGCGTCAATACAAGACGCGGTTGATGGGATTGTCTGTTACCGATTGACCGTTTCGGAGGACTTGTCACGCTCAATCAGGGCATAGGCCGAGTGATTATGAATCGATTCGAAATTTTCCGATTCCACCGTATAGGCGCTGATGCGTTCTTCGTTGTTTAGCTGGACCGCGATGTCACGCACAATGTCTTCGACAAATTTGGGATTATCGTAGGCACGCTCGGTGACAAATTTTTCATCGGGTCGTTTGAGCAGCCCATAGAGTTCACAGGAGGCCTGATTTTCCACCAGGTCGATAATCTCTTCGATCCAAATGAAACCATTGGTGCGGGCCTGTACAGTGACATGGGAGCGTTGATTGTGGGCGCCGCGCTCGGAGATCTTCTTGGAGCAGGGGCAGAGACTGGTGACCGGCACCACGACCTTAATATCGATGATGGGCTTGCCATCATGAATCTCGCCAATCAGGGTCACATCGTAGTCCAGCAGACTCTTAACACCTGAGACCGGGGCGGTTTTGTTGATGAAGAAGGGAAAATTCATCTCGATGTGCCCTGACTCGGCCTCCAGTCTGCTGGTCATCTCCGTCAGCATGTCCTTGAACGAGGCAACGGTCAATTCTTCCTCATGGCTGTTGAGAATTTGCACAAAACGGGACATGTGAGTGCCCTTGAAGTGGTGGGGCAGATTTACATACATGTTGAAATTGGCGATGGTATGCTGTTCGCTGGCGCTGCGGTCCTTGATGCGCATGGGGTGCCGAATGTCTTTGATCCCCACCTTGTTGATGGCAATATGACGTTTGTCTGCTCTGCTCTGAACGTCTTCAATGGTTGCGCTTGTGGCGCCCAAGTTTTTGGCCATGTTCTGTTCCCCGCCCCGCCAATAGTCGGTGCTTTCGATACTGTTATTGCTTGGAGTGTGAGATTAACCGGCTGTCAACTGGAGGACAACTGACAGAACACCGGGTTATTTCAGGTATTTGATGCCCTTCAGGGCGCTCCCGCATAAACAAGGAATTATCTCAATTAGAATTAGATAATGCAATAATTCTGTCAAAAAACCAGCAGGCCGGTTGAAGACACTCGAGAACAGGCTCAGCCTAGATAAAAATCCATCCGCAGGGTCAATCTTGGCCTTAATTGAAACAGCCGCATTTCTATTTGCATGTTAATTATCAGTTGGTTATGGTGGTTTATAATTCCGGCGCACCGGGTCTTGACGGATAACGGGAACTAGTGGTTACGCAGGGTGATGTAGTCAGCAATCCAGCGCAGCGGATCTGCCTCGCTGTTGAAGGGAGCCAGACTATCCTGCGCGGCCTGGCGCAACTCTTCCGCTTTTTCTTTCGCACCGCTCAGACCCAGCAGCGCTGGGTAGGTCGGTTTGTCCTGGGCCTGATCTTTGCCCTGGGTCTTGCCGAGCGTTTGGGTGCTGCCTTCTACATCGAGAATGTCATCCTGAATCTGAAAGGCCAGGCCAATGCATTTGGCATAGTGGTCCAGGGCCTGATGTTTGGCTTTTTCAAGCCCGGGGTTAAGCAGTACGCCAAGTTTCACACTGGCTCGAATCAGCGCACCGGTCTTATGAATGTGCAGATTCTCCAGTTCGGTAAGATTCAATGACTGGCCCACGGCGGCAAGGTCAAGGGCCTGTCCGCCCACCATGCCCCGGGAACCGCTGGCTCTGCAGAGCGTTTCGAGCATGGCCAGGCGGACATCGGCGGATGCCTGCAGATGATTGTTGGCACAAAGTACTTTAAAAGCCAGGGCCTGGAGCGCGTCTCCGACCAGAATCGCGATGGCCTCGTTATAGGCCTTATGGCAGGTCGGGCGGTTGCGCCGTAAATCATCATCGTCCATGGCCGGCAGGTCGTCATGCACCAATGAATAGCTGTGGATCAGTTCCACTGCGCAGGCCGCCGCATCCAGTTTTTCACTCGGCACCCCGGCGGCTTCTCCGCTGGCGTAGACCAGAATCGGGCGAATGCGTTTGCCGCCACCCATCACCGAGTAGCGCATCGCTTCGTGCAGTTGGGATGGGATGGTTTCCGGGCTGGGCAGAACCTGTTCCAATGCATTCGCCACGCGCTTCTGGCAAAAGCGCATGAAATCATTCAGATGGTTGTCAGTCGTCATTCTGAAATGGCTCCAGTTCTGCCTCTTCGGAATCGCTGCTGAGTATTCTGACCTTCTGTTCCGCTTCGTCCAGGGCCTTCTGGCAGGTGCGGGTCAGTTCAACACCGCGTTCGAATGACTTGAGTGATTCCTCGAGAGGCTGGTCACCCTTTTCCAGTGACTCGACCAGGCTTTCGAGCTCATACATCGCCTCTTCAAAGGGTAGGGTTTTCTTTTTTCTAGGCACTTCTATGAATCATCGATTTATCTCAGGGTGGCTAAGCTAACCCAGTAGTGTTGCAGGGGTCAATCCTTGTGATTTTCAATCCTCGCCAGCCACTCTCCAGGTGTGTAGAATTCTCCGCTTGATTTACTGTGAAGGATTTGAAAAATCAATAAGATGAGCGGTAGCTACGACGCTTCAGACATTGAGGTCCTGAGTGGACTGGAGCCGGTGCGTAAACGCCCCGGCATGTATACCGACACCACGCGTCCGAACCATCTGGCGCAGGAGGTCATAGACAACAGTGTGGATGAGGCAGTCACCGGGTTACGCCAAATCCATCGAGGTGACACTGTTCAAGGATGGTTCGCTGGAGGTGCGCGACGATGGGCGCGGCATGCCGGTGGATATTCATCCCAAGCTGGGATTGCCTGGGGTCGAGGTGATCCTTACCAAGCTGCACGCCGGCGGTAAGTTTTCGAATAAGAGCTACCAGTTTTCAGGCGGTCTGCATGGTGTGGGCGTGTCGGTGGTGAATGCCCTTTCCAAACACCTGGAGGTCTGGGTCAAGCGGGATGGCAAGGAATTCAATATTGCCTTTGCCAGCGGACACAAGATTTCGGACCTGGAGGCGGTGGGCAAGGTGGGCCGCAACAACACCGGCACCCGGGTGCGCTTCTGGCCGGATGAGAAATATTTCGATACCTCGCGTTTCTCCGTGCGTCTGCTGCGCCATGTGCTTCGGGCCAAGGCGGTGCTCTGTCCAGGGCTGCAGGTGCGTTTTCTGGATGAAAAGACCGGCGATCAGGAGGAGTGGTGCTATCAGGACGGTCTGCGGGACTATCTGCTGGATGCCCTGCAAGGCGTGGAGCTGATTCCGGACGAGGCGTTTGTGGGGGATATGGCTGGCAACACCGAGGCGGCTTCCTGGGCCCTGGCCTGGTTGCCGGAAGCTGGCGAGGGGGTCACAGAAAGCTATGTCAATCTGATCCCGACGGCCCAGGGCGGCACCCATGTGAATGGCTTGCGCACCGGCCTGACCGATGGAGTGCGGGAGTTTTGCGAGTTCCGCAACCTGCTGCCGCGCGGGGTGAAACTGACTCCAGATGATGTCTGGAACCGGGTCAGCTATGTGTTGTCCGTGAAGCTTCAGGACCCTCAGTTTTCCGGTCAGACCAAGGAGCGTCTCTCATCCCGGGAGTGTGCCGCATTTGTCTCCGGCATCGTCAAGGATGCCCTCAGCCTGTGGCTCAATCAGCATACTGATTTTGGCGAACGCATTGCCGAGTTGGCGATCAACGCCGCCCAGTCCCGGATGCGGGCAGGGCGCAAGGTGACTCGCAAAAAGATCACTCAGGGGCCGGCGCTGCCCGGCAAGCTGGCGGACTGCAGCTCTGTCGATCCGGCCCGTAGCGAGCTGTTTCTGGTGGAAGGGGACTCGGCGGGTGGCTCCGCGAAACAGGCCCGGGATCGGGAGTTCCAGGCGATCATGCCGCTGCGCGGCAAAATCCTCAACACCTGGGAGGTGGATCCGTCAGAGGTGCTGGCTTCCCAGGAGGTGCATGATATCTCTGTGGCAATCGGGGTTGAACCCGGCAGTGATGACCTGAGTAAACTGCGTTTCGGCAAGGTCTGCATCCTGGCGGATGCAGATTCAGACGGCCTGCATATCGCCACCCTGTTGTGCGCGTTGTTTTTGCGTCACTTCAGAACATTGGTTCAGGAGGGACATGTCTATGTCGCCATGCCGCCGCTGTACCGGATCGATGTCGGCAAACAGGTCTTTTACGCCCTGGACGATGATGAGAAACAGGGCATCATCGATCGCATTCAGGCGGAGAAGCTGCGGGGCAAGGTGAACGTGCAGCGCTTCAAGGGCCTGGGTGAGATGAATCCCCTGCAATTGCGCGAGACGACCATTCATCCGGATACCCGGAGGCTGGTGCAGCTTACCATCGAATCAGGCGACGATACTCATAGCGTGATGGACATGATGCTGGCGAAAAAGCGTGCCTCGGACCGCAAGCGCTGGCTGCAGGAGAAGGGTGACCTGGCGGAAGTCTGATGATGTGGAAGATGGGTTTCACGGCTAACAGCAGAATGAAAATTTCGAGGGCGGAGAAAAGTTTACTCTGAATCCAGCTACCCCATGAGCTATCGTTTAATTTAAATAGTTATTCAATTCCCTAAAATGACGGAAATTGCCTCCCTTGGTTGGACATTACGATGAATGACGAGATCAATTACAAGAGTAACCCTCTGCACGGTGTTGAGTTTAAAAAAGCTGTTGATTGAATTAGTGGATTACTACGGTTTTAATATTCTTTTTGCTTATTTGAATATCAATTGTTTTAAGACCAATCCTAGTATTGATTCCAGTGTGAAGTTCCTTAAAAAAACGGATTGGGCACGTGAAAAAGTCGAATCTTTCTATTTGTATGAATTTAAGAGCTTACCTAGAGCGTCTGCCGAGCAGTTTGAATTATCACCTAGGGATCGGATTATCCCAGAGGATCAAACGCCGGGCGAGCCTGCTGAATTAAGTCTGGAAGATGCTGAGCGATTGCGAGAAAAGCGGGCTAAGAAATCGGCTGCGCATCGCACGGGCTCGGGTAAGAATCTTGGCGCTCAACGAGACGGCCGATATTCTAACAATCGAGGTAATGATAACGCTCGGAAGAAGGGTCGCGAATCATCTGAATTCTAACCCTTCTAATAAGAGTGATTCAGATCCATGGGCGAATTGGAAAAAGTAAATCAAAAAAAGCGGGACATAGAGAGATAAAGGGGACTTCATCCCCTTTATCCCTGCACACTCCCTGATCAGTCCAGCAGGTCAGCCGGAATATTCCCGCCATTCGCAGCCAGTTTCTGCAGCACCGTCTTATGCAGCCAGATATTCATTTGCGCTGAATCACCCATCTTCTCAGCAGGGCATTCCAGTTCTGCCGCCAGTTCCTTGCGTGCTGAATAGCTGCTGTCAATGCCAAGCAGCTTCATCAGATCGACGATGGAGGTCTTCCAATTCAGTTTCTGGCCGTTTGCAGCGGCCATCGCGGTCAGATTTGCCATTACATCGACCTGACTGATGGGGGCCGGTGCCGATGCGGTGGCTGGCGCCTCTGATGGGGCCGCAGATGGAGTTGCCAGAGTTGTATCTGCAGATGCCACCACCTCTTCATCACCCCCGAGGCCGAGTTTAGAAAGAATGCTGCCAAAAATGCTCATAATCTGAGTCCTTGTGTGGGGTGGGGTTTCGAATGAGAACAAATGCAGGTTTCTATCAGATGATCTTTATATCAATAGCAAACCGCAAGACTCAATATTACCTGCAGATTCTGGAAAGTAATAGAAACCAATTGTAAAAATTTGTGAGTACAGCAGCCTCTTTATCCAATCGTAATCCCAATTTATGTTGTGTACAAAAAAAGCGGCCGTTGAGGGCGTCCGTAGGAGTGATGGTACGGGGGTAGGGCAACGGGAAATGGAACCAGAGCCCCTAAGTTATATTCAACCGAAGGTATTTTGATTGATTGGATATGGCAAAAAACAAGACTTGACTCTATGGCTTTCTCAATTGGAGTACATATTGGCAATTCGGGCCAAGCCTGCACTATTGCATTATTCAGCGATCTTATAATAATGCTTTAACAAGCCTGACCCCGATCCTTAACTTCAGCGACCTCTGCCACCACCTGAACCTCGGCCCATCGAGCTGCTCTGATTCCGATGCGGACCGCTCGACTGCTCGCGGTATCGGTACTGGTATTTCGATTGCTTGCCATGCTGATTCCGGTACTGATGCTTTCCCTGCTCATGATTGGAATACAACGGATTGACCCGATGACGCAATCGGTCGTTATGGTCATAGTTATAGAAATGCTGACCTGTCCCGGCTGGGGTACCGTATAAGGCCCGATCCCGTATTAGATTATTGAAAAGGCCGTCCGCAAAGACCGAGCTACTGGCCAAGGCCATTGTTATCAGTAATGGAAAGGATGCTATTTTGAGTGAAACAGTCATGATACGCTCCTCGGAAAATTGATCTGTTCTGTACCTAAAGATTAGAACTAACCTGTTTCTTCGAGATTTCTATCCAATGTTAAACTGTTACAGTCAGTTTCGGGATTCCAGGTTTTTTCGTCGGACCAAGCTAACTGAAGGACCAATGGGTCGGACTGTAAACCTTGGTTGAGATGGGCGGGTCATTAGAGTACTTCTGATGTTTTCCAAGGTGTGCATTTAGATAATCAGAGTGACTGTAGTTCAAAGGATCTGTAATTCACTACATCCCTTTGACAGTTAACCGCTACATGTACTTTTTATTACCTATAAAAACCACGTCCTGAGGACGTGGGAAGGTTCGAGGCTTTGGCCTTAAGAACCTGCCCATGCATCCTAACAAAGTTGTCGCCACAACAGAGTTAGGAGAAGCAGCATGAGCAGATTTGAGAAATTATCGCATGTGTTATGGCATTGCCAATATCACATTGTCTGGGTGCCGAAATATCGGTATCGAGTTTTACAAGGTAAGGTGGGCTATGAAGTTGGTAAAAGCATACGAGTTCATAGTGAGCGGTTAGGTTGTCAACTGATTGAATTGAGTATTCAGGCAGATCATGTTCACTTACTGATCAAGGTTCCGCCCAAGGTGGCCATATCGGAACTAATGGGTCGAGTGAAGGGTAGAACGGCTATACAGATATTTCGGCAATTTCCGTATTTGAAGGAAAGACCCTACTGGGGTAATCATTTCTGGGCGAAAGGATACTGCGTTGACACAGTTGGAGTAGATGCTGAAATGATACGCAAGTATGTGAAATATCAGGAAAGCGTAGAAAGAAATCTAGAGCTTGATGTCTGAAGTGGCATAAATCGATAAAAGGTGGCAACACTGGCGAGCCTTCTCAGAGGGCTCGCCTTAAACGCCCTTCAAGGGCGAAAGCAAAACCACGTTCTTAGAACGTGGATTTTTAGTTATCGTTTAATGCACACCATGTTGGCGCTAGGGAAAACGATATCCCTTATCTGTCCACCATTCGATCATCTTTGTATTGACCGCATCCCAATCGACACGATCATCAGGACTGTTCGTTCTACCCATTGCCACAGCGGTTTTATCTAATACCGAGGCGTACTCCTTTTGGGTTTCTTTTGGCGCATTTAAGAAATAGTCTAATTCACTCATGATTTATCTCCATAATTTTAGCTTTATCTAACTTCCAGGTCGGCAGACAGTAAAATAAACTGTTCTTGCTTATACGTATCTTAACAGCCCGCGACCTTCCTTTTAGCATTAAACATAGAGTGGTTATCCAAGAGTTACGCGATTGCTTTAAGGGGTCGACCCCCATCTTGAAGTCTATCTGCCCAGCGCGGGCTGGAAGGGGTTCGATCCCACTAGTGGAGGGGTGCGGGATTCAAGAGTCGGATCAAGTTATCTTAATTTGCGCTGAAAAGGGGCCGGGCCGTAGCAAGCGAGAGATTCGTGCAAGGCGTTTTACAGAAACTGGGACATCGAGCGAAAGGGCGTTTGGACAGGGAGGGCATGGATTTCTACGAACTGTGAGAGCCAGAAACGGTATACAATGTCCTTTTTACCCCTAAAAACAGGCTTCTAAACGTTGAAAACGAGTATTTTTAGAGCGAAATTCATGTAAAATCTACTGGTTAGCTTGGTTCGACCCGAACTGTTCGAACTGTTGTAATGGCTTCTAACAAGCCACTCTGCCGACCGCCTACGTAGCTGGCGCTGCTTCTGCGGCGGCAGAATCAAGACGTTATGTAAATAATCGAAAACTATTTTCGTAATGGTGATAGCGAAGATAGTAACTTTATATTCACCCTACAACTAAGAGTACAACATGAGTAAAGGTACAGTTAAGTGGTTTAATGCAGATAAAGGTTTTGGTTTTATCACTCCGGAAGATGGAGGCAAAGATCTGTTTGTTCATCATTCAGAAATTCAAGCGGGCGGTGGCTATGCAACCTTAAGTGACGGCCAAGCGGTAGAATATGAAGTTGGCCAAGGTCAAAAGGGTCCGTGTGCTAATAAAGTACAGCCTTTATAGGCGCTAAAGAGCAGGCATATATAAATTGATAACGAGACATGAGGTCTCGTTTATCTAAACTGTTGGGTGGCGTGAGTTCGAAGGGTTAAATTGTGGGTTGGGTGAAAGCGGAAAATGCTCCACAAACAACTACATCCGCTGATACAGATGTACCTAAAAATCAGCAAAGAGCAAAAGATAAGACATGACCCTTTATCCTGCCCTGCGCCTTTCGGCAAACCCAACGATGGTGTGCCTCCCAGAGCATAAAGGCGCAGGGATGGGACGGGAGGCTCCATGCCAAACTGCCGTGGCAGGTAAAACGGCTCAGGCAGTGGTCACACGGTTGCGGCCAGCGCGCTTGCTTTCGTAGAGCGCTGAATCCGCGGCCTTGACGATGTCCGCCCCGCTGGGCGGTTGCTGGCCCGGTCGATAGCTTACCACCCCCAAGCTGATGGTGGCCGTCAGGGCGAACTTTCCATACTTGAAGCGTTGTTCCGCGATCTCGCGGCGCAGGCGTTCCGCGCACTTGACGGCGCCTTCCTTGCCGGTATCAGGCAGGATCAGCAGAAACTCCTCACCACCATAGCGCGCAGCCAGGTCTCCCGCACGCATGCATTTTTGTGTCTGTTGGGCGACACGCCGCAACACTTCGTCACCTGCCTGGTGGCCATGTTCATCGTTGACCCGCTTGAAGTGGTCGATATCGAACATGACGACGGACAGGGCCTGTTGACTGCGCAGGGCGCGAGTCAGTTCCCGCTCCAGCTGTTCCTGCATGTGGCGGTGGTTATAAAGCCCCGTCAGCCCATCCCGGTGGGAGATTTCGATCAGCTTGGCTTCCTGCAGCAGCGCCCGAATCAGGGGCCGCAGCGCGATTACCGTCAACAGGAAGACCAGCAGCATAACTGCCACGACCGCGCCCGCCAGCACCATCATCTGCTGCCTGACCTCGGCGAAAAAAAGCGTTTCGTTGACCACGGCGTGAGCCTGCCACTGGCTGTCGGACAACTGTCGTGACTTGACGATAAATCCTGGCAGGTCGATGCCCTGTGCAATGTGGGCCTGCAGGGTCTCTGTAGTCGGCAGGCCGGGTGCCAGGGCCGGCTGGAACAGGATATTCCGCGCCTGCTCGGTGACAAACAGGAACATGATATTGATGTTGCTCGCATCACCGGCGTCGATGACTGCCTGCAATGAGCTCTCCTCCAGCATCACCACGTCATACCCGACATGACCATACTGCTTGTCACTGATCGGCGAGCAGTACACCAGGCGCCGCTTGCCGCCTATCAGCATCGGCTTGAATTGCCTGAACCGATCCAGTTTGGGAAAATCGCAGCGTACAGCCACACTTTCCGGAGCCGCCAGTCCGGCGTCATACAGCCGCTGCCCGCCGGGATCGAAGCGGCTGATGCCGACAATCTCAGACTCGGCCTTTACCGCGTCCGCCAGCTTAGGAGCACTGAACGCAATCAGTTCTTCGCGGCTGACATCGCCGCGCAGGTAGGCTATTTGTTTGTTTCTGATCGCCGTACGGCTGGCACTTTGCTGTACCAGTGAAACGTGCTTTTTGAGCACGGACTCGAGCAGCCAGGCACCGGATTCCAGGAAATGCTCGATCTTCTCCGAATACTCCTGGGTCAGGCGATCGGTGAGGGGCTTGAATCCCAGGAAATAGAAACTTGCCGTCAACATCAGGAAACCCAGTCCTACCACGACGTAGATTTTGGTGATGTCCCACCTGGCGAATTCGGTCACTTTCATGTTAGTTAAGGGCGCACCCGCGCTCAGAAGCCAGCGTATGCCGGCATTAACCCTAAAGCGGCAATGGGTCCTGCGCCTTTAGCCGCGAGCCCGGTGTGGCAATGCCTCCTAGTGGAAAGGGTGGAAAGGGGACGGGAAAGGGAACGGAGGGATTATTATTTTACCGTCCCCTTTGCTCTCTTGCTCTTTTCAGCCAGATTGTCGCGGAAGGGATTTTCAAAGGGGGTATCTGGGAAAACCTGCGGCAGCAGATTTATCTTGGTGACGATAAGTTTGTAGAGCGCATACCCGAACTGAATTAACGATATGACTGGGGAGATGAGTTATAACTGAATCTGGTGTTTGGCTGAATTGAAAATAGGTGACGTATCTGGTTGATTTGGTGTTGCCAGACAAACAAACAACCTGAGGAGATACACCCATCGGGCTAAAGGGGCCGGCTAAAGGGGTTCTTTATTCCTGGTTGTACGACTCGTTCCCATGCTCCTGCGTGGGAATGCAGACACACTACGGTAATTATTCTGGTATGGATTCCCACGGTGGACCGTGGGAACCAGCGTTAAGCAAAATCTCATGTTGTAATTGCAACGTTGAGAGTGACGTAGCGAGTTCAGAAAATTTTTCATCGTTGGCTGTATTCATACTTACGTACAGCTTATTACGTTCCTGTTCGTACCAATCATTGATAGCAGTGATTCGGTGTTGGCCTTCAAGTCCCTCGAGATCAAGCCGCATTATGTAGTCCGGAATTTTATCCAAGCGCCGTTTAACGCTATCGACCGTGATATGCCAGGAGCGTGTCGGTGATGTTCTTTGCTTGTAAACGATACCATCGATACCTGCGATAGCGCTTTCGTACAATAACTTAGCTTGATAGTAGTTGCGTTCGATTTGTTGGCGTTTGAACCCAGACATGTACTGGTTTCCAAGCCAAACCAGTGCGCCGCGATGCCCGCCCTTGGCTGCTGAAATCAGCCACTCCATCGCTTGCCGTTCCTCCTCGTCGGTATGCTTACGATTGAATATTCGGCTCGACATTTCATATTGTGCCTGAGGATAACCAGCGAGCGCAGATGCACCTAACAGGGCCATCATTGTTTTGAAGTCGTTACCATAGAATGCAATGTCTTTTGCCAGGTAATACTGCGCCTCTGGGTCACCGGCGTCCGCCTTTGCCTTTAATTGATCAGGCGACAGCGGGAGTTCTTCAATACGTTTGATCTGGTTGAGGGTGTCTTGATAGTCCCAAGAGGGTGCCAACCTTACGGCGTTGTTCTGCGCAACGCCGTTATCTTCCAACACGGTGAAATATCGCTCACTGTAATGTTTCGCCTTGTACAGGTCCACAGCAAGGCCATACTTGCCCTCTTTATACGCTTCTATAAGCCGGCGCAGCGCCATGCGATGTCCATTTTCAGCCGCTCTCGCTAGCCACTCCAGTCCTTTTTCCGTGTCGCTTTCATCCGCCGTTTTCAGGCCGAGGTAATAGTCAGCCACTTTGTATTGTGCATCGGGCTTATCTTCGGCAGACAGCTCAAGTAGGCGAATGCCTTTTTCGTGTTGTACCGGATCGTCCTTTGATTGCGCGAGAATGTCTTTACTAAGTTGGCGTAACGCAACAGAGTCGCTAGCGGCGATTGTCGTTGCCTGACTGCGAACACGGTCGAGTTGATCTTGCCATGTTTTCGCAAAATGCCGCTCGCCCGCTGGAAGTCTCTTGATATCTTCGTTAGTACTGGCGGCAATGGCTTTTTGCTCCCATTCGCGTGACGCACCAAGGTCAATATCAAAGATGACACCGCGCGCATATGTGATGGCGAGACTTCGCATGGCGGTTGTGTGGCCTGCCTCTGCCGCGCGATGCCAAAGCTCACGGGTGCGCTCGAGATCATGTGTTACCCGATAACCATTACTATGCAGTGAACCTAAGCGGTAAAGCGCGGGAGGATAGTCTTTATCAGCGGCGAAGTGCAGCCATTCGAGCGCCTGATCGTCTTCGCGGTTAAACAATATGAATATTTGGTATGCTGCCGGAACGTATCCTTGATTGGCGGCCTGTGTCAGCCATTTTCTGCGCTCGTTCAAGTCGTGCGTGTGCATGCCAACCCAATACTGCGCCGAAGCATAACCACTGTAGGCTGCGTCTAGATACCAGTCACGGGCAAGGTCCCGGCGGGCGTTCACACCACCCAGGCCTGTTTCATAAAGCTCAGCGGTACATAGTTGAGCAAAACCATAGCCACTATGAGCAAGCGGTTCACACAACCATGCGCGTTGATAGGAATAAATAATACTTACACAGGCGATTATGACGATGATGACGCTAATGTCACCAAAGCGCCTATTTCGAATCCAACGAATCAATCCCCAGGTCGTAGTTGCATAGATAGCAATAGGTGACAACGCTAACGATAACAGCCCCACACTGCCCCCCATGAGGGCGACTACACCTAGAAGATACGAACCGCTATAAGTCCATACCGCACCGAGGGAGAGTAATGGAATGCTGATAACCAGCTTTGACCAAAACAACGTTTGTCGCGATACCGTATCGTCTTCTACCTTTAAGTAAAGGCTAATGCTCGCGAACAGCAACATCAACAGCAGCGTAACCGTGATCGTATAAAACACGGGTAGGTTTGTTAGGGAGGGGAGTAAATCTCGCACGATGCAGACTAGCGTTAAGCGGTTAGATCTTCATGACACGAATTTACCTGCAGCGGCCAGCCAACTCTATCTGACAACCCATTAATTTCCGTATCGACGATGTTGAGCGGTTTATTAGTTTTTATACCCATTGCCGCGCCTCGCTGTCTATTTGTGCGATGATCTTGCTCTTGGCATTACTATACCCCATTAGAGGGCCAGGGTCGGACCAAGCTATCTTATTGATATACTATGAGTCTGGTCTACATTGACCTGAACATGGTTAGAAATGGAGTAGTGCTACATCCTTCGACGTGGCAATACGGGGGTTACCTTGAGAGTCAAAATCCACCACTGAGATATTCTCTGATTCATCGAGAAAAGCTAGTTACCTGCTGTGGTCTTAAAACCGGTGAACAGCCTCGCAAGATGCACCGGTAGTGGATTGAGGCGTTGAAATTACGGTGACAGGTGGACTGGCGGGCTTGTGGCAATGGGACGCGCCGATGGGACCGAGTGTGGTGGTGACTGCGGCGATGATGTTTGGGTTGAGTCAGTTGGCGCCGTCGACCCATTGACAACAACGGACTATATGTAGACGATTTAAACTTTTAAATCCGAAGCCACAGCAAGCAGGCGCATAAGCAGCCAAGGAAAGTAGGGAAGCACAGACACATGGACAGAGGAAAGGAAAGATGAATGACCAATGATAAGGGATTGGAGGCTGTGACGTTTGGTCTATGGTAATGCTATCATGCTAGACCTGACTCCGTGCGCGCGTGACCCCTGCGCGTGCATTAGCTGCATCAAGGATCTCATCGACGATTCCCTCATCTAATTGGCAGGGTACAGATTCAATGCCATTAAGTTAGGCCTATCCTATAGGCATGGTATGTAATAGCATTGGGTACAAACTACGATTAACTCTTACAAAGCAATTATTCATCTCTGTTATGTTGTGGAATTTTATGATGCACGCCCTGATGGGTTGGCTTGGACCCAATTACTTCGTGTTCACACCTGAAGGTATTGGTATGGCAGTACTGGTTGTGTGCACCACCCAGGCCGTTGATCAGATCCGGATAAGAAAAGATAAACGGAAGGCGATCGATGCTCTTCCACTAAAAGAGCGCGAAGCCGCTACACAGAAGCTGGAGGCCGGTTTCGGTAAAATGATGGCATTATTATATATTCAAAATGTAATACTGTTTACCGTTGTTCTGCTTGTGGCTGCCCAGGTAGCACGTACCCATGGTTGGTTTTAGCAAGAACATACTCTCTCAGTAATTCCAGTGATATTTTTCAACAATCGAACGACAGTGGGATAAATTTGTGGAAAAAGAAAAATATTTTTCGCGCATATTAGCCTTTACCAGGCATGAGGGAGAGATTGCAGTCGTCGATAAGTTTGATCCAGCAAAGACCATCCCTCTCGAACCCTGGTTAGGGACTGTAATCTCATTGGCTGATGGTCAACATAGCATCCTGGAACTGATTGATTATCTTCGCGGTCAGTATGCATCGAACGTCCCGACAGAACTGGAACGGACTATTGAGTCGGTGATCGAACGCCTTATTAAGTCACAGGCCTTGATGCTTTCAGATGAGCCTTATGAGCTGCCCTATCATTTGTCCAGACCGCTCGAAGAGCTTGATCCAGACAAAGCCAAGTTATCGATGGCAGATAGTGGGTATCAATCCATGGACAAGCCGGTCCACTGATATAGCGCATTCTTAAAAACCTGGATCATCCCAGCTCAGTCAAAAGCGTAGTGGGTAAGCGTAATGGTGGTCTGTCCAAAATGCCACCCAAATGCCAGTGAAAAGGTGATGGAAAATTCTATAAACTTGTAATCTATGGAAGTTTCTGAAAACAGTAGTAAACAGATGAAAAAATCAAAAGTCTGCATCGGATTGGTTAATCCTAAAAGCCCGCATAACGTTGACTCTGTAATGCGTGCTGCCGGTAACTATCGAGTCGATTCGGTGTTTTATACTGGGCGACGTTATCCGCGTGCAGTTGAGCTTAATCCTGATATACCGAAGATGAGCCGTAGTGTAAGCCGGAACGTTCCTTTATCTGGGGTTACGTACCTTATGGACAACGTGCCTGAGAATATGCAAATTGTGTGTGTTGAATTTGCTGTTAATGCGACACCCTTGCCAGGCTATCAGCATCCAGACAATGCCTTTTATATTTTTGGTCCGGAAGACGGCACGCTGAGTCAGGATGTAATCGACAGGGCAGATGCGGTTGTCTATGTGCCGACCAGAGGCTGTATGAATCTTTCCGCGACGGTTAATGTTCTGCTTTACGATAGATTGCTTAAATCTTCTCAAAGCTTTGAAGGCAACGCGCTTATTCGCGAAAGCCGAGATAGAAATAATAATATAAAGGTCAGGGAATCGGCTTGAGCCACCCGTGTCATACTATCATGCTAGACCTGACCCCGTACCTCCCTGACCCGACCCCGACCTGACCCCGTACCTCCTCAGACCTGACCCCGTACCTCCTCTGACCCCGTACCTCCTCTGACCCCGTACCTCCTCGCAAGGTAGTCAATGATCCTGTCACCGGCTTCCAGACAGGGCTTACTGTAAACCACCCAGTCCTGCGCCATGAGGCGATTCAGTATGGCGTCGATCTCACCCGCACGGGTGATACGATGCAGTTTGCCGGCCTGGGCACTGGCTCTGAGCTGACTCACTAGCCTGCCGCGGAAGTGTCTGGACAGAGCCCGCACCGGAAACAGATAGTCGCTCTTACTGGCCCGCCAAGTCCCTTCCTGGGTGATGGCCCCGCCTGGCACCAGGCAGTGCAGATGCACATGACGGGTGAGGACCGAGCCCCAGAAATTACGGTGACAGTTTACTAAATAAATATAATACGTTAGACAGGCTCACCGTAATTCAAAAAAGAAGATATATAGCACCGGTAAATAACCAACGTACATGAACCAATTAAGTCTTATATCATGTAGGCCGAATAAGCTTAGCGCATCTGTCAAAACTCACTTGCCCGAGCTATAAGGCAATAATTGAATATATTTGGAAAACTGTCACCGTAATAGCCACCGTAATACTTTGATAAATCAAAAGTGATAGTATAGTATCACTCTATGAGAATCGAACTTGTTACCACATTGAAGCGGCAAGCAACCAAAATATTGGCTGAGTTGCATAAATCCAAAGAACCCATCTTAATTACTGAGCATGGCCAGCCTTCGGCATATCTTGTTGATGTTGAAGATTATGAGTTAATGCAAGATAGAATGCGCCTTCTAGAGGGGTTATCACGAGGTGAACGTGCAATTCAAGAAGGGCGAACGTTAACGCAAAAAGAAGCTAAAAAGGCAATGGCTAAGTGGCTCAGGTAATATGGACCGAGCCAGCATTATCAGATCTAAACGAAATAGCAGAGTATGTAGCGCTCGATAATTTCGATGCAGCGGCAAATTTAGTTCAGGAAGTCTTTGCGGTCGTAGAGCGTTTGGAGGCGCATCCTAAGTCTGGTCGTCGTCCCCTGGAGCTGGATAGAAAAACACGTTATCGGGAAGTCATCGTTGGGCCTTGTAGAGTTTTCTACCGTGTAGAAAGTGAGAAGGTCTATATCTTGTATGTTATGCGAGGAGAGCGGGAACTTCGTGTGTTTCTCCTTGAGGATCGTGCTAGAGAAAACAGCTAACAGAAGCAATCAACTGAGCATCTTGTTAATCTGTATCAAGAAGTATGTGACTTGCACGTATGAGGACCGATAATAGCTCATGAAAGTTCTCCATACCTCTGACTGGCACATAGGGCGCACTCTATACGGCAGAAAGCGTTACGCGGAGTTCGAGGCGTTTCTCTACCTGGCTGGCGGAGACGATTCAGCAGCATCAAGTCGATGCCCTGCTGGTGGCGGGCGATATCTTTGATACCAGCACCCCAAGCAATCGCGCCCAGGGGCTTTACTACCGTTTTCTCTGCCAGGTGGCGGCTTCATCCTGTCGCCATGTGGTGGTGATCGCAGGCAACCACGATTCCCCCTCGTTTCTCAATGCGCCCAAAGAGTTGCTCAGAGCGCTCGATGTCCATGTGGTCGGCAGCGCCGCTGAAAACCCGGAAGACGAGGTGCTGGTCCTCGCCGATAAACAAGGCTCACCGGAACTGATCGTCTGTGCCGTTCCCTACCTGCGGGACAGGGATATCCGCGTGGCTGAAGCTGGAGAGAGCATCGAGGACAAGGAGCGCAAGCTGATCGAAGGCATCCGCAGTCACTATGCGGATGTTGCGGCCTTGGCGGAACAGAAGCGCAGGGATCTGGGGGTGGAGATCCCGATCATCGCCATGGGGCACCTTTTCACTGCGGGTGGAAAAACGGTGGACGGCGACGGTGTGCGGGAACTCTACATCGGATCGCTGGCCCATGTGACTGCCGGGATCTTCCCCGAAAATCTGGACTACCTGGCGCTGGGTCATCTGCATGTCCCGCAGAAGGTTGGCGGTTCCGAGGTCATGCGCTACAGCGGCTCCCCGCTGCCCATGGGCTTCGGGGAGGCAAAGCAGCAGAAGAGTGTCTGTCTGGTTGCCTTTGATGGAAAAGGGGCCAATACCAAGCCGGCAGTTCAGCTCATCGATGTCCCGGTCTTGCAGAAGCTCGAGCGCATCAAGGGGAACTGGGATGAACTCTCAAGCAGGATGCTTGAGCTGTCTGCTAGCTGGCTCCCAGGCCTGGCTCGAGGTGGTCTATACAGGCGACGAGGTGATTGGCGACTTGCGGGAACGCCTGGATGCTGCCGTCTCCGGCACGGGGATGGAAATCCTGCGGGTCAAGAACACTCGGATCATCGACCGGGTGTTGGGAAAAATTCATGATGAGGAAACGCTGGATGATCTGAGTGTGGACCAGGTGTTCGAGCGCTGCCTGGCTGTCCATGAGGTGCCGGAAGAGCAGCTTCCGGAGTTGCTTCGCGCCTACCAGGAGGCCGTTGCGTCTCTCAACGAAGACGATACCCGGGCGGAATAGGGCGGCTGTTGATGCGGATACTGCAGGTACGATTCAAGAATCTGAACTCACTGGTCGGCGAATGGGAGATCGACCTGACGCATCCTGCATTCGCCTCCGACGGCATCTTTGCCATTACCGGCCCGACCGGCGCGGGGAAGACAACCATCCTCGATGCCATCTGTCTCGCCCTGTATGGCCGTACGCCGCGCCTGAATAAGGTCACCAAGAGCGGTAATGAGATCATGTCCCGCCAGACCGGCGACTGCTTCGCTGAGGTGACCTTCGAGACCCAGGCGGGACGTTACCGCTGCCATTGGAGTCAGCATCGGGCGCGGAAAAAGCCGAACGGTGAGCTGCAGCCCCCAAAGCATGAGATTGCCAATGCCGATTCAGGGGAGATCATCGAAGCAAAGATTCGGGGCGTGGCGGAGCAGATTGAAGCCGCCACCGGGATGGACTTTGATCGCTTCAGCCGCTCCATGCTCCTGGCTCAGGGTGGCTTTGCGGCATTCCTGCAGGCAGCCCCGGACGAGCGGGCGCCGATCCTGGAGCAGATTACCGGCACGGAGATCTACAGCCGGATATCCGTGCGCGTGCATGAACGCCGTTCCGATGAGCGGGAAAAACTGAACCTGCTCCAAGCTGAAACGGCAGGAATCGTGATTCTTGAGCCGGAGCAGGAAAGAGAAATTGGGCAGGCACTCGAGACAAAGCAGAAGGAAGCAGCAGCCCTTACCGCCAGGTCCGCTGACACAGGGAAGGCCATTGCCTGGCTCACCACCATCGATAGTCTGAAGCAGGAAATCGTCAACCTGGGCGAAGAAGCGAGCAAGCTGCAAGACGATATCGAGGCGTTCAAACCGGATCATCAAAAACTCAACCGGGCTTTGAGTGCAGCCTCACTGGACGGCCCATATGCAACGCTCAAAGCCACCCGCAAACAGCAGACGGATGACAGAAAATCTTTAAAAGCTGAGGAAGAGGCGCTGCCTGGATTGGAATCCTCCGCCAAGGAACAGGCTGAGTCGCTGAAATCGGCTGAATTACAAACTGCTCGAGTCAAAGAAGCGCTGAAAGCTGCCGTGCCTGTATTGCAGAAGGTTCGCTTCCTTGATCAGAAACTTGCTGATCAGAAAAAAACTGTTGCGGAAAGCGAAGCGGGCTGTAGGAAGGATACGGTAAAGATAGATGCAGACAAAGAAGCCAGACTCAAAGAGCAGGAAAAACGTTCCAAAGCTCATCAGACTTTGGAATTTGTTGACGGCTACCTCAAGGAGCATGCAGCGGATGAATGGCTGATCAGCGGCCTGGCTGGTGTTGAAGAACAGTTGAGCGGCCTGCTCTCCAGGCAACAAGAAATCCATCAAAAAGAGACCGACCAGGAAAAGGCTGCGAAGGCCCTGGAACAGGCGACTCAAGTCAGTCGACGACTGTCAGAAGCAATCAGGCATTCGGAAGCAAGAGCAGCAGGATGCATCACAACAGCTTCAGCAAGGCAAAGATGCATTACGCCAGCTACTGGGGGGCCGCTTATTGCGAGAATACCGCACCGAGAAGGAAACCTTGCTGCGAGAAATGGCCTTCCTGACGAAAATAGCGGAGCTTGAAGATCATCGGGCAAGACTGGAAGACGGCAAGCCCTGTCCACTCTGTGGTGCAACTGAGCACCCCTTCGCGGAAGGGAATGTTCCCATTCCCGATGAAACTGAACAGCAGATCGACAGGCTGACCAAGCAAATCAGCAGGGCTGAGGAACAGGAAGCCGCTATCAAAAAACTTGAAGAAGCTGAAAGCTTGGCCCGGATCAAACTGACGGATGTTGAAAAGCAGGAGTCAGCAGCGGCAAATGACAAGAAAGCTGCCGAGAAAGCCCTTGCCGAAGTGAAGGACGGTCTGGAAAAACTCCGTGCTGATTTTACCGAACGTAAGCAGGCCGTTTCTGCCAAACTCCTGCCGCTTGGAGTTACGGACATACCCGAGACGGATATTTCATCACTGCTCGAGACTCTTAGAGCGCGGCTGAAGGCCTGGCAGGCCCAGGTTAAGAAAAAGGCGGACATCGAGAAACAGATTGCGGAACTCGGCAGCGAGCTGCAGCGTCTGGATGCGGTTATCGAAACCCAAAGTACCTCCCTGGCTGAAAAGAGGGAGCGCCTGGAGACCTTGAAAAAGGAACTCGCCACGGGAAGTGACGATAGGAAAGCCTTGTACGGCGACAAGAATCCCGACGATGAGGAACGCCGCTTAACCAAGGCGGTTTCTGCTGCCGAAGGTGCCGAATGGCAGGCCAGAGACCGGCACAATGAACTACAGCAAAAATGGATTACCGCAAAGTCGAACGTCGAATCTCTGATAAAGCGAATCGACCAGCGAGAGCCGGAACTGAGAAGAATGGAAACTGAATTCTCCGCAGCGCTTGCGCCCGTGGGCTTTTCAAATGAAGAACAGTTCCTGGTGGCCATACTGCCCGCTGAACAGAGGGGTGAGCTGACGGCCAAGGTCAAGGGACTGGATGAGCGTCAAACAGACCTGAATGCAAGACAAAAAGATCGGGAAACACGTTTAGCGACTGAGATTGCCAAGAATCTATCCGACAAACCTCTAGAGGAACTCGAGCCACTATTTAAAGAATATGAAGCGTCTCTGGGAGAGATGCTGGACATCATTGCGGGTCTCAAGCACCAGTTGAGTGAAAATTCGGCTGCAAAAGAGCGGATAAAAGAGAAGCAAGCTGCTGTCGAGGCCCAGAAACAAGAATGCCGCAGATGGGAAAACCTGCATGAGCTGATCGGTTCGGCCGACGGCAAGAAATATCGCAATTTCGCCCAGGGGTTGACCTTTGAAATGATGGTTGGCCACGCCAATCGGCAGCTGCAGAAGATGACCGACCGCTACCTGCTGATCCGTGACGATGAGCAGCCGCTGGAACTCAATGTGATCGACAACTACCAGGCAGGCGAGGTCCGTTCCACGAAGAATCTTTCCGGCGGGGAGAGCTTCATCGTCAGCCTGTCTCTGGCGCTTGGACTGTCCCATATGGCCAGCAAACAGGTCCGTGTGGACTCACTCTTCCTCGACGAAGGCTTCGGTACGTTGGATGAGGAGGCCCTGGACACCGCGCTCGAAACCCTTGCAGGCCTGCAGCAGGACGGCAAGTTGATCGGGGTGATCTCGCACGTACCGGCCCTCAAAGAGCGCATCAGCACGCAGATTCAGGTAATCCCTGAAACGGGAGGAAGAAGCCGGATTTCTGGTCCTGGCTGTGAAGCGCTGCGGCTCGGAGATATGTTACGCAGCCGCTTTGATTGATAATTCTAAACGTCAATAGGCCGGTGAACCGGTATGATCAGCCTCCGTTTTTTCATTTTGAATGGCTTATAGGTGCGACGTATAAGCCTGGTGAGTTGAGCTGGGGAAGTTAGGTAGTCGACCATGCAGAGGACTCTACTCCTTGTTTTTATCCTGATCCTGGGCGGTGTCTTGATCTGGATGTCGTTACTCTGGGAGCCGGCGCCGGATCCGGAACTCTGTGCGCTGACCCCACCGCTGGCGTCAGCTCCGGTTGGGGGTGACTTTACACTGCAATCCTATCGGGGGCCGGTTGAGTTGCAGGATTTCCGCGGCCAGGTTGTGTTGCTCTATTTCGGTTATACCTGGTGTCCCGATATCTGCCCGACAAGCCTGGGCTTGACTAGTCTGGCCCTGGAAGCGTTAAAACCTGACGAGCTGGCGCGGGTGCAAAGCCTGTTTGTGAGTGTAGACCCGGAAAGGGATACGCTGGAAAAACTCAAAAATTATGGAGAATATTTCCATCCGAAGATTCTCGGTATCACCGGCAGCCCAGAAGCGGTGGCCGAGGTGACGCAGCTCTATGGTGCAGCCTACCGCAAGGTTAAACAGCCATCAGCGACGGATTACGTGGTGGACCACTCAGCGGATACCTATCTGATCAATCCCCGGGGTGAGTTGGTCGAAATGTTGCCGCATGGTTTACCGCCCGAGCAAATGGTGGCCCTGATCCGTAAACACCTCAACTGAAATCAGCCTTCAAGAGAACTTCAGACTGAATCCCGCCGCCTTTAGATTGTCGGCTTCCTGTTCCAGTTCGGCTTGTGTCAGTGGGTGATTGTTTAGCCAGTCTTCCGGAAACTCCAGGTTAAGCTGATTGCCCTCTGCGCTAAGCAGGGCATGGGGTGTGGCAACGGCTGAGCGGCTGCGGTGCAGCAGTACGGCCAGACGCAGCAGTACACAGAGTTGTTTGGTGCAGAGTACCAGGTCGCTGGGCAGGGATTCGAAGACACTGCTGGGGAATTTACGGCGATGCCCCCTGATCAGTGCGGCAAGCCCCCGCTGTTCCTGTCTGGAGAAACCGGAAAGATCTGCATTTTCGATCAGGTAGGCGCCATGTTTGTGAAACTGGCTGTGAGAGACCGCCAGCCCGACCTCATGGATGCGCGCCGCCCAGCTGAGCATGGCGGAGTAGCGGGGGTCTGTCAGTTTCCAGGCCTTGATGACCTGATTGAAGATGGCCTGCGCGGTGATGTTGACCCGTTGTGCCTGCTCCTGATCCAGATTGTAACTGTCAGCGAGGAACTGGATGGTGCGTTCCCGGGTATCTTCATGGCTGATGCGGCCGATCATGTCGTAGATAAGCCCCTCCCGCAGCGCCTCATCAGACACCTGCATCTGCTCGATGTCTAAATTTTTGAACACCGCCCGCAGCACCGCGACGCCGCCCGGAAATACCGGTTTGCGTTCGTCAGCCAGGCCTTTCAGCGTCAATTTGTCCAGCGAACCGGCCTTGATCAAGTGATCGGACAGTTTGTCGAGTGATTCGCGGGTGATGCCGGCTTCGCTCCAACCCGCTTCAATCACCACAGTGCGGATGGCCTTGATGGTGCCTGAACTGCCCACGGCGCGACTCCACCCCTGTTTGAACTGTTCGCTTATTGGATGTAGCTCTAGGGCGCAGGTCATTTCGGCCTTTTGCATCGCCTTGGCGCTGATTACGCCATTTTGGAAGAATCCCCGGCTCATGCTGACACAGCCCATGTGGAGACTTTCTCGCTGCTGTGGAGTGAAGCCCTGGCCAATGATTACCTCGGTGCTGCCGCCGCCAATATCGACCACCAGACGATGCTCATCACCAGCGGCCAGGCCATGGGCTACACCCAGATACACCAGACGTGCCTCTTCACGGCCCGCGATCACCTCTATGGGGTGACCAAGCGCCCGTTCGGCTTCGGTCTGAAAGGCGTCGGAAGTCTTTATCTGCCGCATGGTATTGGTACCAACGGCCCGCACATTTGCCGAGGGCGTTGCTCCCAAGCGTTGGCCAAAACGTTCGAGGCAAGCGAGGGCGCGTTCAGCTACCAGAGGGTCGAGGCCCTTCTTCGGTGTCAGCCCTTCCCCGAGCCTGACCATTTCACGCAACTTGTCGATGATCTGTAAATTCCCGTTTTGCACCCGGGCTACGATCATGTGGAAGCTGTTTGACCCCAGGTCGATGGCCGCGATGGCTTCCTGAAGATCGGCGGATTCTTGAGTCTGATCCTGCATTGTTTCAATCAATAATCAACTACACTGCGGAGCATTTTAACAGGCCTGAGCCTAAGAAACCCCAGTTATTATCAGGTATCGATTTAAGCCAAGTCATTCATGATAGGTAAATCCTGATTGATGTATTCTTGACGAATCATCAAGTCTACTCGTTGCTTCATGTTGCGCAATCTGGACAATATGGTGGATGTTGAAATACAGGTATGCCCATGAAATATTGCAGCCATTGTGGCGCAGAGGTTCAAATCAAGGTGCCGGATGGGGACAACCGTCCCAGACATATCTGCACTGATTGCGAAACGATTCACTATCAAAACCCCAAGGTTGTGGTCGGATGTATACCGCTCTGGGAGGACCGGATTCTACTCTGCCGGCGGGCCATAGAACCCAGATACGGGCTCTGGACCCTGCCTGCAGGCTTCATGGAGAACGGTGAGACGACTCAGGAAGGCGCGGCAAGAGAGACCCTGGAGGAGGCCAATGCACGAGTCGAGGTCGGGGAGCTCTATACACTTTTCAATCTGCCGCACATCGATCAGGTCTACATGCTGTTTCGCAGTCAACTGCTGGATCTCGATTTTACCCCTGGGGCCGAGAGCCTTGAGGTGAATCTGTTCCGGGAAGAAGAGATTCCCTGGGAGCAGATCGCATTTCCGGTTGTCAGGGAGACTCTGAAACTCTTTTTCACGGATGCTGGCAATGGTGGCTTTCCACTGCGCGGGGGCACTATTGTCAGAGTCCCTGAGAATCCGCGGCATTATGAAACCACGCTTTTTTAAAGAATTTTATATCCGCTGATCATATCCGGGCGAAGAGTGTTTAGGCACAGATCCTCGTTCAGTAAAACATGGATCGCATTGGCAGCGGCTTGTTTATCTGTAACCTGTGGTAGAGGGAATCATCAGCCTTGCAGTAGTTTATTGAGCTGTTGCAAGAATTCCCCTCGCTCTTTTTCGTTCGAAATATTATCTGCGAGACGACTACAGAAGCATGAAGGCTGGTATGCCATGCATACTATCTTGCTTGAGTACTAGGATCTTATCTGTGTTGGCCCCATGGCCCCTTGTCACGAATTTCTGCAGGTTAAGACTGCCTTCCTCGACAGATTTCAGGCAATCCTATAAGCCGGTATTGCCATAGATCGGTACCAAGCGGACATTTTTCGCAACCAGCCCGGTGTCTTTGTCGCTGTGTTCGATATAAAACTCAAGGATTGAATCCCTGTTCATTAAAACTTCATCGTTGACGCCATCCGCCAGTTCGTTGACATGACAGAAGACACTTTCATAGGGCGAATCGGAATCGCGGGGATCGGTAACCCAAAGGTTGGGGTCGATTTTTTTTAGAAACCGCAAAAAGCCATAGCCTTTCTCTGAAAACCATTTGGAACACACACCGCGAACACAGGAACCAGGGGCGCCCCATTCATTTCTGGGTTCGTATGAGATGGGTAACAGATCTGGGATCAGGAAACCGGGAAAGTAGTCATCAGCCTGACGTCTCAGGTCCTGGGAAACATTTCTAAACCCTAGCACTTCAACTCGACACCCACGATCTTGCAGGGCGTTCACGACCTGCAGAAAGTCACCATCACCCGTTACCAGTAACACCAGCTCGAGCTTCTCTGACTGGATCATCGCGTCTACCGCCATGTCGAGATCGGCATTGGCCTTGGTAGTTACATTGCCTTCCTCATCTGTATAGCGGCGCACCTCCTTGACGATGATCTTCCAACCAAAATCACGTACCATTTGCTGGTAAGAGTAGGCGCGCTTGGCATATTCCGTATCATCTCTGGCGCGTTCTTTATCGAACGCGAGATAGGTATTGAGCCTTAACAGGCTGCCTTTATACCTTCCGGCAAAACGCCTGAGAATGTCATAGCGGAGTTGGTAGCCGCCGTTGTAACGAACGTTTTCTGCGTCAACGAATACGCCAACTTTTATATTTTGATGCAATTTCAGTGACCTTGATTAAGATGATCGGGATTGATTGTGAATGATTTTTATTGTCGGTTATTGAACTGATGTTCCATGAGTCCACTTGCTTTATTCGTATGAGTATCTTGATCTAATAAGCACAGCAGGCTGGACAATGTTACAAATATGTCCAAGTTACCAACAGCTATGCTTGTTAAGATGCCTTTTTGGTCAGTAATTTACCAGCAAAAATGGCAAAATAGAGAAACGACTTCCTAGACTGGTTTTAGCTATCGGTTCACGAGATTGTCGCTAGGTTCTATTTTGACCTGAGCCCGCGAAATATTTTCCATAGTTTAATAGATAAATTCGGAGCCGGCGATGGATGGGAATCGTATTATTGTAGATAGTGCTGATTTTGTTGATGCGGCAGTGGATTGGATGGTCTCTGCCATCCATGACGTATTGAGTAACAGAGAGGTCTGCCATCTGATGCTGGCAGGAGGGGGGACCCCATTGCCGATTTACAGGGCACTGGCAAACAAGGACCTGCCATGGAATAAACTCATCCTCTATTTCGGTGATGAACGATGTGTCCCTGCCGATCATAGCGACAGTAATTATCGGGCCGTCATTGAATCGCTGTTTCCAGATGGCATACCGGAAAATCTGCAGCTTCACCGCATGCACGGGGAGGATGATCCAGACTCGGCAGCTCAGGCATATGATAGGCTCCTGCCGGATCAGATTGATATCCTGCTGCTGGGTATGGGGGGGACGGACATACCGCCTCACTATTCCCCGGCTCAAATGCACTTGACGAATCAGTCAGGCGAGTTGTAGCTGTAATCGGCAGCAAACCTCCACCGCAACGACTGACTATCACTCCGTTGGTGATGAATTCGGCGGAGAAAATTTTAGTTTTGGCGAATGGTGGGAACAAAGCCGTTGCCGTGTATCGGGCCCTTGAGGTCGGTGATGTTCCTGTGGCCCGGGCAAGGAAGGGTGATTGGCTCATTGATAAGGCAGCAGCCAGTGAACTGGCGGAGAAATACAAGCAGTGATTGTTCGAGTTGTTAGCCGCCGTAGCTAGTGTGGAATAACCCGCCTCAGTTCAGCTCAATGACACCATTCTCTAAATATCTGACATAATTTCACGTTAATTTCGAGAGTTGGTCTCTGGCTCTCGCCTACATAGGCGCAGAGTAACTCATCATCTGGATTGAACTGACCAGGGTTTCTGTCTGAATCGGTGAATACGATCCAGCCAGCTTTCCATTGACTGCTGCCAGAGCAGTCCCGGCCATTATCAGAAGCGCAGACAGTCACCGGCCGTTGACGCTGGATAGCCTGATTTCTAGCGTATTCAAGGTGTGATTCGAGTGCCGGTCCCGTAACAATTTCTGTGAATCTGTTTGGATCAAATAGACCCATGACTGGAAGGGTAAATAACCAGATGAAAAGGCTGGTGGCGAGATACATTAACAATGCCATAACTACCGTCCCTTCCTCCTTTGATCCAGATTTTTCTGCAAAAGTCGATTTCATTATGAATTTCTTTTGTCGTTTTGAGATTAAGGAAGAAGCAGGTACTGGTTCACCCACTATCGGAATGATGTTCGTTAACTGAAGTTGACAGCCGGCTAATCCAGATCTGGATTATGCTGTTTCTGATTGGCAGACCAGAACATCCACTGATAGATCTTTGTAAGAAATTAGTAGTAAATACAATAAGATTAAAATGTTTCGTCTAGAGTGGGCCATGCGTTTAACTAATCCATCGGACATATAAGGATTTATCTACTTTGAGATTTTCAGGACTAAAGGCAGGAATGGTTTTCCAGCCAGTCAAGTTGGTTATGGAAACTGAGCCTGCTGTAATTGCAGGTTGGGAGAATGGGTAACGCGTTACTTAGAACCCTCGATAATCAGCTGAGGCAGAGGGTCATCGAGATGGTGCTCCCATATGCAGGATAATGAAGCACAACGTCTATTAATTAGAGGTTGACGAGAGCATCTGGAGTCGTTTAGGGTCCAGCCGATTGGTCAGTGTCTGAGTAGGTGCCGGGATTAGGGAACAACGGCATTACCAATTCTGAGCCAACGAGTGGTGGCCGTGGAAATAGTCTGGTAGACAGAACGATGGCAACCACGCACGTGGACGGCACCGGAGCCCGAAGGCCTTTTCGATGAGATTGAATTGGTAATGGATGCATTTGAGGATAAGAAAAGGTGATTCAACGAATTTTGTTTCCGGCTATGCCGGGTTAGGGACATAGAATTGATATTTTATATAAGACACCCACGTTGCCAACTGCAATGCTTGCTCGGGCAATACACGTTTCGAGCCTGGATTAAGCAATGGATAAAGGACCTTCGAGCACATGTGGGATTACGTACACGCCTGCGCAGATTCTTTTCTCAGAAACGCCGACAAACTAACCACTTGGGTGCGCCATCTCGATTCTCGGCGGGGACTTGGGTGCGTGTGTTAGATGAGGTGCGCATTCGTGAGACCCTCGATGCCAACAACAAGTTACGCGGACTTCTTTGGGTAGAACAACAATGGCCTTACTGTGGAACGATCCATCAAGTACATAAACCAATGCTACGCATGATGGACGATACATCGAAAATGCGCCCGATTTCACGCTCAGTCCTCATTGATACGGTATCCTGTGGTGGCACAACTGGTTTGGGAGGTTGTGGTCGAGATTGTCCAATTATGTTCCGTGATGAATGGTTGGAGGAAGTGCCGCCTCCAGCGGAAGCCTCGATTCATTCACACGCTGCAGAATTGTATGTGACTGTGCGAAGTGCTGAGGAGATCAAGCTAACACTTGATTCAAAAAATAGTCATTCTGGGCTGATGTTCATGCCGGAAATGTATAACTATTCGGGGCAGCGCTACCCTGTGTTACAAAAAATTGAGCGAGTCTGGGGCCCAGGATTATATTTGCCAACGAAGGAGCCGGTTTATCTCTTGGAGGGACTGCATTGTACAGGCTCTGTGATGGGTGAAGATGGCCCCTGCGATCGTGGCTGTCGATTAATTTGGCACGAAGATTGGCTGCGCTTCGATAACGAGTTCCCTAAGTAAGAATGCAATCCTGATGAATGCATACTCTATCACCACAATCCTTTATTTAGATCAGGTATCCAGGAATTTACTCACCCAGGCTCTAATTTCAGCAATAATTTATCGAATGAGTCGATTGCATCTAAGATGTCCTGGCATCTTTGATCAGAATAATTATGCAGTAACTTGGCATTCATATAACGTCGACAACATGGATATTACCTATCAGGTCAGCTGGGGGTTCCTGTGAGCAATTCGGAATAACACAGAAAGGCGCTGGGGTGTGGTTTTTTGTGCAATAGACCAGAGTAATAGGAGTGTTCTACAATGAGCGCCAGCCTGCACAATCAATCATCATGAGAGTCTGGTGTGATAGATTGCGTTGATGGCGGCATATGCGGAACAGGAAAACAGCTTACAGGTGACCTCTAAGGATGTACGAATCATTCTACGGCTTTCAAGAAAAGCCATTCACATTACTTCCCGATCCATCATTCCTGTATTTCGGGAAAAAGCACAGTACCGCCTTTTCCATGCTGGAGTATGGTTTGCAGAGTCAAGTGGGTTTTACTGTCATCACAGGGGAAGTAGGCAGCGGTAAAACAACACTTATCCGGCATCTGCTCAACCAGGTCGAGGACGATGTCACGATCGGTTTAGTGAGTAGTAGTCACCGTGACATGGGGTTGTTGTTAAAGTGGGTACTGATGGCCTTTGGGCAGGATTATCGGGAGACTGAGCGTGTCGCGCTGTTCGATGCATTCTCTAATTTTTTAATTGATCAGTATGCCCAGAACAAACGCACTGTACTGATCATCGATGAAGCGCAAAACCTCGATCCCAATCTCTTGGAGGAATTGCGTTTACTATCAAACATCAATGCAGACAAGGATTTGGTTCTGCAGGTCATTCTGGTCGGCCAGCCAGAGCTCCGCGATCTCTTGAACAGGCCAGAGCTGTTACAGTTCAAGCAGCGGATCTCCGTGGATTATTTCTTATCCTCTCTAAACGAAGAGGAAACCCGGGAATACATCACTCATCGGATTCATCGAGCCGGTTGTGACAGAGAATTGTTTTCGAGTGATGCATGCACGCTGATTTATCGCGCCAGCAAAGGTATCCCGAGAATCATCAATACGCTCTGTGATACAGTTCTGGTGTATGGTTTTGCTGACCAGCAATCCGAAATATCACTCGATTTGATTTGGAGCGTACTCAAGGACAAGGCCAGCTCAGGTCTGTTTGAACTAGCTGTTCTTGATGAATTGGAAGAGCAAAGTGAACCTAAACCTGTACAGATCGTAGAAAGAAAACAGAGGTACAGTGATAAGGTAAACCTCGAAACCAGTAAGCAAATATTCAAGAAGTTTCGCGATAAATTTTGATGCCAGCAACAGCAAGTTGACTTTAATCCTGCTTTGCAACAGGATTGATTTTTCTCGAAGGTCAAGGCAAGTATGAACAGCACCTCACGATCAATTCCTTCCACACCACTGATGCCCGCGCCCCTGGCATTACCTTTGGGCCTTATTCCCAGCCAATTGCACAGCAGGCTGCTGGTGCAGATACTGAATCGCCTGTTTGCTCCCGAGCTGGCGGAGGGCGAGCTGGACTTTTTGCAGGGCCGGGTCATGCGGATAGAGGTGAGAGATGCACGCCTGACCTATCATTTGACCTTACGCCAGAACCGCCTGTCTGTTGCACCCGGCCATCAGCTGGAAGATCTCAGTATCAGTGGCTCCGTGTATGACTTTCTACTTCTGGCGACCCGGCGTGAGGATGCAGACACCCTGTTCTTCAACAGGCGCTTGAAGCTGGGTGGGGACACTGAACTCGGTCTCTATGTGAAAAATTTTCTCGACGCCCTGGAACTGGAGGAGCGGCTGGGGCCACTCCTGAAACTGATGAATCTCTCCACGGATTTGATTCGCCGTCTTGGCTGATACCAGCAGTTTCTGTTAGCCAGGTAGAGTCGTCGCCGGCGCCAGGCTTGTTGCCATACCGGCGCCACCATGCCAGTAACCATCGCAGCTGCCGCTGGGCAACAGGCATTCAAGACTCCTCAGCCGCCTGTTGTGGATCCATCTCACCCCGTAATGCCGCACTGAATGTCTCGACGACGCTTTGCATATGCTTTGACTGGGGGCTGATCCGGACCACATCCACGCCAAGATTTTGCATGGTTGGCAGCTCGCTGATCAGATTGACGCTCCTGGCCGACTGGGTCTGAATGCCGTTGAGGGTCAGGAAGCGGGTCTGGTCCTGGGTAGACAGGGTCAGACCGTCTGGATAGTCGAGGCATCGGTATTGACAGTCGTCCTTGGGGAGCTTGTGCGCGCGGGCAGTGAAGCAGCGGGCCGAGTAGGCCAGCGGCATGCGGCCAAATGCAAACACCTCGGTTTCAACCGAATCAGGCCGTAGCTGCTGCATTTCCGCAAGGGTTTCTGCGCTCAATTCCAGAGGAAACACCCAGCGCTTCAGTCCCTGGCGCGCGAGTAAGGCGAGGGTTCGGTCATTGTAGATATTGACGCTGTGGCCGGCCACGAACGGCTGTCCTTCGAGCAGATGGATAGCCCCCACATCATTCGCCTCGATCAGGAAACGTCCATTGGTGCAGAGTCGCCGCAGTCGTTTCAGCTCGGATTCGGCTTCCAGCAGCGCCAGGGTGGAGAGTACGACTTCCTTGCCGGCAGCCGCAAAGCGTTCCGCCAGCTCGAGCCAATCATCGGTGCGCAGCTGAGAGCGCTTGGAGCAGACTGCCTCTCCGAGATAGACGATGTCCAATGGCAGCTCCATCATCTGTGCATAGAAATCAAAAACCTGATCCCTGGGCCAGTAATAGAGCAGCGGACCGAGCGAGAGCCTGAGGGTATTGTTCATCGGTGTATTCGCAGAATGTTATTGCCAGGGGCGGGCATAGGCGCCCAAGGTGGTCTGAGTGCCTTCGGAAACCTTGCCGAGTTGCGCCATCCATTCGCGGTCGTGGGCGGTAATTTTGCGGATCCCTGGCACAGGCATCGAGCGCGGCGCGCCAGACTTTGGTGACCTGCGAGACATAGACCGGGCTGCGCTGACGGCCTTCGATCTTGATCGCCGATATTCCCGCAGCCTGGAGTTCCGGCAGTAATTCCAGGGTGTTCAGGCTGGTGGGTTCCTCGATGGCGTGATAGGTGTGGCCTGCGACCGAGAAGCGTCCCTTGCAGAGGGTCGGATAACCGGCATTCTCGTCCCTGCCGGTGCGTTCGATCAGCACCCCGCCCAGGCGGGTTTCCAGCCCCTGCTCGGTTTCGCGCCACTCCACATGACTGGCGGGTGAGCAGGCGCCGAAGGTGTTTGGGGACTGGCCGGTGGCGTAAGAGGAGAGAATACAGCGACCCTCGACCATCACACACAGGCTGCCAAAGCCGAACACCTCGATTTCAATGGGACTCTGCTCCACCAGATGTCTGACCTGTGAGATCGACAGTACCCTTGGCACCACCGCGCGGCGCACGCCGAAGTGTTCATGATAAAAGCGCAGAGCCTCATGGTTGGTGGCCGAGCCCTGCACCGAAAGATGCAGATTGAGATCCGGATACTGCGAGGAGGCATATTCGAGCACACCCATGTCGGCGGCGATCAATGCGTCCACTTGCAGTTCGGCAGCACGGTCCACTGCCGTCTGCCAGCGTTGCCAGCCATGTGGTTGAGGATAGGTATTCAAAGCCAGATAGATTTTCACCCCGCGCCGGCGCGCATATTCGACGCCCTGCTGCATCTTGGCCGGTGTGAAGTTGAGACCGGCGAAGTGGCGGGCGTTGGTATCGTCCTTAAAGCCGAAATAGACCGCGTTGGCGCCGTTGTCCACGGCAGCCTTGAGTGCAGGCAGATTACCCGCGGGACAGACCAGATCCATTATTTTGCCTCATCGTGATTGATTGCAGGGTAACCTCAGCCATGGGTGCCTGAATGGACTTGCAGATCCTGCGGCAGGCCGGAACCCTGACTGCTGCCACGCCGGGCCAGCTCAGCCTCAATGCCGTTGAGGATGGCCCATTTCTGCGAGCACCAGTCCGGCGCCAGCAGGATGGCGGATTCCGCTGTCCCGGTAATGCGGTGAAAACGCACCTCGGGTGGGGTTCGCTCAAGCAGATCCGCCGCCAGCGAGATATAGCCGCTGGAACTCAGGGGGGTATATTCCCCAGCCCGCCACTGATTGGCCAGCATGGTGCCCTTCACCACATGCAGCGGATGTAGCTTTAGTCCCTCCACGCCCAGCTCGACCACCTGCGCCAGGCTTTCCAGTACCTGATCACGTCCTTCACCGGGCAGGCCGACGATCAGATGGGTGCATACCGGCAGTCCCCGTTCATGGGCGGCCAGCACGGCGCTGCGATACTCGCCGAAGCCATGCCCCCGGTTGACCCGTTCCAGCGTCTCGTCGCAGGCTGACTGCAGGCCCAGTTCCAACCAGACTTCGAAGCCCTCGGCCTGATAACCGGCCAGCAGGTCGAGGACCTGTTCAGGCACGCAGTCAGGCCGGGTGCCAACTGAAATACCAACCACATCCGGTTCCTGCAATGCCTGGGCATAGAGGTCCGCCAGATAGGTAACATCGGCGTAGGTGTTGGTATAGGCCTGGAAGTAGGGCATGTAGCGTTTAGCACCGGTCCGTTTGCGGATCACCCGTCGGCCGGATTCGATCTGTTGCGCAATGCCTGGCGGGCGGCGGGACATGGGATTAAACGAGGCATTATTGCAAAAGGTGCAGCCGCCCCGACCCTTGCTGCCATCCCGGTTGGGGCAGGTGAGTCCGGCATTGATGGCCAGCTTGTGGACCCGCTCGCCGTAGCGCCTGAGCAGGTCCTGCCCAAAGGTGTTGATATAGTCGGAGAGCGCCACGTTGCCTCAATCGGTGCTGCTGGAAAGGTTTATGGGTTTGAAGATTATCATAGATAGCTCACCGTCATCATCTCTAGACAGGCTGGTCCTCATATTGTTTCGGGGAAACCAGCATCGAAGCGGGTCCTTCAGCCTCTTGTAATTCCGGTGAGGCTGCGCCTTAGAAACGACGGGTTCGCTGACTGTCTATTTGATTAAGGATCACGGAATAGAGGCAATAGTTGATGAAGCTCATCGATGTTAATGATTTACTTAAGATAATTTCCTTGGTGGGTCTGCAGACGCTGTATCGGCAACTGCTCGAAGCCCTGCACGAGGATTTTTCTCACTGGGAGGGTTTTACCCAGTCAGCCCGAACTGCCACTCACTATGACGCGGGGGTGATCGAGTTGATGCCCTGTAGTGGTGATCGTTACTACAGCTTCAAGTATGTCAATGGCCACCCAGGGAATCCGGCCCAAGGCAAGCTCTCGGTAGTTGCTATCGGTGTATTGGCCGAAGTCGACACGGGCTATCCCCTGCTGATTAGTGAAATGACCTTGCTAACCGCCTTACGAAGCGCGGCAGTCGCGGCTCTGGGGGCCAGATACCTTGCGCGTCAGGACACCAGCCATCTGGCGCTGATTGGCACCGGTGCCCAGGCCGAGTTTCTGGTTGAGGCGCCTGCGCTTGGTTCTGCCGATCGAAGAGATCAGTTACTTCGATACTGATGCCGCGGCGATGCTGAAATTTGCCGCCAATATGCATCGCCAGGGTCGTCCAATCTGCAACCGAAATCAGCTGTTTATGGGGCTGTTGCAGAGGCCGACATGGTGGTGACTGCAACTGCTGCGAAACGCCGGGTCAATCTGCTAAGCCGTTTTCAGCTCCAGGATGGCGTCCATATCCATGCCATGGGCGGGTGACTGCCCGGGAAAAACTGAATTGGATCCTGAATTGGTTAAGCAGTGCAAGCGGGTTGTCGAGTACATCGAGCAGACCAGACATGAAGGAGAAATACAGAATCTGCCGGGGATTGGCGTACATGCCGAATTGTGGGAGCTGATCACAGGACACAAGACAGGCAGGGCAAACGCTCATGAGATCACACTGTTCGACGCAGTTGGCTATGCCCTGGAAGACTACTCAGCGCTCAGGGTGATCTATCGCCTGGCAGATGAATTGAACATCGGGCGGGATCTGGAGCTGATCCCCGATCTTGAAGATCCTAAGAATCTGTTCGGTTTGACCGCAGCGCCAAACAGGCTTGATATCAATTCAATGATGCAGTGCAGGGTCAGTTGATTTTTATCCAATACAGGATTGTATTCAGCGATCTCAATACCGAGGAATTTTTTATCCTCCCCAAGTCCCTGCATTGCCTGACACAGGGCGGTTGCCGAGAGTCCATTGGGTACGGGCGTTCCGACTCCCGGCGCATCCTGTGGATCGATGGCGTCCAGGTCCAGGCTGATTCCGTAGGAGTCGCAGCGCCTTCTCAGATCGGCGAGGGCCGTATGGAATATCTGGATGAATGAGCCGGCCTGTCTGATCGATGTCATGTCATAGTACTTGAGCCCAAGCCGTTCCATCAGGCGCTTTTCTTCCGCATCGCATGCCCTGAGCCCCAGCATGACAAGGTTTTCGGCCTCCAGTGTAGGGCCATCGCCGTAGATGGCGGATAATTCCGGGTCCCCCTGATTGAGCAGGGCTGCGAGAGGCATGCCATGAATATTCCCGGTTTTGGAGGTGGAAAATGTATGCAGGTCCGGGTGTGCATCAATCCACATCAGGCCAAATCGCTGGTTCGGATGCAGTGCCTCCATAGTGCCTTGCCAGACACCCATGGCGGATGAGTGATCACCGTCGACCACGATAAACTGAGAGCCCCTGGTGACGATCGGCACTATATGCCTGATGATGCGTTCCTGAAGTTCCTCTCAGCTCTGCTGTTCTGTCATTCCCGGGCCTGCGATGGAGTATGGCATGCCAGTCTAAATCCATCTCTGTTTCTGCGGTTATGGCTTTCTTAACCCTGCTCGGGGCATACCGACAGCCAGGATCATTGGCCCCGACCCCGGATGCTATACCCATGAATACTATGTGTTTCATCTTTTTTTTCCTCAGTTTCTTTCTTAATTAGTTTCCGTCCAGAAAGGACGGAAACTAATCTGGCACAGGGACGTGCCAGCATTTTCAAAGGCAATAAGCCTTTGAAAATGAAGTGAATCGGAAAATCGCATTTTTCGATTCCGTTCGACAGAAACATCCCAGGGAGGGGTGTTTCTGGACTCTAACCAATTAGAAAACATTGCTGCAGAAGTTTAAGGCCTGCCTGGTTAGTCGCCTGACGCCTGGCGCTGAAACCCTGTGTCAATGATTCCAAACTAAAATTAATTGAACGCTATGAACTCAATCAGTGGACATTGGGATTTGCATATCCCGGAAATTACAAAGCTTTACCCCGCACACCCTTGCGCCAAGCCATAGATGATTCTATCCTGGCTGATGAAGAGGTTTGCGTAGCCAAACTTCTGCATGAGATGCAGCTGACACCGGCAGATGAGTGACGGATCAGGGAATCGAACGAATGCGCCTGGTGAAGGGGTGCGGGCAAGGGGAAAGTCGCAGTGTGGCATAGAGGCATTCCTGCATGAATACAATCTCTCATCGGAAGAAGGTGTCGCACTCATATGTCTGGCAGAGGCACTGCTGCGTATTCCCGATGATGAGACAGTGGATCTGCTGATCAGGGACAAGCTTACTTCGGCACGCTGGAAAGAGCATCTGGGTAGAAGTCAGTCGCTGTTCGTCAATGCGTCTACCTGGGGTTTGATGTTGACGGGACGTATCATCAAACCACCGTCAAATCATTGATGCAATGACTGGCCTCGTGCAGTCCCTGATGCGCAAAAGCGGAGAACCTTTGATACGCAACGCCATAAGAAACGGTATGCGCATCATCGCGCATCAATTCGTGCCTCGGCAGATCGATGGACGAGGCGATCAGCAGGTCCGGCAGGCTCTATGAGCCGGATTATTCTTACTCCTTCGACATGCTGGGTGAGGCTGGCAATGACCCGCCAGGATGCGGAAGCATATTTCGCTGGGCTATCTGGATGCTGATGCATTCGCTTGAGGCAACTTAAAGACCGAGGCGGGATAAAGACATCTTTACGCGCCGACAGCCTGTCGGTAAAGCTTTCCGCTCTGCATCCCCGTTTTGAATTCAGCGCAGTGGGTTGAAATTGGAAAAGGAATTATATCCCCGCTTGCTTGAGTTGGCGCTCGCTGCCAAGGCAAGCCGGTATCGGGCTTGACACTGGATGCAGAGGAGGCGGATAGCTTGAACATCACACTCGACCTGTTTGCAGATGGCTCCATCGAGAGACTGGGACTGCAGGATTGGGAAGGTCTCGGCATCGTGGTCCAGGCCTATCAGAAGCGAGCCCTGCCGCTCATCGACTGGTTCAAGGATCTGTCCAATCAGATATCCACAAACGTATTCCATTGCGACTGGTGAAAGGCGCCTACTGGGACAGCGAGATCAAACATGCTCAGGTATCGGGTTGGAGGGATTATCCCGTATTCACCCGTAAATTGACAGACAGATCTGTCATATCTCGGTCTGTGCGCAGCATGCTCTTTCGATGCGGCAGATTGTTTCTATCCACAGTTCGCCACACATAATGCACCAGACTCTGTCCAGTCTCATCCAGATGGGTCAGGGCACAAGGGCGTTATGAGTTTCAGCGACTCCACGGCATGGGCGATAGCCTCTACACCTGTCTTAAGGAAGACGAAGGCTGTGCCATACTCTGCCGTATCTGCGCACCGGTAGGCAGTCATCAAGATCTGCTGCCCTATCTTGTCAGGCGTCTGTTGGAAAATGGCGCCAATTCATCATTCGTGAATCGAATCGAGGATGAATCGGTAGCGATTGAGAATATTGTGCTGAGTCCCGGGGAGCGAGTAAAAAACAACAAGCATCACAGACATCCGGCGATACCAACCCCATCCCAGCTATTTGGCGAGCAGAGAAAAAATTCCACAGGCCTTAATCTCGATGATCGCAAGCAACTCGTCGAGCTCTACCAGGATATTGCGGACCGACAGACAAGCTCATATCTGGCAATGCCCCTGGTCGGTGGTGAAGCCGTTTCGGGTGAAAGAATGCCGGTAGAAAATCCGGCGGATAGCGCAGAATTGGCGGGAGAGGTCGTCATGACCAGGCAGAAAACCCTCGACAGGGCGTTGGAGATTGGAAGGAATGGTGCGCTCGATATGGGCCGACACAAAGCCGTTGATTCGAGCGCAGATACTGGAGACGGCAGGCGACCTGCTTGAGCGGCAGCAGAGTGAATTGGTGGCGTTGGCGGCCAGGGAGGCGGGCAAGACACTGCCTGATGCACTGGATGAAGTCCGTGAGGCCGTCGATTATTGTCGATATTATGCGCAACTGCTTCGCAGCGGTTTCGGCACTGGAATGGACTTGCCGGGGACCACTGGAGAATCCAACCGGCTGAATCTGCACGGCCGGGGTCTGTTTGTCTGCATCAGTCCCTGGAATTTTCCTATTGCAATCTTCAGCGGTCAGGTTGCCGCCGCTTTAGCCGCTGGTAACGGGGTGATCGCAAAACCCGCCAGTCTGACGCCACTGGTTGGCTTCAGGATTGTCAAACTCTTTCATGAAGCGGGTGTCCCGGTGCAGAGCCTGCAATATATTCCCGGCCCTAGTGCGGAACTGGGCGAGATGCTGGTGGGTGATGCCCGGGTTGCCGGGGTTTCCTTCACCGGCTCCAGCGAAACGGCTCGCAGCATCAACCAAGCGATGGCGGCGCGACCCGGTCCGATAATTCCCCTGATCGCTGAGACTGGCGGAATGAATGCGATGATCGTCGACAGTTCCGCGCTGGCTGAACAGGCGGTGAGCGATATCGTGGAATCCGCCTTCAACAGTGCAGGGCAGCGTTGTTCGGCGCTGCGCATCCTGTTGGTTCAGCAAGAGATCGCCCCGCGTATCATCGAGATGCTGTCAGGCGCCATGCAGGAACTGGTGATCGGTGATCCATTGAAACTGGCAACGGATATAGGCCCTGTCATCGATGCTGCATCCAGATCGAAATTACAGGCGCATATTGAACGGTTGGGCACAAACAGCGAATTGCTTTCTACAGCTAAACCGGCAGGGGAGTGTGCCCGGGGTGTCTTCTTCGCTCCACATCTGCTTGAGATCGACAATCCATCGTTACTCACGAGCGAGGTGTTTGGTCCTGTTCTGCATCTTATCCGTTACCCAGCGAATCGGCTGGAGCAGATCCTTTCTGCGATCAAGGCAACAGGATATGCTCTCACCTTGGGCATTCACAGCCGCGTGGAGGCGACCATTGGCTCGATCCAACAGCAACTTCCGGTGGGTAATACCTATATCAATCGCAACATGATCGGCGCCGTCGTCGGTGTGCAACCTTTTGGCGGGGAGGGCCTCTCGGGTACCGGCCCCAAAGCCGGAGGCCCCTATACCCTGCTGAGATACGCCACAGAAAGAACTGTTACGGTGAATACCGCAGCCGTGGGTGGCAACGTCAGCTTACTGGCTCTCGATGAACAGTCCTAGCCGCATCGCTCACAAGGCGGGCTAGATTATTGAATGTGAGGGTTTGTAGAATGCCCCATGTTGACGAGTTCGAAGGTACTTCTGTCAGTCAGTCGTTGCCGGGGAAGGCTGGTCAGCATATCTGAGAATTTGACATGGATTTGATGGTCTATATTGCAGTGATGACAATAATAATCTTAATCCCACCCAGGAACACTGTAGACGGCTGTCCAACTGGATAATGGAGCACTATCGATGCATGAAAATAATGAGATTTTCGAGCCGTCCCTGGACGGGGAAATCGATAGTGTCCTTCTCAAGTCCATCTTCGAGACAGCAGTCGATGCCATTCTGGTAATCAACGGGGATGGCATTATCTACCTGGTCAATCCCGCCACTGAGAAATTGTTCGGCTATCAGTCCGCTGAAATGGTTGGACAAAATGTCTCCATGCTGATGCCGGAGCCGTATCACAGCAGCCACGATGGCTATCTGCAAAACTTTCACAAGACCGGTGAGCGCAAGATCATCGGTATCGGCCGCGAAGTGGAAGGGCGTCGCAAGGATGGCAGCAGCTTCCCCATGTATCTCTCGGTGGCACAGGCCGAGCATGGCGGCCGCGGCTATTTCACCGGCATCATTCATGACCTGACTCAGCAGAAGGCGATCGAATCTGCGCTGCGTAACAGCGAACAGCATCTACGTGACGTCACCGAGGCGGCCAGTGATTGGACCTGGGAAATGGATCAGCAGTTTCGCCTGAGTTTCGTTTCCGAGCGCTTCTATACCCTCACCGGCGTATCCCAGAGCCAGGTGGTGGGTCGGACCCGATGGGAATTGGCTGGGGATGACCCGCAGTCTGCCATCTGGAAAAGACACTATGACGACCTGCAGCAGCATCGGCCATTCAGGGATTTCGTCTATCCTGCCCGTTTTCCTCTGGCCGCAGGGCGTAAATATTATTTCAAGGTCAGCGGCAAGCCGGTATTTGATAAAACCGGCCAGTTTGAAGGCTATCGCGGCACCGGCACGGATGTCACCGAGCATATCATGGCAAAGCGCGCGCTGCGGGAGAGCCGGCGCAGCCTGGAAACGTTGGTGAGTAATGTTCAGGGCATGGTCTATCGATGCCTGAATAATCGTGACTGGAGCATGGAGTTCGTCAGTGAAGGCGGTAAAGAGGTCACCGGCTACAGCCCCGCCGAGCTGGTAGCGGGCGAGGTCAAATTTGCGAGTCTGATTCATCCTGAAGATCGGGAGATGGTCTGGAACGGCGTGCAGACTGCGCTGGCGGCCCATCTCCCATTCGATATCACCTACCGCATCCGCACCGCCAGTGGTGGCGAGAAGTGGGTCTGGGAGCATGGCTGCGGTGTCTTTGATGCAGCGGGCAGTGTGATGGCGCTGGAGGGGCTTATCCTCGACATCAGCGAGCGCATGCAGACTGAGCAGGCGCTGCGCGCCCTGGCCACCTCCACGGCGCTGGGGGGCGGTCAACAATTCGTTGCCGAACTGTGTCCGCGAGCTGGCCCGCACCTATGGCGCAAAGTACGCCTTTGTCGGCATCTACAGCGACCCTAAGCAGGAGGCTATTCAAACCCTGGCGTTCTGGAAGGATGATGCATTCATAAAGAACATGACCTACAAACTGGCCGGCACCCCCTGCCAGGAGATACTGCGTTCCGGAATGCAGATCGTCCCGAGCGAGGCTGCCCTGCGCTATCCACAGGATCGTTTTTTGCAGGATCTGGGTGTGGAAAGCTACTTTGGGGTGCCGTTGATCGACGCCGCGGGCAATACTCTGGGCCTGGTCGCCGTGTTGGATACCCGGCCCATGCAGCCCAATGCCTGGACTCATCCTATCCTGGGTATATTTGCCGACCGTATTGCCCTGGAACTGGAAAGACAGCAGGTGGATGACCGCTTGCGGCAAAGCGAGGAGTACATGCGCCTTACCCTGGAGAATGCGCCGATCGGTATCGCTTCGGCGGACCTGCAGGGGCGCTTGCTCGACACGAACCCGGCGTTGGCGGCGCTGCTTGGTTATTCCCAGGCTGAGTTGGCCCGGATGTCGATCAAAGACTTCACCCATCCGGAGGATCGCGAGAAGACACGCCGCCACTTCGAGGCCTTGAGACGCGGCGAGACCAGCCGTTTCAAGCTGCACAAACGTTACCTGCATAAGGACGGACACATCATTCATGTGCGTGTGCAGGCCGGACTGATCCGCGACGCCGAAGGCCGCCCGGTGCGGGTGGTGGGGGAGGTGGAGGACGAAACCGAGCGGCGCAAAGCGGCGCGGGAAATTCGCCGCATGCGCGCTTATCTGAAGAATATCATCGATTCCATGCCGTCGGTGCTGGTGGGCGTGGATGCTGCGGGCCGGGTTACCGAGTGGAACCGCAGTGCCGAGCAGAGTACCGGGATCACCCCGACGGATGCCATCGGCAGCGACTTCCAGGAGCTGTTTCCGCAGCTGGCCGGACAGATCAGCCAATGTCAGCGAAGCGATTCGTCGGCAGCAGCCGATCCGCACCGAACGGCTGCCGATCAAGCAGGATGACGAAACCCGTTATGCGGAGGTGATGATCTATCCGCTGCTCGCCAATGGGCCATGGGGGCGGTAATCCGCATGGACGACATCACCGAGCGTATCCGCATCGAGCAGATGATGGTGCAGACCGAGAAAATGCTCTCGGTGGGCGGTCTGGCGGCGGGGATGGCCCACGAGATCAACAATCCCCTGAGCATCATCATGCAGAGTGCGCAGAACATTCTGCGCCGCGTCTCCAAGGAGCTGCCGGCCAACCGGACCGAGGCGGAAGAGCTGGGGCTGGATCTGGATATCCTGCATCGCTATCTGGAGGCACGGGGCATCAACGGGTTCATCGAGGGGATCCTGGAGGCCGGCAACCGGGCCAGCCGGATCGTGGCGGACATGCTCGCCTTCAGCCGCCGCAGCACTTCGGAGATGTCTGCCCAATCGTCTCGACGAGATGCTGGAGACCGTGGTGCGGCTGGCGGGCAGTGACTACGATCTGAAAAAGAATTACGACTTTCGCCAGATCGAGGTGGTGCGGGATTACGCCGCCCGAACTGGGTGGCGTGTGCTGCGACCGTCCGCAGATCGAGCAGGTGTTTCTCAACCTGATCAAGAATGCGGCGCATGCCATGGTCATGGCCCAGTCACCCATGCCGCGCCGCATCATTCTGCGAACCCGGCGCGATGCGGATATTGCCCGGAGTCGAAATTGAAGACAACGGCCCCGGGATGGACGAAGCGACTCGCAAGCGGGCCTTCGAGCCGTTCTTCACGACCAAGGAGGTGGGCGTTGGTACCGGGCTCGGGCTGTCGGTGTCCTATTTTATCATCACCGATCAGCACAAGGGTTCCATCACGGTGTCTTCCCGCAAGGGGGAAGGGTGCCTGTTCACGATTCGACTCCCGATAATGGGTACGGAGGCCTTATGAATCTACGTGTATTGGTGATTGACGACGAACCGGGTGTGGCAAGCACATTGCAGGCCTACATGGAAGATGAAGGCATCTATGTCAGGACGGCTGGTTCGGCGGAAGAGGCCCTGGAACTGGTGTCCGAGGGGGCTGTCTTCGATGTCTGTATCATGGACATGCGCTTGCCGGGGATGGATGGTGATGCCGCCATACTCAATCTGCACCGACTGCAGCCGGCCTTGAAGTTTCTGATTCACACCGGCACCGCCGGTTACCTGGTGCCGAATGATCTGCGCACCATCGGTGTTGATAATCAGCATATATTCAGAAAACCCCTGCCGGACATGGCGCCTCTGGTGGCGGCCGTCAGAACCCTTGGTACGGCAACTGGCTGAGCACGAATAGGCGCTAATAGAGCGGACTCCTCAGCTCGAGGTTGCCGCCAGCAGCTGCTGAATTTTTCTGTCGAGGGTGTCGGCCTGTACAGGCTTCTGCAAAATGGCCAAGCCAGCCGCCTCGATTTTCTGTATGGTGGAAAGCTCCATATCCCCGGTGACGATCAGCGCTGGTATTTCTACCCCCAGAGCCTCTCGTGCCGCCTGGATCAGTGCTATCCCCGTATCGCCTTCCCGCAGACGGTAATCGGAGATGATGAAATCAAACGGGCCTGCGCCATTTTCTATCAGTGCCAGTGCCTGGGGTCTGTCGATCGCCCCGGTTACCTGGTAGCCATAATTCCGCAGCAAGTGGGTCAATGAATAGAGCACGATGTTGTTGTCATCTATGATCAGCAGGGATATGGCTTGTGTCTGCACCTTCCTTGCTGCCGCCGTTTGCTTGTGGTTGATTGATTGCAACCGGGCTGGCCAGTGGCACTTCCACTGAAAACAGCGAGCCCTCCGCCCAGGCGCACTGTTTTATTTCATGTTGCAGCAAGCGGCTGATTCGCTTAACGATGGAGAGTCCCAACCCAAGGCCTTTGCGGCGATCCCTGGCTGGATTATCCAGCTGATAGAACTCTTCAAAGATGTGCTCCTGTTGATCCTCCGGTATGCCGATGCCGGTGTCCCAGACGTCGATACGCAAGAGCTGTCCACGGTGGCGACAACCCAATAAAACCTTGCCGCTCTCTGTATAACGGATGGCATTGGATACCAGGTTGTCAAGTATCTGGCCCAGCAGCAAAGGGTCGCTGCGGATAGTTGCGGAACATTCAGCCACATGCAGCTTCACAGCCTTGTGCTCAGCGATCGGTCGATAGGTTTTAATCAGATGGTGGAATAGATCATTGACCGGAAACTCTTTGATCTCGGGTATGATCGTACCGGATTCCAGTTGGCTGACGTTGAGCAGTGCATTGAACAGCTCACTCATGTTGGCCAGGCTTTTGGAGAGGTTATTGACCAGCCAGAACAACTCCTCGCCTTCCAGTTTCATTTTCAAGAGGTCGGTGATGGTGGTCATCGCCTGCAGCGGCTGGCGGAGGTCGTGGCTGGCGGCCGCCAGAAAATGGGATTTTGCCTGATTGGCATTTTCCGCGGCTTCCTTGGCCCGCTGGTTTTCGGCTTCTATCTTTTTCAGCCGGCTGATATCAGTGACCAGGGTCAGGCATTGCCGGCTGTCAGTCTCGGTGTCGGGTTGTTCCACGCTGTCCAGTTTGGCGAAGAAGCTGGAGCCTTCCTGCTGCAGTATCTCCGCTTCACAGCTCTGGCGCGCTGGGTTTTTGAACACCCGACGTAGATGTTTAAAGAGGATGTCCCTATACTCCCTGGTGACGAAATGATAGAAGTCCTGACCCCGCAGCTGGGCCCTCTCTGAACCCAGTAGTTCACTGCCGGTCAGATTGACTTGAAGAATCTGCCCGTCAGGGTCGAGTTTGAAGTAGCCCACGGGTGCAAAATCAAACAAATCGGCATAGCGGTCACGCGCCAGTTCCAGCTCCAGCTGGTTACGCTGCAACTCCTCATTCTGCATCTCCAGCTCGATCTGCTGGACCTCGAGTGCGTGGAACAGCTTGGGGAGCTCTTGTGGAGCGTGGTGCCGATTGATCAGGTCGCTGTACAGTGCGCAGGCGCTTTTCCGCCAGCCGGCGCAGTTTGTCAGATTTGGAATTGTCTTCGTCCATGGAGTGGTTCTGGTTATCGTCCTTTATTTTGGTGATTGCAGTTTGGATGCCGACATGATGAGTGACCTTACCCTGCTCGTCCATCACTGGATAGATGGCTAGATGGTCGCTATATAGCATGCCATCCTTGCGCTGGTTGGTAACTATACCGCTCCAGGGCTTACCTGTTTTAATCTCCCGCCACATATTTTCAATGACCTTGGCCGGTGTTTCTGTGGACTTGAGTATGCTGATGTTTTTACCCAGCACCTCATGCGCAGTATAGCCGGTGACATTGGTAAAGTGGGGGTTCACATATTCGATGTTGCCGTCGGCATCGGTGATGAATACGGATATCGGGCTGTGCTGGACTGCATGCGAGAGCGCGAGGAGCTGCTCCTGGACCTGCTTCTGCTCCGTAATGTCGATAAAGGTGATGACCGCACCATCGATGACATTTTCGGTCGTTCGGTAGGGACGCATGCGCATCAGGTACCATCGTCCATCCTGAGTCTGCACTTCCTGTTCCCTGGGTATCAGGTCGTTCAGCACCTGAGTGGCTTCGTCCGCCAGTTGTTTGTCTTTGATGTTGTTGGCAATGTCGCTCAAGGGGCGGCCGATATCTGTGATGATCAGCTTTACCAGCCGTGTGGCTGACGGGGTGAAACGTTGAATGCGCAGATCGTTGTCGAGAAAAATAGTACCGACATCGGTGCTTGCCAGCAGGTTCGACATATCGTTATTCGCCTTTGACAGTTCGTCGAGTTTCACTTCGTGCTCGGCGTTGACCGTCACCAGCTCTTCATTGACCGATTGCAGTTCTTCTTTGGAGGTCTCCAATTCTTCATTGGTGCTCTGCAACTCCTCGTTGGAGGATTGCAGCTCTTCATTGGTGGATTTGAGTTCCTCGTTGGAGGTCTCCAGTTCTTCGATGGTGGTTTGCAGGTATTCACGGTTGGAGCGCAGTTCTCGTTCCAGGTCCACCATCCGGCTGTCGCCCGCTACCGAAGGCTCCGAGGGCAGTGCATGGGCATCTGCGGCCTCACGAAGGCTCGACATCTTCGAAAACCACGAGCATGGCCGTGCTTGTGGCTGGATTGTTTGGGCAGTGGTTTGACGGTCAGATTGATCAGTTGGGTGTCGCCGTTGGTCTGGACCTTGATCTTTTCATAACGGATGGATTTTTTATGTGTGACGACCTTGCGCAGGGCCGAACTGAGATCAAGGCGCAGACCCTCACGCGCCAGGCCCAGTATGTTCCAGCTGGCTTCTCCGCTGGGTGGCTTGAGGTATCTGCCGGTATCACCGTAGAAATAGAGTCCTTCGCCCTTTTCGCTGATCAGTACGCAGGCGGGTGCATAATCATTCAGCAACATGTGCTCGGTCAGTTCCCGAGGGCTGGGGCTGCGGGCAGGGATGATTTCAGGGGTTTGCCTGGAACTGCCGATATCCAATGGAAATGGGGATTTGGCCAGTTCGCATACCACCGGTGCTGGAATAGTGCAGCCCCTTTGCTATGAAAGATCTTCCACTTCCGGTCTATGACCGAGAACAGGTCGATGGCCTCGCTGATGCTCTCCGAGCTGCCGAGAAACAGATAGCCATCATTGCGCAGCGAATAGTGGAACAGTGGCAGCAGGCGTTTCTGCAGTTGGGGTTCCAGATAGATCATCAGATTGCGGCAGCTGATCAGGTCCAGGCGGGAGAAGGGTGGGTCTTTGATGACATTCTGTTCAGCGAAGATCAGCGTGTCGCGAATTGACTTGGTGACCTGATAGCTGTTCCCCTGTTTGGTGAAGAAACGGCGCAGGCGCTCTGCAGAAACGTCTGCGGCGATGCTCTCTGGAAAAATGCCGATGCGCGCCGTTTCGATGGCGTTGCTGTCGATGTCGGTGGCAAACATCTGCAGCTTGTATTCCCGTTTCAGCGGTCCACTGCTTCGCGCAGCAGCATGGCGATTGAATAGGCTTCTTCTCCGGTGGAGCAGCCGGGCACCCAGATGCGCACCGGTTCATCCACCGGCCTGTTGATGGAACAGGGCGGGGATGACCTTTTCCTGCAGGGATTCGAAGGCTTCTGGATCACGAAAGAAGTTGGAGACACCGATCAATAGTTCTTTGAAGAGGCTCTCTACCTCCAGTGGACTCTGCTGCATATAGCGCAGGTAATCGTGTAACCGTTCGAACTGATTGACCGTCATGCGTCGCTCGATACGGCGCAGAATGGTATTGGGTTTGTAATAGGTGAAATCATGCCCGGTCTGGTTGCGCAACAGCAGGTAGATCTTGTTCAGGTCCTCGCTGCGTTTGGCAACGGATCGCGGCAGCATTTTAATGACCTGGACAAAGACATGCTTGACATACTTGATGAGTTGTTCGGCCATCTGTTCCGGCGCCAGAACGAAATCCGCGAGTTCGGTGTGAGATGGCGCTCCTTGGCATGCCATCGTATTTGGCCGTCTTGGGGTCCTGGACCATCACCATGCCGCCTTTCTCCTTGACCGCCTTTAATCCCAGGGTGCCGTCGCTGCCGGTACCGGAGAGTACGATACAGATCGCCTTGTCTTCCTGGTCCTGGGCAAAGGAGCGAAAAAAGTAATCGATGGGCAGGCGCATCCCCCGTTTTGCCAGGGGTTCGATGAGCTGCAGCCTACCGTGCAGGATCCCCATGTCACGGTTGGGTGGGATGACGTAGGTGCAGTTCGGCGCCACCTTCATGCCGTCGGTAACCTCCATGACATGCATGGCGGTGACACGTTTGATCAGATCGGTGAGTATGCTCTTGTGGGTCGGGTCCAGGTGCTGGATCAGGATAAAGGCCATGCCGGTATCGCTTGGCACTTTTTTGAGAAATTGCTCGATCGCCTCCAGCCCGCCTGCTGAAGCGCCGATAGCGACAATGGGAAAGCCGACGCTGTGGTAGTGCCGAGTCACTCAGAGTCGCGGTCGACCCGATGGATTTTTTGCCTGCGGCAACTTTTTTAGCAGTGGTTTTCCTTTTTGCAGTCATCTGCAACGCTCCCCCAAGTGTTCTTAAACAATGATTGTGACATTAAACCGGGCCATTACAAACTTGAAAATGGCTGGTTTCTGCCAGACTCGAGAACAATCCGGTCATCCCTTGAAATCAACTCGCGATTCATGGTGCGGTCCACTTGCCGCACGTAGAACTACGTAAGTATGCATGCGTATAGAATTGTTAATAATTTCCTCCTAGAATCTAGATCGAACCTCCAATCACAGGGTGTGTGGAGCCCTACCTGGTGTATTGGCTTAGCTGTAATCACTGCGCAAAGGGTAATTCTGTCTTATCTAGTTAATGATTGTATGAATGGGGAATAGGAAAAATGAACTTACGCCATGGAGGCCGCTTGAGTGTTCAACTAGAGGTTATTATCCATCGTAACGGACAGCGTCTCGGCCAATTTCAGACTCGGGATATCTCTCTCTATGGTGTCTTTTTGGAAACGGATGCAACGGAGCTTCGCTTGGGCGAATCGGTAGACTTGACCTTTATCCTCTCCGAACAGCCACTCGATAGACGTAAGGTCAAAGGGATGGTTATCCGGCGCTCAAGCGATGGAGCTGGATTCATGCTTGCGGATGGATTCCATCTTTTCTTCTCCTTCCTGAAACAGCAGAGTTTACATACACCAGCGGAATTGCTGGTGCGTACCTTCTGAAGTAACTTTGAACATCTCAGCCGAGTCAATTGTAAAGCCTCGTTCGCATAGGTATGGTGATTTGCATGAAGTCGCCGGGGCATGCAGAATGCCTTCAGTCTTGCAAGCGACAGGCAGGCCGAGAGCAGGATCAGTAATATATCACATTAATGTCTAGGGACAGACGGATCGAATATGAGGGAACAACTATCATGAACCATCCACGACAACGGCGACTCGGATTCCTGATGCTGGCAGGATTGATTTTTCTGATCGCATTCATCGTTTCCGTAGTAACGCGCTATGATCAGATAGATCAAATATTGCATTGAATGCGGCGCTGATTGCTTAGCTGGTTTGTTCACGGCGTTATTCAGGCAAGACGCAGGTCAATCATGCTAATAAGCGCACTTGCAGCCATCTAGGATTGACCGCTGACCGAGTGCTGGCAGGTTTCCTGCCGCCAGTTGATAGATTCGCGGAACGATCTCAGTGTGCCTCGTCACCGATACCCTGACCTTCAGCCCATAACTCGCTCTCTTCCTGGACAGACAATGAGTCAAGCTTAGTAACCTGGAGATATGGATTATAGTTAAAGGCAGGGTAAAGCTGTCTTATACAGAAGGGTTAAGCAAGCAGGGTTTGTCTGCTGATGAATATTTACCAAGCTTCTCCGGAGGTAATGCATGGAATATTGTCTGAAATACTCAACAAGTACTGATGTTGTGTAGAATGTCCAGCAAATTTCACGGAATAGAACATGGCCCAGTCACAAACAGAGCTTGAGGGAAGCGCAGCAACCGTATTCGTGGTGGATGACGATGCCATGATACGCGAGGCCCTGGTTGGCCTGCTGGAACACGCAGGACTCGAGGTCCAGGCATACGCCTCAGCAGACGATTTTCTCGATGCCTACCACCCCGGTTTGCCGGGTTGCCTGCTGCTCGATATCAATATGCCGGGGATAGATGGCCTGGAACTGCAGGGTTTTCTGGCCGATAAGCATCTGCAGATCCCGATTATTTTTCTTACCGGGCAGGCGGATGTAACCAAGACGACCCAGGCGTTTAAGAAAGGCGCATTCGATTTTCTTGAAAAACCGGTTTCTGCGGAGACATTGCTCGAGCGAATCAGCCAGGCGCTGGCCAGGGACGCCCGACAGCGCGCTCCGGCGATGCGACGTCAAGCCGCCTGGGAGCGTATTGAGCAACTGACCGCACGGGAACGGGAGGTCCTGGTGCTGCTGGCTTCGGGATACTCGAACAAACAGATGGCAAAGGAGCTGAAAATCAGCATCCGGACCGTCGAAGGTCACCGGCGTCGGGTGTATGAAAGGATGGCTGCCGAATCATTTGCCAATTTGATAGAGATGACCCGCGACACCGGGCTGCTGGAGGAGAAAGGGCTTTAGCAGCTACAGCTGCTGATTAGCATACTTACGGGGCTATTTTTTACCACGCCGGCACTGCTTGTCAGCGCACAGGCAGTTCTTGCCGCAGCCTATTCCTTCTTCCCTGGCGGGGGCAAATTAGGTGGACTGGCGAATCTGCGCACTGACGTGTACACAAGCAGTTAGCCGACCAGCATTCATGAAACTCAAACTCAATCGTACTTCTTGAGGTGGATCTGGTTTGTTTGGGAAACCTGTGGGCTGTGTATCTCCCATAACCAGCATTCCGGCAACCGCCGTCAACCGTTTCCCTAAGACAATCTATTGCTTGCAGATGTGAGCATCATTCTGGGTCAAAATCTCGCTCGGGATGAGTAATTACCTGTCTTGATATTGGGTATTCCCAGGGGTCGATACGGCAATCAAGAGGCTTATTGTCAATAGATTGATATTCGGCATTGATAGCATGCCTTGCCGCATGTTATCAATTGAAAACAATAAAATATCAATGAATAAAAAACACAAATCTTTCTTACAGATTCATGCAGGATCGTTTGTTATTCACGGGAAAAGCAGGGCAGTTTTAAATTGGATATTCCGATAACAAGACCAATCCACAACTGTGCTGCAATCGAGGGAGCAAGTTATGAGACAAATCTATTGTGTTCACAAGAGTGCAGTTCTTAAAGCCTTGGCGTTGGGGATTCTCATCGCACCTTTAGCTGTGCAGGCGCTCAGCCTGGGAGGGGAGGGTGCAATTGTCGTCTGCCCGTATCTGCCGGATCACTTGTCTGAAGTACCTCTGTGTGACGGCAAGCCGGCAACCTGTGTCGGAACCGATGGACATGATGTCATCTTGGGTACCGATGCCACGGATGTCATTGTTGCCGGTTCCGGTAATGACGTCATTCAAGGAGATGCAGGAGACGATGTTATCTGCGCCGGTGATGGAAATGATGGAATTCATGGCGCCAGGGGAAAGGATACGATATTTGGTGAAGCCGGGGACGATTGGGTATTTGGCGCCGTTGATGATGATACCCTGCATGGCGGGGATGGAGATTTCGACGTGCTTTGGGGAGGTCCTGGTTTCGATAAGCTGGATGGCGGTGCAGGAGAATCTGACGTTTGCATGAAGCAGCGGGAAGGGGCTGAAGTAAACCTCGAATCATGCGAAGCAATTTATCCGCCGGTCGGCTATGAACATGATGAAGAGCACGAAATGGGTACCGGTATCATCGGGCCGCGTTCCGGCATGCATCGACGTTAATCAGATCGATCGCGCAAGGTCGATCGATTTCAGAAAAGATTGTTTCCGGCAGTAGCTGAGCTGTCAGCGAGTATCGCGGACTCTGAGAAGGTAGCAGGCAGGCGATTATGCTCACTGCTTTTACCTGCCCTTGCGCCATGTGCGATCAAGATCGCCACGACACCTTGGTGACCTTCCTTTTCAGCCCTGTCGAGTGCCGTTTGGCCACGCTTGTCTTTGGCATTCAGATTGACGCCATGGGTTATCAGCAACTCTGCAATGGTTTCATGTCCGGCAATTGCGGCTTTATGCAGCGGAGTATGGCCTCGGCGTGATTTTGCATTGATATCCGCTCCCGCTTCGAGCAATGCCTTGACCACCTCTTCACGACCGTAAAAGGCCGCATCATGCAGAGGGGTCCAGTCCAGATTATCCAGTGCGGCAAGATCGGCATGATGCTCGATCAGTAATCTGACAATTTCCACATGGCCCATTATCGCTGCGCGATGCAGGGGACCTTCACCCGAAGATCTTGCATTCACATCCGCTCCATCGCTGATCAACTGTCTCGCGACCGCAACATGACCTTCATCGGCAGCCCGATCCAGAGGCGTGTGGCCTCGCTTATTCTTTGCATTCAGGTCGGCGCCATGCTGGTATAGCAGATGAGCTATCTTCGCATTACCGCTATTAGCCGCGAAATGCAGGGGGGTGTGACCATGCTTATCCATGACACTGACATCAGCACCCTTGTCAATCAACAGTTCAGCAATTTTGTAGTGTCCATTTTGAACGGCTTTGTGTAAGGGCGTCTGTCGATAGTGGGTTCTGGCATCGATTTGCGCGCCATTTTCGATCAACAGCCGGGCAATTTTTATAAAGCCCTTACTAGCCGCATCGTGTAAAGGGGTCGCCCCGGACTCATTGTGCACATTCAGGTCTTTTTGCCAATGGATGTGTCGCTCAACTTCCGCAATATTTCCCATCAGCACGGCGTTGTGCAGGGTTTCTGTGGGTTGAGGCGGACTACAGCCGGTGGACAAGCCAATGACTAGCAGAAGGAGTAGAAAGTTAATTTGTGGATACTGAGTGTTCATCTGTTCACCTGCATGGGTATCAGTTTCTAACCAGCCCTCCTTCCTTCCTACCTAACACTATGCGAGTAGATTGTTATTATGTCCAATTCCGTTTCATAGAGTTTCTGTCTGGTCAGTCTTTGGCAACAAACATCAGTCTATCTGTATATTATTATACTCCAATTTACCAAAAATTACGACCGGGTCATTTCGTAGAATTAATAGCGAGCCGTCAGAGCCAGGCTATTACAGGAGCCGGTTTGGCAGGTCAGTCTCTTCATCTATCACCGCTATCCAGGCAAGCCAAGGTGTATCTCCTGTTCATGGATTATTTTTATCAAGTGTGACCAGTCAAGCAGGGAAAGTCGTATCACCAGGGCGCAAAACTATTCATAAAGTTCATGGGCCTGCCGATGTTTTGATTCAACCCGGAGACACCATGCGTCATTTGCTGCGTTGCTGAAGTCATTGACCCCATCAGGGTGATCATCTGTCCCATGCGCCCATCCATAGTTTCTATGTCCTGAGTCATGGTGGCCAGGTGGTCATCTACTTCTTGAATGCTGATCCTCATTTCAACCAGGTTGCTAAGCATGGGTTGCAGTGCCTCTACATTGCCTGAGATGACCTCCATAATCTCGCCCATGTTCCTGACGCTGACAGTCAGATCATCGAGATTGACTGAAATACTGTGGACGCTACCAGTGAGTTCATCCAGGTTTAACGTAACCTGTTGCATTTGTCCAGCCATGATGCTCATGTTGATGCCAACGGAATCCGCGATCCTGTGTACATCCCCGACAAGATTGTAAATGAGGTAGAAACCATAAGCGGCAAGGGTAAAGAAAGCCGCCATGGCAGGAAAAACGACAATTTGCCATGTGATGGAAAAACCTTTGCGTTGTTTATCCGGGTCTTCTGTTTTAAGTGTGTTAGCCGTCACTATTGGTTGATATTCCTAAAAGAATTCAGCAATCGATTTGTTGATGCATTCTTACTTCGAGTTTTAATCTCGGTTTTTCGACTCATTAGCATCGGATGAATTTATATCATCCCGTACTTGAGTTGCTTGCATGCATCGTTTAACTGTCTGTTGTGAAGCTTCTATCCGATGCTATTCATAATAATAATAACCGATTGTAATGATGAAAATATCGCAGACGCCAATCAATCAATGAAATGGTCGGTAAAATACCTCTAACGTCACAGAGAGTAATTATCTTAGTAATTATTTATCTGCACAATGTCGTGATACAAATAAGCCAAAAGTAGTATTCATCAGTTCTGATTTGAGATCGAGTCAGGATGGTTCTGAAGCTGAGCTCGGCCAGCTCTCATTGTTGACGCTGTATCTTCAGTAAACGCCACACTAGTACTCCGCCAAGGCTATATTGATGGAGTACCAGTTGGTCTAAGCTAATGGAAGAGAGGCTGGAGAATACCGATGCAAAGCGGGTTCTTATTCCGTTACATGATGCTGCTCTGTCTGATGACCGCCGGCATTCTGAACGCTACAGAGATAACGGGTGGCAAGGTTGTCGTACTGGATATAAACGGCATGATTGGCCCTGCCACGACGGATTATGTTGATCGCACCCTGAGCCGGGCGGAAAGCCAGAGGGCCGAACTGCTGATTTTGCGCATGGACACCCCAGGTGGTCTCGACACCTCCATGCGGGGGATTATCAAACGCATCATCGCCTCCCAGGTGCCGGTAGTCAGTTATGTGGCGCCGGGTGGGGCGCGCGCCGCCAGCGCTGGAACCTACATACTCTACGCCAGCCACATCGCGGCGATGGCCCCAGGTACAAATCTGGGCGCTGCAACGCCTGTGCAGCTGGGTGGCCTGCCGGGGCCGCAAAAGGGTGCCGCTAAGACAGAGCAATCCGGCGCAGCAGAGTCCACTCCATCGGCCAAAGCAAAAGACAGCAAAATAATCAATGATGCTGCCGCCTATATCCGCGGACTGGCTGTTTTGCGAGGGCGTAACCCAGCGTGGGCGGTATTGGCGGTGCGCCAGGCTGCCAGCCTCTCTGCCGAAGAAGCGCTGGAAAAGGGCGTCATAGAAATCATCGCCAAGGATCTCGAGTCACTCTTGCAACAGTTGCAGGGCCGTGAGGTAGAGTTGCCGCTGGGCAGCAGGATGATAGACGTGACGGATAAGCCGGTAGAGATCGTTGCGCCCGACTGGCGCAGTGAACTGCTCTCCATCCTCAGCAACCCTAATGTGGCCTATATTCTCATGCTCGTGGGGATCTACGGTCTGATCTACGAATTCGCCAACCCGGGTTCGATCCTGCCCGGCACCACCGGCGCTATCTTTCTGCTGTTGGCGCTCTATGCTTTCCATGTGCTGCCAGTCAACTATGCCGGCATGGGACTGATCCTGCTGGGACTGGCTCTGATGGTCGGTGAGGCCTTCGTGCCCAGTTTCGGCGCCCTGGGGATCGGCGGCGTGATCAGCTTTGTGACCGGTTCACTGATATTGATCGACACCGACCAGCCGGGTTACGGCGTCTCCTTGCCGTTAGTGATCGGCATAGCGATTGTCAGCGCCTTTCTGCTGGTCTTCATCGTGAGCATGGCCCTGAAGTCACGCAGACGGCCAGTGGTTAGCGGGCGGGAGGAGCTCCTGGGCGCCAGGGGCTATGCCGTGGAGCCTTTCAGCACTCAAGGGTCGGTGCATGTACACGGTGAGATCTGGCTGGCGCATAGCGATATTCCAGTCGCCAAGGATCAACCGATCTATGTCATCGGGCGAGAAGGGATGGTACTCCTGGTGACGCCCAAACAAGTCGAGGAGGCCACACCATGATCTTTCAAATCTACGCGGTGATCATCATTCTGATACTGGCATTTCTGTTGGCCGCCATAAAGATCCTGCGGGAGTATCAACGCGGAGTCGTGTTTCTCTTGGGGCGTTTCTGGAAGGTCAAAGGGCCCGGCCTGATTATCCTCGTGCCGATTATTCAACAGATGGTGCGGGTCGATCTGCGCACCATCGTACTCGATGTGCCGACCCAGGACGTGATCTCCCGGGACAATGTCTCGGTCAAGGTCAATGCAGTGGTCTATTTTCGGGTGCTCGATCCGGAGCGGGCGATCATCCAGGTGGAGGATTTCATGGTTGCCACCAGCCAGTTGGCCCAGACGACCCTGAGATCCGTACTCGGCCAGCATGAGCTGGATGAAATGCTGGCCGAACGTGATCGCCTGAATCACGATGTCCGCGCCATCCTGGATCAGCAGACCGATGCCTGGGGCATCAAGGTCTCCAATGTGGAAATCAAGCATGTCGACCTGGATGAGAGCATGATTCGCGCAATTGCCAGGCAGGCGGAAGCGGAGCGGGTCAGACGCGCCAAGATCATCCACGCAGAAGGTGAACAGCAGGCCGCGGAGAAACTGGTGGAGGCCGCCAGGTTGCTGGCGCAACAGCCTGAATCCATCCAGCTGCGCTATCTGCAGACCCTCACGGAAATCGCCGGTGATAAGAGTCATACCCTGGTCTTTCCACTGCCGATGGATCTCCTGGGGTCACTGTTGAAAGGAAAGCAGAACAGCGAAGGCTGATCAGTATGGTTGTCTTCCACTCGGCGGTTATTAACGTCATGTGATTCGCTGCCATTTCGGTAGAAATCAGCAGCTGCACTCGGAGCGGCATCTATCTATCCTGCCATAGCTGTCGTGAAGATTTTTTTACTCGTTATGGCGCGTCTGTTACCTTATTCCACTGCTATGAATTTCTCTTTGCAGACATTGCCATGACTCACCCTAAGATGCACAATCTGACTCGCCGGATCATGCTTGCCATGGCTGCCGGCGCACTGCTGGGTATTGCCCTCAATCTGCTGTTTGGCGATGAGGGGCTGCTCAGGGATTATCTGATCGATGGTCTGCTGTATGTGGTTGGAGCAGTCTTTGTCGCCTCCTTGAAGATGCTGGTGGTGCCGCTGGTTTTTGTCTCGCTGGTCAGTGGCGTCACATCCCTTGGCAACCTCTCGGCCCTGGGCCGTATGAGCATTAAGGCGATTCTGCTCTATCTATTCACCACTGCGGTGGCGATCAGTATCGCTTTAACTCTGGCCACAGCAGTTGGTCCGGGTCAAGGGTTCGATGTCTCCAGTGTTCAGGCGACCTTCCAGGGCACGGAGGCTCCGCCGCTTTCAGAGGTTTTCATCAACATGGTGCCGACCAATCCTGTGGCTGCCCTTTCCGAAGGGAATATGTTGCAGATTATCGTCTTCTCACTGCTGTTCGGTATCGCCATATCCCTGGCTGGTGAACGTGGTAAGCATGTACTGAGGCTGTTCAACGACCTTGATGCCGTGATCATGCACATGGTTGAAATCATCATGCGACTTGCCCCTTATGGCGTTTTCGCGCTGATCGCCCGCACCTTCGCCGTCCAGGGACTCGATCTGATTACTCCGCTGCTGGCCTATTTTCTGACTCTCACCCTGGCACTCGGCCTGCATGCATTTATTACCTATCCCATGCTGCTCAAGGTATTGGCGGGTCTCAATCCAGTGCGCTTCCTGCGTAAGATGCGTGATCCCGCCACCTTCGCTTTTTCCACTGCAAGTTCTGGCGCCACCATTCCGGTGACCATGCGTACCGTGGAAGCAAAAATGGGCGTGGATAACTCGATAGCTTCATTCACCGTACCTCTCGGCGCTACGCTCAACATGGACGGGACCGCCATGATGCAGGGGGTGGCCACGGTGTTTATCGCCAATGTCTACGGCATCGACCTGACTATGACTCAGTATCTGATGGTCATACTGACGGCCACCCTCGCTTCCATCGGCACCGCAGCCGTACCCGGGGTCGGCCTGGTGATGCTCACTATGGTACTTAACCAGGTCGGTCTGCCGGTAGAGGGGATAGCCCTGATCATTGGCGTAGACAGATTACTGGATATGATGCGTACCGCCTGTAACGTCACCGGTGACTGCGCCGTTACTTGTATCATCGCAAAAGGTGAGCAGGCTCTGGACCTGAGCCGCTTTAACGATCCGCATGCGGGGTCGGTGGAAGAAGTGACCGATGTACTCTCCGGGGAATCTACCCGTCCCACCAAATAAGCGCCTACGCATACTCATGATCCAGGGATGATGTGTTGATGGCGTAAATCCCTTCGTCAGTAAAGACTCTGCCACGTTTTTAAGATCTGGTTAAGTTTCACCCTGAGTGAACGATAAGCTTTATCGTATAGATAGGGCTTTATCCATACCACCCACCGCGATGCCATGTAATTGGAGCAGGATCATGGAGTTCACAAATACAAGCCCAATACTTCAAGTCCAACATAGAAATTCCGCGATACCAGGACCAGGGTCTGTCTGTGTTTATTAGATAAGTGGAAACTGTTTGGTATTGAAAAACCGTTCCTAGGGTGCGGAGTGATTCAGGAGCAGCAACTGGATCTTACTATGAGATTCACTTGAAGTTGGAAGAGCAACTGGTATTCGGCTGGGGTGAATAAGGGCCAGGTCCATAGGTAGAATGACAAAAGTATGTTCGAATGAAAATGACCGGCAATAAACCCCCGAGCAGGCAGTTTTTTTCCATCTCGAATCGTAGACCTTTAGTGAGCCTTGTGTTTTTACTGCTTGCCTGGACAGCGGTAGGACAGGAATTGAGCTCCACTGAAGATCTATCTGACCTCAAGGGATTGAGCATCCAGGAACTACTCGATGTACCGGTCACCTCCGTCTCGCGCAGGCCACAGAAATATTCCGACGCGGCCGCTGCCCTGTTCGTGATTTCGCACGATGACATCCGCCGATCCGGCGCCACCAGCATCCCGGAGTTGTTGCGCATGGTGCCTGGCGTACAGGTAGCCCATATCGATGCCAATAAGTGGGCTATCTCGGCGCGTGGTTTCAACGGGCGCTATGCCAATAAGCTGCTGGTGCAGCTGGATGGACGCACCCTCTATACACCCTTGTACTCGGGTGTCTATTGGGATGTGCAGGATACGTTATTGGAAGATATCGAACGTATTGAAGTCATCCGCGGCCCGGGCGCCACTCTGTGGGGCGCCAATGCGGTCAATGGCATCATTAATATCATCACCCGCTCAACCCATGACACCGAGGGTGGCCTGATGACGCTGGGAGTCGGCAATGAAGAGAAGCTGTCGGCAGCGATTCGCTTCGACACCGCAGTGGGGAATGATGCATCGGTGCGCTTTTATGCAAAGGGTTTTGAGCGTGATAGTGGGCGTTACTTCACAGGAGAGGAGGCGGCGGATGAATGGCGAGACCAGCGGATGGGCTTCCGTAGCGATATGGATATTTCGCAGGCGGACACACTGACCCTGCAGGGAGATGTCTACGCGGGGGAAGCGGGGGCTGGCTTGGCCGAAGGCCCTGTTCTGCGCGATGCCGAATCCACCACATCCGGTAGTAACCTGCTGGCGCGCTGGACGCGCCGCTTGTCGTCTGACTCCGGTTTAGAACTGCAACTCTACTATGATCACACGCGACGCTCGAGCGGGTCGCTGAGTGAAGAGCGGGATACTTACAACCTGGACTTTCAACACCACTTCACTCTATCCGACCGGCATACGTTGGTCTGGGGTGCCGGATACCGCTTGACCCGGGATGATGCCGACAGTGTAACCGGCGGTATCTTTATATTTGATCCGGCGCAGCGTGAAGACGCCACCATCAGCGTCTTCCTGCAGGACGATATCGCGTTTGCGGATGACGCTCTGCACCTGATCTTGGGTGCAAAGCTAGAGCGCAACGACTACACGGGATGGGAACTGCAACCCAATATACGGGCTTTGTGGAATCTATCTGCAAAGACCGTTCTTTGGGCAGCAGTTTCGCGTGCCGTACGCACGCCATCGCGGGTCGATAGTGATGCCATCATAACCGTCGGACCGGTGGTGGTTTCCGGGAATCCGGACATGCTGTCGGAACGATTGACTGCCTATGAGATAGGTCTGCGTTTTCGGCCCCTGGACAATCTGTTCCTGGATCTGGCCACCTTTTACAATGATTACGACCGTCTGCAGACTTTCGAGTTAGCAGGATCGTCTTTTGCGCCACCCTTTCATCAGGTCGACGACAATCAGATGAAGGGGCGCAGCCGCGGCCTTGAACTGACCGCCAACTGGGATATTTCTCAGGTCTGGCGACTCAAGGCGGCCTATTCCTTGTTTGAGTTGGATCTCGAACTCGAGGATGGCAGCACAGATGCGTTCTCCACGGAATTGTGGGGCCGGGCACCCAGGCACCAACTCAGTCTGAGATCTTTGCTGGATTTAACGCTCGACCTGGAGCTCGACTTCAACCTGTATTATGTGGATGAAATGCCGGATACGGAGATCCCGTCCTACTTGCGCCTTGACCTCAGACTGGGCTGGCATCCGACGCCTGACCTGGAGTTAAACCTGATTGGTAGAAACCTGCTGGACGACAGCCATCCGGAGTTCACTGAATTCTCCGGCAACTCGCCGGGACAGGGATTGGTCTCAACCCAGGTAGAACGCAGCTTATTGGTGCAGGCCAAGTGGCATTTCTAAGGATCTGACGTTCGCCTGACCATGAGTTCTTTGGGCACACCAAACCGTTTGCTGCGACGCCGCTTAGGTAATTACCTCAGGTCGTTTAGCCTATTCTTGCTGGTGTTATTAGGCGTGGTACCTTCCGGCCAGAGCCGCGATCTGCCAGAGCATCAGATCAAAGCTGCTTTTCTGTTCAATTTCGCAGCATTTGTCACCTGGCCGAACAGTATGTTCGAATCCCCTGCCACACCCCTGCATTTTTGTACCCTGGATGCGAAAAAGATAAGCGATATCCTGGGTCAGCTCATCGTTGACGAGACCCTCAACGGCAGACCCATTGCGCTTGTGCGTTTGCACAATGCAGCGGATATTACTGATTGCCATATCCTGTTCCTGGGAAGAGATGCCTCCTATGGTGCACTCATGCAGGCGGGACTTGATCGCGGCACTCTGACCGTGGGGGATACGCAAGCATTCATCGAAGGCGGCGGTATGATTGCCCTGCTGCGCAAGCGCAAGCGTATCCATCCGGTGATCAACATGGATGTGCTCGAGGCCTCATCACTTCGTTTGAGTTCCAAGCTCCTTCGTCTGGCGACCCTGGTAAGGTTTGAGAAAGAGGACTGATTCGACGGTTAAGGCTGGAGTTGGCTTGGACGTCTTTCTCAGTCAGCCATTTACCCTGCAGCAATTACAAGATTTCTTGAAGAAGTGGTTGCCGGATTCTGAGGTCTGTGCTGTCATCATAGTCTCGGACCCATGTTCCCCAAGCGAGAAATGATAAAGTGCTGGACAACGCTGTTCTGCGTAATATTCAAAAATTGCAGCGCCCGGGCAGGCCGCCGCTCCTGGAACAGGTAATCCACCTGTATCTGGAGAATGCCCCACAGCTCATAGAGAGTATTCATGCCGCTGTGGCGGCGAGAAATACTGAAACCCTCAGGGTTAGCGCCCACAGCCTTAAATCCAGCAGCGCCAATCTGGGGGCTCAAAGGTTATCCAGTCTGTGCAGAGAGTTGGAGAAGGCCGGGGTTGAGAATCGGCTGGAAGACGCGGAGTTGCTGCTCGATACACTGGAAACAGTCAGCCGCAAAACCTTGCAGGCATTGCAGCAGCGGCTGACTGAATAACTTATTTTGTTGGCTATCCGAGCTGGAAATCCGGGTTAACCGGCCAGCCTCTGCTCTGTGCTATTGCCTAACCAGCTCACACTGCAACTGTTGATGTCAGTGGCCTTATACGGCTCGCCATGCACTCCATGCATATTGGATTCACAGTAATCTCAACTCACATCGAGTTGAATATTCGGTAATAAATTATAAATAAGTTTAATCATGCTATAGTAACTACCATGAAATATTGTAAAATTAAACAATAGTTTAATGTCTGGTCATATTAAGGCACTGATCAACCAGCTCGTTAAGACTGCCAGGTCTCGTGGACTGACCCAAGCACAGCTGGCGAAAATGGCCGGCCTGACGGCTGTCGGATTAAGCAAGGCCAAGAGCAGGGGAGACATTCGTGCTTCCACCTTAGAACAATTGGCTGTGCAGCTGGATCTTGAACTGGCTTTGATTCCGAGTCGTTCCCGAGAAAAAGCAGCTGAAGCCATTAAATCCGGAGTTTTCTTCCAGACTACAGGCGACGAGGCAGCTTCCCGTCAGTTGGAAGAGAAAGAGAAATAGGCATGGAACGCAACCAGCATGCGGTGATCTGGACTCGACTCTCCGGGATACCTGAGAAAATGGGGGATCTGGTTTTGGCAGGTGAACAGACCTCCTTTACTTATACAAAAGAGTACCTGGCATCCGGTCTTGCGGGATTCTGCCTATTGGGTGATGGCGCTATCTGGGGCACGGATACACTGACCTATCCAATCAGCGAACGCATACCGTTGTTTCCCCGCCTGCTGACCCTGGTTCCGGGCAACACCCCCCGCAACCTGCAACGCAGGCATTATCTTGATCTGTTACGCGCCAGACTGGGAAAAGAGCCGTCACCTGGTGTCGAAACGGAGTGGCAATTACTGACCCTGGGTGGGCACGGCGGCATCGGGCATATCGATGTTTTCTCGGACGATATCGCTGCTGATAGATGGTATAACTCCGGCTCCGATTCCCAGGATGCCATCGCAATGGGTGCGGTTTCCGATGATCGTGGAAAAGAGAAAAAGAACAATCCATCAGGAACGATTTCGCCTGACCCACAGGGAAGAGGGAAATGGCGGGATTCGGGAACGATTTCACCTGACCCACAGGGAGGTGGGAAATGGCGGGAATCGTCGGGAACGATTTCGTCAGATACTCGCTCCCAGCTTTGGCGCATGCTGAAACGGAATGTGTTGGACGAGAACGTCGAATTTGACTCGTTGTTGGTGGAGGAGGCACTGGGACCGACCCCCTCTGTGGGAGGCATGATCCCAAAGCTGCTGGTGTCCATTGCGCTGGATGAGGCAAGGCCTGTGCTTTTCCCCCCCGGTGCGAAAGATAAGCTTGAGGTGGTCCTCAAGATTGAACCGCCAGAGTACCAAGGATTGCTTGATTTGGAAGCACTCTGCCTGGATGTCCATCGTGAAGCAGGGTTCGAGGTACCTGCATACCATCGTTTCGACGTTGACGAGCTGCATTTTCTGGCTGTAGAACGTTTTGACCAGGTCGATGACAAACCACTCCCAATGGAATCATTGTTTTCCGTGATTGCCACCGGTAATCACAGGTTTCGTGAAACAGGCGATATCCTGCTGGATGAACTTGGGGGGATTCTCACTCGTCTGGGCGAGATTGCTGGATTGGATGCAAATACCGGTGCAGAGTTGTACCGCCGGATGTTGATGGCGCTACTGACCGGCAACGGCGACCTCCATCTGGATAATATCGCCTTGCTTGGCGGCCTGTCAGACTGCCGGTTGACGCCGATCTACGATCCGGCGCCCATGCGTGCCTGGCCGCGGCATAATCTGGTCAGTGCGATTCCATTCGACCCGTCTGCATACCCTGACCATGGCGCTTTCTTTGTCGAATTGGGCAGCTCTTTCAGCTTGTCATTGGATAAGGTGCGGCAGTGTATCGATGATGCACTGGATATCACAGCGTCCTATGCTGAACGGGTGATGCAACTGCACCGGGTGCCATTGCGGCAACGGAGTCAATTGGTGGATATCGTGCATAAGGAACGCCTTCTTTTGGCAAAGCACAGCCATCGAATCTAGCACTCGCAGTTGACCGCTGAGTGCGCTCTTCAATATTCAGAGAACAGCTTGTCTGATCAGTTGGATGAAGGATTTAACAGTTTGCTACCCATTCTCACGCCCAACGGGCCTCTTGGCAGGAGAAGGCTGATTTGCCCGCCATTTCTCAGCAGATTGACCTGGATGTAGTCGCCAAGCTCTCCTTCTGTGGTGGCATCCCGTAATTCAGACCAGCTGAATATCCGATTATCACCATAATCGAGGATGACATCGCCATCCTGGACACCCGCCTGCTCAGCCGGCGACCCGGGAATCACGGAAGTAACGACCACGCGGTTTGGCTGCCCCAGGGTGTAAAGATAACGATCGTAGTCATCATCACCGATTTCGGAACGCACCACCGGTCCTGCGTCGTTGAGTTCTCGCAGGGCGTCGAAATAGGCTTGTTCACCGAATGTCCCGTCGCGAATCGCCCGGTCCCGCATTTCGAGCTGCTGCATATCGTGTGAGTTCTTCTGCTTGACGATCTTAGCCGCGAGCTGCGGGTCGATGCCGTTATTTACCAGGGCCGCTACACTTAATATTCCGCTGGGATTTTCTGGTGTATCTGTGGATTCTTTAGCGCTGGTCTCAGTGCCTGGAGCAACGCCACTGTTTTGATCCGTGGTGGTGGCGATCTCTTCCAGCAATTCAAGACGGCTTTCTAATTCGATGACTTGGTTTTCCAGCTGATAGGCCCAATCCCGGTAATGATTCAGCTCTTCTTCAAGCGCCTCGACATGCTTGCCGAGTTCGCCAGCGGAAGTGTCGATGACTGGCTCCGAGCCTGCTGCTGTAGTGCTTTGAGTCATATTTATGGTTGCTGGTTGAGACTCGGTCTGACTGAAAGATGAAAACAGCAATGCGCCTGCCACAGCGCCAGTGGTCAGAATACCGATTCCGCCGATGATATTACGAGTCATGGAAAGTCCTTTCGTTTAGCCTGAACTTCGCAAACATAATCAATAGCTGCAACTCGTAGAATAGACAGATTGATGATACTCAGGTTCAATTGTCAGTTCTTCCCCAGATAACATCGGAACAGAGGAATTATGAAATGGTTATTGTTAGTCTTGACGTTGCCCTTTCTGCTGGCGGCTGGCGCACTGTTTTCCAACCATCCTCCATTGTTGGAACCCCCCGGTCCATTCGCCCGCCTGAAGCTTTATCTGACTCGCAATGTCGCTCAGACTCGTGTCGATCATGTTCAGTCGGAGCTGCGTCCCATACATCTCGAGCTGCCAGTCGAAGAAGCGGTGGCAGCGGTCATACATGCCATGCACCAGCTGCATTGGACTGAAATCAGCCAAGAGCCCGGGGTTCTCCGTGCGCAGGTTACAACCCGATGGCTAGGCTTCACCGACGATGTAGAAGTGCACCTGGAGCCAGTTGGAAACGGCATACAGGTTCAGGCCAGATCCAGCTCTAGGGTAGGGCAGGGAGATTTTGCCGCCAATACCAGGCATATCCTTGACCTGTTCGACACTTTGCATGAGGCTCGCAGTCTGCCGTCATTGTAAAATGGCAAACTGAAATTTGCACATCGATAATGACACCCATGATTCGCACCGCTGCCCAGCAATCTACCAACAGTGTGACAAGAAATATCAAAGGCTTGATTTAGGTGGAGAACATGGCAAGAGTTTGTGCGTGAATGAGCGCCGAAACAGATGAGTGTGCCAAAACTCTAGCGGTGTTTTGTCTTGATGGTATGGGGGTGAAATGTGGACTGTATAATCTTTGTTCGCATGACAGGAACTCCGATTATGCCTGTCGGTCTCAATATTTAATCCATTGCCAGAGAAGGGAGGTTCACCAACCATGTCACTTTCGCCCTTCAGCCCAAAATTCAGTGAACTGCCTTCGACATTGCCGGTATTCCCTCTGCAGCATGTTATCGTGATGCCGGGTGCTGAACTGCCGTTGAATATCTTCGAACCACGCTATCTGAGGATGGTGGATGATGCCATGAGAACCCACCGTATGATCGGCATGGTGCAGCCAGACCCACTTGGTCACGGGGATCCACTGCCGCTCTATGGTACCGGTTGTGCGGGACGGATTACTTCCTATAGCGAAACTACTGACGGGCGTATTGTCCTGACCTTGACCGGGCTGATTCGTTTTCATGTCAAACAGGAATTATCCAGCATTCGCGGCTATCGCGTTGTTATTCCCGGGTGGGAGGATTTCGCCTCCGATCTGAACTTCGACAGCCCCGAGATCCTTGACCGTGGCCATTTTGTCGAGGTGTTGCACCAATTTCTTCAGGAAAGGAACCTGGAGGTGGATTGGCAGGCTCTGGAGCAGCTGTCGGACATGACTCTGGTGCATATACTGGCCACCCTGCTGCCCCTGGATGGTGCGGATAAGCAGACTATCTTAGAAACAATGGATCTCAATCAGCGCGCCGATGCACTCTTGGCCTCCCTGGAGATCTCCAGTCAGCAGGGGGGCAAGCCCTTACGCCATTGAAGCACGGAATGGCGCGGTTCATGCTACAGCGAGGATCACCCCGGTGCCTGGGTGTGTGTGATAACTCTTCCGAGCGAAGGGTATGTTACTCAGGCCGAAGGCGTTGACTTCGAAAGAGAGCCCATCTACCAGCACTTTCCACTCCCCTGCAGGGAGATGGAAATCAACACCCTTATGACTGCCATTGAGCAATACGACTAGCAGGTGTATTTTATCCCTCTGGCCGAATAGTTCCTTTCCCGGGGGCCGTAACACAAAGCCGATGGCATTGACATTGTCATGGTGTGGATAACCGGTTGGATATATCCAGTCGATATCCCAGCGATCACTCTTGTTGTCGTTAGCTTTGAGGTGGCGGGTATAGCTAAAGTGTGGGAGCTGTTTTCTGATCGTGATCAGGCGCGCCACCGCCTCAAGTAGTTCATGGTGTTTTTTGGCGTTACCCCAATCTATCTGGTTGAGGTCGGGGCGGTTGTAGCTGTTGTGATGACCCTGCTTGGAGTACATCAGTTCGGTACCCTCTCCCAGCATGGGCACACCCTGGGAGGTCAAAAGCAGGATAACCCCCAGAAACAGGCGGTGCTTGTCTGCGTCCACTGAGTCAGCGAGGGTTTTACCGTCGTGGCTGGACAGGTAATTGATGGATTGCTGGGGTCTGACCGCCCAGCCACCATCCTTGACATGGCTGCCGGCGATGGCACGCATCAGGCGGTCTCGATTCTGCTGGTCGCCACGACCGCGGATAAAGGTTTTACCCGGTTCACGGAAATCATCATTCCAAATCGCCCAACGGGTTGGTGCAAAATCACCATGCATGTCGTCTTTGCCCCATTGGGTTCCACCCAGCGCCCAGGGTTCGGCGATGAGATAGATACGCTCGGGCAACCGCCGGTCGATCTCCAGCATGGTCTGTTTGTCATGCAATGCACCCAGGTCAAAACGAAAACCGTCAAAGCGATAGTTGTCCACCAGATCTTCGAGGGTCTCCAGTATCATCTCTCTGATTACCGGATGCTCGGTTTGGATGGTCGGGCCGCAGCCGGAGCCATGACAGAAATCCCCGTTGTCATGCTTGCGGTAAACAATATCATTGCCCCACGCCTTTACCAGCAACTCTCCACCATGATTGAAAACCACATCCAGCAGCACTGGGATTCCACGACCGTGTAGTTTGTCCACCAGTGCCATAACTTCACGGTTCACTTCGTTCTTGTTCAGCGCCAGGTCGTCGCGCATGGCACGAAATGAGGTCGAAAAATAACCCCAGTCCTGCCCAAGCTTCTGGCTGTGGGCATGCAGCGGCAGAAACTCAACAGCAACCTTGAGGCGTTGCAGGTGTCCCAGGATGCTCGGCGAGCTGGCCCCGGCGTAGGTTCCTCGGTGAGTTTCATCAGTGACCTTGGCACTTGCATGGCGGCTCAGCGCAGGTAGGTGAGTTTCGTAGATCACGATCTGACTGAAGGGCGGCGCCTTGAACTTAGTGTGTCTGTGCTTGTACGAGAGATCACTGAAATACGATTTAAGCTTTTTATGATGTCGCTCTGTGCGAGGTGCCAGGGGATCGGCGATATGGTAGGTATCCCCATTACACCTTACCTCGAAGTGGTAAGCAAGGCCATGCAAGTCCCGGTAAGGCAGGCGAAGTCGTGCAGTCCAGTTGCCACCCTGGCCTTTGCGCATCGGCCAGGGTCTTTTCTGGCCCTCAACGATCAGGCATACGGCATCCGCTTCAGGTTGATAAAAGTTGATATGAGGCCTGCGCCAAAACAACCACGACATTGAACATTACCTCAGCTATTGAACCCAGACCTCATACCCGATGGGTATGTAGTCGGCCCCTGTTATTTTATTATTAATCGCTTGGATCTATTTTTTTCTATTGTTTGGAAAAAAATCAAGGTTAGATTGCGTCTCCATAGATACTGAATTTAGTAGGGATATTTTTACATGCTGATATTCGAAAATTATCTGTTGGTGGATTATCAACTGAATTAAACATGGTTAAAAGTAGGGTAGATCCTACTGACCGTGGATATAAAAGCAAACACATTATCTATAGGGGCAAACTGGTATGCGGATTGCGGGTTAAGTACGGCAAACATCATTCCGCTTTTAAATGTACACTTCAGACTATCGAAAAATAGTAGGCCGAGTCATGGACAGGATAAAAAGTCTTCCTGCACTGTAATGCGGCGGGTGGTTGGAGCCGGGAAGATCCGGGAACTATCTGGAATGTTTCGAGAGCTGGCTGCTCAGGCAAATTTCTCAAGATCTGCTGTGGTCCTTACAATAGCCTCCTCAGTTGCTTGCGGAGTCGCTGCTTGCTGGAGTTCGCTTGTTGGTAGATGGTATCTGCCTTGTCAAAGTCCAGCACCCGGATGTCGTGGATCTCTGGCGTCAGGTAGATGGTTGGCGGCTGCCGTTTGAGTTGTTCTCGGGTGATCGAACTCTGCATGATGAGACTGGCGCCCATCGCTGCATCAAACAGCGAAGGTTTCAGATCCTCATCCGGTGTCCATTTGCCCTGTACGTCCACCGCAATGGTAATGTCACAATGCTCAAGCAACAGATCATAGGGGACCGGATTGGCTGCGCTGCCATCGACCAGGGCGCGCCCCTGGTGAATGATCGGTGTAAACAGGCCGGGTATCGCGATACTCGCCTGCAGGGCCGGGAACAGGTCACCCCGTTCGAATACCACCTGTTCCCGGTTCCAAAAGTCCGCCGCAACAATTTTTAATGGGATGTTCAGTTCTTCGAATGTGGAGCAATTGATCGCTTCCTGGATGAACTGGACAAATTTTTCCGTGCTCAGCAGTCCGCCATTGCCCAGTTCCGGGGCAACAAAACCGACCCATTTGAAGGCCTCCCAGCGGCCCAGGGCATCGGTAAAGCTTTCGTTCTCCTTGACCACCAGGTCATCGATCAGACTTCTGATTGCTTTGCCGGACATGCCGGATGCGTAGAGCACACCAATCACGGCCCCCATACTGCTTCCTGCGATTTGATCGAGGCGGATGTTCAGTTCGTCAAACAGTTCTACAATAGGGATGTGCGCCAATCCCCTGGCGCCGCCTGCTCCGAGTGCAAGGCCAATGCGTTTGTTTCGGCCTGTTTGAACGCAGGCTGAACCTAACAGAGTTGCCGCCAGCGCCGCCGATGAAAGTCCCAGAAACCTGCGGCGTGTGATACTTTGCTTGAACATAGCGATTTTCCGTTCTCGGTCGATTGGCAACTTGTTGTTTATCATTGAACCCAGAAGCTGCATGGGGTTCAACATTCAATGTTTAGTCTGTGACGTCGCTAGCTGTGCGATACTGAATCAGCAGGCGATGGCTATGAAGTAACCGGGAATCCGATTCATCCATCTCCGTCGGAGAGGTGGATCGAGTCCCTGCAATATTTTTGGGAAAATTTTCACAAAAAAGCCAGGGGGACTCAACATCTACTTGAGCATTGGTATGGGAAACACCATAATCCCACGCTTTCCGGGTTCCTTATGACCCCAAATTGATCTGCAAGAGCACAACATGAAGATTGGTGTAGCGAAAGAATCAGAAGCAGGAGAAAAGCGGGTTGCCCTGACGCCTGATGCAGTGAAGAAATTGACAGGCAAGGGATTCGAGATCCAGGTGGAGGCCGGTGCGGGCCTTGCTGCACATTTTTCGGATACGGATTATACGTCAGCGGGGGCTAGTATTGTCGACCGCAAAGCCGCGCTGTCAACAGAGATCGTGGCCAGGGTCCGTAAGCCTTCCTTGGAGGATGTCAGCGGATTGTCTGAGGGTTCCATACATATCAGTCTGACGGAGACCTGTGGTGATGATGAGGTCCTGAGTGCGATGCGCGACAAGAACGTGACGATTCTGTCGATGGAACGGATACCGCGTATCTCCCGCGCCCAGTCGATGGACGCGCTCTCTTCACAGAGTAACATTGCCGGTTATCGTGCGGTGATCGAAGCCGCCAGCTGTTATGGTCGCTTCCTGCCATTGATGATGACCTCAGCGGGCTCGGCAAAACCTGCCAGGGTGGTTATCCTTGGTGTGGGCGTGGCCGGACTGCAGGCGATTGCCACAGCCAGGCGCCTGGGAGGCGATGTCTACGCTTACGATATCCGCCCTGAGACCAAGGAGCAGATCGAATCCCTGGGTGCCAAGGCCATCGAACTGGATGTAGGCGAGAGCGGCTCGGGCGAGGGTGGTTATGCCAAGGAGCTCTCCGATGAGGCCAAGGCCAGACAACAGGCGGCGCTGGCGGATGAGCTGAGCAAGGCCCATATTATCATCACCACGGCGCTGATTCCCTGTCGTCCGGCGCCGACCTTGATTACCGAGGATGTGGTCAAACGCATGCGCCAAGGTTCGGTGATCGTTGACCTGGCTGCAGCCAACGGCGGCAACTGTCCATTGACCGAGGCTGACAAGGTAGTCACTAAGCATGGCGTGATCTTCATCGGGCATACCAACTATCCATCGATGATGCCATCCGATTCCAGCGCCTTCTACGCCGGCAACCTCACCAACCTGCTGAATATTATGGTAGATAAGACAGACGACGGCCTGACTCTGAAGAATCTCGACGAGGATGAGATCACCGAGGCGATGCAGGTCAGGGCAGATTCCTGATCAATGTCGTCAATAACGATTTTCCGGCGCAGACTTTGACGCCCAAAAGGGAGCACTCCAATGCCTGATACACTGGTTGCACTTTACGTTTTCGTTCTCTCCTGTTTTATCGGTTACTTTGTAATCTGGGGGGTTACGTCCGCACTGCATACCCCGCTGGTGGCCCTGACCAATGCCATCTCCGGCATTATTATCGTCGGCGCGCTGCTGGTCACCGGTCTCGAATCCGTAGGCACGGTTGCGGAGATCTTCGGCTTTATCGCGGTGCTGCTGGCATCCATCAATGTATTCGGCGGCTTTCTGGTGACCAACCGAATGCTCGCCATGTTCAAGAAAAAAGATAAGTGAGGCGGTAATTGATGGAAATGTCAGCAAACACTCAGGCCATTGCCTATCTGATTTCGGCGATCCTTTTCATTCTCGCATTGAAGGGGCTGACCCATCCGGCATCCGCCCGGCGGGGTAACTATCTGGCAATGATTGGCATGGTGATCGCTATCGCCGCCACCCTGATGGGCAGCGAGGTCAAATCCTACGGTTTAATTATCGTCGCCGTCGCGATTGGCGCGGTGGTCGGTTCCGTGGTGGCGGCCAAGGTTCAGATGACCGCCATGCCGCAATTGGTGGCGGCCCTGCACAGCTTCGTGGGCATGGCAGCGGTCTTGGTGGCGATAGGCACCTATCTCAATCATGCCGCAGCAGGGACCTTGAACCCGGTGATGATGGGTGAACTCTCCGCCGGCATCATCATCGGTGCGATCACTTTCTCCGGTTCGGTGGTGGCCTTCGCCAAGCTCCAAGGGCTGGTCAGCGGTGCCCCCGTGAAATTTGCCGGGCAGCATGCGCTGAATGCCGGAATGGCCATTGCAGCAATAGGATTCGCTATCCATTTCGGTATGACCGAGAGTGTGACTTCATTGATATTGATGACGCTCATCGCCTTCGTGCTCGGCTTTACCCTGATCATCCCCATCGGCGGCGCGGATATGCCGGTGATCATCTCCATGCTCAACAGCTACTCCGGGTGGGCCGCGGCCGCCACCGGTTTCACCCTGGGCAACAATCTGCTGATCATTGTCGGCGCCCTGGTAGGCTTTTCCGGTGCGATTCTCTCCTACATCATGTGCCGGGCAATGAACCGCTCGATCATCAATGTGGTGTTCGGCGGATTCGGCTCGGATGCCGGTGCGGGCGTGGAATCAGCCGGTGCCCAGGCGGCCCAGAAGGGCGTCAAGTCGGCCTCGGTGGAGGATGCGATCTACTGGATGGAAGACGCCAACAAGGTCATCATCATCCCCGGTTACGGCATGGCTGTGGCCCAGGCCCAGCATGCGGTCAAGGAGTTGATGGAACTGCTGGAGGCGCGGGGCGTGGAGGTGAAATTCGCCATACATCCCGTCGCCGGTCGTATGCCGGGTCACATGAATGTGCTGTTGGCGGAGGCCGATATCCCCTACGATCATGTGCTGGAGATGGATGAGATCAATCCGGAGTTTCCAAGTTGTGACGTGGCCCTGGTGGTGGGTGCCAACGATGTGGTGAATCCAGCGGCCAAGTCGGACAGCTCGAGCCCGATCTACGGTATGCCGATCATCGAAGCGGCCAAGGCGCGGCAAATCTACTTCTTGAAACGCTCCATGCGGCCGGGTTACTCCGGGGTGGATAATCTGCTCTTCTATCAGGACAACACCTCGCTGGTGTTTGGCGATGCCAAGGACACCATAGAAGGCATGGCAAACGCGCTTGAAAGGCGGGGGGCATTGACCTGACGAGTTTGAATGGAATGCTAAAAAAAAAGGCTATGTGTGCGTTAAGTGTTGGTCTCCTTCAATAGCTTGAGCCAGGAACAACGAAGGAGTGAGAGTCTCGGCGAAGCGTTCCAGACATCGTCGCCATCCGAGGTAATTGGGCAGGTACTTGGTTGCGACACCATGGAAGCGAATCATCCAGGTTTTCAGGCGGCTGTCGTAGGCATTGACGTTCTGAATATGAAAGGCATGATCCACCACGCGAATGCCGGCGCTGAGATTGATTGGCTTATGAACGATATGGAGCTGTTTGGAAAAAGCGCGGTAAATGGCATTGCCGTCAGAGCAGAGTACAACGTCGGGGTCCACAATGGGTTCCAGCACCGAGCGGATCGCTTGGGTATCGGCTCTATCCAGAACGGCATCGGTTGTGCGGGTACTGCGATCGCGAGCAATTAACACTGGGATCTGCTCCTCAGACAAGCCCCGTTTTGCCGCGACTCCTCCACGCTTGCGCGCAGGACGTGGTAAATCGCGCTCACCCTTGTGCGATTCGAGAAAATACGTTTCGTCGGCCTCGACAATCCCGTGCAGATGCTGCGGCTTGGCTTGGGCGGGCAACGCCAAGAATCGATGCCGCCAACGAAAGGACGTATTCTTGTCAATACCACAGCGCCCTGCCGCTTCTCGTACCGTTGTGCCTTCGATCAAGGCCTGGGCATACATTGGCCAGCACTCTCGGTGGCGCAAATGAGCCAGCGGCGTGCCGGTAAGGGCATTGAAGGTTCTATGGCAGACATTGCAGCGATAGCGGGGCAGCCCATGGGCGTTACCCCAATGCCCGCAGGGCGTGTGATGACAGTACGGGCAATGGGGTTCAGGATCCACGATCGAGCGAATGACATCCTCAGGGCGGTGTTCCTGGTTAAACCACTCGAGTGCCTGCTGCCGTTGGGAGGGTGTTAGTTCGTCGGCTTGCAGGAGCCAGCGGTGAAAATCATTGGCGCGCATGGTAGGACCTCCGAATTTTCCTCTGTCCTATCATAAGGATAGATCGGACCAACACTTAACGCAGACATAGCCAAAAAAAAACGGGCTGCGGCCCGTTTTTTGTGCACTACAAGCTGGATGTTGGCAATGAACAGGGTCAAATCTTAAAATTAAAATCTCTGCATTTGACGTGGACCAGATATAAGTATTACCTTTAATCAGAATTGTAAAATAAGTAAGGAGCTTTCCATGTCATTGTCCACTCTTACCTCAAAGGGGACAGATTACTATCCCCAAAGGATGTTAGGGATGTTCTGCAACTACACGCCGGGGATAAGATCGAATTTGTGGAAAATGACCGACATGAAATTGTACTCAAGCCTGTTACTAAAAGGGCTGCCGATGTTTCTGGGCTTTTAAGTAAGTACAAAAAGAAGAGACCCGGTTTCAATTGAGGAAATGAATAGGGCCATTGCCAATCAGGTTCAAAAGGAAAATCGGTGAAGGCGCTGGATACCAATGTTCTCGTTCGCTTTCTGGTTCAGGATGACGAGATTCAGGCATCCAAGGTAGATCAGCTGTTCGCATCTGCTGAACAGGGTAAAGAAACCCTGTTTATACCATTGCTTGTCGTGCTTGAGCTGATATGGGTCTTGCAATCAGCCTATGGAGTTCAAAAGAAAGGATATCATTCTGGCAATCAGTGCTTTACTGCAAATGCCTGTTCTGGAGTTTGAAAAGCAACCGGTACTGAGGGAATTTGTCGGATCAGCGGAAGGGTTTAGAGGTGATCTTGCTGATCTTTTGATAGCTCACTCATCATTGGCCTCAGCCTGTGAACTGGTTTTAACCTTCGATAAAAAGGCTGCCGGATACAGGTATTTTACCCTGATATGAATAGCACGTAGATCGAGTGCAATCCGTGAATCTTGCTGAGATCTCCTGGGTTACGCTGCGCTTCACCCAGGCTACAACTGTGTTCTTTCCAAGCTATGATCGGCCCTGTCATGCATCAATGGGACCGCCTATGGTATAACCCCGCTCACCATGAACCAGCCGTCGCCCGCCTTTCCCGAAATTCGGACTCGATCCTTGCATGGCAGCTGATCGCTACAGCTTTCGACGGCGGCTGCAGGGGCTGAAAAAAAGAGAGAAGGCTGGGCAGCCCTTCGACCAGGGGTTGGAGAAGCTGATCAGGGACATAGACGCTTCTAAAAAGCGCCTCGAGCACCGAAACAGCTGCTTCCTGAACCGAGCTTTCCTGCGGAACTGCCCATCACCGCCCGGGTGGAGGAGATCAAGAAACTGATCTTGCAACACCAGGTCATCGTGCTCTGTGGTGAGACTGGCTCCCAAACAGTTGCTGCCTGAACCGAGCTTTCCTGCGGAACTGCCCATCACCGCCCGGCTGGAGGAGATCAAGCAACTGATCTATAAACACCAGGTGATCGTTTTATGCGGCGAGACCGGCTCGGGCAAGTCGACCCAGCTGCCGAAGATCTGTCTGAGCCTGGGGCGGGGAGTGGAGGGCACTATCGGTCACACCCAGCCACGGCGCATCGCGGCCCGTACTCTGGCGTCCCGTATCGCCAGCGAGTTGGGGGTGGAGCCCGGCAGCGCGGTGGGTTACAAGGTGCGCTTCAGCGACCGCACCCGGCCCGATACCCATGTCAAGCTGATGACCGACGGTATCCTGCTGGCGGAGATCCAGCAGGATCCTTACCTCAATCAGTACGACACCCTGATCATCGACGAGGCCCACGAGCGCAGCCTGAACATCGATTTTATCCTGGGTTTTCTGCAGCAGTTGCTGCCCCGGCGTCCCGACCTGAAGCTGATCATCACCTCGGCAACCATCGATCCGGACCGTTTCTCCAAACACTTCAGAGATGCCCCGGTGATCGAGGTCTCCGGCCGCACCTACCCGGTGGAGCTGCACTATCGGCCTCTGGAGGAGGAGGGGGGTTACGAGCGGGACGATACCATGCAGCAGGCGATCGTCGATGCGGTGGACGAACTCTCGCGCATCGACCGGGGGGATATCCTGGTGTTCCTCAGCGGCGAGCGGGAGATCCGCGAGACCGCCGAGACCCTGCGCAAACACAAGCTGCAGCTGACCGAGATCCTGCCCCTGTATGCGCGGCTGAGCCCGGCGGAGCAGGGCCAGGTATTCAAGCCCCACGGCAAGCGGCGTATCGTGCTCGCCACCAACGTGGCGGAGACTTCCCTGACCGTGCCCGGCATCCGTTATGTGATCGACGCCGGCTTCGCCCGCATCAGCCGCTACAGCCATCGCAGCAAGGTGCAGCGCCTGCCGGTGGAGCGTATCTCCCAGGCCTCCGCTGATCAACGCAAAGGCCGTTGTGGTCGGCTGGCGGCGGGTGTCTGCATCCGGCTCTATTCGGAGGAGGATTACGAGTCCCGCCAGCCCTTCACCGAGCCGGAGATTCAGCGCACCAATCTGGCCTCGGTAATCCTGCAGATGAAGCTGCTTGGTTTCGGCGAGATCGAGCAGTTCCCCTTTGTCGATCCACCGGACACGCGGTTGATCAAAGACGGCTACCGGGTGCTGGAGGAGATCGGCGCTATCGGTGGAGACAAGCGGGTCACCCGACTCGGCAAGCAGCTGGCCCGCCTGCCGGTGGACCCGCGCATCGCCCGCATGCTGCTGGCTGCTACCCACGTCCACTGTCTGCGGGAGGTGATGGTGATCGCCGCCGCCCTCAGCGTGCAGGACCCAAGAGACCGACCCCTGGAGAAACAACAGCAGGCGGACGAGGCCCACGCCCAGTTCAAGCACGATGAATCCGATTTCATGGGTTATCTGCAACTCTGGGATCAGATGGAGGAGCAGCGGCGGCATCTCTCGAAGCATAAGTTCCGCAAACACTGCCGTAACAACTTTCTCTCCTGGACCCGCATGCAGGAGTGGCACGATATCCACACTCAGCTGCGCATGCAGATGCACGACATGGGTTTCAAGGAGAATGAGGCCGAGGCGGGTTATGAGGAGATCCACTGGGCGATTCTCAGCGGCCTGCTGAGCCATATCGGTTTTCGCAGCAAGGAGCGGGACTACCTGGGGGCGCGCAACAGCCGCTTCCATATCTTTCCCGGTTCCGGGTTGTTCAAGAAACAGCCGAAGTGGGTGATGGCGGCGGAGCTGGTGGAGACCACCAAGCTCTATGCCCGCACTGTCGCCACCATTCAGCCGGAGTGGGCAGAGAAGGCCGCCGGTCATCTGCTCAAGCGCAGCTATTCCGAGCCCCACTGGGAGAAGAAGCGCGGCCAGGTGGCGGGCTATGAAAAGGTCAGCCTGTTCGGCCTGACCCTGGTGGCGCGGCGCAAGATCAACTTCGGCCCCATCGATCCGCCGGTAGCCAGGGAGATCTTCATCCGTTCTGCATTAGTCGATGGCGATTTCCACACCCGCGCCCCCTTCTGGAGACATAATCAGGAATTGATCGAGGCGGTGCGGGATCTGGAAGCCAAGTCCCGCCGGCGGGATATCCTGGTGGACGAGGAGCGGATCTACGAATTCTATGAAAAGCGCATTCCCCGGGACATCTTCAATACACCGGATTTCGAGAAGTGGTTGAAGAAGAGCGCGAAGCAGCAACCCAAGCTGCTCTATCTCAAGGAATCCGACCTGCTGCGGGAGGATGCGGGACAGGTCTCTGCGGAGCAGTTCCCGGATCACCTGACGATTAACCGCATGCAGCTGCCCCTGGAATACCATTTCGATCCGGGACAGCAGACTGACGGCGTCGCCTTGGTAGTGCCCCAGAGCGTGTTGAATCAGGTCACCGAAGAGCGCCTGCAATGGTTGGTCCCCGGGCTGTTGCGGGAACGGGTGGTCGGCCTGTTGCGCGGACTGCCCAAGTCCCTGCGCAAATCCTTCGTACCGGTGCCGGACTATGCGGATGCCTGCCTCAAGGGGCTGGAGGCCTCAGACCGGCCCCTGGTGCAGGTATTGGGTGAACGCCTCAAGCAGATGACCGGTGTGCATATCCCGGAGGATGCCTGGAGTGAGGCCGACCTGCCGGAACATCTGCGCATGCAGTTGCGGGTCGTGGATGAAAAGGGCCGGACCCTCGGCACCAGCCGCCGTCTGGCTGAGGTGAAGCAGCTGGCCGCAAAAAAGGCCCAGACGAGTCCGCATCAGCTGGCGACACCCGGTATGGAGAAAACGGGCGTCAAGACCTGGAACTTCGGTAGGCTTCAGCAAAGTGTGAGTGTAGAGCAGGGAGGTATCCGCCTGGTGGGCTTCCCGGCCCTGGTGGACGAAGGGGAGAGCGTGGCGATCCGTCTGCTGGATTCCGAGCCCGCTGCCCAGCGAAGCCACAAGGCCGGTGTACGACGTCTGGTCATGCTCAAGCTCAATAAGGATATCCGGTATCTGCGCAAGAACCTGCCCAACCTGGCGCGCATGCGGCTGCAGTACACCAAGGTGCCGGATGCGCCCAAGGGATTGCGTGTGGAACAACGGCGCAGCCTGGAGGATGAGCTGGTATTCCATATCGTCGATCAGACCTTCCTGGATAACGAAGATGAGATCCGTGACGAGCTGAGTTTCCAGCAAAGAGTGGAGAGCAACAACGGTCAGCTGATAATCGTCGCCAACCGGGTCTGTGCCGAGTTCGCGGATATCATGAATCGTTACCAGCAGGTGAGAAAACGTTTGTCCGAGACAACCCAGATCAACTGGATCGCCTCTATCGGTGATATGCAGGAGCAGCTGGATCGATTGGTCTACAAAGGATTCCTGCAACAGACCCGGTGGAGAAACTGACCGAGCTGCCCCGCTATCTGCAAGCCATGCTCATGCGTCTGGATAAACTCAAGCATGCCGCAACCAGAGATCAGCAGCATCTGCGGGAATTAGCAGGGGCCTACAGCAAATGGCAGGACTGGGATCGGCGTTGCCGCGAAAATAACCGTATTGATGAGCGCATCGAGGAGATCCGCTGGCAGTTCGAGGAATTGCGGGTCTCCCTGTTCGCCCAAGAGCTGGGCACCGCCTATCCGATCTCCCTCAAGCGCGTCGAAGAAACGCTGGCGGGAGCTGGGCTTGTAATGAAACTGATCAGCTGAAAAATGTAAACCGGCATAACCTTCTTACTCAACACCCAGCTCAGTGGCCAATATAAAGAGAATGATATCCTCCTCCAGCGAGAGAGGGCCTGAGTGGGACATCTCATCAGCAACTGCTTGCTTTGATCTAAAAGCACCTGGATATCATTGCTCAGCCAGAAAACTCACGTGAAGTACCGCGCCCACGATGAGGGTTCAGAGGTTGACCAGTGCCAATGATGCATGCTAATAATGTGAGAGAGTTCTCGAATTCGTAGTTACCACATCCCTAACCAGGTGTTTATTGGAGCGGCAGCACAGCGTTCGTGAATTACGACGTTCTATTGCGAAGTATTATCGTGGGTTCTGAGACGCGAGTTATTATACGTGGGGTCAGACTGGTTGAGGATACTGTTTTATGGGTGTCCCAATCCGTCAGACTGGTGCGATAGCGGCTGCGTACTCTGGAGCGGCTATTGCCGACGGATTTCCTTACACTTGTCGTGGAATAACATAGCAATTCCGGAGTGAAAATACGCTGACAGGCGATGGTCGCTGATGTTTGGCCAGCCGCATTTGACGTGGGAGACTGCACGACGATGGTTAAAACGATCACGGTGACCACGCATCCTCGTGGCCCTGGTTGCACTGGGCTACTTTTTGATGATGGGAACCGGAAAACCTATTAGCACGGATCTTTCTGTCATTGGTCAGGGCAAGCCGGTTCTGGTTCTGGCCTATGAGAACTTTTCGCCTACCGGCGGAGAAGCGCTGAATCGCCTGCGCCAGGTAAGGAGCGATTACGATTCGCGGCTTGATTTTGTGGTGGCCGATTTGGGAACTCCAGCAGGGTCGAGCGTTTGCCAATCGCTATCAGCTGGTCGATGGTCAGGCGGTGTTCCTGAAGCAGGATGGTCAGCTACTGAGGATCACAAGCATACCGGCAGACGAACAGGAGTTGCGCAGCCGTCTGGAATCCAAACTGGCGGCTGTGGAATGAGCCTGGCGCTGGATTAGAAGAGAAGGAAGTACTGGGGTACCGATCAAATTAAGAAGTTGGATCGCTACTCAATGCTGTTGAAAAACAGGTGTGCATTTGGGTAATAGGTGACAGACAGCCAATAACTACCACTTCTACCGAACTCCACCACTTATCACAAGAACAAAAAATGTTTTCATAGCTCAAGTTCATGCTGTTTCGCATCGCCATCGGACTGAATAGGTCGCCTTGGACTACCCCGCCAAGGAGTATCATGGGGTCAGACTCGTTGATATGCGATTGATTGGTCTACAAATGACATCGGTGTCAAAATGACATCGGTGTCAGGTCTTGCAATAACACATTGCAGATGCATCATTGAAGACTTAACCCCATCACTCTGATAAAATGGATCGCCTCTATCGGCGATATGCAGGTGAAACTCGATCGATTGGTCTACCGAGGAGTTGCGGGTCTCTCTGTTCGCCCAAGAGCTGGGCACTGTCTATCCGATCTCCCTCAAGCGCGTGGAGAAACGCTGGCGGGAGCTGGGATTGTAAATATATACAAGAGCCATCCATGGCGCCAAGTGGCAGTCACGGGTAGATGCACATCAGGTTAGACTTTGTCTGAAAACCTGCCGTGGAAGCAGATGGCTGAATGCTTACCTGCGCTGGCGCTTGGTTGGGTTGCAAGTCTCTGCTATGTAGCCCCTATTTCTGTGGTTACCGATGCCCAGGCGCAATTCGATGTGGTGGCCAAGGCCCGACCCAGCTGTAGATACCGCAGCCCTGAATGGCTGTCAGGGTTGTGGACAGGTGAGACCACTATCCCCGCGAACCAATACGCTAGCGTCGCAAGACACAGAGCCGATCAACTGATTAGTCTCCAGATCTGCGCGAGAGCCGAAGCTCAATACTAGATCAAGCCCGTTATCCAGGAGGGTCGAATTGATGATTCTTGCGCTGCTCCCGTTGTCGACGAGCACCCCTGATTCGAAATTATTGCGGCTGGTGATCTCGCTGTCACCGGATAGATCGATTCGAGACTCCTGAAAAGCGCTCAGACCATGGCGCCTATTGTCCTCTACCACTACAGTGGACGCAGGCAGTCCGGGCATATTAAACAGGTTCAATAGTGAATCTTCCAGCTGGATTCCATCCAGGCCATTATTCCGGGAGCTAATCGAGCCACCGCGGTCCAGGTCTATGTTGGAATTGGAATTAGCCGATACACCGTGATTAAATCGATTGCCATCCGCGACGATAGCGCCCTCAAAAACGAACAGCGTGGAACCGGAAACCACCGTAAGACCGGTTGCCAGATTGTCTGCGACAGTCAACTGGGTATCGGCATCTGCGATCATTAGACTCGAGTTGATACCGACCTGGATCCCCAGTGTGTTGCTCTGAACAGTCACCGTCGCTTTGCTGAAGGTGGCGCTGGAATTGCTGTTCAAGATCATGCCGAAAACACCGTTGTTTTGGCTGATGAAATTGCCGGAGAATCCCACTTCTGAGGCACGATCGATATCTATGCCCAGCAAGCCGTTGTGCTCCGTTGTGGTATCGGTGATGGTTGCAGAGGAGTTTCCTCCAGACGGATTCCTGTATTGGAATTATCCTTTACGACCAGTTTATTTAGCGCAAAGTTTGCGCCACCTTTACCCAATATCCCTGTGTTGCCATTGCTTATAGTTAAACCCGTCAAAGTAACGGTATCGGCGCCTTGGATGGTGACGACATCCCGAGCACCATCCTCAGCATCCAGTCGGGCTTTGCCAAGTCCTTTAATCGTGAGCCGGTCAGTGGTGATGGTTACGCTTTCGTGGCAGGTACCTCGTACCAGGAATGTGTCACCAGGGTCGGCGTCAACGATGCCTCGGCCAGTGAATCTCCACGGTTACAGTTGACTAGGATCTGCTCGCTATCTTCGCTATCTGCGAGAGCTGGATTTGTAGTCAAAAGCATCCCCGCTATCATCCATCTATGTATATTACTTTTTTCCATGATTGCCTCCCTTCGAATATGGGTCGATTCGATACTTCGAAAGACCGGATCACTTGGTCCACGGGTATATATAAAAAACAGGTCGATATAAGACGATTAATTGACGATGAAACGACTGGGAAAATAAATCTTATTTATTATGGCAGTCTAGGAACGACAAAGAGCGAAAACAACCCTAATTTATGTAGAGTAAAATGTTACATATGTTTTGCATCAACAAATTATGGATGCATTATCACAAAACTTAACCTATCACGATCAACTGGATCGCCTCTATCGGTGATATGCAGGTGCAGCTGGATCGATTGGTCTACAAAGGATTCCTGCAACAGACCCCGGTGGAGAAACTCACCGAGCTGCCCCGCTATCTGCAAGCCATGCTGATGCGTCTGGATAAACTCAAGCATGCCGCAACCAGAGATCAGCAGCATCTGCGGGAATTAGCAGGGGCCTATAGCAAATGGCAGGACTGGGATCGGCGTTGCCGCGAAAATAACCGTATAGATGAGCGCATCGAGGAGATCCGCTGGCACTTCGAGGAGTTGCGGGTTTCCCTGTTCGCCCAAGAGCTGGGCACCGCCTATCCGATCTCCCTCAAGCGCGTGAAGAAACGCTGGCGGGAGCTGGGCCTATAGAATGCTCCTTTCCCATGGACGATTCCAGTTGACTGATGCCAAAGCCAAGTGATAAAAAATCATCTAGATCATAAATTTAGGGGAGGGTTAACCCGTAGGAATGGTTAACCTGCAGGAGTCTCTGAATGTGGAAATAACTGGCGTCTGCAATTAACGAACTGGTTTGCAGACTGTGAATGTTGAGCAAGGAGGCTGAATGACAACACGAATCCTATTTATCGATGACCATGCCCTGTTTCGTGAAGGTTTGGTGCACGTACTGAGGGAACTGGACCAGGATCTGGATGTGATCCATGCCGCTACGGCGCCTGAAGCCATCGCTGCGGCCTCTTATTACCAAGGTTTGGATCTCATTCTTCTCGACCGCTCACTGGCCGGTAGCGACGGGATTTCCATACTCGCCCAATTACGCGAAGCGGCGAATGGCACCCCTGTAGTCGTTGTTTCCGGTTCGGGAGGTGCATCGGATGTGCGCCGAGCATTGGATGCAGGCGCGGCAAGCTATGTTCCCAAAGCTGTTGGGGTCAAGGAATTGCTGATCGTCCTGCGGCGTGTGCTCACCGGAGAGTCTTACTTGCCGGCTTCTCTTTTGGCAGCAATGGCGCCGGCGAACGATACTCCGATTCTGTCTGAATCGATCAAACTCGATAAGCTCACGCAGCGGCAAAAAGACGTTCTTTTCCTGTTGAGTCAGGGGCTTTCCAATAAGGGTATTGCGAACCGACTCGATCTCAGCGAAGGCGCTGTCAAACACCACGTCAGCGCCATCATGCGCTCAGGGCATGGGTAATTGGGGTAGTGAAGTGTGAATTCAGGAGATCAATGAAGACGATGCCGTTTTAGTTGGCTTTGGGGCACACTGGTTGGATTTCTACAAGATTGACTGAAGGAACAACCCGTCCTGAGAAATCATTCTTATTCATGATGGGGTTGTGGAAAGACAATTTTCCTCGATTGGTGGCGTCTATGGCCAAATCGGGTTATTCTTCCACAATTCATCCGCCACCTGCAGACGACTGATGTATTTTGAAATCGCCGACGTCGTAATTCCGGTCTGGTTGCTGTTAGCCTGGGGTGGCTTGGTGGGTATCGTATTCTCTACCGTAGGCGCTGCCGGCGGGATACTGGCGTCGGTCGGCATGATATCCGTGTTTGGCATCGATAATCCGAACCTGGTCAAGCCAATGGCGCAGGCGCTGACACTGGTCACCCCGCTGATCGCCGTACCCTTGTACATGCGCCAGTGTCGCGTGGTCTACAGTCTTGCCTTACTGCTCGCTGCCGGTGGCGTGCTCGGCGCGTTGCTTGGCAGCAGCCTGTCGGTCAGCCTGCTGTCCGACATGGAGGTCTTTAAACCGGTGTTTGCCGTGCTGGTATTTTTCATCGCTGCACAACTTGCCTGGCAGTTGCTGCGCACCGGTTCCGCCTCTGCCGCATTGAGCAAAACCATCCGTGCGGCGGAAGCCTACGAGCAGCATGTGAAAAGCGGCGGGGCATCCTGCGAACTGGCCATCAAGTTTCGGCGTGCAACATTGCGGCGTTTTTATTTTCGCTTTGGGGACGAGGATTTTGCCTTCAGCCCCTGGCTGCCGCTTGGCGCTGGCATGGGGGTCGCGGTACTGTCCTCTGCGCTTGGCGTCGGCGGCGGGTTCCTGCTGGTGCCGTTCATGAGTATCGTGATGCGCCTGCCGATGCATGTTATTGCCGGTACATCGGCGCTGGCGATCGCTGTTCACTCGGTTACCTCGATCACTAATTATGTACGCCTGGGTATTGCTCTGGACTACCCGTTGCTGGGTATCCTGATGATCGGAGTCGTTGCCGGCTCTGCCATTGGCCCGCTGCTGAGCAAGCGCCTGCCGGAACGGGGTCTGCGCGCATTCCTCTGTCTGGTGCTGGTAGTGATTGGCCTGCGCTATGCCGGTGTATACTAGCCCATCTGTTTTGTGTGATGGTTTTATAACCTGCTTGTCGGGTGACAGGCATACCTTGCATTGGGCTGCCATACAGTTCTCTATGTCTTGTACCTCTAGGAGTTGGAGAAGGACGAAACAGTTTTATTATTTCTACTCAGAGGACGAATAAAAAATATCAGGGATAGAGGCCTTTCTAATCTAATCAATCTTCAATGGCAAAGTAGTTAATCCAGAATGCGGCCTTTGATTTCGCATAAGTAATACTCTTCATCAAGCTATCTGGCTCATTCCATCTCTTCGATACCGATAAAATAAGAAACCCTCCGGCAGTCGTCTGTTTGATCAGCCAGCGAAAAGTAAGCTGTTGTCAATCAAGGGTGATTGCCGATATGAGTGCTGTAAACATCATAATTTCACCTTTTCATTGAGTGATAACCCTAATATTTTGTCGTACGGAAACAAACTGAAACACTACTCTCATTGAAGCTCAAATTGTCTGCCAATAATATTTAATATGAGATGGCCTGTCCCAACTGAGTCATGGGCAAATTTATCTCGGGTTAGTGGTATATACCTACATGGTGACTCGTTCAAAAGGACGTAAGAAATGAAATTGAAGAAATCTTTGAAGCAATCCCTCCTGTTCTTTTTATTGGTAATGTTCGCAATCGGTAGCGGCAGCCTGTTGGCAGACTCTGATGATGATCATGGCGGGGGTAATGAAGATCAGGGTGGAAACGGTGGCGAATCTCGCGATGCCCTCACTTCTGATTTTATAGCCATTCCACCGACCAAAGGCAAAGGGGATGGCCAGTATTTCGAGATGAAAGGTGGCGATATCGAGACTGTATTGAATGCTGATGTACGCATTGCGCTGGAAAAACTTGATGCAGATGGTAATACTCTTGCGGTTTTGAATACACACCTGGGGATTACCACAGAGAATTATCAAGGTGCGGTTATCACCCTGTTTATCGGCAAGGACGAGGATGGTGATGGCACTTGCATGACGGAAGGCCCCACATCCATTTGTGTGCTTCAAACCGGTGGCAGCGATGATCTCGAAATTAATCCGGATGGTATTCTGCATGCGGCCTGGGCAATGGCCTTGCGTGAAGAGGATGATAATCTAAAAGGGAGTGGTGTTTGCTGGACAGACTTTGAGAGTACCGAGGTGGTTCCACAGTTTGATGAAGATGGCAACATGACCAGTGTGGTGTTCAATATTGAGGGCGGTGAAGAGGGCATGCCGGAGATCAATGAAGATGATGGCACCATGGTCGGCTTTGGCGCACCTTGGTTGGGTTTCGACAATATCAACTGCAGTGATGATACTTCCTGTGAAATCATTCCCATCATGATGGGAATATGGGACGACTGATAAATAGCTGCACATTTGTGGCATTTCTTGCGGCCGGTTTTTTCAGCAGGGATTATGTTTACAAGAAAGTCCTGTAAAACCAGGAATATTTTGTCACTTACAAGCCACCGGCTAAAGCCGGTGGCTTCAGTAACAGCTTAAAATTCGATTGACGGGGATTCTGCAGCGATTAGGAAAAAGCTATTCACTGTCTATTGAGTACCAGCTAGCCGAACGGAACAAGTAGCAGGCTGCCATCTACATCATGAGATAACTTCCAACCCCTGCTTTCAGCCGCTTTCATGATGTTAGAAAAGTCATTGCCCTTTGTTATCGACTGAATTCGGCCTGGAGCCCTGTGATGAAGGGTCGGAACCGGAGTTTTTACCTCGAAACCGGTTCTCTGGCCTGTGGAGATCTGAGATGTATACAGTGACGGGCGTGAGAAGATCAGACCACCGGTTTCATCCCGATAGGTAATCCAGCCGGTGCTATTCAGCCGATTGGCGAGCGAATCCATGCCGCTTTGAACAGGGGTTTGGAACGCCTGTTTGCTCTCTGCATGCTTTGCCGGCTGCCCGCTGGGTAGATGGACGATCAAGTCACCATTGTGGGTGAAATCTGTCTGCCAACCCACTGACTCCAGCCTTTGTGAAAGCTGTGGGAGCTTCCTTGGCCACTGTTGCTGGGTCAGCGAATCCGCCGTCGTCAGCGGTGACCTGTCCTGTGCAATGTGTGAGTGGTGGAAAGTCTCAGCAACTGACTGGTTGGGTCGTAAAATCAGATTCCCGCTATTATCCCGTGTTGCGAACCAACCCCTATCAGCCAGCGCATTGGCGAAATGCTCAAAGGTTAAGGGGTGTTGCTTGTGGCTTGCTGGTATCCTTTTTTGCGGGTACTGGACGATCAGTGACCCTGATGCGTTAAATTGAGCGTCCCAGCCCCTCTCATTGAGCACTAACTGTAATCTATTAGTATCGGTTGCATCAACATAGACGGATAATGGGTCCGATGAGTCTGCTGCTGCAGGATTCAGCCCCAAAAAACCGATAAGACTGATGCCCATAAGAACCGAAGTGGGTAATTTTCTCTGGATTGAATTCATGAATAAACCATCCTCTCGTTGAAGTGATTGGTGTTGACATGGTGCCGAATAATTTTTTTTATATTGTTATTGATTAACAAAGTAGATTACTAGGAAATAAAGTCAAGTAAAATAAGATCATACTGGATAGTTTTATCTTGATTTATTAACAGCAGGGTCATTTTGTTTGTCTGAGCCAACCCTATACTTGCAGCGGCCAGGAATCGGCAGCCTGCATTCCGCTGGCCTTATTATGGGTAGCTGAAGCCCGCCTTGTATTACTTGCCCGTTCCATTGGGGCTGCCAGCAGGCACCATTAATAACTCGCGGCTAGGATGACGGTCAATACCCACTGCTATTACAGGGACAATCCATCAATCTGAATTAAGAATTGTCAATAAATGCAGCACCTGAGGATTGTTATACTCCGCTGCGCTTAACTGACTGTAAAAAATATTTGAGGAGCTTTGATCATGAAAAAGACGGTTGTAGCCTTGTTAGTCATTTGTATACCGATGCTGACATCGGCAGCAGAAGATGTGTCGAAACTGACCGCTGAGGGTAAAGGGGTCATCAAGTCCTTCTTTGGTGATCTGAAAGGAGAACTGGTGAAAGGGATGAAGGATGGAGGCCCGGTGCACACCATCAATGTCTGCAACAAAGTAGCGCCCAATCTCAGCGATGCCCATTCGCAGATGAGCGGCTGGCAAGTTGCCCGGACCAGCCTGAAGCCGCGGAATCAAAAGAATGCACCTGATGCCTGGGAAACCGAGGTGCTGAACAAATTTGAAGAAAGAAAGGCGGCGGGTGAAGACCCGATGAAGCTCGTACAGGCCGAGATCATCGAAGACAACGGCCGCAAGGTGTTCCGGATGATGAAGGCGATCCCGACCGCCGAGGTCTGCACCAAATGCCATGGAGCCGAACTCGCTGCTCCAGTTGTGGAGAAACTGGATGAACTCTATCCCGAAGACCAGGCCCGCGGCTATAACGTGGGTGACCTGCGGGGTGCTTTCACGCTTAAAAAATCTCTCTAGAGAAGGGATGAAGAGACAACCAGGGAAGGTTGCTCTTACTGCCTAATTATCTATAGTGACGGCAACGACTGCTGGATTGTGTTCTGCTCGATGAGAATTATCGGCAATTCAGCCATTATCATTCTTCGCCGACTGACAATACTAAAAAAATGACGATCAACTGGAAGAAAACCGATGCCGCTATCTGGCGTATGCATAAAAAAAAGCTGCGGGCTGTCAAGAGAATTGACCCGATTGGCTTGGATGATCTGGTTGGTATCGATCAACAGAAGCACGAATTAGTGATGAATACCGAGCGCTTTCTTGCAGGGAAACCTGCCAATCACGCGCTATTGTGGGGAGCCAGAGGTACAGGGAAATCATCGCTTATCAAAGCCATTCTGAATGAATATAAAACCCATGGTCTTCGCTTGATAGAGGTGTTAAAAAACGATCTGATCAGCCTGCCTTACATTGTCGATGACATCCGTGAACTCCAACAGAGATTCATCATTTACTGTGACGATTTCTCATTTGAGGCCAACGATAACGCCTATGTAGGGTTTAAAACCATACTCGAGGGTTCGATTGAACAGCCCCCTGACAACGTCTTGCTCTATGTGACTTCCAATCGCAGGCATCTGGTACAGGAATTCAAGCAGGATGATTTGGATACCAGAGTCATCGGCGACGAGCTGCACTACTCAGACACGGTTGAAGAAAAAATATCGCTCTCTGATCGTTTTGGTCTCTGGCTGTCTTTCTACCAGACCAATCTCGAAGGCTATCTGAAAATAGTCGATAGTTATTTTCCCGACTATAGCGGTGACAGAGATGCATTGCACGAGGCTGCTAGGCAGTTCTCGATGCTTCGTGCATCAAGAAGCGGGAGGACGGCAAAGCAATTTTATAATTCATTTACAGCGTGGTCTGACGAGTAAAGCGTCCTTCACTCAACACTGCTAACGCTTGTCTGTCATGAAATAGCTTTTTTACTGTTGCTCTCTGGTTTGCAGCCTGGTAACAGCTCGCAAGCCCTTGCCGAGGTTGTGCGGCAACGCAGATCAATGCAACCAACACATAATAAATTACTTTCCTCTCATACTGTGGGATGCATTATGACTGTCCGCTTATATTTCTATACGAAACAATAGGTTGATTGGTTTCTGTCGGCTGCTAAAGCTCACTCGGGGTGGCGATATTATTCACCGTAGTTTCTATATAAGGGCTCGCTGGCTTTTCTGCTCAGAATCCTGTTTTCTCCTTGAAGCTGTCTACGAATTAGAAAGCCTTGGGCTAATTTCTTAAGTCATGGTATCTTTTTTGTCTAGTTTAAAGAGCAGGAGTAGTGGATGTCTCAATGTTACTGTGGTTCGGGGAAGGATTTTTCCGATTGCTGTGAACCGGTATTGAATGGGTCGAGTCAGGCAGAGACGGCGGAAGCCTTGATGCGTGCCCGTTATAGTGCATTTGCTGCTCAGCAGGCCGAGTTTTTACATGAATCTCTGCATCCGGACCACCGCCATGATCATGATCTGGCAGCTACCCGGAAATGGGCAGAAAATTCCCAATGGTTGGGGCTCGAGATCGTTGCGGTAGAGGCGGGTGGTCTGAATGATGACGCAGGTCAGGTGGAATTTATCGCGACCTATAAAGAAAGCGGTCTCGTACACCCCTACCATGAATTGAGTAATTTTCGTAAACTAGACGGTGTCTGGTATTATCTGGATGGAGACTTGGTGCTGCCAAAGACTGAGACCCGCACTCAGCCAAAGGTTGGGCGAAATGCCCCCTGTCCCTGTGGTAGCGGAAAAAAGTACAAAAAGTGTTGTGGGCGATAGTCAAACACAGTGAAAAGAATAATTTAGCAGCCCCTTGCGTTTCTCAAGAAAAGCTTTGCTGGGCCGCAACAAGTTTCAAGATGAAGACTCAGAACCTGAAATCGATGTTGTCAGCGCGCTCGGCAAGCAGTTTTCTTTTACTGCTCGCCTTATTGTCGTTGTCTGCAACACCGGTGCTTGCAGAAATCTTCAAATATCAGGGTTCAGACGGCACTATTCACTTTACTGATCGTCCCATGAAAGGAAATTATCGTCTGTTGTGGAAGTCCGGCAGGCCTTCCTCAAAGAGCGCTTACACTGGAGTCAGGTTCAGACAGAATAAATCAAAGCTCACACCCTTGATCGACCAGATGGCTAAACAGCAGAGTCTCCATCCGGGGCTTTTACACGCTATCGTAATGGTCGAATCAGCCTACAATCCGACTGCCAAGTCAAAGAAAGGCGCCCAAGGATTGATGCAGTTGATGCCTGCGACCGCTAGCCGATATGGTGTCGACGACTCTTATGATCCACGCCAAAATCTCGAAGGCGGAACGCTTTACATGAAGGATCTGCTGGCTGAGTTTAAGTTTGATCTGAAACTCGCCCTGGCGGCCTACAACGCCGGCGAAAATGCGGTAAGGAAATACGGTAACCAGATACCTCCATATCCTGAGACACAGAATTATGTGCGCAAGGTTATGAGTTACTATCAGAAGAACATGCAGAGCATGGCGATCCAGGAAACCGTCGCCTCAACATCAGATTCTTAGACCCCTCCACGATATCATCCGACCATCAGATAATCCCGCCTTGGCTGGTAGCCCATGCCAGCCAGCTGTCTACTAATCAGGTTTCTTGCGCCATGGTTATTGACATAGACCAGGACAAAGGGTCGAGGCGTCTGTCTCAACCAGTCAGGGTAAACCACTGGAACATTCTTGATGCGGTTGCCAATCTTTTTCGGGTCGATATCAATCCAGGCCTTGGTTGCAAAGCCTTTTTCCAGCAATAGGCCAGAGCGTTTGCGGGATTTCCTTCCTGCTCCCCAGATGACCAAGTCTTCTCTCCTGTTTATCAACAGGGGATCCAGTGACAGGTAAAAGGCTCGCAGTCTATCGAATGCCTCCCGGCTGCAGCGAGGATCGATTCTGGATGTTCTTGTCTTGCTATCTCTCCACTCCAGAAGTATCTCGGGGATTTTTTCCATAAGGTGACCGGATTGGTACAGCCTGAACCAGAGATCATAATCTTCCGGAAAGGGACCTTCGCGGTAGCCACCAGCCTGAATCACGGCATCACGCCGATAGGTCAGGCTGGGGTGGGCGTAAGGTGATTCAATATAGATATCGCGAATAATGGAAGCATGATCAATACAGCGATTCTGCCACGCTATATATTCGTGGAATCCTTTTTGTATCTGATCCTGTGGAAAAAGGGCGACCTGGGTACCGAGCAAAGTTAGCTGAGGGTTGTTGGATAATGCCTCGAATTGCAGTGCCAGGCGCTCTGGCAGCATTCTGTCATCAGCATCCATGCGGGCAATGAATGGGGTCTTGGCCTGCTGTAAGCCAAAGTTGAGAGCCGAGACGATGCCTCTTTGAGGATTAGTCAGTTTCCGTATACGGGAGTCCTTCTTTGCGAAACTGTCTAGGCGGTAGAGGGATCTATCGGTGCTGTGGTCATCAATCGCCAGGACTTCGTAGTCTTGCAGGGTCTGCCGAGCAACCGAGTTGAGGCACTCATCGAGTGTCTCAGCAGCATTCCTGTAGGGGAGCAGGATGCTGAGCTTTGGTACCACAGCATGGCAAAGCGACAACTAATCCAGGATGTGCCAGTCGAAAATCAGTTCATCGATGGCAAGTACATTATTCTCGGATATATCGATCATGCGAAAGCCGGTCCAATAGCTGTCAGGCTGCGCGGCTGCCGAAGACCAGACGGCTTCTGCGCCAAATGAGATTCTGCTGTGCTTTTTGATCAGACGCGGCAATTGAAGATCGAGTTGATAGACGGAGCCGGTACTGATGTATTCATTACTAAGCAACATAAGCCCTTCAGCGCTGATGTTTACCACCTTTCCCAATTGGGCGCCGGTAATCTGATCGAATACCTCGAGCACTTCATTTGCAATCTTGCGGGGGTGTCTTCGTTGTTCGTTCATTTACTGCTTCCCTTGCTGATTAGCGGGACTCTTTTCCGGGTTGTTGCGTATTCAGGATGTCATCAGCTATCGCATCAGTCGTTTTTAGTGAGCGTTTCAGCATGCGTCTGATGGCATGCAGTGTGCGCTCGACAAATGGATCATTGCTGTCTTCCAGGATTTTGGATGCACCGGAGATGATTTCCTGGGCGAGGGTGCGTAGGGGTTTTATTGCTGTCTGCACGCCTGCCCTGTCGACGAACATGCAGGATGATGTCAGTGGGCTCAGCCAGGAGAGTTTGACTTTCTGCGGTTCATCCTTGGGACCGCCAGTAATCTCGAACCAGGTGCCAAACTGGATATTTCTGAGCTTATCCATCATCGCTTCTTCTTCTGGTGAAATGGTCTCAGGTTTTTCTTCAACAGGCTCTTTGTCGGTGACAACCGGTTTCTCGGGAGTTTTTTTGATGACAGGCACAGGAGCAGGTTTGGGTTGCGGCACTGGTTCTTTGGCAGCTGACTCTCCTACACGCTGGATAGTCTTAGCATTCGCCAGCAGCTCAAACAAAACATGGCTCTTTTCTTGATGAAAACCACCGAGTGAAGATAATCCGCTTTCAATCGCCTTCTTTAATGCAGGCAGATTGTTTTCCAGTTCCTGCTGTTCACTTTCCGACTCTTTAGGTTCGAACGCCCAGGCAATCTCATCCGCAATATTGAGGGCTTCCTTCCATTCATCACTCATCTCTCCATCAGGATGCCGGAGCAGTATGAAGACCAGTTTGTCAACCCAGGTTTGCTCCAGAAAGTCTTTTACTGCCTGGGGAAGATATTCGCTGAAGGAGCGGGCTTTCATCTCCTGAGTGGAGCGTTGACGTGCAATGTTGAGCTTTTCTTTACCTTTGATTGAATCTTGGGCACGTTTTTCCAGGATGTCCGACTTACGACGGAAATCATCCATTTTATTGCGGAAATTGGCCAGTAGGCTGCCAAATAGATTCAGGTTGTCAGAAAATTCCTTCAGTACCCGGTCGATGACATTTTGCATGTCAGGATAGATGCCGCGTTTGAGATTGCGTTCATCAATCCAGTGGCTTCCTGCCTCTACTAAGCTGTCGAGCAGCTGCCTGGCATCGTGGTTGCTATCCGTGAGTACTCTGCGGTCAAGTATTGCGACCTTCAGATAGGGTGTATGAAGATGGCTTATCAGGGCCTTGGCCACTGCGGGAAGGACCGGATCGTTGAGCATGTACTCGAAGAGCATGCCAACCAGGTCGATAGTGTCTTCATCCGCGGCTTCAAGTCTGTTTTCACCAATCTGCGCAAACAGCTTGTGCCGTTCCTCCGTTAGGGTGTGTTTGATCCGTGTGAGGAACTTTTCATCGACCTCGATGTTGGGGATAACTGCGGCGCTGCTATTCGCATCAGGTATGTAGGCGGCACGTTGTGCCGGTTGGATTGAGCTTATCGCGCTGACCAGATTTTGGGTGGTGACAGGTTGGCCGGTACCTGCTGATTGTCCCGCTTCAGTAGGTGCGCCTGGGCGACTCTTGCGCGGTGAGTGCATGCGTCTGTTGGCCATCATATCGAGGATGGAATCAAACAGCTCTTCACCCAATTCCTCTTGAGATTGAACCTTGTCTTGAGATTCTGCTTCAGCTCCATCCTCTGACGATTCAGGTCGTGCGGCAGATTCATTTTTTTGTACGCTGGGCCTCAGATGAGGCAATACACCGGCATCCTTGAGGTTGGTATTGAAGTCCTCATAGAGTCCGCCCAGTTGTTTCATCACATACTTGTCGAAGAGGGCGAGAATGATAACCTTGATCCTGGACTCAAGTCCCAGGGAGTCGATGGCATCATTGAATGCATGCGCCAAGTGATAGGGTCCGGCAGGAATCTGTTGATGCTTGATGCCATTACCGCCGTTGACCACTGTCAGACGTTGACCCAAGGCATAGAGCTGAGACCGGTGAGCTCCGACAGTTTTGCTGATGACGTTGTCGAGAGCGGTGCGTTCGTTCATGGAATCATGGTCAACCAGCTCAAGTTCTGAGTCTTCCTCGTCCGAGGGATCAGTGGCGGCAGGCGTCGAGCTGTTTGACCAGAATTCATCGAAACCCGTGGCTATTAATTCACGAAATTCATGCTCCACCAAACCATGTCTGTTTCGTATCACGGACATGGCGTCAAAGAATCTATTTTGAACTTCGTTGTTTTCAGCTTTTTGCGCAAAGCTTGTCAGTGCCTTATCTGAGTTTACAAATAGTTCAGAAAGAAGCGCATTGACGTAGACCGTCACCATATCTTTGCAGCGGTCCAACAAGGGTTGGAATTGAGATTGATATTTTAGTTTTCTGGAATCCAGATTAGGCACTGTCACATTGTCCTTGAGCGTGGCCGAATAAAAGACGGGTCGGTAAGCCGCCCGTCGTTACCTGGTTATTGTTTGTTAGATCAAACAATTCAGTCAATTAAAGCAAGGGTAGCATGAAGATTGGGTTTGATGAATACAGGAAAACAATCTCTTAGATGAATGATGGGGATTCTTAGGGGTTTAAGTCATTAAGCGCAGATAATGCGCAGCTTTTCCTCTTAGATCAATCATCCCCAATGATTTTGTCTTCCTGAGGGGATGCGGCAAGCAACTTTTCCCCCTGTGCTATCGTGCTGGCGAAGATCATCCGGTATGTGTGATCGTCATCGGCTGTCGCCGTACTGCGAAGAGCACGGACCCTGTCCCGGGCTGTGCGGTATTTTTCCTCAGCATCAATGTACTCCAGCTCTTCACTCGGTGAAATTTTGAATATATAGAAAGGCATCTTTGTCCTGCTCCTTGATTGATAGGTTTAAGTCGAGCCTGGCTCGGCCGATAGATCACTTATTGAAGGGATTCTAACCCATTAATCCGGTCATTGGATAATTAAACAACCCCCTGAAAGGCAAAGTTTTATCTAACATTCTAGGTGGAGTATGAACCCTAAAAAACTGGTTGACGAGATAGAAAGCCTGGTTTCATTGCCTGATGTCTGTGTCAAAGTGAATCGGCTGGTTGACTCCCCCAGCTATTCGGCGAGATCCGTGGGTGAGATAGTCAGTCGCGATACGGATCTCTCTGCACGTTTATTGAGACTGGTAAACAGCTCTTTTTTGGGGCTCAGGGCGCCGGTAGATACAATTTCCAGGGCGATAGCCGTTGTTGGAACCAATGAGTTGAGAAACCTGGTGATGGCCACTACAGCGGCCCGGATCTTTACCGGCATTCCCTCTGATCTGGTCAATATGCATGACTATTGGCGCCACGCCGTGGCGACAGGTGTTATCGCGAAAGACCTGGCAGTGCTGAGCAATGTGTTGCACAGTGAACGTCTTTTCGTGATGGGCATGCTGCATGACATCGGGCGCTTGGTTATTTATCTCACACTCGCAGAACAATCCAGAGATATTTTGCTGATTACCGGCGGGGATGACTGGCTGCTTCCTGAAACTGAAAGGGACATCCTGGGTTTTGACCATATGGATGTAGGAGCGGAACTGCTGCGTAAATGGAACTTGCCTGATGGGCTCATCGCTGTGGTTGGTGGGCATCACCATCCACTGCGGATGGGTGATTTTCGATTCGAAGCTTCACTGGTGCATTTTGCACTCGCTCTGGCAAACCCAGAAGTCAGCGGGGAATCACTGGAGGAAACGGTTGCCGGGATAGCTCCACCAGTATGGGAAATCACCGGCCTGAGTATGAATGACCTCGAGTCCACCCTGGAGTCAGCGCCAGCCAAGGTTGCCGAAGTGATGGATCTGATCTTGTCTCCCGCATCTCTCAGCCAGACTAAATCAAAAACCTGAAGCGATAAAAATATCCTAGAGGCTCATGTTCTGAGCCTTTATCGAGGTAGAATCTGCTGTCATGCTCAGACTCTACCAATCCAATCGACTGAAAATTCTCACCCAACGGCTCAGTGAGTTACTCGCAGTACCAGAGGATTCGCCGCTGCAGCCTGAAACGCTGGTAGTGCAGCATCCGGGAATGGCGCGCTGGCTGGCGCTGGAGATTGCCGATCAAGCTGGAATCAGTGCAAATATACGTTTTCCACTACCGGGTGCTTTCATCTGGGAGGTGCTGGAAGTCTTTTTGCCAGATGTCCCGACGACAAATCGCTACACACCGGCATTGCTGAAATGGCTGATTTTTGAGCAAATTGAGCAGTTAGCGGATCAACCACTCTTTGCGCCGGTTCAGAACTACCTGCAAAAAGACGATGAAAAACGGCGCTTCCAGCTTGCCGAGCGACTGGCTGGATTGTTCGACCGTTATCTGGTCTATCGACCTGATTGGATCATGCAATGGGAAGCCGGACAGTCCGCCATCCAAGGTGATGAATGGCAGGCAGAGCTTTGGCGCCATCTGTCCCATGAGCAAGATCCACATTGGGTGGGCTTGCAGCAGAAGTTGTTCAGTTACCGCGGCGAGCGACCGGTAGAATTACCCAAGCGGCTGTTTCTGATTGGTGTGCCAACGCTTTCCCCGGGGTATCTGCAGATTATCCAGTGGCTTGCTCAATGGATGGATATTCATCTGTTTCTGCTCAACCCCTGTGAAACTCATTGGGCGGATATTGTCGACTACAAAACCCTGGTGCGACAGGAACTTGAGCAGAATGGTTCCGAGCTGTATCTGGATGTGGGAAATCCACTGCTTGCCTCCCTGGGGCGCCAGGGCCGGGACTTCTTTGCAGCTATCAATGAAATGGACCCAGGGTCTGAGGAGTGGTTCGAAGATCCTGGCGGCAAGACTTTGCTGAATCGCCTTCAGCAGCAGATATTGAAGCTCGAATCACCCAGCCGCATCGATCTGCAAGCCGATATGAGCATCAGATTTCATATCTTTCACAGCGCCATGCGGGAGGTGGAGAGTCTCTACGATCAATTACTGGCAATACTGGACGAGAACAGGCAATTGACCCCGGCAGATATTCTGGTGATGACGCCGGACATAGAGACCTATGCGCCGCTCATCGATGCGGTGTTTTCGGTGCCGGGAGATCGGCCTGCCATACCCTACCGAGTCAGTGATCTGGCGTTGCGCCGTGCGAATCATCAAATCAATGCATTTCTTGAACTGCTCGACCTCGCCGGTTCCCGGTTCAGTGTCAACAGGATGCTCGGTTTGTTGGAGTTACCGGCAATCCATCAGCGCTTCGGTTTGGATGAAACTGCGCTGGAGGAAATAACCGAATGGGTGGCTGCGGCGAACATTCGTTGGGGGCGTGATGCAGAGAGTAAAGCCTCTTTTGGCCTCCCCAGCGAACCACGAAATACCTGGCGCACGGGGCTTGAGCAGTTGCTGCTCGGTTTTGCCATGCCGGCCGAGAGTATCGAACTGTGGCGGGGAATTGCCCCGCTGAATGCGGTAGAAGGCTCCAATTCTCCCTGGTTGGGTGGGCTGCTGAGTTTTTGCGAGGCCGTTTTCAGGCTCGAGGAGCAGCTTCTCGAATCCCGTAATCCGGCATCCTGGAGTGATCTGTTACTGGATTTGATCGATGAGTTTTTTACCGCAGACAAGGATGCGCAGCTGCCCTTGCAGCGGTTGCGGGATGGGGTTCAGCAGCTGCGGGATGAAGCCGCCGCCGCCGGCTTTTCAGGAAAGGTCTCGCTGCTATTGGTGCGGGAGCAGCTGGAACAGATATTCGCCCAGCCCATGTCCCAGGGATTCCTTGGCGGCGGGGTTAATTTCTGCGCTCTGGCACCCATGCGCAGCCTGCCGTTTCAAGTTATCTGCCTGATCGGCATGAACGAGGGAAGCTTTCCCCGGCAACCGCCGGTTCTGGGTTTTGATCTAATGGGCAGGCAGTTCAGGTTCGGCGACCGATCCCGCCGGGTGGATGATCGCTACCTGTTTCTTGAAACCCTAATCTCAGCCGGGCAAATGATTTACCTCAGTTATATCGGACGCAGCAGCAAAGACAACAGCTCACTGCCGCCATCCGTGCTGATCGATGAGCTGAGGGATTATCTTGTCGGGCAAATTGGTAACCAGGGCTTGTCGAACCTGACCCAGACCCATCCGCTGCAGCCTTTCAGTCCTGACTACTTTCTGGCCGAGAAAGGCTTCTGCGGTTACTCATCCCGTATGCGTGAAGTCGCTATGCTGGTGGGGCAGGGACAAGAGCAAGTGCGGCCATTGGTCGCACAACCCCTGGCAGAAACAACGCAGGAGGGTGAGCGGATCGAGCTTGATCAACTATTAAGCTTTTATACCAATCCGGCCAGGGCCTTCGCCACACAGCGACTCAACCTGCAGCTGCAACCGGGCAGCGCACTGCTCGATGAACGTGAGGCGTTCGCAATGGACAAGTACGCCGGCGAAGCACTGGAGCGGGAGTTGGTGACGCTGCTGATGGAGGGGCAATCAGGGTGGGAGTTTTTCCATAATCTGGATGCAAGAGGCGTCTTGCCCCATGGCAAGCCGGGTAAACGTTATTTTCAGCAACTGCTGGGTTCAGCCGAGAACATGCAGCAAAGGTTGTCAGCCCTTGATCTTGGCGACCAACGGCCCGCAGAGGAATTCGAGTTGGTCTTCAACGGGTCAGCACTGGACGGTCAGCTGCGAGACCTGCATCCTTCCGGGCAGGTCGCCTATAGCGTCGGCAGTTTTCATCCATTTCAAAAGCTCAATCTGTGGATCAGGCACCTGGTGCTGAACATGCTTCATCCAGCGGGCGTCCAGTGTATTTCAGTCTGGCTGGAGAGAGAGGGCGCTGGTCGTTTCAGGCCGGTGGATGATCCGCGGTTGCATCTGCATGAATTGCTGGATTTGTATCGTCAGGGCATGCGGGCGCCGCTGCATTTCTATCCTGGCAGTTCCTGGGCCTATGCGGAAAGCTTGCTCATCAAGGGCAATGCAGAGGCTGCGGAAAATGCTGCACTGAGTAAATGGCAGGGCAATGACTATTTTCCGGGAGAGCGGGATAGACCCTACCACCGGTTGTTGTTGCCGGGAGATGCCTTGTTGGATGATGACTTCCGTACAACCAGCCTGGCGGTGTTCAAGCCGCTGATCGAGCACCTGGAATCTGTTTGATGGCAGCTATGGATCTGACAACCACGTCCCTGACAGGACTCAACCTGGTGGAGGCCAGTGCCGGCACGGGTAAGACCTACACCCTCACCGGACTCTACCTGCGCCTGCTCATCGAGCAATCGCTCAGTCCCGAGCAGATTCTGGTGGTGACCTATACCAACGCAGCCACCGCCGAACTCAAAGAACGGATTCGTGGACGCCTGGTCACCGCTCGGGAGGCATTCGAGACTGGAGAATTCAATGACCTTCTAATGCAGCATCTGCTGCAGACCAGTCCTGATCATCAACGGGTGATAAAGCAGCTCAAACTGGCGATTGCCGGGTTCGACCAGGCGGCCATTCATACCATTCATGGCTTCTGTCAGCGCGTGCTGATCGAACATGCCTTTGAGACCTCCCAGCCGTTTGATGCAGAGCTGGCGCCGGACCAGGAGATGCAACTGCTGCAGATAGCCGATGATTTCTGGCGCACCCGGATAGCCAGCCTGCCTGATTCACCGGCAGAGCATTTTCTGGCTGCGACAGGGTCGCCAGAGCGGCTCCTTGCTGAGGTGCGAAAGGGGATAGGAAAGCCCTATCTGGAAGTCCGGGGTCCGCTCTGGCCCGAGGACATAGCGTCGATAGAGGATCAGATGCATGAGTTGATCCATGCCATTGGTCTGTTGTGGCAGGATCAAAGGGATGAGATCTGTGATTATCTATGCGCGCCTGAGCGCTTCAAACAGAACCTGTACAAGTCTGAAAAAGTCCTGGTCTGGTGTCAGGAGATGGATGACTGGCTGGCGGACGCCTCCCCCGAACTGCAGGGATTCAGTCATCTGAAGAAGTTCGCAGAGAACTCAGTGAAAGCCGGTCTCCGCACAGGTCAAGAGTTATCAGAATTTGAAATATTTCACAAAATACAATTATTAAAAGATCTAATTGAAAGTAGATTAGAGAAATTGCGGCAGGCTGCCAGATCACTCATTGTGGAGTTTTACCACTATCTGCTGGAAGAGCTTCCTAAACGTCAGCAGGCAGCTGGAGAGTGGTCCTACGACGATCTGTTGTTGCATCTGGATCAGGCCTTGGCTGCTCGACAGGGATCCCGCCTGGCGTTGCAATTGAGTCAGCGCTTTCCCGCCGCATTGGTAGATGAGTTTCAGGATACCGATCCAATACAATATCGCATCCTGAGCAGAATCTATCTGGGCAGCGGGCGGACTCTGTTCATGGTGGGGGATCCCAAACAGGCGATCTACAGTTTTCGTGGCGCCGACATCTTTGCTTATCTGGCGGCCAGGGATGCGTCACAAAGCCGCTATTCCTTGCAGGTCAACTGGCGTTCGACGCCCCAATTGATCCAGGCCGTCAACACGCTGTTTGGGGGTAATCCAGCGGCCTTTTTCTACCCGCAGATCTGTTTCACCCCGGTTGATGCCGCCCCAAGTCAGAAGAAAAAAGGCCTGGTTGAAAAAGGTGACAAACGGGCAGCCATGAGGATCTGGCAACTCCCATTCAACGCGCAGACCAAACTCCCCGAGGTGCGTACGGCAGTGGCCGAAGCCACCGCCAATGAAATCCTCAGGCTGTTGAACCAAGCCCAGGCAGGACGTCTCACCCTGGATGGCAGGCCATTGGGAGGAGGGGACATCGCCGTTCTGGTGCGCACTCATACCCAGGGAGAGCAGGTTGCAGCAGCATTGCTGGAAAGGGGGGTGCTCAGTGTGCGCGCAGCACAGGACAATGTTTTTCTGACCCCACAGGCGGAACAGCTTGAACGGCTCATGCTGGCATTGGCCGAGCCCAGACGCGAACCCTTGATACGTGCGGCATTGAGTACCGAGCTACTGGGTTGGAGCGGTGCAGAGATTGACTGTTTGAGCCGGGATGACGCTGCGCTGGGCAGGCAATTAGAGCGTTTCAGCTCCTATCATTTGATCTGGCGTGATGCAGGTTTCATCCGCATGTTCCGCCAATTGCTGCATGAGCTCGATGTGGAGAGGCGTTTAATGACCTACCGGGATGGAGAACGCCGCTTGACCAATCTTTATCAACTCAGCGAGCTGGTACACCAATATGACAGCGATGCTCAACCTGGGGTCGAAGGGTTGTTGAAGTGGTTTTCCCGACAGCGTCAGGAGGATGCGGTCAAGGATGAAGAGCGTCAGCTGCGCCTGGAAAGCGACAGTAACCTGGTCAAGCTGGTTACTCAACACGCCAGCAAGGGGCTGCAGTATCCATTGGTATTCTGTCCCTTTCTGTGGGATGCGGGCGCCGGGGCCGGCAGGAGCAAAAGCGCCTATCTGTTTCATGACCCTCAGGCAGCCTATCGGCCGGTATTCGAGATGGGCTCCGCGGATTTTCAACATGACCGGCAGTATCTGCAGCAAGAGGAACTGGCGGAAAACCTGCGACTGCTGTATGTGGCCCTGACCCGCGCCCAATATCGCTGCTACCTGCCTTGGGGGCGCATCAAGAACAGTGAAAACTCGGCCTTGGCCTGGTTGCTGCATGCGCCGTGCATGGATGCACAAGTGCCGCGGGGAAATGATGTCCAAGAGCGGCCGCCGGAGAGTTTTGAAAAACAGCCGTTGGCAAACTGGCGGGCAGGTTTTAAAAAGCTCAGCCCCGAAGACATCGGGCAGCGCCTTCAGCAATTGGCGACCGACGCTGTGGGAAACATCAGTGTAGAGCCTTTGCCGGCGGCAGAGATGCGCGCCCAGCTTGATCTCGGATTGCCTCCAGACCTAGCGCCGGCGAGATCATTCAATGCTGAGATGCAGACAGGACGACGGGTCAACAGCTTTTCTTCACTGACTGCCGGGCTGGCTGCTGATCTGGCCGATTACGATGCGCTTGCTCCGCTGCCGATTGTTGAAACCCTTCGCCAGCCGCAATTCGACATCCATGGCTTTCCCCGGGGCGCCCAGCCCGGAACCTGTCTGCATAGCATCTTTGAACTGCTCGACTTTGCGCAGGTCGCAGAGCCGGAAGCTCAGCGCTTGGTTGAGACGACGCTTGCGGCCTACGGCATCGAAAAGCGCTGGACGCCGGTGATCCTGGAGATGCTCGGGACTGTTGTCGAAACGCCGCTGAATAGCCAGGGGCTGCTGCTGAGGGATATCGGTGGACGCCGGCGGATCAATGAAATGGAGTTCTACTATCCGATTCAGAAGCTGGATAAAAAGCTCCTGGAATCCTTGGTGCAGGAGCATGGATTTGCCCAGTCTGCAGGAATCATGCATGGCTTCAGCGAGCTGGACTTTGGTCTGGCGCAGGGTTTCATGAAGGGCTTCATCGACCTGATCATCGAGTCGGATGGCCGCTACTACCTGCTGGATTACAAATCCAACTGGTTGGGTGAAGATCAATCGTCTTATGCACAACCCAATCTGGAAGCTGCCATGCTGGCGCATCACTATCCATTGCAATATCTGTTTTACGCACTGGCATTGCATCGATATCTCCAACAACGACTCGTGGATTATGCTTACGAGCAACATTTTGGCGGTGTCTTCTATCTTTTTCTACGCGGGATGAATCCATCCACTGGCCCTGAATACGGGGTCTTTCAGGAGCGACCTCCCGGCGCATTCATCGAGGCGCTTGATCAGCGGATGCGCGGGCTCGAGACATGAACGGACCGAACCTATGGATAGCCGAGCTGCATGCCGCGAAACAGCTGGGCGAACTGGGTGTGCATTTCGCACGATTTATAAACGGCAAGGCCAATAACCCCTCTGATGAGCTGGGCCTGGCTGCAGCGCTGGTCTGCCAGGCCACCGCCGAAGGCCATGTCTGCCTTGATCTCCGGCAGATTGCAGGACATCAATTGTCAAACCAGGATGAACTGGAACAGCTTCGGGCGCCTGAGTTGGATGCCTGGCGAGGGCTGCTGCTGAGCAGTGGTGTGGTTGGTAGTCCGGGAGACTACCAACCCTTGATTCTGGATCCTGCAGACCGGCTTTATCTGCATCGCTACTGGGACTATGAACAAAGGCTGGCAAAAAGCCTGTCTTGGCGTGCGCAACAGCGCATTGATAAGCTGGATCAGGAATGCCTGGAAGCCGGTCTGCAGTCGCTGTTTCCGAGTTCGGATGGAAAGGCGCTGAACTGGCAAAAGCTCGCGGCTAAGACAGCGCTGCTGCGGGGGCTGAGTGTGATATCCGGTGGGCCGGGAACCGGTAAAACCACCACGGTGACGAAAATTCTTGTCCTGTTGCGTCAACAACCGGGTGGAAAAGGCTTGCGCATTGCCCTGGCTGCGCCAACTGGTAAGGCTGCCTCACGCATGCAGCAAGCCGTGCGGAAAGCCAAGGCTTCCCTGTCATTGCCGTCAGACATGGCAGAGTGCATTCCAGAGCAGGCATCCACACTGCACCGTCTGCTTGGGGTCAGGCGAGGTCAGCCAGGTTTCAAGCATCATGCAGAGCACCCATTGTCGCTGGATGTGCTGATCCTGGATGAGGCTTCCATGATCGATGTGGCGTTGATGACGAAACTGCTGGATGCCTTGCCCGACAGATGCCGTCTGATCCTGCTCGGCGACAAGGATCAACTTGCCTCGGTTGAGGCGGGGGCTGTGCTGGGCGATATCTGCAGTGGTTGTGAGGCCCCATCCTCCGACCCCGAGTCGGCAGCAGAGCTGCTTGACACGGATGCTGAACAAACCAGGTATGTCGGTATCTGTGATTCCATCGTCGTATTGCGGCACAGTTATCGGTTCGGCAGGGAGAGTGCGATAGGCCAGCTGGCCGCAGCGGTGAACAACGGGGATGCCGAGAGCGCCGCCGGCCTGCTGAATGCCCCAGCAGACCAGGCTGCGCTCGTGCATCTGGAGAGTGCTGTTGACGTCGCAGCCTATGCGGCTCAGAGATACCGGAATTATTTCCGCCTGATGGCCTCTGGCGCATCAGTGGCATCACTGTTTCAGGCGCTGGAGTCGTTTTGCGTGCTCTGTGCATTGCGGCATGGCCCGGCAGGTGCTATGCAACTGAACCGGCGGATTACCACACAGCTTCAGCAACTAGGCCTGGGGATGGAGGACGACTGGTATCCCGGGCGCCCGGTCATGGTGAACCGTAACGATTTTCAACTAAAGCTCTATAACGGAGATATCGGCATCCTGCTGCCGCATCCAGAGCGGGATGGTGAATTGGCAGTGGTGTTCCAGGGCGATGATCAAACCTTGCGTTGGTTCAATCCAGCCCGCCTGCCCCCCCATGAAACGGTATTCGCCATGACGGTGCATAAAAGCCAGGGCTCCGAATTTGATGAGGTACTTCTGCAATTACCCGCCAGGGATGCGCCCCTGTTGAGTCGGGAACTGCTCTACACATCCATTACCAGATCCCGCAGGCGTTTCATACTTGCGGGTCCCGTGGAGATTTTCAAAACGGCCGTAAATCGGAAATTAGTCCGTAACAGCGGACTTGCAGATTTGCTGTATGCCGCAGATCTTTTCTGACCACATAAAAAGAAATTTAGGATGGCAAATCCCCAGTTGTGGTAGGGTATGCCTGCTTGAAAACTGGAATTGCAATCTTGGTTTTTTTAATTTTATTAAATATCAATATGATAAAGGCTTTTTGTGATAATCAAGTTTAATATTGATTGTGATCATGAAGGGCTAATTCAGGCCATCCATATCGAATGCCCCACGCTGAATTCAGTAATCCCGCTGGCCAGCCAAAAAAGAATTTTCGATTAAAAACGAAGGAGACGAAACGTCATGATCAAACCCATTGGTTCCGATGAGCTAAAACCTCTGTTCGTCTATGACCCGGAAGAACATCACAAACTGTCCCACGAGGCTGAAGGTCTGCCGTCCGTGATCATCAGTTCACAGGCTGCCGGCAACGCAGTTATGATGGGCGCTGGATATTTCAATCCCCTGCAGGGTTTTATGAATCTGGCTGACGCCATGGGCGCTGCAGAGAAAATGACCCTTTCGGATGGAAGCTTCTTCCCGGTCCCCGTGCTCTGCCTGCTGGAGAGCGCCGATGCCATTGGTGATGCAAATCGCATCGCCTTGCGCGATCCGAACATGGAAGGCAACCCGGTGTTGGCTGTCATGGATGTGGAAAATATCGAGATCGTGACTGATGAGCAGATGGCGGTGATGACCGATAAGGTCTACCGTACCGACGACATGGATCATGTGGGGGTCAAGGCCTTCAATACCCAAGGCCGCGTTGCTGTCTCCGGTCCGATCCAGGTTTTGAACTTCTCCTATTTCCAGAACGATTTCCCGGATACATTCCGTACCGCTGTGGAGATCCGCAATGAGATCACGGAGCATGGCTGGGAGAAGGTTGTTGCCTTCCAGACCCGCAATCCTATGCACCTGGCTCACGAAGAGTTGTGCCACATGGCCATGGATCGACTGGGTTGTGACGGCCTGGTAATCCACATGCTGCTGGGCAAACTGAAGAAAGGTGATATTCCTGCTCCCGTGCGCGATGCGGCGATCCGCAAGATGGCTGAGATCTACTTCCCGCCAAACAGTGTGATGATCACCGGATATGGATTCGACATGCTCTACGCCGGTCCCCGCGAGGCGGTTCTGCATGCCTACTTCCGCCAGAACATGGGTGCCAGCCATTTCATCATCGGTCGTGACCATGCCGGCGTAGGTGACTACTACGGTGCTTTCGATGCCCAGACAATCTTCGATGACGAGGTGCCTGCCGGCGCCATGGATATCGAGATCTTCAAGGCAGACCACACCGCCTATTCCAAGAAGCTCAATAAGGTGGTGATGATGCGCGAAGCTCCGGATCACACCAAGGATGATTTCGTCCTGCTGTCAGGCACCAAGGTGCGTGAGATGCTGGGTAATGGGATCGCGCCTCCGCCTGAGTTCTCCCGTCCGGAAGTTGCCAAGATCCTCATGGACTACTATCAATCTTTGAATAGTTAAACCGGCACTGCTGATCCGGCAGGTTCAGAAAGTAAAGGCCTATCCCCGATCGGGGATGGGCCTTTTTTATTGTCACTGGTTAATCCTGTTCAACCTGTCATAGCCTTTACAAATAGAAATAATTAATGGTTTAGAGAGCCGTACTCGCGCGAAAAATTCAAGCCCAAGTCGATAAAATGAGTTTATCGATTCACGCTGTGTATTCGCGTTGAGTCAATTTAACACTCGTTTCGTTTTCCGGGATGTCTACCCGATGGGGTAAATCTAACCTGTCGCATGGAATGTCCGCGAGGCGGCATCGAATCAGCTGCATCGGATAGTGGACCCATGGGCCATCCGGGAGGGTGCCTCAAGACTAGATTCGGGTCTCTTAGGGACCACAGGTTTAAACGAAGGTCACACCCTGCCGGAAAACGCTTATTGAGTATCTCAGTTAAGTCTCGGTGGTTATTTTCTACCTCCTCATCTCATTCACTTGCCTGCGGCTTCAAGGGATGGCTCATCCTGCAATACCCAAGGCGCGAGGATTGAAGAGCTTGCGGCTATCGAAGGCTTCTCCTCGGGCTACATGCCACAGGGACAAGGCCAGTTTGCGCATCAGGGCCACGATGGCCTTACACTTGGGGCCGCCATCGCGTTTGACCTTTTGCTGGTACCAGGCTGCGATCACGGGGTCTTGGTGGCTCCAGCGCAAGGCGGCGAAATAGAGGTATTTGCGTGTCTTACCCGGTCCGCGCTTGGTGATCTTCAATTGCCCCGCGTGCTTGCCACTGCTGCGTTCCTTGAGATTCAGCCCCAATCCTTTGAGGTAACTATGCGGGTTAGGATAATCGAGGGGCGTCCCTTGGGTTGTCTCCAATACCAGGCTGGTGGTTTTGCCCACCACAGCCGCCATCCGGGTCAACACCGGGTCGGTTTCCACCACCTGCTCAATACGATGCTCGATCGCCAACAACTCCTGGTGGGTGCGCAACAGCTCCTGCCCCAGCACCTGCAGCAAATGCCTTTCCGCTTCTGTGCAAGGGAGGCCCAAAGTGGTTTCGCTACTGTCCAACACCTGTTGGATCTTCTCGGTACGCAGCAAACCTCTGCCGATATGCTGTAACAAGCGTGTTGCCGCTTCACGGTGTTGAGCAACCTGCTGGGGGGCGCCGTATTCCGCCAGCAGGGTCTGTAAACTCACCGTGCTCAAATTCAATAGCCGTACCACTTCTGGCCAATGGCGATTAAGGTGAGCTTCCAGTCGGTTCAGATTCGCTTGATACTGGCCGTGGTAGAGATCCAACTCTGCGATGAGGGCATGATGGTCTCGGCGCGACACCGACAGTTCCTCCCAGGAAGCGCTCGCTCCATCAAGATGGAGTCGGCCAATGAGATACGCTGCCTTGGCATCATGTAGGCTGGGTACGCCGTCATAGACTTCAGCGGCATCGTGCACGCGTTTGGGGCTCGCCCGGTACAGCGCCAGCCCCAGGTTGGTGAGATAATGGCGCAGGGCATCACCATAGGTGCCACTGGGTTCCATGACCACTTCCAGCGACTGTGCATGCAAGTCCTTTAGCAGATGCTCAACGATCTCCCGAGTCTGCTGGGGGTGTACCCATTTGATCGTGTCGATGACACTGCGATCCGTCTTCATCAGCACTGCAAAAAAATCCTCTTTGGCGACATCCACACCACAGATAACGCGTTGTCCTGTGGCAAGGGCTGCAATTCTATTCCAGTTGGCCTCCTTGACATTGGTCGCTCTGTATCTACGCTTTTTCATGGGGACACCTCCTAAGTCATTGTGGGGGATCGTATAGGCTGATAAGTTCAGCATATCCTTACAATGTTTTGAGGGTCCCCAACTCAATTCCTTTCTATATTTTTTATAGCTGAC
>CAWCOA010000002.1:0-45922 GCA_963797085.1 uncultured Gammaproteobacteria bacterium
TGGGCAACTACCGGATTGACCCTAACCTTTCAGGTCGTCCATTTTTAAATTCTGCGGCAGCAGTGCCAGCAGAGCCTGCTCCGATTGAGCCGCTGGCAATTTCTCAAACAGGTAATTCAGATAGGCCCAGGGTTCCAGACTGTTTGCCTTGGCTGACTCTACCAGGGTATACATCGTGGCACTGGCATCTGCTCCTCGCGGGCTTCCCGAGAAGAGGAAATTCTTGCGTCCGATAACAAAAGGCCGGATGGCATTCTCTGCCTTGTTGTTGTCTATCTCGATATGACCATCCTCAAGATAGGTAACCAGCTTTGGCCAGAGCCCCAGGGTATAGGCGATGGCTTCACCGAGCGGGCTCTTGGGCAGTACCTGTACCACTTTCTGATCGAGCCACTCCTTGATTTTGTCCAGGATAGGGCCGGCTTGTTCCTGGCGGATGGCTTGCCGTTCATCCGGTGATTGTTCTTTAGCGGCCCTTTCAATCTGATACAGCTTGCGGATCAATGCCACCATCTGGTGGGCGGCCGCCGTGTTCTTGCGCCCATGGGTCGCCTCGACAAAGCGTCTCCTCACATGTGCCCAACAAGCGGCGTGCCCCAGGATGCCCGGCATTTGCGACAAACTGTTGTAGCCGCTGTAGCCATCCGTCACCAGGTACATTGCCTCGCCAGGGGGATCGTCCTCTGTAGGATAAAGAAACCCCTCAGGCACCTCCCCACTGCGTGTGTCGGCATATTGATACCAGATCACCGGTTGTCCCGGAGGACCACCACCGTACACCCACATATAGGAGAGCTGGGTATTTTCCCGGCCCGGTTCATTGAGTACCTGTAAGCGGGTTTCGTCGATATGGATCACTGGGCCCTGGTAGAGGAGTTGCTTCATCGCCACCATCAGCGGTGATAGCCGTTCATGCAGTTGAATCACCCAACCACTCATGGTCTGTCGGCTCAGGTCGATGCCTTCTCTGGCATGGATCGCCTCCTGCCGATAGAAAGGCAGACCATCCACGAACTTGCGGGTCACTACATCGGCGATCACCGAACTGTGAGCGATGGACTTGGGGAGAATCTGATCCGGACGGGGTGCGATTCTGACGCCTTGTTCGGCGCCGATCACTGCGTCGTTCTTTGGGACATACTTGGCACGCTTGTACGCAATCACGTAATGCTGCCGGGGAATGATCGCCAGTTGCTCAGAGGTGTCGTAACCGATGAAGGTCCAGTCATCCCCCATGGCGGCCTTCTCTTCATCAGAGAGGTCGATGATTTTTTCTACCCGACTGAAATGTGCGGGTAGCGGGCGACGAACGGGTTTTTTGCGTTCACTGTCCGCTTTCTCTTGCGTCTTCGGTTCAGCATCGTCCTGGTCTGAGGATAGATCCAACTCAGCCAGCAGTTGCTCCAGTTCAGCCTCATCAAACAGGCTGAACTGATCTTTGTTGGGGCGATCCGCGCTGGCGCCAAACTGGCGTTTGCGTAGTAGGATAATGTAGTCGAGCAGCTGTTCGATGCGCTGCGCTTTCTCGTCTAAGGCACGATCTTTTTCCGCGATAGCCTGTTCTTTTTCTTTGACCACATCGCGTAATTGAACCACCTCAGCCTTGAGTTGATCGGGGTCATTAGGAAGGGGAAAAGCCGCTGAATCCATGCACGAAATTATACCAAACCAGCACTGACCAAGCAGTAAAACAAGGCATTAAAACAAGGAATATTTTGCGGCTTTATGGGCCTCAACCCGGGTGATATCCAGTCCTTCGAGTAACCAGCTCAGTTCACGTGTCGATATCTCGATGGCGACTTTCTCAACCGCACCTGGCCACCAGAATCGCTGCTTCTCCAATCGCCGGTAGAAGAGCCAGAATCCATTGTTGTGCCAGTAGAGAATCTTGATTTTATCCCGCATTCGATTGCAGAAAACAAACAGATGGCTCGAGAAAGGATCGGCTTCCAGAACCTCATCAACCAACACCATGAGTCCATTGATGGCTTTACGCATATCCGTGGCGCCAGTGGCTAAATAGACCTTGGTGTTTGAACCCAATGAAATCATGTTGCTCGCAACACCTGGATGACTTGCTGGAGAAGCTGTGGATTGAAGCCGGGGACGACTTCAATCCGTAGATCGTTCTGGATGTGTATCATCAAATGCGTGGAAATCGCCTCCTGCACATTGACTGGCAGAAAGCGAACCGTCTCACCCGCAGACACGACAGTCTTGGCATCTTCCACTTTGAATATCCGGCGCCACCTCCGGAAAGACGCGTATCCCAGTTGATGTGCTTTGCAAAACGCCTTCTGGGAGAGATTGCTGTTCTGCCAGGCGTCTATTCGTTCAAGCCAGTGCTGGCGATCGGTTTCTCTTTTCGTTACGCTTTGTTTCATGATGGACTCCCCGTGTGTCGTTGTACGATGGGGTCATCATGGGAAATCCACAAAGCCTCGGAAAGAGGTAATTCGCAAGACGCTTACCCTCTATGTGGCTGTCGCATTGACCTTCTTCAGCACCATCATTATCGTCAAGCTGCTCTCCGGCAAACGCGAGGTGGATACGCTGCACGGCCGTGTTGATGAAGGGCAGTGCGTTTCTCGTGGTTATTGAACTCGTCACGCGTTATCTCCTGCCAAGTCTGCTCCATCTGCTTTCCCGCTCACAGGAACTGCTTGTGTTGGTGCCATTTGCGGATGCTGCACGTGAGGCGGCGGAGCGTCTATTGGGACAGGTTTCCCTGGCCATACCATGATGAATGATGTAATGAAGACCATGATGGAAATAAGCAGCGGATCAATCAGCATAACGCGCGGGCTTATATTCTCGATCATCTGGTGGATTCTCACCGATGGTTCAGCATCGTCCTGGTGGATCGGTGTGCCGGTGGTATTGCTTGCGGTGATTGCCAGTAATGCATCAATCCCGCCGACGCGCCTGGTTTGGGTTGGGTTTTTCCGATTCGCACCCTTTTTCTTCGTGCGTTCCTTGATGGGTGGAGCCGATGTAGCCTGGCGGGCATTTCACCCCGACTTGCCGATCGCGCCGGATCTGATTGAATACCCGCTACGGCTGCCGTCGGGACTGCCGCAGGTATTCATGGCCAACACGGTCAGTCTGCTGCCAGGCACCTTGAGTGCCGATTTGGATCAAAGTGTCTTGCAGGTTCATGTGCTCGATAGACGAAGAGATTTCGTAGCAGAACTCGAGGCAGTAGAGGAAAATGTTGCGCGAGTGTTTGGTGTGTCCCTGAACGTTGCTGGTGGAGGATGATGAAATGGTGCAGTTCAAAGATATTCTTTGTGTGGTCGACCCTGAGGAAGCCTGTGAATCTGTCCTCGAGCGCGCCGTGGCGCTGGCGGAGAGCAACCAGGCCAGCCTGACGCTTGTCGACGTGGTTCCTCGTATCATTGCCGGCATCGGGATGATGGAGGGTGGTCCGATTTCTGACCATCTGCAGTCCAAGATGGTGGCTGAACATAGGCTGGGACTGAAGTCCATGATTGAAGCTTACCGCCAACGGATCGATATCCAAATCAAGGTCTTGATTGGTACGCCTTTTCTGGAAATCGTCCGCGAGGTACTCCGGAATGGGCGTGATCTGGTGATCAGGACCCCGGAAAATTGGGATTGGCTGGACCGGTTTTTCGGCAACGATGACATGCAGCTGTTACGCAAGTGTCCCTGCCCGGTTTGGCTTGTCAAACCTGAGGCGCCAAAGGCCTATCGACGTATCCTGGCGGCTGTAGACGTGGATGATAGATACCTGCCGGCAGAGCTGGAAACACGGCATATGTTGAATCGGCAGGTTCTCGAAATGGCGGGCTCCCTGACGCTATCGGAATTCGCCGAGCTACATGTCGCGCACGCCTGGGACGCGATCGGCGAGAGTGCCATGCGGGGCGCATTTATGTATGAGCCAGAGGAGAAAGTTCTTGCCTATGTCGAGCACGTGAGGCGGCAGCACGAGGCCAATTTAGACGATCTCCTGCAAGAGGTGACCATCCATCTCGGGCAAGATGCCGTGGATTATCTCAAACCCCGCACGCATCTGGTGAAGGGTTGGGCGCGCAAAGAGATACCAGCGCTGGCGAAACGGATCGAGGCCGACCTAATCGTCATGGGCACGGTAGCCCGTACCGGCGTTCCTGGATTCATCATGGGCAATACCGCGGAGACGATTTTGAATCAGATCGATTGTTCCGTGCTTGCGATCAAGCCGCCCGGTTTCGTAACGACGGTAACTTTGGAGGGTTGAGCGCGCGTGCAGACCCTTTACCTCGCGTTAGCATTTTTTCTGCTCCTTAATCTGGTTGCCGGGATGTGGCGGATACTACGTGGCCCGACGGCTGCCGACCGCATGTTGGCGGCACAGTTGTTCGGGACTACGGCCGTTGCCAGCCTGCTGTTGTTGGCCCAAGCATCAGGCAGTTCGCGATTGCGCGATGTGGCCCTTGTATTCGCTCTGTTGGCCGCCGTGACCGCTGTCGCATTCGTACGACGCGCCTGGGTTGCCTGGGAAGATGACAATGGGGGTGACTGAGTTCCTCACTCTGTTCCTGCTGCTCGTCGGGGCGGGGTTTTTCCTCGCCGGTACGGTGGGTCTATTGCGGTTTCCAGATGTCTATACACGCCTGCATGCCTTGACCAAGGCAGACAATGTAGGGTTAGGATTGATCGTGGCGGGCCTTACCCTGCAGGCAGAGTCATTGGCTGTTATGGGCAAGTTGCTGCTCATCTGGTTGCTGGTTCTTTTGGCCAGCGCCAGCGTCGCTCACTTGGTGTCAAGTACGGCGTTACGCAAGGGGATTAAACCGTGGAAACGATAGCGCTGCTGGAATGGTTGATTGACGGGCTGCTGATGCTCACCTTGCTGGGGCTGGCCTGGCAGGCATTGAAGAGTCCGGACCTGTTCAAGGCCATCGTGCTGTTTATTGCCTTCGGCCTGGCAATGGCGATGGCCTGGGCGCGCCTGCAGGCCATCGACATTGCCTTGGCCGAGGCAGCTATCGGTGCAGGCCTCACCGGAGCCCTGTTGTTGAAAGCAATGGCTCAGTCGAACGAGTTGGCCGATCGGGTCAGTGACGTTCATAAGACCGACACCGGAGATAACAATGAGCAGCGCTGATCACAGGGTGCTCACGAAACCATTTCAGTTGATTCTCCTAGGAGTAATGTCGGCTTTGGCCTGTGGGCTGGGTTATGCAGTACTCTCCCTGCCAGATCAGGCGATCGAGCTTGGGGGCATGGTGGAGGCAAACCTGCAAGCGAGCGGTGTGCACAACCCGGTTACCGCTGTGCTGCTGAATTTTCGGGCTTACGATACCCTGCTGGAAATGGCTGTGCTGCTGCTGGCCCTGATCGGTGTCTGGTCACTGGGCGCCACACCGATGCGCCGTGGGGCTAACCCAGGGGCTGTGTTATCCACCTTGGTGCATGGACTGGTGCCGATGATGATCCTGGTGGCCGGTTATCTACTCTGGGCCGGAGCCCATGCACCCGGCGGCGCATTTCAGGCGGGAGCTGTGCTGGCGGCCTTGGGTGTGCTCCTGTTGCTGGCCGGTAAACGCCTCACTACCCGGCTGATGGGCAGTCCCTTACGCCTTGTTCTGCTTGCTGGGTTGGGGGCTTTTATTACTGTCGGCGTACTTGTCATACCCACCGGTGGAATGTTCCTGCAATATCCATCCGACCTCGCAGGTGGCATGATCCTATTCATCGAGGCGGTGGCAATGCTATCGATCGGCGCTATCCTGACAGCCCTGTTTCTGGGCAGGCACGCTATTTCCGCGAGTAAACAATAATGCCGGTTACCCTGTATGCCCTTACGGGTATAGGCCTGTTCTTTCTCGGGTTCTACAACCTGATCGTGCAGGCCCATCTCATCCGCAAGATCATGGCCCTGAACATCATGGGTAGTGGTGTGTTTCTGGTCCTTGTTGGCCTGGGCGGACCTACCTCAAGCACAATGTCTGATCCGGTGCCCCAGGCTATGGTGCTCACCGGTATCGTGGTTGCCATCGCTGCCACAGCACTGGCGCTGACCCTTATACTGCGTGTGCAGGCAGAGACAGGCCGGACCGAATTACCGGAACAGTCCCCTAAACACTGATGGGGTTGAGCATAGTCACTATCCCTTGGGCGATTTGGACCATCCTGCTGCCACTCGCCGGCTCCCTGTTATGTTTTCTGCTGCCCCGTCGAGCCGTCCTGCTGGGTCTGGCGACAGCATTGAGCATCGTTGTCCCGGTCGCCGGGCTGGGTTGGCTGGTGGCAACCCATGGGGTTCAGCGTTATACCGTTGGCGGATGGGGTGCGCCCCTGGGGATCGACCTCTATGCGGATGGCCTGAGCAGCCTGATGCTGATCATGACGGCGATGGTGGGCCTTGGTATCAGTCTCCATGCCAGTAGTTATTTTGAACATCGAAAGGCCCCGTTTTTCTGGCCCTTGTGGTTATTTCTGTGGGCCGCGCTCAACGCCTTGTTTCTGTCCGGGGATATCTTCAACCTCTATGTCACTCTGGAGCTGCTGGGGTTGGCGGCTGTAGCGTTGGTGGCATTGGCGGGGGGTGCTGACGCGCTCACTGGGGCTATGCGCTATCTGCTGGTCAGCCTGCTCGGTTCGCTCTGCTTCCTGCTGGGCGTAGCGCTGCTGTATCATGCCTTCGGCAGCCTGGATATCATCTCTCTGGGACGGCTTATGACGCCCATGCCGGCGGTCTGGGCGGCCATGGGTCTGATGACAGCAGGACTGCTGCTCAAGACGGCCCTGTTTCCTTTGCACTTCTGGTTGCCCCCGGCCCACGCCAGCGCGCCGGCACCGGTGAGCGCGATACTCTCCGCGCTGGTCGTCAAGGCCTCTTTCTATCTCCTGCTGCGCTTGTGGCTGGATCTGTTTCCCGAGCCAGGCGTCGCACTGCGGCTGTTGCTCGGCGTCCTCGGCGCTGGCGCCATCCTGTGGGGGTCACTGCTGGCACTGCGTCAGAAGCGACTCAAGTTATTGGTCGCCTATTCGACGGTCGCTCAACTCGGTTATCTGTTTCTCGCTTTTCCGCTGCTGATTCCGGCCGCATGGAACGCTGTGGTCTATTTTGTCCTCTCCCATGCCCTGGCCAAAAGCGCCATGTTTCTCGCTGTCGGGAATATCCTGTATTTCGGCGGGCACGATCGCATCGCCGATCTGGACCGGATAGTGCAACGCTTGCCCCTGACCCTGACTGCATTCGCTGTGGCGGGCATCAGCATCATCGGGCTACCACCAAGCGGTGGCTTTGTCGCCAAATGGCTGTTGTTGGAGGCCGCATTTACCACTGGCCAGTGGGGTTGGATACCGGTGGTGATCAGTGGGAGCCTGCTGGCGACGGCCTACGTCTTCAAGGTCATTGGTTTCGCCTTTACCCAGGCCAAGGTACTGCATGATAGCCGTGCGGTCCCGCCGATTATGGAGTGGGCTGCTCTCGGACTGGCGCTGGCAGCCCTGGCGCTCGGCTTGATGGCGCCATGGCCCCTGGAACTGATGGACATAGGCGCGCCGTGGGTTACGCGCATCGGGGAGGGGAGGCCATGAATTGGGATGAGTGGCTGCCCTTGCTGATTGTCTGCAGTTCACTGCTGCCGGGACTGGTGATCTTTTTTCTTGCTGAAAATAATGTCGTTGCCCGCACAGTTTTAAATCTGGTCGGCGCAGTCGCCAAACTGGTGCTGGTGCTCATTCTGCTCTGGGGTGTCTTCCACGGACACCACTATGAGACAAGACTGCCGCTGTTACCCGATCTTGACCTGGTACTGAGAGCCGATGCCCTGTCGCTGCTTTTCCTCCCCCTCTCCACCGGGCTCTGGTTGCTGACAACGGTTTATGCCATTGGTTATCTGGAGGATTCGCCTCACCGCAGCCGCTTCTTTGGCTTCTTCAGCCTGTGCGTGACTGCTACTGTGGGTGTGGCCCTGGCGGGCAATCTTATGACCTTCCTGTTGTTCTATGAACTGCTGACCCTCGCTACCTATCCACTGATCGTGCATCGTGGTACCGAAGTGGCCCGGCGCGCAGGGCGCACCTACCTGATCTACACCATGCTGGGTGGCGCCCTGCTGCTGAGCGGCACGGCCTGGTTGTATGGGCTTGCCGGAACCCTGGAGTTCACTGAAGGGGGATTTGTCGCTGCCAGTTCGAGCAGTTCCCGAGCCGTACTGATAGCGATCTTTACCCTGCTCATCGCGGGTCTTGGAGTCAAGGCCGCGCTGGTGCCCTTGCATGGCTGGCTGCCCCAGGCCATGGTGGCGCCGGCGCCGGTAAGCGCACTGTTGCACGCGGTGGCAGTGGTGAAGGTGGGCGCCTTCGGTATCGTACGGGTTGTCTATGATGTGTTCGGCATTGAGTATGCTGAGTGGCTGGGCGTCACTGGACCGTTGGCGGTGCTGGCTGCCGTTACTATCCTCTATGGGTCGTTAAGGGCCTTATTCCAGGACGACCTGAAACGCCGGCTTGCCTTCTCCACGGTCAGCCAGGTCTCCTACATTACCCTGGGTGTTGCGGTAGTCGGCCCAATCGCCACCATTGGTGGAATCGTCCACCTGGTGCATCAGGGTCTGATGAAGATCACCCTGTTTTTTTGCGCCGGCAATCTGGCAGAGACCCTGGGAATTCATAAAGTGAGCCAGATGAACGGTGTCGGCCGCCGCATGCCATGGACTATGGGGGCCTTCACATTGGGTGCTTTAGGTATGATCGGAGTGCCGCCACTGGCGGGGTTCGTCAGCAAATGGTACCTGGGGCACGGCGCTCTGGAAGCCGGGCAGAACTGGGTGGTGCTGGTGCTGGCTGGCAGCAGCCTGCTGAATGCCGCCTACTTTCTACCGATCCTGCATGCCGCGTGGTTTCGGGAACCACCAGCAGCATGGCCTTCCGAAAGATCATTTGGTAGATGGGAGACTGCCTGGGCGTTGCTGTTGCCGCCTTTGATAACGGCATTTCTCTCCCTGCTTGTCGGGTTGCTGGCGGCAGCGCCATTCAGTCCACTGGAATGGGCGCGGCTCATTGCAATACGGGAGTACGGCCTGTGAGTCTCTTGCTACTGGCCGTACCATTGGTGCCCTGGTTGTTGGCCCTCGGCCTTATGTTCGATAGTGTTTACAGCAGGGCGAACTGGCTGATTCCAGGTGCAGTGCTACCCGCTCTGGCTGTGTCACTCCTGCTGCCAGGACGCACATCATTAGATCTGCCTTGGCTCCTGCTTGGATCGAGCTTGGGTATAGAAACACCAGTCCGTGTCTTTCTGGCGCTGATGGGCGCAGTGTGGTTTGGGGTAGCGCTGGTGATGGGCTTAGGATTCCATGAGAAAACCGGTCGGCGTCTCGGCATATTCTATCTATTGGTTATGGGCGGCAGTCTTGGGCTCATTCTGGCCCGAGACCCCTGGCTGTTTTTCTTCTTTGCCTCCGTGAGTGGCTACGCCCTTTACGGCCTCATTGTCCACCGGGGTAGTGATGAGGCGTGGAAAGCCGCAAAACGCTACCTGGTGATGCTGATACTCGGCGACCTGTTGTTGTTCGAGGTATTGGTCACGGTGGCTGCTGAATCTGGCGACTTCAGCGCTTTGCATCGGGCGATGACAAACCCGGATAGCCGGGATCTGCTGCTGGCATTGGTACTGGCCGGTTTCGCTGTCAAGGCCGGTCTGTTTCCACTGCATCTCTGGGTGCCACTGGCCTATCGGACTGTACCTGCCGCCGTTCTGCCCCTGCTCCTTGCATTCCAATTCGGTCAGGGCGTGCTTGGCTGGCTCACTTGGCTGCCCTTGGGTGAAGTTGCGCTACCGGCATGGGGTTTTGGGTTGCAGGCCGTGGGGATTGTCAGCCTCTTAGTTGGGTTATTGGCTGGCATGGGACAAGTACGAGCCCGGCCTCTTATGACCTATGCCAGTGTTGCCCTCGTAGGTCTGGCCCTATTCTCTATGGGGCGAGTCTTGGAGCAACCTGCCACCTGGCCTATGCTGCGTGAAGCACTTTACTTGGTGGTACCAACCATGGTCTGCAGCATGACGATCCTGTGGCTGATGGCATACAAAATATCGCCCTTAGGTGGTTGGTTGAATTCAAGGCTTAATGAGTGGTCTGCCACCAGAGACGATATCCTACGTAAGCTGTCCGATATCCCATTAGAGTTTCCTGGGTCCGTCACGCGGTGGCTAAATTTTATTGCGCACCGATTTTACACTACCGTTATGTTGTGGCTACCTAAACAGCGTGACCTGTTCCTGACTTGGATGGGGCGAAAATGGCTTGCTGTTGATTGGGACCATATCCTCGATTCGCTGGAGAGCCAACTGGGGCAGTGGTCAGTTGCAATCAGTTTTCTTGTTTTGCTTGGAGGCGCGATTGCGCTTCTTGCCCTATGAGGTTTTCGAAACTTACTCTATTGCCACTCAATAGGGGTATCATTGAGATGATACGTGTAGTTACCAAATCGAGGAACTGCAAATGGATTTACGAGTTATCCTTTGTGCCCTGACCCTTTCACTTTGAGTGGAAAATAAGCCAATGGTTGAGGAACTTACCTGGAGATTTGATGTTGCTGTCATTGAATGGCTGATCCTCCTCGCCATGGTAGTCATTCTGGCTGTTGTTGGAGCTGTGGTTACACGCCAGGCAGTTAACGCGTTCAAAAAGCGCAATGGTCAGCCAGCTGGCGCCGCTTCCATTCCAGAAAATTGGCATGTTGCAAGCGCTAATGCCATCTTCGAATCACTCAATACCACTAAAGACGGTCTATCCAGAGAAGAGGCAACTCAAAGGCTTACTGAACACGGACCGAATCGACTTTCTGAAGCAAGAACACGTGGCCCATTGGTGCGGTTTTTCGCCCAATTCCACAATGTGCTTATCTATGTGTTGATTGCAGCGAGCGCGGTCACAGCCAGCTTGGGCCACTGGGTGGATGCCAGTGTGATCCTGGGTGTGGTGCTTATCAATGCAGTGATCGGATTCGTGCAGGAAGGCAAGGCCGAGGATGCGCTGAAAGCAATACGGCAGATGCTTTCTCCACATGCAATGGTTATCCGTGATGGCCGACAAATCACCATCCAGGCTGAAGCGTCGGTGCCCGGCGATATCGTCCTGCTGCAATCAGGCGATAAGGTGCCGGCAGACCTGCGGTTGTTTCGTGTCAAGGGACTGCAGATTCAGGAGTCGGTGCTGACAGGTGAGTCAATGGCGGTAGAAAAAATCACCGAACCCGTCGCACAGGAGACAGTGATTGGCGATCGCCGCTGCATGGCCTATTCCGGCACCCTGGTTACTTATGGCCAGGGTGCCGGTGTGGCGGTTGCGACCGGTGAGCAAACCGAGATTGGTCGCATCAGCACGCTGGTATCTGAAGTGGAGTCAGTGACGACCCCATTGCTGCGTCAGATGGCCCAGTTTGGTCGATGGTTAACGCTGGCCATTCTGGGTATTGCCATTATTACCTTCGCTTTCGGCTCGTTAGTCCGAGGTTATGCGGTGGCGGAAATGTTTCTAGCCGCGGTAAGCCTGGCCGTGGCCGCGATACCTGAAGGGTTGCCCGCAATCCTGACCATCACACTGGCTATCGGTGTACAGCAGATGGCCCGGCGTAATGCCATTATTCGCAGACTTCCTGCGGTCGAGACGCTAGGGGCCGTAACGGTCATTTGTTCAGATAAAACCGGCACCCTGACCTGCAATGAAATGACCGTGCGCACGATTGTGACCACCCGTAATCTATTTGAGCTGAGTGGTACGGGCTATGATCCCCACGGTGCGATTTCCCTGGCGAATAGCGATGTACAAGCAGAGGAACGCCCACTCCTGCTGGAGGTGCTTCGTGCAGCCGTACTCTGCAATGATGCATCACTGGAACAGAATGACAGTGAATGGCAGGTGCATGGAGATCCTATGGAAGGGGCATTGCTGGCGGCAGGTTTAAAGGCGGGTATGAATATTGAAGAAGAAGCAAAACAATATCCCCGAACTGATCTCATCCCTTTTGAATCCGAGCATCGTTTTATGGCGACGCTGCATCACAGTCACACCGGTGATGCCTTCATCTTTCTCAAAGGTGCACCTGAACGTGTATTGGAGATGTGTGCTCATCAGAGGTCCATGGATGGTGATCAACCTCTGGATAGAAAATACTGGTTGACTAGTATTGAAGCAATGGCGCAGCAAGGTCAGCGAGTATTGGCTATTGCCGTGAAGCCGGTTAGCCATGAACAGATGGAACTCAACTTCAGCGATGTGGAAAATGAGCTGACGCTGTTGGGCATGTTCGGCTTGATCGATCCCCCCCGCGAGGAGGCCATTGAAGCAGTGCAAATCTGTGGTATGGCGGGTATCCGGGTAAAGATGATCACAGGTGACCATGCTGCCACCGCCCGTGCCATCGCCCGGCAACTCAAACTCATTCATACTGATGACGTCATTACCGGACAAGAAATTGAAGGCATGAGTGAGGACGAGTTGCGGCAACGCGTGCAGGATGTTGATGTGTATGCGCGGGTAAATCCTGAACACAAGCTGCTTTTAGTCAGACTGTTGCAGGAACGGGGTTTGGTCGTGGCCATGACGGGCGATGGTGTAAACGATGCACCGGCTTTGAAACGCGCCGATGTCGGTATAGCCATGGGTCAAAATGGAACGGAAGCGGCCAAGGAAGCCGCCGAAATGGTCTTGGCCGATGATAATTTCGCCTCCATCACGCATGCTGTGGAAGAGGGACGTACGGTCTACGACAATCTCAAGAAGGCCATCCTCTTCATTTTACCGACCAATGGTGGTGAGGCGCTGATTATCCTCGCCGCTATTTTGTTTGGTTTTCACCAACTGCCCTTAACGCCAGTGCAGATTCTCTGGGTGAATATGATTACTGCGGTTACATTAGCGCTGGCGCTGGCATTTGAACCCCCCGAACAGAAAGTGATGCGACGCCCACCACGCGACGCCCATGAACCCGTGCTGACTCCTTATCTGGTTTGGCGAGTGGCTTTTGTCTCCATTATTCTGATGAGTGGCACCTTCGGACTTTTTCTTTGGGAAATGGAACGAGGCGTGAGTATTGAGCATGCACGCACGGTAGCTGTGAACGCACTGGTCATGTTCGAGATTTTTTATCTATTCAACTCTCGCTATATCACAGCATCGGTATTTAACCGGGCCGGATTGACAGGCAACCGTTACGTGCTGATCGCTATCGGCGTCCTCATCATCTTCCAGTTGGGTTTTACCTACCTTGCGCCGCTGCAATCCTTATTTGGCACCGAGTCAATCGACTTCAGTATATGGTTACGCATCCTGTTGGTCTCCTCCTCTGTACTATTTCTCGTTGAGTTGGAAAAGTATTTTGTGCGTCACCTGGATCGAAATAAATAGTGGGGGCGGGATGCCTGATAACGGATGGTCCGGTGATCTATAGGGTTGTAAGAGCCGTTCCAACTTCAGCGGGAAACAGGAGGCTGTGAAACATGAAATGGTCCTGGAAACTGACCCGCCTCGCTGGCATCGAAGGCAATCCAGTTCATAAAATCGTGAAAAGATTCGATCTTTGTCGTATCAGCACGAATGCCGAAGTGAACACTCGGTTTAGAGGGAGTTCGTATTCTTTCAGGCAACATCACGTGTCCTCTTGACTATGACCATGACTGTCCTCTGTTAGCGCCGAAATAACCGAGTGGTAGATGTACCATACAAAAAAAAGTGGAACTATATTATGAATAAAATTCCCCTAGCCACGCAATATAACGGGCGTATAGAGGCTTATTGGAGAGCTATAGGTGTGGCTCTAGTTATTGTCCTTGTGCTTGCGGGATGCGGAACTGATAGCTCACAAACTCAACAACAGATACCACCGCCGTCGGTTGTGGTGGAAGCAGCACGCATGAAAGATGTGACTGAGCAAAGAACTTTCGCCGGACGAATCGAGTCGGTGGACACGGTTCAGATCCGGGCGCGCGTTCAAGGCTATCTATACAAACGAGACTTCAAAGAAGGTGCAGAGGTTCAAAAAGGAGAGCTTCTCTTCGAAATTGAGCGCGATGCCTTCGAGATTGCCGTAGAGGAAGCGGAAGCTAGTCTTGCCAGCGCCAAGGCTGCCCTAACGCTTGCTCAGCAAACATTCAATCGTAATAAAAATCTGGTAACGCAAAAGTCGCTGTCGCAATCAGCGTTAGATGACGCTCAATCTGCGCTGCTGCAGGCAAAGGCCATGGTTCAAATACGCGAGGCAGAATTAAGCAACGCCAAACTCAACCTTGGTTACACCAAGATTATTGCACCGATGGACGGACGTGTCGGCCGTGCTGCTTATTCGGTTGGCAATCTGGTCGGGCCTGAAAGCGACTCCCTGGTCAGCCTGGTCGCACAAGATCCGATGTATGTCTCCTTTCCCGTGCCGCAATGGCTGCTCATCGAAATAAGAAAAGCCGGGAGAAGACCCGATAGTGTTTTTGTAGAGTTACAGCTGCCCGACGGTTCGACCTATGATCAGCAGGGGCAAATAAGCTTCGCCGAAGTTCAGGGCAATGCAACGACAGACTCAGTCACGGTACGCGCCAGCATACCTAATCCGGATCGCCTGCTTGTCGATAAGCAGCTGGTACAGGTATCCGTCGTCAGAAAGGAGCAGGAACAAAAACTGGTGGTGTCACAGTCGGCACTGCTGCTCGACCAGCAAGGAACCTATGTGCTCGCTGTAGGAGACGATGACAGAGTGGAAATCAAACGGATTAGCACAGGGCAACAGCGTGGTCCACTGATCGTTATTGAATCCGGCCTGGTGGTAGACGACAAGGTGATTATCAGTGGTCACCAGAAGGCCTCGCCGGGCGCCAAGGTAGCACCACAGATGGCCGGGAACGATAGCGGCAATGCCGCAAAAACTCAGGATAAGATGGAATAGCCGGCCATGATCTTCGATATTTTTATACGACGCCCACGTTTGGCTATGGTGATATCTCTGGTAATCACACTGGCTGGCTTGATTTCCATACTGGTGATTCCTGTCTCACAATACCCTAACATTGCGCCGCCCACCGTTCGGGTCACCGCCATCTATGCTGGTGCCGATGCGAAGACAGTGGAAGAAGCCATCGCCCAGCCCCTGGAAAAAGCTATCAACGGCGTGACGGGCATGCGTTACATGAGATCCACTTCCGCAAATGACGGATCCTATACGTTAAACGTCACCTTCGATCTCGATACCGATCCGGATATAGCCACCGTCAACGTGCAGAATCGCGTCAGCCTCGCAGAGGCACGGCTGCCACAGGAAGTCCGCACGACAGGACTCACCATCGCCAAGGTCTCCACGGACATGCTGCAAGTGTTCATGTTCCATTCGGAAGACGACAGCAATGACCAACTGTTTCTCAGCAATTTTGTCACGCTGAATGTACTTGACGAGCTGAAACGGGTGCCGGGTGTAGGTGATGCCACGGTTTTTGGTGTGCGGGACTACTCCATGCGTATCTGGATCGATCCACAAAAGCTGGCCAACTTCGGTTTATCCACGGGTGATGTGATCACCGCCGTGCAATCGCAGAACGTGCAAGCGGCAGCCGGCAGAATCGGCGCAGCGCCACTCAGCACGGATCAACGTCTGCAATTGACCATAGCAACCAAGGGGCGGCTAACGTCGTCCAAGGAGTTCGGCGAGATCATACTACGCAGCGAAACGGATGGATCTCTGGTGCGTTTGAGCGACGTTGCCAGATTAGAACTGGAGGCGGCGAATTTCGACACGCTAGCTCGATACCAAGGACGGCCTGCATCTCCCATTGGTATCTATCTTTCGCCCGGAGCAAATGCCGTGGAGGTGGCAAGTGCCGTTTCGGAGCGTTTGGAACAACTTACGCCGCGTTTCCCAGAGGGCGTGAGTTACTCGTATGTTTATGACACGTCCCAGTTTGTCTCTTCGATGATGGAAAAGGTGGTGTCAACACTGCTTGAAGCCTTCGCGCTCGTGGCTCTGGTTGTTTTCGTGTTTCTGGGTCGTTTACGGCCGACATTTATTCCCTTGATTGCCGTGCCGGTAGCGGTGATCGGAACATTTGCAGTTCTGTTGGCCTTTGGCTATTCAGCAAACACCATTTCGCTGCTTGCGATGGTACTGGCCATTGGTATTGTGGTGGATGACGCTATCATCGTCGTTGAAAACGTCGAGCGTGTTATGGCAGAACACCCCGAGTTGACTCCGGCTGAAGCTACGAGCAAGGCCATGGGTGAGATCGCCGGCCCAGTCATTGCCATTACGCTTGTACTGTTATCAGTGTTCCTACCGGTCGCCTTTCTGCCGGGCAGCAGCGGTGTTCTTTTCCGACAGTTTGCAGTCACTATCTCAGCAGCGATGGTGATCTCCGCGATTAATGCCTTGACGCTTTCGCCTGCGCTTTGTTCCCTTTTGCTAAAACCCGGGCATCCGCGTGGAGTGATGCGGCGTATTACCAACGGAATCAATCGTGTCGGCAACGGCTATGCAGCAATTGTGGCGCGGCTTGTTCGCGTCGCCGTTCTGGGCATTATAATATTGGCAGGCATCGGACTCGCCAACGGGTACTTGTTCCAGAATACACCCAGCGGCTTTCTTCCTGAGGAAGACAAAGGCTTCCTGATGGTGATATTCAATCTGCCGCCCGGTGCCTCTCTCAACCGAACCAGTGTCGCAGCCAATAAGGCGGAAGCGATTGTGAACCAGGATCCGGCGGTAGACGGAATCACCTCGGTACTTGGATTGGACTTGCTCGGGGGTGGCGCAGCATCGAACTCCGGCGTGTTATTTGTGCGTCTCAAGGACTATAGCGAACGCCCTGGTGCCGCGATGCATTCAACTTCTGTGGCCCGGCGCCTGTCTGGTGCTTTGTCAGCGATTCCCGATGGTTTCTTTATGGCGCTCAATCCGCCTTCAATTTCAGGTATTGGTCAGGCCGGTGGTTTTGAATATATCCTGGAAGCGCTCCAGGGTCAGGAACCCGCCGCTATGGCCGCAACCATGCGCGGATTGACTGTCACAGCCAACCAGAGACCGGAACTGTCCCGCGTCTTCTCAACTTACGAAGCAGAAACGCCACAGATCAATCTGAAAATCGACCGAGACAAGGTGCAAGTCCTCGGCGTTAATCTAGCCGATGTATTCTCAGCGTTACAGGCGACCCTGGGTGGTTATTATGTCAATGACTTCAACCTGTTTGGCCGCACCTGGACTGTGCGAATACAGGCTGAAAAGGAGTATCGAGCGACGCTCGAGTCTATTTATGCGATTCAGGTGCGGAATAAGTATGGCCAGATGATTCCGCTCTCTTCTGTGGCCCGCGCAAGTCTGGATGTTGGTCCACGAACTATCGTCCGCTACAACAATTATCGCGCTATCACAATCAATGGTAGCCCTGCACCCGGCCGTGGTGATGGTGAGGCTCTGCAAGCCATGGAAGAGCTTTCGACAACAACTTTGCCTGAAGGCTATGCCTACGAGTGGACTGGACAAGCCCTTGAGCAGCAGTTGTCGGCGGGGCAGACACCCATTGTACTCGGCCTTGCCGTCGTATTTGCGTATTTGTTCCTGGTTGCGCTCTATGAAAGCTGGAACGTCCCGGTTCCTGTGCTGTTGTCGGTGGCCGTCGCCGTACTTGGCGCTATGTTGGCATTACTGCTTACCCGTTCCAGCTTTGTGCTTTATGCCCAGATCGGCATTGTGGTATTAATTGCGCTGGCGGCCAAAAACGCTATTTTGATGACAGAGTTTTCCCTCGAACGTCGGGCCGAGGGGCAGAGTATTCTTGAATCCGCTGTAACCGGTGCCCGTCAACGTTTCCGTCCGGTAATGATGACCAGTCTTGCTTTTATCGCTGGACTAATTCCACTGGTTACTGCGACAGGCCCTGGCGCGGATAGTATGTATGCCGTGGGCCTGCCTGTGCTTGCCGGTATGATCGCGGCCTCGGTATTCGGTATTTTCATGATCCCAATGCTCTATGTTGTCTTCCAGCGAATGCGTGAAGGAGATTGGCTTGGGCATAAGACGAAGTCCGTAGAAGCTGAACAGCGCGAGACGACAAGTTAGCATCCATTTGACGTGGCCGAAGCTCCAGAATGCACGCTTGCGTTCTACCTGGGAGGCGAAGCGGCTCCTCTGTTCGAAGGCTTTTCGGTCCTGGGCCTCGACACAGAGGTCCAGCGCTTGCAAGGGACGATCAAAACGCTAAGCGACCTACCCGACGCGCACCTCGAACTGGCGGCTGATTTCGCGCAGATGTTTCTGCTCGATGCAAAGGACAGTGCACTGCCATACGCGTCCGCGTAGGGTGCTGAGCAGACACGGCTTTACGGACCGGCAGAGGGGCGCATGCGTATTTTTCTGGCCGAAGCATCATTGGCCATTCAAGATGAATTCAAGGAGCCGGCAGATCATCTCGCGATCTATCTTGCCGTGATGGAATGGCTCGTCACTGAGCAGGCACATACAACGGATGCCTCAGCCGCGGCGCGCGATCAGGCCTCCTTTCTGGATGATGCCCTGCTGGAGTGATTACCGAAATTCGCTGCGCGTAACCAGAATGTGGCGCCGCGCTTCGACTTATATCCCGCACTGGCGACGCTACTGTCTGCTTTCGTTGAGGACGACGCGAGATACTTGCGCGAGGTGGCAGATCCTTCTATTTCTGGCGTTCTCGCAAGATAATGAAGGGAAGACGATCGAAGTAGAAAGGCTTGATTTACCCAAGGCATTGTCAATGCATGAATTTCATGGGGAGTGCATCCCATTGATGATCTTGGGGTATTGATCACTGGTGGTTGCGGTGACGGGTTTCGTTAGCGTATGGCCAGTCGCGGTATCTTGGTTGTCACTACCAGTGAAACTAACCCGGAGGCGGTAGTTACTGCCGTACTGGCAGGTTTACGGCTGCCTGAAGCAGTGTCACACATCACAAGGATCACCCCGGATGGGTGACGGTAAAATCAGGTGTGATCATTACAACCACTCGGGGGGCTTATTTCCACAAGGGAACTGCGGATGACAACGCACCGGTATCGGAGAAAATCGGCACCAGCGCCAGCAGCGGCACGATCGCCAGATCCTGCATCAGCAGCACCGAAAAGGCAGCAGTGCCATGCGGGCTGGTGATCTCCCCGCGTTCCTGGTGATGGCGATCATGGCGGTCACGCTTACACCTGCCGTGCTCGGTCGCCGGTTCGTGGTGCATATTCCTCCTGAGTTTCAGCTGCTCGCGGTGGTATTCGTCTTCGCGGCATTATTCCTGGGGGAAATTCAGAGCTACTACGTGCGGTTCTGGTGGTGGGATATTGCCCTGCACACCAGTTCAGGGCTGCTATGAGCCCAGCGTTTCGTTGGGGGACGCTGATTAGTATCAGCGTCCCCCAAGATATCACCCTAGCTGTGTGAATAAGACAGGGTGAACAAGCCATTGCTTACGCAGCCTGTTCGACATCATTTGCCGTTTCCCTCTCCGTTGGTAGTCCTGCCGCCTTCCAGGCGAGCAATCCTCCAGCCAGGTTGGCGACTTGCTCGATACCTTCCTTCTTTAACATGGATGCCGCCAATGAACCACGACAGCCATGTCCACACTGGAAGATGATCTGCTGATCTTTCGGTAATTCATCCAAGCGGTCTTTCAACCGCGCCAATGGGATACTCATAGCACCGGGTATCCGTTCGTCCGCCTGCTCCGATTCGGTGCGTATGTCCACGATCAGGGCATGGCCTGATTTTACCCGGTTCTCAGTCTCCTGAGCTGTCAAGTAGTCGAAGCGATCGGTCTGCCGCGCCTCTTTTCGCCAAGTGTCGATCTCACCGGCTAAATACCCTTGAACATGGTCATAACCCATTCGATACAGGGTTTTCGCGGCCATTGACACGCTATCCGGTGTACCTACCAAGGCGATAGGCGAATGCGGATCGATGGCAAAACCGATCAGCAAGGAGAAATGCACGTCCGTCACCGTATTTAAGGAACCCGGAATATGACTCGCAGCAAATCCGGCCTGATCCCTTAGATCAAGGATTGTCCCCTCCCAGTTCGTCAGTTGCTCTGCACTCAATGAACCGGGCGCGGCAAATGGCAGTTCGAGACCCTCACCACTAGCATTCTTTTTCGCCGTTACATAATAGTAGGCGGGAGGCGTCGGCATCGCCGATTGCAGTTCCGCTTTGAAGGCCTCGAATTCTTCGAGTTGCAGCATGAGATTGGCCCGTTTTTCATAGCCAATGGAGCTGGGATTTCGTTGGCCAACCCGTTTCCCACAAAGTGAACCGGCACCATGGGCAGGATAGATCAAGGTACCTTCTCCCATGGCTCGATACTTGTTCATGGTTTCGAACAGTTGCCGGGTCAGTTCCACTTGTAACTCCGGGCCGAACAGATCGGGACGTCCCACGTCACCGGAAAACAGGGAATCACCGGTAAACACGGCCAAGGGCGCGTCGGCTGCATCTTTATCGGTCAGTATATAGCTGACGTGTTCAGGGGTATGTCCCGGGGTCTCAAGTGCTTTCAGTTCGATGGCGCCGATCTCGATCATGTCGCCCTCTTTCACGACTTGTACCGGGTAGTTCACCTTGGCCTTATGGCCCATGATGATCGGCGCGGAGGTCATTTCGCTCAGGCGCAACTGACCTCCCGTGAAGTCCGCATGAGTATGGGTCACCAGTATGTGGGTGATGGGGGCCTGCCATTCCGCCGCTGTTTCGAGATAGGTTTCGATATCTCGCTGCGGGTCGATGACCACAGCTCTCCCATCTGATAACAGCATGTAAGAAAAGTGAGAAACGCCTGGGGCATAAAAAGTCTTGAGTTCCATGATTTGCCTCGTGAGGTGGGTCGTTAAGTAGTTGAGTAAAATGCTAAGGTATTAATCTGAAACAGACATTGATAAATGTCAGTCTCGTCGAATTTTTTTTACTGACTAAGTGGGCGTTGTTGGAGTTGGCTGTGTTTGGTGTAAAAAGATAACGACACAGCTTCCATCAGATGACGGCACGCATAGGAACGGCGCATCCCTGCGCCTAACATACGGGCTGAATTCAGCCTTTTTTGTGCTTATCGATCAAAGGGTTTTCTTGCAGAAGTACCAGTCGGTGCACTCATACTCACCACTTTCGGCGCGTGCGGCAGCCTCTTCAGCGCTGGCCGGCGGTGGTACGATGACCCTGTCGCCCGGCTGCCAGGCTTCAGGAGTGGCCACGCCATTAGCATCGGAAGTCTGCATGGCCTTGACCAATCGCAAGAACTCATCAATGGAGAGGCCATTGCTCATCGGGTAATACACCATGGCGCGCAGAATGCCTTCCGGATCGATGATAAAAGTCGCACGTACTGCCGAGGTATCAGCTGCACCCGGGTGGATCATGCCACAGGCCTTGGCAACATCCATGGAGAGGTCGGCAATGATTGGAAAGGGAATTTCCACATCAAACTTTTCTTTGATGTTGCGCACCCAGGCAATATGCGAATAGTGGCTGTCGATCGACAGACCGAGTAACTCCGTATTGATGGCCTGAAACTCTGCATGGCGTTTCGCGAAGGCCATGAACTCGGTTGTACAGACCGGCGTGAAATCAGCCGGGTGAGAGAAAAGCACCAGCCACTTGCCGCAGTAGTCCTACAGTTTCTTATTGCCATGGGTCGTGGGTGCATCAAAGGCCGGAGCCGCTTCGTTCAAACGAGGCAGAGCGTTTGTATTTTGGATTTGAGTTTCCATTTGTTTCTCCAGAAATATTTTGGTATGTGTCTAGTCTTGTGCTCTCAATTTGAGCATGTGCAGAATATTAATGGTTGCTAATTAATAGAGATAATGCTTTATTCCTATCTGTTTAATCGGATATACCTATTAATTTATCAGCAATTTTGTTTCTGCTATGCAGCCGGACTTTTCATACACCATGGATTAATCGAGAAGCGTGGGAAGGCCGACCATCAGTATCCAGAGGATGAATAGGGTCAAATAGAATTGCTCTACAGGGGACAGATGGTCCTCGCGCGTAGTTCGCATTTGCCCTTTCTTGAGCATGTTAATCAATTCGATCCCGGCCAGTGTGATCTGTGCGGAACGAAATCTCTTGAAACCCAACATCGGTCGGCATAGTCGTTTGATGCGTCGATGGTCCTAATTCGACAATGTTATTGAGATACTTGAATTGCCGGATTTTGATACGCTTACCATCCTGATCTCTTCGATATCACGATAGCTCAGTGAGTACGTCAGGTATCAACGAATACTCTGGAGTATCGTCTCCTGTTGAAAATGTCGTCCTTTGAAGCTGATCATGTTGTGGCTGTGCCGTTTGATAAAGTGGCTTTTATGGTACCATTGAGGCTAGTTATGTGCTGAATGCGACAGAATCCTATTTTGTGCTGCTCCAGTGCTAGGCACCTCAACCCGGCGGAGCCAAAGCGACTCCCTTACTGTGCAGGCAAATTACCATGTCGAATCAGGTCGTTTCCAGTGCGGGCCATCCAGATCCACACATAGCCTCTGGCGCCGATGCTTCCGCTGATGGGAAAGTGGTTGGCATTCGCGGCGGCGTTGTTGACGTACGCTTTCCGCACGCTTCTCCCCGTATTCATGATCTGATCTACGCTGGCAATCTAGCGCTGGAAGTGAACTCCCTGCTGGAGAACGGCGCTGTGCGCTGCATGGCGCTAGCACCTGTGCGTGGTCTTGGCCTGGGTATGTCGGTGCGGGCCACAGGAGCGCCAATTCAGGTTCCCGTAGGGGAAGCGGTGTTGGGCCGCATGCTCAACGTGTTTGGTGAGCCCATCGATAACAAACCCGCCCCCGCTTCTGACATCCGCCGTTCCATTCACCAGCCGCCACCGGCGCTGGAAGATCGCGTGGTGCACAGCGATATCCTGGAAACCGGCATCAAGGCCATTGATCTGCTGTCGCCCATCGAACGCGGCGGCAAAACCGGCCTGTTCGGCGGCGCCGGCGTGGGTAAAACCGTGCTTATCACCGAGCTGATCAACAACACCGTGCAGCAGTACCAGGGTGTCAGCCTGTTTTGCGGCATTGGCGAGCGCTCCCGCGAGGCCGAAGAGCTGTACCGGGAAATGGGCGATGCCGGCGTGCGCGACAAAACCGTAATGCTGTTCGGGCAGATGAACGAAGCTCCCGGTGTGCGCTTTCTGGTGGGCAAAACCGCGCTGACCATGGCTGAGTATTTCCGCGACGACAAACAGCAGGATGTGCTGCTGCTGATCGACAACATCTTCCGCTTTGTACAGGCCGGTTCCGAAGTGTCCGGGCTGATGGGCCGCATGCCCTCGCGGGTCGGCTACCAGCCCACACTGGCCACCGAACTGGCCACGCTGCAAGAGCGTATTACCTCTACCCGTAAAGGCGCGATCACCTCCATCCAGGCGGTGTACGTGCCGGCGGACGACTTCACCGACCCCGCCGCCGCGCACATATTTTCTCACCTGTCGGCCTCCGTGGTGCTGTCGCGCAAGCGCGCCAGTGAGGGCCTGTATCCGGCGGTGGATCCTCTGGGCTCGGCGTCGGTGATGCTCACCCCGGCGGTGGTCGGCCAGCGCCATTACGACATCGCCCGTGCGGTGCGGCGCACCCTGGCCGAATACGAAGACCTGCGCGACATCATTGCCATGCTCGGTATGGAAGAGCTGTCTGCCGCTGACCGTGCCACCGTGGCAAGGGCGCGTCGCCTGGAGCGTTTCCTGACCCAGCCGTTCTTCACCACCGGCTCGTTTACCGGCACCGGTGGCAAACGCGTGTCCACTAAAGACACGCTGAACGGCTGCGAAACCATCCTCAACCGGACCGAATTCAAGGATAACGAAATGGACTATTACATGATCGGGTCGCTGAAGGATCTGGAGCCAAGCGCATGAGCCAGGCCAATGCCATGACGGTGACACTGCGGCTACCCACCCACACGTTATTCGAAGGCAGCGCAAAACGCTTATTTGCCACCGCGGCCAACGGTGCGTTTGGCATGTTGCCCAACCACACCGATTTTGTCACCGCGCTGGTACCGTCGGTGCTGATCCTGACGGATGAAAATGGTCAGGAGCTGTTTTTTGGTATCGATGAAGGCTTGCTGGTCAAAACTGGCCATCAGGTAGACATCGCCATTCGCCGCGGCGTGAAAGGCGACGACTTGGACACCCTGAACGACACCATACAAACAGCGTTTGTGGAAGTGGACGAAGAGGAACGGGTAGCACGTTCGGCACTGTCGCGGCTGGAAGCCAATATTGTGCGACGCTTTGGCGACCTGCGGAAGCCAACGCTATGAGTAACCGCAACGACCGTTCCGCTGACCATATCCGCCGCAGCGCCGAACGCATGCAGCGTGCCCGCAAGCAGCCCAGGGCCAGCCCACTACGAGGCCTGGGTGCGTTCGGCATGATTGGCTGGTCGGTGGCGGTGCCCACCGTAGCCGGCGCGTTTCTGGGGTTATGGTTGAACCGGGTGGCGCCGCAGAGTTTTTCCTGGCCCATCGCGCTGATTCTGGGGGGCATTGTGGTAGGCGCTATGATCGCCTGGAACTGGATCGACAAAGAAACGCCAAAAGCTGGCAGCCGCGATGACCACAATGGTCACAACGGAGGTGATGAAAGATGACGGTTGACTGGTCAGCAGTGTTGCTAGGATTTGCGGTAGGGGTGCCCGTCAGCTGTCTGTTTTTTGCCGGACTGGCCTGGGGTATTAGCCACGCATTGCGCTCACGGCAGCCAGAAGCCCTGCTGTTGCTCAGTGCCGCCGTGCGCATCGCCATGCTGCTGAGCGCTGGTGTCTGGCTTGCGGCCAGCAGCGCAACGGCTTGGCCGATGGCCGGCTATGCCTTGGCGTTCCTGCTGGTGCGGCTGGTAGCCGTGCTCTGGGCCAGGGCCAGTAAAGCCACGGCGTTACAAGGACGGGAGGGCGCGTAGTGCAGTTTTCACCGGATAACATCATTCTGCTCACCCTCGGTGGTTGGGGCCTGAACGCCACGATCGTCAACACCTGGATTGTGATGGCGCTGCTGGTGGGCATTTCCAGGCTGGTCACCCGCAACCTGCGCGCCGACGTGCCGCCCAACCGCCTGCGCATCGCTCTGGAAGTCATTGTAAAACTGATTCAGAGCCAGATTGAGGAGATCACCCAGAACTCGGCTCACCACGTAATGTACTTCGCCGGCACCCTGTTCCTGTTTATCGCGCTGTCTAACCTGTTGCTGGTGATTCCAGGCTTCTCGCCGCCGACCTCGTCGCTGTCGACCACCGTTGCCCTGGCGCTGTCGGTGCTGGTGGCGGTACCCGTGTTCGGCATTGCCAGCGGCGGCGTAAAGCGCTATCTGCGAACCTTTATTGAGCCCTCTGTGATCATGCTGCCGTTCAACATCATCGGTGAATTTTCCCGTGGTATCTCACTGGCCATCCGCCTGTACGGTAACGTGATGAGCGGAGCCGTCATCGCCGCCATTCTGCTGACCGTCGCGCCGTTTTTCTTCCCGGTGGTGATGGACATGCTGGGCCTGCTAACCGGCATGATCCAGGCCTACATCTTCGCCATTCTGGCCACTGTTTATATTTCTTCTGCTACCGCAGAACAAGAGCACCCAATTTCATCCAAACAACCACAGCCGTCGTCTCACAACGAGGATAAATCATGACCGACCTTGCCATTATTGCGGCGATCTCTATTTTTACCGCCGGTATCACCATCGCCATTGGCGCCATAGGCCCGGCGCTGGGTGAGGGGCGAGCGGCCGCAGCCGCCATTGCCGCCATCGCCCAGCAGCCAGACGCTGCACCTACTCTGTCCCGTACCCTGTTTGTCAGCCTGGCGATGATTGAATCCACTGCCATCTACTGTTTCGTGGTGGCGATGATTCTTATATTTGCCAACCCGTTCTGGGACGCGGTACAGGCAGCGGCGGTGGCCACCGGTTAGGCACAATCCCGAAACGTATTGCAAAGACTGACTCACCCAACAGGGCAAAGATTATGTCGATTGACTGGATTACCGTTTTCGCACAAATCGCCAACTTTCTGGTGCTGGTGTGGCTGCTGAAGCGCTTCCTGTACCGCCCAATTCTGGACGGCATTGATGCCCGCGAGGCCGAGATCGCCAAGCGCATGGCGGCGGCCGGCGAGTCACAGAAAGAAGCGCAACTTGCGCAGGCCGAGTTCCAGCAGCAGAAAAAACAGCTGCTGGCTGATCAGGACGCCATGGTGCAAAAGGCGCTGCGCGATACCGAAGAGCAGCGCGATGGCCTGTTGGCCGAGGCTCGTGCGCGACTGGAGCAGGAACAGAAAGATTGGCACAAGCATCTGGAACAGGAGCGTCAGCGGTTCACTGCGCGCTTACAAAAGGCCGGGGGCGAAACTGTGCTGGAACTGACGCGCAAAGCCCTGCGGGAATTGGCGGACGAAACCCTGGAACAGGCCATTGTGCGCCACGTTGGCCGTCGCCTCCAGCCTCTGGCTGGCGAACTGGCACAGGCCGCCGGCGACACAAGCGAGGCCATAGCCACCAGCCATGAGCCACTGCCCGAAGCCGCACAGACGCAATTACGGGCCGACCTTGAACACCTGCTTCCGGGCATAACCCTGCGCTTTGAAACCGATTTCAGCCAGGCCCCCGGCCTGGTGTTGCGGGTAGGCGGCGCTCAGATAGCCTGGACGGTGGACAGCTACACCGACGAATTTGATGCGCTGTTGAATGAGCGTCTGGCGGCCGGCGCTTCTGGCCGCACAAACGTGGAGGCTGGATAAACACGTCATGACCAACAGCAACCGCAATCCAGCTGAAAAGTCTGATGCCAGCGTCGTCGAGCGCACGCTCAGCCAGAGCGCTGACCAGCTGTTTGAAAAGTGGCAAGCCGATTTGCTGGCCGCGCCAACACCGGCGCCGGTACTGACCGAAGTCGGCACCGTTACCGAAGTGGGCGACGGCGTCGCAGTGGTCACCGGCCTGGCTCGCGCCCTGGCAGACGAACTGCTGGTGTTTGAATGCGGCGTACGCGGGGTAGTGCTGGACTTGGAACCCGGCCGGCTAGGAGTCATCCTGCTGGGGCCTTCTGAACTGATCCATTTGGGCGAAGACGTGCGCCGTACCCGCAAAGTGGTCAGCGTACCTGTTGGCCCTGCTCTGCTGGGTCGCGTGGTAGACGCCATGGGCCGGCCTCGAGACGGACTGGGCGCAATCCCTGCGGTGGCCGAACACCCGGTCGAAGCCGAAGCACCAGGCGTAGTAAGCCGCTTGGCGATTTTTCGGCCGCTGGCCACCGGTATCAAAGCTATCGACGCCGCCGTGCCGGTGGGCCTGGGCCAACGCGAACTGATCATCGGCGACCGTCAGACCGGCAAGACTTCCATCGCCGTCGACACCATTCTTAACCAGGCCCGCTCTCAGGTTATCTGTATCTATTGCGCCATTGGCCAGCGCGGCGATGCGGTATCGCGAGTGATCGGTGCGCTGAAAAAAAACAACATGCTGGCTCGCAGCATTGTTATGTCCGCCGGCGATGAAGAAACACCGGGCATGGCCTACATTGCGCCTTACGCGGCAATGGCCATGGCCGAGTATTTTTCCGACCAGGGCCGCGATGTGCTGGTCATTTTCGATGACCTGACCCACCACGCCCGTTCCTACCGGGAACTGTCGCTGTTGCTGCGCCGGCCACCGGGGCGCGAAGCGTTTCCCGGCGATATCTTCTACGTGCACGCCCGCCTGCTGGAGCGGGCCGGCCAGTTTACCGAAGACGCCGGTGGCGGCTCCATCACCGCGTTGCCGGTGGTGGAAACCCAGGCCGAAAACCTGTCTGCTTACATTCCCACCAACCTGATTTCTATTACCGATGGCCAGATTTACCTGTCGCCGCGGCTGGTGCGCAAAAACCAGTTTCCCGCCATTGACCTTGGCCTGTCGGTTTCCCGCGTGGGCGGCAAAGCCCAGAGCCGCGCCCTGCGCGAGGTAGCGGGCAACCTACGGGTGACCCTGTCGCAATTTGAAGAACTGGAAGACTTTGCCCGCTTTGGCACCCGCCTGGACGACGCCACCCGCGCGCGCCTGACCCGTGGTGCAGCGGTACGCGCGGCACTGCGCCAGGCCGAACGCGACCCGATGCCGGCGGTGGAACAGCTGGCGGTGTTGATTGCGGCGATGGAAGGCCTGTTTGATGGTCTGGAGGAACAACCGCTGGCCGATGCCATGGCCCGCATCCGAACTGCTGCACAGAAAAAGTTGCAGGATATTGAACAGCGTATCCACGATAACCAGGCGCTGCGCCCGGAAGACCGAGAGCTGATCATAGATAGCGCCCGCACAGCACTGCAGGAATTCATACCGGCAGGTTCCGGTGCAACCAGCACACACGGGGCCAGTCATGGCGCAAACCCTTGAGGTCCTGTCGCGCCACAGCGACACGCTGACCAGCATTCGCGGTATTGTGCACACTATGAAAACCTTGTCGGCCATTAACGCGTCGCCCTACGAGCATGCCGCACGCTCGATAGAGGCCTACCACCAAACCATTTTGCGGGGTTTTGCTGCGTTTGCGTACCGCACCGGCGGACATAGCCTGCAACAGGATGCCGCCGCCGAGCAGCTGCTGGTGGTTTTTGGCACAGACCATGGCCTGTGTGGCAACTACAACGAGATACTGGCGCAGTTGGTGAAGCAGCACCAAGGCACTCAAAATGCCGGCAAGCAGCACCTGCTTTGCATTGGGGCGCAAATGCACGATGCATTGACCGACCAGGGTCTGGAGCCAGAAGCCACGCTGCTGCCACCGGCTTCCGCCGATGGCATTGGTCGCCTGGCCGGCGATATTGTGACCCGCATCGACCGCCTTAGCCGCGGCCAGTCCCTGTTGGGTATTGGCGTTACCCTGGCGTTCACCCAGCGCGGCGGTCACGGCACGCGCGTGCCGGTTACCCGACGCCTGCTGCCACTAGAACCGACGCTGTTACAAAGCGCCAAGCGCTGGGAATCACGGGCGCTGCCAGACTACAACATGGCGGCCGACGCCCTGCTGTCGTCCCTCGTTCGCAGCCACATCTTCGCCAGCGTGTTCCGCGCCTCTGCCGAAGCCATGGTCACCGAAAACGCCGCCCGGCTGGCGTTGATGCAGCAGGCCGAGCAGTCGGTGGATGAACGCATCGAAGACGTGCAGGGTGATTTGCGATCTGTGCGCCAGACCGAGATCACCAACGAGCTGATGGATGTGATTATTGGTTTTGAGGCGTTAAAAAAGCCGAAGAAACGGGCTGGCCAGGGCTAACCCATCTTTCGATTTCAGTGACAACATTTCTCTTAAAAACTGATAGATAGGCCTTAACGGGTGCGCATTATGGCACTACAGATTGGTTTTTTTGTGATGCGTCAGACGCGCAATGCTGGTCGGCACGACGGTCGTTCTCTTTCAATCGTCCGATGTGCTCCAGAACCTTGTCATAGCGTTTGGTGGTACCTTTTTTCGGAGAGTCCATCACTGAGGCTTTTTAGTACGCTCTCAAAGCGTTTGCTGACTCGATCTTGTATCGCTTGTTCTTTCTGCTCGCGGGCCTGGGAGTGACGGTGGAGTTCGACTTCGCCAGTTGCTGTATTGACTACCCGTTGGATACGGACGCGCTGGCCCGGGGTCTCTTCGCGGCTGATAGGATCGTAGACAACTGTGCCGTTATCGGCAACGATGAGATCGAACAGTTGCGTGTGCGGGCAGACCGCAAGAAGGTCGTCCAGCCGACGACCGGTGAGCAGGATCATCCGCCGCCAGAAGATACCTCATTATTGGCGGCTGGGGCATGCGTTGACTGGGGTCAAGAAAATCAACTCTAACATCTATCAATCCGCCTATTGTATGATTATTTAAAGTCTGGACTCGATATAGGGGCAAGATCAACACTAACCTGCTTCGCAATCGATTGTCCCAAAGCAATCCACGCAACTTAACAGGCAGGTCTATTGATATGGGACAAATCCGGAACATCCTTCTCGCCATCGATGGTAAATATCAAAGTCAGGCATTGGTAGCAGAAGTTGCTGCTGTTACAGAAGATATAGGGGCACACGTCACCTTGCTGAGTGTTCTGGATATGCCGCCAGGCGACCAGAAGGTGGACGTAGAACCATCGGAACTTCAACAGTGGATGACTGAAGATCGTCTGGAACAGATGAAAGATATTTCCTCGGAACTTGTGAAGCGTGGATTCCAGGTAACCATCAAACACTCCAATGGAAAGCGCTACCTGGAAATAATTCGTGAAGCTTTAAAAGGTGATTACGATCTGATCATGAAGCCAGCCGAGAGCGAGACTGCCATAAGAAATGTTTTGTTTGGTGGCGCCGATATGCAGCTCTTTCGCATGTGTCCCTATCCGGTGTGGGCATTTAAACCGACGCTTAGTGGTCAATTGAACAATATAATGATTGCTGTCGATCTGCTTCCAACTGACCAGGAAAAGAGCACTCTTGCCGACTTGATTACCCAGTGGGGCAAATACATTGCCCGTCTGGTTGATGCCAAACTTCACGTGATACATACATGGGAACTATTTGGAGAATTGACTTTGCGAGGTAGATCGGTTTCTGCAGCTACAGTCGATAAATTGGTGCTGAAAGAAGAAAAAACACATCGTCAATGGTTGAATGAAGCACTTGCGAGAAATGGGTTGGAACAAAATAAAGTACAGATACATTTACATAAAGGTGACGCAACAAAGATTATCCCATTCGTAGCAAATACTATGGAAATCGATCTATTGGTCATGGGAACGGTTGGCCGAACAGGGATACCCGGTTTTTTTATTGGAAATACGGCCGATTCGGTCCTTCGCCACGTGGACTGTTCTGTGCTTGCAATCAAGCCAGACGGATTTGTAACGCCGATTGAGGTAGAGACCTAACCTCAGCTTATTGGTAAAAAGATCCTGGTTTCAACAGACACCAGTGACGATGAGAGTAAGCCTGTGGGCACTGTCAAGTTGAGCTTGTCTGAGGAGTACCAAGTATAATTGCCCAATGAAAACGACACCAAATCCTTACTCCGATTATCGTCATCCGGATGAGATCATCAGCCATGCTGTTTGGTTGTAGTTCTGCTTTGCACTGAGCTTCCGTGATATCGAAGAAATCCTTGCAGCTCGGGGTATTCTTGTTTCCTATGAGGCTGTTCGCCAATGGTGTCTGAAATTTGGTCAGGGATACGCCAATAAAATTCGGCATCGACAGGGAAAACTCGGTGATACATGGTTCCTTGATGAAGTGTTTATCAAGATCCACGGCGAACTGCATTATCTTTGGTGTGCAGTTGATCAAGATGGTGATGTACTGGATATCCTTGTACAGAAGCATCGGGACAAACATGCAGCCAAATGATTCTTTCGTAAGCTATTGAAGGGTATAGGCTATTCACCGCGAGTCATCGTTACGGATAAGCTCAGGAGTTATGGCGCGGTAAAGAAGGAGATCATGCCACACGTTATGCCCCAGCAGGGTAAATGGGAGAATAACCGCGCTGAGATTTCCCATCAGCCGACTCGGCAGAGGGAACGGCAAATGCGGAAATTCAAATCACCTTGCCATGCTCAACGATTTCTTTCCGCCCATGGTCCCATCAACAACCTGTTCCGAGTAGGACGCCACCTTCTGAAAGCCAGGTATTATCGGTTATTCCATGACCGGGCTTTTGCGACATGGCAGAAGGTGACGTATGCCCCGAATCCAGCGTAAAGGTAAAAATTTAATCGTCCAGTATATCTATGTTAACGCCAAATCTCATAAGTTGACAGTGCCCGCGCACAGAGTCAGCCGTCTAATTCCTAACTATTTCCAGAAGGATAATTGCATTTTATTTAGATTCTGCAGCTTCACCAGCATGCTCTTTCTCCTCTGCAGCATCACCTGCGTGTTCTTCATCGCCACTACATGCAAACAGCAAAGGCAAAAGTAATAATAGGGTCGCGATCATTTTCATAGTAAAACTCCTAGTTGATCTTAGCTAGATGTGAGATATCGATATTACAGCAATTTCAGTTCCTATTAACTACATACCCCCTGGTTTCAGATGCTTAGCATATCGAGCCTTAAGAGCGCTGATCCATATTGAGAGGGCGAATAGGCTCTACCAGCGAGGCTATTGGTAAGCGCAAGCCTGAGTATCATTTCCCTACATTTGGTGACATGGCTTGCTAGATGGTCTAGCAAGTGCCGCAAGTGCGGAAAAAAGCTTTTATTCCCATACTCTTTTCGTGGACAAAGAGTCATTGTTAGCCAACTGAGCTCCTGACACACTCCACAAATTCGGGGTGGCATGTACATGAAGTGTTCAGGTCATTATACTTAGGGCTCAATACAAATACTCAATCTCATCATTTACGAAAGTGTAGCGTGGTTGTTTATACCAGCCGTACAGCAAAGACCAGCGAGGCTCTTTGTGTACCTTGGACTGGTAGATCTTTAACTCTCCTGATATGTCGTTCATCCAGAAATCGAGATCGTAAAGTTTGTCCGGTTCGCCCACCACATGAAAATCGGTACAGGCAAAATAGATATCGCTGCCGATCTGTCGCACTGGATCATGGATACGCACGAATTTCAACGCCAACTCTTCTCCAGTTTTATCGTCGCGTAGGTGAAAAACACCTTCATCATCAACGCTAGCCCGGATATATTTCATCATCGTTGACTTGATGTCTTCGACATAATACTTACGCTGATCGGTGGGTGCTTCGTGCCGGGGTTCATCAGCTGCAAAGGTGACACCCAAAGATAAACCGATTGCGCTGGATAGCCAGACAATGCCAAAAAGTAGTCGCAGGTAACCGGACATTGGGGTCAATTCCTATTCGGCGGGTGCAGCCGCATCCTCACTGACCTGCTCTTCCTCTTCAGATGGTTGCTCAGCCTGCTCTGCAGCCGTGCCGGCATGTTCGGCGGCTTTACCAGCCTGCTCCTTCTTCTCCATTGCTTCACCCGCATGCTCGGCGGCCTTACCGGACTGCGCCTTCTTTTTCATTGCTTCGCCCGCATGCTCGGCGGGCGCTTTCTCTTGCATGCCCTTGCCAGCATGCTCAGCAGCGATTGTGGCCAAAGGGATGAGTAACAACAGGCTTAGAATCTTTTTCATTATGGTCCTCCTCGGGATTAAAAATTTGTGTACCAAACTATCATCAATGTGTCAGTCTGGTAAACCCATATTGCGACGACTAAAGGGTTCTGTAAACCATGCACGGAACGATAGTGACAAATCGCGCGCTTCGGGCAGCCCGATTGCGTCTTCCTCGAGTTGGCCGTCAGGCCCACGTGGTACTTGGTTGTAGCTTCTAAACAAGGGATCCCAGAAGCTGAATATGGTCGAAAAATTGGCATCGCCATACTGTCTGTCGACTACATGATGCGAGGTATGAAAGCGTGGCGTCACGATGATACGGGACAGAAAGCGTTCAATGCGGTCCGGGAAATCGATATTACTGTGGTGGAACTGTGCACATAGGCTAATCAGGCCCTCAAATATAAACCAGGCGATCGGTGTTGGCCCCCATACCAGCACCCACGACGCCTTGGCGAAGGACGACATGACCAGTTCACCGGGGTGGAAACGCAGAGCGGTGGTTACATCCATCTCGGTATCGGCGTGGTGGGCCTTGTGAAAACGCCAGAGGAAAGGAATACGATGATTTGCACGATGCCAGAAGTAGTCAAATGCATCAAGCATGACGAGCGACAGTACGATCTCCAACCAGCCGTTGAGCCCTAACCAGCGGGAGATACCCCAGCCCTGCTGCTCGACATAGACGACCCATAGCAGGAAGGGCACGTAAATGAAAATACGTACCAGTAAGGTATTGAATGCCGCGACGGCAGAGTGAAAGAAGACGCGTTTGACCCGGCTGCCATGCCAGCTGCGGGCGGGAAATATCGATTCAATGAGGATGAAAAAAAGCAATCCGCCAAGGAAGATTGCCAGGCGTCCACTATCCAGGTCCAGTTCCATATAGTTGCCTCGTTAGAAATATTCGTGCATCACTTTCTATCTTTATAAAACAGCCAGCGCATCAAGCACATGATTATATGGCGTAGAGGCAGAGGTTTGTCTATTATCACTTTTTTTGAATTTTTTATAACCTGAGAGGTTGTTAATACTCAAGTTTCAGAGTTCAGATTCAGCAACAAAACACGCCTAATCCGTTGAATATGAGAACAAGTGGCCCTCACACATTGTAAAATGTTTGTTATCAAAGACAGACAACAATACCACACGGAGGCCCACTAGAAGAATCCCATAAACATTGACAGCCTGCCACCCTTGATCAGCGTTGTAATCACCGATTCATGACACCACATCGATAACCTTTTTACAGACACATGGAAGACGCTGAAATTGAATGTTCTGATCAGAGGCGCTGGTTTCACCAAGCGGACTGGCATTGAAATCACGGAGGCGGTGTTTGTCTTGTCAGTAGATTGCATGGTATCGGTCACCTAGTGTGAGGCGCCGGCGGCAAGTGCGCTGGTTTGAAGGGATTCAAGGGTACCCGGTTTGATCAAGACGCCACCGAGCCTGGGTGTACTAGCATGTGCCAATTTATCTATACCAAATAGCGATTTGGCAAGAAAGTTTTCCACACGAATCGATTAATGTAAAAAAATAAAACAAATAACTTGTGCATATCAAATTAAATTGTACAATAAATATCATATCTGTTTAGCCCATCATCGAATTGTGCAGACAGAATGGATCATCGATACCAAGCTAGGAGACGACAAAATGCGTACCACGACACTAGATCCCATGTCCCTGACTGACGTGACCGACCTGGAAAATGCCCCGTCCATTATTGAAGGTAAGGGTGATAACGCCATTAAGATCTACTTCGAAACGACGCAGAATCGGGATGACTACCTCAATATGGAGCTTCATGGCTCGGGGGATCTATCGGGGTTGAAGCAGATCTTCGATGAGATGGCGGATAATCCCAATACAGGTTCGATCAATTGACAGGTGGCAGTGACCGGTAGGACAGGCGGGTGCAGCGGCATATCAAGACCTGTACATGCCCTGTGAGACGTACAGCAATAACATAGCGCACATTCTTTATCATCGGCACGGTCGCTGGGCCGCATCCCTTACCCGGTCATGGTGCGGGATTTTCAGGCCGTTACAGGACGTGAGGCCCGCTCACAGATACAGCAGATGACAGGCAGGTTACCGGATGCCCTGATTGTCTGTGTTGGCGGCGGGTCGAATGCAATAGGCCTGTTTCATCCCTTTCTCAACGATCTCGTCGTTGCCATCTATGGTGTGGAGGCGACTGGTAAGGGTCTCGAAACCGGTGCTCATGCAGCACCGCTGTGCGCCGGCCGGCCTGGTGTCCTGCACGGCAATCGCACCTATCTGATGGAAGCGGGTGATGGCCAGATCACAGAAACCCATTCAATCTCTGCCGGATTGGATTATCCAGGAGTGGGTCAGGAGCATGCCTGGCTGAAGGACAGCGGCCGCGCTACCTATGTAGCCGTCACTGACATGGTAATTAAAGGGTGAATCTAATGGGAGAATCAAACGATACGATGCCATATGAGCCGAAATCTTCTGCTTCTCTTAAGCAGCCTTGTGAAGGAAGCTTATGTGACAGCATCCATCTACTGATGACAAGTCAGCCTTATGCTGTGTTGTGCACTCAAGGTGCAGGTCAGCCTTACGGCTCCGTGATTGCTTTTGCGGTAAATTCACAATTAAATGCGGCGGTATTTGCCACACCTATTGCCACACATAAGTATCGCCTGCTCACTGAATGCGATCAGGTTGCTTTGGTTATCGATAATCGGGCCGATGAGCATGCCATTGACGATTTAGGTATCGATGCACTGACTGCAACGGGGCGGGCGATTATGTTGAGTAATGTGGGTGAGATAGAAACCTGCAAGCAAGACCTGATACTAAGGCATCCGCATATGCATGAATTCATTGACTCGCCAAATAATGCTTATTTTCGTATTCAAATCCAACGCTATCTGCATGTGACTCGACTGAGTCAAGTGAATGAATGGTTTCCTCCTCAAGCTTGAGTTGAGTTAGTAAGCCAATAATACCCAGATTGTTGTTAAATCTTTTCACCTACAGATGCCCGTGGCTGATGGCACGGGCAAGCAGTTAAATAAATCAGTTGGAAAATCTAACAATGCTTCATCTGTTAGAACAAACAACACATAAGGCCTTCATCACTCTAGCAACCCGGTCTTGCCTGTTGCATCTGCATTAAGGTCTAGTCTTTTGTTGTGTGCGTTTTGCATCGCTATGCCGCAAATAGGTGGCTGCCAGCAGTATTGTGATAGGGGCTGCCATGAACCATGGAAACTGATTGCTTAATACAATGACTGCTATTGAGCCCAGTAACAAGAAATAACCAGTCATACCGAGTACATAGACGGTAGGACTCTGTTGAGACCAATCTGCTCTCAACCAGTGACTTATGGTTGAACCGGCGCTATTGCTTTTGCCATTGGATGATTGCTGGTGTGGATGGTTGTAATTTGCGGTTATGGTTGTCATTGGTCTGCCTCCAGATTATTGCGGTATTTATGAATTTGTTCTGAAAGATGCTCATGCTTGATAAAACAGCTTTCAGTCCTGCACTACTGGTAGATCAAACTCCACTGCTACTTGGCTTTAAGCGGTAATGTGTCAGCTGCAAGAAAAGCCCTACAGTCTCGAAATACACTTCTCAACTAAAAGATTAGTAGATGTACAATATGTGTCAAGTAAAAACTATACAAAGCATGTACAGTTGGTATCGTGCGTCTGGCTTTATGCTGAGATGACAATAGATTCAAGGGCTTAAAGGAACGTATGGTCATTTGTCTTTACCTTTCCCTGGTCAGAGATCCTATGGCTGTATGCAGGGAGGCTCCAGCTCGTTCTATGGTGAGTTCTATGACCTGTGTGTATTTTGGATACTTCATGGACGAAAGTGCCAAAGCGACAGCTCTCTGGTTTCGAAACTAGGTCAGAAATTTCAGAGGATAGAGTTTCTGAGCGACAATATGTGTTGTTTCAACGGTTGCATTTTACAAGGAGAACGTTTTCGACCACAGCCGTTAACAATAAGAGATGTAGGTACTAAGAGTAAATGAACTCTGTGCAATGAATAATGCTCTTCGGCTTGTGATCTATCCCTTAGAGGAACTCACCTTATGCATACTCCCTGATATTAATCCCGAAATGTAATTACCGTACTCTCCCCATGGCTCACCAGCCTTTCTTGGTGCTTGGAAGTGGCCTGGCTGTCAAAATATTGAAAGGCGACATATAGACTGAGAATGGTGGTAAAGACAATCAAGGTCGTTAGAGATTTAATCAAGCCGTTCAGCAAAATGGATTTTGACTTTATGAGCATTTTTCAGTACCTCACTGTTATGAGCTGTGTCTACCCGTATGACGCCGGTTACGTTTTCACAATCATGTCTTACATATCATCATCAATAGTGTTATTGATCATCTAATCTAGACAACTGCCTCTAAGCTCCTGGCTTAGTATCACTGCAGCACATCATAAGCAATGCGTCTTACCCGGGAAAAATCTATAGCGGAGTCACAATCGAAAAGATGTTTGATTGTGACTCCGAAATCTTATACCAAGGTTTCAATCAAATCTGTCACCTTTGATCTGCCTGGGTTACTAGTGGCAATATATGAATGATCAATCAAGAAGCAGCAGGCAAGATTACCTTGTCGATGACATGTATCACACCATTGCTGGTCATGATATCGGTCTTGATAACATTTGCACCGTCAACCTTGACCCCGTCGGTGATGTCAATGTTGATTTCTTGACCCTGTACAGTCTTAGCCTTGTTTAGATTGACTACGTCTTTCGCCATCACTTTGCCCGGCACTACATGATAGGTCAGCACATTGGTCAAGGCTTTTTTATCTGCCAACAGGGCGTCCAGCTGATCTTTGGGAATCTTTGCGAATGCCTCGTCTGTCGGAGCAAAAACAGTAAAAGGTCCTTCACTTTTCAATGTGCTGACTAAATCTGCTGCTTTAATCGCAGTCACCAGCGTGTTAAAGCTACCTGCAGAGATAGCTGTATTGACTATATCATCATGTTTTGCAGTTTCATGATGTGCTGCCTTATACATCGTGGGTTTTGTGTAGTTTTTGTATGCAGTATCGCTATTAACCACAGGCAGATAGTATTTCATCACCGGATGATTGCTATATTGCTTTCCATTGTATGCCATGACAGATGGATTATTATAAACAGCCATATCACCCGTAGGTTTGTTTTTCATACAATCTCCTGCTAGCGCAGAAGATGAATACAGGGCTAGCGACAGGCTAGTCATTGCAACAGTTTTGGCAAGATTTGGATTAATATGTTTCATCTACATTCTCCGGCTATCTTTTTTCACGCGTTCTTAAAATGCTGCGCCTATCGATTGGATGTTCGTTGGCACAGCCTCGTTCCTACTACAAATCCAGAATATATGTACATAACGTACAAATATAATATCAATTGTATGTACAAAAGTTAGACCAACCATGAGTGGTTCGCAAGCAGCCATATCCCTTGTAAATTGAGGGAAAAGGCTCACATGGCACCACCGATGCAGTTACCAGGTTTTTTTGTACTGACGCCAACCAGCAGCCATGCTGCTCGTCACTCGGTTTTCGAAACCGCTTACTCTCAGCTCTGCTAACGACTGGTGTAATAACTCAATTTTCGTGGCCAGCGGAGGTATGGAATCTTTCCTGAAGTGGGATATTCCGCTTCACGCATCAGGGTTTTTAATGGGCACTCGATAGGATAAAGAGACTCAAGATTAGACTTCAGGGGGCATTGACTCAGCACGTCGACAGATCTCGCGCACTGTGCCTTTGAAGATCGGTTTGTGGAGTGGCGCGAAGCTGTACCAATATAATAATCCCCAGACGCCGGCGGGATGCCAATGGGCGGTCATGGTCAGCCGGGTTCCCCGGGTTTTCAGGGGCTCGAGTTCGAATTCCAGTATACCAGCGCCGGGAGCTTTCATTCCGAAAGACAGGCTCAGACGCCTCTCCGGCTCTAAACCCAGCACTTTCCAGGAATCGATGCGGTCGCCAATGCGTAGTTCAATGGCATGACGCCGTCCCTTGCTGCGCCCCGATCCGCTGGCGAACCCGTTCAGTAACTCACGGAGTTGCCACAGGCTGTTCATATAGTAGTAACCATTGTCACCACCGATGGCCGTGACTATGCGCCAGACCGAGGCTGCATTTGCACTGCTCTCGGCGCTCTGGGCGACATGCTTGGCGTAATAGGCGTAGTCAATTCTTTGTTTACGTACGGCAAAGGCGCCCTCGGTCCAGCGGGCCACTACCCCTGAACTGCTGCGCTCAGCCGCAAATGCCGCCTCAACCGCCTCACGAAAACCGAGCAGTTGCTGGGGCACCAGTCTCCGCAACTCCGCATCGTCGGCAAGGAAATCATGTTTAAGACCTCCGATCAGGGCGCGGGCCACATTAGTGGGTACAGCGGTGATGAGCCTCAGCCAATAGGAGGAAAGTTCCGGCGTCAGCACCGGTAGAGGAATGATCCACGGAGGACGACGGTCGCCAACCTCGGCAAGGATACGCATCATTGCGGCATAGGTAAGTGTTTCCGGGCCGCCGGCATCGAACACGCGCCCCTCAACAGCATCGAGACGAGGCAACTGCACCAGGTAAGTCAGCAGATTGTCCAGCGCGATGGGTGGTGACTTGGCCTGCACCCAGCGCGGCGTCAGCATCAGGGGCAGGTGATAGACCAGGTCTCTCATCACCTCGAAGGCGGCGGAACCGGCACCGACTACGATACCGGCGCGCAATTCAATCACTGGAACACTACCACGGCGCAACCGCTCTCCGGTTTGTTGACGGGAGACGATATGCTCGCTGTCAGCATCATCCGGAACCAGTCCTCCCAGGTAGACGATGCGTCGAACGCCGGCGTTTTCAGCCGCCCGGGCGAAGTTCGAGGCGGCCTGCAGGTCAAGCTGTCCGAAATGTTTGCCGGCGCCCATCGAATGCACCAGATAATAGGCGATCTCCACCCCTGCCAGGGCTGAATCCAGACTGGCCGGCACAAGGGCATCGGCCTCAACCAATTCCGCAGTGCTCCAGTCCCTTGATTCCAACACCTGGATATCCCGGGAGCTGGCCCGCACCGGTATACCTTCATCGATAAGTCGCTGAACCAGATGGCTGCCGATATAGCCGCTGGCTCCAAGCACCAGACAGAGACCGGCTTTCTTCGTTTTAAGTTTGATAGGATGACGTGCAATCATTGAAGTAATCCAGAGTCCTTTCTTTGGACAGCGTTGTAAGCCAAGAATATGTGCATGTGCAAAGCTGGAAGGAAGCTAAAGACTGCCTGCTGTTTTAATCATGATCGATCACACAGCTTGGCAGATTAGGGAGGTGTTACCGGCTGACCGGCCTCTATCTTCTCCTGCATCTCCTCACGCCGCATCGGCATATCATCAATCTGCATAAAGATTTCGCGTAATTCAATATCGATTGCAGCGTGACGCTTGATACTGCCATCCTTGCCGATCAGGATGAGTGCCCTGGTCTCGGGTTCAATACGCAATCTGCCGCGCAACTCCTGAGCCTCTCGATCTGAAAGCTTTTTGTCTTCAAACAGACTCGGGCTGTTCTCATAGAGCTGAAATATTTTCAGATCCCGATCATTGAGGGCGTCCACCCGCTTATTAAGAGTCTCAAGCTGGTGGACTGCCATTGGATCTTCCGCGCTGGGCGCGATCAGAAAAAGCAGGCGCTCTCGCCAGAGATGACTATCCAGATCCACGGCGATCACAACAAGTGGCAGATGTAGACAAAGCAGCAGGAGCATGGTCATTAGAAGTTGGGGCATCAATCACTACTCGGTTCATTTCAATCTGTGAAATTCACGGTCAGCTGCGGAAAATGATACAGCAAACAGTGTTTCATAGAGCGTTTTACAGGGTGAGTTCCGGTTCATGGCGTCTATTTCATCACACGTATGTCACCCTGCATGCTGGGGTGGATGATGCAATGGTAGGAGTAGCTGCCCGGTTCCTCAAAGGTGTGGCTGAATTCGCTGTTACCAGCCAACAGGGGTGAGCTTAAGCTACCGTCATTGGTAATGATGGCATGGGGTATCTCTCCGACCTGTTTCCAGGTGACTGTACCTCCAGGCTTGATCGTCACCCAAGGCGGATCGAAGCGCATCTCACTGATGGTCACGGTTGCTGTAACCAGGTCATCCTGGCCAGCTGATCGATCCTCGCTTGCGGTCTCCCTGCTCTGTTTTTGTGCAGGTGAGTTTTGCCTGGATGAATTGGGTATGGCATAGGCACCCTGAGGCCGGAAATAGGGGTAGCCATATGGTCCAGTCATCGGTCCGTACCCGTATCCCGGGTGATGAGGGCGGCCGAGCTCTGCCTGCGCATTACTCACCAACCAGCTGCAGGCCAAGATCGTACCTGCGATGAATCTGTTATATCTGAACTTCAAACGCCTGTTCATGGGTGAAACCTCTGTTTGTACTACTGTGATCGCTCATCCAGGTTGACTAGGAGTCGATTCGTGAACATGGATGGGGTGATATAAAAAATTGCGTCTAGTGTACATTATAGACAGGTATTACATGAATAACTTTACAATATCTGTGGTGATGGCAAGATGTTCAGCCCAGATTTGCGTATTGGGTAGTCATCAAATAAAGATCTTCGTGATAATCTGAGTAGTATCACCCATGGCTGCCAGACAGATGTTTCGGAAACTCAATGGGAGGCAGTTCTGCAATCGGATAATCATCATCAGGAAACTCACGCCGATGACCTGTTTGCGGCAGGACAATTCCAGGCAGCTGCTGAGCTTTACCGCGAGTTGGTGCAGCGGGATCCGGGCCGTTTGGATATTCAAACCCGCTTGGGACGACTGGCACTCCTAGATAACGATGCGCAACGGGCAATCAGCCATTTTGCCTCAGTGCTGAATAAAGGGCTGCGTTCCAGGGCCAACTGGGAAATGCTTGCGGATGCCTATCTATTGAATGATGAACCCGGCCAGGCTGCCCTGTGTTATGAGCGCGCAGGACGTTCGGGCCTGGCAGGGACATTGGCGGTAATGGCCAGTCTGGAGATTTGCCAGGTTACAGGTGCCGTTGATTGCGTCAAGCTCGACTGGTTGTCAGGGTCGAACCTGCCGTTGATCCATGCTGAAGTCAATGGCAAAGTCCTCAATCTGCTGGTGGACACCGCAGCGAGTGACCTGGTGTTGGACGAAAAATTGGCAATCGCTGCCGGTATACCCCTTGGCGGAAGTGAGATGCGTTATTTTGCCGGCGGTCTGTCCAGCAAGGTGACCTATGGGTACATTGAAAGGCTGCAACTGGGAGAGCTGGCAGTGCATCACATTGTGACCCAACACCTGGATCTGCAAGGCCGCCTCGCTGGGTATTCACCCGCCGCACCGATCCACGGGATTCTGGGTTTGTCCGTGCTGTCTCGCTTCAAAACTGCGCTTGATTTTAAGCAAGGTTGCTTGCGCTTGAGTATTGATAAGCCGATTGCGAATACCCTTTCCCCGGAGATAACAACGAATCAATTCCCCATGTGGATTGCTGATCACCAATTCATCCTGGTTAAGGCGCAGATGCATAATGCGGAGACTGCTCTGTGGGCCATCGATACCGGCATGTCCGGTACTGCATTCGCGATGTCCTCAGTCACGGCAGAAGCAGCCGGTTTGGCAGGTCAAGCCGGTGAACAGGAGGCGGGGATCGGTGGAGGTGGCGCCGTCGAGGGTCGGCGGGTCAGGCTGTCGAGCCTAAGACTGGGTGCTTTTGAACGGAATAATGTGGAAGGAATGGCGCTGAAAGATTTTTCATTACAGGATCGATTGGGATTTCGCATGGCCGGCTTGTTGGCATGCGATTTTTTTCAAGATGCGCTGCTGACCTTGGATTTTTCCAGGATGCGGCTGACCCTGGATCAAAGCAATTAACAAGTTCACCAAGAGGATACACTATGAAACCAACAAACCTGTTTGCACCGCTCTCCTTGGGAAGTCTTCACTTGAAGAACCGGATTGCCCTGGCGCCGATGACGCGGGGGCGGGCAGGCGTGCAGCGTGTGCCGAATCATTTAATGGGAGATTATTATCTGCAGCGATCCGGAGCTGGCCTCCTCATCACTGAGGCGACGGTGATTTCATCCCAGGGCATCGGCGGATCGATTCACCCGGAATCTACACAGAGGAAATGGTCGAGGGTTGGCAGCAGGTCACACAAAAGGTCAGCCCGGCAGGTACGCCTTTTTTTCTGCAACTGTGGCATTGTGGCCGAGCCTCCCACAGTGATTTTCATAACGGGGAACTGCCTGTTTCCGCCTCAGCGATAAAGCTCAATGGTGATCACATCCACACACCGCTAGGCAGCAAACCTTATGAAACGCCTCGCGCCTTATCCGTGGATGAAATCAAACTCACCGTGAATGACTATCGCAAAGCTGCACAGAATGCCAAACAGGCAGGATTCTCCGGAGTGGAAGTGCATGGTGCCAATGGTTATTTGATCAATCAGTTTCTCGATTCAAGGACGAATCATCGTGATGACCAATACGGCGGCAGTCTGGAAAACAGATTTCGTTTTTTTAAGGAAGTGCTGGAAGCGGTTCTAGAGGTCTGGCCCCCGGAGCAGGTGGGTGCGCGTATCTCACCGAATGGTGTATTCAATGATATGGGCAGTGAGGATTTCAGAGAAACCTATCTCTACGTGGCCGAACAGATCAATAAACTCAACTTGGGCTACCTGCACATCATGGATGGCCTGGCATTCGGCTTTCACGAAAAAGGCGAACCCATGACCCTGGCTGAATTCAGACCCCTGTTCAAGGGTGTGATCATCGGTAATTGCGGCTATACGCCGGATGCTGCCGAGTCAATCATCGCCGCGGGTCATGCGGATGTAATTGCCTTTGGTCGGCCGTTTATCACCAATCCGGACCTGCCCGAACGCATCAGGAATGACTGGCCGTTGGTTCCTGCCCAGGATATGTCGCTCTGGTATACGCCTGGCAGCCGGGGATATACCGACTATGCGGCATTCAAATAGATGTCTGTATCAATAACCTAAGACTACGGCAGGCGCCCGTCGGGTTTTTCAACTGCTGAGCTTTGCGCCCTGACTGATTACTTGTGTGGCCTAACAAAAGTCATTATGTGAAGCCATACAATCTGACCTTGTAAGATCCATCCCCTTGCCTGTCGACTAACCGGACGGGGTGGGGTGAGTCAGGTTCTCGTAACGACGCTTAGCGTTCTAGAATAGAATGGCCGTGCCAACCGGGCTATCCGGCTACCATCGGAGAGCAGACTCCAGTCTATCACCCGTCAGCCATCAATAGCACTTCGTTATCACAAAGAGAAGGTCAGAATTGAAGCAAGCGATCTGGATCATCTGACTAGACGGCCAGACGCACAGCTGCCTCCGGTAGCACATCTCGAGTCACAGCCAGGTAAGGCTTAACGATCTGACGGACTGGAAGTCTGGCCTGTAATCGACTCAACAGCAGGTACAGGCCTCCGAGTTTACGGTGAGAAACAGTATCTCAGGTGGTGGAATACGGGTAAATTTTGCCTGTAGCCGCAACGCCAGGACCATCTGCTATGCGCTTGGCGAGATCAGAATTGGCAAAGGCATAGTCGTCGGCCGCCCGTGCTGGTTCAGTGGCGGTGCGCAGCAGTTGGATGATGCGTTCTCGGTAACTGATTGGATCGGATTCATCCACATAACCAACGGCGGCCGCGCTCCGTCCCACATCATCATCAGTACCCTCCAGCAGTGCGCATAGTAGATTACGTATGGCTGACTGCTGATCTGTGGAATATACACGGGTTGCTCCAAAGTCGAGGAGTTGTATGCCGCCTGTATCCGGTTGATAGAGGTAATTGGCAAAGTTCGGATCAGTTCACACCAGGCCCCAATCGAAGAGTTCACACAGCGCCAGTTCCAATAATGCAGCCGCGGCGTCATTTCGTTCTTTTTTCGTGGTCTCGGCCAGGGTTTCGATGGGCTGACCATCGAGAAAGCTCATGGTTAAGACCTCCGACGAACTGAGTGATTCAATGACTTGCAGGGTTTCAAAGCGATCATCCCCAGCCAGCAGGCGAGAATACTGGTCAATGGCTGCAGCCTCCTGCCGATAGTCGGCCTCGGCATGTAGCTGGCGCTTGGCTTCATCGAGGAGCGGGGTGAAATCGAAATCATCCGGTATTGCGCTGGATAGTCGCAGCAAGCTGGCAACATTATCTACATCACTCTTAATACTGCGCCGAATGCCTGGGTACTGAATTTTTACAGCGACTTGCCGTCCATCCTTCAAGACTGCTTTATGCACCTGCCCGATGGAGGCGGCAGCCAATGGTGTGAAAGAGAAGCGACTGAAATGCGCCTGCCAATTCACACCCCCAAGGATTTTTCCAGTACAGCGGCAACTTGTCCCAATGGCATTTGGTGAGCATCCTCGCGCAGTTGGGCCAACAGGCTTGTGAGTTGCGGTGGCAGTATTTGTCCACTGTCCATGGAGAGCAGTTGTCCAACCTTCATTGCTGCACCGCGCATTTCCGACAGCCGATCCGAGAGTTTTTGCATATTTTCAGGTGTCAGCAGTAGATCTCTGATGCGGGGACGATGTCCCTGTGCAAGCTGGCTTGCCCCTTCGCTGACCATATTGCCGGCGATGCCACCAGCCAACTTACCCTAAAGTGTCATCCGGCCAAGTCGGGAGCTGGTTACACTGCGTTCTTTAGACATGGTTTCTGTCTCCTCTATGGATCTGGGGCTTCTGAAAAATTGTTTGCATGTTCAGCTTGGGTTGCAAAGTATTCGAACCGGGGTCATGATTCCAGCTTGGTCGTGTAACACTGGATGCGTACGCCATGACGGCGA
>CAWCOA010000003.1:0-144276 GCA_963797085.1 uncultured Gammaproteobacteria bacterium
ATTCAGTGGTCTATCCAAGACTGAATTGGATGCAGGCAGCGCAAGATTCAACCCGAATGCCTGGATAAGCATCGGCGGTGACGACCGGGTAACCCTGCAGGTGGCCAGTTCGGAAATGGGGCAGGGCATCATGACCGGAATCGCCATGATCCTGGCCGAGGAGTTGGATGCCGACTGGTCCAGGTGACGGCCGAATTCGCCCCCGCAAACAAGGCCTATGCCAATCCCCTGATGGGCCGGCAGGCCACGGGCGGCAGTACCGCGGTACGCGGATTCTGGAGTCACTTGCGCAAGGCCGGAGCGGTGGCCAGAGAGATGTTGCTGCAGGCAGCTGCACAGCAATGGCAGGTCGATGCAGCGGATTGCCGGGCGGCAAATGGCGTGGTGATGCATGAAGAGAGCGGCCGTAGCCTGCGCTTCGGCGCGTTGGCGGCTGCCGCCAGTAAATTACCGGTACCTGATGAGGTATTCCTCAAAGAACCGGAGGAATTCGTCCTGCTTGGTAAACCCATGCCGCGCCTGGATACACCGATCAAGGTAGACGGTTCGGCGGTATTCGGCATCGATGTGCAGCTTGATGGTCTGCTGACTGCAACGGTGGCGCGTTGTCCGACCATCGGCGGCAGCGTGAAATCCTTCGATGCCACAGCAGCGCTCAAGTAGCCGGCGTCAAGGCAGTCCAGCAGATCTCCTCCGGAGTGGCGGTGATTGCCGAGCATTACTGGGCGGCCAAGCAGGGACGCGATGCATTGCAGATCGAATGGGATGCCGGCCCCAATCAAGGGCTGGATAGCAAGGCGATCACTGCCGAGTTCGCCAAGGCAGTGGAATCCGCCGCTGTGGTGGAACGGAATGAAGGCAAGATCGAAAGCGCTTTGAAAGCGGCCACCAAGACCCTCGAGGCGGACTACAGCGTGCCTTATCAGGCCCATGCCTGCATGGAGCCGATGAACGCCACCGCCGACGTGCGCGCCGATGGCTGTGATCTCTATCTGCCGACGCAGAATCAGAGCCGCAGCCAGGCTGCTGCGATGAAACTCACCGGTTTGCCGGAAGCGAGGTGAAGGTGCACACTACTTATCTGGGCGGCGGTTTCGGTCGTCGTGGAGATAATGATTTCGTCATCGATGCAGTGGAGTGCTCCAAAGCTGTGGGCAAGCCGGTGAAGGTGATCTGGAGCCGGGAAGACGACATTCTGTACGACAAGTTCCGCCCCGCCACCTACAATCGGCTGCGCGGCGGGGTGGATGCCGACGGCAAGATCGTCGCCTGGGAACACCGTATCGCCGGCGCCTCGATCATGGGTCAAAAACAGCGCGGTCGGGTGCCGGACAGCAGCGACTGGTCGAATACCGAGGGTGCGAAAAACATCCCCTATGGCATCCCTAACCTGTTCGTCAGCTTTGCCATGTATAACCCAGGCATCCCGGTGGGATTCTGGCGCTCGGTGGGCAGCTCGCAGAACGCCTACATCACGGAATGCTTTTTTGATGAGTTGGCAGCCCTGGCCGGCAAGGATCCACTGCAGGCGCGACTGGAACTGATGGCCGGACATCCACGTCATGCGGGAGTACTGAAGCTGGCCGCAGAACAGGCCGGATACGGCAAGCCATTGGCCGAGGGGCATGCCCATGGCATCGCGGTGGCCGAATCTTTCGGCAGTTTCGTCGCCCAGGTGGCGGAGGTCTCCATCGAGCGGGGCAGGGTCCACGTACATCGGGTGACCTGCGCGGTGGATTGCGGCATGGTGGTCAACCCCGATTCGATTCGCGCGCAGATGGAGGGCGCCATCGCGTATGGCCTGACTGCCGCCCTGAAGAGTGAGATCACCATCCAGGACGGCCGTACCGTTCAGCGCAACTTTGATGACTTTAAGCTCTTGCGGTTCGATGAGATGCCGGCAGTGGATGTGCATATCCTGCCGAGCAGTGAAAATCCCGGTGGTATCGGCGAACCCGGGGTGCCGCCGATAGCCCCGGCAGTGGCGAATGCGGTGTTTCAACTGACTGGCCGGCCGGTGCGATCTATTCCGATTCGCCTGGCCGGTTGATTAAGGATTGGATTTGGATCGAAGCAGTGATCGCGAAGTCCTGCAGGCCGCATTGGATTGGCTGGAGGCCGGCGCCAGGGTCACCCTGGTAACCGTGGCCAAGACCTGGGGTTCGTCTCCTCGGCGACCCGGCGCGTTGCTGGCGATTCACCCGGACGGGCGGTTCGTCGGTTCGGTATCCGGTGGTTGTGTGGAGGATGACCTGGCACAGCGTGTGCTGCGCGGTGAGTTTGGCTCGGGGCTGCCGCGGCTGGAAACATATGGTGTGCAGACAGGACAGGCCCAGCGAGTGGGTCTGCCCTGTGGAGGCACCCTGGTATTGCTGGTGGAAATCATCGATGCTGTGGAACAGCTGCATTTGTTGTTGGAAAAAATGGATGCCGGAGAGCAGCTCAGTCGCAGGGTTTGTCTGAACACGGGCGAAACCAGTCTGCATCCGCTGGCTGCGGAGTTGGATCTGACCTTCGATGGAAAGACTCTGAGCAAGACATTCGGCCCACCCTGGCGGCTGCTGCTGATCGGTGCCGGTGAATTGACCCGACGTGTCGCACAGCTCGCCCTGACCCTGGATTACGCAGTGACCATCTGCGATCCCCGACCGGAATACAATCTGCAGGCAGGGCACAGCTGGCTGGTGGCGGGCGCCGCCTTTGTCACCAGTCATCCGGAGAGCGCTGTAAACGAGTTCCGGGCCAATCGGCGGAGCGCCATTCTGGCCCTCGCACATACCCCGGCATTGGATGATGCGGCGCTATTTACAGCTCTCAGCAGTCAGGCCTACTATGTCGGCGCCCTGGGGTCGAAGAAGAATCAGCATGCCCGTTGTGAAAGACTGCTGCAGCGTGGCATCAGCAGACAGCAGCTGAACCGCCTGCATGGTCCTGTGGGGTTGGATATCGGCAGTCGTACTCCGGCGGAGATCGCCATCGCCATAGCGGCTGACCTGATTCAGGCGCGTCGTCTGCCGAATGACGCATCGACCGCGCCAGCCGGTGCGTGATGTTACCGGCTTGCTCCTGGCGGCCGGTGAGAGCAGCCGGTTCGGCAGCCAGAAACTGCTCCACTCGATAGGCAGCGAACCCCTGATCAGGCGCAGCGCCGCCAGCTTGTTCCGTTGCGATCGAATAATAGCCGTGATTCGGCAACAGGATGAAGCACTCAGCCAGGTTTTACAATCCGCCGGTATAACAACGGTGATCAACCCACAGGCAGGGCAAGGTATGGGTAGTTCCCTGGCTTGCGGTGTCAGGGCCAGTGTGGACAGTGATGCCTGGTGCATACTCCCTGCCGATATGCCTTACCTGGACGCATCAACGACCTCGCGGATCGTCAATGCATTGCGCAATGACGCCGCGATTGCCGCGCCTTTTTATCAGGGACGCCGTGGTCATCCTGTTGGGTTCAGCCGGGCATACAAAGAGCACCTATTGGCCCTGAATAGAGATCATGGCGCCCGTGAACTCTTGCTCTCAGAAGCCGCTGCTATGCTCAGGATCGAAGTGGATGATCCAGGGATTCTCATCGACATCGATACGCCCGAGGATTTGATGACCTCCAGCGCGGCATTGCCTCGAGAGTGATCGTCCTGACAGCTGTTACTTATCGGCTATTCAGACACCATCTCCGAATTGATCATTAAATAATCAGCAAAGACCTCATTGAGATCGGATGACAGTTCGACCATTGCATTCTTTAAACTTTTACCAACCACAGTGGCCTTGGTTTCAGGTGCATCACAATTCATTTTCGCCATTTTCTGCTTATGATGACCTGAATGAATCTTTTCATGGAGGACATCGTTCGTACTCTGCTCGATGATCTCCAGTTTCAGTTCCACATCGCCAATGACATCGGTTTCGGTGCTCCCATAGGCAACGCCACCAATACCACCTGTAAGGAAACTGATGATGTAGACCTTGCCGATCATGTCATCGTAGTCCGGTACCATCCATTGCATTTTGCGAAGGTGCGGAACAAATATAATATCGGCATTGACAACCGGCTGGTTTTCCTGCTGCAGAATCACCTCGCTGAAATAACCCGTGGAGGCGATCTCTTCCTTGATGATCTTTTGTATCTCCAGCAAAGGATCGTCGGCGAAGATCTGATCGATCTCTTTCTCATCTTCTCGCAGATCGTTCACCGGCATCACTAGCGCGATCAGTTCCTGTTGGCTGGCTAGGGTATTTTCATCGGGGTGATCGTAGATAAACTGGCTCTTCGTGGCACAACCGGCCAGCAGGATAATGCATAGACCCATGAATATTTTGTTTACCATTGCCATCTCGTTCTCCTTATATCAACATTCAGGATTGAAAATCGCCGGTTGCCGACGATGATCCATGATCAAGCCACACCAGTTCGAAATGTTTTGAGAGCCTGGAAAACTTGCGGGGAGTGTGTGTCGCGGAAACTGCTTAGGGAAGGAGTAGGGCGAAAAGCCAGAAAGTGCGACTGCTGATTACAACGGATGCGTTCCACTTTCAGTTCCTTCCGAAAGAGTACTACCCGTTTCATGACCAGCAACCTCTACTACTTTATGTATTAATTATAGTTGATAGCAGCCAATCCGGTGCCACCTCAGATTAGGGCGCTGAGGAACAAACACACAGAAGGCACAGAAGGGGTCAGCAGAAGGGGTCACCATTTAGCTGATCCCGATCAATAAAACGTTCTTTACTTCTGCATGGCAAAATCATGCACTTTCTCTTTGCCGTACAGTGCGATGTTCAAACTAAACACGCGCCTTCAGTTGCGAGGTCTGCTGCCGGAGGACGATTTCGTCTGCCAGGGTGTCCCAAAACATTAACCGGGACTGGATGGCAGCTTCCGCAGCTTTTTCCAATTGCACCAATGCATCATCATCGCCGTCTGTAAATGCCTTAAGCATCTTGAGTGCTGCGGGACCGTGGTCATCACTATCCAGTTCAATATGACGTTCCAAATAGTATGTAAATACCGGAGCCTGCTCTCGCGTCAGATGCCACCGATCAAGCAAACTCTGGAACATTCGTGGGATAATGTCTTCACGGCCAAAAAAGAAATTACCCAATACTTCTATCAATTGACCTTGCTGAGCAGTCTCCAGTGTCTGGGTGACAAATTGCCGAATGGCGGGGTGAATATCACTACACTTGAGCGCATCGACAGGTGCTTTATCTGAAGCTACTGCAGTGACAAATTGATCCACAGTCGAGGTATCGGCGCCAATTTCCTGCATCGCTTCGAGATACAGTTCGTAGTGACTGAGGTACCTACCACCCGGAGCATCATCGCTTTCTTCACCCAACACGATCTCGTTTATCAGTCGTGCGGACTGTGGATAGGGTGACGGCACCCATGGCGTTGTGACCACCGTCAACTCCCGCTGAAGGCGCTTTACCAGGGACATGAAATCCCAAACGGCAAATACATGCCATGACATGAATAACTGCAAGTCTTCCTGTGTCTTCAACAGGCCGAAAACACGGTGATTTTGCAATGAATGCTGTTGCTCGTTGAGCCGTTTGAAAGTAAGTTGTTGCTGCATGGATTTACCCAACTCGTATATAGAGCAGTACATTTTACAGATAGCATATCATTTAACAATAATGTTCTAAATTACGGCACTTTCGAGTCAGATACTTAGGGCCTGTTAAGACTAAATCTGACTATTAAGGCTTGGAATAATGGTTTCCTTAAACTGTATTGTAATATTTGTCACCGAAATTGGTTAGCAGCGCAACCTCAAAAAACGCAGTATCTTCCTGTGTCTAGACGGGGCGGAGGCTGTCTAGGAGTATCAGCTTTGCTTTTTATATTACCGATAATGGCCGGTGTAGGGCTGTATCAGTGGTTTGCTTAAAACGTCCCAAGTGGCATTCAGGGTTGATGATTCTCTTTGCATTTTACGAGCAACTTTGTCAGAGTTTTGTTTCATTCTGACAAGGAGCCTGACGCATGATGTTGGTAAGTCTTAGATGGTTGATGTTAGTGCTGATCCTGAGTCAGCTCGCGGCTTGTGGCATCAACAACATTCCCACCTTTGATGAGCGAGTGAAATCCTCATGGGCGCAGGTTGAAAACCAATATCAACGGCGCGCCGATCTCGTACCCAATCTGGTAGCCACGGTCAAAGGCTATGCCTCGCATGAACGGGAAACCCTGTCGGCAGTGGTGGAGGCGCGCGCCAAAGTGGGCAGCATTCAGGCCACCGGCGATCTGCTGAACAATCCCGAGGCGCTGCAGCGGTTCGAGCAGGCCCAGTCACAGTTGAGCAGCGCACTGCAGCGCTTGATGGTCGTGGTCGAACGTTACCCGGATTTGAAGGCGAATCAGAATTTTCTCTCGCTGCAGTCTCAACTGGAGGGTACCGAGAACCGCATCTCTGTGGCCCGCCGAGACTATATCGCAGCGGTGGAACACTACAATACAGAGATTCGCACCTTCCCCGGCCGCATCTGGCACAGTGTGTTGTACAGTGATATGCCGATCCGGGATACCTATCAGGCAACGGCGGATCAAGCGGAACAGGCTCCCCAGGTTCAGTTTTGAAGGGCGCCACACTCGCGCTACTCTTGCTGCTCGGCTTGGTTGCCGTCGCGTCTGAGTCCGCACCCACCTTTCCAAAGCTCACCGGCCGTATCGTCGACAGCGCCGCGATGCTGGATGAGGCGCAGGAACAGCGACTCAGCCAGTTGCTCGAAGCGCACGAGAAGGCGACCACCAACCAGGTTGTGATCGCCATCTTGCCCGACCTGCAGGGCTACACCATCGAGACCTACGGCTATCAGCTGGGGCGTGCCTGGGCCATCGGCCAAAAGGATAAAGACAACGGTGTCCTTTTGATTGTGGCAAAGCAAGAACGCAAGGTGCGCATCGAAGTCGGTTATGGACTGGAAGGCGTACTGACCGACGCGATCTCCTCCAATATCGTCCACGCCGTTATCTTGCCCCGCTTTAAACGGGGTGATTTCAGCGGCGGCATCGAAAGCGGCGCCAAGGCCATCATTCAGGCCCTGGGTGGGCAATACGCGATGCAGCACGCAAGCAAGGGCAAGTCTATAAAGCGATCGGATGTTTCCCCTGTCTTTATGTTTTTTATCATACTTGGATTTGTTCTTTTTAAATCCGTAATCGGATCCAAAACAGGCTATAACTCTAGCCGCAGAGGTTACTATGGCGGGCCAGGCGGATTTTCCGGGGGTGGGTTCGGAGGCGGCGGTGGTTTTGGCGGCGGCGGTGGCGGCTTCGGTGGCGGTGGCGCATCGGGAGGCTGGTGATGACATTATTGACTGACGCGCAAAGGCAACAGGTGTCGTCGGCAATAGCTGAGGTGGAAAAAACCACCGATGCCGAGCTGGTGGCGGTGTTGGCCAGGCGCGCCGACAACTACTTCTACATTCCCACCCTTTGGGCGGCGTTTATCGCGCTGATCACGCCGGCCGTGATAAACCTCACGCCTTTTTGGCTGTCGTACCATGAAGTGCTGTTGGCCCAGTGGCTGGTGTTTTTTGTCTTCGCAATTTTGCTGCGCATTCCACCGCTGATGGTATGGCTGATCCCTAAAGCCGTTCGCTATCGTCGGGCCTCGAATCTTGCCTATCGACAGTTCCTGGAGAATGGTCTGCATCACACCCAGGGGGAGACGGGTGTGCTCATCTTCGTCTCGGAGGCGGAACACTATGTGGAAATCCTCGCGGACCGCGGCATCGATCAACACGTATCCGCTGAGCAATGGCAAAGCATCGTTGATGATTTGATCGCCCAACTCAAGCGCGGCGATACGCTTGAAGGCATGCTTGAATGTATCGAAGCCGCCGGGGCATTACTCAGGCAATATGCACCCGTCACCCACGATAAGAACGAATTACCCGATCACCTTGTGATAATCGATTGATCTGGAGAGGATTACTAAGCGCATCCTCCGTGACTACAGGATTCTGATATAAGGAAACGGTGCCGCAGATCGAGAAATGGGTCGTTGTACAAGCACGTCGCTTTTCCCTGCGCTATCGGAGTAATGGACAGCTGATGTTTTCGATTTGAGAGGAATGAAGGTCGATCTCCTGTTCGGAGTCCCGCAGATTCGCATCTTCCGGCTCAATTTTCAGCGCCTTGCTGATGGTGTCGCGGGCGTTTTCCCCGCATCCCGCGGCTAAATAGACATAGGCCAGATTATTTAAAGCTGTGATATCGGCAGGATCGATGGAGAGGGCCTGCTGCAGCGCCTGATGAGCCTCGTTTAACAGATTGAGTCCAAAGGCGCTGTTGCCTAGAGCCAGCCAGGTGCGTTTGTCATCGGGCCAGCGGGTAGTTGCGGCGCGATAGGCGCTGAGGGCTGCTTTGTTTTTCTGCGTAGCCTCCAGGTCATAGGCTGCCTTGAGAAAGGTCTCGGTTGTTGCGGTTTGTGGAATTTTATCCGCCGGCAGAATCACCAGCGCCCAGTTGCCCGATCGGCCCCAGGTGTTGCTGAAGGTGCTCAATTTGCTTCGCCAGCGCCGTTGTTTGCCGGATCTGAGGATGATCTCGCTTTGCGCCAGATCGTAGCCGACCACCACGGCATAGTGCCAGCGGGGCAGCCAATTGAAAGATAGGTTTTGCAGCACCAACACCGGATTGCCGGCGGCCACTTCGGTCAGCAGGTCGCTCAACTTCGGCGCCAGCGGATAGGCAAGCATGCCATGGCGGCGTGCCGCGGCAGTCAGTTCGATCTGCAGGCTGCCTTTTCGTTCGGGCAGAAAGACCTGAGGAGTGAGTTCAGCAGGTGTGACCTCGAGCTGACGATAGCTCAACACCGTGGCCAGGGCAGCCGGACCGCATTGATGCGCTTCCTGCGGAAAGAACGGGGTATCTGTCAATTCAATCTTGGGCGCGAGGTTGGCCGGTAGCCTTGGCAGGCTGGTACAGCTACTCAGCAACGCCAGGATGATAAAACCCGCTACAAGGCGGGTTTTATCACGATAGTGAGTCAATCTGCTAGTTGACCGGGTGGATAAATGGGAAGATATTCGTGGCGCCAATTACATCGGTGATGATAAAGACGATGAAAATCAACACCACGACGCCCAATACATCACCACCGGCAGGCAGATCAGCCAGCTGCTGGTTCAATTGTGCAATTTCAAGATCGGTCATCTGGGCAATACGTTCCATCGCCTGCTCCTGACTGATACCCAGAGCAGCCAGTTGCTGCCTGGCGGAATCCCGATCAAGGGCTGCCAGCAGCTCGGTTCGGTCGGTATCGAGTGAGCTTGATGCAAATAACTCGGCGTTGCCGACCAGTGCAGCCTGTGTCGGCGCAATGGGCAGTATGATCAAGGACAGGGATAACAGTACTGAGAACAATTTTCGCAAGTATTTCATTGGTGATCCTCTGGGAATTTTAATGATTGTCGGCTAATACCTCACTGGGCAAGGATTTATTGTCCTTACTGTTGCCGATAATGGCATAAATTTCAGCAAAGGATGAAGGACTATTTAACGTTTTTTACGTCTCTGTTCACTATTTTTCCGGATTCCTTCTACATACAAATCCAGTTGCACCACTTCTGCTGCGGGACCCAGGTCGAAATCTATCCCGTAGTCTTTGAGGCGCAAGCGGGTCGTGCCTTCAAATCCCCGGCGGTAGCCTCCCCAAGGGTCCATGCCGGCGCCTATCTGCACTACTTCGATACTTATGGGGCGTGTCACGCCGCGTAGTGTCAAGTTACCCTTCAGAATGGCACTTTTGTCTGCCGACTCAGTATATTCGGTGCCCTTGAAAAGTGCTTCCGGGAATTGTTTGGCATCTAAAAAATCCTCGCCACGCAGGTGCTTATCACGTTCTGCGTGGTTGGAATCGATGCTCGCTGTCTGGATCAGCAGATCAATCCGGGCGGCTGAGGGCTCTTGATCGTCATAGCTGAATGTGCCTTCGAAGCTGTTGAAGCGGCCCAGCAACCAACTGTATCCGAGGTGTGGGATCCGGAACTGGATGAAGGCATGGGAGCCTTTGGTGTCGATCAGATAATCGCTGGCCGGGAGAAGTGGGGACAGGCTAAGCAGGCATGCCGTAAGCAATGCTGTTTTCAAAGACATCGACATTATCCTGGTATTTTTCTTCTTTGAGTCGAGTCGAGCCGTTTAGTTGCGGAGAAAGACTCTAATCAGACCCACAAGACAGGGTTTTTTAAGGATTGTGCGGAGTCAAACTGGGGTTACCTGTTCGGCAGCAGGCCCAACGCAATCCCGCTTACTGTGCATCAAGGGCCTGTCCATTGACACCTTTACTGTCTGGCCCCATCAGGTACAGATAGGCATGCATGACCGAATCGGCCTCCGGGAGTGATTCGGGATCCTCGCCGGGATAGGCCAAGGCGCGGAGTTTGCTGCGCACCGGTCCGGGATTCAGACTGTTGACCCTGATCTGGCTGGACTCCAACTCTTCCGCGAGGATCTGCATAAGGCCTTCGATGCCAAATTTTGCAACCCCATATCCGCCCCAATACGCTTTGCCGACCCGTCCCACAGTGTCGGAGGTGAAGATGATCGAGGCATCCTCCGCCCGCCGCAGCAGGGGCAGGCAGGCCTGGGTGAGGATAAAGGGTGCGGTCAGGTTGACCTGCAGGACCTTGTTCCAGGTTTCCAGGTCATAGTCGTCGATGCGGCTGAGCAGTGCGAGTTGGGCTGCATTGTGTAACAACCCATCGAGGTGTCCGAACTCCTTGTAGAGGGTCTCACCCAGGCTGTAATAATCCTGTTCTGTGGCGCTCTCCAGATTCAGCGGAATGATCGCAGGTTGGGTCCCGCCCGCTGCCTCGATGGCGTCGTAGGTCTCTTCCAGTTTACTCAGGGTGCGCCCCAGTAGAACAACGGTGGCCCCATACTCGGCGAACTTTCTGGCGGCTGACCTCCCCAGCCCACTGCCGGCTCCGGTAACCAGTATGATACGGTCTTTCAGCAGGTCGGCTGTGGGCATGTATTCGAGCATGGTTTTTTCTGCCATAGGTTTTCTTGTTGGTTAATTATAGTTGCTGGGCTGGCGCTGGACGCAACTCCAGGGCGCTTCCCTGGGTGGTTCGGCAGCCCCTATCAATACAGCCAATCGATGATATCAAGAGGGTGGCTGATCGTACCGTCAGCCTCCCAGCTGCCTGGGTCGTCGTCCTCGGCCAGATAGCCAAACAGCGCCACCAGGGTGATGTTCCCGGCCCGGTTACCGGCCTCGATATCCCGTTTTGCATCACCCACATAGATCGACTTTTGGGGATTCGCTCCAACCAGGCGGCAGGCATGCAGAATAGGTTCCGGATGAGGTTTTGCATGGTCGGTGGTGTCGCCGCTGACGATGCAGGCCGCGCGCTTGCTCAGCCCGAGTGCCTGCACCAGCGGGTCTGTCAGCCAGGCCGGCTTATTGGTGACTATCCCCCAGGGAATGTCCAGGGCATCGAACTTTTCCAGCAGCGGTTCCATGCCATCGAACAGGCGGGTCCGATTGGCGATATTGGCCAGATAGGTGTTGAGGAAGTCATCCCGCAGACTGTCATAGCCCGGGGCCTCCGGACCCAGCCCGAATCCCACCCTGAGCATTGCCTGGCTGCCGTGGGAAACTGCAGGTCGCACCTTTTCAAGGGGCAGGGGAGTCAGCCCCTGGCGCAGCATGACCTGATCAAGGGCGAAGTGGAGATCCGGGGCGGTATCGGCAAAAGTGCCGTCCAGGTCGAAGAGGACGCTTTGAATACTCACCCGTCAATATTCTTTTGCGTGTAGACCATGTAATTGACATCCACGTCCGCACCCAGTCTGTAGCTGCGAGTCAGTGGATTGTAGAGCAACCCGGTGATGTCCCGGGTGGCAAGCCCGGACTCTCTGATCCATGCGTCGAGTTCCGACGGGCGGATAAATTTAGCGAAGTCATGGGTGCCTTTCGGCAGTAGCTGCAGCAGGTATTCCGCCCCGATGATGGCAAACAGGAACGATTTTGGGTTTCTGTTGAGGGTCGAGAAGAAGACATGGCCCCCGGGTTTTACCAGTTGTGCACAGGCATTCACAACCGATGCTGGATCGGGTACGTGTTCCAGCATCTCCATACAGGTCACTACATCAAATGCAGCGGGACGTTCCTCAGCCAGGCGTTCCACCGGGATGCGTTCGTAGTTGACGTGCAGACCGGTTTCCAAGAGATGCAGACGGGCCACCTGCAAAGGTGCTTCGCCCATATCGATGCCAGTGACTTCAGCGCCCTTGGCCGCCATGCTTTCCGACAGGATACCGCCACCGCAACCGACGTCGAGCACCCGCTTGCCGTCGAGCGGGGCAATCTTGTCAATGTAGCCGAGTCGCAATGGATTGATCTCGTGCAAGGGTTTGAACTCACTGTGAGGGTCCCACCAGCGGGAGGCCAGCTCTTCAAACTTACTGACTTCGGCGTGGTCAACGTTGAGTGTTTCGTGGGTCATGGCTTGATTTGTCAGGTTGCGGCGAGGCCGAATTATAACACTACTCAGTGGTGATTCTGTTGTGCCAATGGGCGGCTCTGGACAACAGTTTAGACTGATCCAGCGTGGTGAGTTCACCCTTTCTGACCAGTTGGCGCCCCCCGACCCAGACCTGTTGAACCTGCTCGCGGCCGGTCGCGTAGACCAGCTGTGAAATGGGATGATAGACAGGCTGGGTTTGCAGGCGGTGCAGATCCACGGCAACCAGATCGGCGGATTTGCCGATTTCCAGTGAACCCGTCTCAGCTGCCAGCCCCAGGGCTTTGGCGCCGTTGATGGTCGCCATGGAGAGGGCGCGGGCCGCCGGCACCGCACTGGCGTCTGCCGCCACGCCCTTGGCCAGCAGTGCCGCAGTGCGCATCTCGCTGAACATATCCAGGTCATTGTTGCTGGCGGCGCCGTCAGTACCCAGAGCTACATTGATGCCGGCCTTCATCAAGCGGGCCACCGGACAGAAACCACTGGCCAGTTTCAGATTGGATTCAGGGCAGTGCACTACATGACCGCCGCCCCTGGCGAACAGGTCGATCTCCGTCTCTTCCAGATGGGTCATATGCACGGCCAGCAGAGATGGGGAAAGCAGTTCCAGCTCCTGCAGGCGCTGCAGCGGGCGATTGCCGTGCTGCTGCAGCCCCTGGACGATCTCGTCATGGGTTTCATGCAGGTGGATATGGATGGGTAGTTCCAGCTCATCCGCAAGTATGCGAATGCGTTCCAGCAGTCCATCGGCCACCGAGTAGGGGGCATGGGGTGCAAAAGCCGTGTGGATCAGGCCGTTGCCGCGAAACTGGTCATGGACCTCGAGCCCCTTGCGCAGATAGGCATCGGCATCCGCCGCCCATACAGTCGGGAAGTCGATGGCGATCAGCCCCACGACGGCGCGTATTCCGGCTGCATCCGCGGCGCGCCCGGTCACATCGGGAAAGAAATACATGTCATTGAAACAGGTAGTGCCGCCCAGCAGCATCTCGGCAATGGCGAGCTGACTGCCGTCATGCACGAACTCTTCATTGACCCATCGACCCTCTGCCGGCCAGATATGTTCATTCAGCCAGGTCATCAGCGGCAGGTCATCAGCCAGACCCCGCAACAGAGACATGGCAGTGTGTGTATGGGCATTTATCAGCCCGGGTATCAGTACCTGTCCCGGCGGTAATTGGGTTTCCTTGGCGGCCTGATATTTCCCGCTGGCCGCGGCCGAAGGTAGAATATCGTGAATGCGTCCCCCCTGGATGGCCAGGCAGTGTTGCTCAAGGACCTGGTTCTCAGGTACCACGGGAACGATCCATTCGGCATGGATCAGACTGTCGATTGATTCCGGCATGACTTGTCTATTCTTTGCTCTGGTATGACGTCAGAGGGAATTTAACATGCTCCACAGGTGAAAGAGTAATGACAAACACTAAGGATGCCTGCGATTTCCGCCATCAGTGGTTTTTATTAACTTGTAAGAGTCCAGAAATACCCCTCCCTAGGGTGTTTCTGGAACGGAATCGAAAAATGCGATTATCCGATTCCTTCATTTTCAAGGGCTTGTTGCCTTTGAAAATGCTGGCACGTCCCTGTGCCAGATTAGTTTCCGTCCTTTCTGGCGGAAAACTTATCGCATTTCAGAATTATCAGATTGACCGCAAGAATAGGGAAACCAGTGATCGATGCAGGCTGGGCGACAGCGAGCAAATCTTTGATGAGGATGAGTCTTGAACGGGTCAGAAAAAAGCGTGTTGGACAGAGATCAGATGCTGAGTGAGATTGAGCGGGAGGTGGAATATACCCGCAGCATCATTGGTAAGGCAAAACTCGACGAGCGAGTCATGCAGGCCATGAAAAGCCGTGCCGCGGCACATCTTCGTTCCGCCAGGCGCGCAGGGTCAGGCCTATTACAATGGCCCCCTGCCTATTGGGCATGGGCAGACGATCTCTCAACCTTACATCGTCGCTCTGATGACCGATCTGCTGGAGCTGCAGCCGGGTGATCGGGTGCTGGAGGTAGGTACGGGTTCGGGTTATCAGGCAGCCGTGCTCTCGCAACTGGTGGAACAGGTCTATACACTCGAGGTGATCGCGCCGCTTTCGCAGCAGGCGGCGGAGAGATTTAAACAGCTGGGTTACACCAATATTGAATGCCGGATCAGCGATGGCTACGACGGTTGGCCGGAACAGTCACCCTTTGACGGGATTATTGTCACGGCTGCGGCGCCAGTGATTCCGCCGCCTCTGTTGGCACAGCTCAAACCTGGTTCGCGCCTGGTTATTCCAGTAGGACAGCCTTACTATCATCAGGAACTGATGCTGGTGGAGAAAGATATGCAAGGTGAGAGTTCAGTGCAAGATGTGCTGGGCGTTGCCTTTGTACCGCTGGTCAGAAACACAGGCTTGTGAGACGATGCTACAGCAACAGACACCCTATGAGCAGCTGGGGGGAGAACCCGGCGTACGGGAATTGGTCGACCGTTTCTATGATTTTATGGATGAATTGGCAGAAGCGGAAACGGTTCGTTCCCTGCATGCAACAAGCCTGCGAGCTTCCCGGGAAAAGCTGTTTATGTTTCTGTCGGGATGGCTGGGAGGCCCTGATCTCTATGTGCAGAAATATGGCCATCCAAGATTGAGAGCGCGCCACTTGCCGTTCAGTATCGGTCAGGTGGAACGTGATCAGTGGATGCTCTGCATGCGCAAGGCCCTGCAGGAGATGGCTATCCCGGAGGAGCTGAAGGTCCAGCTTGAGCAGTCATTCTGGAAAACTGCAGATTTCATGCGCAACCGGGCCGAGCATCAACCGGGGGGCGGGTTGAAGATCTTTCCAGGCCTACAGAAGTAGCTCAGCGGGACCTGCGATAGAGGAAGAAAGCGGCCAGGGCAGCCAGGATCACCAGCAAGGCCCCCATCATGACATCACTCTTGCCCAGGGTCAGGGCGAGTTCCGGCAGTTCGTCATAGAAACGGGTGCTCATGCCGCCGGAAAGGTAGTCGTGCAGGCCGGTAAACAGGCTGACCAGGCCGAGCACGCCGATGATGAAGAGGATGATATTCATCATGTCATCATTCTTCTTTTGCAGATTATCGCTGGCGGTTTCCGTCAACTGCCGCAGCAGGCCGATTTTTTTGTCGATGCCTTCGAGGAGACTGTCAATACGCCAATTGTCATGATAGGCGCTGAGCACCCGTCTGGCTTCACTGGCTGCGCGGGAGCGTATATCGGCATAATCATTCTGCAGCACCCGCAGCCGGTTACTGACCTGCTCGGTATCCGCCAACACCTGGCTGGAATGGCCGTCCAGGTTTTTTATACGCTGACGGGCGATCTCCATGGGCAGGGCGGTATCGGCTATGTCCAGGCAGGTATAATAGTATTGGCTGACACTCGCCGCTTCCCGCCACTGCAGGTCCAGAGTCTTACGGGCCGGGCGCAGGCTGGCCCCCCAGCCGTAGTAACAAGCGGTGGATTCTCGCCAGTCTTCCACCACCTCATCAGACAGAAAAACGCTCAGGGAATCCGCCACCTCCTGGGTGACTTTTTTAGGGTAGGCAGGTAACTCGTCCTCGGCAAAACTATAGGCCTTGTGGGTCCACAAACGTTGATAGGTCTGTCCATAGAGGGGATTGGCGCTTAACCCCAGGATGTCGTTCCCGGCCTGTGCCTCATCTTCTCTGGTATTACTGGATGCCAGGTATGAGACGCAGTTTTTCACCCAGCGCCGCCGCGACCTGCCGGGTAGCTTGTGCAGGAATGGATTGAGCAGTCGCTGTCTCAGCCATTCAACAGCCTTGTGGATTTTGCCTGAATGAGTGTTGCAGAGATCAGCCAGCAAATCGTCCACCCAGTTGTCAGTCCACCGGTAATAGGCTTCCCTGCCGTCTGCTTTGCAAGCCTTGACAGCGTCCAGCGATTGCACCTCGAAGCTAAGGATGAGGACCGCAAGATTGCTGTCGTAGAGGCGGCACTCCCAGAAACAGTCGCTGGGTGTCAGAAACTGGCCTGGGGCCAATTCCGGCAGGTTTGTATCCGGGGAGGGAAGAGAACCTGAGAGCAACAACAGATGATGCTGCTTGAAGAAATAGCCTGGATCAGAAATGCCCTTTTCACCATAGAGAGTGCGGGATTGCTTGCGCAGTTCGTTCATTCTGGCCCCACCATAGTTGCCCAGTGAAGCGGTCTTGAGTGCCGGCTCCTGCAACAATGCCTCCTCAGCCTCGCTGAAGGCTGCTTGCCACTCTTCAGAATAAGCACGGATGTAGTGCTTGGGCATGTTCAACGCTACCCGAAAAGGTGATATCAGGTCACATCTCATGGGATTGCCTTGATTGGTTAATCGTTTCCGCTGTTATAGCGCATTTTCACCGGCCTGACACATTCAGCAGCCAGGGAAAGGCAGGCGCTTGCCGTTTTTGACAATAGCAACGATACTCGAACTTATCGATATGCATGAACGGAGTACTTGCAAACATGCACAGCTCAAAGCCCAGGCAATGGCTGCGTTTTTTTCTACTGTTCATTCTCCTTGGGGGCAGTGGTTTGACGTCTGCGGTACCCAAGAACTTTATTACCCTGGCGACTGGTGAATGGCCACCCTATACCACCCAAGAACCGCCGGCTGACACTGCTGATGCAGAAATAGCCACCGGTTACGGCATTACGGTGGAGATCATCGATACTGTGCTGAAAGAGATGAGTTACATACCCCATCTCGAGTTTATGAGCTGGGCTGAGACGCTTAAGGTAGTGGAGCAGGGAGCGGTGCGTGCAGCGTTTCCCTTCGCCAAGTCAGAGGATCGTGAAAAATTTGCCTACTATTCTGACTCTCTGTTGAAAACTAGCAGCGTTATCTTCTATAACATCGACAAACTGAAACAACCGACGGCTTATAAAAGCTATGCAGATCTGACCCGCTGCAAGGCAGGCTGCCGCATCGGTTTTGTGCGTTCCTACGCCTATCCACAAGAGATCAAAGACAACGTCAAGCAGCCGAAGCTAATCGACAATGAGCGGCTGGCATTCAGGAAGCTGATCAGCGGAGAGATTGACATGCTGCCATCGGATCGCCGGGTAGCACAGGCGCTGCTGGATAAGTATTTTCCAACGGCCCAACATCAGATTGCTGTCTTGCCGGAGCTGCAGAGTATCGAGCGGGATGTCTATCTGATCGCCAGTCGGAAGAATCCGGAAAACGAGGCCTTTATCAAGCGCTTTAATTCGGCCCTGGGCAAGCTGACGGACTCTGGGGCTGTTCAGCGAATTGTTGAACGGCACCGGCAGCAACAGCAACTGGTGTATGAGGTCAGATTGACCACCACCAGTTCCTATCCACTGATCTTCGGCACGCCCAACAATGAGAAAAACTCACAGCAGGGACTGCTGATACCGCGCGGCACTCGTGCTGTGGTGGTGAGTTGGCATGAGTCGTTCAGGGAACCCGGGGAGTTGGATGTGCAGCGGCAAATGCGGGAAAAGTCGCTGGTGAAGATTATGGAGGGTCCGCTGAGGGGAGAACTGCTTTGGGTGCCCAACATTTTCATTTCGTTCGAATGAATGATGTTGGTTAATGGTCTGATTGCATCAATCTCCCCGGTTAAAACACCCAGGCTATCAGCAGGGTAATGATGACGAAAAACAGGAAAAACCCCCCGAGCATGAATTGGATCTCGCCCAGCAGGCCGTCACCCGCAACCAGGGCAAAGAGCAAAAACATGACAAAGGTAACGCCGAAGGACCAGGTGGCGGCGGTTTTCAGGTCAACCCCGGGCTCCAGCATGGCGCTGAATTCCTGCAGCATGGGAACACCGAAAACCAGTCCCAGGATCACCAGCAGCAGTCCGGCGCCCAAGATGACTCCCCACATCTTCAACTCACTACGCTGTTCGCTGCCCATGATCAGTCCGTCTTTGCCACGCCTTTGATGACCTCGCGTATCTTGTCAGGATTAGGCATGCCGTTGACGGTCAATTCAGGATTATCACCTGCGGTATAGATCTCCAGCTTGCCCGCGTTGAGCATTCGCTGCAGCAGTGATTGTTCAACCCTGGTAGTGCGGATCGAACTCATGTTGATCTCCACATACTGCTTGCTCAACAGGCCATGGGTCCAGATGACTTCATCCTCTTTGATGGTCAGCTTGTCGGCCTTCATCGTCAGGTACCAATAGAGCAGGATCAGGATGCCGATGCCGACAGGAATGAGAATGATGGCGATCACCGTACCCAATGGGTGGGTGCGGATCAGGGAGGGGTGTTCTTCATAGAGTATTTCGGACATAATTTTTCCATTCTGATTCGTAAAGACAAGCAAGATATTCACTGGCGGGCGCCAACGGTTACCGGTGATATTTGCGAATCACGCTATTGTACATGTTCCTGGGCATGCTCGTGAGGAGCGCGTCAAACCCTGATTATTATCCAAACACGAAATGAATGAGTTTATTATTATTTCAGCTTGTGGACATCCCCAATCCTTCCGGTCAAACTGAGCTATGTCTGACGAGAAATTTACTGCCAGCCTGTTAAACCATCTGCAAATTCTGTATGGGGAGGCGAAGGCGCCTGAACTGGTTGAACGGCTACTCAGGCTGGTCTCTGAGCATGTCGAACAGAGTCACAGGGTGCAAACCAGAACAGACCTCTGGGATGAAAAAGACAACATCCTGATTACCTATGGCGATAGCGTGATCTATCCCGGCATGGAGCCGCTCGCATCACTCAAACAATTCCTTGACCAGCGCCTGAACGGTGTTTTCAATCGGGTACACGTGCTGCCTTTTTATCCTTACAGTTCAGATGGAGGATTCTCAGTTTCGGATTTTCGCTTGGTCAACCCGGATTTGGGTAGCTGGGATGATATCGAAAAACTCTCGGAAAACTTCTCGTTGATGTTCGATATGGTGCTGAATCATATGTCACGTGAACATCTCTGGTTTGTGCAGTTCGTGAATTGTGATGAGCCGGGCAGCAACTATGTCATCAAGGTGGATACCAAGGAAAATCTCAGCATGGTGGTGCGCCCCCGCAGTACACCGCTGCTGAGCCGGGTTCGCCGTCCCTGTGGTATAGAGCACGTTTGGGCAACGTTCAGTAATGATCAGATCGACCTCAACTATGCCAATCCGGAGCTGTTGCTGGAGATGATCGATCTGCTGTTTGCTTACGTGAGGTATGGCGCAACAGCCATTCGTCTGGATGCGGTGGCCTTTCTCTGGAAGGAGATAGGCACACCTTGTATCCATCTGCCGCAGACCCATGAAGTGGTTAAGCTATTCCGCACCCTGCTGCAGAAAGCTGCGCCGGATGTTATTTTGTTGACTGAAACGAATGTGCCGCATGCGGAAAATATCAGTTACTTCGGTGCAGGTGACGAGGCCCACATGGTCTATCAGTTTGTCCTGCCCCCGTTATTGCTGCATGCCATCCACACCGAATCCTCTGAATACCTGACTGTTTGGGCGAGAGGTCTAGAGGATGAGGTGCTGCCTGCTGGTTGTACCTATCTCAATTTTACCGCTTCACACGACGGAGTAGGGCTCAGACCCCTTGAAGGCATTGTGCCTGATGAAGAGGTCGATCTGTTGATTGATGAGATGCACCAGCGAGGCGCCTTTGTCTCCACACGCTCTACTTCAGACGGGTTAGATAGACCGTACGAGCTGAATATCAGTTATTTTGATGCCTTTCGCATGCCAGGAGATGAGGTTGATCCCTGGCATTTCGCCAGGTTTTTGCTTTCGCAGGTATTGCCCCTTTCGCTGCGCGGGATTCCTGCAGTTTACATCAATGCTATATCTGCGGCCCCAAACGATATAGTGGGCGTGGAGCGAACCAGCATTACGCGGAACATTAACCGCAGAAAATGGGACGGAGCTGAGCTGGAAAGGCTAATCGATTCCCCCATGTCGGAAACCGGGCAGATATTTCCCGAATATGTGAGGTTGCTGAAGGTCAGGAAGGGCATCAAGGCATTTCATCCAGACGGGCCGCAAAGCGTACTGTCTCTCCCTGATGGGTTGTTTGGTGTGGAGCGGAGCAGCGTGGATGGAAAACAGCAGGTGGTTGCCCTGCACAATCTTACCAGTAGGCTGCAGACTCTGGCCTTGAATGAAGTGTGCGGCTTGGAACGGAATTTTGTCGATCTTGCCCATCCTGAACCGCCGGATGTGGAGCAGGGGGTGCTGAACCTGCGTCCTTTTCAAGTGATTTGGTTGCATGTTCAGTGATATCAATGCGCGAAGATCAAACATATCGCAGGACATTTATTATCGGCTGATATTCAGCGGTTATCTTCCTCCACCGCAGTATAGAGCCGCTGGGTGATATCTGGCACCGCGGAAAGCACGCGCTTCCAGTTGTTGATGAACGGGGCTTCCAGCGGGTCGGCGGCGAAGCTCAGACCGGCCTCCACGATACTGTGCTGGAACACCTCAATGGCCTCCTCTTCGCCATGCCGGTTGAAATTGAGACCGTTAATTTTTGCGTCGTGACAGTACATCTCCACGAAATCCAGGGCGATACGCAGGTAGGATGCCTTGAGGCTGCGAAAAAAGGCCTTGTTCATCTGGATGCCTTCAGTGGCCATCTTGCGATAGATGGATTTTGCGATGTCGGTGCTCATTTTGGCCAGACCACTGGCCCGGTCTTCCGCGGAAAGCTCCTGGTGTTTATGATCGTAATGGTCAGCAATATCGACTTGGCAGATCTGGTGGCGGGAGATATTTCTGTAGACCTCGGACAGCAGTCCGACTTCCAGACCCCAGTCACTTGGAATGCGAACCTGTGAGGCCAGTTCGCGGCTCATGGCGAATTCACCGGAGAGCGGGTAACGAAAACTGTCCATGTATTCCAGGTAGTCGATGGGACCCGCGAGTTTTTTCAGGGCGCGTAGCAACGGCGTGACAAACAGCCTTGTGACACGGCCCCCCAATATTTGTTCGTTGACTCGGGCGTAATACCCCTTAGCATATTCAAAGCCGAAATTGGGGTGCGCCAGTGGGTAGAGCAGGCGAGCGGGAAGATCGCGTGTATAGGTCAGAATATCGCAATCATGCAGGCCAATGACCTTCAGGTCTTCCAGTCCCAGGGCATAGCCGAGGCAGAACCAGACATTCCGTCCCTTGCCGTGTTCTGGGGGGGAAAGGCCAAGACCATGGAGTTCCTGATCGAGGGTCTGTAAGCGTGGTCCATCATGCCAGAGCAGATGAACCCGCTGCGGCAGGATGGAGAAAAACTCTCTGGCATGCCGAAATTGCGTCTCGTCTGCGCGGTCAAGACCCACAATGATATGCGAGAGATAATCGGCATGCTTGAGATCATTGAGAATATTCGTTAGCGCCGGTCCCTCGAGTTCAGAAAACAGGCTCGGTAGAATCAAACCCATCGGGCGCCTAAGTGAAAACTGCCTCAGCTCATCTTCAAGGATTTCGAGAGGGTGGTCTGTTAGTCTGTGAAGCGTGGTTATAGAACCACCTTGAAAAAAGTCTGCCATTCACTGTCTCCCGTGCTCATCGAGCAGCTTATTGAGCGCCTGATTCCAACCGGCAGGACCTGCCAACTCAGTTTTTATTGTATCGTCTCTTGGCAACAAATCGAGATGAGTGCCGTCTTTCTTTCTTATGATAACCGGAATGTCTACGTTGAGCAGCATTTCGATATCGTTGCCACTGTCACCCAGGGCCAAGCTGACAATATCGTCCCAACCTGTTGCGCGATACCAGTCGATAATGCCATGAACCGCCTGACCTTTATCCATGCTTCCCAGCAGATGCAGGAAACGTCCACCTTGTAGCATGCGCAGCCCATTGGCTTCCATATGAGCTTTGAATTCACTCAATGCTTGATCAGAACCCCGCCAAAGAATCGGTTCAGATGCCAGACGCTGCATGGCGAGGCGGGCGGATTTTCGTGACAATCCCGTTTCCTGGACAACCTCATCGACACTCATATCACCAAAGCCGGTAAAAGCAAATTCAGGTATCTTATGCATTTCCGACAATTGCTTGCGGATAGCCGGGTAACCCGGCGGTGTTATTCTGGGTTGCTCTCCCGGAAAGCGGATAACCGTCCCATTCTCGGCGACAACCGGACCCTCCAGTCCCAATCGAACGACCAACTCTTCCAGCTCCGCCAAGGTCTTGCTGGAAACAGGTATAATGGGTATCTGATTGCGTTTTAACCGCTCTATGGCGGGAATTGCCGGTACAAAGTCGTAGCTGTCATGATCCAACAGCGTGCCGTCAAGATCGGTAAATATAAGCCAGTGGGGGTACATGGTTGCTATCTCAATCATAATGGGAGATCAGTTCGTCAGACTGGTGATGAATCTGGAGTGTCTCCAGTGTTATATCGTAAAACGCCTAGTGCGGGTTCTTCAGCATGACCGTGACTATTTCATTGATCAGTTTCTATTATTAAAGGTTGTGCAGAGCATGATGATTGCCAAATATGAAGAACGATAACAGCTTGTCAGTTTCAGTGGCCACTCTTCCAGATCAGATTGCAAGGCGTCTGCTTTGGCTGTTGGCAGCGGCTGCAGTTTTACTGCTGATCGGGCTTAGTACTCCAATTCTCACTATTTCACAATTCATCTTCATTAGTAACTCCTTTTCAGTGCTGTCTGGCATCTATGAACTACTCAAACATGGTCAGATTATCCTATTCTTGGTGGTATCCTTGTTCAGTCTGATTATGCCTGTGTTGAAGATTTGGCTGTTGTTCAGGATTGTCAACAACAGGCAGGTACATTCCGCGACGATTCAAAGATACCTGACGCTGATGCATGACTATGGCCGTTGGTCCATGTTGGATGTGCTGGTTGTGGCGATGATGATTGTCATGGTTAAGCTGGGTACGATTGCTACGATTCAGGTGCATTATGGTCTGTATGTCTTTGGAGCGGCGGTTCTACTCATCATGTATCTGACACATCGAGTTGTGAATTTGACTGCCCATGATTGAATCTGGTGATTGTCGTTCCTTGATGTCTTAGAGAATGCTTAAGGTGGCTGGCCTGGCTGCCGAACTCATCAAGCAAGATTCGAAAAACCATAAGGATTATAGTTCCACTGAGATTTCTCAGTACAACTGAATCCGCCAGCTTCACTGGTAATCATCAATAATTAGAACTAGCAAGGGAGATCTGTTGTGGGAGATTTTCGCATTAACTGTAGCGGACTAGTGGCAGCCAGTGTCTTCATCTATCTTTTGTTTGGCCAGCCTGTGGTTGCTTCACAGGGTGAGTATATCGAGGCGATCAAAGCCGATGTTGCTGAGTATTCAAGCGGAGTATTCAATGCTCCTGAAGGAAATGCCTGGATAGATGCTACTCAACTGACACTCGGAGCTGCCGGGAAAAAGACAGAAAGTCTTGAATCATTTTCCGATTTCCTTAAAACCGAATCGCCCGGTTCACATATCTTCTACAAGAAGCTTCCGCCCGAATTCAAACAAAAAATCTTCGAAGAATATCTTACAACCGGTGATCTTGAGAGAACCAAAAAAGATATCCTCAAATATACGAGCTCCGGCAATAAATAATAGTGCCTTTTTTCAAGACTAATGGAGATTTGATCTCATGAGAATCCTCCGCGCCGCAAGGTTTTTTCAAATAACGACTACTTTTGCCTGTGCCTTGTGGGCAGTCAATTGCCATGCTGGTGTGAGTAAGGATCTACCCTTGCCTGCAGGTGTTCCTGATGCGGATGAGATCGCCAGGCAGGTGTATTTTGCAAACCATTTTTTTTCATTTGATAACTATTCCATAGAGCGCCGCGGTAGACGCTTGACCGTTCTCATCAATCGCGACAGCAAGGGCGATAAAACCACGACTGCTCTTGAACGACATCTCAATAACAAATATACAGATGAAGATGCGGTACGCTCCCGTGACCTGGCTATCTTTCATTCTGGAAAACTTCGAGGTACAGGGATGCTGGTAACCGATTATAACGCTGAGGATAAGAATCAGAGTTACATGGTCTGGTTGCCCGCAGTGCGTAAGATACGCCGCTTTGCAGAACCCAAACATGATGATGCTTGGGGTGGCAGTCTTTTTACCTTTGGCGATGTTACGTTGCGTAAACCTGGCCATGAAAGCCATGAATTGCTCGGTAAGAAGAAAATGAGAACCTGCCTTGGAGCCATTGAGGAATTGGAAGACAAAAATTATCGCTATGCAGGAAAATTACCGAAAAGAAGCTGTCGACATCTCAATAAAGAGGTCTATGGTTTGAAAAGTTCCAGTAAATATAAAAACTGGTGGTATGACTATCGTATCAGTTATGTCGATACCAGCAATTTTGCTGACTATCGGACCCTCTACTACAAGGACGGAGAACTGATCAAGGTGATCGATCGCGACTGGGGGCGGGTCAATACGGATCTGGAGGGTGATCCGCGGGCCCTTTTCTGGAAATATTGGTATGGGTTGGATACCCGCACCGGCAAGGAGAGTTGGGCGGTGATTCCGCAAAAAGTCGTAGAATTCAACAGCCAGAAAAAGAATTCGTTCTGGACGGAACGAACGCTGCGCAAGATCAAACGCTAATTATACAGAACCCGCGTTTTCCCAGATTCACTGCCCAAACAATTTACCGCTTCATTGGCATGCCCTCATTTTGAAGTTGCCTATTCAGGCAATCATCTGATTTTTAGGCTTTTATCAATCACGTTATTGACCAGGATCTTAGAGCTTGGCTGACTAACCTGATAGAATATCCTTTTTTTTAGAACAGAACACATATCCGTGGCCAGACGCAAAGCAAACAAGTCAAAAGACACCGCCTTCAAAGACGACCCCCATCATTCAAGGGAGGCGCGTAAATATGAAAATCCCATACCCAGTCGGGAGTTCATCCTGGAGACCCTCACTGAGCACGGGGCGCCGATGGACCTACAAAGCGTGGCAAATAAACTGGGTGTGAAAGACGAGGAAAAATTGGAAGCACTGCGCCGTCGTTTACGTGCCATGGAGCGTGATGGGCAGTTGGTTTGCAATCGTAAAAGACAATACTGTCTGGTCAATAAACGAGACCTCATCGTCGGGCGTGTGATTGGGCATGCGGACGGTTTCGGATTTCTCAAGCCGGATGATGGTGGGGAGGACCTCTATCTTTCGTTTAAAGAGATGCGTCCGCTGTTTCATGATGACAGAGCCGTGGTGCGAGTCACCGGTATGGATCGGCGTGGCCGTCTGGAAGGTGCCTTGGTCGAGGTGCTGGAACGGAATACTGACACCGTAGTGGGTAAGCTTTATATGGAATCCGGGGTCGGTTTCGTAATACCGGACAGTAAACGGCTGAGCAAGGATATTGTCATCCCCAGTACGGAGATTGGCGATGCTGCCAAAGGCCAGATGGTGGTTGCGGAGATTCTCGATCAGCCCACCAAGCGCACCCCTCCTATTGGGCGTATAACCGAGATCCTGGGCGATCATATGGGGCCGGGAATGGAAACGGATATCGCCATACGTGCTCATAATATAAGAGTCGCCTGGCCGCCAGAAGTTGAGACACAGATCAAGGGTATGTCGGCTGAGGTTGCCGAGGCGGATAAAGCGGACAGGGTGGACCTGCGTAAACTACCGCTGGTGACCATTGATGGGGCCGATGCACGGGATTTTGACGATGCGGTCTATTGTGAACCAAAGCCCAAAGGATGGCGTCTGCTGGTTTGTATCGCAGATGTCTCCCACTATGTGACTCCTAATAGCGCCTTGGATGCGGAAGGGCGCACCCGGGGAAATTCGGTCTATTTTCCCGACCGGGTGATCCCAATGCTACCGGAACTGCTGTCAAACGGACTCTGTTCTCTCAATCCAGAGGTGGATCGTCTTTGCATGACCTGCGAGATGTATATCGATAAAGCGGGGAATATCAGTCGCTCCAAGTTTTACTCGGCGGTGATGCGATCCCATGCTCGACTGACCTATGATCATGTGGCATCGATGCTGGATGGGCATGCAAAACTGAGCAAGACAGATACGCAACTCCTACCGCACCTGCAGAACCTTTATCAGCTCTACCAGGTCTTGCATGAGGGCCGTCGCTCAAGAGGTGCAATCGATTTCGACACCACCGAGACGCGCATTGAGTTCAATGAGAAAAAACGCGTCGAGCGGATTGTGCCGGTGATTAGAAATGATGCGCATCGGCTCATCGAAGAATGTATGCTGGCGGCCAATGTGGCGGCGGCGCGTTTTCTGCTACGGAAAAAATTGCAGGCGCTCTACCGGATTCACGGCGGTCCAGCAGAAGAAAAACTGACTGACTTGCACGCCTTCCTGGGTGAACTGGGGCTCAGCCTGCCTGGCGGGAAGAAACCGGTTGCTGCGGATTACTCCAAACTGCTGGATCAGATCAAGGGCCGGGCGGATCAGCATCTTATCCAGACCGTTTTGCTTCGATCACTTTCACAGGCGGTTTACAGCTCTGACAATGTGGGCCATTTCGGGCTCTCATTTCCTGCCTACACCCACTTTACCTCGCCTATCCGGCGCTATCCTGATTTGGTGATTCATCGCGCCCTCAAACACTTGCTGGCGAATGGAACAGCCGATGAGTTTACCTATACAAAGCCGGAACTGCAGGGACTGGGTGAACATTGTTCAAGCACTGAACGTAAGGCCGACGAAGCAACCCGTGACGCCCTCGACTGGCTGAAGTGTGAGTACATGATGGACAAGGTGGGTGAATTGTTCGAAGGTATCATCACCAGCGTCAACTCATTTGGTGTATTTGTTGAGCTGAACGATATCTACGTGGATGGATTGGTGCATATCACCGCGCTGGACAACGATTATTACCATTACGATCCTGTCGGCCATCGCCTGACTGGAGAGCGCACGGGGCGTGTGATTCGTCTGGGAGATCCCATGCAAATCCGCGTGGCCAAGGTGAATCTGGATGATAGAAAAATCGATTTCGTGCCCGCCAAGGAATCAGGTCAGGTAACAAATAATCCACGTTCTAACGCTGGCAGGCCTGCGCAAAAGGAAAAGACAAGGGGAAAATCATCGAGTCAGAAGGGGACAGAGAGTAAAGCTAAGCCAAAAAGACGCCGTCGCCGCAAAAAAACGACCACAAATGGCTGACAAGACTCAATTAGTGATGGGTTTCCACGCCGTACAGGCTGCATTGGACAAAGGCAACATTACCAGAGAAATCTGGGTAGATTCCCAGCGTCACGATAAGCGTCTCAATGCCTTGCTAGCCGCAGCCCGTGAATCAGGAGTAATAACCGAATCTGTGGCAGGCTGCGACCTGGATCAGTTAGTCGATGGGGCTAATCACCAAGGTGTCGTGGCTCGAGTCCGCATGCCACAAGCCCATGATGAAGTTTTTCTGAGAGCCTTACTGAGTCGGCTTGACATGGCACCTTTTTTGCTTATATTAGATGGTGTACAGGATCCACACAATCTGGGGGCCTGCTTGCGTACTGCAGATGCCGCAGGTGTGCATGCCGTCATTGCCCCTCGGGACAGGTCAGTCGGCCTGAATGCAACAGTTTGCAAGGTGGCAAGTGGCGCGGCTGAGGCTGTACCCTTTGTACAAGTGACCAATCTGGCGCGCACCCTGCAATGGCTCCAGCAGCAAGGCGTTTGGTTGATCGGTACGGCAGGTGAAGCAGACCGTCAGCTCTATCAGGCTGATTTGCTTGGCTCCCTGGCAATTGTCATGGGGGGTGAGGGGAAAGGTCTGCGTCGCCTGACCCGGGAGCTGTGCGACATGTTGGTTTTTCTACCAATGATGGGAAGTGTGGAGAGCCTCAATGTTTCTGTGGCCGCGGGTGTGGCACTCTACGAGGCTGTTAGGCAACGTTCGGCTCAAAAGGGCCAAGTCATCGGTAAGGGCTGTCGTTAAGGCAGGTAATCGTCGATAACATGATACGGAGATTAGTAAGGCATGAGAAAAAATTTACTGGCACTAATAATAGGTAGCTCATTGATCGGGTCTTTCGCCCAGGCGGACACCCTGTTAGGTCTCTATGCCACCGTCGATGCCTGGAGCATGGAGTCCTCCGGTAGTTTCGGCAATAGTTCGTCGATGATGCAGGATTTCAATCTGGATGATGACAACAAGGTCAGTTTTTCCGTCGCACTAGAGCACCCAGTGCCAATCCTGCCCAATATCCGTGTGCGCACCAACGATCTTTCCACCTCCGGTGATTCGACCCTTAACGCGGATTTCTCATACGGCGGCGTGGATTTTACGGAAACTACAACGGTAGCGACTACATTCGATATTCAGAACACCGATATCACGCTTTACTATGAAATATTTGACAATGATGTGCTCAGCTTCGATCTTGGTCTTACCGGTAAATATCTTGATGGTGAGATAGAGGTAAGGTCTGAGGGCCTGTCTGCCACAGAAACCTTCAAAGGCATAGTGCCTGTGCTCTACGGTGCTGTAGAGATTGGTGTGCCGGCCACCGGACTCTCTTTCTTCGGTGAATTGAATGCATTGAGTATCGATGACAACAACATTCAGGATTATCAGGCGGGCGTTGCTTATTCCTTTGTGGATAATCTGGCTATCGATCTCTCAGTTCGAGCAGGGTATCGTGAATTCTCACTTGAGCTTGATGATCTGGATGATGTCTTCACTGACTGGTCGTTTGATGGACCCTTCCTGGGCGTACAGGCCCATTTCTGACCCTGTTACCTATTGTCCCGGTTGTGGGCGACTGCACCGGGATAGAATTACCCCTGACTGCCGAGTCTGTTGCCGGAAAGCGGCGGATTGTGTAGAATCCGCCGCTTTCCGATACCCGATTGAACGGGCGTCACTCCTTGCCTTACTGCTTTTGACAGAAGGCTGCCTAAAACCGAAAGGAGATACAATGAGGCATTACGAAGTTGTGTTCCTGGTCCATCCAGACCAGAGTGAGCAGGTCCCCGCAATGATCGAGCGCTATCGCTCGGGCATCGAATCCAAGGGTGGAACGATCCATCGTCTGGAGGATTGGGGACGTCGCCAATTGGCATATCCCATCAACAAGATTCACAAAGCGCACTATGTTCTGATGAACATCGAATGTGATAACGAGGCATTATCCGAATTGGAGAGTGCATTTCGTTTTAATGATGCAGTTATCCGCAATATGGTCATCCGCCGGAATGAGGAGATTACTGAGACATCCCACCTGAGTAAGGGACCGGAAGCGGGTGAAGGGGAGACCAGAGTCGACTCTGGTAGTGATGACGCTGTAGCAGAAGTGAAATCGTCTGAAGAGACAACTGCCGAATAATTGATGAATTGTTTAGAGGAATAGACCATGGCGCGTTTTTTTCGTCGCAAGAAATTTTGCCGTTTCACGGCTGAAGGCATTACTGAAATCGATTACAAAGACCTGAATCTGTTAAAGGCCTATGTCAGCGAAAGCGGTAAAATTGTGCCCAGTCGGATTACCGGCACCAAGCCCAAGTATCAGCGTCAATTGGCCACTGCAATAAAGCGGGCAAGATACCTGGCGCTGCTGCCTTATACAGATCAACACTAGGAGATACACCAACAGCAACCGGCGAATTGTCATGAAGGGGATGGCATCCTTTGTGATGCGGGGACTGTCTCAGGCGGTGATGGTAGTCACTGTCCTCGCCCTGCTCTCCATTATCCTTCCCCTGTTCGGGGTTCTCAGTGCGGCCGGCGTTGGCCTTGTAACCTTGCGCAATGGCGCCAAATACGGCGCTATTGTCAGTTTGCTGGCTACTGTGACCTGTGGGTTGTTTATGGCTGTCAGTTTTGGCAACCCGCTACCCGCCATAGGATTTCTGATCCTCCAGTGGGCGCCGGTCTTACTATTGGGACTGTTCCTGAGGGAAAGCCGCTCATTGGGCCTGACAGTCCAACTGGCTCTAGGATTAGGGATTCTAGTTATCTTCGGCCAGTACTTGGTGTTGGAAGACCCCGCAGGATTCTGGCAGACGCAACTGGAGCCCCTGGTCGAGCAATTAGTGTCTACCGGTGTGTTGGATCAAGCAAGCCGTCAGACGGTGCTGACCCAGTTGGCGGCTTGGATGAGTGGCGTTCTGGCTGCTGGTCTTTATCTGCAGTTGGTTTGCAGTCTCCTGATAGCCCGCTGGTGGCAGGCGCAGCTCTATAACCCAGGGGGGTTCAGGGCAGAGTTCCACGGCTTGCGACTGCACAAGTTTGTTGGAGTGATTGGGGTAGTTGCCATTGCTGTACTGCTGATGCCGGCAAACCAGGGGATCCCAGAGATTTTCAGGTACCTGGCGATTTTGCTGTCAGCCACTTTGTTTTTGGCCGGACTTGCGGTCACGCATGGTGTATTGGGTAAGCTGGGTTCTGGTGGCATCTGGCTGGGCGTGGTGTATTTTTTGTTGATTTTTTTACTGCCTCAGGTGGCGATGCTTTTAGCAATTATCGGCCTGATGGACATTTGGATTGATTTTCGTACCCGGTTCGAGCGAGGCCGCTCGACCGGTTGAAGACAGCAATTATAACCTTTCAAGGGTGTGAACAATGGATATTATTCTATTGCAAAAAGTCGATAACCTAGGTGATCTGGGTGACAAAGTTAACGTCAAGAGCGGTTTTGGCCGTAATTTTCTGATTCCTTCCGGCCGCGCCGTTGCTGCGACAGCAGATAACATCAAGGCATTCGAGGCCCGTCGTGCAGAGTTGGAGAAGGAAGCCGCTGCAACGCTGGCAACTGCAGAGCAACGTAAGCAGACACTGGATGGCATGGCGGTATCAATCAGTTGTAAGGCGGGTGACGAGGGTCGCCTGTTTGGCTCCATTGGCACCGCTGACATCGCCAAGGCAGTTTCAGAGGCAGGCACAGGATTGGAGAGAAAAGAGGTTCTCTTGTCCGACGGCGCATTTCGTATCGCAGGAGAATATGACGTGGAGCTGCGCCTGCACGCGGATGTAAATGCAACACTGAAGCTGACCATCGTTCCTGAAGAATAAGCATTCAGAGCCAAGGTTCTACCCTGGCCGGCCGGATTGCCAGCCGGGGTGTTGTGATTGGAGAATTTGCTTGAGAGATCTAACAGCACTTGCTGCATCAGTGTCCCTGTTTGAGATTCGGGTGGATGACAAAACAGGGTGCTGCTGGATCCACGAACTATACTTCTGTACCTGATCCTATCGCCAAAGGAGAGCTTGCTTTAAGGCTTGTTGATTCCTAACCCACAGGTTTTTAACACTTATGGCTGTGCCGGACTATCCAGAAGAAATTGCTGCCTATCCTGAGCTTGAAAGCGAAGCCTTGAAGGTGCCTCCTCACTCCATACAAGGCGAGCAATCCGTCCTCGGGGGGCTGATGCTGGACAACGCGACTTGGGATCAGGTCGCGGATATGCTGGTAAAGGAAGACTTCTACCGCAAAGAGCACCGCCTGATCTTTGGCGCCATCGCTGATCTTGCTGATCAGGTCCAACCCTTCGATCTGGTGACCATCGCCGAGACCTTAGAGAGGCAGGGGAGTCTCGTGGACGCTGGCGGCTTGCCCTATTTGGTGAAACTCGCTGAGGAGACCCCCAGTGCAGCGAATATCAAATCCTACGGCGGTATCGTCAGAGAATATTCGGTAATGCGGAGCCTGATCTCGGTGGGTACCGAGATCTCTGACAGCGCCTTCCACCCACAGGGACGAAATTCCGCAGAGCTGCTGGATAATGCGGAAAGCAAGGTCTTTGCTATTGCGGAACAGCGCGCCAAGGGAGGCGGTGGGTTCAGTCCCATCAAGACGCTCCTGACCAAAGCCGTTGACCGGATCGAGACGCTTTTTCAGCAGGATGAACCTATCACCGGCTTGAGTACCGGCTTCAACGATTTCGATGCCATGACATCGGGTTTGCAGCCTTCAGACTTGATTATCGTTGCTGGCCGTCCATCAATGGGAAAAACGACTTTTGCCATGAATATTGCGGAACATGCGGCCATTCAGTCGGGTAAAAGTGTCGCGGTATTCAGTATGGAAATGCCAGGTGATTCGTTGGCAATGCGCATGATGTCCTCCCTGGGGCGCATCGATCAGTTGCGGGTGAGAACCGGCAAACTTGAGGATGATGAATGGCCGCGACTCTCATCGGCAGTCAGCATGTTGGCGGAGACCAAGCTCTTCATCGATGATACGCCCGCCATGTCTCCTACGGAGGTGCGAGCCCGTGCACGCCGCCTGAAACGGGAAAACAAGGATCTGGGTCTGATTGTGCTGGACTACCTGCAACTGATGCAGGCGCCGGGGGAAGGCGATAATCGTACCGGTGAGATTTCCGCCATCTCGCGCTCTCTGAAAGCCCTGGCCAAGGAGTTGGAGGTGCCTGTAATGGCTCTCTCCCAGCTCAATCGAAGCTTGGAGCAGCGGACCAACAAAAGGCCGATCATGTCGGACCTGCGTGAGTCCGGTGCAATCGAACAGGATGCGGATCTGATTGTCTTCATCTATCGGGATGAGGTGTACAACGAAGACAGCACTGACAAGGGCATGGCGGAGATCATTATCGGCAAGCAGCGCAACGGCCCCATCGGTACCACTCGATTGACCTTCCTTGGTCAATATACCAAATTCGAAAACTATATCGACAACCTCTATCCGGACGAGGGTTATTGATGGGGTTTGCGCCACAGGCCGTCATTGATCATGCTGCACTGAGGCACAATCTCAATCGAGTACGCAACCTGGCGCCGGACAGTCGCATCTGGGCCGTGATAAAAGCCAATGCCTACGGCCATGGCATGGAACGAATCGCCCGAGGGCTTAGTCAAGCGGATGGATTTGCGGTGGCGCGTATCGATGAAGCGCTGAGGCTCAGGCAAATTGGCATCGATAAACCACTGCTGGTCCTGGAAGGCGTGTTCCTCGAGGCAGATGCTCGCGCAGCGATTCAGGCAGACTGCCAGTTAACAATTCATCATGCCTATCAGGTCCAACTGCTGCAGCACTTGGACCTGCAGCATTCAGTGCCTGTCTGGCTGAAAGTCGATACTGGAATGCATCGCCTGGGCATTGCCCTTGAGCAGGTGGGCGAAATGGCCGCCAGGCTCGGGCAGTGTCAGGTGGTCAGTGAACTCAATCTGATGACGCACCTGGCCAATGCAGATGATCGCTCCGATCCGACAACCGGGCAACAATGCGCGAGCTTTGATAGCTTGCCGCTGCCAAAATTCAAGCAACACTCCATCGCTAACTCAGCGGGCCTGATGGCCTATCCATCTACCCGGCGTGACTGGGTGAGACCGGGTCTCATGCTGTATGGAGTCTCACCATTCAATGATACTAATGCGCAGTCTGAGGGGCTCATGCCGGTGATGACATTCAGCGCCAGAGTGGTTGCCGTGAAGCAGCTTAAAAAAGACGATCCAGTTGGTTATGGGGGTGTCTACCAATGTCCAGAGGATATGCCGATCGCCGTGATTGGTGTCGGGTATGGAGACGGGTATCCGCGCCATGCGGTGAATGGTACTCCGGTATTGATCCGTAAACAGCGGCTGCCCCTTGTGGGGCGGGTCTCTATGGATATGCTCTGTGTTGATGCTCGTGCCTTAGCAGATATTGCGATAGGTGAGGAGGCGATTCTCTGGGGAGCCGGATTGCCGGTTGAGGAGGTTGCCAGGGCGGCGGATACGATCGGGTACGAGTTGTTATGTGGGATTACCCAGCGGGTAGAGATCTTGGAACAGAATGTTGAACGGATGGGATGATCTTGGCTCAGAGCAGTAAGAAATCAACAAAATCAGCCTATATCTGTACTGCCTGTGGGGCCTCATTTCCAAAGTGGTCGGGGCAATGTTCAGAGTGCAGGGCCTGGAATGTTCTGGAAGAGAACGCCGCATCGCCGTCAAGTGGCATGCGGCCCCGCTACGCTGGTTATGCAGGAGAGGCGGCTTCCAAGGTTTACCAACTGTCAACAGTGGAAGGCGAAACGCAAGTCCGCGCGGATTCAGGCAGCAGTGAGTTGGATCGAGTCCTGGGTGGCGGCTTGGTGAGTGGTTCAGTCATTCTCATAGGCGGTGATCCAGGAATCGGTAAATCAACCCTGTTGATCCAGACCCTGGCCCGGCTCTCATCATTCATGAAGACGCTCTACGTATCAGGTGAGGAGTCTCCGCACCAGATCTCACTGCGGGCGCAGCGCCTGGGTTTGCCGACGGAGGCGCTGCGCCTGCTGCCGGAAACCGCCGTGGAGCGCATTATCGCCAGCGCAGAACTGGAAAAGCCGGAAGTGATGGTAGTGGACTCGATTCAGACCATGTATACGGAGTTGCTGCAATCAGCACCAGGTTCTGTCTCCCAGGTCAGAGAAGCGACCGCACAGTTGGTGCATTTCGCGAAGCGCACCGGCACGGCAGTCTTTCTGGTCGGGCATGTTACGAAAGAGGGGAACCTTGCGGGCCCCAGGGTTTTGGAGCACATGGTAGATACAGTGCTCTATTTTGAAGGTGAGGCGGGCAGTCAGTTTCGTCTGGTTCGTACGATCAAAAACCGCTTTGGCCCGGTCAATGAGTTAGGCGTGTTCGCCATGACCGAAAAGGGTCTGAAAGAGGTGAGTAATCCCTCGGCAATCTTTCTTTCAAGACAGGCTGAGGCCGTGCCCGGCAGCGTCATTCTGGTGACCCGGGAGGGAACGCGTCCCCTGCTGGTGGAAGCCCAGGCGTTAGTGGACGAAAGTCCGCTGGCGAATCCAAGACGAGTTACCCTGGGCCTGGAGCAAAACCGTCTCTCCATGCTGCTGGCGGTATTGCATCGTCATGGCGGGATAGGCATGTTTGATCAGGATGTCTATGTCAACGTGGTAGGCGGTGTGCGGATCACCGAGACGGCAGCGGACCTGGCGGTATTAATGGCGGTTCTCTCAAGCTATCGAAACCAACCCTTGCACAAGGGATTGGTTGTCTTCGGAGAGATCGGGCTTACTGGAGAGATCAGGCCGGTGCCAAACGGATTGGATCGCCTGCGGGAGGCATCCAAACACGGATTTAAGCGGGCCATCGTGCCGAAGTCCAACAGTCCGAAAAAGTCCTTTGCTGGATTGGAGGTTGTGCCGGTGGAAACACTGAGTGATGTGCTGGATGTTATCTGATCTGTTTGTTGGTATCCGCCGACAGAAGACTAATCCGCAGAGATTCTATCCCAGGGCTTGAAGTTCACGTTCCAATAATGAGCTGTCACCGACATTGAGTTCCACCAGGCGACGCAAATGGGTTAGGCTCTGCATATCGATTGCTTCACAGATTAATCCCATCTGACCGTCTTCAATGTGCGCGACCTGCATCTGCATTTGAATCATGCTATCGACGTCATTCAATGCAACAGTGAGTTCAATCCTTGATCCAGTACTTATCTGCCAATCCTCGGCAGTCTTTACAAGTGCGCCCTTCAGGGATATGTCAAGTAAATCGCTCTTATGGGAGACTTCATTAAAGATCAGACTGACTGGCGCATCGAAGAGGATTCGCTGGAAGCGACGTCGATCAATAGCTGTAGGAGTTTTATCCATAGAGGTCTGAATTCCTTAGTCAGGTGTGAAATTGCATCTGTGTTGAGCCAACCTCAATAATGTCACCGTCAGCCAATAACTGGGTTTCATCGCCCAGAGGGGACTTGTTCACTACCGGCGGGGCGGGGCCCTCTAAATAGGAAATGTAATAGCCTGAGTCACGCCGCGCTATCATTGCGCAATTCCCCCCGGTTCTGCCGATGCGGGTCATGTTTCGGCTGAGAGGGATAATTCGTCCAAATTTGTCGCCATTCATGATTTGAAGTATGCCTTTAGAGGTCTCTTCATCGGTTGTCTCCGAGTCATCGCTGACCGACTCGCTTTTGAGATCTTTTTTAAGAATGTCGCCGCCGAGTTCCAGGGCATCCTCCGCAAAGCTTAGTGTATGTTTGCCTACTTGAATCACGTCACCGTGACACAGATCGGCTGAAGCTTGGCTCTTATGATTGATCAAAGTTGGGAATCCCTCATCCATATTTTGCAGATGACAGGTGTTGTCTTCCAATTTGATCCGCGCATTGACGGGCGAGATCGCCAGACTGTCGATGGTTATCTCGCAGTCAGGATCTCTGCCAATGAGTGTTTCGCCCTCCTTGATATGAAAAACATCAATTAAGCGACCTTTGAAGCTAAGGGTTAGTTTTGGCATGTTTTAAAACCGCTGATGGCAAACAATTCTGCATTAAGTATATATTGAGAAAGCTTAGGCAAACTATTGACTATTTCAACAATTTAGCACACTCAAATGATTTAAATCTGCAGATTAAGATGTGTCGATGCATTCATCATCAGATCTTTCTATGCAAGGTGAGGCAGATTTCGCCCCGTCATTTTTCTGTTGAAGCATTAATCGACTAGGATGCAACTGATTCAAGTACCTCTTGTATGGCCTCCTGCATCATGGGGTATAAGCATACGAATACAGAAACTTATTCTGGCATACATGTCGGGAAATATAATTCTGACATAATTTTGACATTCTGCCTATATGCTGTTTAACTTTGGGCCAGTAACAGATCCTATCTATTGCAAATTTCAACCATGACCTATGGAGCAGGCAATGGAGATCGAAAAACAAGAGTTTCCAAGACTGTGCATCTATCTAATCGATGAGAATAGCGACCGCCGCAACTATATGGATAACATCCTTAGTTTCATGGATGGTGAGGTTAAATTAACCGCAAAGCCGGATGAAATCGAGAAGCACCTGGAATCGTCCATGGTGGAGTGTTCAGTCGCTCTGATCGGCCCAGAATATTCCAAAGAAGAGCGCCGAGAATTTGTCGAGACACTGGCAAAGCAACTTCCTCATCTGCCGGTTTTCGAACTCTATAGTAATGAATCGAATCCACCGGTTGGCTTGGAAGGCCATAAAAATGTAATCGGTAAGATAAAAATTCCTACCCAATACGATCAACTAAGATCACTCATCCACAAGGCGCAGGTATTCAATGAGTCTCACAGCTCACCGGTGAATAATGCCCGTCCTGTCGAGCTGTTTCGCAGTCTTTCCGGCAGCAGTCGAGCAACCCGCCAGGTCAACCGAATGATCGAACAGGTTGCTGATTCAGAAGCTACCGTGTTGATTCTGGGAGAATCGGGCACCGGTAAAGAGGTCGTGGCCCGTAAACTCCATTTTCATTCCGTGCGACGGGGCAAGCCATTCGTGCCGGTCAATTGTGGGGCGATTCCCGGCGATCTGCTGGAAAGTGAGCTGTTCGGGCATGAAAAAGGTGCCTTCACCGGCGCCATCAGTGCCAGGCAGGGACGCTTTGAAATGGCTGAAGCCGGAACTCTGTTCCTTGATGAGATCGGCGATATGAGCATGCCGATGCAGGTCAAATTACTGCGAGTCTTACAAGAGCGGAGTTTTGAGCGTGTCGGCAGTAATAAGACTATCTCCTGCAATGTGCGTATTATCGCGGCCACCCATCGTAATCTCGAAAAAGCCATTCAAGATGGGGAGTTTCGGGAAGACCTCTACTATCGTCTCAATGTTTTTCCGATAGACATGCCACCACTGCGTGACCGTGTTGAAGATATCCCTGTGTTGGTCAACGATCTGATCCACCGGATCGAGCATGAGAAAAGGGGTTCAGTCCGATTGACGCCTGCCGCCATCGCCGCCTTGAGCCACTACAGCTGGCCGGGGAATGTGCGGGAACTTGCCAATCTGATGGAGCGCCTCGCCATTCTTTTTCCCTTTGGTGTGGTGGATATCATGGATTTACCTGAGAAATTCAGACCCAATGGCAATCTGATGGATACCATTCACCTGCCTGAAGTGACCATCCAGGGTGATGAGCCAGACACTGTCATCAATGCCCCGCGCCTGCCCAGCGATGGCTTGGATCTGAAAGCGCATCTCAATACATTGGAACAGAGTCTTATCCAACAGGCCCTGGAAGAATCTGACGGAGTTGTCGCCCATGCGGCCAAGCGTTTGCACATGCGTCGAACGACCCTGGTTGAAAAACTTCGTAAATATGGGCTGCATCGGCAGCATGAGTCGACGGGAATTTGACAGGAACACAAGAAAAATATCATAACTTATTGAAATAATAGATAATAAAATAATGGCATGAAATTAGCTTCTGTTATCTGTGTAACACCGCACACACAACAACAGAGGGCCAGGTGCCGTGACAACCCAACAGACTTTTTCCAATCGCAGGCAGTCACTCGAAACCGCCTTTAGTCTGTTTAATCAGCTTTCGGAACAACTCAGCGGCTCCTATCAACAGCTTCAGCAACAGGTCCTGGAGTTAAGCCAGGAGCTGGCATCTGCCAGGAATGAACGAATGCTGCAGCTGGCGGAAAAAGAACGCCTGGCGGATCGTTTGAAGCGTTTGTTGGAAACCCTGCCGGCAGCGGTCATTCTGCTGGATTCTTCGAACAAGATAAGAGAATTCAATCCAGCGGCAAGCGAATTCTTTGCCGATATTGAGGCTGGCGATGACTGGTCACAGTTGCTCGCTCAGTATGCAGCCCCCGAACATTCGGAGAATAATGAACTTCTCCTGCGTAATGGCAAAGTCCTGAGTATCTCCAGCAGTTCTCTGGAGCAGGCATCGGGGTACATTCTGGTCATGTTGGACGTGACTGAGACGCGTAAGCTCCAGGAACGCCTTATTCGCCAGCAGCGCCTTGGGGCGATGGGTGAGATGTCCGCCCAACTGGCGCATCAGATACGTACGCCGTTGAGTACAGCGCTCCTCTATGCCTCACATCTGTCAAACGATAATCTGAATTCCACTCAGAGGAAAAAATTCACCGGAAAGCTACATAGCCGTTTGCAGCATATGGAACGGCAGATAAGCGATATTCTGATGTTTGCCCGTGGCTCCTCCGCAGGTGAGAAAACCTTTTCTCTGGCTGAGCTGGTTGATGGATTTTCCGCTACTGTGGCGCCTGAACTGGAACAGGCCGATGCCAGCCTGGCAGTTGAAATACATGAAGCCATGCAAACATCCATCCACGGTCGTGAGGATGCATTACAGGGCGTATTGGGGAATCTGATGGACAACGCGTTGCAGCATGGCGCAGATAAGATGCTTATCTCTCTCAATGGCGGAGAGCGCATAAAACTGTTTTTTTCTGACAATGGAACTGGGATCCCTGTTGAGTTTCAGGGACAGATTTTTGATCCATTTTTCACCACCCGTAGCGATGGCACCGGTCTGGGACTTTCCGTGGTGCAAAATATCATGTTGAGTCATCAGGCTGAGATCAGGCTTTCAACAAACGGGCATGGTGGTGCGGTCTTCGAGCTGGAGTTTCCCAATGCCTCAATGGCAACCACCTTTTCCAGTTCACCCCGGCATGCATTGAAGATAAATAACCAGAAACCAAATTATCAACCCAGGAGTCTGTCATGAGTCTGTCGACGGTACTAATTGTTGAAGATGATCCTGCCCTGCGCGAGGCGCTCAGCGATACGCTGGAGTTGGCGGGATACCCGGTTAAGGCAACCGCTGAGGGCAATGCGGCGTTGCAGATCCTCAGCCAGGAATCGGTGGGTATGGTGGTGAGTGATGTACAGATGCGTCCGATGGATGGGCACAATCTGTTGCGGCAGATCAAGCAGGGTTACCCTAATTTACCCGTACTGTTGATGACCGCCTACGGCAGTATAGAAAAGGCCGTCAAGGCCATTCATGAGGGAGCGGTGGACTATCTGGTAAAACCCTTTGATGCGGAAGTGCTGATCAACAAAGTGGCCGGTAATATTCTTCCCGCCAATCAGGACCCTGTCGACGGTCCAGTGGTTGAAGACTTGCGCAGTCGTGAGGTTTTGGAGCTCGCACGGCGTGTCGCACAGAGTGATGCTACGGTCATATTGAATGGTGAAAGCGGTACGGGTAAGGAGGTTTTTGCTCGTTATATCCATCAGTATTCCACCAGGCAGGATGGCCCATTTGTCGCCATCAACTGTGCCGCCATTCCCGAGAACATGTTGGAAGCGGTGCTGTTTGGTTACGAAAAAGGCGCCTTCACTGGTGCCTATCAGGCGGCGCCTGGTAAGTTCGAACAGGCTCAGGGCGGCACGCTGCTGCTGGATGAGATCTCAGAAATGAGCCTACCCCTGCAGGCCAAGCTGCTGCGTGTGCTGCAGGAAAAGGAATTGGAACGTCTGGGTGGCCGCAAGCTGATCGAACTGGACGTGAGGGTCCTGGCTACTACCAACAGGAATTTGCGGGAAGAAGTCGCGGCCGGTAGATTCAGAGAGGATCTTTTTTACCGCCTGAATGTATTTCCAATCGCGCTGCCCCCATTGCGTGAGAGACCCAGGGACATCATGCCTTTGGCCAGATATCTGCTTCAGCAGTCTTTACCCAAGGGCCGGGCGCTGCCTCGATTCAGCCAGGCAGCAAAGCAACGGCTGCTGGCCCATCGCTGGCCGGGAAATGTGCGAGAACTCGATAACCTCATGCAAAGGGCGCTGATTTTGTTGAATCATGATGAGATCGATGAGGATCTGCTCAGTTTTGAGACGGATGTGCCTATGGCCTCACCAGTTAGCAACAATCCCCAGAATATCAACACTGGCGGAGGTCTGCCAGAGGACCTCAGGTCGGTGGAAGAGCAGATAATCATCGATGCCTTGAGTGAAACAAAGGGTGGTCGGAGAAATGTTGCTGAAAGACTCGGCATCAGTGAAAGAACACTACGCTACAAGATTGCGCGCATGCGGGAAGCCGGGGTGTCGATACCCGGATAATCGGGACTGGTATGAAATCTGCATTTTATTTGATCAGCATAATAAACGCTATTAATTAGTTTCCGTCCAGAAAGGACGGAAACTAATCTGGCACAGGGACGTGCCAGCATTTTCAAAGGCAATAAGCCTTTGAAAATGAAGGAATCGAAAAATCGCATTTTTCAATTCCGTTCCAGAAACATCCCAAGGAGGGGTGTTTCTGGACTCTAACTAATTAGGAGTCACTGATGAACAACAATATGGACATCAACCAGGTACTTGCTCAGATGCGCGTGATGGCGGCGCAGGCGCAAAGCCAGGCAGATCCAATACAGGAGACCAGTCAGGCTAGTTTTGCCGATCTGCTGAAGCACTCGGTGGACTCGGTAAATGAAACACAGATGGAGGCAAAGCGTCTGACTAGCGCATTGGAAACCGGGGCAGACAATGTGGACCTGGCGCAGGTCATGATTGCAGTACAGAAGTCCAGCCTCTCCTTTGATGCGATGGTTCAAGTGCGCAATAAATTGGTCGATGCCTATAAGACTGTCATGAACATGCCAATCTAGAGTTCGATACCGATTGCTACTTCTTCAACAGATACCGCTTAACTGCATGAGTAAAGGTTAGATCATGGCGCTTGCAACGACAGATGAGACCAGTACCGCGCTGGAAGTAAACCAGCGTCTTCAAGACAACCCGGTCTTTAAACAAATTGCGGTGATGGTGGGTATAGCCGCCAGTGTGGCGATCGGTGTGGCCGTTGTGCTCTGGACGCAAACTCCCAGCTATAGCCTGTTATTCGGTAATCTGGCGCAACAGGATGCCATGGAAATTGCCCAGTCCCTGCAAGAGGCTGGTATAGAATATCGGGTCGATCAGTCGAACGGAGCAATCATGGTGCCAAGCACCGATCTGCAGGATGCGCGGATGAAACTTGCCGGCCAGGGATTACCGCACAGTGACTCCATGGGCTTTGAACTCCTACAACAGGAAACTGGCTTCGGCACCAGTCGTCTAGTGGAAACCGCGCGATATCAGCGGGCGATAGAAGGCGAACTGGCCCGTTCTATCATGACCATGGCGAATGTGGAGTCAGCCAGGGTTCACCTGGCCACGCCCAAGCAGTCTGTATTTATCCGCAAAAGAAAAGTACCCAGCGCTTCAGTGGTGGTCAAGCTCTATTCCGGACGCAGCCTGGAAAAGGGGCAGGTTGAGGCTATCACGCATCTGGTTGCTTCCAGTGTGCCGGAATTGGAAGTGGGCAATGTCACTGTCGTGGATCAAAAAGGCCGTCTGTTGAGCAGGAAGGACGACTCGCGACAGATGACGCTGAGCACCAGCCAGTTTGAATATACCAGAGAGCTGGAAACCCATTTCAAACAGCGCGTCGAAGATATCCTGGCGCCGTTGCTGGGACGAGAGAATCTGCGTGCTGAGGTGACGGCGGAAGTGGACTTTACCGTTACCGAGCAGACCCGGGAAAATTTCAACCCGGATATCACAGCATTACGCTCAGAACAGGTCAACGAACAACAGAGTCGTCTGAGCGATATCCAGGGGGTCCCGGGAGCACTTACCAATCAGCCGCCTGCAGCAGGGAATGCACCTGAGCAGGCCGGTGGAAACGGACAACAGGGTCAGGGAACGCCGCTCAATACAAGTAAACGCGCAACGCGCAACTATGAGTTGGACAAAACCATTAGTCATACCCGGCTGCCCAGCAACAGCTTGCGTCGACTCTCGGTAGCCGTTGTCGTGAATGACCGTCTGGTACTGGATGCAGAAGGTAAGCCACAAGAGATTCAGCGTACGCCTGAAGAGATCGACAGGATATCGAATCTGGTCAAAGAAGCAGTTGGCTTTAATCTAAACCGTGGTGACAGCGTGCGGGTGATCAATGAATCGTTTTTTATTCCCGCACCTCCCGAACCCTTGCCTGAACTGTCTATTTGGGAAGAGCCCTGGTTCTGGGATGCGGTCAGACAGGCCGGTGGTGTGCTCTTGGTGTTACTGCTGATCTTTGGTGTCCTGAGGCCGACAATGAGCAGGTTGACCGGTCAAACAGCGGCAGACGGGGACGCGGCAGACGGCGTTGCCGGTGGTGGACTTGCTGCTGGAACTGAAGGACTCGAGGGCGAGCTGGCTGGCGCGGGAGCGGGTGGTATGGGACTTAAAGGTGATGAAACCATGCATCTGCCCGGCCCCGGCAGCTATGAAAAGACCCTGGATGCGGCACGCAACATGATTGCGGAAGATCCAAAGCGTGTCGCACAGGTGGTTAAGAAGTGGATTGCTGAAGATGGCAGATAGCGAAATCACTGCCCCTGTTCAGGTCACCGAGCAGGACGGTGCGGTCGTTGCCAAGATAGGTGGCGTGGAGCGTGCCTCCATCCTCATGTTGGCCTTGGGTGAGAAGGATGCGGCTGAACTGTTGAAGCACATGGGGCCGAAAGAGGTGCAGGATGTCGGTATGGCGATGGCCGGCTTAACCGATGTCACCACCGATCAAATGGAAGCGGTGATGCGCCACTTTGTTTCGACACTGGAAAAGCAGACGGCCCTGGGTCTGGGATCCGACGAGTATATCCGCAACATGCTGACCAGCGCTTTGGGTGCAGACAAGGCGGGCGGTGTTATCGATCGGATTCTGCTGGGGCGCAACAGCAAGGGGCTGGAACAGCTCAAATGGATGGACCCGCGGGCGATCGCCGAACTGATCCGCCTGGAACATCCACAGATTATCGCTATCGTACTGTCTTTTCTGGAGGCCGATCAGGCCGCTCAGGTGTTGAGTCAATTTCCGGATCGGGTACGCACCGATGTGGTGATGCGCATCGCCACCCTGGACGGGATCCAGCCGAATGCCTTGAAAGAGTTAGACGAGATCCTGGAAAAACAGTTCTCCGGGGCCAGCAATGTGAAATCCTCGAGCCTTGGCGGGGTGAAATCAGCTGCGGAAATTCTTAACCTGCTGGATGGCACCATGGAAAGCAAGGTCATGGAGGAGATCCTGGAGGCTGATGCGGATCTTGGCCAAACCTTGCAGGACAATATGTTCGTCTTCGATAACCTGATCGATGTGGATGATCGGGGGATTCAGACCCTGTTGCGGGAGGTGGCTTCCGAGCAGCTCCTGCTGGCCCTGCGTGGTGCGGATGAGGCGTTGAAGGAGAAGATTTTCAAGAATATGTCGAAACGGGCCGCCGAGATGCTCAAGGATGACCTGGAGGCCGCCGCCCCGGCTAAACTGAGTGATGTAGAGGGATCTCAGAAAGAGATTCTCCAGGTTGCGCGGCGACTGGCGGATGCCGGGGAGATCATGCTCGGTGGGGGCGGTGATGAGTTCGTCTAAAATACTGCCCGGGAACACGACTGGCGTCAGACAGTGGCAGCCTCCCGAGGTTGGGCTTAAAGACAGGCCAACGCATGCCGTCGAGGATATACCGCTACCCCAGGCCTTGCCGACAGCAGCGGAACTCGAGGCCATCCAGCAGGAAGCCTATGCAGAGGGCTATGAGCAGGGCAAGCAACAAGGCTTTGAGTTTGGCCACAAGGAGGGACTGACACAGTCCCGTCAGGAAATGCAGCAATATGTCACCGACATGGAGCAGTTGCTGTCGACCTTTTCGACACCCTTACATGAACTGGATAATCAAGTAGAAAAGGAGTTGCTCGAGCTGGTCATTGCCATCGTCAAACAACTCGTCCGGCGAGAAGTGAAGAGCGATCCCAATATGATCATCGGCGTGGTCCGTGAGTCGCTATCGATATTACCAGTCTCTGCGCAAAATGTGCGGTTGTTAGTGCATCCGGAAGACGCAGTGCTGATTCGGGAGGTTTATGCCCTGGGGGACGCGGAGATAGGCTGGAAACTTGTAGAAGATCCGGTGATCAGCCGTGGCGGATGCAAAGTAGTAACCGATACCTCCCAGGTCGACGCCACACTGGATTCCCGCCTTGCGAGCCTGATTGCCCCATTGCTGGCAGGCGCCCGTGCCGTCGATGACGATTCCCAGCAGGTTTAACTAGGCGGATGAATCCGGCAAGCTTAAATGCAGACCGTCAGGCAATCTGGATCGAACGGCTGCGTGAATACGGAAAACGTCTCGGTGACAGCCGAGGCCTGATCGTCGAGGGCCGTTTGACCCGCATGGTAGGTCTGACGCTGGAGGCGATTGGTTGTCGGGCCGCGATTGGTGGACGCTGTGACGTGGTCAGCAGCAATGGCGTACAGATCGAAGCCGAAGTCGTGGGGTTTGGGGAGGAGAGCCTCTATCTGATGCCGACCGGAGATATCCATGGTTTGGAGCAGGGCGCCCGGGTGATACCTACCGGACGCGTCTGTGAAGCGGTGGTGGGCGATCATCTGTTGGGGCGGGTCATCGATGGTGCGGGACTGCCCTTGGACAGTCTGGGACCCATCCACACGGATGAGTGCCGTCCACTCACCGGGCAAACCTTCAATCCTTTGGCCCGGACCCCGATCCGTGAACCCCTCGATGTGGGGGTTCGTGCGATTAATGCACTGCTGAGTGTCGGCAGAGGCCAGCGGCTCGGCCTGTTTGCCGGGTCCGGCGTCGGCAAGAGTGTGTTGCTGGGTATGATGACCAAATACACCAACGCGGATGTCACGGTCGTAGGACTGATCGGGGAACGTGGCCGCGAGGTCAAGGAGTTCGTGGAAAATATTTTGGGTGAGGAGGGTATGAAGCGTGCTGTGGTGGTCGCTGTACCGGCCGATAATCCTCCCCTGCGCCGCTTGCATGGCGCGATGCTGGCGACCAGCATCGCGGAGCATTTTCGTGATCAGGGCAAACAGGTCCTGTTATTGATGGACTCATTGACCCGTTATGCCCAGGCTCAGCGAGAAATTGCCCTGGCCATTCATGAACCGCCGGCCACCAAGGGTTATCCTCCCTCGGTATTTGCCAAGCTTCCGCAATTGGTCGAACGGGCCGGTAATGGTGACAAGGGCGGGGGGTCGATTACCGCATTCTATACGGTACTGGCGGAAGGCGATGATCAGAACGATCCTATCGCGGATGCCGCCAGGGCGATCCTGGATGGGCATATCGTACTTTCCAGGAGGCTGGCGGATGCCGGTCACTACCCGGCGATCGATATTGAAACCTCGATCAGCCGGGCAATGAATGACATTACCACAGCCGGTCATCAGGATGCGGCCCGCTCCTTCAAGCATATCTATTCCCTGTACCAGCAGAACCGGGACCTGATCAGTGTGGGAGCCTATGAACGCGGGAGTGATGAGCAGATCGATATCGCAATTTCTGCCATGCCGGCGCTGAATCAGTTTCTCAGGCAGGGCATGCAGACACCCGTGACTATCGAACAGAGCCTGGAACAACTGGAGCAGTTGTTCCCAGAAGAGCCCAGCTTGGATACTGAATTAAGCACACCGCCTGCGGTGACCTAAACTGTTATAGATCATACCGGGATAATTGTATAAAGGAAAAACCCTATGTCACCCTCAAAACGACTGAAACCTGTACAGCGAGTTGCTGAGACAAGGGAAAACAAGGCAGCCCGACACATGGGTCTATCCCGTAAAACACTGCATGCAGAAGAGACCAAGCTGAACCAGCTCAAAGACTATCACCAGGAGTATCTACAGAGATTTGAAAGCGCCGCCAGCAAGGGTATGAGTGCGACTCAACTGCAGGAATATCGTGCCTTTCTGAGTAAACTGGATAAGGCGATCAAACAACAGGAAGGTGTCGTTGCAAGCAGCAAGTTCGATCATTCAAGCAAACAGAACGACTGGCGCAAAAAACACACCAGAACCCAGGCCCTCAATCAGGCGGTAAAGCGTTTTCAGAAGCAGGAAAAGGCGACGGCTGAGCGCAATGAACAGAAGGAGAGTGATGAAAGGAATCAACGTTCTCCGAAGTAGCCCGACCCACTCAACTTAACCCTCTCTGTTGGCAAGCAGGGCGCAATGGTTACCTGGTTTCAGAAGAAAAGATTGGCGTCTTCGCTGTGGAAATTTTCTAACCGGTTCATCTGATCCAGCAGACTGGTGAGAAAACCAAAGCTGTTGATCCTACTCAATCCCCCCTGCGCGCAACTGGCTTCTCCAAAAACATGATTGTGATCCAACCGGCTGTGCGGTGCATATAACAGACTGGGCACCGGGTCACCGGAGTGCCGTCCGGTGTTGCTGTCGGTGGAGTGATCACCCGTTATGCCGATGACCAGTTCATCCTGCAGCAATGGGGCTATTGCATCATCGAATGATTCCAGCAGGTCGCGTTTCGCAATTGGATCGAGATCATGCGAACAGATATCCGGCCCTTTGATATGCAGGTAGACGAGGTCGTGTTCATTGAGGGCGAGCATAGCCTGGGCGACTTTTTTATGCAGGTCGGTGTTGGGTAGAGAGGTGAATGCCGGATCCTTGAATTGCTTGTAACCGAGCATGGCGGCCAGTCCGAGTACGGTTTTTTCTCCAGCCACGACTGCGGTCCGCAGTTTGAGATGCTCGATTTTGGTGTGAATCCTCGGCAGCATTCCCGGACTGCGGCAGATGATGCCATTAGCAGCTGGTCTGCCCGAATCACGGCGCGCAAGGTTTACCGGATGCTGGGCAAGGCGTTCATAGACAATCTTGGTCAACCGGTTGAGTGCCTGAGCCGTGCGCACTGCGGCAGCCTCGTCAGCATCGAAGGCGTGGCTTTCGAGTACCCCTGTGGTTCGATACTGATTGCCGGGGTCGGTATCGCTGACATTGGCGGAAAGTCCAGGACCCGATAGCTTCAGTACTACTCGATGATGGGTAGCGGGGTGGAGCGTTGCGGTAATCTCATCACCAAGCTCGATGACGCCGAGATGCTGGCTAAGGATGTCCGTAGCCTCATCAATCCTCCCGGCGCGCCGGTCAAGGATATTGAAATGGTTCTTCGACGGTTCAAGAGTGGCGAAATTGCCGCGGATGTAAAGCCCGTTCGGATCGTTTGCCACGCCAATGCCGGCCGCTTCGACGGGACCACGAGCCAGCTTGGCGGCAACCTTCAGGGGAAGTCCGAATAGCAGGCCCGTAGCGGTGTGTGTGCTGAGCGGCAGCCCAGGCATCATGGGGTCGACAAGCCCTGACTGACCTTTCGAGACGAGACTGTCCATGTTCGGGGTGTTGGCGGCCTCCAGCGGCGTCTTTCCCCCAAACGCGGGAATACCCCGGTCTCCCAGGCCGTCAAGTATGACCATAATGCCTTTGTAGAACTTTAGCATGGACTAAAATTGACCGAATATATCTTCAATTTTGGCATTGAATCCTCTTGCCAAAACCTTGCTGATCGAATGCATGACCCATTCAGTGGTCAGACCCTTGTCATCATTGGTGATAATATCCATATCACCTTTATCGGCTTCCGATAAGAGGTATGATTGCAGCTCCCATATATGTTCAAAATGTGTCAGATACTGGCTGCCTTCCCGTTCCGGGGCGATGATACCACGTCCCTGTAAACGCTGTCTGAGCTGATCTTTCTTGAGCACGCCGAGCATCACGGGCACAATGACCGCATCCTGGCTGCCGTCAAGGCGTTGCAGAAGTGCAGGGGAGACATGTATTCCTTCCAGGATCAGGGATACCCGCTCTCGCAGTGCGCGCTGAATCACCGCCTCGCAGGGTACGGAAACCAGTTCAGCCTGATGGTTATAGCCCATGATGATCAGTGCTTCAGTGGCTTCATCATCGGCATGTCCGGGCAGGCCCTGCCAGGCATTGAACGATGATGTGTGCAGTGTCGGCAGCAGCCTCTTTGGGATCAGCATACGCATCACCTCACGCAACATATCGGTTGACTGGGTGCGGATGATGCCAAGCCGGTGCGCGACCTCGGTGGCGACGGTGCTTTTCCCGCAACCTGTAGTCCCGCCGATCAGAAGAATAAGCGGGCGGCCGCTGCGGATGTAGTCGATCCAGATCAAATAACGCTGTGCGGCCTCCTTGCCCAGTTGCCGGCGAAGAGTATGGTAGGTTCTGTGGCCGATCTCATTCGAATCGATTTCAGATTTACCCGTCTCTTCCAGTTCCTTGACGAAAGACTGTGAGACAGACTTTGCCTGCTCCATGGAAATGCCGGTGGATTCCAGGGATTGGCGATGCCTTGCGTGAGAGAATGCACTGATATCCCCTTGGGGATTAATCACCCTGATGCGTTGTAACGGAGATTCCGAGCTTTTGTAATTCTCCAGATATTCCTGTTTGTCTAGCTTGCTCAGCTCCTCGATCACGAGCTGGCGCAGCTCAAGGGTAGTGAGCTCTGATTTTGTCGACAAGATCTGGCGTATGCTGGATGCCAGTTCATAGGCATCGTCAAAGGGTAGCCCCGTATCGATCAGTGAACTGGTCAAGAGTCCACGCAGAAAGGGATTACGTGTTCCTTCAGAAGAGTCGATGATGACGATTTTACCCATGGATGCTGTTATTCCTGGTCTGTTTCTTATGCTTCACTGCATATCATTTCCCACGTGGACAAGCAAAGGAGCAATGCATAGCACTAGCGACTTGTACCGGAGAGTCACTCAAAGTGTTGCCCCAGGGTGTTCATGATGTCAAATTGCATGCAATTCAGAAGGACAGGCTAGAAGTGAATGCGTAGCGGGCTTGAATTTCAGTTCCGGACGATGTTCTCCAACTCCGCTTTGCTTTTCATGAACTCCACACTCAGTTGGGGTGTTTGTATTTTCAGGTTAGCAGTGTCTGCTGATCTTGCCTGTTTCTCAAGTCCAGATCCTAGGTTTGCCAATCGTATCGCACCCACATTGTTTGCCGCTGATTTTATACTGTGGAAGATTCTGATAAGCCACTCGGAATCATTTTTTTTCAACGCAGCCTGCAACTCTTGCAACAGTCCCTCAATACTCATGTTGAATGCGGGGATCAACTCGACAAACTCTTCTCCCAGCATATCCTGCATTTTTTTGATCTGTGACTGATCGATAATCACCATGGAAGAAACGAAGTCGCTACCTGGCTGGCTGGTCGTTTCAGCCGGTATGGGTGTGCTAGACCGAGGTTCATTGTTCTCGCTCAGCCACTTATCCAATACCGAGATGAGTCTGCTCCTGTCGAACGGCTTAGTCAGATAATCATCCATACCGCTGGCCAGGCACTTTTTTCGATCAGACATTGAATCGTTTGCTGTCAGCGCGATGATCGGAATATGTTTTGCACTTGCCTGTTCCAGGTCACGGATTGCCTGGGTGGCGGCATAGCCATTCATTTCCGGCATCAGGCAGTCCATCAGGATCAAGTCGTACTCCATGGATGACTGCTTTTCCAAAGCGATCCGTCCATTGGCGGCAATATCAACCTCCAGGCCGAGTCGCTTTAGTATGACGCTGGCCACCTGTTGATTCGCCGGAATATCCTCGGCAAGAAGAATCTTCCCCCGGTATGCGTGTTGTTGCTCATCCTGCTCGGCAATCAGGCACTCTTCGATCTCATGGCGGGTCAGGATCGTGCCTCTGGTGTTGTGTGAGTTCATTGGGGAAATCACAGTTTCTAGGATTTTGAATAAGAGCTCTGCCGCTACCGGTTTTACCAGGTATGCTGAGAATCCCAATGCCTGGTAATGTTTTGCATCGCCTTTTTGACCTGAGGATGTCAGCAGCACCAGCGGTGTGTCTCGGTAAGCCTCGATAGACCTGATTTTTTGCACAAAAGCTTTTTCGCCTTGCGCTATTAGCTTCTGATCCAGCAGGATGACACTGTAGAAACTATTGTTCGCATGAGTATCTTCGAGTTTTTCAATGACAGCCCGCATGGAGTTGGTCAAATCCACTCGGATAGCATGCAGACTGAGCTGTTTTTCAAAGATAGACAGATTAGCCGGATTGCTGTCGACGACCAGCACCGCACGATTGCCGAGATTGGTTTCAGGGATCAACTTCGGTTGGCTGCTCAGCGGTAAAACCGTTTTTACCCAGAATGTTGAGCCTTCATTCGCTTTACTCTCCACGCCGATCGAGCCGCCCATCAGTTCAATCAACTGTTTGCAGATTGCCAGCCCAAGGCCGGTACCTCCGAATCTGCGGGTTGTTGAACTGTCAGCCTGACTGAACGATTGAAATAGTTTCTGCTGCTGTGCCGCGGAAATGCCAATACCCGTATCCTGTACCTGAAGACAGATCATGGCTTGGTTGCCGACAGTATCGGTCACTTCAGCCTTGACCAGGATATGTCCTTGCTCCGTAAATTTGATGGCATTGCTGATCATGTTTGCCATGATCTGGCGAAATCTGCCAGCATCCCCGACAAGCTGATGAGGCTTTCCTGGAGGGTAGTCGATGATCAATTCCAGGCCTTTGCGGGTTGCATTACTTCGATAGCAGTCTGACCACGTCATGCAGTAACTTTTCCAGATCGAAAGATAGCGGTTCGAGTTCAATCTTGCCTGCCTCTCCCTTGGAAAAGTCGAGAATTCCATCGATGATGCTGAGAAGTGATTTTCCGGACTGGCTGATCACCTCGACAAACTCGCTCTGCTCGGCATCCAGCGGCGTATCAGACAGCAGTTCAGCCATGCCGAGAACCCCATTCATCGGTGTGCGTATCTCATGGCTCATCATGGCAAGAAATTCTGCTTTTGCCTTGGCCGCGGACTCTGCTTCTTCTTTTGCGGAAACCAGCTCTTTCTCCATCGTTACTCGCTTCGAGATATCCCGCATCACCATGGAGAAATACTGTTCACCTTCTTTTGTGGCCTGGTGCAGTAGAATCAGCTGATCAACCGTCAATATCTCACCTTCCACCGTGATTAATTGGGTTTCACCGCTCCAGATTCTGTTCAAATAGGCGGAAGGGATACCTTCATTGAGCAACTGTTCTATTTCTGCAGCGGGGAACATCCCAGCCAGACTTTTAGTTTCGAGATCCTGATCGGCTTCAAACCCCATTATTTTCCGACCGGCATTATTGATAAACAGAATCTCTCCCTGAAGGTTGAAGATGGCGATAAAATCGATAGTGTTTTGAATGATATCCACCAGGCGCTGCTGCTCTTCCTCGAACATGATCCGCTCTGTCTGGTTCATGATAAAAGATGAAACTTTACTTATCTTGTTATTGCGATCTCTGATGGGTGAGATATGCCATTCGGTTATCAGATTTTTACCATTTCTGTCCAGGCTGTTATGGGTATATGTTGTGTTGTTATCATTTTCAAACAGTTCACCCCATTGAATATCACCCTCTGTGCATTCTGATATCGGTACGGGTACCGATATCAGTTTGTTGATGGCCTGTCCGACAGCGACAGTATGACGAATCTTAAACAGTCTCTCCGCTGCTGGATTCCATTCAATAATTGCTCCATCAAGTTCCCACTCGATTGCAGCCAGCGGGGTATTCTCGATTTTATTAGCGAGCATGTATTCGGAGTTGCTCAGATTTTCACTAGACGAGAGGTTTTCGAGATGCAGTGAGATATTTCGTTTTATGGTCAGGTTCATCAGGCGGGCATGATGGACTAGAAATGCTGTCATCAGGATCAACATGATGCCGGGTAGCAGACTTTCTTGCCAAATAAAATACTGGATGCTAACCGGTGATAATGCACAAATCATAAATCCAGCTGCGGATTTAAAGGATGCGATCTGTGAGGAAAGCCCACCAATTGATATGCCCGTTAAAACGAAGCCGAGCAATATTTGATTGGGATAATTACTGGTATCGAAGAGCAGGATCGCGGCAGTTCCCCAGGCAATTCCGGAAAGCCAGCTTCCTGCAATAAATAATTGATACCAATCCTTGACTGATTTCGTATCGGAACGAGTATTGAATCGCCGATAATTAAACAAGCGGAAGGTTATTCCTCCATTTACTAGCAATAAAAAGATGATGAGTGAGGAAGTGCTGGTTTCCTTGGCGAACAGTAAAACCGTTAAGATGCTGGAAACAATCGTAACGGTAAATGTATTCGGAATGTTTTGATAAAGCAGTTTGTTCGTCTGTTGCAGCAGGTCTGTTTTGATGTCACCTCTGCTTGATGGGTTATCAGGCAGTTTACTATTATGCGGAGTTGTGCGCGTCAAACTTTCTTATCCTTATTATCAAATGACGACATCAATCATTGACCCATTGATAGACGGCTTCAGCCTTGTTGCCTGGATCGTAGTAGCGGAATGATTCACAGAGTTTTTCCACCAGCATGATACCGCGGCCACTGAATGACTGTGCATTCACCGGCTGACGGGGCCTCTCTTTAAAATTGAAGCCACTGCCGCTGTCTTCAACCTGGATAACGATAAAACCTCCATGCTCCACGGGATGTACGCGCAGGCCTATGCGGATGTAGCCATCTATGGATTTCTTCAGGAGCTCTTCCCGAATCTCAAAATAATGGACAAATCCATCCATCCCCTCTTTGAGTTTCGAGTCCAAGTTCAGCACGCCATGATCCAGGGCGTTGGCAAATAATTCGGTTAGAACGGTAAATATCGAACGGTGATGTTGCTTGAGATTGGCGCTTTCCTGGAGGGTATTGATGAGCATCGGCACGGGGTCGGCCTGGCGTAGCTGATTGCCGTGCAATGTCACCTGAATTTCAATGCTGTCGGATTCCAAATCGAATTCAGTTTCCGTGCTTTCATGCCGAGGCTTCTGGGAGACGTTCATTGACTCCCAGGTAGGGAACAGTTGAGGGATTAATGGAACTTCCACCAGACTGATATCATCATCCTGTTCAGCTTCCTCACAGAACTCTTCTAGGGCGACTCCGATGCTATCCAGCACATATTCAGAGCCGATACTCTCCTGGATGGATTTTTTGAATCTGTCGCTGCCAAAATATTGCCCGTCACGATTGCGGGCTTCAGTAGCCCCATCGCTGGCCAGCAATACCCGGTCACCTCGTTTGACCTGAATATGCTGTACGCAATCGTTAAGGTCGAAATCTGTAGTAATTCCCAGGGGTAAGGAATTGGAGGAGATTGGGTATTTTATTGCGCGGGTTTCACCGTCAAGCACAAAGCAATCCGGCATACCACAGTTGAAGGCGAGAATCCGGTCCAGTTTATTGGAAACCCTGATGAACTGAACGGCGAGGAACATCCCCGTGGGCAGAAGATTATGGAGCTTGTTGTTGATAGCCCGCAATATCTGTTGGGGGGAAAACCCTTTAGCCGTCATGGTGCGAAATACTTCGGAGGCCGGTAAGGCGCCTAACGCCGAGGCCAGGCCATGCCCGGTAAAATCCCCCAGCATCACGTGCAGGTCCTGGGTCGGAGAAAATGCTGTCAGCATGACGTCGCCACTGAATACGCTGGCAGGCCTAAGCAGGCTGTGAATCTGTTCCAGACCTACATTGCCGGCCACCACCGCACCGCTGAAGACCTGTTCGGCGATTTCCTCATCACGCTGCATGCGGCCGTAGAGGGTGCGGATATCCTTGTGCAGCCCCTGAATGCGCTCCATGGAAGTTACTTTCGCTGCCAGCAGGGTATGACTGTATGGCTTGGTCAGGAAGTCATCCCCACCTACTTCAATACAACGCGCCAGCGAGGCTTCATCGGTCATGGCAGTGAGAAAAATCACCGGCACGAAGCGGTCACCGGAAAGTTCCTTGATCTTGGCTGTTGCCTGATAGCCGTCACTAATCGGCATCATGACATCCATCAGTACCAGGTCCGGATGGTAGTGGGTAAACAGCTCAACTGCCTCAACACCATTTTCCGCCTGGATGACCTCATAACCCAGTTTTCTTATCAGCGCCCTAAGAATGACCCGGTTCGAGAGCTCATCGTCAGCAATCAAGGCCAAACGCTTGGTGAATTGTTGAGAAGATACAGCCTGATTCATCTGACAATACCTTGAAAATGTTATCTTATTGCTGGACAGGTGACTCTGTTTATCGGCAACCTTGCAGGTTCCTGAATCGTTTTTTTCCGATCACCCGGTATTATCATGGGCAAGATAAAGCGTGCTAAGAGCAAGGATTTCCACTGATGAATAGTGATAAATTGTTTGAAATAGAGCGAGATGGGGAAAGCGCAGCATTGATCTGCCTCACGGGTGACTGGACGCTAAATGGTGGATCTGTCAGTTGGAGCGAATTCCTGGATAGACTGGGCGCCCAGCAGCGGAGTCTTCAGTCAATCAGTGTTACCAGCAACCCGCCACTCAATTGGGACAGCCGTCTGCTGACCTTTCTACGTAAACTGAATGACTATGCGGCCTCCAACGAAATCAGGTTTGATACGGAAGGCTTGCCTGATGGAGTGAATACACTGTTGCAACTCTCCCTGGCGGTACCCGAAAGGAGTGGTGCCCACCGATCCCAGCAGCGCTCATCGGTGCTGCAGCAACTGGGTGATCAAACCTTGGAGGTTGTCCGGGAGAGTATACTTTTTACCCGCTTCGTAGGTGAATGGACGATTGCAATGGGTCGGCTTGTATCGGGCCGGGCGCGCTTCAGAAAAAAAGACTTTGCGCTTTTTCTACAGTCAGCAGGGGCCGATGCACTGCCCATCGTCAGCCTGATCAGCATTCTGGTGGGAGCTGTATTGGCTTTTGTGGGTGCAGTACAGCTACAGATGTTCGGCGCTGAAGTCTATGTCGCTAATCTTGTGGCCTTGGGCACGGTCAGGGAAATGGGCGCCATGATGACCGCCATCATTATGGCGGGGCGTACCGGTTCCGCCTATGCCGCCCAGCTGGGTACCATGCAGGTGAATGAGGAGATCGATGCCTTGAAGACCTTAGGTATCTCTCCCATGGAGTTCCTGGTGTTGCCGCGTTCGTTGGCGCTGATTATCATGCTGCCGTTGCTCTGTCTCTGGTCCGATGTCTTGGGTATTCTGGGGGGACTCATCGTCGGCGTGGCATTACTCGATATCGCCCTGCTGGAGTATCTGGTGCAGACCCAGGATTCGATCACACTGATCGATGTGGCCGTGGGCCTGATCAAAAGCTTTATATTTGCCGGTGTGATCGCTCTGTCCGGCTGTCTGCGTGGCCTGCAGAGCGGGCGTAACTCGTCGGCGGTGGGCCATGCCACCACATCGGCCATGGTGACCGCAATTCTGTTGATTGTGATATGGGATGCCCTGACAACCCTGATCTTCAATCAGCTGGGAGTTTGAGATGAACCAGAACCAGGCCGAACGACTGGCTCCTGCGCATATCCAGGTGGATGATCTGACTATGCGCTATGGGGACGTTCTGATTCAGCGGGATCTGAGTTTCACTATCAGTCGGGGCGACATCTTTATCATCATGGGAGGCAGTGGTTGCGGCAAGAGTACCCTGTTGCGTCACCTGATTGGACTGATCAAGCCGGCAGCCGGGCGCATCCGCTATGGGGATGACTCGTTCTGGGAGATGGACGGGCAGGCACGCAGTGTCCTGATGCGCAAAATCGGCGTACTCTATCAGGCTGGTGCACTCTGGACGGCAATGACCCTGGCGGAAAATGTGGCCTTACCCTTACAGATGTATAGCGATCTGTCGCGTGCGGAAATTGCTGAACTGGTATCCTATAAACTATCTCTGGTTGGGCTGGCAGGGTTCGAGGACTACTATCCAGCTGAGATCAGTGGTGGTATGCGGAAACGGGCGGGGCTGGCCCGGGCGATGGCGCTGGACCCCGAGATCCTGTTCTTCGATGAGCCGTCCGCAGGCCTGGATCCCATCAGCGCCAGAATGCTCGATGATCTGATCCTCGAGTTGAGACCAAAGCCTGGGAACCACGGTGGTGGTGGTGACCCACGAACTGGCCAGTATCTTTGCGATTGGCAACAACTCCGTGTTCCTCGATGCGGAGTCGAAGACGATGATTGCCCAGGGTGATCCGAAGAGCCTGCTGAAGCAGGCCGAGGATCCAAGGGTGCGGCGTTTTCTGACCCGCGGTGAAGAAGAATGATTGTGACCGATTGTAGAGGAACCCATTAGCAATGCAACTTAGAGCCAATCCCACACTTATCGGTCTGTTCGTTCTCTCTTCACTGTTATTGGGTGTCACCGCCATCTTTTACCTGGGAGGCGATATGCTGGCGGATCGCTCATCGAGAATGATCCTCTTCTTTGAAGGTGATGTCAGGGGTCTGCAGGTTGGATCGCCGGTGACACTCAGAGGCGTCAAGGTAGGGCAGGTGGAAGACATGTCAATCACCTACAATGTAAAGGATCAAACCTTCTCGATTCCGGTCATCATCAGTGTCGATCAGACCCGGTTAGGCTTCAAACGTATCTATGAAGGAGAACAAGGAAGACGGCTGCTGGAGAGCATGATCGCGCAGGGGCTGCGGGCAAAAATCTATTCTCAGAGCCTGGTGACCGGCAAGATGGAGGTGGAATTGACCTATCAGCCGGATACACCGGTGCGGTTGATGAGTCGATCCAATGAATATCCCGAGATTCCCACCATCCCCTCCAATCTGGAAAAAATCTCCAGTGCGTTGGAAGAGCTGCCCCTGGAGCGCATGGTCAGACGGATATCGGAGATTATGGATGGCGTCGACAGGGTATTGAGTGAGACGGACGTTCCGCTGCTGCTGACAGAGATTAGCTTGGTGATACATCGGCTGGACCGCATTACGGCAGAACTGGAAAAGACCATTCCCGCAATGAGTTCGGGTAGTCTTGAAGTGGTGAACGAATCCCACGAGCTCATCAAAGGGCTGCAGCAGAGTCTTGGCCCATTGACTGAAGCATGGACCGGACTCGCGGTCGACGCGAGAAAACTGGTTGATAATACTGACGGTCAATTGACGAATGCATTCGAGCGTTGGGATGTTACGTTGGCGAGTGGCGAGTCTGCATTCCATGATCTGCAGGTCACTGCTGCCTCAGCCAATCGGTTGATACGTAATGATTCGCCGTTGCAGACCGAACTGGTAAAGGCGCTGCGGGAACTCTCTGCGGCCGCCCGCTCGATACGCATCATGTCTGAGTATCTTGAACGTCATCCACAAGCCTTGTTGCGAGGAAAACAATGATGCTGAAATATTTTAAACGGCTGAGCGCCCCTGGTCCTGTCGGTCGGCCTGGTCCTGTTGGCGGGCTGTGTCAGTCCCAATGCACAGCAGACTCGCTTCTACCGTCTCAGCCCGCAGCCCGAGCCGGCTGTTGCTGCCGGTCAAGTGGGTGAGAAGGCTGGCCTGCAGCCAAAACTTGGTGTGGGGCCGGTCACTCTGGCCAGTTATCTGGACCGGCCGCAGCTGGTGAATCGTGTCGGCCCCTATCGACTGCTACTCAATGACTTCGAGCATTGGGCGGGAACCCTCCAGGAAAACATCACCAGCGGACTGGTCAGCGCCTTGCAGGCGCGGCTCGGCACGGATGCCGTAATCGCCTACCCCTGGCATAGCGCCGTGCGCCCGCGCTACGAACTGGTCTTTGATTTCAGCCGTTTTGATGCAGAGGCTGAACAGGTCGTGATTCAGGCCAGGTGGACCTTGCTGGCGGAGCGTGGTGATAAATTGCTCGGCGTGCGTCAGCTGACGATCCTCGAGCCTATTCGAGGCAGTGGCCCCGAGGCCTTGGTGGCGGCGGCGAGTAGCGCCCTAGACCGGCTGGCGGAAAATCTATCAGCGGTGCTGAGCCGACATCCATAGGTTGCTGTTGCAGCAGCCTGGTTACTCAGCTGTCGGGGGCGGCGCTTGCACCCACCGGATCGGCTTGAGGCGCCTGGGAGTCATTATCACCGTTTGTCGGTGCATCTGTCTCGGGGACCTCAGGCACTTCTGGATCTATGGGTTCAGGTTCGGCAGGTTTGGGGGGCTGATACCTCGAGGCAAGCACCAAAACACCGATCAGCGGGTGATCCAGGTAGTGCAGTCTGCCGCTGCGCATGCGGCGTTTCGATTGCATACGATAGGCACGATAGTAAGGGCCTAATGTTCCCTGTCTACCCTGGTCCAGACGCCGCAGCAGTAGATCGGTCTCCAGATGCAGATAACGTCTGACTCCAACCTTCAGGGTACCCTCGAGCTTGGGTTGATCCTGCACCCTGTTGGGTGCATCCCGCCGATCCATCATCTCGATGTGCAGGAGTTGCGCCCGGTCCGGGTGCACCATCTTCTGGCGCCAGGCCAGATGCACATGGGGGCGGTAATTGCGCGAGCGCCTCAGGCGCTGTTCTATTTCGGTGAGCTGCCACTCTGACTTGGGCAGCGTCGCATAAGCGACCGGTTCAGCAGCGTTTGCCCCCTGTGCGGGGGCTCGGAGCCGCATAGAGCGGGCGTCCAGGCGGGAAGGCGTACCCGGATCACCCGGCCAGCTTTCAGTGCTGCCGGCGCCCTTGGCAATTCGCTCGAAGATAATAATCTCGAATTGATACCAGGGTGCTTCAGCCCATGCCCCCGGAATCGACAGGGGTGCAAGGATCAAAAGGAAGGTAGAAATTATCCAGCGAGGCTGTCTCTTGAGCACATTAATAACCTTTTGCTTGGCAGTTGGCAGATCATCCAGCAGGGGTTGCGGATGACAGGGCATCAGTTTATCAGGGTGTCCAGCAGATCGTGCATCTTTGTCACCCGTTGTTCAGGGATTTCCAGATCAGCCAGGTAGCGCAGCCGATCGCCACCGTCCATTTTATAGGTCTTCGGGCGACTCTGGATCAGGCTGATCAGTTTCATCGGATCGAGCTTGGGCTGTTCTTCGAACAACAGCCGTGCGCCCTTGGGGCCGGCCTCGATCTTGCGGATACCCAGCGGATGGGCGCGTAGTTTCAGTTCGGTGATCGCAAACAGGTTCTTGGTCGGTTCGGGCAGCAGGCCAAAACGATCGATCATTTCTACCTGCAGCTCCCGCAACTCATCCTTGTCCCGGGCGCTGGCAATACGCTTGTAGAGCACCAGCCGGCTGTGTACGTCGGGCAGATAATCCTCCGGCAGCAGCGCGGGGAGGTTCAATTCGATCTCGGTGCCATGGTCCAGCGGGCGGTCCAGCTCCGGCTGTCGACCCGCCTTGAGGGCCTCCACTGCGCGCTCCAACAGCTCGGTGTAAAGGGAAAAGCCAATGGCGTTGATCTGGCCGCTCTGTTCATCACCTAGTAATTCACCGGCGCCGCGTATCTCCAGATCATGGGTGGCGAGGGTAAATCCAGCGCCAAGATCTTCCAATGATTCAATTGCTTCAAGGCGTTTTTTCGCGTCAACTGTCATACTTTTTGGCGGGGGGGTCAGCAGATAGGCATAGGCCCGATGGTGAGAGCGGCCGACCCGGCCGCGGATCTGGTGCAGCTGGGCCAGTCCCAGCTTGTCCGCCCGGTTGATGATCATGGTGTTGGCGCTGGGCACGTCAATGCCGCTCTCAATGATGGTGGTGCAGACCAGCAGGTTGAAGCGTTGATGGTAGAAGTCGCGCATGATGCCTTCCAGCTGACGCTCGCGCATCTGGCCGTGGGCCACCTGCAGACGAATGCCGGGCAACAGATTCTCCAGCCGTTCCGCCATGTTCTCGATGGTGCTCACTTCATTGTGCAGGAAATAGATCTGGCCGCCGCGTTTCAGCTCGCGCTGGCAGGCCTCGGTGATCAGCGCATCGTTCCATTGGCTGATGAAGGTCTTAACCGGGTGGCGCAGGGCCGGCGGGGTGGCGATAACCGACAGGTCGCGCATCCCCGACATGGCCATGTTGAGGGTGCGGGGGATCGGTGTAGCGGTGAGAGTGAGCAGGTCCACCTCGCTGCGCAGGGTCTTGAGTTTCTCCTTGTGACGCACCCCGAAACGGTGCTCCTCGTCGATGATCGCCAGCCCCAGATTCTTGAATTGGATAGTCTCCGAGAGCAGTTTGTGGGTGCCGACCACGATATCGATAGTGCCATTCTTCAACCCATCGATGACCTGTTGCTGCTGCTTGCCGGTGCGAAAGCGCGACAGGCTTTCCACTTTCACTGGCCAGTCGGCAAAGCGGTCGGCGAAATTCTGAAAGTGCTGCTGGGCCAGCAGGGTGGTTGGCACCAGCACTGCCACCTGTTTGTTGCCCTGGGTGGCCATGAAAGCGGCGCGCATCGCCACCTCGGTCTTGCCGAAGCCCACGTCACCGCAGACCACCCGGTCCATGGGTTGGTGCGAGGCCATGTCCGCCAGCACCGCTTCGATGGTCTGCTGCTGGTCTGGGGTCTCTTCGAATTCGAAAGAGGCGGCGAAGGCCTGATATTCTTCCCCCGCCTGCGGGAAGGCGATGCCCTGGCGAGCGGCGCGGCGGGCATAGATCTCCAGCAGTTCCGCCGCCACGTCCCGCACCTGTTTGGCGGCCTTGCGCTTGGTCTTCTCCCACTGGTCGCCGCCGAGCCGGTGCAGTGGGGCGTTGTCAGGGGAGGCCCCGGCGTAGCGGCTGATCAGGTGCAGGGACGCCACCGGCACATACAGCTTGTCGCCCTTGGCATACTCCAGGGTCAGGAACTCGGTGGCCATGCCAGCCACTTCCAGGGTTTGCAGGCCCTGGTAGCGGCCGACGCCATGTTCCTCATGCACCACCGGGGCGCCGATGTTGAGCTCGGTAAGATTGCGGACGATCTGGTCCGGGTCCTGGCTGACCTTGCGCCGGCGGCGTTCCTGACGCACCCGTTCACCGTACAGCTGGGTCTCGGTGATGATGACGATACCCGCCTGCTTCAGCCAGAGTCCCTGCTCCATGGGGGCGACGCAGAGTCCGATCGGTGTCTTGCCAGTGACGAATGCCTGCCAATTCGGCAGCACCTTCGGTTCTATACCCAGATCACGCAGTGTGCCGAGCAATATTTCTCGTCTTCCTGCGCCTTCGGCGATGAACAGAATGCGCAGTTCATGCTCGGCAATGAAATTCTGCAGTGCCAGCGCCGGTTGCTGGGCGCGGGATTGAAATGCCACCGGAGGCGGCAGGCTGGTGTCGAAATTGAAATAGCCGGCAAAGCCTTTGGCGCGCCGGGCAATTTCGCTGTGCTGCAGGGTAATCGAGATACCCTGTTTTAACTGACTGAACAGTTCATCAACCGCCAGGTAGAGCTGTCGGGGGGCTAGCAGGGGCCGTTCCAGGTCATGGCGGCGCTCCTCATAGCGGGTTTCAACATCCGTATAGAAGCTGTCGGCGTTTTCCCGAATACCCTCGAACTGCAGGATCAGACTGTTGTCAGGCAGATAATTGAAGAGCGTGGCGGTCTCTTCGAAGAATAGCGGCAGGTAGTATTCCAAACCATTTGGCGCGCGGCCTTCAGAGACGTCCTGGTAGATCAGGCTGCGCTGCAGGTCACCCTCGAACTGATTACGGTAGTTGCGCCGGAAGCGGCTGATGCCCTCCTCGTTGAGGGGAAACTCACGGGCCGGCAGCATGCGTATGCGGGGTATCTTCTCCTGGGAGCGCTGGGTTTCCGCATCAAAGGTGCGAATGCTGTCCACCTCGTCATCGAACAGGTCGATGCGATAGGGCGTTTGACTGCCCATCGGGAAGATGTCCAGCAATGAACCCCGTACTGCAAACTCGCCATGGGAGAGCACCTGCGATACACACTGGTAACCACTCTTTTCCAGCTGCTGACGGGTCTGTTCCAGGTCCAGTTGCTGGCCGTTTTCGACCACCAGGGCATGACCATCGACAAACGACTGCGGTGGCAGGCGCTGCATCAGGCTGGAAACCGGAGTGATCAGAATACCCCGCTGCAGACGCGGCAGCTGATAAAGTGTCAACAGACGTTGGGAAATCAGCTCAGGCAGGGGTGAAAAGACATCGTAGGGCAGGGTTTCCCAGTCGGGAAAACTGACCACCGTTTGCGTATCGCCCAGGAAGAATTTCAGCTCAGCCTCAAGCCGGGTGGCGCTCTGAACATCCTCGGTGACGATCAATATCAATCCGGAAAATGCCTCAGCGGCAGTGGCGATTGCAAGGGACGAGCCGCAGCCGTACAGCCGCCCCCATTGCAACCGTTCGTCCGGATGCTGGGGCAGGGGAGGATTAAAGGTTGATTGAACCGGGTCGGGCTGGTTGGTCATCTAATTGGGCGCAGGACAAAAGCCCGAATTCTCTCATAACTCGCACCAAGGTCAGGTGTAAGAAGCTGAGCGCTGTTCAGGCCAAGAGGTATTGGAAAGGTCCGCCTCAGCTAAACCACTGACAAACAGAGCCAATCAGTCTGAAAGTCCTGGATGGCATGGATAAATAGTCACTCGATATGGATCTCATGCATGGTTATTGGGAGAGCAGACTGACAATGTCTTTATGACCTTTAATTCAGAGCAAGCTTCTGGGCGTCCTGGCCGCTCTTGTCCTGCAAGTTTGGTATCGGCGCCGGCGGATAATCAGGTTTTTTACCGCTTCGGTATGTCCGCCCACTGGCCGCCAGCATGAGTGCGCTGTGTCCCTGCTTATCCTGGAGATCGATCTTGGCTCCTTGCTTTAACAGGCTGGATAAAATATCCGCATGACCGTGCGAAGCGGCCCACAACAGCGCAGTCCGGCCTTTTTTATGAATCAAGCGTCATCGACTCTTGGCGCCCTGTTCGAGAAGGATCTCAACAATCTCTCTATGACCTGTCCAGGCTGAACCTGTGAGTGCCGAAAAGCCTCGCTTGTCCTGAAGATTTACATTGGCACCTGCTGCAAGCAGCATACGAACAGCATGGGTCTTGCCCGTTTCCGGCAGCCAGCATCAAGGCGCTGGTTCCTTTTGCTGTCAATGGTGTTGATTGAGGCGTTTGGCGGCGATTAACACCTTAATGATCTGGCTCATGACCATTTACGGCGGCATAGATCAGGGCGGAAACACCGCGTTTGTTGATTTGGTTGACATCAACGCCATGGGAGATGAGAAGCTTTACCGGTTCCAGATGACCTTCTGTGGTTGCGGTAAGTAGGGCAGTGGTTCCATCGCTTTCACTGGCATCGATATCAGCATTTTGGTCTAGAATCATTTGAAAGGTCTGTGAGTCACCTTGATGTGCGGTTAATATCAACGCAGTTTTGGCGCCCGCAGCTCTGATATTCACATCTGCGCCATGTTTCAAGAGGACATTGCCAGGGTGGTGTTGTGGCCCTGCAGCAGCTGGCGGGAAGTAACGCGGTGGATTTGTTTGTTGTCCATTACAGATTTACCTCAGCTCTGGCATCCAACAAGGCTTGGGCCACTGCGGTCCGTCCTCGCATGGCTGCCAGCATTAGTGCAGACTTGCCCTCAGCTATCTCGGGTATTCGTCTGGGCGCCTGCGGATAAGCAGGGCTTTGGCTGTTTTCAGTTGGCCGTTTCCCGCTGCTCTCATCAACGCAGTGCGGCCGTCCTCGTCCTGTGCATTTGGATTTGCCCCATGTTTGAGCAAGACGGGCAATGCATCTCCCTTACCCAGGCCGGTTGCCAGCATCAGAGCTGTTTGACCCAGGGTATCGGTGATATCAACCTGTGCTCTGATGTGCGAGCAAGGTGTTCACTATCTCCAGATGACCCATCGTGACAGCATCCATCAACGCGGTACGTCCGGCCTTGGTCTGTTGATCAGGATCGGCGCCACTGTCGAACAGCCTGGTGACTGCCATGAGTTGTCCTTTGCGGGCGGCAAACATGAGAGAGGTCAGGCCGCTGGAGCTTATTGCGTTCGCCTTGGCGCCGTTTGTGAGCAATCTCTCGAGTACCTCTGGATGACCGGCTTCCGCCGCAAACATCAGTGCGGTCTTACCCTGTTGGCGTCCAACGGCTGACCTGGATGTTGACCTTGGCTCCCCGTGTGAGCAGCAGGTCGACGAGTTTCAGGTGGCCTTTTTTTGCCGCAATCATCAGGGCCGTTAGCCCCTGCGGATTACGCGCATATCAATCTTTTGGTTTTGATCCAGGAGTGCCTGCACGGTTTCGATCTGACCCTGCTCTACAGCCTGAAAGTAATCCACTGGCAGTGCGGCGCACCAGCCTTGTCTGCCAAGGAGTTGAATAATGCCGCTGACCAGGACGATGAGTGCCGTCCATTGAGATAAGCTGAATTTCATTTGGCCTGCTCTTTTATCAACGAATTTTGCTCTGCATGGAGTTTGGAGAGTCGGAACTAAGTTTCAATTATTTTCGATAACCTGCATGGGCAGGTGCAACGGTGGCGTACCGTATCCACGATACGAGGTGATTGCTTGCCGCCATGCCCACGGAATCAGGATAACCCATACCATGACCACCTGGCCTGGGTCCCCGCTAGTGATGGGTTGTCTGCCCATGGTTGTCTCATAAGGGCGTGAAAAGAGGGAGGAAACGCCATTGCTTCCTCCCTGTTGAATGTTCTGTAAACAGGGTCATGGGGTCCGACCCCGGCTAGGATGATTAATGGTCGATTCGATACCCTAGCCAGGGAAGACCCCAAGCCATTATCTGCGAGCCACCCTGGTCCTGGCAGTTGCCGTGTCATTGCTCGGATCGGAATCATCACCCGATACAGAGGTCACGGTCGCTGTCCAGTTGACGATGGTGACAGTGCCGGTTGCGGCAGTCCAAACCCAGTCGGGGATAGTGAGCGGAGCGGTTGTCCAGGTTGGTAAAGCCTGAGTGAACTCAACCGAGTAACCATTGGATGCAAAGCCGGTTAATGTGATGGTGCCAGACGCAAGGTCTGGTCCGTTATTCGTCACATTGACTTCGACTTCCTCGGTCTGCATTGAAAGCCACGCGCGGTTGGTACATCCAGTTCAGTCACTGCGAGATCGACTTCTGTGGTAGTGCGCACTGCCTGCACCTTCATACTCGATGACCAGACGTGCACTGTAGATGGCGGTCGGTTTGCGATCGCCCTTGACATAGACCGCGAGGTCGAAATCTTGGGTCAGAGGCAGGCCGTTGACAGAAATACCATCGTTTTCAAGATCGATGTTTTGGAAATTCTGCGTGGCGTCGATCCAGCCCAGGCTGGTCAACAGTGGTGAATCGTTGGTGATATCACCGTCTGCATTGACGTCTTCGAAGTCGAGCAGATTGATTTCCGTAATGACCCGTTCTCCAACCGTGTACTTGATGTCCTCATTGGCAGGAGGCGGTGGTACACAATCAAACTCGTCGGCTTCCGTGGCATCCCGGATGACCTCGAGACCCTGGAATGTCCTGACCATATTTATTCGCCTTCAGACGCCAGCGTGGACCGGAAACCAGCTCACCCAGGGTGTCGTCAGACAGGGCGCTACCGATGAATTCGTAGACATCATCATCAGTCAAGGGTATCAGGGATAGGAATCGAAGGGGTCACGGTCGATAGTGGTATAGAAGCCATTGATGAAGGCCCCGGTAAGATCCGATGAGAAGGGTAGGGGATCATCAGCGGCTAGTACATGGGGTCGGTTTCCGTCACGGCGAAAGGCCCATTCTTGAAATAGGTTCCTACACCAATAGCTGTAGGATCACCGACGTCGGCCTCAATATACAATGAATCACATCAGCCTGAATCAGGATATGGTGTCCTGACAAGGATACCATCATAAGCGGTCTCGACCATGTAGGAAGGGGTGCGGCCGGTGGCGCCTTCGTTTTCCATGTCTTCCGGACGTAGCTGATCATTAGGATTGTTGGTGATCCAATGGTCAATAAACAGACGTGCCTTGGTCACCGGGTAGGCTGTCGTTGGGTTGTCTTTCCACTCTTGAGGTAACGCCATATTGACATACATGCGCAGATCATTCGGACGTTTGATCAGGCCGCCCCAACGATACAGGGCCTTGCCGTCATCCTTGAGGGTAAGCGAATAGTCATCGCTCACTGCGATGTCGTGGAGCACGGTGGTATTGTCATTCGCTTCCATCTGCACGCCGGGTGTGGCGTCGGTGAGACGGGTTTCGCTAACAACACCGTCTTCCATGAGGTACAGGTAGTCGTCCAGTTCCGCATCGGTGCAGTCGGTACTGGCGCTGCCATCAGGGAAACTGAGCAGCTGCCTGGGTTCCGTCTTCAGGGTCAGCAAAGAAATAGGGCACCACCTCGTGGCAGCTGAGTACATGCTCCATGACGGTATAGTGCTCGGTTGAACACTTTACAGAGTTGCCTCCCAACCCGGCACACCAGGTGCCTAGTGGGGCCTTTACTTTATAACGGTCAGTGACTGAATTGGAGATCTTGATACCAGCCTGCACGCCGTCTTCCTCGAGATTCCCGACCCAGCCTTCGCCATAATCATCGTCACGTTCTTTTGCCTGGGCGCCAAGGAAGTCGACGACATAAAAGCCGAATTCGCTGTCTACGGGATAGAGCGTGTCGCCATCCCGGTCAATCACCGGTTGAGCTGCCTAGGCGGGGCAGGGTGGACTGCCCACAATGGGCGCTCCACAGATGATGGAAGGATCGGTGATTGCGCCCGCATCGCCTACGGTGCTGCCATCAAATCCACCCTGTACATCCAGTATGGAAAAGGTATGTGAGACATCGTGAACGACGGTGTCTGCCTGCGCGGTATGTTAATGTACCTGTGGCGGCTATGATGGATAGTTATATGGTCGCGGCCAAAGTCGTATATCTGAAGCGTTGCTTGTCTGCATTCGATCGTACCTCTGAATGATTAGATCCTTTAATTTCCGGCTGATTGTTTAATTCTAATTTTCCTGATCCACCTCCTGATGAAATTGGGTTGATGTTCGAAAGAGTTCTTGAGTACATCCATGATTAGGTCAAAGTATTAAATCATTCCAAAATTACGCAGAACTTCAGCCCAGAAAAATGCGCCGAAAGCGGGATCCTCCTTACAAAAATGATGCGGATCGCTAGGCGGTTCGTTTGCTTTTTCTCCATCCCTGTAGATTGGATGGATGATGTTCACAGGTGATAGGATGAAGGAAGTAAAGGCTGGTTATAAAACCGAGCTAGATTAGACGGTTTATTACCTATAAAAAACCACGTCCTGAGGACGTGGGAAGGTTCGAGGCTTTGGCCTTAAGAACCTGCCCATGCATCCTAACAAAGTTGTCGCCACAACAGAGTTAGGAGAAGCAGCATGAGCAGATTTGAGAAATTATCGCATGTGTTATGGCATTGCCAATATCACATTGTCTGGGTGCCGAAATATCGGTATCGAGTTTTACAAGGTAAGTGGCATAAAAACATGATGAAATCCATACGATTCATAGTGAGCGGTTGGTTGTCAGCTGATTGAATTGAGTATTTAGGCAGATCATGTTCACTTACTGATCAAGGTTCCGCCCAAGGTGGCCATATCGGAACTAATGGGTGGGGTGAAGGGTAGAACGGCTATCCAGATATTTCGGCAATTTCCGTATTTGAAGGAAAGACCCTACTGGGGTAATCATTTCTGGGCGAAAGGGTACTGCGTTGACACAGTTGGAGTAGATGCTGAAATGATACGCAAGTATGTGAAATACCAGGAAAGCGTAGAAAGAAATCTAGAACTTGATGTCTGAAGTGGCATAAATCGATAAAAGGTGGCAACACTGGCGAGCCTTCTCAGAGGGCTCGCCTTAAACGCCCTTCAAGGGCGAAAGCAAAACCACGTTCTTAGAACGTGGATTTTTAGTTGTTAAATCCGTATCTAACTAGGCCTAACTGGTATAATTGCTTGTGAAATGGGAATAATAATTCTTATTAGGGATTCCATTCCTAAACTCTAACAAAATTAGTTTAGTTCTTATATCCGGATTAATACTAAGGTTATATCTAGTAGACCCTGAGAATTTAGGACAGAAGTGTGATCTTGTTCACAATGCTTAAGTCTCTATGGGTTCAATTTTCCGCCGCTTGTGGCGGGGATGTTTATTTACTATTTATAGATAGCTTTAACGATGAAATCAACTTACTCGTTTGTTTCGTTCTGCTTTTCATATGCGCAGGTTGCCGGCGATGCATTGGAGCAACTCAGAGACAGGAAATTGTCCAGGCTGTGACCTCTCCGGTACGGATCTCAGCGCTATGAAGTTACACCAGGCCGACTTGAGTGGGGCTGATTTGCATGGTGCGGATCTGCGCAACACGATTCTCTACAAGGCGAATCTCCAGGGTGCCAATCTGCTGGACGCCAGGCTGCAAGGGGTTAGCTTGGGACGAGCCAACTTGTCGGGTGCTGCATTAACGTCTCAGCAACTGCAGAGAGGAAGGCTCGGTTATGCAGATTTGAGTGGCGCGGATCTACGCGACGCAAACTTGCAGGAGGCCGGTCTGGAAGGGGCCGATCTCTCGGGGACTGACCTCTCAGGCGCTGACCTTACAATGGCTTCCCTGTTCAAGGCCGATCTTACCGGGACCAACCTGGAGGGCGCTCAGCTGAATCAGGCGAATCTGCAGGGTACTGATCTGAAGTGGGTGAAATCCCTCGCCGGTGCACAGTTGCAAGGCACCGATTTGCGTAAAGCCGATCTTTCCGGGCTGGATTTGCGAGGGCTCGATATCAGTGGCAGTAGATTAACAGGAGCTGATCTCAGCAAGGCTAAACTCAACGATTCAATACTGCGCGATGCAGCGATGGAAAAGGTATTGCTGATCGAGGCAGATCTGAGTGGGGCGGTGTTGCTCAACACTCGCTTGAATGGTGCTAAATTACGTGGTGCAAGACTAGAGGATGCGAAACTGGAAGGCGTGAGTCTCAGTGGAAATCTGATCGGGGTCGATTTTTCGAATGCCTATCTGACTCGGTCTTCATTGACAGGGGCCAATCTGAAAGACGCAATATTCCGTGGCAGCCGGCTTGATACCGTCGACTTCCAGTCGGCCAATCTCTATGGCGCTGATTTCTCCAATGCGGTTTTGCAACGCTGTAATCTGCGCAAGGCCAACCTGCGCGAGAGCAATTTCACAGGCGTGGATCTGACCGGCAATCTACTGGAGGATGCGCGGGGTTTCAGCAGGCCGCAGGTTAAGAAGCCTGAACTTTCCACGAATCCATAGGCGGGGAGTTCAGATGGCCGCTGATTTTTTCTATTATCTCAATCCTGCGGGATGCGGTGCGTTGGCTGGAATCAGGGCTTGATCAAAGACCCTCGACTTTTTTATCTTCTTCGATGACACCTCTATCCTGTGGCGTATAGTGACAAATCCGATTCCGGCCGGATTCCTTGGCACTGTACATTGCCATGTCCGCCATCCTGATCAATTGCCCAACATCCCTATCTCCTGTGGCAATTCCAAGGCTGGCAGTGATATTAAAGGGTCCATCGGTAGTCTCAACTGCCTTGGCCTCGACCGTGCTTCTTATTTTTTCTGCAATGATCTCCGCCCCATTCGAATCGGTATTGGGCAGAAGAATGGCAAATTCTTCGCCGCCCATTCTTCCACAGACATCTGAACTTCTGACTGATTGCTGAAGAATTTGAGCAAGCTGTTGCAGGGCTAAATCACCCGAATGGTGTCCTAGGCGGTCATTGACTGCCTTAAAATGGTCGACATCCAATACAATCACTGCAACAGGATATTTATAACGTTGACAAAAATCAGCTTGTGCTTCAGCCAATTCAGAAAAGGAACCACGGTTATTCAGTCCTGTCAGGATATCCGTGCTGGCGATGAATTCCGCAGTTTCTTTGGCTTTCGTCAACTGATGGTTCAAAAGAAAGCTTTGGTGAAGCGCTTTAGCTAGGATATTGACTGCACGAATACTTGAGGCTATGAAGACTGCGCCCGCCATTCCCAAAATAACTCGAGTTATATCATCTTGGAGTAACAGCCAGACAGTTGCCGGAACCAATATTGCGATAATTGTGGAGAGTGCGAATTTCCGAATAGCGGTATAAACAGACATCGCCCCGGCAGCCATGCCTATGAGAAAACAGTAAATAATCGATTGATAGAGAATGGGTGCAGTAGTCATCATCCAACCACCTCCTAATCCCCAAATCAACGAAGAAGACAATAAGCTGACAAAATACGAGCGCTCCCAGGAAAGAATAGCGTCACCTTGTGGTGAGACCTGCGTGTATCTCAGGAAAAGAATCGCGCGAAGTGTAGTGGACAGGGCTAATAGTCCCAGCCAGCCAATGAGAAGCGCATGATCGACATGGGGCCACAAAATCACCGTCAGCCCCGATGCAATAATGATATTGACTAATACAGCTGGAGTGGATTGATAGTATAAGAGCTTGAGCTTGTCAGCTTGTGCTTTTAAAGCACACTCTTGTTCAAGGGCTATATTGGAAGACAAATCGTATGACCTTTATCTGATATATTCCACAGCCCTGACCAGGACCTGATTGTCCGCTCAACGGGACATTGACAGCATCCCATATGCCACCCCGGTGCGCTGGATATCCAGATCGCTTTGGCAGGTGGGTTGGGAGATTTGCGCCCCCACATATTTTCCGGTCTGCACAAACGGCTTGCGGTTTTAGCTGTCTGGGGAGTTTCATCATCTTAACATCTATTGTTCCTGTCACAATGTCTTTGAGTCTTGCTGCAAATGGGACATGCCATTGGATCCTAGCTGCCACATAGCAGGGTAATTTTCATATCAGACTGCCTGATTTGGCAGCAATTCACAATCATCGGTATAACATCCGACGTGCTCGGGACTTCAAGAACCGTTGGTTTGTAAAAAAGGCATTTAATTACTCTATACTCTGGGTTGCAGATAGCAATGGGCATCTGTTAAATGCCCAGCGCTAGGGCTTCGAGCCATAAGACCGCTTGCAGGGCAAAAGGACATCCATCTGATTAGGGGGAACCAGCATGAGCAAACTGAGACACCGTGTCATTACCTTTTTCGCATGTCTGCTGTTCGCGGTCGGCGGTTCGGCGCAGGCAGGATTCAGCAATGCGTATATACTTGGCGACAGTTTGTCAGACGCCGGAAACCTGGCTGCAGTACCCGGGTACGAGTTTCTTCTTGCGTATCCCTATGACGATGGCTTCAGCAATGGCCCGCGTGCCGTTGAGGTCCTGGCAGGAATATCTCGGCCTGTCTGCCGATCCGTCATTGCATCTGGTTGGCCCGACCTCGGTACCAACTATGCAGTTGCCGGTGCCCGAGCCGCGGGTGATGAGGTCATCGACCTCGGCGCACAGCTCTCCGTAATGTTGTTTGACCAGGCGGGGAGCCTTCCATCCGATGCCCTGTATGTTGTTTTCATCGGTGGAAACGACATTCGGGATGCCCGCGATAGCCCTGATTCACATCGGCCAGAGCCATCATCAGCAATGCGGTTCTGGCCATTGAGGAAGCGGTGCGCACCCTGGTGGATAGCGGGGCGCAAGCACTGCTGATCGTCAATTCACCGGATATCGGGATGCTTCCGGAAACTCACTTGATAGCCGAGCTGACCGGTGACCGGAGACTCGTCCGCCAGACTTCTCGACTGACACGGGATTTCAATAAGCAGCTGGCCAGGCGCATGCGTGGCATCGAACGTGATCTGGATATCGATCTGGTGGAGTTCGATCTCTTCAGCTTCAGTCAGTTTGCCATGGTCAATAACGAAGCCCTGAGATTCACCAATACTACAGATGCCTGCTTCAGCAGTATCAACATTCACCTTTCATACGGATTGCCTGGACGGAGAAGCCTTCGACAGCTTCTTTTTTTTCGACGAGATACACCCGACGGCCAGGACGCACGAACGCGCCGGCAGAGCCTTGTTTTCTGTTGTCCCGGAACCTGCCGAGGCAAGTTTTTGAATGGATAAGCTCAGGCTGTAGATTTAAGGAGGCAGATGCCGCATAGGTGACGAGCTGCTCGTGAAAATCCCACGACTATCTAAACATGTCAGCTGGAAATGAGTACCGCTCGTTAATTGATAGGAATACGACGCCCGATGTATGAGAGGTTTGGAGTGGGAGTTACCGCTCCTTATCTCTTGAATCTATCTTCAGACTGGGTAGATTGACCGCCCCCATGACATGCAGAACAACCCCACAGCCTATGAAAAAGAGAATGCTGGCCACCAGGCTGGCAAAAATGGGATTATCCGTTCCAATGCTCACGGCGCGGACAGTCGCTGCCAGTAAACATAGACCGGCGGCGATGTAACTGAGATAGGCGCTTATCAGGGAAAATCTTTGCAGTTTGCTTCGCGGTTTCAAGCGTTTCCCCCGGGAACTGGGTGCTGCTTCGTTTTCAGGCATGGAAAGCGGCAGGGTTTCTCAACATGTACGATATTAGGCGGCTTCCAGGCAGAGATCCATATCGGCTTCAATCATCATCTCAATGATGACCTCCAGTTCGTATGGGTTGATCTCGGCAATCTCCCGTAGCTCATCACAGGTAAAGAGAAGAGAATCATGCATCGCAGACTCCAAAAGTAGTAATTAATTAAAAACTAATATATAGACTGCCATTCCAGCTGTCAAACTTCACCGCCAGCCCGCTTGTGAGTAACTGTCGATGTTGAGCGATAGGAAAACCTGGACAGGCCGACAGATCGCTGGACTTCCGGTGCTATCGTTTAGCTGACGATTGTGGCTATGATGAGCGCTCGCTAAAGTCTAAATTATGCTCAGTTGCCTGCTGGACGTCTAATCTAAAATATAATGTAAAACATGAAATATAAATTTCAACTTATTGAAAGTAATCGAGTATATGAAGGATTTTTAAAGCTAGGTCGATACCGGTTCACGCATGAACTGTACGCAGGTGGCAGTAGTGAGGCAATTGTCAGGGAGCGAATGGAAGACCTCCGGGCGGCATCTGTATTGCTCTACGATCCAAACCTGGATCGGGTCGTTCTGGTGGAGCAATTTCGTATCGGTGCGCTTGGGCAGCAGTCGAACCCCTGGGTGATCGAAACCGTCGGCGGCTACCTGGGCACCGATGAATCTCCCGAAGCAGTAGCCCGGCGGGAAGCCCTTGAAGAGGCGAATTGCGTGATAACTAATCTGGAGAAAATCTGCGAATTCATGGTCAGCCCGGGAATATCGGTGGATCGCATTCATCTGTTCTGCGGACAGGTGGATGCCTCGAAGGCTGGTGGAATACATGGTCTTGATCATGAGGGCGAGGACATCCAGGTCGTGGTGCTGGATGTGGATCAGGCCATCGGGGAACTTTACACTGGCCGGATGAACTCAACCAGTGTCATCATCGCCCTGCAATGGCTGGCGACGAACAGAGACGAACTGAAACAGCGCTGGTCTGAATCTGTTTCAGATTAATCACAAAACAAATCAAATAAAGAGAGTTTCCAATGCCGTCAACAAGCAGGAAGTGGGTCATCATCATTCCAATAGTGATCGGTGTCGCTGCATTTGTTTTCCTCAAAAAGACCAAAACCACGCCGCTGCAGAGTGACGTAGCAGAGTCGCCGACCCTGGTTAGAGTCATCAGTGCGCCCAGCGTGACTGTGGTGCCCAAGGCAATTGGCCACGGCACGGTCAAGCCTTCCACAACCTGGGAAGCGGTGGCCGAGGTCAAGGGTAAGATTCTGGAGAAACATCCAAGACTGGAAGAAGGCAGTATTCTCGAGTCAGGAACCCTCTTGTACCAGATCGATCCCACCGATTATGAATTGGCGATCGCCCAGACCCAGGCGGATATCCAGGCCATTGAGGCACAGCTTCAGGAACTCGAAGCCAAGACCGCGAACACCATTGCGGCATTGAAGATTGAACAGGATTCACTGGCCCTGAACAGCAAAGAACTGGAACGCAAACGCAAACTGATCGGCAAGGGCGGTGTCAGCCGCTCTGACCTGGAGAGCCAGGAGCAGGCCCTGCTGGCTCAGAAGCAGAAACTGCAGTCCCAGAAGAACACCTTGAATCTCCTGCCCAGCCAGAAAGCGCTGCTCCAGGCTCAACTGGCAAGCCAGCAGACCCGACTCTCGAGCGCCCAGCGGGACCTGGAACAGACCCGGGTCATTCTACCTTTTACCGGACGGATTGCCGAAGTCAATGTGGAACAGAATCAGTACATCCGTGAGGGCGAGATCCTGGCGCTGGCGGATGGCCTGCAGCTGGCGGAGGTGGAGGCGCAGATCCCCATCGAACAGATGAGTAATCTGATACGTTCCAACCAGGAAGTCGACCTGCTGGCCATGACCGGTGCTGATCCGATACCGTCTCTGGGACTGAGCGCCATCGTGCATCTGAAAGAGGGTTCACTGAATGCGCAATGGACGGGGAGATTCGCCCGAATCAGCGACGCGTTGGATCCCAAGACCCGCACCATCGGTGTCATCATCGAAGTCGATCAGCCCTATGCAAATGTCCAGCCTGGTGTCCGGCCGCCCCTGTTCAAGGGGCTGTTCGTTCAGCTCGACCTGTACGGCCGCTTGCGGCCCGACAGCCTGGTGATTCCCCGGCTTGCCTTGCATGCCGACGTTGAGCAGACATGTGTCGTTGCAGAGGCCATGGGCTGTGCAAGGACCAGCAAGGTCTATCTGGTTGACAGCGATAGCAGGCTGGTGCTGCGTGAGGTCGAGGTGGGAATGATCCAATCCGAGTTCGTGGTGATCGAAAACGGCTTGCAGGCGGGTGAGCGAGTGGTGGTCTCTGATCTGCTGCCAGCAATCAGCGGCATGCTGCTCGAGCCAACGGAAGATGAACCTGGCAGGGCTCGGCTGATTCAGCTTGCCACAGCCGGGAGCCCACAGAAATGATCGACTTTTTCGTTCGCCATCCCACCGCCGGCAACCTGCTGATGTTGTTCCTGGCGTTGCTGGGGCTCTCCACCCTGCCGGGTCTGCAGCGGGAGACCTTCCCGGATTTCGCCGCCCAGGAATTACAGATCCAGGTGATCTATCCCGGCGCCAGCGCCGAGGATGTAGAGGAGGGGATCTGCCAGCGGCTGGAGGATGCCGTAGACAGTATCAACGATGTGGAGGAGATGCGCTGCGTGGCACGGGAGGGTATAGCCACCGCTGTGGTGGAGATGGTGGAAGGCGGAGATCTGCCGCGCTTCATGGACGATGTGAAGACCGAGGTCGAGGCAATCGACAACTTCCCGGAACAGATCGAGATCCCCATTATCAAGGAACTGGGGCGCACCGACAATGTGGTGGCGGTCGCCGTCACCGGCCCCATGGCGACACGCGACCTGAAGGCCTATGCAGAGCAGATCAAGGAGCAGATGCAACGTATCCCTGAAGTATCCCAGGTGCAGATCAACGGTTTTTCCGATCACCAGCTGCGAATCGAGGTCTCGGCCGCGGCCTTGCGGGAACATGGGCTGAGTCTCTCCGATGTGGCGAATGCGGTCGCGCGGCAGGGCATTGACCTGCCTGCCGGTTCCCTGGAGACTCCGGAGCGCGATCTATTGGTGCGCTTCACTGACCTGCGGCGCAATCCACAGGAACTGGCCGAGCTTATCGTGGTCAGTGGAGACTCGGGGGCGGAGATCCGCCTGGGTGAGATCGCCCGTATCAGTGACCGCTTCGAACTGGATGAGGAGAAGACCCTGTTCAACGGCCAGCGTGCTGCACTGCTGCAGGTCATCAAAACCAAACAACAGGACACCCTGGTGGTCAAGGATGCAGTGAGTCGTTTCCTCGATGAGCTGAGGTCCAGGGCGCCGCAGGGGGTCGAGTTCACCCTGACTCAGGACCGCTCCTCCATCGTGCGCGACCGTATCAGCCTGCTGCTCAAGAATGGCGGCCAGGGACTGGTGCTGGTGTTCCTGGTCATGTGGCTGTTTTTCCAGGGCCGCTTCGCCTTCTGGGTGGCCATGGGCCTGCCGGTGTCATTCCTCGGCGCGTTGTTCCTGATGAATCTGCTGGGGCTGACCGTCAACATGATCACCATGGTGGCGTTGTTGATCGCCATCGGGCTGTTGATGGATGACGCCATCGTTATCGCGGAGAACATCGCCACGCATCTGCGCCGAGGCAAGGATGCCTACCGGGCCGCCATCGATGGCACCAAGCAGGTGGCCCCCGGAGTCATCGCATCCTTTCTGACCACCATCTCGGTATTCGGTCCGCTGGCCTTCCTCTCCGGCAACATGGGCAAGGTGCTGCAGTTCATCCCGATGGTGCTGATCCTGGTGCTGGCGGTAAGCCTCATCGAGGCGTTTATGATCCTGCCCCATCATCTGGCCCACTCCCTGAAGCATCACGAACAGGACAGCAGCCGTTTCCGCCAGCGCTTCGATGCCCGGTTGATGCACTTTCGTGACCAGGGACTGGGCAGGATCGTGGACGCGGCGGTTCATCAGCGCTACTGGTTCGTGGGTGGAATTATCGCCCTGTTCCTGCTTTCCATCGGTATGCTGGCAGGAGGCAAGCTCAAGTTTCAGGCCTTTCCGGATATCGAGGGAGACATCATCGAAGCGCGGGTGCTGCTGCCCCAGGGTACGCCACTGTGGCGCACCGAGGCAGTGGTCGAGCGCATCACCCGGGGTCTGCAGCAGGTCGACGAGCAATTTACCCCGCTGCAGAAAGATGACCAACACCTGGTAAAAAACGTTCAAGTACGCTTCAACACCAACCTGGATGCCAACGAGAACGGTCCTCATGTGGCGACCGTGACGGCTGATCTGGTGACTGCGGAGGAACGGGTCGGCGAGCTCGATGACATCATCAACCGCTGGCGCGAGGTGGTGGGGGAGATGCCGGATCTGTTGGCGCTCAATTTCAAGGAACCGGTGATCGGGCCGGGCGGGGTGCCGGTGGAGATTCGCCTGTTCGGGGGGGAGCTGGGACAGCTCAAGCAGGCATCCCTCGAATTGCAGGATTGGCTGGCCCGCTATCGGGGCGTGTTCGATCTCTCCGACGATCTGCGTCCCGGCAAGCCGGAGCTGCGTCTGCGGTTACGGGAGGGTGCTTTGGCCCTGGGGGTGGATGCCTCCACCGTGGCCAGTCAGCTGCGCGCCGCCTTCTACGGTTCCACCGCCAATGAGATCCAGGTGGGTGTGGAATCTTACGAGATCGATGTACGCCTGATGCGCGCAGACCGGGCCAGTATCACCGACCTGGAGTCTTTTCGTATCCTTACCCCTGCCGGCGATCAGGTGCCGCTGAGTGCGCTGGTGACGATTCGGGAGGACCGCGGGTTCTCGCGCATCCAGCGGGTGGATGGGGTGCGTACTGTTACGGTCAGCGGCGAGCTGGACACCCGGCTCAACAATGCCCGGGAGATCGTCAATCATACCCAGCAGGAGTTTCTGCCGAAACTGTTCGAGAAGTATCCGGGGGTCTCCGCTGGCATCGAGGGACAATCGAAGGATACCGCAAAGACCGGTTCCTCCATGCTGCGTAGTTTCGGCATTGGCCTGGTGGGAATCTTCGTGCTGCTCAGCTTCCAGTTCCGCAGCTATGCTGAACCGCTGGTGGTGATGGTGGTCATCCCCCTGGCCCTGATCGGGGTGATCTGGGGCCATCTACTGATGGGCCTGCCCCTGACCATGCCCAGCGTGATTGGTTTTACTTCACTGGCCGGCATCGTGGTCAACGACTCGATCCTGCTGGTGGAGTTTCTCAAGCTGCGGGTACGGGAAGGACACTCAACCGTGGAGGCGGCCAAGCTGGCCAGTCGGGAGCGCTTCCGGGCGGTGATGCTGACCTCGGTGACCACTATCGCCGGGCTGACACCCCTGCTGCTGGAGAAGAGCATGCAGGCGCAGATCCTGGTGCCCCTGGCCACCAGCATCATCTTCGGCCTGTTGACGACCACCCTGCTGGTGCTGCTGGTGGTGCCGGCGTTGTTCAGCATCCTCAGTGACTTTGGCATGACCTCGATGAAAGAGAACGAGGACGAGGTGGTTTCTGAGATGATCACGCAGCCAGGCTACAATCCGGGAGATAGATAATACTCACTGAGAGTGAGACCTGCTGCGTCGGGTGGCTTGAGAAGTCGAGCCACTGATGACCCTGCTGCTGGATCTTGTCCAGTGAATTTTTTCCCGCTGTGTGGATCAGCATCGTCACTGACAGATCGCCACTTGGCGATCTGTGATCAGCTGTTTGTGTCGCTGTGTCGCTACGAGGGCTTAGAGCATCGCCATCTCTTCGTTGGCAAAATTCCTATGATAATGCCCCATATAGGCAACTTTACGTGATAGCGCTTCGATAACCGCGTCGTTGAAATTGACCTTCTCGAACTGCTGGGCACTGCCCAGACCACCGGGACTGAAGACATTGATCTCCATGAGTTTGTCGCCAACGATGTCCAGGCCGACCAGAAACATGCCATCCTGCACCAGCTTGGGTCTGACAATTTCAGCCAGACGTAAATGTACGTCTGTGATGTCTGCTTTGGCCTTTGTCCCTCCCGCATGAATGTTGCTGCGCAAGTCGTCACCATGGCGCAGACGGCGAAAAGCTGCGTATTTCCCCCGGTAGCGTAATGGCCTGCCATTCATCATGAACAGGCGCGTGTCGCCTTCCGCTGCAGCCGGGAGATATTCCTGGGCGATGACATATCCGTTTTTCACCAGGGTGTCTATCATCTGATTGATGTTCGAACGATCGTCGATCGTAGCCATGAACACACCGGCGCCACCGGAACCCGATAATGGCTTGATAACTGCGTTACCCCCCATCTCCGAGACAAAATGCTTGATGTCTTCCCGGTTGCGCGAAATGAGTGTCTTGGGCCGCACTTCTTCCGGAAAATGCTGAAAGTACATCTTGTTCATCGCCTTGAGCAGGCCGTCTGGATCATTCACTACAATTACACCGCGGCGTTTTGCAACACGTCCAAACGTGATGCCTGCTGTCTGCGCCCAGACGCGATCTCCGGTTTCAGTCGACGGGTCACTACGTAACATCAACACATCGAGTGTATCGATGGTGACCTTCTGTTTTACGGCATTCGGCCCCTGAAGATCGCTCAGGTAGGCGGTGTGGGTGCGGTACTTCTTTTTTGGTACTCTGGTGCCGTGAGCATAGATAATGTCATCAGCGCCATAGATGAAATCCGCAGCGCTGAAGTACCAGACTTCATCACCCTGATTAGTGGCGGTCTGGGCTAGACGGGTCGTGGTATAAGCAGCGAGTTCGGCAGCCACATTATTGATAAAAAATCCCAGTTTCATCGGAATTATCCTCGGTTATTAAAGTGTGGCCATGTCGACATTGTCGAAGCGTCGGCGATAGTACGCCATGTACTCAACTTTTCTTTGCAGCGCATCGATGACGGCCTCGCTGAAATTGACCTTTTCAAAGGCCTGCGCGGTGACCAGACCATCGGGACTGAATATGTCGATATCGATCAGTTTGTTATCAACGATCTCCAGGCCGGCCATAAAGATACCGTCCTGGACCAGACGTGGCCTGACCGCCTCGGCGATATGAAAGTGTACGTCAGTCAGCTTGACTATCTGGGTGGAGCCTGGTGCATGAATATTGGCGCGCATGCCTTCCCCCGTGCGCACCCATTGAAAAGCGGCGATTTTGGCTTTATAGCGCAGCGGTTCTCCGTTCATCAGGTACATGCGAATACTTCCCTGCTCGGCACCTGGAAGATACTCCTGGGCAATCACATAGCCATAATTCACAATCGCGTCGATCATTTGATTGAGGTTCGCGCGATTGTCCTGGGTAACCAGGAATACCGCCTGTGCGCTGGATCCCTGAAATCCCTTCAATACCGCGGTGCCACCCAGTTCCTGGACGAAGGCCTTTATCTCTCTGCGATCGGTCGAGATGAGGGTTCTCGGACGGATATCCTGGGGCAGAAGTTGCATATTCATCTTGTCCAAAGCCCCGGCAAGTGCCGTGGGGTCATTGAGTACGATGACACCACTGCGCAGTGCGACATTGCCAAAGATAATTCCAGCGGTCTTTGACCAGGCATTATGCTCTCCGGTTCTTGCGGGATCGTTCCTGAGCATCAGAATATCCAGATCATCCACAGTGATCCGTTCAACTATTGCCTTGCTGCCCTTGAGGTCGCGGAGATAGGCAACGGATGTCTTATATTTCTTGGTGACTGTGGAACGAGCCGGGGTACGAATTTTTTCGTCCACATCATAGGTCATGTCACCTGAGGAGATGATCCATACCTCATGACCGCGATTGACTGCAGTCATTGCCAGATGCAAAGTCGTATAACCGGGCTTTTCTGTTTCGATGTCGTTGATCAAAAAACCAATGCGCATTCCTATATCCTCTTTACCAGATCTTCCAGGGTCACACCCTGACGAACGTATTCCAACAATGAAACCGCCTCGGGGTTTTCGAGGTAGCGTGGCTTGAGTCTGGGCGGCGAAAGTACCTTGCGCCACTGCAGCTCGCGGATGATGTGCAGGTGATCTGCGCCGAATTTTCCTAACAGCAGGGGTTCGAATTCACCACCGTCACCCAGATATTCCAGCAGGCGCTTAAGCCCCCTGAGATAAACCATATCCTTGAGCAATCCCCCTCCGCGAAAGATGCGCAAGGTGATATTGAATGCGGTACGCTGGGCAAATCCGTAATCATCATCCAGCGTTTTGAAAACCTCGTTGAATTCGGCCCCTTCTGTAATCATGTGTGCGGCAAGCACTCGAGCCGCCAGCATGCGCAGTCGTGAACCGGTCAGGCCACCCGTGAGATATTCAGCCAATACGGCGAGCCCTTCCTGCAGCTCTTCATAATCCGGCAGCCCCGCGTAGAGTTGACGGAATGGCTGAAGTTGTCCATTGAAATAGGTCAGTATGTGGGTGCCGACTTCATGCGCGAGTAGAGATTCGACACGATCCTCGGGGATTTTATGGCGGCGATTGATCAACAAGTTGCCGTGGGAGACCAGTATACCGACGATATCGTCACGAATTTCCACACGACTCCATACCTTCCGATTCTGCGTTTTGTAGTAATTGATCTCTTGCTCGGCACGGCCGGCAAATGCCGCTGCATCGAGTTGTGGTGAATTTTTAGTGCTACGGGTTCTGGGCGGAATCCTCTCAAGGATATATTTTGCTGTCTGCAGAAGGGAATCATCGACCCTACCGTATAGTTGCAGGCTGCCATACAGGAAACGCAGGGTTCCTCGATTGCTCAGCATGGTGAGTTTGCAATCCAGTTCCATCTGCTGGGCCCGAAACAGCGACTCGAGCGCCGGGTCTTCGATCTTTTCAATGGGTACGCGGTAGAGCTGTCGCTTGACCAGGGCGGGGTCGACAGGCAGGGGACGATAGATAAAACCAGGTATTGAAGCGAAACGACTACGTTTGAAAGCGTTCCAGGCGCGGTCCGCATTGATAGGGGTGACACTCAACAGGAAATCGAAATCCTCCGAGATCTCCGCCAGCTCCTGATCGACCTTCCATACCAGTTTTACCAGGCTGCGGGGTCCCAAAGCATGAAAATGGGGGGGTTGCTGGGTGGTCTGATCACGGGTGAACTTAAATACCGCGCGACGGATTGCTCGCCCCAGACCACGGTGCAGGATACGCTGTATCAGAGGAAAATTTTCATCTGTCACCGGATCCTGGTAGACAGGTCTGATAGCGAGTCCCACACTGTAACAGTTTATGCGCTTTCCGAGCTGGGCGTTAACCAGACGATTCAAACCCGATTTCCAGGTTTTTCTGGTATCCTTCAACTCCACAACGGCCTGCGAACGTTGCACGCTGATTCTCGCCAAGGCCTTTCTCAGGCTCAGCGTGGTCGAACTCAAGGCAGCATTGCGCTCCACAAACAGATTAAAAGCGGGGCGAAAACTAGGCGTCAGTTCTGCAGACTCCTCACTTTTATCCTCCCAGATTTCGATCAACAGAAATGCACCGAAGCTCGCGGCAAGACTCTCTGCGATGGCTGAGACCAAGGCGGCATTGCTTTTATTGAACTGCCGGCGGCCATCCAGGATGATGTAGGAAGCTTCACCCCGCAGCAGTTGTTCAGTTGCGGGAAATTGTTGCTTGGCGGGACGTCTGAAGACCAGCAGAAAAGGCACCTGCCGATCAAGATGCAGGTAGCCACCCGAAGGCAAGGTGCGCTTAACAGGCTTGCCGGTTTCGAGACGCTTTATGATCGCAGCGATCAGTGGATCGCTGACTTGTTCAGACGGTGCTAAAGCCTCTGGGGGCCTGGGGGGATCATCTGGATGCAAAAGGTTCATGGTATCGAGTATCTGCCAAAGCTCAAATGACTTCTAACCGGCCTCACGGACTTTATTCAGTTCTTCCTCAAGGCCGGGCAGGGTAGAAACCAGGGCGCTCTGTATCGCTGCATGCTTCTGCCTGTCGAGTTCACCCGTCCACTCATCCATGAAGAATTTCTTGAATTCGATGGCAATGGCACATCCGGAATTGGGATAATGGGTATGCACCCATTTTGGAAACTGACGTCCGACGAATTTCACATTCTCCCGAACATCGAGCCGACGCCCAAGAAAGTCAAAGCTGCTCAGCTCATCGATGAAACGTTCCACAAGGCCTCCCCAACGCGCCTTGTCCATGGTGCCGGTGCCTATGTTGACCTCTGGATTGGCTGATGTATCGGCAACCGGTCCGCCGGGGCCATCCCGCCGGTGGTTATAACTATGCAGGTCCAGCACTGCAAAAGTACCATACGCCTGCTTTTTTTCCAGGCACAGGCTATTGAGCGCCAAATAGTAAGCGTCATAGTTTGCCAGTGTTTCCTCAATGAGCTGCTCGGGAGGTAGAGTTTTCCAAACTTCAAGGCCCCATGCATCCTCAGGTTTGATGTAGATGGCGTTTTCCCTGGGTCGATTCAGATCCACTTCAAAACGGGAATGTTGCGCGATGAGATAAGTCGGCAGCAAGGCCGCCCATTCGCCGGTATAAGGATCTTCCTCACGCAGTCGTGAAGTATCTTCCAAGGCCATTATCTGGGCGACTTCAGGTCTCAGTTCGTGACCATGATGGTTGGCTACACCAATGATCGGACCCGGTCCGGAGTTACTTTTAAAGAATGAATCAGTCATGTCGTGAAGCCATTTTAATTATTCATATTAACCAAGATTATTTTCATCTGGCTGCTACAAAATTATCTTGATCACTACATCATTATAACCTGTTCGTCGATACCTTAACTACACTACTTATCCATTACCCGCAAGGATTATATGAAAGCGATAAGTGGTTTTCTAGATTAGTCAGATGACGTCTACGGGCTGCCCACAACAATCGCTGCCTAATTGCTTGTGATCAACCCAGCCACAATCTGTGTCCGGATCATTATATATTTGACTCAGACCCCGGAAGATTCGTCACATCGGTGGCTGGGATGTATGGCTAGTTGCATTCTGTATCATCATCAATCGTCTTGATAATTGGGCTGTGAAAAGATTAGACGACATTTGCAGATCGCATGGAAACACTGACTGTATCTGATGTTCACCACCACCACTTTTTACTTCACTATGGCTGGCTGAGGATAGCTGTTGTCTAGCATAGGTAAAGGAATGGCTTCTCAGAGATGCAGTCTTACCAGCTCGATGTCAGGTTCACCCCTTTCCCAGGCCTCGGAAAAGACATCTTCCAGCTGTGACACTTGTAGGCGGTCATTGAAACAGGCAGTGGCTTCGAAACGGCCAGCCAGCTTGTGACGTGTATAACCACTGTCGTCTACCAGAAGAAAGCTTTCAGCAAGCCCCGGGTATTCCTTATCAGGCTTGCGTATCTCAATAGTGGATGGAAGCCTTTGCGCAAGATCGATCAGTCTGTGCCCTTGTTGACGCAGCTGGCTGTTGTCCTGCACGAGAATACGTATTTGGGCTACCCGGCTCTGCAACGCAAGCTGTTTGACGGCGCTGATGAACGGAGCCTGATCATAGATCACCGGCTCCAGATCCGGACTGATCAGGCTCAAGCTTCTATGCGCCTGTGCAACCATCCGGGTAGATAGGTTGCAGAATACATCCTTGGTGTGCAGAGAAAAGATTTCTGTGGTCCCGCCGAGATCGGCTTCGAGAAAAGCAGGCGTAGATTCATCCATTCTGTGACTGCCTGGTCATGAAGCTAAAGGGGCAAGACTCGAATACTTTTCATTTAGTAATTCTTTTTGCAGTGTGAAAATAGAAACGGTTGAAAATCATACAGTACGCTGGGGACACCCAAGAGCCATCTTCTTGCTCCATTCTAGACAGCATTTTAAACCGCATCGATGTGTACATGAGGATAGTCCGGATGGCGCTGCTGAAACGTCAGAATAGTGGATTTTTGTATCACGCCAGCTTCTATATTCACCGCCCGTCGAATGGTCTCATTTTGCTGCCAAGTAGCACTTCCCGCCAATACTGTCGGTAGATAAGGGATAAGGGCGGCTGAGATAGATCGCGAGGCGCTTTCCCAGAGGTAACTGGGGGTATGATCAACCGCGTAGTAATCTACCGTTCCAACTTTAAACATAGGATTTTTGAATGTCGTTGGTTTGGCAAAAAAGAACCCCATACCCTCGTCGCAACTGACATCGATGATCAGGGAACCTGGCTTGAGGCAGGATTTCTCATCTTCGGTCACGAAGTGAACGGGATGATCAGTGTCCTGAAAGATTCCGTTAATAATGATGTCTGATTGGCTAATCAGGTCACTAAACGGTCGTTCAGCACCATCGTGCTCCACAACCATCATGCGCGCTTCACCCTCATATCCTTCCCGAATTCTGACATAATGACAACCATGTATTTCTTCACGTACCTCATGGTCGGGGCGTTGAATACAGATTGTGATATCTCTAAACCCATGTGCTTGCAGGGCATATATGGCGCCACGGCTGACTGCGCCAAAACTAAAAATGATGACTTTGCGTTGGTTGCCGTAGTGCCCGTCAATACCTTTTAGTTGCAGGGCATGTAATACCGCGCAGTAGCCAGCCATTTCGTTGTTTTTATAGAAGGTGTGGCGGCCAATCTGACCGTTGGGTCCCCAAACAAACATATCCTCAAAGGCGATGAGCGTCAGCTTGCGATCGATTGCAGCTTGCGTGATAGGCCGTTGCTGTGCGCAATGCACATAGCCCCAAAGGACCCCCCCATTACGGAGTTCTTGTAAATCAGCTAAAACTGGCTTTGCAATGATGACCTTGCCAATATCGGCCAAGAGTTCGCTACGTGTGGCAATACCCCCTGTCTGAGCAGCAATTTCCGTGTCTGGGATACCGAATGGCGCTCCATAGCCCTCCTCAAATATCAACTGGCGGCGAATGTCTTCAGCAAGGCGAGGTAAATGCTCCGGGTGAATCGGTACACGTCGTTCATCTTCTTTGTTAGAAGTGCCAATGACTCCCATGGTTACTCTACTCATATCGTTTCCTTTTTTGAAACTGTATTGTGGTATGTGACTGTAATTGGCTGAGGGAGCCGGGTTCGATTTGGTTTTGACTATTGACTCTCGCCAGGCGTGGTCTCAATTTTCGCATAGAAGTATAAATTACCCAACGGTGGGTTTCCCTGTAACACGGAAGCCTAGGATGAGCCCTGTAGCCCGATTCTGCTGTATTCTTCACCCAGGCACAGGTTCATCCATTCTAAGGCTGCTTTGTCATGCGTTGATGTGGGATGCCCGCCTCCTTGAAGACCTTACCTTCCGGGACAAACCCTTGCTGAGCATAGAAGGGGAGCGCCGTCAGTTGCGCATTCAGAAACAGTTCGGGATAGTCGCCATCGCACGCCTCGCTGAGCAGTCGTTCAAGCAAGGCACTGCCAATACCCAGATTGCGCCACGCTTTGAGCACGGCCATGCGGCCAACCTGACCGGAAGGCAGCAGGCGGGCAGTGCCGATCGGTTGCTGGTCGATATCCAATGCAATGAGGTGAAAAGCCTGGTCATCTTGATCATCCCATTCCAGTTCAAGTGGGACCCTTTGCTCCTCCACAAAAACCTTTTCCCTGACCTGTTTCAACAGCACCTGATCTTCCTGCCAATCTGCGATGCGAATGAAAAATGACGGCTTACTCATTCGGGAATGCAAAGTGGCCGTCGTTATACAGATCGCAGACCAGCTGCAGATAGTCCGGCTGCTGCAGCCACTCTTCCAGATAGCCGAAATGGAGTTCTCGGTAGTGGGTGATGACCGGTAGAAAATCTCCTTCTTCGGAAGGGATCAGGTATTCAGAGCCATTGGCGAACAGGCTGTCGTTACCTTCCGTTCCGCGGCTGAAGGCGAAGCGGGTATAGCTGTTGCGGTGAATCACTCCCTGTCGGCGATAGCGGTTCAAAAAATCCAGGGGCTGGAGTTGGGGGTCGGCGGATTCAACCTGTAGATTCTGTTTGCTTTCAGTGATGAAACGGCCGAACCAACTGCGTTGCTGTTCCTTGTCCGCATCTAGGAAGCTATGCAAAAGTTTATGAATTTCTGTGATCGCTTCCGGTTTGATCTCGGCACTGGCCGGCTGGGGTTTCAGCGCCGGATCACGATAGCGGCGAGGCGTCACGCGATAGTCGATAAGCTCGTCACACCAGGCGGAGACCAGTTCCTGATTGGAGGGGGCGCGAAAGCCCACCGAACAGGTCATGCATTCTCCTTCGGCTATACCCCAGTGAGCGATGTTGGGGGGCAGGTAGAGCATGTCGCCCGCCTCCAGCAGCCATTCTTCCTCGGCCTGAAAATCCGCAAGGATTCGCAGGTCCAGATCGGCCAGGTAATCATCTTCCGAGACTGGCTGAGAGTGGATCTGCCAACGGCGCCGGCCCTGAGCCTGGTAAAGAAATACGTCGTAATCGTCGCTATGGGGTCCGACAGAACCCTGGTCCGCTGCATAGCTCACCATCACGTCATCGAGCCGCCAATCGGGGAGAAAGCGGAAATAATCCAGAAGTCGGGCGACCTCGGATATATGCTTGTCCACATCCTGCACCAGCAGGGTCCAGTGGCTCTCCGGCAAGCGCCTGAAATCATCGTCATTAAACGGGCCGTTACGTGTCTCCCAAGGCAACCGGCCAGCTTTTTCCAGCACCAGGCGCGACTCGACCTCCAGCTCACACGCCAGCCCCGCAAGTTCTTCCGCCGGCAGCCGGCAATCGAATCCGGGCAGGGCCTGACGCAGCAGCAGGGGCTTCTGTTGCCAGTATTCGTCTAGAAATCGCTGGGTGTCCAAACCTTCTGGGAACTGCAGTCTCAGCGTCATGTTCGCCTCGTGTCTGTTCAATGAATCAGCTGTTGCCGGCTTGTTCTGCCGCGTTGCCAATATAGTTTGCCGGGGTCATGGTCTTGAGCGATTGTTTTGCAGCTTCCGGGATCTCCAGCTTGTCGATGAACAGCTGCAGGTCCTGTGGCGTAATGCGCTGGCCCCGGGTCAGTTCCTTGAGTTTCTCATAGGGCTTTTCGATGCCGTAGCGACGCATGACAGTCTGAATCGGTTCCGCCAGCACCTCCCAGTTGGCGTCCAGGTCGGCGAGCATGGCATCGCCGTTGGCTTCGAGCTTGCTGATGCCGCGTATGACAGACTGTAATGCGATACTGGTGTGGGCGATGCCGACCCCCAGGTTACGCAGCACGGTGGAGTCTGTAAGGTCCCGTTGCCAGCGGGAAACAGGCAGCTTGGACGCCAGGTGGTCGAACAGGGCGTTGGCGATACCCAGATTACCTTCGGCGTTTTCGAAATCAATGGGATTGACCTTATGCGGCATAGTGGAAGAGCCCACTTCGCCGGCAATGGTCCGCTGCTTGAAATAGCCCAGGGAGATGTAGCCCCAGACATCGCGGCAGAAGTCGAGCAGGATGGTATTGAAACGGGCCACTGCGTCGAACATCTCTGCGATGTAGTCATGGGGCTCGATCTGAATGGTGTAGGGGTTCCAGGTCAGTCCCAGGGAGGTGACGAACGAGCGGGCGAATTCCGGCCAGTCCAGGTCCGGGTAGGCCGAGAGGTGGGCGTTGTAGTTGCCCACTGCCCCGTTGATCTTGCCCAGCAATTGCTGTGCGGCGACTTGTTCGCGCTGGCGCTGCAGTCGATAGACCACGTTGGCCATCTCCTTGCCCATGGTGGAAGGGGAGGCAGGCTGGCCATGGGTGCGGCAGAGCATGGGTTGTCCGGCCAGATCATGGGCAAGCTTGCGAATCGTATCTATCACCTCGTCCATTTGCGGGAGCAGGATCTGGCCCCGTCCCTCGCGCAGCATCAGTGCGTGGGAGAGATTGTTGATGTCTTCCGAGGTGCAGGCAAAATGAATGAATTCACTGATCGCTTCCAGTTCCAGGTTGCCGGCGATCTTTTCCTTGATCGAGTACTCAACCGCTTTTACATCGTGATTGGTCGTCCGTTCGATATTTTTGACTCTCAATGCATCTTCTTCGCTGAAATTATCAACAATGCCGTTGAGGATATTGTTCGCATGTTCACTCAGCGCCGGGACCTCACTGATATTCTCATCCGCAGCCAAGGCCTGGAGCCAGCGTATTTCAACCAGCACGCGGTGTCTGATCAAACCAAATTCACTGAAGATGGGCCGCAAATCCGTACATTTGCTGCCATAACGGCCATCAATGGGGGAAACTGCGGTAAGCGTGGAAAGTTCCATACTGTGGTCTCGATTATCGATCAAAATGATCATTATACGCGTTTGCTTGAGGTTGAGTTCAACCTCTTCATCAAGAATATCTTCAATGCATGCATAAACTTAACCGGTCCTCCTGACGTCCTGAATCGATGCCTTCAGAATCCATACTGTAGGCCGAAATAAATTCTTATCGTATGTGATCACAAAAATTGTTTCCCAGCTGTGAGCTGCGGATGAGGTATTAGATGGCGCAACCCAATCCAACCAGGCCAAATTTCAAAACCCTCTGGATTATTACATTCGGGGCTACGTTGATCTGGACAGTCATGTTGAGCGGTTTGCTGTTTGAGGCGATTGATAAGGAAAATAATCACGCTATCGATCTTGCGCGCAAAGAGGCGAAGACCAATTTCAATCGGGATCTCGCCATGCGGCATTGGGTTAGCAGTCGTGGGGGTGTCTATGTGGACGTGGCGCAGGGTACATCACCGAGTCCATACTTAGCGCATATTCCTGAACGCGATCTCGAGACGCCATCTGGAAAACGCCTGACACTGGTGGATCCAACCTACCTGCTGCGTCAGGTTATGGATGAGTTCTCCGATCTTTACGATGTCAAAGCCAAGCTCACCAGCCTCCGGCCGTTGAATCCTGTAAATCGTGCCGATCCCTGGGAAGCCGATGTCCTGAATAGCTTTCAAGGGGGAGTCAGGGAGTTCTCGGAGGTTTCCGTCATCGAGGGTGAACCTTATCTGCGCTACATGCAGGCCTTTGCTACCCGCGAGGAATGCCTCAAATGCCATACCCAACAGGGCTTCAAGGTTGGAACAGCCAGTGGTGGCATCAGTATTTCAGTGCCGATGATGGGCTTTGCAACACTTAAAGAAAAAACCATTGGAACTATGCAGCGCGCCTTTGGAACTGTCTGGTTGCTTGGTTTGTTCAGTATTGTCATAGGCAACAGATATTCCAGAAGGCAGATCAGTAATCAGTGGCGTGCTGAACAGGCCTTGATCGAAAAGAGTCAACAGTTGCAGCATGAGCGCCAACTCTTCATTACGGGGCCCACAGTCGTCATTAAATGGCGACCGGAACAAGGTTGGCCTGTGGAATATATATCACCGAATGCCAAGGAGCTTCTGGGTTATACGAAAGAGGAGTTGGAGGCCGGTGATGTCGTAATCACTGATCTGATTCATGCTGAAGATTTGCTACAGATAAAAGCTAAGATCAACACGCATTCAAAATCATCTCAAGATTCATTTGAACAGGAATTCAGACTGCGACATAAAAATGGTCAGTATCTATGGCTTTATGTCCTGACAAATATCATTCGAGATAACCAAGGAATCATTACTTATTTGCATGGCTACATACTGGATATCTCTGAACGCAAGCAGACTTTGGAGCGACTGGCGAAAAGTGAACTGAGGTATCGTTCAGTCGTTGACAATGCCCATGAGGGTTTCTGGCTCATCGATAGGAATTTAAAAACACTGGAAGTCAATGATTCGCTCTGCGCCTTGCTGGGTTATCCACGCGAGGAGATGCTTGAAAAACCCCCGATGGATTTTGTCGATCAGCAGAATCGTAAGATCTTCGAGTCTCAGACTGGAAAAATCCCTTTCACCGAACACCGCATTTACGATATTGCACTGAGACATAAGAGTGGAAAAAACGTCTCTACCCACTTTACAGCCACTACCTTAAGGAATGGCCAAAACGAGGTCATCGGCGCCTTCGCCTTCGTCTCTGATCAGACTCAACAGAAGGAGGTGGAACATACCCTGCGCGAAACCAAGGATCGTCTGGCGTTTGCCCTGGACGGTGCTCAGGAAGGGTTCTGGGACTGGCAGGTTCAGACCGGAGAGGTCTATTTCAGTCCCCGCATGGAGATCATGATGGGTTTTCAGCCAGGTGCATGGAAACCGCAAATTAGCACCTGGCAAAATCTTGTTCATCCAGATGATATCGAGCGGGTAATGGCGCTGATGAATGAACATCTGGCAGCTAACACAGAACACTTCCGGGCTGAATACCGCATGCGTCACCAAGATGGACGCTATCTGTGGATCATGAACAGTGGACGGGTGGTTGAACGAAGTAGTGAGGGTAATCCCCTTCGCGCAGTAGGCACGCAGCTGGATATATCTGAACGCAAAAAGATGGAGCATGCCCTGGCGGCTAGCCAGGCCAGTCTTGCAGAAGCTCAGCGCATAGCAAAGACCGGGAACTGGGAGCTTGACCTGATAAAGAATGAATTAACCTGGTCGGATCAGATCTATCAGATATTTGAAGCTGATAAAAAGACCTTCAAGGCATCTTATGAGGGCTTCCTTGACCTTATCCATCCCGATGACATGGAAATGGTGAACCGCAACTATAAGGAGTCCTTAGTCAGCAAAAAGCCCTACGACATTACGCATCGGCTACTGATGAAAGATGGCAGAATCAAATATGTCCATGAAATCTGCGAGACCCATTATGATGTAGCGGGCCAGCCGATCTATTCTCATGGCACGGTACAGGATGTTACTGAGTATCACCAGACAAAATTAGATTTGATTGCCGCCAAGGAACGGGCAGAGGCAGCCACCCGTGAAAAGAGTGATTTTCTTGCCACCATGAGTCATGAAATCCGTACTCCCATGAATGGATTGATCGGCATGGCGGAACTCCTATCCGAGACCAGTCTTGATGGGGCACAGCGTGACAATGTTGAGGTGATTCGCAAGTCGGGCCAGATGTTACTGGAAATCATCAACGATATCCTGGATTTCTCAAAACTCGATGCCAGGCAGGTTGAATTGGAGTCAATCCCCTTCAATCTGGAAGTTATTTGTCACAATGTCATGGAGCTGATCGCTCCCCAGGCCAATGATAAGGGACTGGAACTGATCCTCGATTTTCAGCCAGACTGTCCAAGGTTGGTGAATGGAGATCCTGGCCGGCTGCGGCAGGTGCTGTTAAACCTGGTGGGTAATGCCCTGAAGTTCACAGAAGAAGGATTTGTGCGGCTCAAAGTTAAAATGGAAGACTCAACCGCCGGGAGGCTGAAACTCTGTCTGTCGGTAAAAGATACCGGAATTGGTATTGATCCTGCCAAGCAGGACAAGTTATTCGAGGCCTTTGTTCAGGCTGATCAGGCCACGACACGAAATTATGGCGGTACCGGCCTCGGTTTATCGATAAGCAGGAAGCTGATCCATCTGATGGATGGCGAGATTAGGGTGCAATCAACGCCTGACAAGGGTTCAACCTTCAAGGTGGATCTGCAACTGCCCGAGGTGAAAAGTGATCCGCTTTTCCAGGCAAAGGAGATGGATGGGGTCAGGTTGTTGTTTCTTGATCAATCGAAACATACAGCCAAAGCCTTGCTGCCGCTGTTTGACTATCTCGGCGTCCAATCGACGATTCTGCATGATAAGGTTGATGTGATTCCTCAGTTGCACAACGCAGTCAAAGAAGGGGTGCCATTTCAATTAGCTTTTCTGGATCAACCAAAGTATGCGAGTGACGGTGTCGTACTGGGACAGGCGATACGCAGTCTGCCTGAATTAGCCGGACTGCGGCTGGTCGCACTGACCAACTTGGGGCATAGAGGAGATGCGGCACACTTCAGTCAAGTGGGTTTTGACGCCTACCTCAATAAACCCCTGATCAGCACCACCCTCGTGAAGGTCGTTCGTTCGTTGTTGAGTAACAATGATAGCGGCGAAGAAATTTTGACCCGCTACAGGGTAGAGAATGATAGCGAATCCAGAATGGAATTACAGCAGTTCAAGGGCCGGGTGCTGCTGGTGGAAGATGTCCCGGCCAATCAAAAGGTTGCCAGCGCCATGTTGCGCAACTTAGGGGTGCGGGTGGATGTGGCAGAAAACGGCCTGCATGCGCTCATCCAATGGAAAACAGGTGAATATGACCTGATTTTTATGGACTGTAGAATGCCGGAAATGGATGGCTATCAGGCGACCCGTATGATTCGTGAACAGGAAAAAGGCAAAATGGTGCCAATCATTGCACTTACCGCCAACGCTACGCCGAGTGACAGGCAGCGTTGTATGCTGGCCGGTATGAATGACATTGTAACTAAGCCTTTCAGTAAGGCCGATCTTGCGAATGCCCTGAGGCGCTGGATTGGAAATGTACTGATTTCTGAGCAGAGTACACAGGCTGAAGCTAAGCACTTAGTTGCGGTTACCCAGAAAATAATAGATTTCAACGTCCTAGAACAATTGAAATTGGATATGGGTGACGAATTCAGGTTAGTCTTTGATGCTATCCAGCACAATATTGCAGAGATCCTGCAGCGCCTGGAGAGTGAGGTGAAATCTTTGCCAGCAGATGAAGTCGCAAGATTGGTGCATAGTCTGAAATCCCCAAGTGCCAATATCGGGGCTGCACATCTTTATGAAATGGCAACGGAATTCGAGAAAACTGCTGAACAGGGTCAATTAGATGATGCGCCGGAACGTATTTTTGCAATGAAGCTCGAATATCAGCAGATAATGAAGGTATTCAGGGAGAAGGGATTTTGAAGATCCTGGTTGCGGAAGACAATCTTGCAGATCGTTTGATTATACGACGTCATCTTCAATCCATGGGGCATGAAGTCATGCTTGCTCAGGATGGAGAGGAGGCGATTGATCTTTTCAAAAGAGAGGATCCCGAAGTCGTCTTGCTGGATGTTCGCATGCCCGGAATGAATGGTTATGCCGCAGTTCAGAAGATGCGTTCCATGGATCTGGAATGGCAGCGCCCCATCCTGTTTCTCAGTAGCAATACCGACCCAGAGGCATTCGTCACCGGGATCAAGGCAGGAGGGGATGATTACCTGTTCAAACCAATCAACAGGGATATATTGGAGGCAAAGCTGATTGCCATGGAGAGGATAGTGGCGATGCGTAAACAGCTGATTGCTTTAACTGCAGAACTTGCCTGGGAAAATGAGAAGGCGCAAGAAATTGCGAATATCGATGGTTTGACCGGCCTTGCGAATCGTCGTTATCTTGATCAAGTGCTTGAGCAGGAGATCAAACGGGCGGCCAGAGAGAAGCAACCGATAACCGTGATCATGATCGATATCGACTTCTTCAAAGATTACAATGATCAATTTGGCCATCTGGCAGGTGACGACGTATTGCGTAAGGTGGCCAAGCTCCTGCGAAACGCAGTCAATCGGGCAGCTGATCTGGTCAGTCGGTTCGGTGGTGAGGAGTTCTGCATCGTGCTTCCCAATACTGCTTCACAGGGGGGGTTGGAAATTGCGGAAGAGTTACGTAAGACTGTTCTGGATGCCCGAATTCCCCATGCCGATGCTCTTGAAAATCCCTATTTATCGATCAGTCTCGGGGTCTCTTGCCAAGTGCCTGAAGCTGACGCATCAGTAGCAGAAATTATCCATTTTGCGGACCAGGCCCTCTACCAAGCCAAGGCATCCGGGAGAAACCGGGTCGCCAGCATCTCGGGCAATCCATCCCCAAAGGCAGAGTGAACTTAGAAATCTGTCAGGCCAGTCCTCACTAATTCGTTTGGCTGACCTGACAGTTTGGTGCATCGGCCATTGCCGTGAATGAGAGCAGCGGTTTATTGCTGTTCAGCTGGCGGAGTCACGTCCTCAATGAGGGCTGAGCCTGCATCCTTGGTGGCTTCATAGGCTTCAGTGGTGGTTTCTTTGGCGCTTTCGTAGACTTCACTGGACTTGTCACTGACGGCCTCGCCAACTTCAATGGCTGTCTCTTTTGCCGATTCATAGACTTCTTTGCTGGTATCGCCGACCGCTTCCAGGGTCTCACCGGTTACCTCCTTGGTCTTGTCGATGAGCGTGGGAGCCTCGGTCGTCCCGGTGGTCGTTTGGTTCATGCTCGATTCTGACATCGCTGAACCGCTGTCGCCGGTGGGCATGCTGCTCTGTTCAGGTGCTTCACCACAGGCGCTGATAAGCAAAGTAGTCAGGCCAAGTGTGATCATAATGTTTTTGTTCATGGTTTCGATCCTTAAATATTGTAATGAATGGTCTTATATCGCTATTCAGGCAGGAGATGCAGCGACGAGGTAAGGAAGCAGACTGTTCTCCTCCTGATACTTCAGGCCATCGTTATACCGCTTTTTTATCTAAATATCTGTGACAGAATATTAAATCCTTAAACTTCACACCTGATTCAATAACCAGTTGGCCTCACTGATATAGGATTTTCGGTTGAACAGCAGTTGTCGGCGGCGGCCTCCCGTCTGATGCCACAACATGGCAGAGCGGATTCCCGCAAGTAAAAGTGAACGAATTTTGTTAACATTTTCAGGGTTCTGCAAATAGACGGGCTCACCGCTGACCATGATGCGTGGTTGCATGTTGCTGATGCTTTTTGAGTAGATATCGGCCAATGAAGCAAGAATGTTGGAATGCAGCTCAGGGAAGTGGGTCAGCTTGGCCCTGGTCTCCTGAATGCCTTGCTGAATCTGACTCAAGCGTTCGCCCTGATTGGCCAGTTTTCTCTCCAGTTGTATCATGCTCAACAGGTACCCGGTCATCTCATTGTCGCGCTTTTCCTCCCCGGCGAGCTGATGATAGAGCACTCGCAGACCTTTTGAGACGGCCGGTATGCCGCCAAATACTTCGGGTACGTTCTCCGCATCGATTTGAAAAAGGCTATGAATACTGGCTCCCATGGCTTCGGTGTCTGCCAATCCACGCCGGGCGGTCTGCTGTACCAATGCTGCCGCCTGGTAGATCCCTGCCAAGGCAATGGTGCGCTCCCGATCGTTATATTTTATCATGAGTGTGCCTGTTGACTGATTGTATGACTCCACCTCCAAGGCAATTGATCGAATCGTAAAAAACAATGGACTGGCCCGGAGTGGCTGCACGCTGTGCCCGGTCAAAGTCGACCCGACATTGGCTGACGCTGCCAGGTGTTACTTGACAGGGCTGCAGCGGCTGGCGATGCCGCAAACGGGCCAGGCATCGCAGGGGGAAGTTCGGAGCAGTGCCGGAGATCCAGTGTAGTTGCTCAATAGTCAGCTCGCTACTCATCAAGAGTGGATGTTCATGTCCCTGGGCTGCAATCAGTCGATTCGCTTGCAGATCTTTAGCGACGACAAACCAGGGGGCTTCGGGTGTATCCTTCATGCCGCCGATGCCGAGTCCCTGGCGTTGGCCTAGCGTGTAGTACATCAGTCCCTGGTGAACTCCAATCACTTGCCCGTGCGGATCTTCGATAACACCTTCATTAGCGGGTAGAAAGCGGCTCAGGAAATCTCGGAATTTACGTTCCCCAATGAAACAGATGCCGGTACTGTCCTTCTTTTTATGGTTGGGGAAACCGGCGGATTCGGCGAGTTGCCGTACCCTTTGTTTTGGTAGATTTCCCAGTGGAAAAAGGCTGCTTGAAAGCTGTGCCTGGCCCAGCAGATAGAGGAAATAGGTCTGATCCTTGTTCTCATCCACGGCTCTGTGCAGGTAGTATTTTCCGGAATCCTGCTCGAGTCTGGCATAGTGGCCGGTGGCGATCTTCTCGGCGTCGAGGCGCTCCAGCGCATACTCTAGAAAGGCCTTGAATTTGATCTCTTTGTTGCAGAGCACATCGGGATTGGGGGTCCTGCCGTTACGATACTCGTCGAGAAAATATGCAAATACCCGATCCCAGTATTCAGTAGAGAAGTTCACCCTGTGCAATGGAATGTCCAGTCGATCGCACACGGCCTGGGCATCCATCAGATCCTCTGTGGCGGAACAGTACTCTTCGCTGTCATCCTCCTCCCAGTTCTTCATGAACAGGCCCTCGATAGGATAGCCCTGTTCTTTCAGCAGCAGTGCGGCGACAGATGAATCGACCCCTCCGGACATGCCGACGATAATACGTTGTTTAAGCTTTTTCATGGGCGCCGTGTTTCTGCCGGCTTAGCTTGAAATCCAGTTCGCGCCATTCGCCCGGTTGCAGCTGACCCAATCTCCAGCGGCCGATGCTGATGCGAATCAGTCGTAGGGTCGGTGAACCAACAGCTGCGGTCATACGTCGGATCTGTCGATTGCGTCCCTCGTGGATCTGCATCTCCAGCCAACTGGTGGGAATGTTCGCCCGGTATCGAACAGGTGGGTCGCGCGGCCAGATATCTGGTTTGTCGATGCGTTTCACTTTGGCGGGCAGGCTTATGCCGTCTTTCAGTTTCACGCCGCTCTGCAACTGATCGAGTGCTTTGTCCTCCGGGATGCCGTCAACCTGAACCCAGTAGGTCTTCCAAGTCTTGGCTTTTGGATCTGTCAGACGATGCTGAAGCTTTCCGTCATCGGTGAGTAATACCAAACCTTCACTATCACGATCGAGTCGACCCGCTGCATAGATATCGGGGATGGAAATGTAATCCGCCAAGGTTGCACGGTTTGTCGTGTCGGTGAATTGGGTCAGCACACCATAGGGCTTGTTGAACAGAATCAACATCGATCAAAACAAGTTTGCGAATATGCTGGGGAAATACATCTCTAGGGAGGTTATCAAATCACTCCATTTATTTTAAGCGATCACCTGGAGGGAGCGCCATAGCGGCCGAGCATTAAAGCCATGCAAATTTGCAAACGACTTGGCGGCAAACGTTGGGTGATGTCGGATGATTCAGTGCGGCAGGTTGCCTCTTCAGCGGTTCCAGGCTGGCAGATATCGAGTGGATTTAACAGAAGAACCGTCTGTTGTGAAGCTTGGAAGTCAATAACTATGCCGATGATTCAACAATCACCGGCATAGTCAAAAAGTCTAGCTTAGGATTAAGGTGATCTATTCGTTAACAATATGTTGAATATTGGTTGCGTGCAGACCTTTGGGTCCCTCATTAATCTCAAACTGAACCCTTTGTCCCTCCTTCAAGGTTTTGTATCCATCCATTTCTATAGAAGAGAAATGCACAAATACATCTTGTTCTCCATCTTCAGGGGTGACAAACCCATAACCTTTTGCATTGTTGAACCATTTTACGACTCCAGTCGTCATAGCTAATACTCCTCAACGATCTCTATGTCCCGGAAAAATGGTGTTATATAATTGTTGTGCAGAATAGGTATGAAACTCCTATCCTCCCACTTACCAAGAACATTCCAGTGGTAAAAAACATGTGGGCGTATATGCACACGACCCTAAACTGAGCTATATCCCTCTGTACAGGGGGTTTTTTTAACAGCTCACCGGTCAGTATAGTGCTCAGGAAATATTGGTCAACTATTAACCTATCGAACCAGTGGGATATCCTTGAGTCAATTAGGTATATCCCTTATTTTTCTACCAAAAAATGCATTTACACTACTGTTAGTTACTGTTTCCAGAAATTAAAGGCCTGCTAAAATTGTAGCCATGAGTGACCAGGAAAAAACAATTCGGGATGATGGACTCGCCGTCCAGGAGAGCCTCCCAAAAGTAAAAAAGCCACCGATGTTCAAGGTCATCATCCTGAATGATGACTACACACCGATGGAGTTTGTCGTGCTGGTTCTCGAGACCTTCTTCAAAATGGATCGAGAAAAGGCGACCAGAGTAATGCTGCATGTGCATACCCGGGGAATGGGAGTATGTGGTGTATTTACCCGGGATATAGCGGAGACCAAGGTGAACCAGGTCAACGACTACTCCCGAAACAACCAACATCCTCTGCTATGCACGATGGAAAAGGCCTGAACAAGGCTTTAGGAGTCTGACCAGATGTTGAGCAAAGAACTCGAATTCACCTTGAACCAAGCATTCAAGCGGGCAAAGGAGCGGCAGCATGAGTTCATGACAGTGGATCACCTGCTGTTGGGCTTGCTGGATAATCCGGCTGCAGCAGATGTGCTGCGCGCCTGCGGCGCGAATATCGAAGAACTGCGCAAACAGCTGTCGGAGTTCATCGATAAGACGACTCCGTTGGTTGTCGATGGGGATGATCGCGAAATTCAGCCTACATTGGGTTTTCAACGTGTCCTGCAGCGAGCTGTTTTTCATGTGCAGTCCTCGGGTAAGAACGAGGTAACCGGAGCTAACGTGCTCGTCGCCGTTTTCAACGAGCAGGACTCGCAAGCTGTATTCTTCCTGAATCAGCAGAATGTATCACGCCTTGATGTTGTCAATTTTATCTCACACGGTGTCTCCAAGCTGGATGATGAGAATACGGGTGACGATGATTCCATTGAACTGGGTGACGGCCAGAAGGCGGAAGCTCAATCATCTCCACTGGACAGTTACGCGAGCAACTTGAATGAACAGGCAGCCCTCGGGAAAATCGATCCACTGATCGGCCGTCGAAGTGAAATCGAACGTACCATTCAGATTCTTTGCCGTCGGCGTAAGAACAATCCTCTGCTGGTTGGAGAGGCGGGCGTCGGCAAGACCGCTATTGCTGAGGGACTCGCCAAGATGATCGTCGATAGCGAGGTGCCTGAGGTTCTTGCTGGTGCAACGATTTATGCGCTGGATATGGGTAGTTTGATCGCCGGCACAAAATACCGGGGTGATTTCGAGAAACGCCTGAAGTCAATCCTTGCTCAGTTGAAGAATGAGTCCAACGTGGTGCTCTTTATCGATGAGATTCATACCATTATCGGTGCCGGGGCCGCTTCGGGCGGCGTCATGGATGCCTCAAATCTGATCAAGCCGGTGCTGGCCTCGGGTGAACTGCGCTGCATTGGTTCCACCACCTATCAGGAATTCCGGGGTATCTTTGAAAAGGACCGTGCCTTGGCTCGCCGCTTTCAGAAGATCGATGTCGAGGAGCCCTCGGTCGCAGAGACCATCGAAATCCTCAAAGGCCTGAAGTCCCGTTTCGAAGAGCACCATGAGGTCGAATACACCATCGAGGCCCTCAGAAGTGCGGCTGAACTGGCGGATAAATATATCAATGACCGTCATCTGCCAGACAAAGCTATCGATGTGATCGACGAGGCCGGCGCCAATGTTCAGCTACAACCACAGGCTGAGCGCCAGAAGCTCATTGATGTGGAGGATGTCGAAAATATCGTCGCCAAAATCGCGCGCATCCCACCGAAGAAGGTCTCCACTTCGGATACCGAGTCACTGCGTAATCTTTCCCGCGACCTGAAACTCGTGGTGTTCGGTCAGGACCCGGCCATCGAGGCGCTGACCGCCGCCATTCGCATGAATCGGTCGGGATTGGTCAGTGAAGGCCAGCCAGTGGGCTCCTTTCTTTTTTCCGGACCGACTGGCGTGGGTAAGACCGAGGTGACGCGTCAGTTGGCGCGCATCATGGGCATGGAACTGATCCGCTTCGACATGTCGGAGTACATGGAGCGGCACACGGTTTCACGCCTGATCGGCGCGCCTCCCGGTTATGTCGGATTTGATCAGGGAGGTCTGCTCACTGAAGAGATCAGCAAACATCCACATGCAGTATTGCTGCTGGATGAGATAGAAAAGGCGCATCCGGATGTATTCAATCTGCTGTTGCAGGTCATGGATCACGGCACCTTGACGGACAACAATGGCCGCAAGGCGGATTTCCGTAGTGTGGTGATTGTCATGACCACCAATGCCGGGGCCCAGGAGATGAGCCGATCATCCATCGGTTTTACCACCCAGGATCACACCAGTGACGGCATGGAAGTGATCAAGAAGATGTTCACACCCGAATTCAGAAACCGGCTCGATTCCATCATTCAATTCTCCGGTCTGTCCCAGGAACACATCGCCAAGGTCGTTGATAAGTTTATCTTTGAGCTGGAAGGCCAGCTGCAGGAGAAGGGCGTCAACCTCAGTGTTGAAGAGGAGGCCAGGGTCTGGTTGGCAGAAAAGGGATACGACCCGAAAATGGGTGCTCGTCCCATGGCGAGACTGATTCAGGAAGAGATCAAGAAACCGATGGCTGAAGAGCTGCTGTTTGGACGACTTGCCGGTGGCGGGAGTGTCAAGGTTGATGTAGAGGATGGCGAACTAAAATTTGATATCCTGGAAGAACCAGTTCATTGAGCGCTGGTGGCTCTGCATAGCAGGGAGAATCAGCGCGCACGATAGGTAATGCGGCCTTTGCTCAGGTCGTAGGGAGTCAGTTGAACTGTGACCTTGTCCCCGGTGAGTATGCGAATGTAGTGCTTGCGCATCTTGCCGGAAATGTGTGCGGTTACCACGTGACCGTTTTCCAGTTCGACCCTGAACATGGTATTCGGCAGCGTTTCTACCACCGTACCTTCCATCTCAATAAAATCTTCTTTCGCCATGCTATACCTGTTTTGTGTGCATGAAATTTCAGGGCGGGGAGTATACCACAGGCCATGAACTGATGAAGAGCGCCATTATCAGGAATTTTTTTTGATAGGCAAGTGACTTCATGCCGAATCAAGTGGTGATGATCATCCAACTGAATTCACTTGACCTTTTCGATTGACAGCCTGGTATCTCGGGGCCTAATCTCTATTACTGCGCCGGTTTTTCTCAAATTGTGGGCGCAAGTGCTTCGTTTCAGCCTCACATTTAAGGATAGTTAACAGGCCCTGGCCGCCATTATGGGCGGTTTTTTCATTTTGGAGATTACTTGATCCTTGCAGAGCCCTTATAGATCAGATCAAGAGTTAGAGGAATAGACAGTGTCAGAGCAGAACCCCGGAGCATGGCAATTCGCCACCCAGGCCATCCGTACCGGTCATCATCGCACCCACGAGGGTGAGCACGGAGAGCCGATCTTTCCTACCTCGAGTTTTGTCTTCACCAGCGCAGCTCAAGCGGCAGCCCGGTTCAGCGGAGATGAGCCAGGTAATATCTACGCCCGCTTTACCAATCCCACCGTACGCAACTTCGAACAGCGGCTGGCTGCACTTGAGGGTGGCGAAAGCTGTGTAGCGACCGCTTCAGGCATGGCCGCGATACTCGCTACCTGTATGGGCTTGCTGGAGAGTGGTGACCATATCGTCTCATCGCGGAGTATTTTTGGCACGACCACCATTCTCTTCAATAAATACCTGAGTCGATTTGGTATCGAGACCAGCTTTGTCGAGCTGAGCAACATCGGTGCCTGGGAGCGGGCGATCCGGCCGCAGACACGGATGCTGTTTCTTGAAACCCCTTCTAATCCACTGACCGAGATGGCGAATATCCGCCTGCTGGCGGATCTGGCCCACGACAACAGCTGTCTTCTGGTAGTGGATAACTGTTTCTGTACTCCGGCGCTGCAGCGTCCTCTGGAGATGGGAGCGGATATCGTTATTCACTCGGCCACCAAATACCTGGACGGGCAGGGCCGCTGTATCGGCGGCGCGGTGGTCGGCAATGCCCAACAGGTGGGGGAAGAGGTCTTCGGGGTCTTGCGAACTGCCGGCCCAACCATGAGCCCATTCAATGCCTGGGTCTTCCTGAAAGGACTGGAAACCTTGGAATTGCGCATGCAGGCGCACTCCCGCAATGCCCAGCAGTTGGCGCTGTGGTTGGAGCAGCATCCGAAGATCGCGCGTGTCTACTATCCCGGGTTGACATCACACCCACAGCATAATCTGGTCGAGATTCAGCAGCAGTCGGCTGGCGGCCTACTCTCGTTTGACGTCAAAGGGGGCCAGCGCGCCGCCTGGGCTGTCATCGATGCTACCCGGATGCTCTCGATCACTGCAAACCTGGGCGATGTAAAGACCACCATCACCCACCCGGCCACCACCACCCATGGTCGTTTGACGGCAGAACAGAAGGTCGAGGCAGGCATCGGTGATGGATTGTTGCGAGTAGCTGTCGGGCTGGAGGCAATCGAGGATATACAGACGGATCTTGCCCGTGGGCTGGACAGTCTCTGAGTCAGCTATGCCTGAATTCAATAGATTGAAGATAAAGTGGAATCAGCGCCATGCGGATCCCACCCATCAACCTCGGGCCGCTGCAGTGCTGTATCAGAATCGCCATTTACTGCCGGCCAGCGGGCGGGTGCTGGATCTGGCCTGCGGCCTGGGTGGCAACGCGCTATTGATGGCCAAGGCCGGGTTGGAAGTGACTGCCTGGGACCTGTCGCAGGTGGCAATAGACCGGCTGATTGGTTTTGCACGGACTCAGGGTCTGACGGGTCTGCAGGCGGAAGTACGGGATCTGTCCCAGGAGCCACTGCCTGTGGCTGCCTTCGATGTCATTGTCGTCAGCTATTACCTTGAACGGTCACTCATCGCGCCATTGATCGACGCCCTCAAACCGGGAGGGCTGATCTACTACCAAACTTTTACCCGCATCGCAGTGAACCAGCAGGGCCCGGCTAATCCAGACTATCGGTTGGGGGACAATGAATTACTGCGATTGTTCGAGCCACTCGCAGTGCGCTTTTATCGGGAGGAGAATCAGCTGGGTGATCTGGACAACGGATTCAGGAATGTGGCGATGCTGGTGGCAGAAAAAGCTATATCAGCTTGACTGTGGCTTGTATAGCTAATCATCAATCCTACGTTAACGGAGTCCTAGCGGCCTACCTTGCTGAAATCCGTGCCCGGTTTCAGGCCGAATGCCTCTTGCAGATTGAGTTCGACGATCAAGCCATCCACGGCGGCTTGCCCATGGACCCGTTGAACCTCACCCAGGATCAGACGCGCCGAATTGCGGTTATAGCCACTGCCGAAGCTTACCTGTTGTGCGATCAGTTCCCGGGCTCTGTCAATTGTCATGTCTGAAAATCTCTGTCAATGTCTGTTATGCCTTAATCTTAACAGTAGCCGGCAGTTCATCTGTAAAAAATTCCCTGCATCATTCCGGGTTGAACCCGTCCACAAAGCGCATCATATACAATTGATGATTATGCAATCACAGGGCAATTATAGATATGGACCGAAAAGCACTCGAGGAGATGTTGGCCAAGGGAACTGACAACCTGCTCCTGCGTTACACCCTCGGCACAGTCTGTCTCAAGGAAGGCGCGGTCAAAGCCGCCGTCGGTCATCTGGAGGAGGCGCTCAGGCAGGACCCGGAGCACTCTGCCAGCTGGAAAGCCTATGCTAAGACCTTGGTAGCGCTGGAACGACCGGAGGATGCCAAAGCAGCCTACGAAAAAGGTATTTCCGTTGCCGAAGCAAAAGGGGATGTGCAGGCAGCCAAGGAAATGAAGGTCTTCCTCAAGCGGATTAGTGAAACAATCAACCGAATAGTACCTTTTCAGATTAGCCACAGAGAACACAGAGAGTATATATGTCTCCTTTCCTTGGGTTAGTTCTTAACTCCGGAAAAAACTCTTACATTGGGTACAAACTTTGTAGTCGTGTACGTGAAATTCTCTGTACCCTCTGTGTCTCTGTGGCAAAATTCAATCTCAGCTCTTCTGAAAAAATAGTAATAGATAACTCAATAATACAATGACAATTGAAACACCAGATAAAGCTGCGGTAAAAGCATACCTGCTGGGTCTGCAGGAAAACATCTGTTCTGCCCTGGAAACCGAGGATGGCGAGCAGACCTTTTATCGTGATGCCTGGGAGAGAGAACCGGGTCATGGACTCAGTGGAGGCGGCATCAGCAGCGTACTGCAGGGCGGCAAGGTCTTCGAGCAGGGCGGGGTCAACTTTTCCCATGTGGTGGGTGAAAAACTGCCGGGCTCGGCCACGGCCCATCGTCCGGAGTTGGCCGGACGCAGTTTCGAGGCCATGGGTGTCTCATTGGTGATCCATCCGAATAACCCTTTTGTGCCGACCTCGCATGCCAATGTGCGATTCTTTATCGCCGAGAAGGATGGGGAGGCCCCGGTCTGGTGGTTCGGTGGAGGTTTCGATCTCACTCCCTACTATGGCAATGATGAAGATTGCCGGCACTGGCACCAGACCGCCAAGTCTGCCTGCGATCCGTTCGGCGATGAGGTCTTTCCCCGCTTCAAACAATGGTGCGATGAATATTTTTTCCTTAAGCATCGGCAGGAACCCCGCGGCATCGGCGGTCTGTTTTTCGATGACCTCAACGAATGGGGCTTCGACAAGTCGTTCCGTTTCATGCAAAGTGTAGGTGATCACTATATTTCGGCCTATCTGCCCATCGTCCAGCGCCGGCGGGAGCATGATTTCGAGGCAAGGCATCGTGAATTCCAGCTCTACCGGCGCGGGCGTTATGTGGAGTTCAATCTGGTCTACGATCGGGGCACTTTATTCGGCCTGCAGTCCGGCGGCCGCACCGAATCGATTCTGATGTCGATGCCGCCCCTGGTTAAGTGGCGCTACAACTGGCAGCCGAAAGCGGGATCGGAAGAGGCAGTGCTCTATGAGCGCTATCTGAAACCCAGGGACTGGCTGAGTGATGAGTGACATGAAACCCTTTTCCGAGGCCTGTGAAGAAAACAAGCGGCCGATTCTCGATGTCTTACAGCGATTGTTTGCCGATGTGCAGCAAGTGCTTGAGGTGGGCAGCGGTACCGGCCAACATGCGGTCTACTTTGCCGAGGCCTTACCCCATCTGTTCTGGCAGACCAGTGACCGGGATGAGAATCATCCGGGCATACGCGCCTGGCTCGAGGGCTCCGCGCTTGCGAATACCGGTCCGCCGATAAGTCTGGATGTTACGGGTCCGTGGCCAGATCAAACCTTTGACGGTATCTTCAGCGCCAATACCACGCACATCATGTCCTGGGCGCAAGTGGAGCAATTCTTCAAAGGTGCGGGTGAGATCTTGCAGCCCGGTGGCTGTTTCGTCCTCTACGGCCCCTTCAATTTCGGTGGCCGGTACACCAGCGACAGCAACCGCAACTTTGATCAATGGCTGCAGGATCGTGATCCACTCAGTGGTATTCGCAACTTTGAAGACCTGGATCGGTTGGCCAGTGAGCAGGGACTCAGCTTCCAGGAAGACATCGAAATGCCGGTGAATAATCGAATTCTGATCTGGCGCAAATGAGTGTCGGATAAAATGAGCTAGAGGCCATAACATGAAATCCAACCTGATAGGCTTGTTGATTTTGTGCTTGGCGTTTCCCCTTGCGGCTGAGGAAAACGTCAATCCAACTATCAATCTCAATTATCAAAATCCGCATGTAGAGCAATGGCAGGGGATCTTCGAGCGCGACGGGCGGGAGATCTGGGACCGCCGTGAAGAGATCCTGCGATCCCTGCGCCTCAGGAACGGTCAGCAGGTCGCCGATGTGGGCTCAGGCACGGGGTTCTTCAGCCTGATGATGGCCAAGGCGGTTGGGCCGACTGGGCGCATCTATGCAGTGGACATCGCCAGGAATTTTGTCGATGCCACGCTGCAGCGGGCCGCAGCAGAGGGGCTGCAGAATATCGTTGGTGTCGTCAATGATCAGCGCAGTGTGAATCTGCCGCCGAACAGTGTCGATCTGGTCTTTATCAGTGATACCTATCATCACTTCGAATTCCCACAGTCGACCCTGAAATCTATCCATTCGGCCCTGAAGGACCAGGGTGAGATAGTCGTGATCGATTTCAAACGCATTCCCGGAGAAAGCAGTGGCTGGGTCGTTGGCCATGTGCGTGCCGGGGAGCAGCAGACCATTGCTGAAATCGAGGCTGCCGGTTTTAGCTTGATTGAACAGCTCGATTTTATGCGTAGCCAGTATTTTCTGCGCTTCCGCAAGCGCTGAGAAAGGAGAGAAAATAACTGGCGACAAACAACTGCGGCTCACTGATTGCAACCTGCGATGGGCTCCTCTGGGCGGAGTCCAGCCATAGATTGTTCTTGATTGTAGAGATAAGTCGCGCTTGAATGGGAATAAGACCCCTAGGCTGTGGCTTGCAAGCCTGCGCTGGGGGTCTGTAGTGCGAGGGGATACTGAACAACAAAATCAATTGATAAAGAGGATCGACACTATGAATGAGAGAAAAAAAACACGCCTACTGCCTTTGACGATAGCGATGTTAAGCCTGGGGCTTGGCCTGACAATCAGCGCCAGTATCCAGTCAAGCTATCTGGTCGACTCTTCCGGAGATGTCGTGAAGAGTGGAGCTGCTGAGTGCTGGAACATTGCAGATGGTCTGGAGGGACCGATCGAGGCCTGTGGTGATGTCATCGAGGTGGCTGCAGTCGAGGAACTGGACAGTGACGGAGATGGGGTGCCGGACAGCCAGGATGAATGCCCTGACACGCCGCAGGGTGTGGAAGTGGATGAGAAGGGTTGTCCAAAGGACTCGGATGGCGACGGCGTACCTGACTATCTCGACAAGTGTCCTGGTACGGCGGCAGGGGTCAAGGTGGATGCGCAGGGCTGCGAAATCATTGATGACCTGGTGCTGAAAGTGACCGCCGACCATTTCAAATTTGACAGCGCCCAACTCGAGCCGGGCATGATGAAGGTGTTGGATGGGGTGATTGCCAAGCTCGATGCAAGTCCCGGCAAGGAACAGCTGGAGATCATCGGCCATACAGACAGCACAGGTCCCGACAGCTACAATCAGGGGCTGTCTGAGCGCAGAGCGCGTTCGGTTGCTGATTACCTGGTGCAGCAGGGATTCCCGGAGTCTGGCCTGAGCACCCGTGGCATGGGTGAAAGCCAGCCGGCAACCGACAACAGTACCCGGGAAGGACGGGCCACGAACCGGCGAGTCGAGATCCTGACCCGCTGACCGACAGTCACCCAGGCCCTGATCGATAAGTTCAGGACGGGTTAAAAAGGCTGCTCCCGGATATCACGGCGGCGTAATGCCGCCGTGGCGGGATCATCGTGCACTGCTAAAATTAGGGTAGGGAGCAGACAATGAGTGTGATGCTTCCCAACCCATCTGAAAGTCTTGAATGGGATCTCTAGGAAACAAGGAGGACACTGTATGAAAATCTTCACCTATCTATGTTTTTTCCTGCTCTTGTTGGTAATGAGCAGCAGTCTTGCGATTGCGGGGTAGGGCGCTCATGACAAAGATATTGACCCGCTTGAAATCGAAGGTATTGCCGAGCCGATCCTCGGTCTGAATTCCAGCGGAGATGGGCTCGAGTTTCGGTGCACAGTGCCGGATGTACGGAAATAGCCCATTTTGTGATGCAGCGACCCAGCCCGGAGGATCAGCTCAGCTCCCAATTGCTGTTGATCCGAGGCGTAGCGGATTAGGGTGATGCCTATGTGCCCTTCGGTATCCAATTCTCATACAGTTTTGAAGAGCTTGGTCTGGAGGAGGATGAACAGTTCAGACTGCTGAATCCGCTCTCCGTTTAGCGCGCTCGGTCCGACTGAGATGTTGGATCGTATTCGCCGCGGATCGAAACCTCCTGCAAGAGATTCATGGGTCCGATGCGGCGAATGGTCTCAAGTCCAGCCTGATCCTTGACGAACAGCGAACCCAGATAACCCAGGGCATTGACCGAGATGCCCTGACTGAATTCCTGACGGCGAGGCACCAGCAACATCCAGCGACCGGTCATCAGCAGGTTGTAGGGCGCCGACTGGTAGTCTCCGTCCGCCTTCGATATGGCTTCTATACCAGTGTGCTTCAGCATCTGTCCGTAGAGCTTCAGGCTGCGTGCGGCTGCCTCAGCAGGATCACGGTGACTGAGGTCGATTGGCAGGGGGCGAAAGGCATGTTTGAAGGGAAGTGCAGGCAGTTGTTGAATAGAGTTCTCTGCTGATGCCGATTCATAGAGGCCTTCAAACGGGTAAGCGTTTTGTCCCGGATAGAGCGGTAGTGGTACCAACTGCAGGTGTTTATGTTGCTGGCTGGCTCCCGCCGCCTCACCCCCGTTGTAGAAACCCAGCGCGGGATATTCACCAGACAGAGCCACAGGGCCTCGAAATCCGCCTGGCTGAGAAGGGTCTCCTGCTGGACAAAGTCCCGAGTGACGACCAGCAGATGATGCTGCACGACGTTGAACTTGTTCAACACAGCCAGGTGGGTATCGGAGATCTCCGCAACGGTCAGTTCAGGTTCCGGCGGTAGAAAAGGATTGTATGCTTTGCGGTTGGTCGGATTACTTGCCGCCCGCATCTGCTTGTCCCGGGCCTTGCGTTGAAGATTGGTCGCCACCCGCACGATGAAGGTCAGGCTGTTCTGTTGCAGCAATCCGTGGATTCGGTTTCAATGCTGTGCAGAGCGCCGCAGCTGATAGCCGCTTCGGTTCGCGAGATGACTTGGCGCCACAGGCTGCCGGGTTCTAGTCGCATGATCAGTGAAGACGATTGCCGGGATAACAGCGCTTTTATACGTGCAGCCAAGGGATGAAGTCAAACCCGGTCGGCTTCCTGCAAACGGATATTGCGCAGATCCATACCCCGCAGGTCGGCTGCTTGCAGGTCACAGCCTATGCAGTCATGCCCCTTCAACAGATGCTGCAGGTCGGCGGAGTCGAAGGCCATGATCGTCCTGATCGCTAACAAACACAGAGCAACCGCAAGTACATGATGAACATGTATGGTGATGGACATGTAAATAATACGCAGCATCACTCACAGGAGATGTACGGGTGTTATCTTTGAATTGATTGGTGGTATTCACTACCGAGGGCGTAAAAACACTGATCGGTACGGAACGACTACCTACGAGGATCCTTGATGAACAAGACAATTGGTCTCAGGCAGATCCGCTCCGGACATAGACTTGGGTATACCAGCTATTTGTCAGCGCCTCATAATTCTGCTGGAATCCATGCTCGAGAATCCGTTGCTGGATCTTTTGCGGGTCATGGATATAGGGCTGGTAGCAGCAGTGGATGAGTTCCATGCCCCAGTGCAGGATACGACTACCGGTCCGGGTCATGATTCTGTCTCGGGGGTAGGTGAGGGCATAGACTCGTCGGGTCTTTGCCAGTGAACTGTTCAGCAGCGCCTCCCAGTCGGGGTAACAACAGACGACCTTATCCAGCAGTGTAACGTCGGCTGCAGGCAATTCATCCGCCAGCTGTACGAAATCTCCACATCGATAATCAGTGCAGCCTTCCAGACCTGCTGTTTTCGCCGCCTTGCGTGCTTCTGCCAGCATGCCCGGTGAGAGATCGATACCTATGGATCTGGTGGCGCCATCCTTTAACAAAGTCTGATGCAGATATCCCGGACCACAGCCGATATCGAGCAGTTCTGCATCCTGATATCCGGCCTGTCTGATGCCTTCGAGCAATTGCCGTTGGGTCTTTTCGAAGCCGAATAGCCGGTGTCGCAGTCGATGCGGAACAGCAAACCAGCTGAACAGGCGTCCAGTGTCTGTCTGAATTGGGTTGCAGCAGGTCATGGTTTAACCATTGTAAACCGATAGTCCCATAAAAGGTAACGCGACTGCCTGAGTCGGCGTTGTCCCTTGTTAAAGGGTTACAGCATCATCTGCCATGCGAATAAAGACTAACCGCTCTCCAGTGCGATGGAGTACTCGTTAAGTCTGATAAGGGCTGGCTTGCAAATCAGGCTCGCGGGATCCACGCCGGGGGCGGATTGGGATTTCTGACAAATTCCGTTTCAGGGCCAACACCGGTGTCGCCTCGCTGCTCCATGACCTGGGTCATGACATTTTGACTGAGCGGTGAAGTCCGCAGATCGCGCAGCCCCTGATAGTAAGATCTGTCAGCGCCTCGCCGGTTTGTGGGGTATCCAGCGAAGAAACGCAGTTGCTGTCCGTTTACATAGTCACATTGGCGTGGCAGAGAAACGTACTGATAATCACCGCTATGATTACCTTGCCATACGTCGATGATGAAGGCGTTGCCCCAATGGTGCATCTGGCCATTCAAACCGCTGTCATCCAGACCATTGGCATTTTCCCGGCCGACGATGACCAGGTGATGGTCGTGTGCGATTGAACCCACATGCTCTACCACCAGATGATCGAGTTCCGGCTCGTTGACAATGGAAGCGATCACAGCAGCTGCACAACTAAAACAGCGTCCATAGTACTTGCCAAGCTTTGAGGTCAGGACCAACTTGCCCAGGATCAACCAATAGTCGGGAGCATACTGCGGATTTTTGATGGGGCCGAGCTTGGCCAGGGCCGAGTTGCGGTCGCCTTCTGAATGAACGTTCTCTTTGGTGAATGTATATGAACCTGGCACTCCCGAGGGTAAATCGGTGATTTCAATCTGCTGCAACAGCGGAAATTTGCCTTTCAAATAACCGTTCCACTGGGTCTCCCAGTCATCCATCTGGTCTACTCGGTCATGTGGATCCACCGTTTCGACTTCCGAGTCTGCATTGACATTCAGTAGACCCAGCCGCCCATCGACCTCCTGTTCCAATCTCGTCACGAGTGTGCCGCGCTTGACCGCTTCGTTTGGATTATCTTCGACCCAGCGGGTGATGCGCCGTTTCAGGGTGTTGAGTCGTTGGGTTGTCGGTCCGGTCTGGTAGGCAGTCAATGCCCTGAGAAGTTTACGCAAGCGGCGGCTTTTGTAATGAAAGCCACTGCGTGTCACGGATGTTGAAAATTCGTTGTTGCCTGAATCAAGCAATGCCATCTGGGTTGACTCCATTTAGGTGAGGATAATTGCCCTGGCGGGCCGCTCAACATGTTTTTGTTATCAGATCGAATCACACGGATTGGAGTAGTACTGTTGAACAGAAGGTCGATTTGCGATTGATCTTTTGCGGCAAGAACGATCAACGCCACCTCAAGAATAGCAGACATAATCTATATAACCGACTGTTGTAGTCGGTTAATTCATGATCGCTATAAAGATGGTTGAGCGGAACAAAAGCAGCCCAACCGACAGCTGTCTGGCAGATGTGGTTGGGTGCCCTGTTTATGAGCAAGCTCTGCTCAAGCCCAGGTCTGGATTGAAGCAGAGCGCGATCTTGTTTCCTGGTACGTCGTAATCAAATAGTTTTTGCTAAACCTGGCTCAGTTGCTACCCCAGTAGCGCGGGTACCTGATTCTTTCTTCCTGAATTGCGGTTAGCTGACTTAGGCCGGTTTGCCGGTTTAGCCCTATTGGCAGGCTGTGCCTTATTCCGTCCTGGTCTGTCCTGAGCAGAAGTATCTCGGGTATTGCTACGGTTACCTTCACCCTGCTTGGCTTGGGACTCCCCTCGTTTTGTGTTGGAGGCCCTTCTAGGACGCTTGTGCTCCGTTTCACGGTGGCCGGCATGAGAGCCTCGGCCTTGCGGCCGGCGTGCGCCACGACCGTTCTGGATCGGTTCTGCCTGGATGGAGGGGTCTATCTCGTAACCCGGGATGATCTCCTGGGGGATCTTGCGGTTCAGGACCCGCTCTATGTCCTGCAACAATTTCAGCTCATCCACGCAGACCAGGGATATCGCCTCGCCCTCGTTACCGGCACGGCCGGTACGGCCGATGCGGTGTACATAGTCTTCGGCTACGTTGGGTAGTTCGAAGTTCACTACATGGGGCAGTTGATCGATGTCGAGACCGCGGGCGGCGATATCGGTGGCCACCAATACGCGTACATCTCCCTGCTTGAACCCGGCCAGCGCTCTGGTGCGGGCACCCTGACTCTTGTTGCCATGGATTGCGGACGCGCTCAGGCCATCCTTCTCCAGTTGCTGTGCCAGCCGGTTGGCGCCATGCTTGGTGCGGGTGAAGACCAGCACCTGCCGCCAGTTGTTGGCGCCGATCATGTGGGAGAGCAGTTCACGCTTGCGCCCCTTGTCCACCGGATAGGCCACCTGAGCTACTGTCTCTGCGGCGGCGTTGCGGCGGGCCACTTCGATCAGCACCGGCTCGTCGAGCAGATCATTGGTCAGCTGTTTGATTTCATTTGAATAGGTGGCGGAGAAGAGCAGGTTCTGGCGTTTGCGGGGCAGCAGCGTGAGCACTCTGCGGATATCATGGATGAAGCCCATGTCGAGCATGCGGTCTGCCTCATCCAGCACCAGGATCTCCACGTGGGACAGGTCGACCGTCTTCTGCTGGGCATGATCGAGCAGGCGGCCGGGGGTGGCCACCAGGATGTCCACCCCGTGGCGCAGCTTGGCGATTTGCGGGTTGATCTTCACCCCGCCGAAGACCACGGTGGAACGCAGCGGCAGATGCCTGCCGTAGGTCTCAACGCTCTCGCCCACCTGGGCAGCCAGTTCACGGGTGGGTGTCAGCACCAGGGCCCGCACCGGCCGATGGCCCTTGCCCTGTGCATGTTCCTGCAACAGTTCCAGTAAGGGGAGGGTGAAGCCGGCAGTCTTGCCGGTGCCGGTCTGCGCGCCGGCCAGGATGTCCTTGCCCTGCAGTACCACGGGAATCGCCTGGCGTTGAATCGGGGTGGGTTCGCTGTAGCCCTGTTCGGCGACAGCACGCAAAAGTTCGGCCGACAGGCCGAGATTGTCAAATGACATGTTTGGGAAATACTCCTGAATCCAGCCTGACATGGCATGCAGCCCTGTTACGGTCCAGGCGGGTATCCAAATGGGATAGAAACAGACAGCGGAATGCCGGCTGGGCGATGCTGGCGCTGACCGATAACGGCGCCAAGATAGTCGCAACATAACAAATATCGCCAAGAATAGCTTGTGAATCTGCCATGTGCTACTGAAATCCTCTTAGCGATTCTGTAAACTGTATAAGCTATCGGGACTATAGCTGCCCCGCTTTTCAACAACCATGGAGTTCACATGTGTGGAATATGCGGGGAAATCCGCTTTGATGATTCGCATCCCGAGGTTGAAGCCCTAAAGAAGATGAGCGCCAAGCTGGTCTCGCGGGGGCCCGATGCCGGCGGTATGCATCAGATGAACCATCTGGCCGTGGCCCATCGGCGGCTCAAAATCATCGACCTTTCCGAACATGCCCAGCAGCCGATGGTGGATAACCAACTCGGTCTCGGCATCGTCTTCAACGGCTGCATCTACAATTACCAGGAGCTGCGCACGGAACTCCGGGCCTGGGCTATCGTGTTTTTCTCCGACGGGCGATACCGAGGTCATCCTGAAGAGCTATCACGCCTGGGGTATCGCCTGCGTCGACCGTTTCCACGGTATGTTCGCCTTCGCCATCTGGGAGCGGGATTCCGGCAGATTGATACTTGCCCGTGACCGCCTCGGCATCAAGCCGCTTTACTACGCAGAATGGGACAAGGGGCTGCGTTTTGCCTCCACCCTGCCGGCACTGCTGGCGGCGGGAGGAATCGATACCGCCATCGACCCTGTCGCCCTGCATCACTACATGAGTTTTCATGCGGTGGTGCCGGCCCCCCATACCCTGCTCAAGGGCGTGCGCAAGCTGCCGCCCGCCACCATCCGGGTCATCGAGCGGGATGGCCGCAGTCAGGATCATCGCTACTGGAGCCTGCGCTTCGAGACGCCTCGGGAAGAGTCCGAGCTGAGCTATGAGGACTGGCAGGAACTGACCCTGGATGCCCTGCGCAAGGCGGTGGAACGCCGTCTGGTGGCGGATGTGCCGGTCGGGGTGCTGCTCTCGGGCGGGCTGGACTCCAGCCTTATTGTCGGTCTGCTCGCCGAACAGGGCCAGCATGGACTCAATACCTTCTCTGTCGGTTTCGAGGCGGCAGGCGGCGAAAAGGGTGACGAGTTTGAGTATTCGGATCTCGTCGCCAGCCACTTCGGCACCGAGCACCACAAGATCTTCGTCGATTCCCAGACGGCTGCTGCCGTCCCTTGAACAGTGCGTGCAGGCGATGAGCGAGCCGATGGTGAGCCACGACGTGATCGGCTTCTATCTGCTCTCACAGGAGGTCTCCAAGCATGTCAAGGTGGTGCAGAGCGGTCAGGGCGCGGACGAGATATTCGCCGGCTATCACTGGTATCCGCCCCTGGTGGATGCAGACGATCCCCTGGCGACCTACGCCGGCGTGTTCTTCGATCGTGACCACGCCGAATACGCGCAGGTCATTCGACCCGGTATTGCTGGGTGAGGACCACAGCCGCGAATTCGTCGAACGCCACTTCGCCATGCCCGGGGCCAGATGCGGCATCGACCGCGCGCTCAGACTCGACACCACGATCATGCTGGTGGACGACCCGGTGAAGCGCGTCGACAACATGACCATGGCCTGGGGGCTGGAGGCGCGGGTGCCGTTCCTCGATCATGAACTGGTTGAATTGGCGGCGCGCATACCCGCCTAAGCACAAGCTCGCCGGGGAGGGCAAAGGGGTGCTCAAGGAGGCGGCGCGCAGCGTCATTCCGCAACAAGTCATCGACCGGCCGAAAGGCTACTTCCCGGTGCCTGCGCTCAAATATATTCAGGGTGATTATCTGCAGTTCGTCCAGGATATCCTCAACAGCGATCTGGCCAGGCAACGCCCCCTGTTTCAACAGCGATATATCGATCAACTGCTGACCGACCCCAGTAACCACATAACCCCTTTGCGGGGCTCCAAACTCTGGCAGGTCACCCTGCTCGAGTACTGGCTGCAGCAACAGAATATCTAGGCAAGCATAGGAGTTTCTATGGATATCAAGGAACGGCTGCGGATGCGCCTTCAGCGTCGTCGCTCGCATAGCGTCAATCCGGAATCGTCGGAACAACCTCATCCGCAGATGCAGGAAAACGCCGTCATCGATTGCGGCTGGGGGCGTTTGATATTTGCCCAAACCTTCGCCGATCCGAATATGCTGGTAGACACCTTATGTAAAGAGCAGCCCAGTCGCCGAGACATCACCCTGTATGTTTCGAATCCGCATGTCGCCGTTTCTCTGGCGCCCCAAGAGATCTTTCTCGATCCCTCCCATACCTATCGCTTGTGGTTGGACCGCTATCGTCCCGCGCATCTGCGGTCGAGGGGTTTTACGGTACGTCTTTTGAACAGCCGGGTAGACGCGGAGTCCGTACATAACCTCTATATCCGCCGCCACATGGTGCCGCCGGACGCCGATTTCCTATGGGAAAACCGGGCATCACGGCTGTTCACCTTTTTACTGGCGGCGGATGCCGTAAATGGCCAGGTGCTTGGCACCGTGATGGGTGTGGATCACAAGAACGCCTTTAGCGATCCAGAGCGCGGCACCAGTCTGTGGGCTTTAGCGGTGGATTCACAGGCCAGCGTGCCTGGTATCGGCCAGGCCCTGGTGCGGCAGCTCGCGGAACACTACCAAGCCCGCGGTCGCGCCTACATGGACCTGTCCGTGATACATGACAATTTACAGGCGAACCGGCTTTACAAGAAACTGGGCTTCGAGCGAATCCCAGTGTTCGCCCTGAAGCATAAGAACCCGCACAATGAACCCCTGTTCACCGGTGCCGATGTGGGTGAGAACCTGAATCCCTACGCACGCATCATTATCCGTGAGGCCCAGCGGCGTGGAATCATCGTGGAGGTGCTGGACCCTGAGGGAGGCTATTACGAGCTGAGCTTGGGCGGTCGTAGAATCGTCTGTCGGGAATCCCTCAGTGAACTCACCACTGCCATCGCCATGAGCCGTTGCGATGATAAGGCCACCACCCATCGCTTGCTGCACCAGGCCGGACTGCGGGTACCTGCACAGATCAAGGTGGCGGACGAATCGCAGGCACTCGCTTTCCTGGAAAAACACGGCTCGGTGGTGGTCAAGCCGGCACGCGGTGAACAAGGGGCCGGGATCAGTGTTGACGTCCGCACAGTTGAGGGTTTGCGTCAGTCAATAAGTGAAGCGAATGCTCTGTGTGACACGGTCATACTTGAGGAATTCGTCAGCGGGGATGATCTGCGCATCATCGTCATTGATGCAAAGGTGGTCGCCGCCGCGGTCCGCAAACCGGCCCATGTCATCGGCAACGTCAGCGACTCTGTGAAAACGCTGATTGAGAAACAGAGCCGCCGCCGCGCCGCGGCCACCGACGGCGAGAGTCATATCCCGTTGGATCGCGAGACCCAACGCTGTGTCGAACAGGCGGGTTACACTCTCGACAGCGTCTTGCCAGAGAACAAACGGCTGGTGGTGCGTAAGACGGCCAACCTGCATACTGGCGGTACCATCCATGACGTCACTGATGAATTGCACCCGACCCTGCGTAATGCGGCTGTCGACGCGGCCCGCGCCATCGATATACCCGTTACCGGGCTGGATTTGATCGTACCGGCGGTGGATGGACCGGACTATACGATCATCGAAGCCAACGAACGCCCGGGTCTGGCGAATCACGAACCCCAACCAACGGCCGAGCGATTCATCGACCTTTTGTTTCCTCAAACCGCTGTGCGCTGAACAACCGGTGTGGTATAAGCTTTAGCGGCCAGAATACACGCGAGACCAAGCAAGTACACGCGAGACCAAGCATGAAGAAACTGCCTATCGATCAGACCTATGTCCTGGATATCCTGGTTAAACTGCTGAGAACACCCAGTCCCAGTGGCTATACCGACCGGGCAGTCCATTTTTTGTGCGAGCAGTTGGAGTCGTCTGGGGGTGGATTTCGAGCTCACTCGCCGGGGTGGCATCCGCGCAAACCTCAAAGGCAGCAAGAGCAGCCCGGATCGGGCTATTGTGGCCCATGTCGATACACTTGGGGCGATGGTCAAGGGTATCAAACCGAACGGGCGCCTGGAGGTGGTGCCGATAGGCCATTGGAACGCCCGTTTCGCTGAGGGGGCGCGGGTCACTCTGTTTGCCGATCTAGGTACCTATCGCGGAACTCTGCTGCCGCTGAAGGCCTCGGGACATACCTTCGCGGACGCTGTGGACAAACAACCGTCAAGCTGGGATAACCTGGAGATGCGCATTGATGAGCGCTGTCACAGTCTGCAGGATCTGCTGCGCCTCGGCATCCATATCGGCGACTTTATCGCGGTCGACCCACAGCCCGATATCATGGCCAACGGCTTCATCGTCTCCCGTCATCTGGACGACAAGGCGGGGGTTGCCGTGCTGCTGGGGGCTATCAAGGCGGTAACGGAAGCGGGGGTGGTACTGCCGGTGGATTGTCATCCGCTGTTTACCATTTCTGAGGAGGTGGGTTCCGGAGCGTCGGCCATTCTGCATGGTGATATCGCGGAGATGCTGACCCTGGACAACGGCACCACCGCTCCCGGTCAGAACTCCAGCGAATACGGTGTTACCATCTGCATGGCGGACATGAGCGGTCCCTTCGACTACCACCTTACGCACCGTATTCTGCAGATCTGTCAGGAGTTCGAGATTCCCCATCAGCGCGACATATTTCGCTATTATCGATCGGACAGCGCCGCCGCGGTGGAGGCCGGCAACGATCTGCGCACCGCCCTGGCAGCCTTCGGTATAGACGCCTCCCACGGCTGGGAGCGCATACACTGGAGCGCACTGGAGTCCCTGGCCCAACTCGTGGTGCTCTACATGCAGTCACCGCCACTCTACGAACGGGATCGCCTGGCACGTGGTCCGCTGGCCGGCTTTTCCACCATGTCTGGTTGAGCTTGCAGGGCAGTTTATGGGATGGCTGCAATAAGGGTCAGGCGACCCGGTCATCCGCCACATGGTAAGTCGGGTCCTCCATCATATTGACTTCGACCAGATCACCGGCCTTGACCAGCAGATTCTGACACTCCTGATTCAGATGCCGGATATGCAGCGCCTTTCCCGCACGCATATAGCGCTCCGCCAAGGCATCGATGGCTTCCAGACCCGAGTGGTCATAGACCCGGGCATTGGCGAAATCTACGATCACCTCGTGCGGATCGTTCTTTGGCTCGAACAGATCGGCGAAGGTTTGCACCGAGCCGAAAAACAGCGGGCCGCGAATATGGTAATACTTGATGCCGTACTTATCGGTGTGCGTATCGGCATGCATCTGTCTGGCATGCTCCCAGGCGAAGACCAGGGCCGAGACTATGACCCCGACGATGACCGCAATCGCCAGATCGGCCATCACAGTGATTACCGCCACCAGGATGCCGACAAAAGTGTCTGCCAGGGGAATACGGCCCACCAGGCGGAAACTGGCCCATTCAAAGGTGCCGATCACCACGATAAACATCACGCCCACCAGTGCTGCCACCGGGATCATCTCGATCAGGCTGGAGCCAAACAATATGAAGGCCAGCAGGAACAGCGCAGCGGAGATGCCCGAGAGGCGTCCCTTGCCTCCTGAATTGATGTTGATCAGGCTTTGGCCGATCATCGCGCAGCCGCCCATGCCGCCAAACAGGCCGTTGACCGTATTGCCCACACCCTGGCCAATGCACTCCTTGTTGCCACGGCCGCGGGTTTCGGTCAGTTCATCGATCAGGCTCATGGTGAGGAGGGATTCAATCAATCCTACACCGGCGAGGATGAAGGAGTAGGGCAGGATGATCTGCAGGGTTTCCAGACTCAGTGGCACCATCGGCAGATGGAAAGACGGCAGACCGCCGGCGATAGTCGCGGCTGGATCACCCGACAGATCACGCAGCACGTCCTGTACCGAACGTGCATCGAGGCCGAGCAGAATGACGATCAGCGTCACGGTAACTATAGCCACCAGCGAGGCGGGTACGGCGGTGGTGAGTTTAGGCAGGTAATGGATGATCGCCATGGTCAGGGCAACCAGCCCCAGCATGGTCCAGAGTGGCGCGTCACTGAGCCAGGTCATAGCGCCAGTCTCGTCGGCTACCTGGAACTGTTTGAGCTGTGCGAGGAAGATTACTATAGCCAGGCCATTCACAAAACCCAGCATCACCGGGTGCGGCACCAGGCGGATAAATTTACCGAGACGCAGCAGGCCGGCAGTGATCTGGATCAGTCCCGCCAGCAGCACCGCCGCAAAAAGGTATTCCACCCCGTGTTCCGCGACCAGAGCCACCATGACCACGGCCATGGCGCCGGTAGCGCCTGATATCATCCCGGGCCGACCACCGATGACGGCGGTGATTATACCCATCATAAAGGCGGCATAGAGGCCAACCAGGGGAGCTACGCCGGCCACGAAGGCAAAAGCAACCGCCTCAGGCACCAGGGCCAAGGCAACCGTCAGACCTGAGAGCACATCATTCTTGACGCACTGTTTATCCGGACAGGTCAGTTGGAACATCGGCTACCTCGTTGGGAAACTGCAAAACGTAGCAGTATATCAGAAAACAATTATATATTTAAAAGCGATCTGTATATCCAGCGATACTATTTCCTAGCTAAAGCCCTTTGATCTGTCGAGTTTAGATTTATCCATAGCGTTCCAGACGCAATAGTACTCCGTCAAGGTCATATTGATGGGTTCAGTTGGTCTGTCATCGTTCATGGCAAGACACGCCTCGCCGCGAATGGCCCGAGTCCTTCGCAAGAGGCGTAACGCCGCCATGGGCGCTGACAGACCAACCCTTCGGCGCTACTGTGGTGTTCCGCTACAGCGTTACAGCTCTTGACAAGGACTAGGGCCATTGCCTGCGCGCTGTGCCTTGTGGCGAAACATCACAGTAACGCTGAACTCATCAATATAGCCTTGGCGGAGTACTAGTGGCAAACTCCACACCCATGAACCAGCAGATGCATTTTCTCTCCCTGCCCAATGCGCCAGTCACCGAGGCGGACATCCTGATCCTACCTGTTCCTTATGAACAGACGGTCACCTACCGGCCCGGAACCGCTATGGGACCGGAGGCTATTCTGGCCGCCAGTGACCAGCTGGAGTTCTACGAAGAGGATGCAGGCTGGTGCCCCACCGAGCACATGAAACTGGCGGTGCTGCCTTCTGTCACCACGAATGCCGACGAATCTGAAGAGGGTTTTCACCGTAAGCTGCGTGAGACAGTTGCAGGCTTGCCGGTTTCTCCCTTGTTCATCGCCCTGGGTGGTGAGCACTCGATCACCCCGGAGATGGTCTTTGCCAGAATGCCCGCAGGAGGCACGGTGGTACAGATCGATGCACATGCAGATCTGCGACCCTCCTATCATGGCTCGGTCTATAATCATGCCTGCCCCATGTATCGCATCAGAGAGCGCGGCTATTGTTTACTGCAGATCGGCATTCGTTCTCTGCATGCTAAAGAGGCGCATCAGATTACCCGTGATGAGGGGATCTCCACCTATTTGGATCGAAGGCTGCATAAACCGGATGGATGGCGCAAGTTGTTGGATCATCTGTCAGCCTTGCAGGGGGATGTCTGGTTGACCATCGATATGGACGGTTTCGACCCGGCATTGATTGCCGGTGTCGGCACGCCACAGCCGGGAGGGCTGTCATGGTACCAGGGCCTGGATATCGTCGAGACCCTGATGGCCAATGCACAGATCAAACTGCGGGGCATAGATATCGTGGAGTTGGTTCCCGAGCCTTCCCGTGTTTCCGACATGATGGTGGCCAAGCTGGTGCAGAAGTGCATCTCACACTGGGGTAAGGCCCGCCGATTTGATCTTCGCGCCGCCACCGGTTCTCAGCTTGGAGTGAAAGATGAGTAAGGATCCATGGGACTACCAGGATTCGGCCAGCCTCTATCAGGTGGAAGGTTGGAGTGGTGGCTATTTTAACGTCAATGAAGGTGGGAGCGTCGAAGCAGTTGTCGGTGAATCAACGCCTATCGATCTGAAATGCCTGTGTGATGAACTGGCTGTTCAAGAACTCCACCCTCCCTTGTTGCTGCGCTTCTCAGATATGTTGAAGCGACGCATGCAGCAGATCCACAAGCGCTTCACCCTTGCCTGTGAGGAGGCCGAGTACGGAGGTCGTTATTACGGCGTCTATCCGATCAAGGTCAACCAGCAACGCCAGGTCGTGGAAGAGATCGTCGAATTTGGTGCAGCTTTCAATTGGGGGCTGGAGGCAGGTTCCAAACCTGAACTGCATGTCACCCTGGCTATGCTGGAAGATGTTGAAGGATTGATCGTCTGCAATGGCTACAAGGACCGGGAATTCATCGAGCTTGCCCTGATGGGGCTGAAAATGGGCAAGCGAGTCTTCATCGTGGTGGAGAAGCCCAATGAGTTGGAGCTGATCTTGAGTACCGCTGAACGGCTGCAGGTCGATCCGCTAATCGGCCTGCGTTGTCGTTTGGCTACCACCAGCAATGGCTTTTGGGATGATTCCGGAGGCGATCGATCCAAGTTCGGTCTTTCCGCATCGGAACTGCTCGATGCGGTCAATAAACTGAAAGATGCGGGCCGCATTGATTGCCTGCGTCTGTTGCATTTCCATATCGGCAGCCAGGTGCCGGAGATTCGTCGTATCAAAAAGGCGATGCAGGAGGCCGCGCGTTTCTTCGTCGAGATCCGCAGCCTGGGTGCGCCTATTGAGTTCATGAATGTAGGGGGTGGCCTGGGAGTGAATTACGACGGTACCATCTCGAGCAATGTCTCTTCCGTAGACTACAGCCTGCAGGAGTATGCCAACGGCATTGTCTGGACCATGAAACAGGTCTGCGATGAAGCGGGGCTTGAGCATCCGCATATCATCTCCGAATCCGGTCGGGCGTTGGTAGCCCATCATGCGGTATTGATCGTCGATGTGTTGGGAATATCCAAACGCTACAAACAACAAACCCCAGAGAAGCCTGAGGCAGACAGTCTCGTGCAGTTACGCCAACTTTGGGAGACACTCACCGAGCGTGACAAGATTTCGCCCCGTGAGGCGATACACGATGCCATCTCTCTGCGTAGCGATATCAACAAACTGTTCAGCCTGGGACACGCCACGATAGCCGATCGTGCCCAGGCGGATGAAATCTACTGGCATCTGGTCAATCAGCTCCTGCAACATCAGGATGAGAAAGAGATCGACCAGCTGATGCCTGAGCTGGTTACCCAGAGTGCGGATCGCTATTTTTGCAACTTCTCCGTGTTCCAGTCACTGCCGGATGCCTGGGCGATCAAACAGCTGTTCCCCGTGATGCCGATCCATCGACTGAATGAACAGCCGACACAACAGGCCATACTGGTGGACATCACCTGTGATTCCGATGGCACCCTGCAGCAGTTCCCGTTGCAGACAGGACTCTCGAACACCCTGCCATTGCATGAGGACAAGCCGGGAGAGACATACTTGATCGGGATCTTTCTCACAGGAGCCTACCAGGAGATCCTTGGGGACCTGCACAACCTGTTTGGCGATACCCACACCATCCATATCCGTATGGATGGCGATCACTATGAACTGAAACAGGTTGTCAAAGGGGATTCCGTATCCGAAGTACTGGATTATGTGCAGTTTCATGAAAAAGGGTTGGTGGATCGTATTCGCCGTCAGGTTCAAGATGCACACAACCAGGGGAGGTTGACTGCCAGTGAGGCGAACGCCTTCCTGCGCTTCTATCAGGAAGGGCTGAAAGGCTATACCTATCTCGAGGAAGATGTCATCTGAATCCATGTAAGACTGGTAGAAACATACTGTGCGACTACATCGAATCAGTTAAAATCAACCTGCTTCGCGATCATCCATCATCAGGGATTATTTACCGTTATGGAATGGGATGTATCGACCAACCTATAGGACTGATGGAGTGATGCTGCCATCATTCTATTTCGTCAGAAAATCCTATTAATACAGTCTTACCGGATGCAACAATATTGCGGTCTTTGACTCATCGACCCGTATGGAGTTGGAGGTATGATCTTCGAAAAAATAGACCAGTCAGGAATGGGAATGGAGTAACGTGCGCTTAGAAGATTCGGTGGCATATTCATATAACGGGTGTCAGCTATATTAAATCTGTTAGTTTTTTTAGTAGATGAAGGTGGAGGAAGTTGAGATATATAGAGTAATAATGGATAAAATGATGAAGGTATAGGTTCATCATTTTATCCAGCACCTAATCTCAAACATACTCTTTTTAACTATTTCGTTTTTTCTGAGCAGTCAGAAATTATTTAGCGCATTATGCGAGCGTTTTGTATTTGGCAGAATGGATCAATAATAACCAAGTAACTAGCAGGGTAAAAAAATCGATTATTCGTTGTAAAACAATGAGTTAAGGTTGTGGCGGCACGCCAAATCTGCTATAATTTCGCCTGTAACCGGTTGAAATATATAGCAAAAAGAGTACCGCCACATGTTCATTCTAAACAATGTCCTCACCCCTCTCCAGGATGAATTTAAACACTCTCGCAAAGGCCCTGAACGCGGCACTTGGTTTATCTATACCCTCCTGGCCGTCATTACCCATTTCACCTCTTCTCGCACTTCCAATCTGATTCGGTGCTTGCAAACCCTCTTTGGGCTACCCCTCTGCCCACACCGTTTCTATACCTTCATGGCTTCGCCCAAACTACCCTGGGAACGCCTGTGGACTGTGCTCTGGTCCCTCATTCCGCAACCTACCGTTAACGGACGACTCCTGATCGCATTGGATGATTTCATCAATCCAAAAACAGGAAAAAAGATCTTTGGCTGTGCCGCCTTTTTCGATCATGCCGCTAAGCTCAACCAAGCCAAATATCCCTGGTCACAAAACGTCGTCTCTATCGGTCTGCTGAAGATCGTCAAAGGCCGTTGGGCTTGTTTACCCTTGGCGTTTCGCTTCTACCACATGAAAAAAACGATCGCGGCAGGGAAGGTTAAAATTAACCATAAATCCGTTTTGTTCCAAACCAAGTTCGAGCAGGCGGTTGAGATGCTCGCTAAAATTTCTGCTGCTTTTCACGATACCCCCTTACTGATCGTGACCGATACCTGGTTTGGAAATAACGGTTTGTTAAAACCCATGCGCGAGTCCATTGGCCAACACTGCCACATCCTCTCCAGGTTGCGCGTCAATGCTTCGCTTTTTGAATTACCACCTGAGCGAAATAAACATCAACGTGGCCGCCCCAATAAATATGGCTCTAAAATGGGCTCTTCTACGACACTGGCTGAGCAATTTATCAAATACGCCATAGCCTATTCGATCAACCTCTACGGTAAACAACGCGATGTATTGGCATACGACAGAATCGTTATGCTGAAAACGCTTAAGTGCGCTGTCCGTGTCGTGTGGGTTTATCGAAAATCGAATTGGATCGCCCTCGTTACCACTGACTTAGACTTATCCGTCGAACAGATCATTGAGTACTACGGCGCCCGATGGAAAATCGAATCCGGCTTCAAAGAAATCAAACAAGAAATCGGCAGCGCTAAAAGTCAAACCAGGAACCCCTATGCCGTCTCAAATCATCTCAATTTCTGTATGATGGCCGCTACCATTACATGGGTATACGCTGACCACCTTGAACACACTCCTCAGCGTTGTTACGCTGTCAACAATCGACAGCATTTTGCTTTTTCCGATGTGAGAAAACTCATCACTCAAGCAGCTCTCGATAAAGATTTTTTACCCTTTGCCCTCATCTTGGCAAACCTACGCAAAAATCATTTATCGGCGCTTTGTTACGCATGGTGGCATAGGGAAAACGGGAAACTTCATTTAAAATAAGCAGAGGCTTAATAATGTCCGACGATATACAAAAAGGAATGACTGGCGATACGAGTACCGTTTGGCATAATCATGTGTCTGTCCCCGATGCACCTGAAGGCTTTACTGTCAGAACAAGTTTCCCAACGAATCCGGATGGTGCAGAAATGATGCTGGAGCGATGGGAGGCGGGCACAGAGGAGCCAGCACATTCACATCCAGGCGATGACATGACGATTGTTGTTGAAGGTAAGATGTCGATCCAGTTCTACAAAAAAAACGCCGATGGTCTTGATCTTGATGGTGAACCAGTAATTCTTAATAAAGGTGATACTGGATACATTAAGGCGGGTCGTATTCATGATGCAAAATATATTGATGAATGCAAACTCGTGTATGTGCACGATAAAGCCTTTGGCTTTATTGCAGAAGGTTGATCATGAAATGTACGTGGAATCAGAGTTCCTTTTCCGGAAAATGGCAGCTACATCCAACCTAGTTTCTGTGGGTTTAGAGTCATGCTTCCTTACGATAGCCGTTCCTCATAGTCCCGATAATCGAATACTCTTATTACTTCCATTCTTCCATCTTCGCGGGCAATGGCTATCGTGGGATGCGGCACACCGTTGAACATCGTGCTCTTGACCATGGTGTAGTGGATCATGTCCTCGAAGATCACGGGATCTCCAATGGCAAGAGGCCGGTCGAAGGAGTAGTCGCCGATCACATCACCGGCGAGACAGGTGAGTCCGCCGAGGCGGTAGGTATGGGCCTTCTCGCCCGGCTCACCCGCACCGCGCACTTCGGCCCGGTAGGGCATCTCCAGCACGTCGGGCATGTGCGCGGTGGCGGAGGTGTCGAGCATGGCGATGTCCATACCGCCCCGCTGATCAAGTCGAGCACGGTGGAGATCAATGGGCCGGTGCGCCAGGCGATGGCGGAGCCCGGTTCCAGGATCACTTCGAGCTGTGGATGACGTTGGCGGAGTTCTTTCAACACGCGGATCAACAGCTCCACATCATATCCGACACGAGTCATCAGATGACCTCCGCCCAGGTTCAACCATTTCAGTTTAGGCAGCAGATGACCGAAGCGCTGTTCAACGGCCTCGATCAGACGCTGGGTGGAGGCTGCACCGCATTCGCACAAGGCATGCACATGCAGCCCCTCGATGCCTTCAGGCAAGACTCGCAGCTCCTCAGCCGGGATGCCGAGGCGTGACTGTTCGCTGCAGGGGTTGTAGAGATCGGTCTCGACTTCGTCGACCCGGGGGTTGACCCGCAGCCCGCAGGAGATGCCAGCAGACTGGGCTTGCGTATTGAAACGCTGCCACTGGCTCAGGGAGTTGAAGGAGATCCGGTCAGACAGCTCCAGCAGACTCGGGGAACTCCTGGTCGGTATAGGCCGGGGCGTAAGATGCACATGCCCGCCGAATCGCTCCCGAGCCAGCCGGGCCTCGTTGTAGGAACTGGCGGAGCAGCCGGATAGAAACTCCCGCACGATGGGAAAGGCTGCCCACATCGCAAAGCCCTTCAAGGCGAGGATGATCCGGCAGCCCGAGGCTTGCTGGACATGCTCGATGATGCGTAGATTCTGTTTTAGCCTGTTCTCCTCCAGCAGATAGCAGGGGGAGGGCAGCTGCGCAAGATCGAGGGTCATGTCACAGGCAGGGCATCGACATCGATATCACATTCGATATCTCGCCAGGGCAAGCCGTAGCGATTCAAGTCATCCATGAAAGGGTCCGGATCGAACTGCTCCATGTTCCACACCCCTGGCCTTTTCCATTGGCCCTCCAGCATCATCTTGGCGCCGATCATCGCCGGTACACCGGTAGTGTAAGAGACGCCCTGGGCGCAGGTCTCCTGGTAACAGGCCTCATGGTCACAGACATTGTAGATATAGCGGGAGACCGGCTTGCCGTTCTTCGTTCCCTTGATGATGCAGCCGATGTTGGTCTTGCCCTTGGTGCGCGGTCCCAGGGAGGCCGGGTCCGGCAGCAGGGCCTTGAGAAACTGCAGCGGCACGATCTGCTGGCCCTGGAACTCGATGGGTTCGATGCCGTCCAGGCCGAGGTTCTGGATCACCTCCAGGTGTTTCAGGTAACTCTCGCCGAAGGTCATCCAGAAACGCATGCGCTGCACGCCTGGGATGTGCTTGGCCAGCGACTCCATCTCCTCGTGGTAGAGCAGGAACATCTTGCGCGGGCCGATCTCCGGGAAATCGAACACCCGGGAGATCTCCATGGGCCGGGTCTCCACCCATTGGCCATTTCAAAGTAGCGACCGTTGGCGGTCACTTCGCGGATGTTGATCTCGGGGTTGAAGTTGGTGGCGAAGGCGTAGCCGTGATCGCCGGCATTGCAGTCGAGGATATCGAGGTGTCGATCTGGTCGAAGTGGTGCTTCTGTGCGTAGGCGGTGAACACATTGGTCACACCCGGATCGAAACCCGAGCCCAGCAGGGCCATGAGGCCTGCATTCCGAAAACGGTCCTGATAGGCCCACTGCCACTTGTACTCGAACTTCGCCTCGTCCAGGGGTTCGTAATTGGCGGTATCCAGGTAATCGATGCCAGTCTCCAGACAGGCATCCATGATGGTCAGATCCTGATAGGGTAGGGCGACGTTGATGACCATCTTCGGTTCGATACGGCGAATCAGTGCTACCAGCTCAGGAACATTGTCCGCATCCACCTGAGCGGTCTTGATCCGGCCGCCGTCGATCTCGCTGGCGATCTGCTCACACTTGGACAAGGTGCGACTGGCCAGCCAGATATCGCTGAATACATCGGGCAGCTGGGCGCATTTGTGGGTCACTACCCGGCCGACACCACCGGCGCCAATGATCAAGATCCTGCTCATGCTGTTTTACCCTGCTCGTAGTGGACAATTTCAGGGCGGATTTTAGTAGCAGGCGCAGGGTAAAGTCTTTAAAAAATTTATCGAATTGGCGCTGATGAACCAAAGAGTATTCTTGCTTGATCAACTAATCTGTAGAAATTTGGATATGAACTGACACAGCAAGATATGTGTTCTGATCATCTCTGACAGATAAGTAGAGAATGACCTGGGTCTGTTTCCACCCTAGTACTCCAACAAGTATTCATTGATGGATAATTAAGGTATTCTCTGAAGTATACATACTAATAATATGATGCTTCAGAGGATTTCATGCCCGCCAAGAAATATCGAGTCAATCTAACTCACGAAGAGCGTCACTATCTTGAAGGATTAATTTCAACGGGAAAGGTTGCGGCACGTAAGGCCAGCCACGCGCGGATACTCCTGCATGCAAACGAAGGCGGTGATGAGGGCTATTTCAAAGATGAAGACATTGCCGAGGTGTTAAACGTTGGCCGTGTGACGGTAGAACGCGTGCGCAAGCGTTTTGTCGAGCAAGGCTTGGAGTCGGCGCTCAATCCTAAGCCTCACAGCCGCCATCGGACCAAAAAGCTGGATGGAGAAGCAGAGGCCTTCCTGGTGGCGACGGCCTGTTCGGCGGCGCCGGAAGGACGCAAGGACTGGACGCTGCAGTTATTGGCGGATCGGCTAGTGGAATGTCAAATCGTAGAGTCTATCAGCGCTGAGGCCGTTCGACTGGTACTAAAAAAAACGAACTCAAACCGTGGTTAAAAGCCTGCTGGTGTATTCCGCCAAAGGCCAATGCGGACTTTGTCTGCGCCATGGAAGACGTGTTGAAGGTGTATCATCGCCGCTATGAAGAACATGAGGTATTGGTTTGTATGGACGAGACCAGCAAGCAGCATGTCAAAGAAACCCGTACGCCTTTGCCGACTCGGCCGGGGGAACCTGAACGGTTTGATTATGAATATGAACGGAATGGTGTCAGTAATCTGTTCATGTTGTTTGCGCCGCTTGAGGGTTGGCGGCAGGTCAAGGTCACCGATCGCCACACCAAGGTAGACTGGGCGCAGTTGATTAAAGAACTGGTGGACGAACACTACCCGGAGAAGGAAAAAATCATCCTGGTTATGGACAATCTGAACACGCACAAGTTGGGGTCCCTCTACGAGGCCTTCGAACCGTCAGAGGCACGCCGGATTGCGGATCGCCTGGAGATTCATTACACCCCGAAGCATGGAAGCTGGCTGGACATGGCGGAAATCGAGATCGGTGTTCTAACGCGTCAATGCCTTAGCCGTCGCCTACCCGATCAAGAAACACTGAAACGTGAAATCAATGCTTGGCAGAACGCACGCAACCAAAACGGCATTCGGGTTGACTGGCGGTTTACTACCGAAGACGCCCGGGTAAAACTTAAATCTCTATATCCATCAATATTAAGTTGATAGAGTACTAGAGCGGACCTTGCTCGCGATCTCTGGAACTTGAAAAATGAGGATTTTTAGTTCATTACGGTAGCTTTCTGATTTTCTCTGCGACCGGACCCGACCTTAACCAATCATTGCCGATTCATTCCATCCGGACTACATTGAACCCATGAAAACGCTTACCGAAGAAGACGTTTTTGCTCGATTTCAGAAGTAGGCGATTGGGGAACCGTCCGTCCGAGCCGCAATTTTGACTAGCTCCCGCGTCAATCCAGATCGATCAGTCGTCGATGTGTTTTCCGACTATGACATCGAGTTGTATGTTGATAGCTTGGAGCGCTACTGGCATGGCGACGACTGGATGGATACACTCGGCTCGATCCTTGTGCGGTGTCCATGGAAACCAGCTTCGTATCAAGAAGGCTGGTTGACCCGTATGGCAGTGTTCAAGGACAGCTTTCGAATTGACTTCCATTTAACCGATTACGTGTTAGATAATCACGTTCCGCTTCTATTAGTGTTACTCGGTATTTCTTTGCCGGCATATCTTGTTACTATGTATCATCTGATTGAGCATAATACTTAAGAGATTACATTAATTATTCATCAAATTAATATTGTTTGGAGTACTAGTACCTTAGACTCAGATGCGATTAGAAATTGCTGGCTGATCCCCTAGTTTTCCTCTGGATGAGTAGCATCCCAGCGCTTTGTGCCTAGCTGGCCGCAGGAGGAGCTCGACAGGGTGCGTAAAGACCTTAAGCCCGGCCCGGCCATCCTCTGGCGGCTGGATGGCGATAGCCTCACTCCACTCACCGTCACCACCGGTATTATTGGTGAGAAGGTTACCGAGGTCGACGGTGCTGAACTTGCCGAAGGCATGACCATTGCGGTACCCCTCAAGCGCAAGGATGCCGAGCGCAAGCGGCGCTTTGGCCTGAGTCTTTTTTGATCCCATGACCACAACTCTGCTGCAGATCCAAGGCCTGCATAAGGCCTATGTGCTGGACGGGGTGAGCATCCAGGCGCTGCGCGATATCGACTTAACGGTGAAGTCCGGAAAGTTTGTGGCCATTATGGGACGTTCCGGTTCAGGCTAATCCCCCTGGGGGTGATCATCGGCGTGGACTCGGTGATCGCCATGCTGGGCATCGGCAGTGGCGCCCAGCAACGCATTGCCGCCCAGTTGGCCAGCATGGGCACTAACAGCCTGGTGGTGCGTCCCGGCTCGGTGACCCGTGGCGGCGTGCGTACCGCAGCCGGCGGCATCACCACGCTGACCCGGGAAGACGCCGACGCCATCGCCGAACTGCTGGATTTGGTTGCAGTGGCGCCCAGCGTGCGCGCTACCGACCAGGTGCGCTACCGCGACACCAACTGGGGCACTGCGATCGAGGGAAACACCCCTGACTATGCATTGGTGGGCAGCTGGCCGCTGGCCGAGGGCGAGTTCATTTCCCTCCGCCATGTGCAGAGCGCCAGCCATGTGTGTGTGCTGGGGCAGACCGTGACGCGCGAACTGTTCGGTCTGCGCAGCCCACTGGACGAGTCCATTGTCATCAAGGGTCTGGCTTGCCAGGTAATCGGCGTGCTTACGGAGAAGGGTGCCACCGCCTGGGGTTCGGACCAGGACGACGCCATTTTTGTACCCATCACCACCGTGCAGCGCAAGCTCAAGTTCATCACCCACATCGAGCGTATCGAGCTGGTCACCAGCGACCGCGAGGCCTCGTTCCGACTGCTCAAAGAGATCAAACGCCTGCTCCGCCAACGCCACTGCACTACTCCGGCCGATCGAGGCGCTGCGCTATGAGTAGGGCCTTGAGGTGAATTGATAGAGAAACGACGGGGTACGAATGAATTAGCGGAAATTGGTAGATATTGATTCAAGACGTAACCTGGATATTAAATGTCGCCTCTGGTGTTGATGTTCTGGAGTGATCCCTAGATTACTGTTTGCAGTCAATATGGGTCCTGGCAGATGTTTGCGGGCTGTTTGCATTTAATGTAATGAAATGGACCCATCCCTCTTCTAAACCGGCTTCGAAAAGAGCCAAGATGGTAAATGGAAACATCCATCTAAACGAAGAGAGAGGGTCCGACATGAAGATTAGCAAGAAAGTAGTTCGAATGGGAATTGACTTGGGCAAGAATACCTTTCATGTGTTTGGTGTCGATGAGCGCGGCTCGGCGGCGGTGAAGAAGAAACTGCGCCGCAAGCAAGTGCTCGAGTTTTTTGTGAATCTACCACCCTGCTTGGTGGGTATGGAGGCCTGCGGCGGAAGTCACCATTGGGCACGCGAGCTCGTCAAGCTGGGGCATGAGGTCAGGCTGATCAGTCCCCAATTTGTGAAGCCATATGTGAAGGGGAACAAGAACGACTACAACGATGCAGAAGGGATCTGCGAAGCGGTGGGAAGACCGAACATGCACTTTGTCACGGTCAAGTGCATTGAGCAGCAAGATCTCCAAGGCCTGCACAGGATCCGTCAGTCGGTAGTCAAACAGCGTACGGCGCTGGCCAATCAGATCCGCGGGCTGCTGGGTGAGTATGGGATCATAGTTGCCCAAGGGATAAGCCGAGTCCGTATTCGGATCCCCGAGATCTTGGAAGATGGAGAAAACGGTCTGACGGATCGCTTCCGGGGCTGGCTTGCCGAGTTGTTGGAAGCCTTCCGCGCGCTGGATGAACGGATCAAGAACTACGACCAGGAGATTCAGCGTGAGCATGCGGCCAATGAGGTCTGTCAACGACTCAGTGCCATAGAAGGCGTCGGGCCGCAGAGTGCCACGGCGATCGTAGCGACCTATGGCGATGGCAAGCAGTTCAGCGATGGCCGGCAGTTTTCCGCTAGTATTGGCCTGGTGCCCCGTCAACATACCACGGGGGGTAAGCCGCTGCTGCTTGGGATCAGCAAGCGGGGCGACAAGTATATTCGAACGCTTCTCATCCATGGTGCGCGGTCGGTGATCTACCGGATTGAGGGAAAGGATGACCGGCGCAGCCGGTGGCTACAGGCGCTGGTGGCTCGGCGCGGCAAAAATAAGGCCGCGGTTGCCCTGGCCAACAAAAACGCCCGAATCATCTGGGCACTGCTCTCGCGAGGCGAGTGCTACCGTGCGGCCGTTTGAGCGAAAGCTCCGTAGCGGGATGGCTTTTCCACCCTTTGCCCACCGCCTACGTATTAGATCGAAGAGTACTTCGCCCGTGGACAAAGCGTGGAAAAGCCTTATGGCAGACTATCACGTGATCGGTCTGAAGATCAGGTGACGTAAGTGACAACCCGTCAACAGGTTGCGAGGACACAGTAGAGATTGATGACAAGACAGGTCAGACCGTCGTCTTGAAAACCTGACGAACCCACTGGCTCTTTAAGAAGCCGATAATGTGATTAGGTCAAGACGAGCGGAATTCATCAGGGCCAGCGGCAATACGTCCGCATAAACAGGCCGGATATATGGCAGCAACCTTTTTCTTGTCTCGAACTAAACAGTGTCTTGCAAACCGGGATGGGTCCATATATGGGCTCAAAATGGTGATATTTGCGGTTCCTGACGAATATGTTTGTAGGCCGATACAGATAGCCGTGATCACCGCCAACTTTTCCGGCTGGTGATTTTTGCGCAGGAATTTACGGTTTGGAGTAGATCCACGGAGGCGAAACCGTAAGTTTCTGTTCAAATGCCCCTGCTGGTCCTATCAGTCAACCGAGCCGCCACAACCCGATCTGTTCGAGGACTTCGACGACGAGTTGCCTGACTTCTAAGTAGTGGTCTTTAGCAATAGAATAACCGGCAAGGAGGCCAGTCCCAACCCACCAACACCTCTCTGCGACACAGTCCATAAACTAACTTGAACATAGGCACATCGATTACTGTGGACACGCTCAATTGCCTGGAATATCATAAGGAGCAACTGCCCCACCGGATTCATACATGCGTTGTTCAGCTGCACGGGCATGCCGAAGGAACGACTAAAACAACTCTTTCCGCAACCATATCCGGAAGCCGCAAAGTCAGTTTTTCTGGCGTTTTTTTCCACTTCAATGTAAACGACAAATCTCCAAAATCCTGCACCCATCAGGAGGGATGTAGAACCATGATGCGTAAGACTTTGATTGCCGTAATATTCGCTGCGGTGGCATTGCCAGCCGCCCCCGCATTTGCCAATCCGCCTAGCTGGGCTCCAGCCTATGGTCATCGTGATAACGAGCGCTACTATCCAAAGAAACGACACTACTCCAGGAAACGCGACTATCCACAGGATCGCCACCACTCGCGCGAGTACCACTATCCAAAAGAACGCTACTACGAAACGCGACGCATGACCCGTCACGATCACGTCTGGCTGGGGAAGGATGGCAGATACCATTGCCGTCGCGACGACGGCACGACCGGAATGGTGGTCGGCCTGGTTCTGGGCGGTCTACTCGGTAATCAGATCGCAGGCTATGACCAAAAGACGCTCGGTACTTTCATAGGCGCAGCGGGCGGAGCACTGCTTGGCCGCGAGATTGATAGAGGTAGCGTCAGGTGCCGCTGAGCATTGCTCAGCCACTTGTGAGGTAATCCTCAAAAATCTGTTTTGGGTCCGGACTCAGGGCGTGGATGTCTCTAAAGTCCGTTCCCTGGCCGTTTTCGGCCTATCAGGCCCTTCACCTCTAATGTCTTGAAGGGTGGCAGCGGCTATAGTGAACTGTCACACTGGTGGTCTGCTTATGGCCGATTTCAGTCCTCAAGGTAATGCCTGCTATTCGATTAGATTACGAAATAATTCCACTTCTGAGTGCTTCTATTTTTCGGGGGACTACCCAGGTAAGGGCTTCGGGTGACAATGCCCGGATTGACTTTGTGGATCCGGACATGATTATCGATCTGAAGACTGTGGGCTGGCGCACCGGGCTCTCGTTGTGGTCAAGCGAGCTGCGTCAGCGTTACCCCTTGGTCAGCCTTGATTGAGACCTTGTCGGTTCTGTTCAGCAACGGTTCAGTCGACTCTCTCTATACTTTCCATCATAGGTACTCACATAGCATTTCATCGGATCTCGCCATGAAATCACATCACTTATCGATCTATGTACGCATCACGCTAATAGCAGTTATTACAGGCGTCATGACGGCGTGCGCCACTGACCCGCATTACCATGACCCAGCCCCGTATTATTTGCCGCGCGTGGTGTATTACGACTACTGGTACTATCCGGCGATCGGCGCCTATTACGACCCGCGCGAGCACATCTACATCTACTATGAGCACAATCAGTGGATTCGCGCACGGGCATTGCCCCACCGAATACGGCCCTATCTTGGTCACCACGTCACCGTGCATTCGCCAAACGATCGCCCGTATGAAGTACATCACCGGCATCGGGGTCAGCACCAGCCGGAGCGGTACAGAGAGCGGGATCCAGCTCACGTCTACGACACCTGGATCGGGGCGCCGTATCATCAGAGCCCACAACATGTCCCTGACGATCGCCGCAGAGAAAGCCATGACCGCGACCGAAACGGCAATGACCAGAGGCATGAACCTGAGCGCGGTACAGTTCCTGTCCCACCGCGTAATCGTGAACCGGATATGAAATACCAACGGCAGGCCCCCGATCCCAGGCCAAAGGACGCACCGCGCCATCGCGAACCACCCGCGAGTACGGCACCGATCAAGCGGGACGACAAGTGGCGCCAACCGCAAATTCGCAAAGAAAAATCGCGCGAGCAATACCGCAGCGGCGACGTCCGGCGTAACAGCGAGCGCATGAAAGATCATGACCGTTCGGGGTCAAGCACTAGACGACCCGGACAAATCCGGGCGCCTGATTCACGCGAGCAGCTACCTAAAAAGCCACCTCAGACTGCGCCGGGTCACAGAGAACCACCGACCAAGACGGTACCGATCAAACGGGACGACAAGCGACATCAACGGGAAAACCGCAAAGAGGACACACAACACCGGCACCGCGAAGGAGACGACCGGCATGGCGATATCAAAGAAGATGATACGTCTACACAGAAAAGACAACGTAACCAGGTTGAAAAATACGAGCAGTACAGGTGACGTCTGGAATCTATCGCAAAAATGCAGTGCTTGCCGATACGGCGTTAAAAGCAACCTAAAAATGCTCATTTACTTCATGTAAAGTCTGCTTTCTCTCCTGTGCGCGCTAATTTTGAGATAGGTTCTAATAACCTAGCATGCGATCAAAATAAAGCTCCGCTCCTGGCCGACTGCTGTCGTTGAGCGACTTCGTCCAAGCAGTATAATCTCGTACCCGCTATAAGCGCACCCGGGTCCTCCGGTGGTCCGAACCTCAGCACTGCTGTGCGGCACAGCACGAACCATCTCGGCAGGACTGACCTGCTGATACGCTTTCGCCAATCAGTATCCTGGGCACACTCGCTCGGTCCCATGTAGTCTTGCGTCAAGGTTGGACCTGTTTCAATATCCGCACCCGATACTGAAGAGTCATTGAAGTTGAATGCCCGATTGGCAGCAACATGATTGGAGCACGTAAACTGCGAATGAGGCGCTGCTCGCCGCCGGGGTCGAGAATTCGACGCGATTTCTCAGTTTTGCCCGTAGAAATACCTAGGAGGTGACCATGGCGCTGTATCTCGTCCGGTGGCCGGATCTCTCATGCACGCTAGTAACGGCGCGTGATGAGGATCACCTCGGCTACTTGCTCGACGAGGTGGGCAATCCGGAGGGCTGTCGTTGGACGGAGTACGACGGCCCCGTGTTCATAGATTTCCACCTTCCTGTCCGGATCACGATCGACTGGCCGGAGCAAGCCGGGAGACCCTTGTCACCCGAGGCCATCCAGATCGAGGACCTGGGCCTACTTGCGCAGCGCGAGGGTATCCAGGTAGAAGTGGGCGAGGGTGATACCGCCGGTGAAATGCTCGAGACGATCATGAAATTCGCGTTTCCTGCGACTGCCGAGATGTACTGCGACGCGCCCGAGGAGGTTCTAGAGGAGTCGCAGTTGCGAGATGCCCTGAGAGCTGACTTGATGCTACTCGCCGAATCCTCGTGGCGCCGGGCACACACGGAACGAACTGCAAGAGACGATTCGCTCGCGAAGCTCGCAGTCGAGATGGATGCACCGATGGAGCTCGCCAAGCACTGGGAGGCAATGGTCGCCGAAACGCACAGGGGCGATCACGACGAGCACGGCGTCGTTGATGGGTTGGCCGAGGATAAGGCCGGTCGGATGCTTTCACCCCTGAAGCTTCTCGACTTCGAGACCGATAGGAGTCAGACGATTCCACTGCGCGGTCATCCCGAGCTCACCCTTCGAGATGAGGCGAATGCCATCACTGCCCACGTATTCCGAAACGGTTTTCTCGAAGACCTCCACAGTGGTCTGCCGTCCCCCCTGGTAACGAATCCCCGCTTTGCCCGCATTACGGATCCGGAGATGAAGAAGCTGATGATCGAGAGCTCCGCGAAGCTGGCGCACTGGCTGTGTTTGCGCGAGATGCTCTTGGAGGAGAAGCCAGAGGCGTATTATCAGCTGCTGAGAGTCGTTGAGTTCAGGGCGTCGCGAAACTGGGAGCGCGAGGCGCAAAGCTGCGAGGTATCGGCGCCGGAGTACAAACAGGCCTGCGCATCGTGCAATTACCCGCTCCACCCTGAGTGGCGGTGTTGCCCGGTGTGTGAGAAGCCTGTTTGAAATGGCTCGTTTCGCACTGGGCGGTGAGTTCGCCGGCGACGGTGGCAGCTGACCACGAGGCGCGGCCGTAGCTTGGGAAGCTGTGAGTCAACCTCCATCCAGCTCTGGAATCGCGCTGTCGTACAAAGCTTCCAACTGACGATGGGACGGGTTCCTGATCCTGGTCGGTCAAGTATGCCGAAATGCTGCACTGCGACGAATGACCGGGCCTGGCCGGTTGCACGTACCCAACATATCCCCGGAAAACGGCCATTCGCGATTTGGCATCACAATCAGGACTCCTATCAACCACGATGGAGTCTGACATGGAATCCTATAAAACGCGGGAACCTTGGAATAAAGGCAAGCTGATCGGACAAAAACCACCTCTCAAACCGAAGGACATTTGGGCTATTCGAATCCACCTACAAAACGAACATCGGATTCGCGACTTGGCCTTGTTCAATTTGGCAATAACCGGTAGTAAGCGGTGACGAGTCCGTTTATTGGCATATCCTGAAGCTTCCCCTTCGACTTATTCAAATTTGCTTTTTGAAGGGCACAGATTGCATCCGCTGCGCGCCATGGAGAGCGAAGCAATGGCGTGGCGAAGCGGCACGTAGTCAGGGCGGCCGGGGCACTAATAGGTTGTCGAAGATCGAGTGCGTTTTGGGGACTTGGATGTCCCAAAACGCATCACGAGATCAAAGACTCGCTTGATTGGAAACATTGCATAATTGAACCCAAAACTTTTAGGAAGATCATTAATTAATAATCGTCCTTTGCAGAAAGGACAAATAAATGATGCACAATTTTGTACATGGTTAGTGTCACCCTGAATATTTATTAACCTCACATACCTCCATGTCAATTTCTTACCACAGTTAGGACAATCGTGCTTCATATCAAAACTCTAACAGTCAAATAGACAGTTTCTTTGTGAACTGAGATATGCGGAAACGTAAGCGCCCCAGAATCCGCACCTGTTTTTGAATCACGATCTGATGAACACTTTCTCCTGTCCACACGCACAAGAGAAAACCATGTCAAGCAAAGCACCATCCGAGGCCGTGTCCAACGACTGGCAACAGCAAGTCGATAGGTGGCGGGTATCTGGCCAATCACAACAGGCGTTCTGCAAGACTCATGATCTGAGTTACCACCGCTTCGTCTACTGGCGACGTAAGTTTGAAGATGGGCTAACAGAGAATCAAAGCCCATCATCCTCGGCCCTTGTCCCGGTGATTTATCGACCACCTTCCACTGCAGCCGGATTCTCACTCGTGTTACCCAACGGCCTGGAGCTTCGCGGTCTGTCAGAAGACAACCTGTCGCTGGCACAACAACTGCTGGATCGGTTGTCATGAACCGATATTTCAGACTGGCGCTCTCGATGACAAATATCTACTTGTACCGTGATCCGGTGGATTTACGCAAGAGCTTTCGCGGCCTGGCCGCCATCGTCGAACAGGAACTGGGCCATAATCCATTTAACGGCGGCCTCTATGCCTTCACCAACCGCCGGCGTAACAAATGCAAGTGCCTGTACTGGGAAGACAATGGTTTCGTGCTCTACTACAAGAGCCTGGCCGAAGAGAAATTCCGCTGGCCACGACCAGACGAAGAGGTGATGCCGCTGACCGGTCAGCAGATCAACTGGCTGCTCGATGGCTACGACATCAGCCTGATGAAAGGGCATAAAAAGTTGCATTACGACGCCTTATTCTAAGGCATGGAATGCGCTGTTCTGTTAAAATATCGTGCATGCAGACTGCGATAAACAATCAAGAAAAATCAGCCTGTTTTCGCATCCCCGACAATGCCGGAGTTACTCCAACTCCTCGAAGAAAAAGACCAAGCTCTTGAGCACAAAGACCAACTCATTGAAGAGCGTAACCCGTTCATCGCCGAACAACAAAAGCGGCTGAAATTACTGGAAGAGCAAGTTGCGCCTGGCCAAACTGCAACGCTTTGGCAGCAGTAGTGAGAAGCTGCCGTTTCAGGGTGACTTCTTTGACGAGGCCGAACTGGAAGTCGCGCTCAGTGATGTCGAAGACCAGTTGCCGGAGGATACGCCCGGAAAACCACCTCGCAAAAAGCGCGAGGGCTTCTCCGATAAACTGCCACGGGTACAGATTCATCTGTCGCTGAGCGACGAAGAAAAGGCCGGTGCCAGCAAGACCTTCTTCACCAAGGTCAAGGAAGAGCTGGACATCATTCCCGCACAGGCGCGGATCATCGAATACTGGCAGGAAAAGGCCGTTTTCGACGAAGACAGCGAACAGCACATCAAGGCCGCAGCCCGGCCAGCCCACCCGCTGGGCAAATGTATCGCGAGTGTTCAACTGCTGGCCTATATCCTGGTCGCCAAGTACGCCGATGCGCTGCCGTTGTATCGTCTTGAACACATCCTGAAGCGTTACGGCGGCAATATCAGCCGCACCACGATGGCCAACTGGATGATCCGGCTCGATGACGTATTCAAACCGCTGATTAACCTGCTGCGTGAACACCAGTTGGAAGGGAACTACCTGCAGGCCGATGAAACCCGCTTGCAGGTACTTAAAGAAGACGGCAGGCCAGCCACCTCCGACAAATGGATGTGGCTGATACGTGGTGGTCCGCCGGATCAACCGGTGGTCTTGTTCGAATACGATGTCTCACGCAGTGAGGAGGTACCCTCACGCCTGCTCGATGGCTTTGAGGGCGTTCTGCAAGCGGATGGCTATGCCGGTTACAACCAGGTCTGTCGCAACAATCCGATTACCCGCATCGGCTGTTGGGATCACGCGCGGCGGAAATTTGTCGAGGCCAGCAAGGCGGCGGCGGCCAAGAAGAAAGGCCAGAAGGTGAGTAAGGCGGATGTTGCCATCGGCAAGATCCGCAAGCTGTACAGAATCGAGGAGAAGATCAAAGATCTGGCGACTGAGGAAAAGACCCGCCAGCGTCAAACACTGAGCCAGCCGGTGCTCGATGACCTGAAGGTCTGGCTACAGACCAACAGCCGACGGGTGCCGAAAGACAGTCTGACCTGGACGGCCATCAACTACACACTCAACCAATGGGACTTATTGGTTGGCTATTGCCAGGATGGTCGCCTGCACATCAGCAATGCGCTGGCGGAAAATGCCATCCGGCCCTTCGCGGTCGGCAGGCGTAACTGGTTGTTTGCCGATACGCCACGTGGTGCCCGGGCCAGCGCAACAGCCTATAGCTTGATCGAAACGGCCAAAGCGAATGGACTGGAGCCCTACGATTATCTACGCCACGTGTTGCAACACATCGCTGCAGCCAATACCGTAGAAAAGTTCGAGGCACTGTTGCCCTGGAATGTGATGTAGGCAGTTTCCTTATTAAAAGAAAAGGGGCTGATTCTCTGGCGCTTATGCGGAAACTGTATATCTCCACCCCGAGCAAGATCATGCAGCGAAAACGAGTCAAAAGCAGACGTACAGTGAAAAGCGCCCAAGGGCAGTTTAGTATCGTGTCCTGCCGCAGAGGAAATCAGAAAGCAATGGGATGGACCCCTCCTTCCCCAGATCGGCATCTAGGTGCCAGACTGGAAGTGTAGTCACCAGTCACTGAAGAGGAGGAGTCCACCATGAAGCTTATGCGCGGTGGTCAACCGCACCCGCATCTGGTATGAGCGCCGTGATGGCGTGGTGCCCATAGGATGAGTGTTGTCCGCCAGATCTGTATCAGCATGCAGGTGACTAATCATCTTCATAATCAAAACGACCCACGAGGAGAAATATCATGATCGATCGCTTCATACGAGCCATCTCATCGGCATTGCTTGCACTGGGCATGTTCACCACCTCTGGGGTTCAAGCAGCGGAAGAGGGCGATCAGGTGCCCGACTGGTACTATCCCGAGTGGTTGGCCGAAGCCCCCTATGCCCAGTTTTCAAGGTGCGGGATACGGTAAACAAGTACGGCCGCTATGCCAATAAGATCAAGACCATCACCCTGAAAGACCTGATTAAATTCCACGGCCATTTCTGCGGCGGCCTGGTGGAGGGTGCCACGGCCTTGCGCGTCGCTTTTGACGAACTGTTCCCCGACGGCGTGATTGATCGCACCGATCTGCGTATTGCTTCAAAAGTATCGGCCTGCGGTGGTGACGTGGGGGCCTACCTGACCGGGGCGCGCACCCGCTATGGTTCCTATCTTCTCGACAAGAAACTAGGTGCGAGTGAATATGTCGTGCAGCAGGTCTCCACTGGGCGCACGGTACGAGTCTCCATCAATGCCGCCACCTATCCCACCGAGGTCCGCAAACAGATGAAGAAGATCCCAGTCCGGTGATTTCACACCGACAGACACCGATCTATTCCAGAAACTGCAATGGGACTACGCCAAACGCTTGGTCAACCGCCCTGCCATAGACTCCGTCAATATTGCTGATGGTAGTGGCTATGTCTGGCCGTCGCCTCCTTGCGGGGATTTCGGTAAACGCACGGATAATCTCTACAAGGGCATACCGCAATCTAAAGTTCCGCTGCTACCTTGATCCATGATGTACAGACGCAAAAAGCATAGTGGAGTATGGATTGGATACGCCCAGAAGTCGTTTTCGAATGAAATATTTTGTGCCATAGCATTCACGTGACGAGTATATCTTCATGTTATCCTTGAAAAGTTATCTCGTTCCATTTGTAGCACTTATGCTGGTGTTGGTGGGCATGCTTCTCCACCATTGGTTGGATGTTAAGCCAGAATCAACGACTGTAATCCCTATCAAAGCAATAGAGGGAAATGGCCTACCCACACTGGTAGAGTTTGGTATGAATTCCTGTGCCAGCTGCAAGGCGATGCACCGAGTATTGGATGAGTTGCGCAATGCGCACGGACAGGGCTTGCGTATCATTCCGATCAATGTCCTAGAACAGAGTGAGCTGACCAGACAGTGGCAGGTTAAAGCCATTCCGACGCAGATATTGATTGACGGTGATGGAAATGAGCGCTACCGGCACGTGGGATTCATCTCCGCTCAGGCTATCAGGGAACGCTTCGCCGCCATTGGGCAAGCCCTACCAGCGCAGCGTGAGGAGGATTGATGGAACTGATTGCCCTGCTCTCCGATGCCCTGCAGGGTGCCCCCTGGATCGCTTTGCTAGCGGCACTCGGCTGGGGTTTCGCCAGTATCTGGCTGAGTCCCTGCCATTTGGCAGGAGTACCGCTGGTGGTGGGTTATTTGTCCACGGCCTCCAGTCTTCCGGTGCGTCACGGTCGTCTTATAATCATTTTTCTGTTTGCTTTGGGTAGCTTGCTCAGCCTGATTCCTGTGGGTGGTGTGACACTACTAATGAGCCGCGTTGCGGGCGATCTGGGTTTCTCTAGTAACTATCTGGTCGCCTTGTTATGCATAGTCGCAGGCCTCTACCTACTCGGCTGGCTGCAGTTTCCCTGGTCCGGCCCTGGTTTGCGTCAGCTATCCTCCCGTCGACCACATGCTGCACTGTCGTTGGGCCTGCTCTTCGGTATAGCTAGGGCCCTGTTCTTTTGCCTGGATTGCAGCACTACTGAGAATAGCTTGGTTACATGCCGCAGATGGGTTCGTCCTGCCAACACTATTGCTCACACTGTTTGCCATCGGCCACTGCACTGGAGTACTGTTGGCCGCTGGTTCTCTAGACCGTGTACAAGCGCTGGCTCGACGGACTCGGAGAATGGCAAGGTATGGCTTTTGGCCGACCGACCTTTGGTGCGCTTCTATTATTGGGAGGAGGCTTCCTCATCGCCAGTGCCTAATGAATACCAACCGTTCACAGAGTGAATGTTGATAACGCGCACAATGCACAATCACGTCCACACAACGCCTAGTCATCGCAGTCTTTATTTTGCTGCGGGTATTACCCTCAGTTTTGCGCTAATCGAGGCCGGTGCTGGCTGGTGGTCCAACTCCCTTGCCTTGATGAGTGATGCAGGGCATATGCTGGCAGACACCAGTGCTCTGTTGATCGCCTCATTAGGCGCCTGGTTCACACACCGCCTACCAACACGCCGCTTCAGCTATGGCCTTGGCCAGGCGGAATTTATCACCGCCTTCTGCAATGGTCTGTTGATGCTCGCAGTGGTCAGCGGGGTTATCTACCACGCCGTAGATCGCCTGTCCCAGCCCCTGGAGATAAAAGGCGAGGTTGTGACAGCGGTAGCCATTGTGGGTCTCCTGATCAACGCACTGGTACTTTTCCTGTTGGGGCATGGCGAAACCGACCTCAACCGGCGCGCCGCTATGCTGCATGTACTGGGTGATCTGTTGGCTTCCGTCGCCGCGCTAGTGTCGGGGCTGGTCATCCTGTTGACGGGTTGGGCCATGATCGATCCTATTCTATCCTTGATTATCGTAGCGTTGATCCTCTTTTCCACCTTCCGGCTGCTTAGTGAGGCAGTACAAGGTTTGCTATCCGGTGCTCCCCTCGGGCTAACACTACAAACCATCGGCACAGACATGGCCAAGACCCGGGGCGTGGAATCTATACATGATCTGCATGTCTGGTCACTGACTTCAAAGCGGATTGCGCTCTCCGCACATGTTGTAATCACCGACATCAATCAGTGGGATTTCGTTCTAAAGGAACTCCAGGCAATGCTTCGTGATACACACGGCATCGAACATATCACCCTGCAGCCGGAGGTACGAACAAGGCAGGTGGTCTTTATACAATCACCCCCCCCTCTGAAGTGATTCCGCTAGGGCAACACATGGGTAGTCAGCATTTTGTTGCAGAACACTGTTTTCCGGCACAGCACATCGGATGTCTGTCCTCCCTGAAGGAGATGCCACATCTTCCACCGACAAGTGGTTCAAACAGCATCCTGGCAAACGCTAATAAGGCACAAGTTGATCCCATTACTAAAGTTAAAAGAGATAGGGCTAAATCTGGGAACTAATTCGACCCTGAATGGCCTGAATCTCACGATGAAAAAGAGTGAGGTACATACCTTACTTAGGGCTAATGGTGCAGATAAATCCACATATGCCTTGTTGATCATGGGGCACGAGGGTTATCACCCGCAATCCGGAACAATAGTATTCGAAGGCAAATCGATTCTGGAACTGAGGTCCGGCC
>CAWCOA010000004.1:0-464949 GCA_963797085.1 uncultured Gammaproteobacteria bacterium
ATAGCAAGCGCAGCGGTTATCCCTGCGCAAAGGAAATAGTTCTTCATGGATGTACCTCCAACGACAACAAACGGCCCGGTGAACAGTCACCGGAGATCAATAACAATCAGACGTTTGTTTTTCGTAGAGGCGGTGCGCGGGGCCGGTAAGAAAGGGGGCAGGTGGTAGCGGCAATGGCAACCGAGGCAGGCAACGCCGCCTTGTCATCCGATTTCACACAGACGTCATGTACTGTGCTGGCAACCGCATGTTCAAGCGCTCCCCCAGCGAGGCAAATCTCGCATGTTTCGTTGTCAGTATCGGAAAGATGATCAATGGAATGCAGCTGAAGAAACAACTGCGATATCAGGATGAGCAGCGCGCACAATAACCGGTTTAAAGGGGACAATGTCTCCTTCACCTGGAAAGCTTGTTTTCAGTTTTAATTCAGCTGCCTATCTCATACTGCACCCACGGTCGCTCCTTCGACCACCAGACAACACCGCTCTATGGGAGATTTAATCATGAAGACTTCACATACTATTTTCGCCATCGCACTGACTGCTGCCACCCTGGGCTGTAGCGCAATTGCCGCATCCTCTGCCGCTGACAGGGCAAGCGTTAGAGCCGACTGGCTGGCAATCCCCGCCATCTATGAAAAAGTGAACGCCGCCGGTTACAAGGACATCCATGAGATCGAGCGAGAGCGTCGTGGCTATGACGTCGAAGCTTATGACAGCAACGGTGACCGGGTCGAACTTTTTGTCGATCCGATCAACGGCGAAGTGCTCGATGTTCGCGTCACGAAGGACAAGTCCGACAAGTATCGTGACCAGCGTTCCTCGAACAAGCGTGATCGTGACAACGACCGCTACAGCAACAATGCCAAACGCTAAGTACTGAGGAGTCACCCCGCCCCGTAACGCGTAGGGCGGCAAGCTCCCGCTCTGACTCCCCATTATCCATGCGAATAGGCTCATCATGAAGACTATCCTTGCCGGTTTTGTTGCCATCGTTGCCCTTGCCTGGGGCGTCGAGATGCTCTCACCCGATCACACGGCGGCAGGCTCCCTGCCGTGGACCATCTACCTTGAGAGCCTCTTCCTGACCGGCCTGCTTTCCATCGCCCTGATGTCGCTGGCGATGATGCTCTCCACCCGCCCCGCCTGGCTGGAACAACCGCTCGGCGGCATGGACCGTATCTATCGTTTGCACAAATGGAGCGGCATCCTAGCCGTTGTCTTTGCCGCCTCACACTGGCTGCTGGAGATGTCGGACGATCTGTTCAAGGCGCTGGCGGGCCGCGGCGGCCGCATCAAGGAAGATGAGCTTTCGGCCTTCGCCGAACCGCTGCGCGACCTGGGCGAAGCGCTGGGCGAATGGGCCTTCTATGTGCTGCTGGCGCTGCTCGCGCTGACCCTGTGGAAGCAGTTCTCATACCGCCTGTGGCGGCCGTTGCACCGGGCGATGCCGGTGCTCTATCTGCTGCTGGTTTTCCATTCGGTGGTGCTCGCCCCGGCCCGCTTACTGGAGTCAGCCCATCGGGCTGCTGCTCGCCGTGCTGTTCACCGCCGGCAGCATCGCCAGTGTGCAGTCGCTAACCGGTCGCATCGGCCGTAAGCGTCGCGCAAGCGGCTCTGTGGTCGCAGTGCGCAGTCCGAGCCCCGATATCATCGAGGTGAGCTGTCGCCTTGACGGAAAATGGCACGGTCACCAGCCTGGTCAGTTTGCCTTCGTGACCTTCGACGCTGGCGAGGGTTCTCACCCCTTCACCATCGCCAGTGCCGACCGTGGCGACCATACTGTCACCTTCGCCATCAAGGCACTCGGTGACTATACCCGCACCCTGGCCCGTAAACTTGCCGAGGGAAGACCCGGCTGGAGGCTGAAGGGCCTTACGGCCGCTTCGAACTATCCCGTACCAACAATCGCGCCCGCCAAATCTGGGTGGCAGGCGGCATCGGCATCACCCCGTTCATTGCCTGGCTCGAGTCTCTGCAGGGTGAGCAGGCCACCGAGGTCTCTGCCGAATTGCATTACAGTGTGCGTGACCGTGAGGCCGATCCGTTCGTCGAGCGCCTGCAAAGCCTGTGTGCGACTCTGCCCAAGGTGCAGTTGCATGTGTACGACAAGCACAGCGGCCCGCTAAATGTCGACACACTGGCAGCAGAACTGAACGAGACAAGACGGGCGGAGGTGTGGTTCTGCGGTCCGCGCGGTTTTGCCGATGCCCTGCGTGATGGGCTGCAAGCTTTCGCTGGCCGAGTACGTTTTCATCAGGAGGCGTTCGAGATGCGTGAGGCATTCCGGCGTACTTAACCTCCGCAACAAATTCTGGTTCGCTGCTTCTAATCGAACCTTAACCATGGCTTTAATTCCGTATCAGCGTGTCTTCAGGTCGGGTGTCTTACGCTAAAACTGTACTAATCAATAATCCGATTAATAGGAGAATAGAGATGAAACGCATAAACAAATTATTGATGGTAGTAACACTAGTATTACTTGTCATCAGCTTCATGTTCTTTGGAATTTCTGTCATAGGCGGTCTGATCGACAGTACAGTCCTGATACTGTTTTGGTATCTTGGCCTAGCTGAACTCTGGGCGATACTGATGACATCTGCATTGCCATCGGAGTCTTCTTTTTCGATTCTATCGGCAAGTATTTTCAATCTAATTCCTACCGATTAAAGGGGTATGGACACCACTCCCCACATGCAATGATTTAACTTTCGACAGTACTGGCAGGTTATGTTTTTGAGGTTAATCAAATGACTCAACGGAAAAGAAACGGTGGTGTACGAGAAACAAAAGTGAGGGTGTGGGATATCCCTATCCGGCTGTTTCATTGGACCCTGGCGAGCTGCTTCGTAATAGCCTGGTTCACTCTCGATAATCGTTATCTGGAAGTACATGTTTTTGCCGGTTACCTGATGGGCGGACTGATTTTATTCCGTCTTCTGTGGGGTTTCATCGGCGGCCCTTATGCCCGTTTCCGAGACTTCGCCTTCAATTATTCTAAGGTACAGAATTACCTGAAAGATGTACTGAATAAACACCCGCCTCGTTTTCTCGGCCATAACCCGGCCGGTAGCTGGGCAATTTATCTACTGCTGGGTCTGGGCCTGTCGATCGTCATTACCGGTCTGCTTACCTTTGGCGGTGAAGAACGGCAAGGCCCCCTTGCCGGATTACTGAACTTTCCGCAGGGACGTTTTGCTCATGAGCTTCATGAATGGCTGTCCTGGCTGATGCTGGGGGTGGTTATTATTCATGTGATGGGTGTCCTGGTAGAGAGCATGTTGCATCGAGAGAACCTGGTGATTTCCATGCTAACCGGCTTCAAATCCTCCGCAGCCGGCGCGATGTTTACTCTTTCCCACTGGAAGGTCGGTGCCACCATGCTGGTTGCCATTATCACTGCCGGTCTGTTCTGGTTTCAGGGCCATCTAACAGAAACACCGGAGCAGCTCTACCAGCCATTTCATGGTCCGGCACTACCCGATAACTCGCTTTGGCGTGAAGAGTGCGGCGCTTGCCATCTTGCCTTCCATCCCAGTCTATTACCTGCCCGCTCCTGGAAAGCCATGATGCAGGAACAGGCATCTCATTTCGGAGAAGATCTTTCTCTGGAACAGAATACCGTGAAACAGATTGAAACCTTCCTGGTAGAAAATGCGGCGGAACAGGGATTGACCGAAGCGGCCTGGAAAATTAATCGCAGCATACCGCAGACAGAAATTTTATTACGTATCACAGAGGCCCCTTACTGGATCAAAAAACATCAGGAGATCTCTGATGCGGTATGGAAACACCCAAAGGTCAATGGCAAGGTTGATTGTACAGCCTGCCATATCGATGCCGCCGCAGGCACTTTTGAAGATGCCGCCATGCATCTACCGGATGATGTTGAAGCAACGGTAACGAGCGAGTAAAAATGATTATTTATGCCATAGATAACCGTTTCTTTCAGTTTCAATTCAGCTCTCTTCAGTAGCCTTAATAGATAAGGATCTGTTGAATAATGAATTCTACTTAAACAAATAAATTCGAGGTTAACATGAATAGGAAACTTATCGGCGTTACTGCATTGTTGCTATCGATACCATTCTATGCTCAGGCCGATGCAGTATCAGAGCTGGAGGCGGAGTATCAGGCTCAGGGTGGAACTAACTTCAGCGCCGCAGCAGGGGAGGCCCTGTGGAACAAAGAGTTTGTCGATGCCAAGAAAGGTGACACTCGAAGCTGCACCACGTGCCACACTGCCGACTTGAAGCAACCAGGCAAACATGCACAAACAGGCAAGGCCATTGAGCCCATGGCACCTACAGTAAATCCGAAACGTCTTACTGAAGTGAAACAAATCAAGAAGTGGTTCGTTCGTAACTGCAAGTGGACTCTGGGGCGTGAATGTACAGCCCAAGAAAAAGGTGATTTTCTTGCCTATCTCAAGAACCTTTAAACAACCTAACTTTGGATTGAGAGGTGTAATATGAAATCTAAATCATCAGTAGCATCCTTGGTATTGTTATCAGCTGCCCTGCTTGGAATGAGCAGTGAAGCATTCAGTGCTGATAATAAACCTGGCTTCTTCAGCCGCATGTTCGATGGAGCAAAAGCACCGGGTGTGGCACCAGTTAAAAACCCGCAATATCTGGAGGAGTGTGGCAGCTGTCACTTTCCTTATCAGCCGGGCCTGCTACCAGCACGCTCATGGACTAAGGTAATGTCTGGGCTCGAGAATCATTTCGGAGAGAATGCAGAACTTCCACCTGAGGATGTCAAAAACATTACAGACTATCTGCTGAAGAATGCGGCGGACCATGCCAATTACAAGCGTTCGAAAAGGATCATGAGTTCCCTGCGTGCTGATGACGCCCCACTCCGGATTAGTGAAACGCCTTATTTTATCGAGAAGCACAATGAACTATCACACGCGATGGTGCAGGACAATCCCAAAGTCGGTTCGGTAAGTAGGTGTGGTGCTTGCCATACAAAGGCCGAAACGGGTTCTTTTAGTGAGTCAGAAATCCAGATACCTGGCTTCGGTGCTTGGGAGGATTAATATAAAAGATCACTGCTATAGGCAGATCACCGACCTATGACATAGGTGTTAAATAAATATGGGCATACTGACTGGCAATATCGCATTGGAATAGTGGAAAATAGCCTTTCATCTATTGGTACTACTAACCATGCTAAAGATACTTTAAAAACTTAACCGGGACTTGGTTCCTTCCTTCAATCAGAACCTTAAATTCCATATAAGCGTGTCTTCAGGTTGTGGGGCGTACATTGGTGCTATATAACAATTCACAATCGCAATTACGGGAGAGTAGAGATGAAACGTATCAACAAACTATTGAAAAAAGCAGCAATGATTTTAATTGCTGCCGGCTTCATATCGGTTGGTATAATTGCTATCTGGGTAATACTGATGGCATCTGCTATTGCCAGCGTAATGTTCCTTTTCAGTTCTGGCAGCAAATGGTTCCAGCAGCCGCGTTTTTATCGATTTGAGGGTACAAACCTCGGTACCAGGATGCAGCCACTTAAAACGCGGCAATATTGAAACTGGAACTGTCAGGGCTAAGTCAGATCGATAGATAATGGGGTATGGCAAGTGATGATCGAAAACACCAGGGAGAACAGCAACCTCTTGATGGCCTGGGTGACGGCGGTCAGCCCTTTGGAAATCAGTCCCTGCCCAACGGCGGTTTGCCGCGGATCGACGACTGCTTCAGCCATGGGAATACCGGGGAACTCTGGGAACTCTGACTCCCTCTCTCTCATCCGGGCGTGGGGATACAGATCATCACTTGGATCAAGACAGGGACACCGCAGGATTCCACGCTATTCCCGCTCGATTGTAAACGGCCATTTTTTAACATTTAATATCAATTAGTTAATTGTTGATGCGAGTGAGAATACCATGAAAAATACCATGCTCAGAAAATCCTTCAAAATGCTCGAAAAAATTCCCGAATGAACGCCGCAACACTGCAACTCCTGAGATCCTCGACCAGTTAATACAAACTTTGACAATCTTTGTATTTCGGCCTAGCATTCTTTGTGGATGAGCTCGCACTTGGAGGCCACTATGCATATATCACTAACTCCCGAACTGGAATCTCGCGTTAGAGCCAAAGTGGAAACCGGCCTGTACAACAATGCCAGCGAAGTCATCCGTGAAGCGCTCCGTTTTATGGAAACCCATGAAGACTGGATTCACGAGATCAAACTGACTCGACTACGTGAGCAACTGAAAGTAGGAGCAGACCAACTAGACCGTGCAGAAGGTATCGCAATCGAATCAAAAGCGGCACTCGACACCTTGTTTGACGATATCAAGAGCTGACCCTCGTGGCGTCCCATCAGCTTGTCATTGCGCCAGCCGCTAAAAATGACCTCAAGGACATATACCAATACGGCCTGCGACAGTGGGGACAGGCGCAATCCGAAAGCTACCTGTCCACTATAAAGAACCGATTCTGGTTGCTGCCTCAGCAACCACTTATGGGCACCGAGCGCCCCGAACTCCTGCCAGACACCAGAAGCCTCCCTATAGAAAGCCATACCCTGTTTTACCGTGTGACCGCCAACAGGGTCGAAATCATCCGTGTACTACATGGCCGCCAGGATCCACAACGCCATCTGAAATAGCCAAGCATAACCCATATGTAGTAGGTATAGCGGGCTTCCGTAATGCTCGGTGCACCCTCAGCTCAAACTACCCGATACCATGCCAGCATCAATTTCTCTCTCATGGTATCGATGTTATCTGCCTTGCTACGCGCGATCAATACCATGAAAAATACCATTGATGATGCAGATTATATTATTGATTGGATTTTTTTATTATTGTAATTCAATGCGTTACAAATTCCGGTCACTCCCACTCGATTGTAAACGAGCCATTTTTACAATTAAATATCAATGGCTTATTTTCCTGCTAGACGGTGATACCATGAAAAATACCATGCTCAGAAAATCCTTCAAAATGCTCGAAAAAATTGCCGATTGAGCACTGATACACAACACCTTAGGCAAGCTTCCGGGCTTTGACTTCCAGGTGAATCCCCTCCTGCTCCTGCAGGTAATGGATCGTGGTACCCGTTGTAATATATATGCGAATTGGCAATCACATTGACAATTAGCCATTTTCTCTCATAATGCCGACATGTAAAGCAACCAGAAACCACCGTGACCTACATCCCTCGGAACGCAGAATCCAGGCTTCAACACTTCGCCAGCGGCTATCCAGTGGTTGTGGTCACCGGACCTCGCCAGTCCGGCAAGTCCACTCTGGTAAGGCATGCCTTTCCCGATCACCATTATGTATCTCTTGAAGATCTCGACCAAAGGGAATTTGCTGAAACGGATCCGCGTGGTTTTTTGAATCAATTCAGTGGGGGCGCCATTCTGGACGAGGCGCAACGATGCCCTGCCCTGTTTTCTTATCTCCAGACACGCGTCGATAAACGGCAACAACCCGGCGAATTTATCCTGACGGGATCCCAGCAGTTTGGTCTGTTATCAGGCATCACGCAGAGTCTGGCGGGCAGGGCCGCATTGCTGACGCTGTTACCCATGGCCTACGGCGAATTACAACGCTCAGGAAAAATTGGCAACAATCTCGACAAGATACTCTTTGATGGGGCGTACCCCCCCATCTTCGACCGCGGACTCGAACCACACCCTTGGCATGGGAACTATGTGCGTACTTATCTCGAACGTGATGTCCGGCAATTGATCAAGGTACAGGATCTGGGAACATTTCAACGTTTCCTTAAATTGTGCGCAGGCCGGACCGCGCAACTCCTCAATCTTTCCTCACTGTCCAATGACTCTGGCATTACACATAACACAGCCAAAGCCTGGATTTCTGTTCTGGAAGCCAGTTACATCGTGCATCTGTTGCCACCGCATCACCAGAATTTCAACAAACGTCTGGTCAAAACGCCCAAACTCTATTTTCTGGATACGGGTCTTGCCGCCTGGTTGCTCGGCATCCAAAACAGCGAGCAACTGGCTACCCATGTTCAACGGGGCGCCTTGTTCGAAACCTGGGTCATAAGTGAATTGCTTAAAGCCCGTTATAACGCGGGCGAAACCTCGAACCTTTACTTCTGGCGTGATCGCTCGGGACACGAGGTGGATTTGCTGATTGATCATGGAACCCATCTGTCACCGCTGGAAATCAAATCCGGACAAACCATCAACAAGGATTACTTCAAGGGGCTGGAGTTTTGGAAAAAGCTGGCAGGTGAAACCGCTGGAAAGGCGTGGCTGGTTTACGGCGGTGACAGTCGACAGATACGCTCTGATGTCACTGTACTACCGTGGTATGTAATCGACTCTGAGCAGATCGTGATATGAAAACATCGGGCATCGGACGCAACGATCCCTGCCCTTGCGGCAGCGGAAAGAAATTCAAGCACTGCTGCCTGGGCAAGGGGAACAGCACGGCATCCAGCCACGGCGTGGCGGGCATGTCCGAATCCTTGCGCAAAGCACTCGAAAGCCGGCAATTCAACTCGCTGGAAGAGGCGCAGGCATTTCTAGACCAGATTACGCAACAGCAAAACCGTCGGCAGCTGGACGAATTTCACGGTTTATCGCCCGAGCAGATGCACCAGATACTGAATTTTCCGTTCGCATCACCGAGACTGATCCGCTTTCCGGAGATGCTGGACGCCACTCCAGCCGCTCCGATACTAACCCTGTTCGAGCTATTGACCGACGCTATCGGCGAGCAGGACCTCAAACCGACCGCCAAGGGCAATCTGCCACGCAACTTCTGCCGCGAGGCCGCGCTGGTCTATCGGGGTGAGCAGCGGTATCAGGATAAAACCCGTTATGGTGGCATCAATCGGGAGGAGGATTTTGACGATCTGCATGTCACCCGCCTTGTCGCCGAACTGGCGGGGTTGATTCGCAAATACAAGGGACGGTTCATCCTCAGCCGCGATTGTCACCGGCAGCTGGCCGGGAACGGCTTGGCAGCGATCTATCCCAAGCTGTTCAGGACCTATGCCGAGCAGTTCAACTGGGCATACAGGGACGGCCATCCCGAGTTGCCATTCATGCAGAGCGCCTTCCTGTTCACACTTTACCTGCTTACCCGCTACGGTGACGCCTGGCGACCACAGGTATTTTATGAAGATGCTTTCCTGGGCGCCTTTCCACGGCTGTTGGATGAAGTGCCGCCGAGCCAGGTAGTTTCCCCCGATGAGACAGTACGCCGCGCTTACACCTGGCGCTCGCTGGTGCACTTCGCAGGCTTTCTGGGTCTGGCGACGGTGGAGCCGGTTTCCGACCAGCTCCTGTGTCACGAGTACCGGGTAAAGTCCTTGCCGTTACTGGGCCAGATCGTTCAAATTCAGCTTCCCAAGTAACAGTCAATCATGGCGGGAAAACGTAAACAGGATGGTCCACTGGCCACTTTGCTGGAGACCGCACCGAAAGCAAAGCTGGTCAAGCTGATCGTACGCGTAGCGGCCTCACGCCCCGCTGTCCGGCGTGAATGCCTCGACTACCTGAACAGGCATACTGCCCTGTCACCCAGCCGGAAGAAACAGTCCGAGGGTGAAAAACTGCTGGCCCTGTGGGCCGAACTCGCGCCGGATCTGGACGAGTTGGACGCATACGGTGGCGGCGATTATGATGCCGACATTCATGTTTCGAGCCTGTTGCAGGAGATCGCACAGGTGCTTTCACAGAAAAAGATCGATTCAGACTACCGGCAAAAACTTCTCGACAATGCCCTGCCCTATATCGAAAGTGGTAATGCCGGATTTGACGACGATCTCTACGACTTGGCCTATGCGGCCTGTTACACCGACGACGATTGGCGCGCACTGGCGCAAGCCTTTGAGACCATGGGAGGGGACTGGAAACTCGACCATGCCCGCCGCATTTATCGCCGCCTCGGTGACGGTGAAAAATATCTCGAGCTGCGCCAGCGTAAACTGGCCACTGGCACCGACTATTTCGACTTGGCGGATTTCCACTGGAAGGCCGGTGAAAAGCAGAAGGCCATGGAGGTCGCGGAGACAGGACTGCTCAAGGGAAAAGGCCGTATGGATGAATTGCGTCAGTTCGTTGCCAAGCGTGTCAAATCCGCCGGCAATCGCGAACGCTACCTGGCACTACAGTTCGATCAGGCGATCGATCCTCTGACCTGCGACAAGTACAAGACATTTCGGAAACTATGCACTGTCACCGAATGGAATTGTTACGAAGCGAAAATCCTTGCAAGGCTGGAGAAAGCCTGGGGCACAGAGCAACTTCGCATCCGCATGCACCGCAAGGAGTACGAGGAAGCGGTGGCGGTGCTGACCCGAAGCCGCTATCCCCTCTACGCTTGGGACAGCTCCTATGAACTGCAGACCGCCAAGCGTCTTGAAGACAGGTATCCCGAGGCAATACTCAAATACTATTTATCAGGACTGGGCAACCTCAAGACCAACGCCCCGCGCAAGGAATACACCCGCAAGGCACAGGTAATGAAGAAGCTCCACCATGTGTTGGTTGATGTGCTGCGTGATCCATCTCGCTGGCGTGACTTCGCACTCAAAGTCAAAAAGGACAACATCAAACGTCCGGCATTTCAAGAAGAGTTCACCAAGGCCATACCTGGTTGGCAGGCACTGAAATAACACAAGGACACGCTTTTCAGAAATGGGGGTAGGCACCCTGATCAACAGCACCACCAGCATAATCTCGCCACGCTCGTTCAAATGACGATATCTTAGTGCCGACCGCTGATACCATGATTACGCCGAACTGCCACTCATGGTATTGCTGCTTTCTGCGTTACAGCACGCAGAAAATACCATGAATAATACCATTGATGATGTAGATTATATTGTCGATTAGGTTATTTTAATTATTATAAATCAACATGTTAAAAATTTCGGTCACTCCCACTCGATTGTAAACAAGCCTTTATTATCTTTTATTATCTATGGCTTATTTTCCTGCTAAACGGTAATACCATGAAAAATACCATGCCCAGTAATTTCTTCAATAAGTTTCATTTTTTCCACAAATCCGTGAGCAATAAATGCCACATTCGAACACTATTTCAAGAGGATATACAGGTTGATGATGTTAGCCAAATCTGCGTATGGCCAAAGAAGCTGTTGCAAAAGTCCCATTTTGGGACCATCATATCGGCTACATGAGAATCATCGCACTGTCGACGCTGAAAGCCTTCTGGGAAGAGAACCCGGAATATCAGGATTCAAAGGAGCCAACATTGGCCTGGTACCGTCATGCCTTGCGTGCCGACTGGAGTTCATCTGCCGAGGTGAAGCAGGACTTCGGGAATGCCAGCATCCTTAAAGATGGTCGTGCTGTTTTCAATATTGCGGGGAACAAATATCGACTCGTCGTGTGGATCAACTACGCCTACAGGGTTGTATACATCCGCTTTATTGGCACCCATGTGCAGTACGACAAAATTGATGTGCAGACCATTTAACTGCCGGAGGATTTGCAATGGATATCAAACCGATTAAAACTGATGCCGACTACCGCGCGGCATTAAAAGAAATTGAAAGCCTGATGATGGCTAGGCCAGACTCCCCGGAAGGTGAAAAGCTGGATGTCATGGTCACGCTTATTGAAGCTTATGAAGCTAAGCATTTCCCGATGGATTTGCCTGATCCTGTTGAGGCGATCAAGTTCGAAATGGAACGCAAGGGCTTAACCGTAAAAGACCTTGAGCCGATGATCGGCAAAAGTAATCGCGTTTACGAGATCTTAAATCACAAGCGTTCGCTGACTTTGAAAATGATCTGGAAGCTCCACGAAGGCCTGGGTATTCCGGCTGAGTCGCTGATCAAACCACCTCAAGTTCATGCCTGATCAATATCGCAGCGGAGATAAATTTCATGATCTCTCCGCTATCGATTCGAGACTGGCTGAGCTTGAACGGGAAAAGCAGCAGCTCATCGCGCTCAGAGAGGAGCTGCAAAAATCGAAGCCAGCACCTCCCTTATCAGATTCCTTTTCTCCAGAACAAAAGATAGCAATTTTCAGAAATCTGTTTCGTGGTCGCACTGATATTTTTGCCAATCGCTGGCAAAACCGGCGAGGACGAAGTGGCTATTCCGTAGCCTGTGACAACGAGTGGGTTCAGGGTGTCTGCAACAAACCGAGGATCAAATGTCTTGACTGCACACACCGCCAGTTCAGCGAGTTAAACGATCAGGTCATCTATCGCCACCTGGCTGGACAGCAAGTTGTTGGCCTGTATCCGCTACTCCACGACAACACCTGCCACTTGCTGGCCGCCGATTTCGACAAAGGCAACTGGCAAGATGAAGTGAAAGCAATGTCCAGAGCTTGTACCGAATATGGCGTGCCTCACGCAGTCGAGATTTCGCGCTCCGGGAATGGCGCGCACCTATGGGTATTTTTCGATGACAAGGTGCCCGCCAACGAAGCTCGCTTACTGGGTTTTGGACTACTTGATAAAGCGATGGAGGTTTATCCAACCCTGTCTTTCGACTCCTATGACAGATTATTTCCCAATCAGGACATTCTGCCTGAAGGAGGATTTGGCAATTTGATTGCATTACCACTACAGCGCGAAGCCAGACAAGCAGGCAATAGCTCATTTTGTCGATAAAGAATTCAATGTCATTGAGGATCAATGGCAACACCTCTCACAGATAAAGAAACTTTCCAGACAGGAGCTAAATCAACTTCTTTCAAAGATCTCCCCCAATGCAAGCCTGATTTCAGAGCAGGACGTTACCGATATCCTGCCGCCTTGGGAGGTGACAGCCAAACCCAAGCCTCTGGTTCTGGAAAGCCCGCCACAACAGATTACGATAACGCTGACCAACCACATCTACTTTGAGGTAAAGGCGCTGCCAAGTGCTCTTTTAGCAAGATTAAGGCGTTTAGCCAGCTTTTCGAATCCGGTTTTCTTTAAAACACAGGCGCTTCGCTTTTCGACCCACGGCATTCCTCGATTCATTTCCTGTGCACGCATTGAACGTGGCTACCTGGCATTGCCCCGTGGGTGTTTGGATGATGCGCTCAGGTTATTGAAAGAGAACAATATAGACGTTCAAATCGATGACAAGCGTGAGTTGGGCATAAAACTCTCAAGTATGAAGCCATTATTAGCTTTGAGGAAAAATCAACAAGCCGCCGTAAAAGAAATGAGCAAGTACGATGCAGGAATCCTGCATGCACCTACAGCGTTCGGAAAAACCGTGACGGCTATCGGAATGATCACCAAGCGCAAAGTAAACACACTCATTCTTGTACACAGTCGCCAACTACTTGCTCAATGGCAGGATAGACTGCGTTCGTTTTTACCAGAAGCAGAGATTGGCGTCATCCGCGGTGGAAAGAAAAAGCCCACCGGCAACATTGATATAGCGACATATCAAAGTCTGATAAACAAGAAAGAAAACACTGTTTCTCAGATTGTTCAGGAATACGGCCATGTAATTGTTGACGAATGCCACCATGTATCCGCGCCGCGCTTTGAAATGGTATTGAACGAAGTTCGAGCAAAATATGTGCTCGGCCTTACTGCTACCCCGGAAAGACAGGACGGCCACCAGAAGATCATCTTTATGGCTGCCGGCCCCGTTCGGCACAAAGTTAAAAGCTCAAATGAAGGAAGGTTCGCACAAGAAGTTCAAGTCCATCAGCTCTACGATACACCACCACTGCATCTTTCCCAGCCCGAGGAGCGTCCAAGAATTGCAGATGCCTACCGATGGATCATGGAAAACGAAAAGCGAACACAGCGCATTGTGTCAGATGTGACCGACAATGTTCGCGAAGACAGACACCCAATCGTCCTCACTGAAAGGCGCGAACATGCCGAGATGATTAACAACCTTCTCAAAGAAAACGGTATTGATTCCATCATATTAAAAGGCGCAATGAAAGCCGCTGAACGCAAGCGAGTTGAAGAGCATTTGCATTCGGCACAGGTTGTGGTCGCCACCGGAAAGTATGTAGGGGAGGGTTTTGACCTTCCCAGGCTGGATACACTGTTTCTAGCCATGCCCATCGCCTGGAAAGGCTCGCTGGCTCAGTATGCGGGGAGAATTCACCGGGAATCAGACGGTAAAACGCAAGTAACGATTCACGATTACGTTGACTGCGGCCTCCCCATGCTCCAACGCATGTTCAATAAGCGCGAAAAAAGCTACAAGGCAATGGGCTATACCATAGTATTCTCTGGTGAATCAGTCAGCACGGATAAGGCAAAGCAACTTGAAGCTGTACTGGTATAGCTAGTTTCCGGATTGTTCCAGAGCGTGAGTTGTTCAGGCTCTCTGATACCATGCCAGCATCAATTTACCTTTCATGGTATCGATGTTTTCCGCCTTGCTATGCGCAATAAATACCATGAAAAATACCATTGATGATGCAGATTATATTATCAATTAGATCTTTTTTATTTTTAATAATCAATAGGTTACAAATTTATGTCACTCCCACTCTATCGTTGCCGGGGGCTTACTCGATATATCATACGCCACCCGGGAAATACCCGGCACTTCATTAATGATCCGCCGCGAAACCTCTTCCAGAAAATCAAATGGCAGATGGGCGAATTTAGCGGTCATGAAATCCACCGTCACTACCGCTCGCAGGGACACCACATATTCATAACTCCGGGCATCTCCCACCACGCCCACCGATCTAACCGGGAGAAACACCGCAAACGCCTGACTGACTTCATTATAGAGATTGTGCTTGCCTAGCTCCTCAATATAGATGTGATCCGCCTGGCGCAGGATATCCGCATATTCCTTCTTCACTTCACCCAGGATGCGCACACCCAGCCCGGGCCCCGGAAAAGGATGACGGTAGATCATTTCATAGGGAAGACCCAACTCGACACCGATGCTCCGCACCTCATCCTTGAAAAGCTCGCGCAACGGCTCAACCAGTTCCAGCTTCATGTATTCAGGCAAGCCACCGACATTGTGATGCGACTTGATGACATGGGCCTTGCCTGACTTGGCGCCGGCGGATTCGATGACATCCGGATAGATGGTGCCCTGGGCAAGAAATTTCACGTCATCCAGCTTTCTCGCCTCCTCCTCAAAGATATCGATGAACAGATTGCCGATGATCTTGCGTTTCTGCTCGGGATCAGAGACCCCGTCCAGCCCCTTCAGGAAACGCTCCTCCGCGTCGACCCGCACCACCTTGACCCCCATATGCTCGGCAAAGGTGGACATCACTTGATCCCCTTCGTGCAGACGCAGCAAACCGTTATCGACAAACACACAGGTCAGTTGTTCACCGATCGCGCGATGCAGCAAAGCCGCCACCACAGAGGAATCGACACCACCGGAGAGGCCTAACAACACCTGCTGCTTGCCGACTCGGTCCTGTATCTGCTGGATACTGTCTTCGATGATCCTGCCCGGTGTCCAGAGGGGTTCACAACCACAGATGTCGAACAAAAACTTATCAAGAATACGCTTGCCCTGACGGGTGTGGGTCACCTCGGGATGAAATTGCAGGCCATAGTAACCCCGCTCCTCATCCGCCATGCCTGCGTAAGGGGCGTTCTCTGTCTCACAGATCACATGAAACCCCTGCGGCAGAGTTGTAACGTGATCGCCATGACTCATCCAGACATCCAGCAGACCGAAGCCCTCTTCACTGGTATGGTCTTCGATATTCTTCAGCAGTTTGGAGTGACCACGGGCCCGCACCTGAGCGTAGCCATACTCGTGCTTATCCGAACTCTCCACAGACCCGCCCAACTGGGCTGCCATGGTCTGCATGCCGTAACAGATGCCCAATACCGGGATGCCGAGATCGAAGACCTGCTGCGGCGCAGCCGGGGCCTCATCCGCCGTCACGGTTTCCGGGCCACCCGAAAGAATCACACCTGCCGGATTTTCCCCTGCAAACCCTTCATCTGCATTGTCGTAGGGATAGATCTCACAATAGACACCCGACTCCCGCACTCGCCGCGCGATCAGCTGGGTGTATTGGGAGCCGAAATCAAGGATCAGGATGCGATGGGCATGAATATTTGTGGTCATTTTTCCACTTCCAGATAAGTCAAAATGCGACTCCGATCACCGCAAGTCACGGAAAAACTGAATGCCGATAATGGAGTACCGAACTGCCTGGGTAAATCTCCCAGCTGTCAATCAATCCCGGCGGTAATTGGGGGCTTCCTTGGTGATCGTCACGTCATGCACATGGGATTCGGTCATGCCGGCGCCGGTTACCCTCACGAACTCGGGCTTGGTGCGCATCTCATCGAGGTTGGCGCATCCGGTATAGCCCATACTGGAACGGATGCCACCCATGATCTGGTAGATGATGTTGAGCACGGTGCCTTTATAAGGCACACGACCCTCGATACCCTCGGGTACGAGTTTTTCCTTATCCTGGGTTCCTTCCTGGAAATAGCGATCGCTGGATCCATCCTTACCTGACATGGCGCCCAGGGATCCCATACCGCGATAGGACTTGTAGGATCTGCCCCTGGAAGATCTCCACATCACCCGGCGACTCATCGGTACCGGCAAACATGCCGCCAATCATCACCGAGTAGGCCCCGGCCGCCAGCACCTTGGCGATATCACCGGAATAGCGCAGACCACCATCGGCAATCAGCGGCACACCGGTTCCCTCCAGTTCTCTGGCGACATTGGCTACGGCAGTAATCTGCGGCACGCCGACACCCGCGACGATCCGGGTGGTGCAGATGGATCCAGGTCCTATTCCCACCTTGACCGCGTCCGCCCCGGCCTCTACCAGCGCACGGGCAGCAGCGGCGGTTGCGATATTGCCGCCAATCACCTGCACCTGGGGGTAGTTTTTCTTGACCCAGGCAACCCGGTCCAAGACGCCCTGGGAGTGGCCATGGGCCGTATCGACGACGATCACATCCACCCCGGCCTTCACCAGGGCATCGACTCGCTCTTCCGTACCGCCCCCGACCCCAACCGCCGCGCCCACGCGCAGACGCTCCTGGTCGTCCCGGCTGGCATTGGGATTGTCCTTGGCCTTCTGGATATCCTTCACCGTAATCATGCCGCGCAGCTGGAAGTCGTCATTCACCACCAGCACCTTTTCGATACGGTGCTTGTGCAGCAGGCTGAGCACCTCGTCCCGGCTGGCCCCCTCTTTCACGGTCACCAGTTTCTCTTTACGGGTCATGATATTCCGCACCGGATCGTCCATCTTCTTTTCGAAGCGCAGATCCCGTCCGGTCACTATACCCACCAGTTCGTCACCATCCACCACCGGCACACCGGAAATATTATTAGCCCGGGTCAGCTCGACCACCTCACCGATACTCACGTAAGGCCCCACCGTGATCGGTTCCCGGATCACCCCGCTCTCATATTTTTTGACGCTGGCCACTTCGTGGGCCTGTTGCTCCGGGGTCATATTCTTGTGCACGATACCGATACCGCCCTCTAATGCCAGGGCGATGGCGAAGCGGGCCTCGGTTACGGTATCCATGGCCGCTGAAACCAGCGGGATATTCAACTCGATACCCCGGGAAAGCTTGGTGCGCAAATCAACATCTTTGGGCAGTACCGTAGAGTGGGCGGGAACCAGTAAAACATCATCAAATGTGAGGGCTTCCTCGATTACGCGCATAGTCTTAGATTCCGGTGGGTAGAGATAGCCGGCCATTATAGGTTTTGCGGCAAGACCGGTAAACCGTCAGGCCTCACGAATAGTGAAGCAGTATTAGGAATGACTTTATGCTAAGCAAACTGCACAATAAGGCAGCTGGTTGGGATTCGATCCAGCCAGGTGACAGATAAAAAAACCTAAAACATGCTATTTAATAAACGCCTTTCATCACTCTTGCTGCTCGTAGTGTATCTTTACGGCTGTCCCTGGGCGGCGGCATCCCAAACCACCGGGAACGAACCCATCCTGGTCAAGGTCGGCGTGTATCAGAACCCGCCCCTGGTCTCAATCAGTGATAAGCAAGAACCACAGGGATTCTTCATCGAGCTACTGAAACAGGTCGCCGACAAACATGGATGGCAGCTGCATTTTTCTTCCGGCACCTGGCATGAAAAGCTAGAGGAGCTGGAAGCCGGACGTATCGACATCCTCCCAACCATCGCTAAAACCCCCCAACGTGCTGAAAAATACCTGTTCACCGACCAATCAGTAATCTTCAACTGGGGACAGATTTTTGTTCCTGACGATTCGACAATTCGCTCTGTACTGGATCTGAACGGCCAGCGTATCGCAGCATTGCAGGGTGATGTCTATCTGGAGGGACAGGAAGGCCTCAATCATTTATGCAGGAATTTTCAAGTTCAGTGTGAGCTGATTGAGCTGGACTCCTACTCGGCCGTCCTGCAAGCCGTGGCCCAGGGTCAGGCTGAAGCCGGACTGGTCAACCGTATCCATGGCGCTACCCATGCCCGGTCATTGGGCCTGGCAGCCAGCCCGATTGTGGTGATGCCACTGGATATCCGCTTTGCAATCTCCCGGAATTCAAACCATCTGCAAATTTTGAAGGATGTGATCGATACAGAACTCGCAGCGCAAAAGGCAGATCCACATTCTCTCTATCACCAGATCTTTACCCAGCCTGTTGAACACCGAGACCACAGACATGTTGGTACCTACCTGGGTGCAACAGTTGCTGGCCATCTTCGGTATCGGCTTGATACTACTGCTGATCGGCACCGTGATTTTGCGTTGGCGTGTCCAGGCCCGCACCATGGAACTCGCAATCAGCGAGAATCGTTTCAGGGAACTCTTCGAGGCAACGACCGTGTCTCTGCTGGAGGAAGACCTCAGCGAGGTACTGCAAATGCTGGATGATTTGCGCGATCGGGGAATAAGCGATTTAGCCGGATATTTAAAACGTTATCCGGAAAAAATCACCTTATTCATGGATCAGTTACTCATTCTATCTGCAAATAGCAAAGCACTTGAACTGTTTGGAGCCAGATCACTGGAGCAGCTGCGCAATGGCCTGAGCAGTACCTTCACGCCTGTCTCTCGTAAGTCCTTCGTAAAGGGGCTGGTCGCCATCCAACAACGGCAAGCAAACTTTAGCGACGAGACGGAATTCCGGACTCTACAGGGCAAAACGATCCGGGTGCTGGTCTCATTTCCAATCCCCACCAGCCTGGAACAGGCGGGTCGAGTGCCATTCAGCATATTGGACATCACTCCACAGTATCAAGCCGAGATACAGCTTTCTCAGATTATCGAGGGGGCTTCCCTCGGATTTTGGGACTGGGATCTTAAAGACCGGCAGGCATTTGGTCAATGACCGTTGGCTCGACATACTGGGATTGACTCGCGAAGATATCAAGAATGATGTCAGCGACTGGATGTCGCGCATCCATCCGGATGATCGCAAACGGATAGAGCCGACCATTCAGAGCCACATCAATCAGGCCAAACCTTACGTGGTGGAATTCAGGATGCGGCATAAAGATGGACACTGGGTGTGGATCCAGGGTTCGGGGAATGGCATGGATTATGATCCCGACAGCAACGAACCGCTACGCGCTTGTGGTACCCACCAGAACATCACTGAGCGAAAACGCAGTGAAGAGGCGTTACATACCCTGGTAGAGAGTATGGTCGGCATCAGTGGTCAGGCTTTCTTCGAAAAAGTGTCCCTTGAGTTATGTCGTTGGCTGGATGCGGACGGCGCCACGGTGGGTGAACTCATAGACAGCGAGCGCATAAAAGCCATTTCCATCCTCATGGATGGCGCATTCATTGAAGATTTTGAATATGAGCTTGCAGGCACACCCTGCAATGATGTCATCCTGAACAGGCGCAGCCTCTTCCTGCGGGATGTTCAACTTTTATACCCAGAAGACCAGGAACTCATTGATCTGCATATTGACAGTTATCTCGGTACACCCATACGAGATCTACACGACAATATCATCGGCGTCATCTGGGTCGTATCTCGCCAACCTTTACAGTTGCCGTCTCAGTGGGAAGAGGTGCTGGATATTATCGCTGCCCGCACCAGCGCGGAGATGGAGCGCATGCGCTCTATGGAGCAACTCGAATATCAAGCCACCTTCGATGCCCTCACCGATCTGCCGAACAGACGCCTGCTACTGGATCGCCTGCATCACGCCCAAGCACTCTGCAACCGCCATGGGCATAAAGGTGGCTTGCTCTACATGGACCTGGACCACTTCAAGAATATCAACGACTCCCTGGGCCATCCAGTTGGTGATGAATTACTCAAAGCCGTGGCGAGACGCCTGCAGCACGAACTCCGCGACGAAGACACGCCGGCCCGCCTGGGCGGCGATGAATTTGTGGTGCTCTTTTCAGAGCTCAGTGATGACCCGCAACAGGCCGCGCAACAGGCCCAGCAGGGCGCAGAGAAACTCATGCAGGCGCTCTCCAAACCCTACGCCATCCACGACAATGAGCTACATGTCACCCCCAGCATCGGCATCGTCATCTTCCCCATGAATGACGCAACTGCCGACGATGTCCTCAAGCATGCGGATACCGCCATGTATCGAGCCAAAGAGGCCGGCAGGAATACCATTCGTTTCTTTCTCCCGAGCATGCAACAACACGCGGAGGAGCGATTGCAGCTGAAGAACGATCTGCGCTTTGCCCTGGAAAACGATGAATTCACCCTGGTTTACCAGCCCCAAGTGGATAGCCAGGGGAATATCGTCGGTGCAGAAGCCCTGCTGCGCTGGCCGCACCCACGGCGCGGGATTGTCTCGCCGGACAACTTCATTCCTGTGGCGGAGGAGAATGGGCAGATCCTGGCAATTGGTGAATATGTACTCAGGGAGGCGCTGGCCCGGATGAACCAGTGGCAGCGGCTTAGCCATGTGACTTTCCGTTCGATGGCGGTCAATCTCAGTCCAGTGCAGTTCCATCAGGCGGATTTCACCAACAGAATCGAGCAGATTCTGGGAGAAACCGGCGTCGACCCAGGCTGTCTGACCCTGGAGATCACCGAGGGCACCCTGGTGGAAAACCTGGAAACCGCGAAAAAGAAGATTCAAACTCTCAATCAACTGGGAGTGCGCTTCTCAATCGACGACTTTGGCACCGGTTATGCCTCAATCTCTTATCTCAGACGGCTGCCGCTGAATGAATTGAAGATCGACCGCAGCTTTGTCCGCGACATCCTCACTGACCCCAGAGACGCAAGCCTGGTACAGACCATCATCAGCATGGCCCAGCAGATGGAATTGGGGATCGTTGCCGAGGGTGTCGAACAACAAGCGCAATTCGACTTCCTGCGTGACAAAGGCTGCCGGGTTTTCCAGGGGCATCACTTCAGTGAATCACTCAGTGCCGAAGAATTCACCGACCGACTGAAAACCTCAGCCTGCATGATTCAAAACTGATGCCCAGCGAACAGCAGACATCCAGAGACATCTACAGCATTTCCAGGCTGGTACGCGAGACACGGACAATCCTGGAGGGAAGCTTCCCCCTGGTCTGGGTGGAAGGGGAGATTTCTAACCTGGCGCGCCCCGCTTCTGGCCACATCTATTTTTCGCTGAAAGACGAAGCTGCCCAGGTGCGCTGCGCCATGTTCCGCAGCAAACGGCAACGGCTGCGTTTCCAACCCACCAATGGACAGCAGGTTCTGATCCGGGCCCGGGTCAGCCTGTATGAGGCCAGAGGCGAGTTTCAGCTCATCGCCGAGCACATGGAACCTGCCGGGGAGGGCGCGTTGCGGCTTGCGTTTGAACGCCTGAAGGAAAAACTCGCTGCCGAGGGCCTGTTCGATGCCGGCCGAAAAAAAAACCTGCCGCTGCTGCCGCAACAGATCGGTTTGATCACCTCACCGAGCGGTGCGGCAGTACGCGACCTGCTGAGCGTCCTCAAGCGACGCTTTCCAGCTATTCCTGCGGTGATCTATCCAGTCCCCGTACAGGGCGCAGAAGCTCCGGCAAAAATCATCCGCATGCTGCAGCTCGCCAATCGCCGCCAGGAGTGCGATCTACTCATACTCAGCCGCGGCGGAGGTTCTCTGGAGGACCTGCTGGCATTCAATGATGAAGCAGTCGCCAGGGCCATTGATGCCTCAGAAATCCCGTTGATCGCCGGCATCGGGCATGAAATCGACTTTACCATTGCCGATTTTGTCGCAGACCTGCGTGCCCCCACCCCTTCCGCGGCAGCGGAACATGCGGTGCCAGATCAGGACGAATGGCTCAAGCGCATAGCGCAACTTTTCTCGCGGCTGTGCATAAGATCGAAACAGCGCATAAAAACCGGACAGCTGCAGCTTGAAAAACTTGACCAACGCTTACACCGGCAACACCCCCGGCAACGTCTGACGCAACGCACTCTGCGCCTGGATGAACTCACTCAAAGACTCTTGCAGACTCAGACCCATCAGCTGCTAAAATTGGACAATCGGTTGCAAAACCTCCAATTCAGACTCAATCAGCAGTCGCCAATACTCTGGCTCGAGCGTCTGCGAACATCCATCGACAAGCTCGACGAACGCCTGCACAGGTCCCTGAATGACAAACTCTCAAAAAGGCACAACCAACTTGGCCAGCTTGCACGGGACCTGGATAACCTCAGCCCCCTGAATACCCTGAAGCGGGGCTATGCCATCGTTTCCAAGCCGGCTGATGGACAAATACTGCGTTCATCCGTGGAGATACAGGCAGGAGAACTGGCCGAGGTCCGGCTGGCCGAGGGGCATCTGCTGTGTGAAGTCAAAGAGACTCATGAGGATTGAGGTAAGACTTTCCCCATTATGAACTACCTGGTCCACCCCACTCTGCAGTATTCCTGGGTCCGGTTTTCAGCGCAACCTTAGGCACCAGTGCTTTTGTCATTCATCAGTCACTCGAATCATCCGGCGCACTCTCAGAAACCATGATGACGCTGGGCGGCTGGGCGGTGATGAGTTCGCCATTCTGCTTAAAAACTGCGACTCACACTCCGCGATGACTATTGCGGAAAAGATTCTGCATGCCATCTCGGAGCACAGCACTTCTTTAAAAAATCGTCAGTTTTCAGTGACAGCCAGCATTGGGATCGTCGACATAGACCAGTCGTACGAGGACGTTGCCGCACTTTTAGAGACGGCTGATCAGGCATGCTATGCCCCCAAACGCTCTGGAGGTAACAAAATCACGGTGGCAGAACTGCTTTAGGCTTTGCATCTGGAGTCTCTGAAAAAACCCTGTTCAAGTCTAATACTCCATCAATCCTATGTTGATGGAGTATTAACTTTTATCATGCTGCGCCAGATCCATGCGAATCGCCAGCCACTCAGCCAGGCGTTGCTGGACCAGGCCGTTGATGGTCTGACTCGGATAGATACCTTGGTCGTCTGCCACTCCCGCCGACAATCCACTCAGCAGTTCCATCGCCTGCTCCACATGTCTGACCGCATAGACCTGGAACTGCCCGGCAGCGGCTGCATCGATAACCGCCTGATTGAGCATCAGGTGTCTGCTGTTGGCGCTGGGAATAATCACACCCTGACTGCCATCGAGCCCGCGGGCCTGGCAGATATCGAAAAAACCCTCAATCTTTTCGCACACCCCACCAATCGGTTGCATCTCACCATGCTGGTTAACGGAACCGGTGATCGCCAGGCTCTGTTTGAGCGGGATATCGCCCAGGGCGGAAAGCAATACACACAATTCACCCGCCGAGGCGCTGTCCCCCTCCACCTCGCCGTAGGTTTGTTCGAACACCAGGGTAGCGGCCAGGGAGAGTGGCTGATAACGGGCATAACGACGGTTGATGTAGGCAGAGAGGATAAATACACCCTTGCTATGGATCGGCCCACCCTGATCCACTTCCCGCTCGATATCAACGACTTCGCCATTGCCAAGGCGCGCAGTGGCGCTGATCCGGCTGGGCATACCAAAGGCATAATCACCCATCTGAATCACCGAAAGCCCATTCACCCGCCCGAGCTGAATGCCTGTGGTATCGATCATCAGGGTGCCATTGAGTATCTCTTCCTGTAGTTGTTCCTTGAGCTGGCTGACGCGGCCGCTCTGATGATCCAGGGCCAGCTGCACATGCCGCTTCTCGATGTGTTGACTCTGATCCTCCCGAGCCCAGTAATCAGACTCTTTCAACAGATCAGTCAGACTGCCCATATGCAGGGACAGTTTCTCGCCATCCCGGGCGCGGCGCGCGCTCTGCTCGATGATGCGGACCACCCCTGAACGGCTGATCGGGTTCAGCTTCTCCCGCTGCTGCAAGGTAGCGATCAACCGGGCGTATGCGTTGTCATGCACCTCACTCCTGGTCTGGGTCTCCGCCAGATCCACCACCACTTTGAATAACTGTCCAAAGTCCGAATCATAGGCCTTGAGCAGATGATAGATTTGGCGGTCGCCGATCAAGACCACTTTCAGATCAATAGGGATTGGAGCGGGTTCCAGGCTGATCGTACTGACCAGACTTAATTGACGCTCCAGGGACTCGATGCGCACCACTCCAGACTTGAGCGTCCTCTTCAATGCCTCCCAGCTGAAGGGATTGTTCAGGACCTTTTCGGCATCGAGCACCAGATAACCGTCATTTGCCCGGTGCAGGGCACCCGCCTTGATCAAGGTGAAATCGGTCGCCAGGGTGCCCATGCGGGCCAGATGCTCGACCCTGCCAAGCAGGTTTTGATAGGTGGGATTGGCTTCATAGACGACGGGGACAGCAGGCCCATCCCGATTGTCGACCAACAGATTGACCTTGTAGCGGGTGAAACGCTGATCGTTCGCCTCAAGCGGAACACCATCATCATCATCGACCGGGCGGAACAGATCCAGATTCTGCTGGACGTCTTCACGCACGGCATCCAGATAACTGACCAGATCAGTATGGTCGGCATACTTCTTCAATAGATCAACCAGCAACTGATCCAGGGTGATGCTGACAAAGTCGCGCTCCAGTCTCTTGAAGCGCTGTCGCATGTCCCGCTTCCAGATCGGGATCTGTGCGAGAGTGCTGCGCAACTCATCATGAAACCTCTCCACCAACTGCTCGATCGATTTCCGCTCATTCTCCGGCAGTTTCTCGAACTCTTCCGGGGAGAGAAGATTGCCCTCCCTGACCGGAACCAGGCTGTAGCCGGTGGGAGTATGGAGTAAGGCAACCCCCTCTTCCCGTGCGCGGCGATCGAACTCCGCCGCCATCTTCTCTTCCCGGTGTCTCAGACTGTCACGAATCTCCTCTGCCTGTTTGCGAAACTCCTTGCCCTGCAAGGTGGCAGGAATAGCATCGAACAGAGATTCGACCAATTGCAGCATGTCGTTGCGGAAAACACGCCCCATACCGGGCGGCAGAGAGACCGCTATGGGCTGATGCGGGGCATCGAAGTTGTTCAGATAACACCGATCGGAAGAGCGCTTGCCTGCTGGCTGGCTCAACCGGTTGAGGGTCTCATCCACCATCCAGTGGCGTCCGATACCGGTGGAGCCCATCACATAGAGGTTATATCCCTCATGGCGTATCCCAACCCCAAAGGCCATGGCATCAAGGGCACGCCCCTGACCAATGGCTTCGTCCAAGGCTTCCAGCTGGTCGGTGGATGTAAAGTCGAGCCCATCGATGTTACAAGCGTGAAAGAGCTGCTCAGGCAGTAGCGATTTGACTGGCTCCATCTTCAAGGACCTGAGCGCTGTAGCAGTTGATCGAGGATTCGCCGCCCAGGTCAGAGATACTCAGGCAGCTGTTTACGAATGTCCTCGGGAGAGTGGGCTGCGAGGTTTTTGTCGACTTCGCCTGCCAGCAACTGTTTCATGGCATTGGACTGGTGCTTGCGCAACTTGCCTAGAAAATTCGGCGCCGCGACCAGATAGATTTTATTGAATTCACCGGACTTGCGCCCTGCTTCAATGGTGGCGCAGACATGGGCTGCAAAACGATCGGCATCTGCCTGTTTGTGCATGTCCGGCTCGCCTTCAGTGGTATCGGTGAGCAGGTCGCCCTCATGCAACCTCGCTTCGGGATGGCTCAAGGTCTGGATCTCCTCCAACCCACTGACTGGTTTGTCGGAAACAAAAATTCGAGCGCGACTGGTGTCTGCGGCAACTACCCAGGTTTTATTCATAACGCCTCCCCTCTATTAGGTTTATTCAGTGCTCCTTTTCGATACGGCGGAGCGCCAACCTTATATCGCAGCCGGTGCAAACCCATTGATTTGTCACTGTCTGCCAGTAATCAGCCAAGGTCATATCGCTGAATCCATCAATATGACCTTGACGGAGTACTAATATAAGCCTAACTCAATTTCCCTAGCCTGTGTTAATAATCAGCGCGTTCAACCATCAGCATCTTTGGTTTTTTTACGTTGCATGAAAGCCGTCAGTGCAATGGCGCCAAATAGGGCGTAGAGCATCGCATCCTGCTGATTGGCACCGAACAGGATAGCCCCATAACCGCCGATCGCCGCCCCCAGGCCGCCAAATGCGAGACCCCGCATAACCCGGCAAAGCACACAGTTTTTAGAATCGGTTGCAGCCATTCTTCTACCTTGAATCAACCATGGACATAGAAATTCTGTCGGTCTGTATTGATTAGTTTCCATCCAGAAAGGACGAAAACTAATCTGGTACAGGGACGTGCCATCATTTTCAAAGGCACTAAGCCTCTGAAAATGAAGGAATCTGAAAATCGCATTTTTCGATTCCGTTCCAGAAACACCCCAGGGAGGGGTGTTTCTGGACTCTAACTAAATAACCAGCTGCTTGACGCACTCCAGATACGCCTGTTCATCCGGCATCCGCTGATTGACCTGCGCCTCCCACAGCATATGCGCGAGGCATTCCATCAACCGATGTTCAGCGTCATGTACATCGCCCAGACGCTGGATCAGCCGCTGATAGAGCCCGGTAATCCCAGCTGGGCGATCGGTGGAGATCTGTTCCTGCAGACTGATATGCATCGCCATGTGCAGAAAAGGATTACTCTTACCCGCCTCGGGTGGAAATTCTTCATGCAGGGCTCGCTCAGGATCACCAAGCAGTCCCTGGTATTCCGGGTGCTCCAGCACGACAGAGGCAACCATCTGTTCAAGAGGCTCCATGGATACCCCGTCCCTTTGTTTCTGCCAGGCCGTCAGGAATACCTGACGCATCTGGTTTCGATCACTACCAAACATGGGTGTCTATTGCCTTTTTATTGTTGTCCTTGCGATCTGTAGTCGAGTCCCGACAAAAGGTATGCCGCATCGAAACAGAATTAATGCCTTGGCAGACTGGATCCTGCCCTCCAGCCCTCTCTTCAAGGTTGGGTGGCGACCTTCGAAAACTTGGCCAGGGCGCCGGTCATTTTGGCCTGTATCTCAGGTCGATCATCGATCCCGAAGCGGCTGAACATATAGTCAGGACGCGTATAACTCAGCCAGACCACAGCCTCTGCATCCTCCCAGACCAGGATCTTCATGGGAAGATCGATACCAGCCCGCTGATCGCTGCTGATCACCCCGCTACCGACTTTGGGAGATCCAAAGATCAAAAGCTGTGTCGGACGCAAGGATTTTCCCACGCTCGCAGCCCCCTTTGCATGATCGATGCGTGCAAAGACCTTGAGGCCGGCATCTTTGACCGCCGCTTCGAAACGATCCAGTGTCTTTGGCACGTCGAATTGACTGCGCACATTCACCAGACCGTCATCGGCCTGGACAGTCGGCAGCAACATCAAAAGCCACAGCAACAGCAGCGCAGGTTTGAATATCTTTATCATTATTCGCTCTCCTTTTGTTTAAATTCACAGAGGTCTTCGATCACACAACTACCACAACGCGGTCTGCGGGCGATACAGGTATAGCGCCCGTGTAAAATCAACCAGTGGTGCGCATCCTGCAGAAATTCGGCAGGTATAAAGCGCAGTAATTTATTCTCCACCGCCAGCGGTGTCTTACCCGGCGCCAGCCGGGTCCTGTTGGCGACCCGGAAGATATGCGTGTCCACCGCCATCGTAGGCTGTCCGAATGCGGTGTTCAATACTACATTGGCCGTCTTGCGGCCGACCCCCGGCAGGGCCTCCAATGCTTTTCTTTCCTGCGGAACCTGACTGGCATGCCGCTCGATCAGCAGGCGACAGGCGGCAATGATGTTCTTGGCTTTATTATTGAACAGGCCGATGGTCTTGATATAGTGCTTCAGGCCCTCCTCGCCAAGGGCATAGATCGACTCCGGGGTATTCGCCACCTTAAAGAGTTTCTCTGTGGCCTTGTTGACACCCTTATCGGTTGCCTGGGCGGATAAAGTCACCGCCACCAGCAGCTCGAACGGGGTACCGTAGTTCAGCTCTGTCGTCGGATTGGGGTTGGCGTTGCGCAGGCGCTCGAAGATCTGCTGCCGCTTCTCCTGATTCATATCAGCCAATACATGCGCCCGAGCGCGACCGTTGCAGGGAGGGAGCACAGCGTTGCACGCGCAAAAAGACATCCACAGGATGACCTGTGTACACGCTTGCAATGACTTTCGGGACGCCAAATTGCATCTGGCGCGGACGGTCAGACATCAAGCCGACCCAGCAGATCGAGCACCGGGCTTTCTATCTCATCCCTGACCCGATTGAAGTCGGCAGGCGGCATCTCCCTGGGATCGGGCAGGGCCCAATCCTCACTATTCCTGCCGGAGATATGCCCGCAGGCGTCCCCGCAACCCATGGTAACAATAAAGTCGAATGGCCTATCAGGCAGATCGGAAAATGCCTTGGAACTGTGTTCTGTCAGGTCGTAGCCTTTTTGCCGCATGGCCTGGATCGCCTTTGGGTTGACCTTACCGCTGGGTCTCGAACCTGCGCTGTAGACCTGCAAGTGGTTGTTGCCATGCAGACGCGAAAAGGCCTCTGCCATCTGGCTGCGATTGGAGTTCTCCACACAGACAAATAACACGACTTTCATAAATGCCTCAGACATTTTTGCTTACTCACAGGGTCCTTATATCAACATAGCTGCCGCCTGGATAGTTCAGTCGCAGTGGCAGTCAAAGCATCATCCGCTCAGCAGTCACGCCGGAGCCTGGAGTGCCAGCCGTTCCAGGCGACGCCTGAATCCGTCACCCGGCCAAAACCCAAACCACTGCTGTTGCCTGCGATGATGAGGAATCTGCTTGGCGGTGATTCCATACGCGGGTCCATTGCTTGCGTAAACTGTTGGATTTTACCTCGGAGTAGACCGGCTACCCCGCAAACCGTCCGCTGCTCGTGATATTCGCCAGGGCACTCCCACGCCTGGTGAATAGTACAGTTCGTAACTCGCTTGCACCAGCTGCCTGGTGTAGGCTATGAATTCATGCCAACTCCATCTGCTTCTGCCTTCAGCATCAGGCGACTCAACCCGTTCAACGGGGTATTGCAGGTCGTGGCTACAGCCGATGCCCGCGCCTTGAGCAACAATGGCCAGAGCTGGGAGATCCAGGTTCTCAGCGACAGTCCGCAGGGACTCTGGGCCAATATACCTTACGCCGGCCAGCAGTTTTATACCTTTGGCCTCTGGTCATCTAATCAAGGCCTGCACCGGGTCCCGCTGAACCCCCTGTTCAATATCTCTGGCATGCTCAAGTCAGCACAGCAGCTGATCGACAGTCTGGAACCCAAGCTGCAGCAGCTACCATTCCCACTGGACGACAGCTATGAGCTGTGGCTGTTGGACGAAGACAGCGGCACGCCTTTCGCACTGCTCGACAGTGCCCGCTCGGAGGCTGAACTTGAACATAAGACCTACACCCGCTGGCGGGCTGCTGAAACAGGCGATTTCAGCTTTGCCTCGCCGTACTTGAGCGAAAAAGGCCTGCCGCTTAATGATGGGCATAATCCACGGGTTCATGCATCCGTGCTCGAGGCGCTGGTACAAGGACGGAGTGGACCCGATCACCACCGCGCCTGGTATCTGCGCGATGCTAAACGAGCTGGCAAAGTGATCATGCACCAAGCAGATGACCAACCCGCCGCCGGCTTCCCGGAACTGCCTGTAAGCCTCGACTGGCACGAAGCGGAAGACCATCGGCTAATCATGGATTATGTCTCATGGAAGGCGCCGCTGATCCTGTTGTTGCCGGGACTGGCCCCTGCGACCCGTGCAATGCTCGAAGGACTGGCCGTAAAAAATCCCGCACTGATTGACAGACTCTGGCGGCTGTTGCCGGAAATCAACAATAAAACCCTGTTGAATAAAGCCCGCATAGAGGCAAGAATCCGACTCTCCAATACAACCTGAAAATTGATTATCCGTGAAATATATAAATCAATCCGATCAGCTGGCGCGCAATGACGGCGTCCTGGGTATCCTGCTGGTCAACCTGGGTACACCCGATGCACCCACTACCAGTGCGGTGCGTCGCTATCTGGCGGAGTTTCTCAGTGATCCGCGGGTGGTTTCGATACCGCGTTTCATCTGGCTGATCATCCTGCATGGCATAATCCTGCGCATCAGGCCCAAGCGCTCGGCTGCGGCCTATCAGTCCGTCTGGACCGATGAGGGGGCGCCGCTGCTCGCGATCGCCAAAAAACAGAAGATCGCCATCGAAGCGTCACTGCAGGACAAACTCTCCGGCAGGGTGGAAGTCGCGTTGGCCATGCGCTATGGCAACCCATCCATCAGCGATGGGCTGGAACTGCTGCGTAAGGCGAATGTACAGCGCCTGCTGGTGGTGCCGCTCTACCCCCAGTATTCCGCCACCACCACGGCATCGATCTTTGATGCGGTGACCAGTGAGCTACAGCACTGGCGTTGGTTGCCGGAGATCAGATTCATCAATCGTTACCACGATGAGCCGGCCTACATCGACGCACTGGCGCAGAGCATTACACAATATCGACAGCAACATGGCAGTGCCGACAAACTGCTGTTCTCCTTCCACGGCATCCCGAAAGACTACTTCGAAAAGGGCGATCCCTATCCCAACGAATGCCGTCAGACCGCTATGGATACCATCAGCCATCTGGGTCTGGCCGATGGGACATGGGATATCACTTTTCAGTCCCGGTTTGGCAAACAGGAGTGGGTAAAGCCCTATACCGATGAAACCCTGAAAAGCTGGGGCGGGAATGGGGTGGCAAGCGTGCAGGTGGTGTGCCCGGCATTCTCAGCCGATTGCCTGGAAACCCTGGAGGAGATTGCGGTCGAAAATCGTGACTACTTTCTCGAAGCAGGCGGCAAGGAATATGGCTATATCCCGGCATTGAACGACCAGCCTGCGCATATCCAGATGCTCTCGGCACTGATCGTCCGGCACTGCCAGGGCTGGCCTGAAGCCTCTGGCGCAACAGCGGAGTGATCAACGATGCAACAGCACCCTCGCCCAACCGAAGTCAAGGTCCATCAACAGTCACGATTTCTTGATATCGCCTTCGATGATGGGGCGCATTTTTCCCTACCCTGTGAATATCTGCGGGTCTACTCGCCTTCGGCCGAAACCCGGGGCCACACACCGGCCACTGCGAAACTGGAAAAAGGCAAGGAGTTGGTCTCCATCGACCGTATTGAACCGGTGGGCAGCTACGCCATCAAGATCGTCTTCGATGACGGCCACGACTCCGGTCTTTACGACTGGAAGTATCTCTACAATCTGGGGAAATTTCATGACCAGCTCTGGCAGGCCTATCTGGAGAAACTGGCGGAGATTGGTTATCAACGGGTGGAACCTGAGCTGGTGCCTAGAGCTGAATAGCCGGTCCCATCAGTGGCTTGATCCGTTAAGAAACTGAGGGTTGCCTGCCGCCTGACTGGATGCCAGCAGACTGGATGCCTCGGCAGCAGGCAAGGGTTTACCCAACTTGTAACCCTGTGCGTATTCACAACGAAGTTCCACAGCAAGGCCCAGCTGCTCCTGGTTCTCTATGCCTTCGGCGACAATCTGCATCTCCAAGACATGAGCCAGGCTTACGATGTTGCGCAATACCGCTTCCGCTGAGGCATCATTGCCGAGGCTGTTGAAAAATGATCGATCGATTTTCAGCACATCGATGGAAAAATCCCGCAAATAGGCCATCGATGAGTAACCGGTGCCGAAATCGTCAATCGCCAGCCTGACCCCAAGCTTTTTAAATTGGGCCAGCACCTTCTGGGTGAGACGACTGTTCTCCATCAGGCTGGTCTCGGTGAGTTCCAGTTCAAAATCCCCATACGGAATATCGTATTCCAACAGCAGCTCGGAAATCTCGTTCACAATCTTGCGCTGATGCAGTTTCACCGGTGACAGATTGACCGATATCCTGCCTGGCTCGAGTCCCTTGCTCACCCATTCAGCATATTGCGCGCAGGCCGCCTTGAATACCCAACTGTCGATCTCTTCAATCAGCCCGGTCGACTCGGCAATCGGGACAAAAGAATCGGGCAGAAGCAGGCCTTTTTTCGGGTGATTCCAACGCAGCAACGCCTCAAACCCCGATAGTCTGTGACTCTCCACTGCCCACTGCGGCTGAAAATAGAGCACCAATTCCCCATTTGCCAAGGCATTTCGCAATGCCTGTTCAATCTCATAACGCTGAGATGCAGCTTCATTCAGCTCATCCGTATTGAATTTGTAGTTGTTTCCACCCTCAACCTTGACATGATGCATGGCGATATGGGCCTTGCGCAGTAGATCCTCTGCAGTACAACCCTCATCGACGGAAACCGCAATACCGATGCTGACTGAAAGTATCAGTTTCCTGTCGTCCACCAGGAAGGGCTGGTTGAGAGCATTGATGATCTTACGAGCCACTTGGCTGGCCGCATCCATGGCCTTCTCCCGGCTCTGGATCGCTGTCAGGAGGACGCCAAACTCATCCCCCGCGAAGCGACTGGCCGTATCCTCTTCCCGGATGCATTCATGCAGCCTCTTGCTGGTCAGGTTGAGCAGCCGGTCGCCCAGTTTGTGGCCCAGCGTGTCTTTGACCACTTTAAACTTATCCAGATCCACATACATGACCACCACGTTGTGGTCCTCATGGACCGCATGGGTCATGGCCTGTTGCAGACGATCCAGAAACAGGGCCCTGTTGGGCAGATTGGTCAGCTGATCGTAATTAACCTGATGATCCAGCAACCTGCTCTGCTCGTCGATGTGCGTCCTGGCCTCATCGATACGTTCGATAAAAAGTAACTGATTGCGCTCATACTGAATCAGCTTGTAGATGACAAAGACGGCGATAAGCATGGTGCCGATGATCAAGCCGCCGGCAATGCTTCGAAAACTGACCAGCTCCGCTATGAATCTTCTGTTGTAGATTCGTCTCCACTTCGCCGGCCACCTGCAGGAAATCCTTGAACACGAGATCAAAACGCTGATCGAGTTCGGAGACCTGCCGTGCATCGGGCGAGCCTTCATTGCGTCGATGGGAAATTTCCTTGAACTGGGCGATAGTCTTCCTGGCCAGCTGTACGGAGCTTCGCAGTGATGCATCAGTCAAAGGTAGAATGCTGCCTTCCTGATTGAGGCCGCCTTCCAACATTGCATTGGCATACCAATCCGCCTGGTCCAAATGAGACCAGACTTTCTCGATGCTCCCCTGCTCATCCCCCGCCATCATTTCCATGAACCACAAATGAGCTGTTGTGGTTTCCAGGGTCATCTCCATTGCCGCATCCAGCAACGGCGTGTATTTGCTCGTCATCCGGTTACCGGAATAGACAAGATAACCCATGACACTGACCACTACGATCATGGTAAGAACCGTACCGATCAGTAAATTATGAAAGCCATATTTGGAACCTTTCATTGCTATCCATGGGTCCAGGATTGGTAGAAATCCTATTTTAGAGACACTGTACTGTCTAAATAGACGGGAAAACCCTATTTCAGCCAACAATTTACAATCTGTTAAGTAAGATACCGGAAACTACAAATCGGCGCTGAAAACAATCGTCAATTTCCAGCTCATAGCGCCAGCGGACCATGAGTCCTACCCAGCAAGCTGCAGAATAACAAACCCATCAGCTTATTAATCGATGGGTTAACGATTATATTGCGAATTTTCAGTTTAATTTCAGCTTATGCCCTTTAAACTTGCGCCTTCGATCAACCAAATAGGATCAATGATGTGCATAGCAGGTTAATTGGCATAGGGCGAATTCCATACCTAATAATTATATTCAGCATCGCTGTCTCTCAGGTCCAGGGTGCCCCACTGGAACTGGGAGCTGTGGTGGAATTAGCTCTTCAGCGGCATCCTGAATACCAGATTAGCCAAGCCCGCCAGGCGGTTGCAGATCGTGTCCTGGAACGCACCGGGAGCCTGTTAGCCGGGGATGCGGCAGTGAACCTGAGACACAAGAACGATAGTCTCGGTACAGACAACGGTCTCAGCGAATGGAGTGCGGGACTGGAGATGCCAATCTGGCTGCCGGGACAGAAAGAGAGCTATCGTCAACTGGCGCAAGGCCTGGGTTTGGAGGCTGACGCATCCCAACAGCTGCTCGCCTGGACAGTCGCCGGTGAAGTCCGGGAGCGCGCCTGGGCGCTGCGCCTGGCCCAGAGCAACAGGAGCTGGCCAGGAACATCTGCAAGTCGGCCCAGGCCCTGGAACAGGAGGTGGAACGCCGCCGCGCAGCAGGTGAGCTGGCGGATGCCGACTGGGTGCTGGCGCGCCAGGAGACATTGAGCCGGGAGGCCCTGCTGCAGGAAGCGAAGGGCCAGGTTGAGACTGCCGCCAATGCCTGGCAGGCCTATACTGGTCTGGGCCAGCTGCCTGAGCAATTGAGGAACAGCCTGCTGAGAACCCAGATTTCCCGGCTTCCCATCCGCAGCTGTTGGACGCCGCCAGCCAGGTTCAAAAGAGCCGCGCCGAGCGGCAACGGGTGCGCATCGAGCGCAGGGCGAATCCCATGCTTTCCTTGTCCGCCAATCATGAACGGGGAAACTCCGCGCAGACTATGACGACTCCCTGGAATTGACCATCACCCTCCCCTGGGCAGCAGCACGCATGCCGGCACCCCGACTGGCGAGGCCGAGGCTGATCTGACTGAAGCGGAAGCCGCGCGCGGAATTGGCGCGGGAATCAACTGGAGCAGGAACTGGAACAGGCCCGGCTGGAGATGGGCAGACAGCCTCCGCCATCACTCTGGCGGAACAGCGCAAGGCCCTGACCATGCGGGGCGAACATCTTGCAAGCGCGCCTTTGAGCTGGGCGAGAGCGACCTGGTGCAGCTTGCTACGCGCACGCAACCTGGCGGCGGATGCGGCCCTCGAATTTGGAGCGCAAACAGCTTGAACACCAGCGCGCCATCGCCCGCCACAACCAGATTCTCGGAGTCATGCCAAAATGAAAAAGACTATTCTCTCGTCTGCTGTTGCTTAGTCTGACCTTGCCCCTCGGAGGCCGGCACGCCGTCCCTATGTCGCCGGACCAGCGCGCAGCCTTTGACATTCGCACGAGCACCGATTGAAAAGGTGGAGTCAGCGATCAGCGCAGCCTATCCCGCCAAGGTAGTGGTGCCCAATTCCCAATTGCGGGTCGTCAGTGCACCCCAGAACGGCCTGCTGGAAGCCCTTTTGGTCTCCGAGGGCGAGACAGTCGAGGCCGGGCAACCCCTGGCGCAGATTCAGAGCCCGCAACTGCTGGAGCAACAGAGCGCCTATCTGGAAGCCATGACCCGCCTGCAATTGGCTCGCGCCGACTACAAACGGGACAAACAGTTGCACAAGGAAGGTATCATTGCCGAGCGCCGTTATCTGGAGACTCGTTCACGCCTGATCCAGGTCGAGACCGAAACCGAGCGCCTGCGACAGAGCCTGAACCTGGCGGGAATGAGTGAACAGGCCCTTGCGGAGCTGACAAAAGACCGCAAACTGTCCGGCTCACTGCAGGTGCGATCACCCCTCCAGGGGGTCGTGCTGGAACAAATCGCCACCCCGGGGCAACGCCTGGAGATGGCCGATCCGCTCTACCAGGTGGGACAGCTCTCGCCGCTCTGGCTGGAGATCCATGTACCACTGGAAAAACTTGCTGCCACGGCACCTGGTTCCCTGGTGCGCAGCGACGCAGTAAGCGCCAAGGTCATCACTGTCGGGCGTATGGTGCATGGCGCCGACCAGGGGGTGCTGGTAAGGGCCGAGGTAACCGACGGCGCGGAACTGCTGAGACCGGGCCAGTTCGTGCAGGCCAGACTGCAGGGACCGCAGACCACCGACCTCTACCGGGTACCCCGTGCCGCGCTGGTGCGTAGTGGCGGCAACAGCTATCTGTTCGTCGAGAGCCCGCAAGGCTTCAGCGCCGAACCCGTCAAGGTACAGGCGGAAGAGACCAACCACATCATCATCAGCGGCAGCTTCTCTTCAGAAGCCCGGGTGGTGATTTCCGGCACCGCCGCCCTCAAAGCCGCCTGGCAGACAGGAGGCGAATAATGCTGGCCCGACTCGTGCAATTTTCCCTCACCCAGCGGCTGTTGATGCTGCTGCTGATCCTGGTGCTGGCCGGCGCTGGCTGGCATGCCTTCCGCAACACCCCCATCGATGCCTTTCCAGACGTCTCCACCACGCAGGTGAAGATCATCGTCAAGGCCCCGGGGATGACCCCGGAAGAGGTGGAATCCCGCATCACCGCCCCTCTCGAGGTGGAGATGCTCGGCATCCCCCGTATGTCGATGTTGCGCTCGGTAGCCAAATACGCCCTGACCGATATCACGGTGGATTTCGAGGAGGGCACCGACATCTATTGGGCGCGCCAACAAGTCGCTGAACGACTGAATGCAGTCTGGGGCGATCTGCCGGAGGCAATCAGCGGCGGCATTGCACCGATGACCACGCCCCTCGGCGAGATGTTCATGTTCACTGTTGAAGGCGGCGACTTGAATCTCACGGAACGTCGCGATCTGCTCGACTGGGTGATCCGTCCGGCCTTGCGCACTGTCCCCGGCGTGGCGGACGTCAACTCCCTGGGTGGGCTGGCCCGCAGTTTCGAAGTGGTGCCGGACAACGCCCGCATGACCTCCAGGGGCATCACCCTGCAGCAGATGCAGGAGGCGCTGCAAATGAACAACCGCAACGATGGCGCCGGCCGCCTCAACGACGGTGAAGAGGTGCTTTTGGTGCGCACCGAAGGAGCCCTTCGTACCCTGCAGGATGTGGCTGCTGTAGTAGTGCGTGCCGACCCCGCACAACCGGTGCGCATCGCCGATGTGGCCGAAGTGCGAATCGGCTCCATGACTCGCTATGGCGCAGTCTCCGCCAACGGCACCGGTGAGGTGGTCGAGGGCCTGGTACTCGGCCTGCGCGGAGCGAATGCCCGCGATGTCGTAGAAGGTGTACGAAATAAACTCGCCGAGCTGGCCCCGGGCCTGCCCCAGGGAGTCGAGATCAAGGTCTTCTACGACCGCGGCCACCTGGTTGATAAGGCAGTCGGCACGGTCACCAAATCCCTGGGCGAGGCGATCCTGCTGGTATTGGTGTTGCTGGTGCTGTTTCTCGGCGACCTGCGGGCCGCCCTGACGGTGGCCCTGGTGCTGCCCCTGGCGGCCCTGGCCACCTTTATCCTGATGCGCCAGTTCGGCCTCTCCGCCAACCTGATGTCTTTGGGGGGGCTGGCCATCGCCATCGGCATGCTGGTGGACGCGGCGGTGGTGGTGGTGGAGAACGTGGTCACCCACCTGGCCCGCCATCAGGGTCGCGACAGCCTGCCCCGGCTGCACCTGATCTATCGGGCAGTGAAGGAGGTCTCGGTGCCCATGACCTCCGGCATCGGCATCATCATCATCGTCTTCCTGCCCCTGCTCACCCTGCAGGGCCTGGAGGGCAAGCTGTTCGTACCGGTGGCCCTGACTATCGTGTTCGCTCTCAGCGCCTCCCTGTTGCTGTCGCTGACCATTATCCCGGTGCTCGCCTCCTATCTGTTGGGTAAGGTCAGTCACGAAGATCCCTGGCTGGTGCGCCAACTCAACCGGCTCTATGTGCCGCTGCTGCGCTGGAGCCTGGAGCACGCAAAGCTGGTGTTCGCTGCTGCTCTCGGCCTGCTGCTCCTGGCTGGAGGGCTCTACACCCAGGTCGGTAAGACCTTCATGCCGACCATGGATGAGGGCGACCTGATCGTACAACTGGAGAAACTGCCTTCCATCAATCTAGAGCAGTCCATCGCCATCGACCAGCGTTTTCAGCAACGTTTGATGCAACAGGTGCCGGAGGTCGAGGGCATAGTTGCGCGCACCGGCTCCGATGAGCTGGGGCTCGATCCCATGGGGCTGAACCAGACCGATGGCTTCCTGATCCTGAAACCCCGCGAACAGTGGACAGTACCGGACAAGGAGGCGCTGATCGACGAAGTGCGCAAGGTCACTGAAGCCTTCCCCGGGGTCGATTTCGCCTTCACCCAGCCGATCGAGATGCGCGTCTCCGAGATGCTCACCGGGGTGCGCGGGGACCTTGCGATCAAGATCTTCGGCGACGATCAAGCTGAGCTCAACCGCACCGCGGAGTCTATTGTCGGCGTCCTCAACACCATTGAAGGGGCGGAGGATGTCTTCACCCCCCGCAACGAGGGTGCTCAATACTACCGGCTGGAAGTGGACCGCCTGGCGGCCGGGCGTCTGGGATTGGATGTGGAGACCCTGGAGAACCTGTTGCGCGCCCAGGTCGAAGGTCTGACCGTGGGCACCGTCTATCAGAAGGCCCGGCGTATCCCCCTGACCCTCAAGGGACCCGCCGAGCTACGCGATTCACCGGCCGCCTTTGCCGGCCTGCACCTGGCACTGCCGGACGGACGTACCGTAGCGCTCTCCGGGCTGGTTAGCCTTGAGCGTATCGAAGGCCCGGTGGCGGTCAACCGGGAGCGTGGGCGGCGCATGGCAGTGGTGGTCGCCAATGTCGGCGGACGCGATCTGGTGGGCTTCGTCGATGAGGCCAAGTCAAAAGTCGCCGAACAGGTCAGCTTGCCGACCGGTTACTATCTGGAGTGGGGTGGCCAGTTCGAGAATCAGCAGCGCGCCGCCACCCGCCTCTCCCTGGTGATTCCGGTGGTCATCGGTCTGATCTTTCTGATCCTCTTTTCCACCTTCCGCTCGGTGCGTCAAGCGGCACTGGTGCTGACCAATATCCCCTTTGCCATGATCGGCGGCATCGCTGCCCTGTGGCTGACCGGAGAGTATCTCTCGGTGCCCGCCTCTGTGGGCTTCATCGCCCTGCTCGGTATCGCGGTGCTCAACGGGGTGGTGATGGTCAGCTACTTCAACCAGTTGAAGGCCCTGGGACGCCCCATACTGGAAGTCGTGATGGAGGGCGCCCAGCGGCGCCTGCGGCCGGTGCTGATGACCGCCAATATCGCCGCCTTCGGCCTGGTGCCCCTGCTGTTCGCCAGTGGTCCGGGCTCGGAGATCCAACGTCCCCTGGCAATCGTGGTGATCGGCGGGTTGCTCTCCTCCACCGCCCTGACCCTGTTTCTGCTGCCCATCCTCTACCAACGCTTCGGGTGCGAAGCCAAAGGAGCCTAGCTATGGAATCCCAAGTATTACTTTCCCTTGTGATCTCCCCCGAAGTGGAAGATGCGGTGGTGGACTGGCTGCTGGAGCAGGAGGAGATCAGCGGTTTCACCAGCCTGCAGGTGAGCGGTCACGGCGCTTCACCCCATTCGATGAATATCTCTGAGCAGGTGGCGGGACGCCGCCGTCAGGTAATGATCCAGACCTACCTGCCGGATATGCAAGCAGTTTCCCTGGTGAAGGGATTGGAAGAGGCCTTCGCCGGCAGCGGCATGCATTACTGGTTGACGCCCGTGATCACCAGCGGACACCTCGAGTGAGGTCAAAGGCTTCCAGGGCGGACTGAAATCTGTTTGAGCGTCTGATCAATCCTGCGTCGCACAGGCCGCTGTTGAGAACTCGGCTGAGTTGTGAGACCGCCAGTTTTAGTGTCTGAAGCGACTGTAATAAAAATCTTCCGCAGCCTGGCGGCTTTGAAACGGCCCGAATTCGCCTTCGCGGCTTTCAATATACCAATTACCGTCAGTCAGGTGGATAAATTGCTCGTCATCAAATCCCGCATACCAGCGGTGTTGCGAATCACCACCGGCAATGTTTGCTCGTTTTTCCGATACTGGACTGCGCATGCTACTGCCCCAACAAAAATGATCTACTCATCAATAAAGTCTAGTTCCCAGATGTTTCACACCTGCTTCAATGTGTGACTGAGTTGTTGCAAATTGTTTCAAATCCACTGTCCTCTTGAGAGGTATGACAATCGTCATTGAAATGGCTTATGGTTGAGATTTGCAAAAGACCCTTGGGGGCAAGATGAAAGATTTTCAGTTGGATGACCGCCTGGCGAACGACTCTATCCCGCTGGGTGAACTCGATCTCTGCCTGCTGCTGTTGATGAAAAATGCGCTGGTTCCCTGGTTCATTCTGGTGCCCAAGGTTGCCGAGCAGGAACTTTTCCAGCTCACCCAGGATCAGCAGTTGACTCTGCTCGATGAGGTGAACCTGATTTCCCGTTTCGTAAGCAGGGAATTCGCCCCGGATAAGCTCAATGTCGCTGCCATCGGCAATATCGTACAGCAACTGCATGTGCACATCGTGGGCAGAAAAAAAGACGATTTCTGCTGGCCCGGTGTCGTATGGGGGGCTAAACAGCACCAGGACTATGCGCCGGCCCAGATTGACCGGCTGAAAACACTGCTGTTCCAGCAGTTGCAGGATCGCATCCAGGAAGTCTGACTGAAACCAGCGCTGCCAGCTCAAAGCTGATCATCAACCCACGACCCGTGAGTGAGATGATCCAGCTCAATTGATACCAACTTGGATAAGGCATAAGTCTGCCCATTTAACTAAACTGACTGCGGATGCCGGTTCATCGAGACAATCTCGTAGAAGTCCGGCGATTTTCCTGACAATACAATAGCCAACGGATAATCACCGATGCCGATGGAAAAGACCCTGCAACGCCTTCTCGATGCCGAAATGAAGGCAGAGCAGATCCATCAGAAAGCCAACGAGGACCGGGAACGCATCCTGCAAAATGCCCTGCTCGAGGCGCGTGCCGAAGAGGAGCGTTTCGAGGCCCGGCTGCCCGAACTGCAGAGCAGTTTTCAGGACAAGGCCCTGCAACGAGCGGAGCAGACCATCGCTGAACTCAAACGGCGTTACGACGAACGCCACGCTGAACTGAGGAAGTATGCGGAAACCCGGGAGGAAGAAGCCCTGGACGCTGCCTTTGCCGTACTGATCGACCCACAGGCCGACGACTGACGATGCACATCGCATGAACGTCTGCGGCTCTCAAATCTACCTGAAAACCCGGGTCAAGATCCTCGCCAATCATCTGTTGACCGAGGCTGAAATACCCGGTCTCCTGCAGATGCCACTAGCCGAGCTGGTGGAACGCTATTCCCTCGAATCGGTCCTGGAAGATGGCGGTGAATCACAACATACCGCATACATGATGGAACGGGTCATGCTGCGCCTGTTGATGCTGGAGTTTTCCATTCTGCTGTATCCTTTGACCAGCAAGGCGCGAGAACTGCTGCTCTACTGGTCGCGCAAGTTCGAGCTGTACAATCTGAAGACCCTGATCAGGGGCAAACTGAATGGACTGGGGTTGGATACCATCCGCGATGACCTGTACGAACTCCCCGACAGCATCCGCCTGCCCCACGAAACACTGTTGCATGCGGAAAATGTGCTCGAAATGCTGCGTCTGCTGGAGCGCGGCTCCTATGCCATGATCGCCCGCCAGGCGCGCCAGGTCTATGAAGAGAAGAATGAACCTTTCTCCCTCGATGCGGCGATCGACCGGCTCTACTATGCCGGGCTGGCTAAATATGTCCAAACCTCGGAGGTAACCGACAAACCAGGCCTCAAGCACCTGGTCAGCACCCTCATCGACCGGCAAAACATCCTCTGGCTGTTACGCTACCGCTTTGCCTACAACTTCACGCCCAGTAAGGCCTACTATCTGCTCATTCCCAGCGGCGGTAATCTGACCCGCCATAAGCTGATGCAACTTTCCAATCTGGAGAGTTCCGAAGCCATGATTGAACAGCTGCCTTCGAAGTTGACAAGGCTATTGCAGAATACCGCCAACAGTATGCAGATCAGACAACAGCTCGATCTCCATGTCTCGAGAGAGGCGCGAAAACTCATACACACCAGCCCCTGTGTCGTAGTGGCGGCCCTGGGTTATCTGATTGCCCGGGAAAAAGATCTGCGCCGACTGTTCGCAATCATCCAGGGCAGGCTGCTGGAGCTGGATCAGTCATTGATCGAAGAGGCGGTGGTGGGCCCAGCCATGAGTCCGGCCATGGATCAGGCATCATGACCCGCAGCATTTCCGGTCCAGGAGTGATTGGTGTTTAGCCCCCTGCCCATGAAACATGTGACCCTGCAGATCCTTACCTCTGATCTGCCCGCGATGTCACTGCTGCTGGCGGAGCAGGCAATTTTCAATCCGGATCCCAGAACGGAGCCGGACCAGGCACTGCAGGAGGTTCCTGGTCAGCACTACCGCGAACTCCATCAGCAGGCCAGCACACGTCTGCAGAAGATTGTCTCGCAGAGCGGATTCAGTCCCGTTGCCAGTCGAACTATGGAAATAAAACCTGTCAGCGAACGGCTGCTCGAAGAAACCAACGATTGGTTGAAAGAGACCTGGCAGATCTGTTCAGACCATGCCGAGGCGCAACGCTCGCTGCTTGACGATCTGCGTGACATAGAGCAGCTGGAGAACACCCTGGACAATTTCCAACAGTTGAATATCGAACTTGGCCTACTGCGCTCAGATAAACGATTCCTGGATATTCATATCGGCAGTGTTCTACAGAAACATGTACCGCAACTGAAGGATGCGCTGAGCCTGGATGGTTATCTATTGTATGTATACATGGAGAAGAGCCCCAATGCCCATGTGGTGATACTGGGCCCGGGGACCGGCAGGTCAGCTCACCAGAAGTCAGTGCTTGATACCGCAGGCTTTCGGGCCTTCGATCTGCCAGAGGAGTTGTCTGCGGAACCGGAAAAGACTGCGCAATCCCTGCGCGATCGACGCCGCGTTGCGAACGATGAACGTCAGCAACAGCAGCAACAATTTGATGCCTGGCTGAAATCAATCCAGCCAAAGTTGGAAAAGTCCGCAGCAACGCTGCAACTGGCCAGCCCTTTCGTGCAGCTTGGGGAAGCAGCGCGCCACCGGGGCAACCTGTCTCAATTGCAGGGCTGGGTACCCGCCGCAGATATCCCGCGTCTCAGCCAGATAATTGAAAACGGACTCGAAAATCCTTTTGTGCTTCAGTCACGAGATCCGACAGATGCGGAGCGCCCGCTGGTTCCATCAGTCCTGAGACACAATCGACTGCTGCAGCCCTTTTCCATCCTGGTCACCCAATATGGCGTACCCCGTTATGGTGAATTTAATCCCACCAGCCTCTTCGCAATAACCTTCATCTGCATGTTCGGCATGATGTTTGGGGATGTGGGCCATGGCGCGGTATTTTTCACAACGGCCCTGCTGGCACGGCGCAGGCTGGGGAGCTTCAGCTTTTTTGCCATGGCGGCCGGCGCCTCTTCGATGGTCTTCGGCTTTCTTTACGGCAGCCTGTTTGGTTACGAACACATACTCCATGCGGTCTGGATCAGCCCGCTTTCGGATCCGCTTTACATGCTCTCCGTGGCGCTGATCTGGGGTATCGGGTTTCTGGTTCTGGTCAGTCTGATCAATATCCTCAATCACCTGGTACTGAGTGATTATCGGGGGGCACTGTTGGGCAGCAACGGGCTGCTGAGTCTTTTTTTCTACGCCGGCCTGCTGGGGATTGGCTACAGCTTTTACGCCAAGGTCGAGACTGGCCCAATCTGGAGTCTGCTGGCCTTTTTCTCATTGAGCAGCCTGTTCATTCACAAATTGATGTCCCAACAGACACCCCTTGGCGAACGCGTCCTGGTGGCATTGATCGAGAGCTTCGAAACCATCATTGGCTACATCTCCAACACCCTCTCATTCCTCAGGGTCGCCGCCTTCAGCCTTAATCATGTAGCCTTGGCGATCGCCGTCTTCACCCTGGCCAACAGCATGGATGAAGTGGGGCACTGGCTGATGATACTGTTTGGCAACCTGTTCATCCTGGTGTTGGAGGGTGCGATCGTTACCATTCAGGTATTGCGACTCGAATACTACGAAGGATTTACCCGTTTCTATTCCGGTGACGGCAAGGTGTTCAGGCCCTTGAGGTTATGAATATCCGCAACCAACAACCCAATGACACCAGCAACCGCAGAGAGGTACACATTATGTATTGGCTGATCGGAGTGATGACCCTGCTCATCCTCGGCATCATTGCTGCCGGCGTGATCATGGAACGGCATCCTGACAGGGACCTGCGCGCCTGGTTCAAGCCCACCCTCGGCACTAATCTGCTGCTTTTCGTCGCCGCGCATGCAGCACTGCTATTTCTCGGCATCGAGGAGGCCATGGCGAGTCCCGCTATTGCCGAAGCCGGCAATGACATCTCCATAGGCATGGCGCTGGCCTTCATTGGCGTCGGCATTCCCACCGCATTCAGTACCCTGGCAGCCGCCTATGCGGTTGGTTCTATCGGCGCCGCCTCGCTTGCAGTGCTCGCGGAAAGACCCGAGGTTTTCGGGCGCACCCTGATCTATCTGGGACTGGCGGAAGGCATCGCCATTTACGGCCTGGTGATCAGCATCCTGTTACTGGACAAGCTCTGACAGCCTCCATGACTCAGACCGCGTCCGATAATCAAACCCGGCTGATCTTCATCGGCGGCCCGGCCCTCACCGATGGCTTTCGACTGGTGGGCTTCGAGACCCTCACCGACCCGCAAATCAGCCAGATCGATGAGCTCATCAGCACTCTTTTGGAAACCCGGCAGAATGCGTTCATCGTCGTCGAACAATCCCCTGAGATCATGCAATCAAAGATGCTCCAGCAGGTTCACAACGAAGGTGGCCGCATCGTTGTCTCGGAAGTCCCCTCTCTGCAGGACCCCGCCTGTTTCCATTGTGAACTGGACAAGGAAATCGAGAAGCTGATGGGCAGCTCGCAGATAACCGGAGGCACATGATCCTAGAAACCATAGTTGACCGCTTCCCACTTCAAGTAAGAGATTGTTTGAATGGATCTATATATCAAAACTGTTTCTCACCCAATGGGTGAATTACGCTACGGGCCGAATGGCACGCCCACAGAGGCACAGTGCTGCGTTGCAACTCCTCGGAATAGAATAACTATTCCTCGTCGCTACGCCTTGCTCCGCACCCCTGTGAACGCACCCTTCAACCCGTCCAACTACGGATTCTAGGATTATGAATCAGGTTGAAGCGCTGGAGAAAGCCATCCTCGATCATGCCGAACAGATGGCCAGTGAGACTCGCAGAAGTGCCGAGGTGGGACGCCGGGATATTCTCCGCGAGTCCAGTGAGCGGCTACATCTGCGGGAAGAGAAAGAGACCCTGCTGGCCAAATCATTCGCCGACCGGGCCTATCTGCGCAAGGTTCAGGCTGATGAACTCAAGCTGCAAACCATTCTCGATCATATGCGCTGGAACCTGGTGCAAATGGTCGTCCAGCGCCTGTCAGATCGGATGCAGGAGCTGCGCCGGGACCGGGCCAGATACCACACCCTGCTGCGCTCACTGCTCAGCCAGGCCGCCGCGCAGATCGAAGCGGACAGGCTCGAGGTGTCATTCAACGAAGAAGACCGCCGCCAACTGGAACCTGACTGGCAGCAGTTCACCGAGGGCTTGCAGGCAGACCAGGAGCTTTTACTTGCCAATGCCAGCATCGAGTCCATCGGCGGACTGGTAGTCTCCACCGAGGATCACAGAATCCAGATCGACCACACTTTTGAAGGCCGGCTCGAGCGCCTGCAACGAAAGATACATCAGACCCTGGTTGAGCGTCTGTTGCCGCCACCAGGCAATGGCATCTAGTCCGCCATGTGAGAAATGCGAACGAATCATGCAAGAGCCAAAAAACACCGGTGAGATTAAACAGATCAATGGCCCGATCGTGACCATCCGCCTGCCCGGCGTGCGCAACGGCGAACAGATAAGAATCGGCCAGCTGGGGCTGTACGGCGAAGTGATCGGCCTGCAGGGTGATGAAGCCCTGGCGCAGATCTACGAATCCACTGAGATGGTGCGACCCGGCGAGCCGGTGGAAGGTCTGGGACACCCGCTTTCAGTGGAGCTGGGACCGGGCCTCATGGGTGGCATCTTCGATGGCGTGCAGCGGCCGCTGGAAAAGATGTTTCTCGAGGCCGGCGATCAGATCCCGCGCGGACTGAACCCTGCAGCCCTGGACCGCAAGCTGGTTTGGCATTTCGTACCCTCCGAGCTGCTGGAACCGAACATGCCGATCATCGGCGGCGCCCGGCTGGGCAGTGTGCAGGAGACGCAATCCCTGCTGCATCTGATCCTTGTGCCCCCGGATATCCAGGGCGAACTGATCGAGATCGCACCCGAAGGCCAATACACCCTGGAGGAGACCATCGCCCGGGTGCGCATGGCGGACGGCCATGTGGAAAAGCTCAAGCTCTACCACCGCTGGCCGGTGCGCAGGCCTCGCCCCTACCAGCAGAGAAACAACGGCGTCGAACCCCTGATCACCGGGCAGCGTATCCTTGACACCTTCTTCCCCTTGCTGAAAGGCGGTAAGTGTGCGGTGCCCGGTCCGTTTGGCGCCGGCAAGACGATGGTCCAGCACCAGGTGGCACGCTGGGCGAATGCGGATATCGTGATCTACGTCGGCTGCGGGGAGCGCGGCAACGAACTGGTGGATGTCCTGGACAGCTTTCCGAAACTCAAGGACCCCTACTCCGGCCGCCCGTTGATGGAGCGCACCCTGTTGATCGCCAACACCTCCAACATGCCGGTGGTGGCCCGCGAGGCATCCATCTACGTGGGCATCACCATCGCCGAGTACTATCGGGATCAGGGCAACGACGTAGTAATGCTGGCGGACTCCACCAGCCGCTGGGCCGAGGCGCTGCGCGAGGTCTCCGGCCGGCTGGGTCAGATGCCGGTGGAAGAAGGCTACCCGGCCTATCTCGCCTCCCGCCTGGCGGCTTTCTACGAACGGGCGGGACGGGTCGACACCATGGACTGCGGCGAGGGTTCGGTGAGCCTGATCGGCGCGGTGTCACCCCCCGGCGGCGACTTCTCCGAGCCTGTCACCAGCCATACCAAAGAGATCATCGAAACCTTCTGGGCCCTCTCCAAGGAGCTGGCGGACGCCCGCCACTACCCGGCCATCGACTGGGTGGACAGCTTCTCCGCCGATGTCAGCACAGCGGCGAAATGGTGGCATGAGGAGGTGGATCGCAACTGGGAACGGCGGCGCAGCGAGGCGCTGGCCATTCTGGCGCGGGACGCCGAGCTCTCGCGCATCGTCAATCTGGTCGGTCCGGAGGCCCTCTCTTCCGCGCAACGCTGGGTTTTGGAGGGTGCGTCCCTGATCAAGGATGGCGTGCTGCAGCAGAGCGCCCTGGACCCCGTGGATACCTTCTCTTCACCGCAAAAACAGTTTCTGCTGCTTGATCTGATGCTGACGATCTACGATCTTGGCGCTGAACTGATTCAACTCGGGGTGCCGGTACAGGAACTGTCAGGCCTGCCGGTGATGGCCCGTCTGCGGCGCTGCAAGGAACTCTTTGACTCATCCCAGACGGAACTACTGCGGGCTTTTCAGCAGGAGGCGATAGACAGCGTCAAGTCGCTGCGGGCTGAATATTCACATTCCAGCGAGGAGACTTGATGGGCGCCAAAGAGTTTCGCACGGTAAACAACGCCAGGGGGGGTCTGCTGACGGTTCAGGATGCACCCAATATCGCCTTTGGCGACCGCGCACTGATCCGCGACAAATCCGGCGTTATGCGTAATGGCCAGGTGATTCACAGTTCCACACAGGAAGTCATGATCCAGGTTTTTGAAGGCACAGATAATCTGGACATAGAGAACACCTGGGTGCGGTTTCTCGATGAGCCGGTGGAGATCGCCCTGTCACCTGAGATTCTGGGCAGGGTCTTCAATGGCCTGGGACAACCGCGGGACTATCGTCCCCCCATCGTTTCCAATCTGCATCGGGGCATCAACGCACCGCCCCTCAACCCGGCGGCGCGCAGCTATCCCAAGGAGTTTATCCAGACCGGCATCTCCACCATCGACGGCCTCAACTCCCTGGTGCGGGGACAGAAGCTGCCGATCTTCTCCGCCTCCGGGCTGCCGCACAACCGTCTGGCGGCGCAGATCGTGCGCCAGGCCAAGCTGCCGGATGAGGAGGGCCATTTTGCGATCGTGTTTGCCGCCATGGGGGTCTCCTATGCCGACGCACGTTTCTTCAAGGACGAATTCGCCTCTTCCGGGGTGCTCAGCAATGTGGTGATGTTCATCAACCGCGCGGACGATCCACCGCTGGAACGCCTTACCTTGCCGCGCATGGCCTTGACTGTGGCGGAATATCTGGCCTTCGATCTCGATCACCATGTGCTGGTGGTGATGACCGACATGACCCACTATGCCGAGGCCCTGCGGGAGGTGGCGACCGCCAAGGGAGATGTGCCCGCGCGCAAGGGTTATCCGGGCTATCTCTACTCCGACCTGGCGGAGCTCTACGAGCGCTCCGGCCGTATCAAGGACCGGCACGGCTCAATCACCATGGTGCCGGTGTTGAGCATGCCGAGCGATGACATCACCCACCCGATTCCGGATCTGACCGGCTACATCACCGAGGGGCAGATCGTGCTCAGTCGCGAACTGCACAATCAGGGTATCTATCCACCGGTACATATCTCCCCGTCCCTCTCCCGCTTGATGAAAGACGGCATCGGCAAGGACTTTACCCGCGAGGACCACCCGCATGTCGCCAACCAGCTCTATGCCCTGTACGCCAAGGCCCTGGAGACGCGCAACCTGGCCTCGATCATCGGCGCGGATGAACTCTCCTCCAGGGACCAGCGCTATCTGGAGTTCGCCGATGCCTTCGAGGCGCGTTTCGTAAAACAGGACGAGGACGAGGACCGCAGCATCCTGGAAACCCTCAACCTGGCCTGGGAACTACTGTCCATGTTCCCTCAATCTTCCCTCACCCGACTCACGGAAACCGAGATGGCCAAATTCCACAGGCAAGGATCTTGACCTCCAAACGGCTCAAGGCCCCGCCTACCAAGAGCACCCTGCTGAGTCTCAAGCGCCAGGTACGGTTTTTGGAGGATGGTCACAACCTGCTGGAAAGAAAGCGCGAGTTATTGACCCGCCTGGTCTATCAACGGCTAAGGGAATACCGTGAGCTGAGGGAGCACGCCCATAGCGCACTGAAAACCGCCTATCACTGGCTGAGCATGGCGCAGCTGCGCATGGGCAGCCGCTCACTGCACCAGGCGGCGCTGGGGGTGCAGGCTGGACTGGACCTCAGCATACTGCCGCGGCGCAACCTTGGCGTTGAGTACCCTTCGGTCACCGGCAAGCTGCTCCCGCTGAATCCGGTTGGCCTGCTCGGCACCGACCCCAGCTTCGATGAAACCCGCAAATACTTTGCCGATGCAGCCCTCAAACTGGCGAAAATGGGCGAGGTCTCGATGAGTCTGGAACGCCTCATGACCGAGCAACGCAAGGCCCAGAAACGGGTCAACGCCTTACGTTACAACATCATCCCCCGCTATCGAAATACCATCCGCTTCATCGAAAACCTGCTGGAAGAGGAGGAACGGAATACCTTGTTTCAAATGAAACTGCTGCGGGAGCAGCAAAAACTCTGAGACCGATCTGCCGACTGATGGGGTTGTCATCGATTGGAACAGGTTGCAGATCACGTTTCTTAGCCCAGTGTCTACCATTCAAGCGGCTTTTCGATTAAGTTTGCCGCCACTCTGCCTTCCACACAGACACGACAATGAAACTCAATCTCAAAACAATCACTATCGTTCTGGCTCTTCAGGTTGTTACTGGTCTGGTAGTTTTCATGCTGACCAGGTCCCATTACATGAACGAGTCTGCCTTGGCCAAGGGTCCGGCCGTTCCCTCTACCGCCGGGCAAACCGAGCTATCTACCGATGAGCTGATTAACAGCTTGCAGAACTATCCAAAAATCAATGCCCCCAGTGATCCAATTGAACTCGACAAACAAGCCAATCAGGCATTTGAGAGTGGTGACTACCCCGAAGCGGCAGAACTCTATCAGCGCGTTATCAGCCTGGCGCCGCACAAAGTCGAACCTCACAATAACCTGGGGCTGACGCTGCATTATCTGGGGCGTTCGGCTGAAGCATTGGAAATCCTCAAACGAGGCACTGAACTGCAACCGGAGTTTCAGCGCATCTGGCTGACCCTTGGCTTCGTGCAAAGTGGCATCGGCAATGTTGAGGAGGCACGGCAGGCATTTGAAAGAACCATTGAACTGGGCGCTGAAACCGATCCCGGAAGAAGTGCAAGCGAGATGTTAAGTAAATTACCTTAGAGCAACAATTCACTATTCACAGAATATTGGATACTTGATCTTTCGCACGAAGCCTAATCAGATATCGGGCCAGCAAAATTGCACAGCCCGCGGATATCATTACATCGGCCAAATTAAAGATCCCGGTTGAACCGCCCCGGAAAAGGATATAAACAAAATCGACCACTGCTCCGTGATTGGTCAAGCGGTCCAGTATATTGCTGATGCCGCCGCCTATAATCATCGAGCAGCTTATCAGGGTAAGTTGTGACAGCTCTCTTCTAAAAAACAGATATGTCAGTAGGATGAGGAACAGCACAGATGGAACCAGGGTAAACAACAGATGCTTCTCACTATCCGGCAAACCCACGCCAATACTGAAAATAATCCCGGTATTTTCTGCATAGACGAATCTCAGCATACCATCCAGATAAGCAGTACTAAGGATTGGAGATAGGGTCAATCTGGCTATTTCCTTGGTCGCCTGATCGAGAATGATGCACGCAACCAAAACAGGCATCACCAGAAGAAATCTGTGCAGCACACTCATCTTATGATGGATAGCCGGAATCGTCACTTGATGACTAGTACTCCGCCAAGGATCTATTTGGGAAATTTGTAGTATTCATTATTCAAGTATTCAACAACATCTTTTTCCTCTTCCGGGAACCAGCTTATATTGAGGATTTGTGTGCAAGCGCTGACTTGACCACCCAGCCCGTGCAGCGAATCAATTTTTTTGTCCTTGCTTGTATACTTCGCGGAATGGTCTTCCATCATGTGGCAATCAATACAGCTTTCATCATGCAGTTCCTTGCCGCTCTCCGCATCGGCCAGTGCAACCGTTGAACACATGATAATGAAGAATGTAGTCGTAGGAATTATAGGTAGTTTCATGGTCAGGTTTCATCGTAAAAAAATAAGCTTGAGCATCTCCGTGACACCCGGATCAGCAACCAATCGAAAATCGACTCAACATCTATCCGCTCTTAAGCATGACTGACTCGTTCCGGTAGACAATCTATTCATGATTTCGACTTGAGCATTATAAGTGGCTACTCCAGTCAGATAAAAGAATCATCTGACCTTGAATTAATCCACGATTTATACATGGCATTTGACTACGGAATGGGTCGCCTTGCCTGGTCAATCACTCAGTAAGTAACACAAGACAGCTCAACGCACAGGACAAGTATGAAGTAAAATCTTTGAGCTTGATTCTAGCCCGGCGACCCTGGGAATAGGACCTTAGACTTTCCGGAAATAGACTACTCAGACTGACACTACATCAGGCTGGATTGATGGTATTTTCAGCTGACCCATTCACTGCTCACGAACCCTCAGGTAACTCGCGAACCGAGGAAGGCCCGCATCCGTTAAGCCATGGTATTTGTAAGTGATGAGTGAGCCAATCGGTGGTGGCTGTGTTCGATCTACATCGCTGAACCCTGTGCCGATGCGAAATCGTCTGCCATCCGCAGCCTCCACCAGTAATGAGCCGAGCATTCCAGTGTATTTACCCTGACCAGGCAGATGGGCGATAACTCTGGCCTCTGCGTCCAGGTAAGGTTTAACCTTCAATAGATCATTGCTGCGGCCCGCCCGGTAGATCGATGAGCCATGGTGCAGTATCAGACCCTCACCGCCGGCCTCCACCACCTGCGTGAGCTTTTCCATGAGACTTATGTGATCCTTCAAACGATATTGCTGCACCAGCCGAATATACGGGGAATTCAGTTTCCCAAGCAAGCGTTCAAGACTTTCCAGCCGTTCGGTGAATCCACCCGCTCCATTGGGAAGGTCAAACACCATATAGCGAACTGCCCGCCAATCCTCGTCGTCTGGCCGGTTTCTTCTGACAACACTGACCAATTGCTGGAAACTATTCCGGCCCATCCACAATTCACCGTCCAACGGGAGCTTGGGAAACCCATCGGTAAACCATGCCGGGGCCGCATAAGGATTACCGCTGCGTGAGAGAAAGTTCTCGACCATCCCAATACGCCCTGACGCCATCGAGTTTTTCACTCACCCAGTACTCATCCAGATCGACTCCCTCATGGTAGATGTTAGCGAGTGGTATCTCCGGCCGCTGCTTTTCGCCCGCCAGACAGCCATGGGGCAACAGCATGAGATTGGTCAACAGGACCAATAAGGGTAACAGCCGAGTCAAACGGGTCAGATTAACCGAACCATACATTTGTCTGCCCTCATGAATCCATGACTTGTAAGGAAAACTTAACATATACAGTCTGTTTTTGTGACCCGGAACCTCAACTCGCGCAACTGGAGAGGCAGGCACTGAACTGACTGGAGGTTGCCGCTCAGAATGGCAACTCAGTAACTAAAATTGTACATGTCGGCCTCATGGGTTGGTATTTAATCGATCCCTTTCAACGGAGATCGTGCTTAGTTAAAGATCACAAACTGTAGAGAATCAGTTGGACAAAACCGCTTACAATAGGAATCATGGCTACACATCATGTTTCGGAAGCATTGATCAAGACCCTGCTGCTGATCGGCGGATGGGTATCACTCATCACCGGGCTGATCGGCATCCTGCTGCCCTTGCTGCCGACAACACCTTTTCTATTACTCGCGGCGTTCTGTTTCTCCCGCAGTTCTACACGTCTGCATCACTGGCTCTGCCACCACCCATGGTTCGGGCCGCCCATTCAACAGTGGCAGCAAACTCATACTGTGAGTCGAAAAACCAAGAAAAAGGCCCTGTTCCTGATTCTTATCTCATTCACGGCAAGCCTGCTCCTGACGCCCCTGCCACTGCTTGGAAAGGCTGCCCTGTTGCTGTTGGCGCTGTTGCTGATGTGGTTTGTGGCCAGACTGCCGGAGCGGCCTCAGCCCGATGTCACGATTAATGTCAATCCCGATCCATCCATATCACCCAGCCAGGAGGAGTCATGACGAGCAAGAACAAGGGGCTGCCCAGAATTGGCGTGAGCGCCTGCCTGCTGGGGCATCAGGTGCGCTTCGACGGCGGACACAAGCGCAACCAGTTCCTGCTGCAAGAGTTGGATAATCATGTGGAATTCGTCCCGGTCTGTCCGGAAACCGCGATCGGTCTTGGCATCCCGCGTCCACCGATCCGCCTGGTGGGCGAATCTGAAAATCCCCGCGTGCTCGGCGTGGCGGACCCATCACTAGACGTGACCAAGCGACTCAAGGAATACGCCGAGTCTGAGACCGGAAAATTCGGTAATCTCTGCGGTTTCGTACTGAAAAAAGACTCCCCCAGTTGCGGTATGGAACGGGTCAAGGTCTATGACCCGTCAGGCAAGAGCGCGGTCAGAAAAGGCACCGGCGCTTTCGCCCGGGTGCTCATGCAGCGGCTGCCGCTGCTGCCGGTGGAGGAAGAAGGCCGTCTGAATGATGCGATCCTGCGGGAAAACTTCGTCAATCGGATCTACGTCTATCAGCGTTGGCAGCGACTATTGGACAGCGGTCTGAGCGCCGGCAGCCTGATCGAGTTCCATACCGCTCACAAATACATGCTCATGGCCCATTCGCAAGCCGCTTATCAGCGTCTCGGCAAACTACTGTCGGATCTCTCCGGCACCAGACTCGAGTCCGTCGCCGCAGAGTATGCGCAGGAAATGATGACCGCACTGAAAAGAAGGGTAAACCGTAAACGCCACGTCAATGTGCTGCAGCACATCATGGGTTACCTGAAAAAGCGCATAGATACAGATGACAAAGAGGAACTGACGTCCAGCATCGAAGCCTACCGCCGGGGCGAGACACCGCTGGTGGTACCGATCACCCTGCTGCGGCACTATTTCCGTAATCATCACGACAAATACATGGCCAAGCAGTGCTATCTTTCCCCTTATCCGGAAAGCCTTGGCTTACGCAATAGCATTTAAACCTGATCAGCCTGTTGCGGAAAGCCTGCTGCACAGCAGTTCCACCATCAAAGCGGGCAGCCTTGCATTGTTTGAACAGATGCGCAAATACCTACTTAACCGCGTCCAAACTGCGTACATCGTTGAAAGGACCCATGAAATGGACATCCTGTCGACTCTCTAAGGCCCTATACCCGCAACTTTTTTTGAAAAAACTCGATGTAGGATTACAGACGGGTCTGAAGCTCAGTTATTTTACTAAGATTTGTAGAGCAGCCCCAGGCCTGGGGCATGTTTCAGGATCATTGTGGCAATCTGAAACGACGCTATGATCTGTTGCTGAGCATCATCGGAAATGTCTGGTGGGTGAGTTTTGATTGCTGGTTGTTCCTGCAGAGTAAGAAAGTCTTGATCAACCGTGCCAAGGTGAGTAAATATGGTTTCACCAGCGGCGAAGCCACCCTGTTTTCTCAATAACCATGAACAGTGATCAACTCCAGAGTCTGCACCACGTTGCCATCTCAGTCAGCGATATCAACCGCGCCATTGACTGGTATACCAGCCGTTTCAGCTGCGAACTCAAATACCAGGATGAGACCTGGGCGCTGCTGAAATTTGCCAATATCCATCTGGCCCTGGTAACCCCGGAACAACATCCACCGCATATTGCATTGGTAGACCCCAAGGCGGCAGACTATGGAGCGTTGACGCTGCACAGGGACGGCACAAAGTCCATCTACATCCAGGACAGTGAGGGAAATCACCTGGAGATCATGCAGAGCTGAAAAGGTTTTAGCTGTGTACCCATCGCCATCGGCATTGCGTAATAGCGGCATGGTAAGTTCGCCACAAGCAGATATACCCGAAAATCGCCTGACATCCTTAGCTCATGCTAAGCTAAGCAACCGCCGCTGATAGTGTTTTTGAGTTGTGATCACGGTTTTTTCCGATTAACCGACTCACTAAATACGAACTAAACGATTCGGAGACCATTGAACGCCATGCACTGCTTACTCTCATCTTTCGGCGCGCTGATACTGTTCCTGCTCGCGCCTAGCGCTGCCGCTGAAGAAATCCTGCTGGTTGCAAGGCAGGACGCGCCGGTCGACTCCATGAACCACAAACAGACCGCCAATCTATTTTTAGGTCTTGGACGGAACTTGACTCCGCTGACACCCTTCGATCAACGTGACAAAGAACTGCGCAAAGACTTCTATCACGAAGTGGCCGGGCGGTCTCTGTCCAGTGTCCGCGCTCACTGGGCCAAACGGGTGTTTACCGGCCGCGGCCGGCCGCCGGCCATGCTGGCGGCGGAGGAAACGGATCAGGCGATAAGGGAAATTCCTGCCGCTGTCACCTATGTGCCTGAAGTTCAGCGGCCGGAGGGTAGTAAGGTCTTGCTCTACCTGGAGCCAGAAAAACAGCAATGAAAAGACTCAACAAATGGACTCAGTGGGTCATCGCTGTCTTTATACAGACCACAGCCTCCCAAGCCGCTGCCATTGATTTCTATTTCGACGGTTTCGGCACGGCCAGTCTCTCCTGCTTCGGCAGTGATGTTGCTGACTATGTCAGCAATGAGCAACCGGTGGGTCCCGGCCGATCCAGGAGCTGCGATGCGGGCATCGACTCCCTGCTCGGGGTGCAGTTGGATCTGGGCCTGAGCGAATCGCTGGAGTTCGGGCTGCAGCTCATCGCCGACCGCAACGAAGACCGCAGCTACACCCCGGATGTATCGGTGGCCCAGCTGCGCTGGCGGCCGAATGAGGTGACGACTGTGCGCCTGGGTCGCATGCCGACACCGGCATTTCTCCATTCCGAAGACCGTCAGGTGCGTTACGCCCTGCCCTGGGCGAGACCACCGGTGGAGGTCTACAGCCTCATCCCTCCTTTATCACAAGATGGGTTGGAGATCATCTATGAAGACCGCCTCGGCCGCTGGCATGCAGAGTGGCAGGGCGGTATCTCCGTGCTTGACTTCGATTCGCCAAGCCCAAATAGTGATGACACCTTCTCGGTTGACACCCGCCAGGCCTATCTGGGCCTGACACTGCAGGACAGCAACACCATTCTCAAGCTGCGCTATGGTTACGCCAAAATATCGCTTGAGCGTCCTGAAATGGAGGCGCTGTTTAGCTTCTTACAGAATCTTGGACCCGATGGGGCAGCCCTGGCAGACGATCTGTCCGTTGACGACAGCCCATCCCACATGCTGTCCCTCGGGTATCCGGCACGAAAAAGGAGATTGGCTCACCATGGGCGAATTCGCCTATCGAATTGCAGAGGGTTCCATCCGTGATCAATATGGCGCCTATCTCACCCAGGGCCGGCGATTCGGACCCTGGATGCCCTACGCCACCCTCGCCCGGCGCTTGAGCAGCGGCCCGGACACTGATAGTCGGGCACAGACCCTCGGCCCATTTGTGCAAGGCGCCGTGGAGTTACTGCTAGCTAAGACGCGTTTAGATACTACCAGTGTGGCGCTGGGTTTATCGCGGCAAATCAATGATCAAGCTATCCTTAAATTCCAGGCGGACTGGATCCGGCCCGATAAAGACAGCTGGGGACTTTACACAAATCATGCGCCTGACTACGACTACACCAATCCCGGCAGCGACTGGTTGTTATCCATGAGCCTTGATTTCGTGTTTTGAGTCAGTGGGATGAAATACAGTCGTTTTCATTCCCTGAGATTCCGCTTTCTCGTCGGCAGCATACTGCTCCTGCTGTTACTGTTTGGCTTGATAAATTTCAACACCAACCGGGTGTTGAAACATTTCGCCCTGGAAAGCACGCGCTCGCTGATTGCACAGACCTCGGAAACGCTCAATCTGGCAATCGTGCCTCACACTACCGATGAGGGGCTCAGCACCCTGGATGACTACCTGAACGGACTGATCACTGGAGACGAGCTTGGCATCGTCTATCTGGCCTTGCTGGACGAAAAATACCAGCCCCTGGTAAGCACCCAGAGTACGCCAGAACCACTACCCGAAACCAACACCGATCTGGAGCAGCAGCTGGATACGGGCATTGTTCATGTCAGTCAGGCGATATTGCTCGCCGACACCCGTATCGGCCACCTGCAGTATGGCCTATCCACCCGCTTGCTGCAGGAGACCAATCGGCAGCTTCTGCGAAAAAACCTGACCCTGCTGACCGCCGGACTGCTGGTTACCATTGTCATTCTGACAATCAGCGGGTTCCGCGTCAGCAAACAACTTGTCCACCTGGTGAATGCCAGCCAGGCCCTGGCCGCCAGTGACTTTAAGACCCGCGCCCCTGAAAACGGCAACAACGAGTTTTCTTATCTCGCCCATAACTTCAACCGGATGGCGGATGCCGTGGCCGAACGCACCGCGGCGCTGCAGGAAAGCGAATCAAAGCAGCGAGCCATGCTGAATAATCCAGCCCTGCTGATCGGCCTGCTGGACACCGATGGCAGGACGCTGATCGTCAATGATGCGACGCTGGCCCTGCATGATTCGCAACTCGACGAGATTCAAGGTCACCACTTCTGGGAGACTCCTGCATTCGCCCATGACCGGTCACTCCAGCAGCGTCTGCGGGAGGCCGTGCTCCTGGGGGCCAAGGGAGAAGCCAGCCAGTTCGAAATCACCTACAACACACAAAGGGGATTGCGCATCGCTGAGTTCTCCCTGCAGCCTGTCACCGATGCGCAGGGCAGAGTGACCTGGCTGGTGCCCCAGGCAATTGACATCACCGAGCGAAAAAGGGCCGAGGAGCAACTGGCCCGAGCCAATGCTGAATGGACTCAAGCGATGGACCAGTTCAATGACCCCATCTACCTAGTGGACATGCAGCGGCACCTGGTGCGGGCCAACAAGGCATTTTATCAAATGGTTGGCTCGACTCCCGAACAGAGTCTAGGGCGTCACATCGCCGAGTTGATTCACCCGCAAGGTGAAGCAGAGGACTGCCCGGTTTGCCAAGCGCAAAATGCGCAATGTGAAACAGTGATCACACTGGAATCGGACGAATACTTCAATCCCATCGGACGGCCGACAGAGGCCAGCCTCAAACTGGTGCGTGACGACACCGGCACAGAGATAGGCATGTTGGTCAGCATGCATGACCTCAGCCACTCGCGGCAGATTGAGGAGAGCCTGCGTCTGTCGGCCGGTGTCTTCGAGAACACCGCCGAAGGGGTGGTTATCACCGATGCCGAGGGTACGATTTTAGAGGTCAATCGCGCCAGCAGCGAGATTTTGGGGTTCTCCTATGAGGAGATGATTGGACACAACCCGAATATGTGGAAATCCGGACGCCATGACGAAAGCTTCTACCGCGATATGTGGCACTCCCTTCAGGAGACCGGTCAGTGGCGAGGAGAAATATGGAATCGACGCAAGGATGGCTCGGTGTTTCCCGTCTGGCAGACGATCAGTGACATCAAAGATGATAGCGGCCGACTCACCCACTATGTCGGGGTATTCTCCGATATCAGCCAAATCAAGCAATCCCAGGAGCAGCTTGACTATCTGGCCCACCATGATGCCCTTACCGACCTGCCCAACCGCCTGTTGCTGAATGAACGCCTGGACCAGGCCATCAAGCACGCGGAGCGTCACAACTCACAACTCGCCATCATCTTTTTCGATCTCGATAATTTCAAGAATATCAACGATAGCCTGGGCCATCCGGTGGGCGATCAACTGTTACAGGAGGTAGCTGCCAAATTGCTCCAGGCGATTCGAGACGATGACACTGTTGCGCGAATCGGTGGTGATGAGTTCGTGTTGTTACTGGAGGATATCAGTAAGCCGGAATATGCAGGCGTTATCGCAGAAAAACTGATTTCGATCCTCAACAAACCCTTTGATCTACAGGGTCAGCAGATCGTGATCACCGCCAGCATGGGGATTTGTCTCTATCCCCGGGACGGTGTGAATGGCGCCGTGCTGATGCGCAATGCCGATGCGGCCATGTACCGCGCCAAAGAGGAAGGACGTAATACCTACCACTTCTATACCGAAGAACTCACCCGCAATGCCTTTGAAAGGGTTCTGCTGGAAAATAATCTGCGCCAGGCGATTGAGAGAGAGGAACTGCTGCTCTTCTACCAGCCGCAAGTGGATATGCGCAGCAGGCAGATAATCGGCGTTGAGGCGCTCATTCGCTGGCAGCATCCGGAACTCGGCATGGTCTCTCCCGCTAAATTCATTCCCCTGGCTGAAGAGTGCGGCCTGATCCGCTCCATTGGCATGTGGGTATTGCGTACTGCTTGTCTGCAAGGCCGAAGCTGGCTGGACCAGGGGCTGGATGTTGGCCGGATCGCGGTAAATATTGCCGGTATTCTGATCAATCGAGGTGAATTGGTGGATGAGGTCAAGACTGCGCTGAATGAAACCAATTTCCCGGCATCCCGTTTGGAGTTAGAGGTCAGTGAGGGCTTTATCATGGAACAGGCCAAGTCCGCCATTGGGCAGTTGGATGAATTGCGCAGGCTAGGCGTCACCCTCACCATCGATGACTTCGGCACCGGCTACTCATCACTGAGCTATCTGAAACAGCTGCCCATTCACAAGCTCAAGATCGACCAGTCGTTCGTGCGCGATATACCCGATGACGCCAACGACATGGCCATCTCGAATGCTGTGATCGCGCTGGGTAAAAGTCTGGGATTGAGTGTCATCGCAGAAGGTGTGGAAAAAGAAGAACAGGCCGTTTTCCTGGAGGATGCCGGTTGCAGGGAGGCTCAGGGTTATCTTTATGGGAGACCGATGGGAGCGGAGGAATTCGCAAAATTGTTATCCAAGGAATCAATAAGCGAGTCTTTGAAAGTCAGCTTATGACTGCTTTAAGATCAGCTGTCCGCGAGACTCATCCCCAACCTTGTCTTACTTAACCCACTCTATCGGCCCAGCACCTGTGACATGATGGCCGGCGATTCATTGGAAAAGGGCTGGAACATCTCAGGTGATGGAAAGTAACTGATCTTTTTTGTCGGTTATTCTTACAATCTCGATATGCTGGATTTTCTCTAGCACAGGCAATTTGAATCCATCCGATTGTTTTTAGATTATTTTATGCCCAACTTAGATAGCCTGGCATGATATCTGCCCCTATCGCCGAAGGAGGAGTTAGGAGCAACATCAAGCAGTGAGACTTCCTCTAAAAACCCTTATTTTTGACCAGCAAAAATAACGACGAGGCTACTCATGGTAAAATTCAAAAATCTGCTGTTAGCAGCAGGACTCCTGCTTTCCAGCGCCGCTGCAAACGCAGTGATCCTTGATTTCATGAGCATGGCAGAACCCACAGGGTCCCATGGCGAAAGTGCTTGGAATCCCCTGTCATTCACCTTCAGTGATTTCAGCGTGAGCATTACAGGCACTGCTCCCGATGATGACAGCGTTCAATATGCCTATCTGGATGCAAATAATGGCGGTCTGGGAGTCTGTGGTGACCTTATCAGCTCAGCAACCGCCAATGTGACGACCGGTAGTGCTGCGAACCTCTGTAACCCCAGTAGTGACGACAACATCACAACCGGTGAGGCCCTGCATGCTGTTTTCAGCACAGATGTCATCATCGAAAACCTTTGGTTCAACAATAACCATGACGGCGGCTTCGATACTGGTGACATGATTGATATCGATGGTGATCTTTTCGCGGTGACCACAGGTATCGCGGGTGACGCCAATGGGATTGGCTCGTTCATGGTCGCAGCCGGAGACATCTTTGATATCTCTTTCTACAACGAACAGTTCTACCTGAGCGCAATGGAAGTCAGTGCCGTTCCTGAGCCCAGCATCATCATGCTGCTGGGCCTTGGTTTCCTGGCCTTCGGCGTTGCACGCCAGAAGAAATCACGAAATCTGCAAGCCTGATAAGCCTCGACCTACATTGATCATGCAGCAGTTTGTTGCTGTCGATCTTAGATGCTGATCCGCATGCAGCCGGTACAAGGACGTATCGGCTACATGCATCAAGAACCCTGTAGCAAACAACCACCACTCTAACCGCCCACTGCTGAATCGTTTGTAAGTCTCTTCCTAATAACCTCACTTTCGGGGCTGCGAAAATATCCCGCATGGAATAAGTGATATTCCCAATCATCAATAACTTAGGCTGTTGACGCAATCGCGAAACATCCACCAGCCTGAACACAATCTGGCGCTGACCATCGCCTTCATAGCCGATTTGAAATTTCCTAGCCACCCACATCCACTCCAAGCGGCATATCAATTTCCTTACATACATCCTCAATCCTGGTCAGACAATTAACCGGGACAAAGGTCTCTGAACTGGCCTCCTGCATGATCAGCTCAAATGCATCAGGAATGGCATTACCCAGCAATGAAGCTAGCCTCAAATAAGGGAATATCTGATCATACCGTTCGATCTCATACTGGCTGATACGCCGATAGACATGGGATCGATTGTGTTCAAAAGTATGCCGAAGCCCGGCCGAAGCGATGATTTCCGCTGTTCATGGACGGTCTTGGCATGAAAATTCTTAACCCGCCGGGCCTTGTCGGTAATCACAAGACCTCTGAAGTGCCGGGGATTCTGTGTGGCAACGCCAGAGGGGCAAAGGTTGCTGTTGCAGGTGAGAGAATGCTGCTTTTGCCACATGTCGTAAAATCCCGGTAGAACGAGTGGCAATAAGCCCACCAGGAACCAGAGTAGGGGCCCAGAAAAAGAAGACTGCCAAGATCAACGGCGCGCTGACAAACATGACCCTGAGAAAATTCGAATGCATGGGTTTACGCTAGGGCCTGGGGGGAAATGGCCGCCGTCGATGGGTATCCGCATAGTGTTAACAGGCCCGAATAGTATGCCTCGAAGCGAGACTCACAAGTGTCAATAGCTGATACGTCAATAGCACATCGTCTGGATGCACAAAATCACTAAGAAATAACCCCATTGCTCCAGGATGTTAATAGACATAAAAGATAAAGTGGATAGTGTTATCCTGACTTTACACGACAAGATGTCACTGACCCACAGGCCCTATTTTGAAAAAGATTGCCATTTTTGTTGATGTGCAAAACATTTATTACACCACCCGGCAGGCCTATGGCCGCCAATTTAACTACCGGAAACTCTGGCAGCAAATCAGTGCTGAAGGAGCGATTGTTTCAGCAACCGCTTATGCCATTCACCGTGGCGACGATAAGCAACGCCAATTCCAAGATGCCCTGAAACACATTGGCTTCACCGTTAAACTCAAACCCTATATTCAGCGCAGTGATGGATCCGCCAAGGGTGACTGGGACGTAGGTATCACCATTGATGTCATGCAGGCAGCACATGCTGTTGATACGGTTGTACTGCTGTCTGGCGATGGGGACTTTGATCTATCACTGCAAAAAATCAAAAAGGATTATGCGGTTGTTACTGAGTTTACGGGGTGCCGGCACTCACCGCCAATACACTGATTGATTCCGCGAATATCTATCACCGTATCGATGAAGATTTGCTGATATAGATGTTTTTTGACTTCATGACTATTTCGGCCTACAGAATACAATAAATTCATCTAGGTGATACACAGTCCTGGTGCCACACATTTCCACAAGCAGCAGACAACTCTGCGTTACAGGCCATTGATCAGGGAAATTGGGATTAGCCGGTTTGGGATTCAGTCGGGCAGCGCACCAGCGTAGTAAAAAGTCGTAAACGTCGTTATTCCCGTTTTGTATAACAAAAAGCCGTCTCAAGAAGGCGGCTTTTTATTGCTGCGCAAGATCTAACCTACTCAGACATTCCCGAGTCTCACCTGCACTTCTTTCCACAGATTTTCGTAGGATCTCCAGGCCGGACTGCGGGGCGCAAACTCACCCACCGGCATGCGGTGAATGCCCATCTTTTCCACATCGCTGGCATAGGGTATCTGGGTCCCCAGAAGCTCATGGCGGGTATCCGGCAGGTCCTTCATGACATCCAGGTGCATGCGCTTGCGGCGATCAACCATGGAGAAGAATGGCATCAACTCCAGACCACCAATACGATGCCCTTCAAGAAAGTCCAGCAGTTGCTGATAAGTTCTGAGTGACAAGGTGGTTGGAATCAGCGGCAGCAGGAGACCATCCGCAGCCCGAAAGATATTTTCCGAGACCAGGGAAATGCTCGGTGGACAATCGAGAAAAACATAATCGTAGGCTTGAGAGAGCGGGCGCAACAATCTTAACAGCTGCTTGGTCGGCTTCTTTGCATCCTCCAGCTTCAGATCCATGTTTCGGTAGGAAAAATCCGCCGGCAGCAGGTCGAGATTTTCAAAATCCGTCCCCTTAACCAGGCTATCCAGGTCATGTTTGCCTTTGAGCAAGGCCTTACCCCCACCCTTGACCTTCGCCTTGATCCGAAAATAGTAGGTGGCTGCGCCCTGCGGATCGAGATCCCAGACGATGCTTCGGTAACCCTGCCTGGCTGCGAGATAGGCAAGATTGACCGCAGTAGCCGTTTTGCCCACGCCGCCCTTGATGTTGTATACCCCCAGAATGTGCATTATTGTCCTCGAAAAAGTTTCTTGAATGCCCGGGCATTCTCATTCGTATTGAAACTATCAAACAAGGTAGCGAACTCATCCCTCGCCTGTTCCTGACGATCCAGCAGATTTCCCACCAGAATACCCATCGCCATGAGGGTCGGGGCATTTGCACCCTCTTTCAGCATCTCATCACCAAATGATTCAATCGTCTCTGCCTGCACCTGCAAGTCCTGAAAATCCCCCAGATTATCCAACAGCACCTTGAGTTGTTTGATCAAAACGCTGATTTCCGGTTTCGGATAGAGACTTTGAAAAAATTCCATCAGATAACGCAGTTTTTTACAGTCCTTGCGCAGATCATGCAGAGACTCCGCAGGGGAATCAGCATGGATCGCTTTGCCATCCTTTAAAACTCTTTTGTACATCTTGTAGATGCGCTGGTCAGCCAGGGCAGCGATCGGGCGCACCGCATTGGGTTGAAACGATACATTGGCGACTGGAGTTTCGAGCCACTGACGCCAGTCTTTCATCAGTTTGCGAAAATGCGGCGATTTGAGTTTACGCACTAAATCACGATGGGCCTTTTCATGATGGGCCTGCAGGAAATCACGAAAAGGCTCCAGATCCGGCCTGATCTTTGCCGGCAAACTCTGTTGATAATTATCAAATTTGAGGAGATAGACATCCATATCCCGGGTCGGCCCGGTTGCCTGACCAAGCCAGGAAAAACCTTTCTTGAAGGGCTCCAGCTCCTGCTCATCAAACACCCCTTTGATCTGGCTCATCGCGGAGCGGGTGCGGCGGGTCGCCACTCTCAAATCATGTAGAAACTCACTGTCCAGGTTGGCTTTGGCGCCCTCCACATTGGCTTCCAGGGTGGACAGTAGGCTCAGATTGATCTGCTTTGCTGTGGCATCACAACGCCCCTGCGGGTCGAGCCGGTAGTTGAGCTTGGAGTTGTAGTCGCCAGGCCTCCTGCCGATGCCGGTGACTGCCACTTCAAAAAGGCTTTCACTCACAACCTGCATGCCGAGTGACTCAAACGCTGACTGCATCGCGTTGCAAGGTCTTGCATAGCCCTTTACCGGCTTCAGCATAATTCGTCCGTCAAGAGTGCCAGTCAGTTTTCCATCTGGTGCTGAAAATCGGCTGCTTATAAAGATTAGCTGCAGGACTGTCTTGTCATCTTCATTCAGCACCTTGAAACACTGTTGTTGCTGTTCTATCCGTACAACCGGCAACAGAGTTCGCACCTCGAGGGCCTGCTTTAGCCGATCGCGCAGAGGACAATCAGGCAACTCCGAGGGAAAGCCCGGCGCTGATTCGATAGTCAGACAAGCCTGCCGCTCACCGCTGTTAGTCTCAACCCAGCAGAGCTGGCTGCCAGCTGCTGTCTGTTCCATGACCAGTTCTGCGCCTGCCTGCCAGATCTGCCACTCGAAGCTGTCCAAATAGAGTTGACTGACCTTGCCCGATTCGCCTTCCAACCAGCGATCGGAATCCGCCAGGCTGGATTTGAACTTATCCAGATCCCAATCATCAGGTAATCGATATTGAATCGGTTGCAGCATCATAAGTCTGGTTCCTTTGGAGATTAGCCCACAGCAGCCATCAGGCTGCCCGCATCAAGAGATCGCCATTATTATTCTGTGGGGGTATCGGCCCCTTTGTAACGAAAGTGTAACATTTCTCCAGACGAGAGGAAGCAGAAGGATAATCCCATGCAAGCTCAAGTCCATGAAGATAGCGGTAAAACGCAACAACCTCCTGTGACCTGGTCTGCCCTGGATTCCTGTCAGGGGCAAGACCTGCGCTTGCCATTCATTCGTATGGCTTTAAAGGATCAGCCCCAAGCGTCCCCACCAATGAGTCGAGATAGGCCGTTTCCTGCACTTGCTTGAGACGTTTTTCAGCGTTTTGCAGACGCTCTTCAATACCCAGATTCTCCACGACATCCGCATAACCCGGACGCGTCAGAAAGTCCTGGAGATGTTGCACATGCCTTTGATAGAGCGCAACTTCACGCTGCTGCCTGACCGCCAGCCGCTGTGCATACCAATTGGATGCCAGCAGGTAGTCCCGGGTGAACATGTTGCGAATCTCCGCGTCATGCACCGATTTGCCCTGGTATTCGCCCTCAGCCATGATATAGAGCAGCGCCTTCAACGGAGGACAGGCGTCCTCCACACTGCCATCATCCAGATATTGCTGGGCGACCCGTTGCTGGGCTTCAACGATATTCTCTATGCCATCCACAAACACAGCCATGTCCTGGGTCTCTGGCTTCAGAATGGCCTCAGTCAGCACCGTGTTTGCATTGTCGAAGATCTTCCCCAGATATCCATGTACGAAGCGGTCGGTAATCCGACAACCAAGACGGCTTGCCAGGACCTGTCTGCCTGCGTATTCGAAATCCTCCAGCGGCTCCAGATAACCATTTTCGATGAGGAAAGCGGGATCACGCTGCTCTTCGCTCAACCGCGCCCAGACCTCCGGAATCAGCAGGCTGATATCATGATCGACCCGCACGTTGGGCCCTATATGACCGGCCGAGCTGGAAAAACCGGGGTAACCGGTGAGGATGTAAGAGACCAACGCATTATTCAGATCCGCTGTGGTGCGCAGGGCGTTGAACGGGCCCTTGGTCAGCGCACCCTCACTGCCTGCCCCGGTAGTGGAAGGCGACTTGCCGGTTAGGCTGCAGATGAAGTCCATGAACAGTTCAGGCAATTCCTGATAGTGGATCGGGTTGTAGACCGCCAGTGCCCGAATGCCCGGCTCCGGCGGGTTGTTGCGCCGCCCCGCCAGCACCGCATCCACTGGATGGCAGAGTGACGTATCCAGTGGCAGCTTACGATGGAAACGGGCCCCCATCTCCGCCACATATTTACGTACCGGGTTGACCAGATCAGGGCGGGTCTGCAGATAGCGCGGGTTCTTGCTCGGTTTGCCATCCACCAGCCGCGGATGGGCGGAACTGACCACATAACCCTTGCCCTTGTCGTAAGTCACCTGCAACAGATCCTGCATGGGCCGGGTGAAATTGCAGAAATTGAGCACATCCTCCACCACTGCGGCCAGCTTGTCGCCCTGCAAGGGTTCAAAGTTGGCGAGGAAGTTGCCCGGCTGAGCTATATCGTATTCAGTCTGCTTATCGAAGCCCGGAATAACTGCGTCGTCAGGCCGCTGGAACAGGCGGTATTCACAATTTGCTGTGAGTTTGATGCTATTCGTGCCCTGCCTGATGCCCTCCCGGCAACCGGCCAGACATTTTGCATTGACCACCACGGAGGCGGTGATATCATCCTCCATCTGGATCTTTTCCGTGGCGATAAAATCCTGCCGGACCTTGAAGATCCGCCATTCATCACGCTCATCGAAACCGACGCGCAGATAGGAGGCGATGATGCGACGGTTCATCATCTTCAGTTCATGCCCCTCCGCGCCGTCTATCTCGTCGACGGTGAGATATCGACGCCAGTCACTACCCCAGGACTGCCGGTAAAATCGTTTGATCATGAAGGCCAGGGCCAGAATGCGTGGGGGTATCGAACTGGCCCACTCGTTGTACTCGTCGGTATAACTGGGGGACGGTGTCAGTAGTTTGATCACGGAACCGAGGCTGCGATCCATGCTCAAGGGCTTGCGTGTCGGGTCCCGGTCTTCATCAGCGAACTCCGGCTTGAAGCGGTCTGAGTAGTCCCGCTCATAGATCTCCTGCACCAGATCCAAGTCCTTCTGCAGGTTATCCACAAACAAAGGTCCGTAGATCACTGCATCGTTCAAGGACTTGGAGATCTCCGACTTGCCACCGCCCGAAACGGTGCTGGGTTTGTGGCAGAAGGTCCCCTCCGAATCAGTGCCGATCAATCGCCAGGACGGCGCACCCGGGTGTTTTTCCATCTCAACTTTATAGCCGTTGGGCTGGACATAGATCTTGCCCGGTTGCAGACGGATATGCTGCGGTTTGCCATCCTGGAACCAAGTAATAGTCTGCTGCTGCAGATCCATGCGCAGGTCCTGGGGCACATAGATCACCTGTGGGTGCTGCTGGTCGATCGCATAGCCCTCTGGCTGGATGTGCATGATCTCGCCATAACGTTCGGCCACATCCTGAAAGCTGTAACCCGGTTCGCGGGTACGGGAATCCACGCCGTATTCGATACCATGATTACGCCGCGGAAAGGCCAATGCGCCCCCGGCGTGCTCCTCCTCCGCCAGACCGTACAGATTGGCTGCATAGCCGATCTGGGTCTTGACCTCTTTCTTGCAATAGCCGTAGTAATTATCGGCGATCAGCGTGACGATTACGCCCCGTTCATCACGCGCGGTGACCTTAAAGGATTGACCGTCGTTATAGAGTTCCGCCGCATCCTTCCAGCACATGCCATCCCGACGTTGGCGTTCTGTCGCGGCGTCCCACTGTGGCAGCCCCACTGCCTGCTTGGTGAGCCGGGTCAGGTGCGGCGCCAGAATCACACAGCCGCTATGCCCACTCCAGTGATCCACATCCAAGCCGGCATCGAACTCCGCCAGAAAAGGGTTGCCGCCATTACCGAAGATACTTTCGACAAAATCCAGATTGCTCACCAGGTTACCCGGTGCAAAAAAACGGATCTCCATACTCTTCGCTTCATCCACCCCCGGAATCGCCGGACAGATGACCGGCCGCAACAGCAGGGAGACAAACATCTGCGCAGGTTGTTGCCGCTTGGCGGTGAACGGAATCCGCAACAATTCCGCAGGCGGCTGCAAGGCCTCCTCGAGCATGCGCGCAAAGGCCTGCTTGGGCACCGCCTTCTTGTCACCCGGCACCGGCAAGCCCCCTTCGGCGATATGGAACGAGCCCTTGGTGGTACGGCGGTCGCTGGCGGGATTGTTCAGAATGCCCTGTTTAACACGATAGCTGGAGACGATATCTGAATGAAACTCATCCTCGCCGAGAGGCAATGAGAGTTCCCTGGCCACACCGTGACGATCGAGCACGAAAGTCATGTTGGGCAATTTCGGGACCTGATCGCTGACATCCTGTAGATAGACATCGAGAAAATCCTGAATACGCTGGTCAGCCGGACAGAGATAATCTGTCAGCAGACGATTTTTCTCACGATAACTCTTGAGAAGATCGCTGGCGGTATGTAGAAAATCATTGCTGCCATCTTTCTCAATAATGGGTTGCCCCGAGGAAGCAAGCTTCAGATTGATGTAGAGATGTAATTTTTTTTGCTTTTTTTTCAGGCTGCCGGAAGATTTAGCGAAGCCCAGGGAGCGCTCAAAATTCATTATCGATCCTTAAATTCTAGTCTTTATTATGGTTTCATCCTGCCCCATCCAAGAACTGGATTCAAGCCAGCAAAAAGCAGGGGGAGTACTCAGGTTCAAGTGGCTTCAAGGCTCTTCGAGGCGATCTCAAAGACGTCCCTGGAGAGGCCTGACTGGGCCAATATTCTATCAAACTCGGCCTTCATCAACGACTGCCGGGTCTCATCATAGCGCCGCCAACGGGTCATCAGACGCAGCATACGTGCGGCAACCTGTGGGTTGAGGCTGTCCAGCGCAATCACCTGGTCAGCCAGGAACCGATAACCCGAGCCGTCAGCTGCATGAAAGCCGGTCACATTAGCGCTGCAGAACACCCCCACCAGACTGCGCACCTTGTTTGGATTTCTCAAGGAAAAAGCCGGGTGTTGCATGAGTTTTTTGACTGCCTGCAGGGTATCCGGAAGTTTTGAGTTGGCCTGCACGGCGAACCACTTGTCCATCACCAATGGATCATCCCGCCACTGAGCCTCGAAGCTGGCCAGCGCCTGGAGACGCTCGTCGCAATCACAGCTCGCCAATGCGCTGAGTGCCGCCATTCTGTCGGTCATGTTGTCGCTCGCCTCGAACTGTTCAAGGCATAACTTGCGTATTTCAGGCTCATCCAGAAGCATCAGATGGTTCAGCGCGAGGTTTTTCAGGCTCCGGCGGGCAATGGAATCGGGCTTGAGGTCATAGGCTTGGGTAGACTGGTTGAGTCTATAAACAGTCAAGAAGTCATCTTTCAACTCTGTTGCCAGGCGGGTCTTCAGCCAGTCCCGCATGGCATGCACACCTTCAACATCCACCACACTCATCTGATCACCCAGAATCGATTCGGAAGGCAGTGTCAGCACCTCGGTCAGCAGCGCCTTGTCAGTTGTCTCATCCCTCAAGGCAACGCGAAAGGCCTGCAAGAACCCTGCGGACAAAGTGGGGGCATGCTGATCTCGACGCTGCTCCACCAGCTTGAGCAGGATGCGCCGGGCCAGGCTTTGCGCCGCATCCCAGCGGTTGAACGGGTCCGAGTCATGGGCCATGAGAAACATCAGATCTTCGTCACGGTAGTCGAATGTCAGTTTCACCGGGGCGGAGAACCCCCGCAACAGCGAAGGAACCGGCGGCCGGGCAAGACCCACAAAATGGAAACTATCGACCTGGTTCTTCAGTTCCAAGACCCGCTGGGTAGGGGCTGGAGCAGCCTCCCCCTCCAGTTGCAGCGGCATCTCAACGCCCTGTTCATCCAACAGCCCCAGGGCCAGGGGTATGTGAAACGGCGGTTTATCGGACTGACCCGGAGTGTCCGGACAGGACTGACTGAAACTCAGGGTATAGCGCTGAGACGCCTGATCGTAGGTCCCTTCCACCTTGACCTCGGGTGTTCCGGCCAGGCTGTACCAGCGGCGAAACTGCTGCAGATCATAGCCGCCGGCATCCTCCATGCACCGGACAAAATCATCGGTGGTCACGGCCTGACCGTCATGGCGCTCGAAATAGAGATCCATGGCCTTGCGGTAGGCCTCAGGACCGAGCAGATTATGTTGCATACGCACGACTTCGGCGCCCTTCTCATAGACCGTGACCGTATAGAAATTGTTGATCTCCATGTAGGAATCCGGCCTGACCGGATGGGCCATGGGTCCGGCATCCTCGGCAAACTGGTGCACCCGCAGCAGGCGCACATCCTCGATGCGTTTGACGCCCCGCGAACCCATGTCGGCGGAGAACTCCTGATCGCGGAAAACGGTTAATCCTTCTTTGAGGCTGAGCTGAAACCAATCCCGGCAGGTAATGCGGTTGCCTGTCCAATTATGAAAGTACTCATGGGCAATGACCCCCTCGATGCCCTGAAAATCCCGGTCCGTAGCGCTCTCCTGCCTGGCCAGGACGAACTTGGCGTTGAAGACGTTCAATCCCTTGTTTTCCATCGCCCCCATATTGAAATCGTTCGCCGCGACGATCATGTAGATGTCCAGATCATACTCCCGGCCATACTTCTGCTCGTCCCAGGCCATGGCGTTTTTCAAAGAACGCATTGCATGGTCGCATTTGCCGATATTCTCCGCCTCGACATAGATGCGCAGATCCACCTCGCGGCCGGAAACAGTGGTGTAAGAATCCTGCTGGTATTGCAGATCGCCGGCCACCAGGGCAAACAGATAACAGGGTTTGGGGAACGGGTCTTCCCAGCGTACCAGATGACGATCGTTATCAAGATCTTCCCTGTGCACAAGATTGCCGTTTGAGAGTAATACCGGGTAGCGTGATTTGTCTGCGCTGATCGTGGTGGCGAATTTTGCCATCACATCCGGCCGGTCAAGGAAGTAGGTGATGCGCCGGAAACCTTCCGCCTCACACTGGGTGCAATACATCTCGCCCGACTGATACAGGCCCTCCAGAGCGGTATTTTTATCCGGCCTGATCAGTACGCGGGTCTCCAGGGTAAAGCGTTCTGGAGGCTGCAGGATTGTCAGCGAAGCTTCATCCAGCCGATACTGGTCAGTGGTCAGTTCACTGCCATTCATGCTGACGGACTGTAATTCCAGCTCTTCGCCATGCAGGGCTAACTCATGGACTGCTCCGCTGGAGGATGGATTTCGATAGAAATCGAGACGGCTGATGACCTGGGTATGGTCCGCATGCAGATGAAAGGTGAGGACGGCCCGATCAATCAGATACTCGGGGGACTGATAATCCTTCAGATGGATAGTTTTAGGGTTGTCTGTGCGCATCGATAGTGTTGGAAATCAATTGAAAGACCTGCAAACTTATAGTTTGCATGTGATTGGTGACATGGAACTCATACGTTTCTGCTGTTAGGATACACCTTCATCATGTAAAAATAATTTTTCCATACCTTACAAAAGGTTAGTAACGTCACTTGCCACTATAACCTGTTATGACAATGAGGATGTTTCCTGATGCCTAAGGTGGTCATGTACACCACAGCAATCTGTCCCTACTGCGTTCGCGCCAAGTTCCTGTTGGAGCACAAGGGCGTCAGCTTCGATGAGATCCGCATCGATACGGATCATGCAATCATGCAGGAGATGATGCAACGCAGCCAGCGCAACACCGTACCACAGATCTTTATCGACGATTACCATGTCGGTGGCTACGACGACCTGGCCGCCCTGGAGATGGCTGGTCGCCTCAATCCCTTGTTGGATCTGCCTGAAGAAGACTGACCCCGATGGGCGACAGCGAGAAGAAAGTCAGGCTCGACAAATGGTTGTGGGCGGCGCGCTTTTTCAAGACCCGCCAACTCGCTGCGGAAGCGATCAATGGCGGCAAAGTACATCTCAACGAACAGCGCACCAAGCCCGGCAAAGAGGTGAAGATCGGTAACCGTCTGCGCATTCACAAAGGGCCTTTGGAGTGGGACATTGAGATCAAGCTACTGGCGACGCAGAGGCGCCCGGCAGTGGAGGCCCGAACCTTTTACGCGGAGACAGAATCAAGCTATCTAGAGAGACAGAAACTCACTGAGCAGCTACGTGCGCAAAAAGCCCTGGAACCCCGCCCGGTAAGGGGTAAAATCAACAAGAAAGACCGCCGCATGATTCATCGTTTTACCGGCAAGGGCAGTTGATAGAAGCATGGACCAGGACGCATTTCGACGCACATACCGTGAGATCAATGAACGCTTCTGTGCTTACGAAAAAAGCATTCTGGGGCGCAAATGCACCTGCTCGAAGGCCAAGAAGATCAACATTGCCGAACGCGAGGGCGTGCACTGCACCTCCGATGAGGCCCAGGGACAGTGCCTGGAATTTCTCGAACAGTTACGCCAGCACGCGCGCTTTGCGCTCAAGACCAACAGCGAACGGGGCGTACTGCCCCACGGCAAGGCCATGCGCCTGCAGGTGGGGGGCTTGCGTGGCCTGTTTACTGCGCTACACGAAGAGCAGCCGATCCCGGAAACCATCGACGATGTGTTCGGACTTATCAATCTGGCGCGTCAAGAGTTCAACGGCTTGGACAATCTACCCTTTCAACCCCTGATCCAGCAGGTTGCTGCTTACAAAGGCCGGCAAAGGTCGCGAAAAAAAACCTGAGAACAATAAACAACCTTCAGTGGGAACTCTGCCCCAGCAATTGAGAAATCAAGCGTCTCAGTGGGCCGGAGACAGGCTCCAGCTTGCGCCGCATCAGGCTGCCGATGGCATCGGTCTTACAGAAAACAGGCCTCACCACTGCATAACCCAAACCGGACAGGATACGCATAGTCTGTAATTCTTGCTCTAGATTCTCGGTCACGGCAAGGCAATTGCTGATACCAGGATCATCGCCTTGCTCACTGAGCAGCACTGCAGATTCAGCCGTCAGGTCTTCAAGGGTCAGATCCGGATCCCCTTCGGGTCTGAGCACGGAGAAATAATCACGGATGACATTCAACAGGATAACGACAACGTCCTGGTTGGCCGGCTTCTCCATGATTCTTTCAACGGTTTTCAAAAATGTCTGGCCTTTGGCTGAGTAGAGCTTGAGCAAGATAGCGGCGTAGGGATTGTCCGCCATTGCCAGCTGCTCCAGGACCAGCCGGTTTGACTCCGACAATTCTCTTGCCGGGACCGGGTCAGGCAGGTTGTCGGGTATGCTGGCGAGAAACCCCAGGTAGTAGGTCGGCTTTCGATTGCAGCGCACCCAAAGTTTCTGCTTCAGGGTCTCATCGATCAGACCGGGCTGCAACGCCAGCCGCAGGCTCTCAACAATAATTTCCGGCTCGGTTTCAAACGGCAGGTATTCGATCAGAAAAGTCGCCAGTTCGGCACCCATCTGCCCGCTGACGATTGCCGGATTCCTCAGCATGCGCCGCGCGTTGTCTGGATCCTGTGATGTCCACCAGGCACGTCTTGCCAGTTCATCGGTGAGTCCGGTCGCGCAGGCTACAGCCACAACGGCTTCAGGTTCGCCAAGCAGGAGCAGGTGCTCGAGATTTTCATCCCGGGTCTGGCCCATTCTTGTCCAGCGTTGCAGATAGACTGGATAGCCCCCCGGCGAACCCAATACATTCCCGGATAACAGCTCACGCAGTATCCTCAGGTACTGGTCATCCCGGCAGGTGGGATTGAGCGGTACCTTTGCTTCACCTCTGTCCGACAGCCCATACAGGGTCATGCTTGACTCGTCGATCCTGATGGCCTGTGGTTTGTTGGCCAGCAGGACATTCAACCGCAGTGAGTCTTCGCTGGATAACTCCATCTGCTGATTATCTCCATACAACCAAACGGTCGATCCCGGCTGCCCGCAGGCAACGGCTCAGTATCGATCAAATGGCTGATAATCCATCAATTGGTTGCGGGTGCGTAATTGGCATCTTTGGGGTTGATGAAGATGAACTGCTTCTCGCCATCATCCAGTTCCGCATAATCCATGGTGGTTTCATCCAGCAGAGGCACCTGTTCCGGTTCCATCACAATCGTGATGCCCTCTGAGTTGAACTGGATATCGTCATCCTTGGCTTCATCGAAACCCATCAGATAATCGAATGTACCGTCATCTTTTCTGTTAGCCGCGAAACGCAGCGCCATACCCTCAGTACCGCCCTGTTTTGCAGCCTGCTGAATCTGTACTGCCGCTTGAGGTGTCAATTTAAACATCGATTCTCCCGTCTTCACCAATCAGGTGTCATTTTTTACAAGCCTCCACATGGGCCAAAAATCTATCCACCCAAGGATGAGTATCCGTGTTTCGCCGGTGGGTATAACTGGCGAGGAGGTTTTTGTAAACATAGCCATCGTGTCTGCCGTCAATTCCTGTCCCCCTGACGACCTCATAGGCAAAGTTGTCCGGGGTTTCGTCCAGTCCCTGCAGAGCAGAGTAGTGAAACTCGTGGGCACTGAATACCTCAGCCAACGAAACATCACTCAGACTGGGCCAGGGATTATGCTTGGTCTCTTTCAACTGCACATAGCCACGGCCTTGTGGTCTGGCATGCATCACGGCATCTGCCGGGATGATACCGGCCATTTTACATTTTTTCTCTCTCCAGGTCAGACTCCTGGACAAATAGATCAGTCCGCCGCATTCCGCATACACCACACCACCCGACTCGATGAAATCTGCTATTTCCCGCATCAAGACTGAATTGCGCGCCAGCTCGTCCATCACCGTCTCTGGAAAGCCGCCGCCAAGAAACAGGCCATCGATCTTGGGCAATCTATGATCTTCGAGGGCGTTGAAAATGATCAATTCGGCACCAAGCTCACGAAACCTGTCCAGATCATCGGGATAGTAAAATCCAAACGCCTTGTCTCTGGGCAAGCCGATCCTTATCCCCGCATAGGTCTTAGTGCTGGATACAGCAGACCTAACAGTATCAGCCGCGTATTTAGCGGGTCTGGCAATCGCTATCAGCGAGTCCAGGTCGACACTCTGCTGAACACTAGCAGCGAGCCTTTCGATGAGCATCTCGGCTTGTTCTTCCTCGTTGCTGGGAATCAAGCCCAGGTGGCGTTCGTCGATATTCAATTCTGGGTTGTTCTGCAGCGTACCGAAAACCCTGAGATCCGTATAATGCTCAACCACTTGCAGCAGTTTCGACTCATGCCTCGCTCCACCTACCTGGTTGAGAATGATACCGGCAATATCGATCCTGCTGTCAAATGCCTGGTAGCCGAGCAGCAGCGGCGCGATTCCCCGGGTCATCCCCTTGGTATTGATCACCAGTATGACCGGCACATCCAGCAGGGCAGCCAGGGCTGCATTGCTGTTGCTGCCTTCCACATCGAGACCGTCATACAGGCCCAGGTTGCCTTCGATCATACCGATATCGCGGTTTGCCATATGGGCGGCGAACAGCGCCGTGATCTCTGCCTGGGACTGGGTATAAAAATCGAGGTTGTAACAGGACTTGCCGGACGCCGATGACAGCCACAGTGGGTCGATATAGTCCGGCCCCTTCTTGAAGGTCTGTATGGAAAGACCACGGTCCCTGAACGAGCGCGCCAACCCGATAGACAGGGTGGTTTTGCCTGATGATTTATGAGCAGCTGATATGTATAGACAAGACACAGATTTTGCCCGCATAAAAAAGAAAATCCACCAACAGCTGAACTGAGGGTGGATTATTCGTTATAAAGCGCCGCCAAGCGGCAACCTGTTAGGCTTCTTGATTCGGATCCTCAAGGGATTCCGGGAAGACCTTGAACATACGCGCACCAACCGCGACCATGATCATCGCAACAGCGATACCGCCTACGCCCAGGGCCCCTTCAGCAAAAGTCGGTACATAGGTACTGACCACACCATCGTAGAAACTGCTTTCCAGTACTTCCTTGCCTGGGAAGACATTCATTGGATAGGCCTGGCCGCCGATGACAATCACGTAGATCTGGAAGAAGCCACCAATCAGCACGGCAATGGATGCTGCGGTGATCGCCCAGCGGGATTTATCGAAGGCCGGTGAGTAAATCAGGAACAAGGGTATGATCCCACCGATTAATACCTGACCGAACCAGAACATCTGTGTATAGACGCCGCCATCCAGCAGAATGAAACGCTCGATGCCATGATGCTGGGTGGCATACAGATTGGTGAGGTTGAACACCAGGGTAAAGTAAAGTACTGCGCCCACGAATACACCCAGTAGATTTTTTAGTCTGGTGAGGCGCAGCTCGCCAATCATACGATCACTCCACAGATAAGCCGCCATCAGTGTGATGATAAAAAAGGCAAGCCCGTAGCTGAATGACATGATAACAAACATCGGCGCCATAATCGCGGCGTCATAGGCTTCTCTCGCTACCAGAAAACCGAAAATCGAGCCGGTACCCGTTGTCAGGGCAATGCGCCAGAAGAATGCAATAAAGCCGAGTGGGCGGTAATATTTATTGACGCTCCGGTCCATCATGGTCCATAGGTAAATGCCAACGATAGCGAGAAAACCCGAATAGAGTATGACATTCCAGGCAAAGATGGACTTGAAGTTATATTCGGTCATGGCCACGATCAGACGGTCCGGACGACCCAGATCGAGCACCAGGACCATCAAACCACCGGCCAGCAGACCAATCGCCAGAAGACTCGAGTAGCGGCCCAGTGGCTTGTACATCGGGCCACCGAATACCGAACCAATAGAGGCAACGTTCAAAGCGCCAGATGCGGCAACGATCAAAAATATAGCGAACACATGTGGCAGACCCCAGACAATCTGGTTGGACATGCCAGTTACCCAGTGGCCGTTGTGCTCCATGTAATAGGCAGCACCCAGACCAATCAGGGCAAAAGTAGCCAGCAACGCTAGGCCCATCCAGAAGCGCACCGGAGTGCCACAGTAGAGCTCTCGATAGTACATCTTGCTCATCTTTTCCAAGCTCCCTACTTAATCAAAAAACTTAATCACAAATTAAGGTAGCGGACACCGGTATTCAGCTCCAGGTCTGCCCTTATCTGCGTTGAATTATTTGCCTTCAGCACTTGACTGATTTTACTGCCAGGATCGTTAAGATCGCCGAATATAATGGCTGCATGACCCTCTTTCTGACAGGCATCCTGACAGGCAGTGGTTGTCTTGCCGGCATCGACCCGGTGTACACACAAGGTGCAGGATTCAACGCATCCCTTACCGCGCGGTGCACTCACAGCCTGATCTTCCAGGGCCTCGTGCACGAAGGAACGGGCCTTATAAGGACAGGCCATCATGCAGTAACGACAACCAATACAGCGATGGCGGTCCACCAGAACGATACCATCCACACGCTTGAAAGAGGCATTAGTCGGACAGACATCGACGCAGGGTGGGTGTTCGCAATGCTGACACATCATGACCATGCGATTGACGTGGCCTGTCTGCTTGTCTTTCAGCTTGACGGTACGTATCCACTGCGCGTCGGTTGCAGGACGGTCGAAGCCGGTCAGATTGTGCTCGTCATTACAGGCATCGACACAGGCTTTACAGCCATCGGCGCACTTGTTGGTATCGACCACCATGCCCCAGCGTTTGTCACTGGATGCCACTGTGTTGGCCTGTTCTTTAGCCGCGACCGCATGCAGAAACACACCTGGTGCAACACTGACCGCACCCGTTACGGCCACGGCACCACCAATGAATTGCCTACGGTTCATACCCGGCTGGTCACTCTTTTTAGTCATGATCAGTCTCTCTTCTCAGGGGTAGTGCGATGGCACTGAAAACATGCCGGGCTGACTGCAACATAGGCGTGACAACTCTGACAAAACTGACCCTCGCTATCGACTGGAGCATACTCGCCCGAAGCGTTAGTGGCGGAGTGACAGTCGATGCATTCAGAGAGACTGAATTTACCGGTTCTATCACCATCTATTACCGTCTCGTCCCGGCCATGTTTCATATAGTCCATGTGATTACGGCGGATATCATTGGTTTCCGCTACACAAGACGATAGTGAAGCCGCTTTTGAACCTTTTGTAACATAAGTGCCTTCCGCCATGGCCTGGGCCGCAGGAACCGTTAACACGATTCCTGCAAGCAGACCCGCGATGCACTTTCTGCTGAAGAAAGAACTACGCATCTCAGCTCCTATTCACCAAGCCCCATCTCAATGTAGCCGGTTGGGCAAACATCGGCGCAAATATGGCATCCGATGCACTTGGTGTAATCAGTATCAACATAACGACCCGTTGTGGAATCTGTCTTTTTGACCCTGAACACTGCATCCTGGGGACAGAAGACCACGCAGTTGTCGCACTCAAAGCACATTCCGCAGCTCATGCAGCGTTTGGTCTCGTCGACCATCTGCTCTTCACTGAGCGGTATCAGACGCTCGTGGAAGTGGCCCAGTACCTCTTCAGCTGTAGGCACGTCCTCGGAACGCTTGATGCGCGGAGTAAATTCGAAATGTCCAAGGAACAGATCAGCTGAGGGGATAACTGCCTGTGAGGAACGATCCTCATAGTTGTGCACCGCAAACTTGGCGCTGTCTGTACCACGCGTATCATCTTCGCTGGGATCAAACTTTTTAGGATCCATCCCGGCTTCATGCAGTTTATCCAACAGGTCGAAGTGGTGAACATCGACCTTCGGACGCTTCTTCTGCTCTTCGTGCTTGAGGTAGTGGTCGATGCTGTCCGAGGCGATTGAGGCCTGACCGATAGCGGTGGTCAGCAGGTGCGGGCGGACGATATCACCCGCCACGAAGTGACCGGCCTTCCCGGGGACTTGGTAGAATTTATCGGCATCGATCAGGTTACGATCGTTGGCCAGTGCTTCCAACCCGGTCATATCGCCACCCTGTCCGATGGCTGCCACGATCAGGTCAGCTTCCAGCACACGCTCGGTACCTTCTGTCGGGATTGGGGTCATGCCATCCATAGTGCAGTCGCAGATTCTCAAAGCATTGGCGCGTCCATCTTCACCTTTAATGACTTCGAGCGGCATCACACCATCTAGGATGGTGACACCCTCAGTCGTAGCATCCATGATTTCATGCTCTGCCGCCATCATCTTGTCTTTGACGAACAGTGAGGTCAGGGTAACATCAGAGCCCTGAGCCGCAGCAGTCATGGCGGTGTCGTGAGCCACGAAACCATCACGCAACACCAGTTCCGGGTGATCGGTGGGATTCTCTTGCTTCACATGACCTAAACGGCGTGCTACAGAAACCACGTCGATAGAAGTATCGCCACCACCGATACAGACAACCTTGTCTGCGGTCACTTTCATGCGGCCTTCGTTGAATGCCTTGAGGAAAGCCACACCGGAAACACAGTTCGGGGTGCCTTCCCAACCGGGAACCGGCAGACCACGACCTGTCCAGCATCCCAGTGCCCAGAGTACGGCGTCAAACTCTTTTTCGACATCTTCCATTGAGACATCACGCCCCACACGGGTCTTCATGCGTTGCTCAACACCCATATCCAGAATGCGTTGAATCTCACTGTCCAGTTTGTCGCGGGGAATGCGATAGCCGGGAATGCCATAACGCATCATGCCGCCTAGACCTTCATTCTCGTCGAAGATAGTCACTGCATGCCCCTTACGCCGCAGTTGATAGGCAGCCGCCATCCCAGCTGGTCCACCACCGACCACGGCGACTTTTTTACCGGTGTCAGCACCAGCCTCGAATTTGAAGCCTTTTTCGATAGCGGTATCACCAATGAACTGCTCAACTGCATTGATGCCTACATAGTCTTCCACATCATTGCGGTTGCAGCCGTCCTGACATGGTGCAGGACAGACACGTCCCATCATGGAAGGGAAGGGGTTGGCATCGGTAGAACGCTGGAACATATATTCATCACGGTCAGTGCCCTCTGGTGGCTTCTCCATGCCACGACCAATACCCAGCCAGCCACGAATATCTTCACCGGAAGGACAACTACCCTGGCAGGGTGGGGTCTTGTGGACATAGGTCGGACACTTATGCGAGGTATCCTCCTTAAAAATCTTATCGCCCCAGTCATCCCACTCTTTATCGCCCTCTTCGTAACGGCGCCAGGTAATGTTTTTGTTCATCTCTTCGCTAGGAGTTGCCATTTTTTGTCTCCATTAACTATTTGATCTTGGTCGTTCTGCTTATATTAGGCAGTATGAGTATTTGCTGTGAAAGCTGGTCTAGTCAGCTATTCATCATCGTCTTCGCCATAGCCTGGCGCATCCTCCGGGGCTGTTTTCCTGTTCAGGACGATCGCATTGCTCACCAGTTGGTGAACACTGACGATCTGAAACATATCAATACCGTAATAGGGAAATACCTTGGTGAACTGGCTCTTACAGATTGCACAGATCGCAGCCAGATGGGTTACACCCTTCTCCGCCATGACATTTTTGAAGGCGGTCATACGTGGCTGCGCACCTTTTACGCGGACTTCCATCAGATCGTCGGTGAGTAGTCCTCCGCCGCCGCCACAACAGTAAGTCCGCTCATGAATCGTATCCCACTCCATGTCGTGGTAGTTGTTGACCACTGACTTGATGACATTTCTGGGTATCTCGAACTGCCCTCCAGGGGTGGGTCCCATGCGCGAGGCGCGAGCCACATTGCAGGAATCGTGAAAGGTAATCGACATATCATCATTTTCCGATTTGTCGAGTTCCAAGGTACCTTTCTGAATCTCATTCCAGGTGAACTCGCAGATGTGCTGCGGCACCGGATAATCAGGATCGAGAAAATCGAATGGTCCCGCCAAGGTGTTCAGAAAGCTGTAGGCAATGCGCCAGGCATGGCCACACTCACCGAATACGATGCGCTTGACACCCAGTTCGAGGGCCGCCTCTCTGATGCGCAGCGACACACGGCGCATGTTCTCGTAACTGCCGATGAACATGCCGAAGTTACCCGCCTCGGAGGCTTTGGTGCTCAAGGTCCAGCTGACTCCGGCCTCGTGGAACACCTTGCCATAGCCAATCAATCCATCCACATGCGGCTCGGCAAAGAAGTCTGCCGAGGGTGTAACCAACAGGATATCGGCGCCCTTTTTATCCAGGGGATACTTGACTGCCACCTCGTCGTCATCGAAGACGTCCTCTTCAAGACCCTCCAGGGTATCTAAAATCGCCGGTCCGGGCAGACCCAGGTTGTTGCCAATCTTGTGTACCTTGGCAATGATCTCGTTACAGTATTTTTGACCGACACCGATCTGGTCCATGATCTCGCGGGCTGCCATGGAGATCTCTGCGGTATCTATGCCATAGGGGCAGAATACCGAGCATCTGCGGCATTGTGAGCACTGATGGAAGTAACTGTACCAGCCATCGAGTACTTCATCGGTCAGGTCAACGGCCCCCACCAGTTTGGGGAAGTATTTGCCTGCAAAAGTGAAATACCGTCGGTAGACCTTCCTGAGTAGATCCTGCCGTCCAACCGGCATATTCTTCGGATCCATGGTGCCGATAAAATAGTGGCATTTATCCGTGCAGGCGCCGCATTTAACACAAGAGTCGAGGTATACCCGAAATGAGCGATAACGACTCAGCAGATCACCCATCTTGGCAATCGCGACTTCCTGCCAGTTGTCCACTTTCTCACCGGGGAAGCCCAGCGGTATGTTGTGATCAGGTTTGGCCACGAAGCATTTAACATGCTCCATGGTTCCTTCAACTAACTTCGGAACCTCAATAAACTCTTTGATTTCCGGTGTCTTAAATTCAACCTTAGCCATTTGCAGCCCTCATCGGCCAAGCGATTAATTAGGATTCTTCGAACTTCTTTGCCCAGTCAGACAGATGTCTCTGCTCACGCGGATTGTCCACCTGATTTCTTGACGGGCTAAAGAAGATGCCTGGAATGTGTAGCAGTTTGCTGAAAGGCAACAGCAGCATCAGCACTGCGACCATCGTCAGGTGGATTAACAGGACGGGGTCCATTGGCAGATCACCGCCACTGAGCGTCCAGAAGCCGGTAAAGAAGTTCTTGACCATGACGATGTCGGTATGAATCACGAAGGTCATCATCAATCCACTAAAACCGATAACCATCAGCAGGAGCAGCCAGAGATAATCGGAAGGCGCGGAGATATACCGTACCCGGTCGACAAAAATCCTTCTCGCCAGTAGACCCAGCAGTCCCACTACCATGGCGAATGCTGCATACTTGCCAAAAGGCTGTATCAACTGGATGGGCAGCCAGACAGGATCAATGAAATAACGGACATGGCGAAGCAGAACCAGAAACAGGCCCATATGGAACATCCAGGAAAAAATCCAGGTCCACTTGGTGCCCTTGAAAAGACTCTCAAAGAACACCACTTCACGGAACATCCGCATTACCACCCCGGCCTGTGTCACAGGCGCCGGAGTGGTGGGAATCTTTAATGGTGCAGGTGTTTTGGCATACTGGGCGATCTTGCGCGCCAGGCCAATTACCAGAACGAGTGTCGCTACGATAAACAGCAACGCATAGACAGTTGACATGTTCCTGCGGTCCTCAGAGGTCTGTGATTATTGACCGGAAGGCAAGCGCCTTCCGATCACTCAACTACTGCTTAGATACAGCCAGTCGGCTTGGGAAGACCGGCAAAACGGCAGGCCTGCTTACCAGGACCATAGGGGAACAGGGAATAGAGATACTTGGAGTTACCCTTATCTTTACCCAATTTTTTACCAACTGCCTTGGTCAGTACACGTACGGCCGGGGCGATCTGATACTCCTCATAATACTCACGCAGGAAGTTGAGGATTTCCCAGTGCTCATCGGTCAATTCCAGGTCGTCTTCCTTGGCCATGACAGCCGCAATACCGGGCACCCATTCGGCCAGATTTACCAAATAACCTTCTTCGTCAGTCTCGTAAGTTTTACCATCTACTTCGATAGCCATGATATTTCTCCAGATATAGAGTTAATAAATGTTCAGTTAGCCAAGATCAGACCCAAGCCTGAACCTTGTCGTTTTCAGCGGCCATGCTCACAAAGGCAGCGTAGTTCACGATTTCAATGCCCTCAACGAGCTTGTCTTCAGCCACACCGCGGGCCTTCAGATCCGGACCGAGAACGAAAAACTTAACGCCTTTGGCTGCACTGATTTTGTCGGCGATAGCTGTACCCTTGATCGCGCCGTAGATTGCGTCCTCATACATCAGGACGGAACTACCCTCTCTGGCATAACCCAGGCAACTTGTCAGTGAACTTTTCTCAAAAGGCGATTTATTGACAGTATGTAAGGTACTCATGCGCTTTCCTCCACCTTAGAAACTGAAGACAACATCTTGTTCTTCAAAGATGTCAGCAAGTTCAGTACGACTGACGAGTCGAAGCGAATCCTTTTCAGCCCAATCGTCATCTTCATCTTCGTAGGTTAATGGCATCAGATCCTCAAGCGTCAATCCACGCTCTTCCAGAGACTCCTTCTCCACATAGAGCTTGGTGACGTCATAATCACCCAGCGCCTGATAGGTCGGGGAGAAATTCTTCATTTCCACTCCTGACGTATCCTGACCTTTGACCAGCTGATAAACCCCATCATCCAGAAAGGCCAGACTGACATCCTGGTCGAACGCAGCACCGATCAGCACCACTTCCAGTGATTCCCAGGCGTAGATGGTTCCATACGGAGCCCGCCGGTTGAGATACATGAACTTTTTGATATTTTCAGACATGATTCAACCTCTTACCTCAATCACCGAAGACCATGAGCCGATCGGACTGAACGCCCGCCTCGACCAATTGACCGAGACCGGAAATCCGGAAACCGTCCGCGATATTTTGCGCACTCTTACCGTTACGCTGCATTTCACCCTCATCCACGATACCGCGGCGTTGAGCAGCGGCGACGCAGACCACCAGATCGAGATCGTGCGCCTTGGCCAGCTCTGACCAACGATTGACGATATTCCGATCATCCTGCGGAGGGGTGGTCAGATTGGTGCCGTTATTCACACCATCGTGATAGAAAAAGACACGCATGATCTCGTGTCCGGCATCCAGCGCCGCCTTAGCGAACTGATAAGCAGAATCAGTCGCTTGATGCTGATACGGGCCTTCATTTACCTGAATCGCAAATTTCATCAGTAAAAACCTTCCAGTTGAAAACTCAAGCGTTAAGCTGACTTTAGAAACGGATGTGCGCAGAAGCGTTCAGATTGGCACGTCCACCACGCCAGTTATCGATGTGATATTTGGTGAAAGGTAGTCCTGTCTTCTCAAAGAATTTCGGCCAACCGATACGCTCGGCCCACTCACCGATACGCTCCCAATCCTTCGCGTCTGCCTTGTAGGCAGACAGGATCTGCATGACGATCTTGGAGACTTCGGGCCAGCGAGGCGGATTGTTCGGCACGCCGGAAGCAACCAGCTTGTGGAAGGTCGGCTTGGAACGGGCGTTGGAGTTCTTACCGCCTACCCAGATGGCAAACTTGGAATGCTCAGGATCATTGATCTGCATTGGCGGGCAGGGTGGGAAGCAGGCACCACAGCAGATGCACTTCTTCTCATCAACTTCCAGGGATGGCTTGCCGTTGACTATCGCGGGACGGATGGCGGCAACCGGGCAGCGCGCCACAACCGACGGACGCTCACAGACATTAGCAACCATGTCATGATCGATTTTCGGTGGCTTGGTGTGCTGAATATTGATCGCGATATCACCCTGTCCACCACAGTTAATCTGGCAGCAGGAAGTCGTCATATGCACACGGTTGGGCATCTCTTCATGGGTGAATTCATGATGCAGATCGTCCATCAGGGCCTTCACGGCACCGGATGCGTCAGTACCTGGGATATCGCAGTGCAACCAGCCTTGGGTATGAGAGATCATGGAAACCGAGTTACCGGTACCACCAATCGGGAAGCCCTCGGACTCCAGCTTATCGATCAGGGGCTGAACCTTGGACTCTTCACTCACCATGAATTCGATATTGGAACGTATGGTGAAACGGACAAAGCCCTCGGCGAATTCGTCGGCGATATCCATCAGCTTACGGATGGTATACACATCCATCTGACGCTGGGTTCCGGCGCGCACGGTCCAGATGCTGTCACCGCTCTTGGCGACATGATGCAGAACGCCAGGACGCGGGCGCTCGTGCCAGGCCCACTGGCCATAGTTCTTCTTGAGAACGGGGTGTAAGTAGGGCTCCATCTCAGGAACGCCACTCTCGATAGGCATACGAGGTTCTGACATACTTACCTCCTAAAATTTAGGGTATTTGATTCGTTTTTAAGGGGCAACCGGGTTTCCCCGGTGCCCCAATTCAATCTGCCTTAAATCAGGCAGCCAAATAGATTATTGAGCAGATTGACGCTCAACCCACTTGGCGGCTTCCTCGTCCCAGTCGTCAGACCGGAAGTAGGGATTCATTCGTGGTTGGCTGATCATATTGGGATCGATCTCAAGGCCAACGCCTTCCAGGAAGTTGGTCAGGCCGATACGCTCGATCATCTCACCGGTACGCTCGTGCTCCAGGGCATTCTCTGCGAAGAAGTCGAGGATCTCGGTAGCCAGCTCTTCCAGCCACTCACGGTCTTCATCGGTCTCCAACTTGTGGAAAGGTACGATAACTGTGCCCATCAGATCGCCGATCTTCAGGGTGCGCTTACCGCCACAAAGCAGGGTTATACCTTTGTCGTCACCGGGAGACAGGGCCTTGTTCATGACGTTGATGCAGTGCATGCAGCGCACGCATGAAGGGTTATCGATAGCCAGGGTATCGTCATCGTTGAGTGACAAGGCCTGGGTCGGGCACCGGGTGATCACGCTGTCGATGACATATTTGCGGCCATGATCGGCAACAAACTTCTTGACCTCTTCCTGATCGACCTTGATGTCGTCACGCCAAGTACCGATGGTGGCCAGGTCAGCGCGCTGTACCGAGTTCATGCAGTCGTTGGGGCACCCGGATACTTTGTACTTGAATTTGTAGGGGAGAGCAGGACGATGCATGTCGTCGAGGGCGTTATTGACCAACATGCGCAGGGTATTACCTTCGTCTATGCAGGAGTTCTCGCAGCGCGCGGCACCCACACAGGACATGCCGGTACGTACAGCAGGACCGGCGCCACCCAGATCGAAGCCCATCTCATTGATCGCGTCGAAGGCAGGCTGCACGTTGTCGGTGCTGCAACCCTGGAACATGATGTCGCCAGACTGGCCATGGAAGGCAATCAGACCAGAACCATATTCTTCCCAGATGTCACAGAACTTGCGAAGGGTGTTAGTGTCGTAGTGCATGCCTGGAGGCGGCATGACACGCAGGGTGTGGAATTCAGCAGCCGCAGGGTATACAGGCTTACCGTCTTTTTTCAACTCTGTGAAACGGGGGATAATGCCGCCGCCATAGCCGATAACACCAACGGTACCGCCCTTCCAGTAACCTTTTTTGGTCTGGTAGGAGGTTTCCAGCTGACCGAGCAGGTCAACCATCATGTCATTATCGTTAGCGAGCCGCTTGAGACCAGTCACAAAAGACGGCCAAGGGCCACTCTCCAACTGATCAAGCATGGGGGTATCATGCATCTGTTTTGCCATCACTCTTTCTCCAAATGGTCGTTTATTAGGGTCTTCGGCCGTACTAATATGCTAGTGTCTGAGCCCGGCCAGGGTCCGAGCATAGAATATGGCCAAAAGACCTGCAATCCAAAACCGACACAGGTAGGGGACCTGCCTCCAGTTGCGGGCCAATTTTAGAAGTTCCTAATGAATGACCATATCCTTCCGATGGGGGAGGCCTCAAACCTTTCATCTATCCCATTAGAGATATAAACTGACCTGATATTACTCGCTTTGCCTGCACAAAAGTTATCATAATTCCCCTTATAAACAATTAGTTATCATATGTTACTGTATATGGATATAATAATTTAAATCTGGCACGGAAGTATTATCAATAAACCATAAATATTCAATAGGTAACTTGATTGGAAAACTCAGTTAGTGTTCAATATCAGTAGTTGACTATTTTACTGAGTAATTAATTGGCGGCCTGTCAGCCGTCACACAAGCTGAAAGGTTGGACATATGCTGTACCTGAGTGAAGTGATGATGCAAAACCCGGATGTCGAAACCTTTGAGGAACTACTCAAGGTCGTCAAGGAACGAAAAAAATCCGAGATGTTCTTCCGCATCGACGTCAAACCCCCCTTTTCAGACACACCAGACAACTGGGAAGATCGCCTTGAAGCGGCTTTTACCTGATACTGGGCCTGAACACCATACATATATTTAATGGAGAGCAATGACCCGTGAAGTACCTGGAATCAGAGTCTTTTCTCGGTGAGAGTGAATCTTCCGAGGACGCAGTCAAATCGAGTAAACTACTGGGGATCAGCCTGGACGAGAAACGAGAGGCCCTTGAAGCCCTGCCGGCAGACGCCCCAGTCCAGCAACGTATCGGTCTGATCCTTGAGAGTGGCTATATCCTGCTTGATCTGGACCGCGCCGACGAGGCCTGGGAGCAGTGCCGGCCCGCGCTCGATGAGGCGTTGGCAAACGAGTTGTGGCTAAGTGCGGTTGAAGCCTGCGATATCCTCTATCAGGCGGAGAAACCGGACTCTATCAAGGCACTGGCTCATGGTATCTGGCTCGGAGTGACCTTTCCCATAGATCCTGAACTCAGCGTCGCCATGCTGCAGCATCTGGTGGACGAAACCCCGGATAAGTCCGATGGGGCGGCAGTGGCCGCAGTCACGGCGACCTATGTGGTCGATCTGCGCGCCGAGGAGGGGCCCGAGCGCGAAAGTCTGAAGTTCTTTACCAACCAGCTTGTCGGACAGGTCGCCCGTCGCCACAGCCAGGTGGAGGAGCAGGAGATCTTCGACTTCTGGGTGGAGCGCATGGAACTGGACGATCCCGGCAAGTTTCTACCGCGCCTGGGCAAGGTGCTCGAGGTGCTGGTCGACGATGACTGGTGGTTTGACCGGGACGAGTTAAGGACCAAGATTCCAGAGCAAGGCTAAGAGATTCTCATGTATTGGCAAGAAGATCAGAATGAAGAACAGTTTGTCGCGTCTGACGAAGTCGTCGATCTGCTGTTCAAGATAAAGTGCAACACCTTACCGGTGGATCACGCCTGGCCGCTGTCAGAGGCGATTCAGACGGAACTTCCCTGGTTCGCCGATGAGCCTCAGGCTGGCTTGCATCTGATTTATGGCGCCGATTCCGGCAACGGTTGGGAGCGCCCCCAGGGTGGAGCGGACCTGCTCTATCTGTCGCGCCGTACACGGCTCGTGCTGCGATTGCCCAAACACCGGGTGCAAGACGCCAGAGCCCTGACCGGCAAGACCCTGCAGATCCACAGCAACCCACTGGAGATTGGTGACAGCCATACCCGCAGTCTGGCCACTACCACTACCCTGTACTGCCGCCATCTGGTCACCGACACCGAGCTGGAAGAAGATGAATTCATGCGCATTGCGGTAGAGACATTGCGCGACATGAACATCCGCTTCAAAAAGATCCTGTGTGGCAAGAGTGAATCCTTTTCCACTCCGGACGGGCAACTGCCCACCCAGAGCCTGATGGTGGCGGGATTGGCGCTGGAAGACGCGATTAGGCTGCAACAACATGGGCTCGGTCCGCACCGAAATCGCGGATTCGGCTTGTTTGTACCCCACAAGACTGTTTAACATACCCGGTTATAGAATTTTTGTCCTATGGGCGGCCCTGGCTGCCTGTGATTAGTTGAGGAGATGTCAATGTCATATGAAGTAAACGGCACTACAATCGAAGCTACCGAGAACGGCTACCTGGTCGACCATTCGCAATGGAGCGAAGATGTCGCCAAGGTCATTGCTGAGGCTGAGGGTGTCACCCTGTCAGAAAAGGCCTGGGAGATCATCAACCACCTGCGCGATGAGTATTTCAACAACGGCGGCAACCAGCCCAATGAACGCAACATGGTCAAACACTTCAAGAGTGAATGGACCGATCTGGACAAGGTGGATGCCAAGGCCCTCTACATACATTTCCCCAAGGGTCCGGCGAAACAAGCCAGCAAGATCGCCGGCCTGCCTGAGACCAAGCGGAAAGGCGGATATTGATCCAGCTCATTCAAGCAGACTAGCGATGGTTCGGGAACCATCGCTAGTCTTATCAAGGCGATTCCGCTATTGCTTCCCGATCTCCCGCATCACCGCTTACAGCGATCACCCCCTTTCTGACAGCTCTTCAGAAACTTCAAGCCACAAAGGCAGCAACCGCTCAGAAAAACCGAGGTACGATAGCCTGGCAAGCAATTTCCGTGCAGGTCCTCAACCGGTATAAAGAAGTTGCTCGTAGCATTTCCAGCTTGCCCAGGAGGATTGATTGAATGCTCGCCGCCCCGTTGAAAACAGCCGCTTCTTTACTGTTGCTGGGGGGACTGCTCTATCTGGCTCTACTGCTCTATGTCTATCTCAATCAGGCGAACCTGATCCACCTGCCTCAACTCCCAGGCCGGCAGGTCACTGCCACCCCCCGAATGATTGGCCTGGACTATGAGCGAGTGGAGTTGAACACCAAGGACGGGCTGACTCTGGAAGGCTGGTTCCTGCCTGCGGCGCAAGCGCGAGCGACCCTGTTGTTTCTCCATGGCAATGCCGGCAACATCTCCCACCGACTCGACTCCCTGCAGCTGTTTAACCAGCTGGGCCTTGCAGTCTTCATCTTCGACTACCGAGGCTACGGCAACAGTCAAGGGGAACCCACGGAGTCAGGTATCTATCTGGATGCACAAGCGGCCTGGGCATACCTGACCCAGACCCGCGGCATTCCCGACGCTGAGATCCTGCTGTTCGGCCGCTCCTTCGGCGGCGCCGTGGCGGCCTACCTGGCCGAGCGTCATCAAGGCCTGGGACTGGCGCTGGAATCCACCTTCACCTCGATCCCGGATATGGCGGCGGAAATCTATCCCTGGTTACCGGTTCGCAGCCTGGCTCGTTATCAATACGACACCCGCAGCCGTATGGCGAATATCCAGATGCCGGTGCTGGTGATACACAGCCCGAGCGATGAGATCATCCCCTACTCCCAGGGTCGAGAACTCTTCGAACTGGCCGGAGAACCCAAACAATTCCTGCAGATCAATGGCGACCATAACACCGGCATGCTGGATAGCCGGAGCAGCTATCGGAAAGGCTGGGAGCGGTTTATCCAACTGTGCAGCGCAGCCAAGGACGGGTTATCTTCAGCCCCTTGATTGGGTGGCTTGCCCGGATGTAAACGCAGCGAATGACCAAGACGACCTGTTCATGTCACCCAAGCGTGCTATCTTAGAAGCAGTTGGGCGGGTTGAAGGATAATCACCGAAGAGGTTAATGTGAATCGGATATGATCCAGACAGGCCCGACAGGCGAGATCACCCGCCCCTCAGAAACGGAGCCAGCAGCCGAACGGCTGCTGACGCTGATTGCGGGGCTGCTGCGGGAGTCACAATCCCAGACTCGGGTCACAGACCAGCTGAACCTTGACAGCCACATGGCGCGGGATCTCGGCCTAGACAGTCTGAGTCTGACTGAACTACTGACCCGAGTGGAGGAACAGTTTGCGGTCGCCCTGCCGGACCACGCCTTGCTTGCGGAAACCCCGCGGGCACTGCTCGATCTGATCAACAGCGCCCGTGGCCAGCCCCAATCCGCCGCGGCAGAGTCCGTCCCCATGCCCGGCGCGACGCGCCAGCAGGCACCTACCCAGGCGGCGACCTTGATGCAGGCCCTGGAGTGGCATCTGCAGACGCATCCGGAGCGCCTGCATATACTGCTCTACGGTGAAGAGGGAAAACCTGAGCCGCTGGATTACGCTGCGCTTTGGCAGGGCGCCGGACGGATCGCGGGAGGACTGCTGGCACATGGTATACGATCCGGAGACCGAGTCGCCATCATGCTGCCTACGGGACGGGGCTACTTCTACAGTTTTTTTGGCATTCTGCTGGCCGGGGCTGTACCAGTGCCGATCTATCCGCCGACCCGTCGGTCTCAGTTGGAGGAACACCTGCGGCGTCACGGCCGTATCCTGGCCAACGCAGGCGCCTGCATTCTCATCACCCTGAACGAAGCGCTGGGTGTGGCACGCTTGCTGGGCACCCAGGCGGGAACACTCCGGCACATCCTGAGTTGGGAGGACCTGGCCACTGCGGAGTCAGCAAAATCATCTGTGATCAGGACCGCCAATAATCTGGCCTTTTTACAGTACACCTCCGGCAGCACCGGCGACCCAAAGGGGGTGATGCTGACCCATGCCCAACTGCTTGCCAACATTCGCGCGATGGGCAAGGCGGTCGATGCCTCCTCATCGGACGTGTTTGTCAGTTGGCTGCCCCTGTATCACGACATGGGCCTGATCGGCGCCTGGTTGGGCAGTCTCTATTTTGGTATGCCGCTGGTGGTGATGTCGCCGCTGCGCTTCCTGGCCCGTCCAAGCCGCTGGCTGCAGGCGATCCACCAGCATCATGGCAGCCTTTCCGCCGCACCCAATTTCGCCTATGAACTCTGTCTGTCCAAGATCCGTCCGGAAGAGATCGAAGGACTGGATCTGAGCTCCTGGCGCTGGGCGTTCAATGGTGCCGAGCCGGTCAACGCCACCACCTTGGAGCGCTTCGCCCGGCGCTATGCCCGGTACGGCTTCCGTTCCTCCGCCCAAACACCGGTCTATGGTCTTGCCGAAGCCGCCGTGGGACTGGCATTCCCACCCCCTGGACGAGGTCCCCGCATCGATCGCATTCAGCGCGAAACTTTCATGACTTCAGGCAAGGCTATCCCCTCCCTGAGTGAGGAATCGGCGAGCCTGAGCCTGGTGGCCTGCGGCCGACCGCTCGAGGGTTATCGGGTGCGAGCGGTGGATGCCGCCGGAAAGATCCAGCCGGACCGGCAAGAAGGCCGGCTGGAGTTCCAGGGCCCTTCCGCCACTGATGGCTACTTCAACAACAGCGCGGCAACCCACAAGCTGATCCATGACGGCTGGCTGGATACCGGTGATCGTGGCTATCTGGCTGACGGCGAAATCTACATCACCGGCCGCATCAAGGAGATGATTGTGCGTGGCGGACGCAACATCTGGCCTTACGAGCTGGAGCAGACGGCGGCCAGCGTAGTCGGTATCCGCCGCGGCTGTGTTGCCGCCTTCCCCGCAGCGGACCTGGCAAGCGGAACCGAACGGCTGGTCATCCTGGCCGAGACCCGCGAGACCTCACCCCAGGCGCTGCAGGATCTGCGGCTCGCCATTCAGGCCAAACTGAGCGACCTGCTGGGCATGCCTGCTGACGAGATCCTGCTGGTACCTCCCCACACAGTACTGAAGACCTCCAGCGGTAAGATCCGGCGTGCTGCCCTGCGCGACCTGTATGAGCAAGGCCGTCTAGGCCAAGGCCCCAAAAAGGTAAGCTGGCAGGTCCTGCGGGTAGTGCTGTCCGGCGCGGCACTGGGTCTGCAGCGAACCACCCGGCGCCTGGTTGAGACGCTCTACGCGAGCTGGGCCTGGTTTATTTTCTGCAGCTTGGTGCCGCCCGTTTGGTTGGCGGTAGTGCTACTGCCCCGCCCAGACTGGCGCTGGCGCGGGATTCGCCTCGCCATTCGAGTATTGCGCCGATTGATCGGAGTGTCGCTTCGGCTGGAGGGACTGGAAAATCTTCCACCACCGGGCCGACCCTGCGTGTTGGCAGCCAACCACGCCAGCTATCTCGATGCACTGGTGCTGATCGAGGCCGTGCCAAGGAATCTGGTTTACGTGGCGAAAAGAGAGCTCCAGGATCGCTTCTTCTCCCGTCTCTTTCTACAGCGCCTGGATACCTTATTTGTGGAACGTTTCGATACCCGTCGCAGTGCACGCGGGGCGGAGACATTCGCTCCTCGACTGCGTTCCGGACAGTCGTTGGTGTTTTTCCCGGAAGGTACATTTCAGCAGGAGCCGGGGCTGCTGAGTTTTCGCAGCGGCGCCTTCGTGGCCGCTGTCGAAGCCGCAACACCAGTGATCCCCATCACCATTCGGGGTACCCGCAAACTGCTGCCGGCCGGCATCTGGAAGCCCCGCCGCACAAAACTTGAGGCAATCATTTCACCAGCACTGCCTCCCACCGGCAATGGTTGGCAGGCAGCGGTGCAATTGCGCGAGGCTACCCGTCAGGCGATTCTGCGTGAGGTAGATGAACCCGATCTGGGTTGATTGCAGCATCCGCTGCGACTCACCATGTCCGGGACTGACGGTAAAAAGCTCAGCTGAGTAGTTTTTTCAATTCCGGCAACTGAGTGAGAATCCGCTCGACCAGCTCAGGGCTGGCTTTATCTTTGACAAAACCCACAAACAGATCGAGGAAAGGACCAAATTTGTCGGTACTCAATCCAGAGCTTCCCAGGGTTCCAGCCAGACCGGCCACAGCTCCCAGCTTGCCACCGAACATGGAACCAACAGATGACAACAGACCACCCAATCCGCCGCCGGACGCTGCCCCGGTCGCCTTGTCGAGCAGTTCCCCACTACCTGGAAAATTCTGCAACAGCTGATCGGCATCCTCTCCACCAACCTGTTTCTTGATCAATTGCAGCAAGCCGCCCGTCGCACTCGTTGCGGAATCCTCAGATAAACCCAGATTACTGACGGCCATTTGAATAAACTCATTCATCATCCATTCTCCACTTAAGTAATACACAAAGCCGACTGCAGATAGCGCCCTGTGATGTTCAATTCATCAGGCTGCTCCAGAAAAGCCCCACGGAGTGGGGCGATTCTTTAGCAGACCCATGACCCGCTACCAGCAGGTTTATTTTACACTGACACCCAAGGCCTCGATGGTCTCGATGGTCAATTGGCCCGTGGCGAGTCTATTGCTGCGCTGAAAGTCATTAACCGCAGCCATGGTCTCCCGGCCCAGGACACCATCGATGGGTCCTGGGTTGTGGTCCTTGGCCAGCAATGCGCGCTGTACCTCGCTGATCAGGTTCGGGCTGGCATTGGTTTCGCACAGAATGGGGCGCCACTCCATGTACCCCTCTGTAACAATCTCTCGCTTCGATACGGTCTGGTACTCGGCCGGGAGCGTAGTGCGCTGTTCCTTTGCCGCTTCGACGACCTTTTTCACTTTAACCACTTTATACTCGGCGGGAATAGTGATCTTTTCCATCTTGGGAGGTTCGACCATAACCCGTTTCTTGACTATCTTGTATTCGGCCGGGATGCTGACCTTTCGCGTACCTGGCGGTGTTTTCATGACGCGTTTGGTGACTGTTTTGTACTCTGCCGGAACATCCACCAGACACATGATCTCACCCGTGGCATTGTCGAACTTTTCGATGGGGCCGCGGCCCTTTTTCCAGGTTGTATAGGCCGGTTTTACCAGAATTTCTTCACTCACATTCTCGTACAAAGCAGGAACATCAATGAGCTTTTCCGACTCCTCCTTGACCAGGACTCGCTCTTCGACCCACTCATACTTGGCGGGAATCAGCCTGGCATCTTCGGATGACTCCTTCACCAGCACACGGTTTTCCACCCATTCATACTTGGCGGGAATCACCTCGATTCGCTCAGCAGCACCTTTTTTGAGGACTTCCTCAGTGGTGTTTTTATAGGTGGGTGGAACAAACAGACGTGCATAACACTCGCCAGGTTTCGCGGATGGTGGCAGCAGCGGGGCCTCTGCGCTGTGCACCTGTTGTACTGGGGTCGATGACGCTGTACCCACTTGCTGTTCCAGGTCTTTGACCGTTGCCTGCAGCGATGCTGTCTCTTTCTCTTTTGCTTCCAACTGCTGTTGCAACTCAGCCACATCGGTGCGGCTGCTCCCTACCGTGCTGCAACCTGTCAGCCCAATCAATGCCAGACTGATGACAATCGCCAAGGGTCTCACTTGTTTCATAACCTGCTCTCCTCAGAGTATTAGTGTGTGAGCAGTCTAAATGCAATCAGCCGATGCTACTGTTAACTTGTGTTAACGCAGTAGATTCATCTGAACTTGTTTAACTTTGCCAACCCATTAGGCGGCATACAACAGGCTCATGCAACACACCGCAATCAGGTCTCACATTGATGATCTATGCTTGTTGAATAAGCCTATCAACCCATCGATCGATTTCCGGCCTGCAATCGATTGGCCGGAACAGAAAAACCCTATGTTTCATTGATTATTCGGGGCTGAATTACATTTTGCAGGGTAGTTTCTTTAGCACCGACATTTAAAAGACATTATCAAGCTGATGGCAAATATAAGCTTCACACCGAATCTGTTCCGTCATGTGCAATCTCCCAGTGCACGCGTGGCTGGCACAACGGTACGGCAGGTGTTGGATGAATATTTTGTGATCTATCCACATGTACGCGGCTATGTGCTGGACGATCAGAACGCGCTGCGCAAACATATGGCGATCTTCCTTAACCGGGAATTGATCCAGGACCGTACGGAGTTATCCGATCCGGTCCTGGAAGATGATGAAATCTTTGTGGTGCAAGCCCTTTCTGGAGGCTGACATGAGCAAGCGTCTATTGGTTGGAACCCGTAAGGGACTGTTTCGAATCGAACGGGACCGAAGTGGCGGCTGGGACATCAGCCAAACCTGGTTCTTAGGTGATCCTGTCTCCATGCTATTGCCGGAAGCCGCTGGGCAAAGACTACACGTCGCCCTCGACCTGGGCCACTTCGGCGTCAAGATCCACCGTTCAGTAGACGGCGGCCTGTCCTGGTCTGAAGCGGCGGTTCCGGTGTTTCCTCCCAAACCGGACGATTTTGAGGACAAGGACCCGATGCGCGGCATCGATCTCCCCTGGAGCACGCAGATGATCTGGGCCCTGGAATCCGGTGGACCGGGTGAACTCTGGTGCGGAGTCATCCCCGGTGGACTGTTTCACTCCACCGATGGGGGTGACCACTGGGAACTAGTCAGCGCCCTGTGGGACGACCCACGCCGCCGGAAATGGGTTGGCGGGGGCTTTGATTTTGCCGGCATCCATTCGATTCTTGTTGACCCGCGAGATCATGCGCATGTCACTGTTAGCGTCTCCGTGGGCGGTGTCTGGACCACCAGAGATGCGGGTAAAAACTGGCAGCTGATCGGTAAAGGGCTACGCAATGCCTACATGCCACCGGAACTGGCCGATGATCCGCTGTCACAGGATGCCCATCGCATCGTCCACTGCCCTAGCCAACCGGATCGCCTGTGGATGCAGCATCACAACGGAATATTCAGAAGCGACAACGCTGGCGAAGACTGGCAGGAGCTGCTGGATGTCCCACCCTCCACCTTCGGCTTTTCGGTCGCCGTCCATCCAACCGCCCCGGACACCGCCTGGTTTGTCCCGGCCATCAAGGATGAGCAGCGAATACCGGTGGATGCGCGAGTAGTGGTGACACGCACTCGGGACGCAGGCCAGACCTTCGAAGTCCTCAGTCAGGGTCTGCCGAATAAGAATGCCTACGACCTGGTCTATCGCCACGCCTTGGATGTTGCCGGGAACGGCGAACAACTGGCCTTCGGCAGTACCACCGGATCACTGTGGATCAGTGAAGACCAGGGAGACTCCTGGCAGACGATCAGTGAACATCTACCACCGGTGCTCTGTGTACGCTTTGAGCATTGAACGACACTCTCAGAATCACATAAGCATCCTTTGACTGTCAATCGCTGACCATCTGCTGCCGTTTTCCCCATAGCAGTCGGACTTTCTGTCGCCTCACAAAGTCTTTGATAGATTCTAGACTTGGTTAACAGTTGCACTGAAAAGTTGAATCCGCTAAATCTTGTAAGCCAATACTGGCGGAAGTATTCTAAAAATACTTTGTTACAATAAGACCCTGACTAAGAGACCAAGAAAAATACAGGCAAGGTATATCATGCAAGAACAATTAGAAAAGTCTCTACTCAAAAATGTTGGCCTTTTTTCTGGACTGGATGGCTCAGCATTGGCTTTGCTGGAGCAGCACGCGACCATCCGCACTTATCCCAAAAACACCATCGTCATCAATGAAGGGGATGACGCAAATGCTTTGTTTGTGGTCCTGGAGGGACAGGTCAAGGTGTTTCTCAGTAATGAGGAAGGTAAGGAGATCATCATTAACATGCAGGGTCCTGGAGAGTACTTCGGCGAACTTGCCTTGCTCGACAGCAGTCAAAGATCCGCCTCAGTCATGACGACAGAAAAATCCAAGCTTGCCTTTCTATCCAAAGCGGATTTTCAACGGGTCCTGGCTGAGCATTCTGACATTGCACTGAATCTGATAAAGGCGTTAACAGGAAGAGTGCGCGTACTGAGTGAAAACGTGAAAAATCTTGCCTTGCTGGATGTTTATGGGCGTGTTGCGAAAACGCTGCTGGGATTAGCCACGGACCATGATGGCCAACTTATCGTGGAGAAGCGCCTCACACAGCAGGATATAGCAAACCATGTTGGCGCTTCACGCGAAATGGTCGCCAGAATTATGAAAGATCTTGTCCAAGGTGGTTACATAACCGTTACTCGTGACCAAATCACTATCAATGAAAAGCTTCCAGATCGTTATTAAATAATGGCACGTCCCCGTGCCCTGTGAATATCCTCCAAACTGAACTGATATTCACGAATCTCTTATTACAATCAGCGTCGTTATAGTCCTCTCTCACAAAGCCGGATACCCAAGGCATAGCCGATTCAAGACAATACATTTGATATTTTGATACCTACCTGGCTGCCATTTTAAATTGTTTTTATCTGATTTGAAAGTCAGAGTCATGTCCAACGTCTGCCCTTTAGTAAAGGGGCTCTCGCGGACCCATTAACACCAGGTGTTTGCCACCAGGCTCGATGTGGACTATTCCTGTTAGCGGAATAACCGTCTCGGGCACCTACCGCCTTACGTATCTCAATCATGTGTTCCGTTTTAGCCACCTTATGCACTTCAATTTTTTTTAATGCCTCACTTTCGACACCAACCAGTGTCACGTGTTCTGATTCCATGTTTACCAGCGACAGGTCCCGGCATTCACTGTCGAAGCAGATCGCGATTCACGATTCCACGCATTCATAATCGCCAATACATCGCCTGGAGGTTTGGCACGAATTACTGTAAGCGTTGCGAATAAGGGGCTCTCTGAATCTGTTGTCTCAGTTGTGCCTGATACCCGTTGCGTCTTATCATCTTTATAATCAAGTAGCGTCGATACCTCCTCCTTGTTTAAACGCATGTTAGGCATGGCAAGTTTATTGTATTGCTTAAACAGGTACATGGCTACGGCGTCTTGATTCGTCAAAATCCGTTCCGGTGCCTTCAACTAATTGACAAGCCATTTTTATTTCGGCACTGACTGACACCCAACAGGTCAGGACCCAACGCCTCTGCTGGCTCATTTCCAGTAAAGGTATGGCAGTTTGCACAACGCGTACGATAAACCAGCTTCCTGCGCGAAATACTCCGTAATTTGGGAGCACTCGCATAATCATTGTCCCTAAGCGGTGATTTACTGCCTGTAAGCCAGTTACCAATCTGATCGGCAAGCAAATAGGGATTTCCATAGTGCGGACGCGTCATCTAGTCTGGGCGTCCCGACTTCGGCCCGCATACGATATGACCTCGCGCGACGAGCCGCCCAGCCATTGACCGCTCGTTGGCAGGAATCATCCTCCACCAGTACCTGTTTGTTAAACATCGATAATGCTACCGAAGGTGGATACAGCCATTCTCGATGCACGGGCAGATGCGCTTCAGTCAGTTCCAGAAGCAACGGTCCGGTGAGTACGTTGAAAAACGTCTACCGCACTGTTCCGTTGTATCCGCTGGCGGATTGCATCTTGATGTTGCTGAACGCTCGATGACGCATTAGGCTTTATCATGGTTTACCTCTATTTTGTTGGAATGTGCGTTTGGCCACAAACATCCTACCAAGCCAGGTCATCTTTCTTCATTTTTTACAGCGCGTTATTGCGATTTCTAAATATTCAAATCGCATATGTAAGTGCCATTGGACCTAGATGAGCTTCTAAGTCTTGATTTTGTCTACCTTATAAGCGAAATACCTTCTACAGGGTAAGAATTTACCACTTGTCTTCCTTAACAAGTCATATTGACTCATGCACTGCACCGAAGTACTTAAAGATTAATCTGGAATTAAACGAACTGAATTCTAACGGGTTATTGAAATTATTCATGACGGCGAGTTTGCTAATCTCGATTCTGTCAATTAATCATTAGTAGAGTTTGTAAAAGGCTCAACCTTTGCATCTCTCCAGATATGCAGCACCCCGGGCACCTTTTCAATATCGTTGATTCTTTCCTGTTCTATCATACCTCTTATGGTGATGACCCTTTCGCCATCAGAGATACGTTTCATATCAATATCTGCAGGCACTATTGGGATAGGCTGATAATTTTCATCGACGATTACATCCGGCAAGCGTTCGTCAATTGTGGAAATTAAAGCCGCTCCAGTTATATTCGCGGCTACCACGATCTCAATAATCACTTGTACTTGCATTGTGTTTCCTCTCTGATTTTATTTGTAAGTAGCGCGATTTATTCAATCAGGTTATTCTTCGAATCATCTCTTGAGTCTACGAATAGAACATCAAGACTATCTCACTAACTCAGCCCGGTAGCCGGGTTAGTGGCTACCGGTTGTAGGACAAACCTTTTATCCTCTATAGAAGAGGAAAAAGGCTGTTAAACAGCGATGATATTATGCAACGAAGTCGCCGCCACATGATCCAAAGATCACCCTTCTGGCTCCAGTTGCACTGGTAAACTTCACACCTATTGATACACTGACACCATATCGAACTAAATTATTTAGAATATCAAAACGCTCAAACCAATGGCTACCAGTCATATTCAAACCGGTAAACTTTTTGAGATTTCTGTTTGCATCCCATACATGTACGTCAGTTATGATTGCATTTGGGTCTGACCACATCATAAGCATAATCGAGTCTAGCCGCAGACGACGCCGTGAGACTATTACTGGTGTTGGTATTGCGAGATGGAACCAGTTACTGGTGTTGGCTTTACCTTGATAATACCCATAAAAACCATATGACCGTGAGATTAAAAGACGGTCAGGGTATTCAACATGAGTTGTGTTGCCGTGTATCCATGAAGCATGAATTAGCGGAGTTTGATTAAAATTAAGTTTATTAAATGCCCGTTCCGCGTTGATCATACCGTAACCACTGTTTCGATCCCAATCAGTACCGCAGAGATCTTTGGCGGTCTTTTGCAATGCCTCTTTAACCGCGTCCTGACGTAATTGAGGATTATGTCCACGAAGCAGTGCAATTACACCTGCACATACCGGATTTGCCGCAGAGGTGCCATTATCTGAGGCTGTATAGCCTTTGAAGTGACTGGGTGCAACAAAATCAGGTTTATGTGCATCTAGCGCTGCCGGACCCTGACTTGAATATCCAATCCACTCCTCACGGATGTTAGCAGCCCCCACAGTAATTACTCTTGGATGACCATTGGCGCCCCAAATACTGCGGCCAGGTCCTGTATCACTGCCACAACGCCCAGATGGACAAACCTGGCCGCAGTTACCTGCAGCAAAGGTTACCAGCATACCGGCGTTGATCACCTCGACTACTTTACGGGTAAATGGATGATTAGGATCAGTCGCATAATCCGGTGCCCAGGCTTTCTGGTACATACCCCAACTATTGGAAAGAATCTGCGGCTTACCAATCGATTTATATTTAGTCAAAGCCCAATGAAAGCCGGCAATTGCGTCAGACAGTAAACCTGTTATGGCAGCAGTAGATTTCAGTAAGCCTATATCATAGATTTCAGCACCCGGCGCCATGCCTTTGGCGTCTGTCGCCGTCATAGTTCCATGTCCACCTGGATCCGTTCCCCATGGATATGTAGCATTAGGCGTCCAACCATCCACAACATTCGGTACTTTTGTTTTATCGACACCTGTGTCTACGATACCAATTGCAACACCGTCACCCCGAATACCCTTTGCCCATAAGCGATGACAATATAAGTAGTTTGCAACATCAGTGATAGTTCCCTTGGCAACAGTAGGTGCACAGTCAGTCGGCGAACAAGGAGATGCGGTCTCCAGAGAAAAAGCTTCTGTCACGACTGCACCCTTATCCTGAATGGGTTTGGTTACACCAGTCAGGTCATCTATATCTGGAAGCATGACTAATTTTGAACCTTCACTTTCTGGTAATGGTACTGCAAATTCATTGTCATCGAAGTCGTCAAAGGCTGCTATTTCTGCATCTGTCCACACAGTGACAACATCTGAATGTGCTTCCAGTTGAGCACGTTTGTCTTCGTCGACTTCTCCTCGAATAATAACCGTGTTGTCCGATGTAGCAGGTAACATCGTTTCTAGTCCGAATGTTTTCAGATCTGTATCTGTTGCAATCGCGCCAGTATCTAATTCAATCGCTGAATACGAAGCATCCACTACCAATCCGGGTAGCTTTGGAATACTTGTAGTTGATGTTGCCCCTGTATCCATAGTCATACTTTTAGCCGAGTCTGACGATTGTTTTATTTCAACTATGACTTTCATAATAATATCCCTTTATAAAAATACTTAGATTAATCCCAACTACTTAATAGTTAGGTGTGAAATTAAGATCTAGTCAACATCGATTTTGTGTGACGTACGATCACCTCCTTTTCTCTCTATTAAATGTTATGACTACATCCTTGACCATACCAGATCAATACTTTCTACAACTTATAATTCCACCATATGGTTCTACCTGAAGTGATACTGAGGATCTTGCATGACTATAGATTTACAGCAGGTAATTTTTACTTGTGTGTGTCATGCTTTTTCTGTCTGTTGGCGATGCACTTGGTTGGCGAGGACGCCCTAACTCATTCCATGAAAGCTTGGCTACAATTTCCCTGCTGCTGCCTCCTCGCCAATTAACTGCATCACCTCCAGATATCTACAGTGTCATAATCTATTACCAAAATGGTTTTGATAGTTCATTCAACTTTACAACGGAACACCTTTAAATCTCTTACCAACTCCTTCAGGAATAGATTACGAAGATATGAGAATTTGAGCTGTAACTTATTACACAAAGTTTTGTGCAATATTTACATGTTTAATCAGGGAATGGCGCTGTCACATAATCCAAACCAGATTTTTTGTTTCATCGAGTTCACAATCTGCCAGTGGCACTTGGTGATTCGGATTATTACTGCAATATAATTTGTAAGTTAAATTTTAATGACTTGCAAAGACTCTAGTTTGTTAGAGTCCAGAAACACTCCTTCCTGGGGTATTTCTGGAACGGAATCGAAAATTTTATTTTTTTCCCAACCCTTCATTATCACAAGCATCTTGCCTTTGAAAATACTGGCACATCCCTACGCCAGATTAGTTTCAGTCCTTACTTGATGGAAACTTGTTAAGTACTCACAGGTAAGATAAAAGAAGATCTTATATTTTCACTCTTACTCTGCAGTTATCATTAACTGTATAATGAAGATATCGTACGGATCGTCACCAAAAGGATTTGGCCATGCGGGGTCTTCAGGCCAATAATTTAGTCTTTGTACATTTGATTTCATCATATCCCTCCGGTTAGTCATCTTGACATTAAATATGAAAATCCCTATCAACGGATATTATCTAGCCATTAGATTAAACAGTTGCGTTATTTATGTATGCGAAATATTACCTTGCGCAGTCGTTAATATTACACATGAGCTATGGCCAAATAGCGCGCATCACAAAGTGATTAATATATATTCCTATGCCCTTACAGTCTTTAGAGCCTGCGCATAAATTAAAAAATCCCTGAGTCAGGCCCAAGCAAAATTCGAGAAAAAACCAACGCCATCGTCAATTGATGACTACCAACAACGATAACATTATTTAATTCATGGTTTATTAGTCAATTTTCATCAAATAACCGAATTTTGGGCAAACCTATCCCTGGGCTTGTGTTTTTCTGGTTAGTCTCGCCTTCAGTGAAGGTGTCGTATGAGTAAGTGATAGGCGATCATCGTCTTATCCAAGTAGGCTTGGAACGATTCATTCCCTCGTTTGCTCAGACGGTCATCTCCCAGATCACACTTTAAGCGTTTTATCATCCGCTCAACCGAGGGCCGGCGGCGCATGATGGCTTTAAACCGCTTGGCCATGGGTGGATCGTTTGGATTGATATGCGGCAAGGTATCAAAAGAAACGGTTATCGTTCGCCCGGACTGGGTTGAACGGTTACAGCAATCGGCTCGTTCCATGCAGCTGGCACAGAAGGATGTGCCATCATCCTGCCGCGGTGCTTCATAGATGAATTTCTCGCTGTCGTATCGAATGCCTTTGTAGTCCAGTTCATGACCCGCTAAGCAAATGGGTACGCCATAAGGCGTAATCTTCTCTATCCCTCGCGGTAAATCTATCGTGATGGGTTTTGTGCGCCGGGGGTTAAAAGATGCCTTCAGTTTGACTCCCAAGTCGTCTTCAAATTGCACCTTAAGATCGGCATCATCACAGGCGCTATCATAAAGCACCCGTTCTATTGAGGCGGTAAGCTCTGGGTATCGCTCAAAGACATCCTTGGCATGGGGGAGAAAAGTCTGACCATCGTGGCTGGCGGCATCCATGATAGCCACGGCGTCTATGGCGATGCCTTGCTTAGGCAGACCGATAACGCTGGCTTTATGGCCCCAGTACATCTTCGTCTTGGATTTGACAACCGTTCCCGCTCCGTCATCGCTCAACTCCCAGTCGTGGGGACAGCTTGACCAATCGTTGCAACGACATCCTTTAGTCGCTTTCGATTGAGACTTCTTCTTGAGTTTCCCTTTCTCGTCTTCGTACGTTAGTGTTTCAAAACCCGAGTAAGCGTGGTAGTGCGTTGTATCACCAACCAGTTCTTTTTCTTTTTTGATGACACCGGTTTGGAGATTGGTCTTGACCTCTGAAACCTTTATCTGATCCCAGATTCCCGCCTGACGCATGACTTGGTCAAATTGCTCGAGTTTGCGCAGGCTGGGGACTTGGCGATAGCTGTACCGGTTCGGTTTGTCTTTCTCTTTGGGTGAAAAACCACAAACCCGCGCAAAGCTGGGATTACTCTTAAGCAGTAGGTGCACCTGCTCAGGCTCGGCGGGAAACCCCATCAAGGTCGCGCCCATAAAACTCTTGAGCAAACTAAAAAAACACTTCGGCTTGCGTCCTAACAGACGTGGAGGCACTACCCCGGGAGCAAGGTCCATGGGGTCGACAGTAGGGATCTTGCATGCCACGACCTGTCCTTGATAGATGATCTGCGGCGGTTGTGCTGGCGTTGGCTGCATCGTTGCTCGAGCAAATAATAAACGCTGCTTGGCCGCTTCTTTTGTCTCCGGTGTTGATTCGCTGGAACCGTTGGTGGCATCGCGCTCTTCGCTATTAAACGCATAGAGTGCATCGTAGTAGGCCGCGGCGTGGTGACGATATGCCTCCCAAGGAAAATGGTGCAATATCTCAAACCACTCGCCATCAATGGTGTTGAGCAAATACCGATCGTCTGCGTGGACCTCATGGATGAGCAGTACTTGGTGGCCTTCGACAAATTGAGGTGATAGCATGCAACGGTTCCCTTTTTTTGTGATTTTTGGTGGATTTAGTCGTCTCCGGAATTATAAAGGAAGGGAACATCCTTTTTTGTAAAAACTCACCGTTGGTTACTGCATTTTTCTTCTGAAAATCTGAAAAACAGCTGCTTCACAGGGTTACGCACTTCTTCGATAGTCGCTTATTACAACTTCATTCTGCTGAACTGAATATCAATGCCTTGTTTTAAAAACATTTATTGAATTTATGCGTTGGCTCTTTAAAGTGAAAGGCCGTCCCATGCCAGAAGACGGCCTTTCTTCAACGCCTACGGGTAAGATTAGTGTTACTGCTGTCTCTCCCGATAGTAATCAACTAAGCCTTTATGGGCGATCTCTTTATTCTCCTGTAGTGCACTTGAGATCAAGTCCTCCATTTGTGCACGTAAGGCCCGCTCACCTGTGGTAGACGGCTGTTCCTGCAAAGTTCGTAGTACCTCAGCGGCCTCAGGTCGACCAGACAAAGCAAGTCCTAGGATTGCGTGCTTGCTAAAATCAATGTTACGCTCCGATGTACTTGACTGGAATGAGGCATAGCCAACCTGCCCTCCCGCCCAGCTTTGTGGGTCTAACCGCTTCTTCAGGTAGTCGAGGGCCCGTTGGTCGCCTGATTTGTTGATTAGATAACCAAGTGACATCAGTGCGCTGGTCTTCGCGACATAATGATCGCGCTTTAGCATGCCCTCATGCGGCTTCTCAATGAAGGTAACCAGTGGATCTAACACTTTAGGGTCACCGATCATCCCGAGCACGACGACAATGTTTGGCCAATAGGCTTGTTTGGCTGGGTCTTTCAACATCTCGACAAGAGCTGGGATAGACTTAGAGTCAAATTTACTCGCCTCCTCGTAGGGGACGCCATGGATGTAAATCTGATGAACGAACTCCTGAACATCATCTCCGGTGCTTGATTGTCCGTCACTTCCCATTGGACCGGCTCCGGAATATTGGGCGAGCACGATGTGATCTACTACGGGTTCAGTCGCTGGCAGTGTAAGGTACGCGTTGCATTCGGTCTGATTTACGCGACGACGTGTACTGCCAATCGTGGGGTGCATGACGACATTGGTGTCGTTACGATGGCTGCGCCCTTTGTTGTGTCCGTATTCATGAGCCCAAAGGATGCCCTCCAGACTATTGGTAAAGCGTACAACTACAAGCGAGCTACCGGGAACAGGCGCGCACCCTATCACGTTAGGGATTAGTCCCCCGCACCAATTGATCTGATTCACGACTTTGATGTGCCCCGTCAAACCGATCACGGTGTTGAATTCGGCACTACTGTCGATGCTACCGTCGCCGTTGGAAAATGCAGTTACGTTACCATCGCGCGTCCAAAGCGTACCGCATGCGACATCACCGGGTCCATCATTGGTCTGCAGAACAGTGGTTGCATCTGTCAGAATCTGATCCGCCCGCGAATTTGTTAGACTAGCGGTAGAATAGCGGCGAACCTGGACTTGGTGGTTGATCCCCGTCGGGCCAGCCTGGTCGCAAAGCGTGTAGACCCATGCCGTACGAGCAGAACCACTGTTGTTGTGGAATCCACAACGCCAAGTGTTAGCGCTTTTATTGGGATATTGATTGATGATGCGGACCTGGTCTGTATAGCCTGGGTGACAAGAGCCAGACAGCAGTGTATAACCGCTAGGACATGCAACACCCTCCAGATTACTCTCGCTACCCCCAGCCGAAAGCGAATGACTCTTGAAAGTAAGCACGGTGTTCGCAAACGTAGATGCTGAGATTACTGTCGCAAACGTGATGACGGCGATTGCCGCCGAATGTTTAGCCGTTGATTTCATGTCTATATATCTCCTTAAAGATGGTCAGCAACGACCCCTGTTTAGATAAGGCGAAGTCATGTGCTGACATCCTGGCAATCTATTTTCCACACAGTGTGTAGACCCAGATGGTCCTTGCTGCGGCATTGTTATTTTTAAACCCGCAGCGCCACGTATTACCACCCTTATTTGGGTATTGATTGATGATCACCATGCGATCGTTATATCCTGGATGACAAGCACCCGAGATCATGGTGTAACTGGCTGGGCAGGCGTTGCCTTCGAGATTACCAGCGCTAGCACCAGCCGCGACACTATGACTGCGATAAGTCAATGTAGTCTGAGTGACCAAGGCTTCTACGGCTGCGGCATCAACATTTCCTTGTTGGCCTGGTACTGACGTACCTTCTAGCGCAAGCAATGCAGAATCATCGAGTTGGCCGTGTGAATCATTGCTCGCAATGACGGGTTGAAAAATGGCGGAAACAATTCCTATCCCTAAGGCAAGTGAAGTGGTTTCAAATATAGTTCTCATCAGGTTCTCTCCATTAAGCTGATTTATATTGAAATTAGTCACGGCCGAGCCACAAATACTCCCATAAAGTGTAACTCCGCCTCACTTACATTTATAACCTCGTCAACACAATTAAGGGTGGTAATATTCAACAGTTATCTGGTTAATACTTCTATGTGTGACATCGGTCTTGTGATGTATTATGGAGAATTTACTTTTGATCTGTTGGGGCTCTGAGTATCTGATTAGTGAGAATTACCAAATTCCAACAAAACTGCCAGCACTAAGGTGTACCAGCCCTTATCCTCAACATATACAAAAGTATTTTTGGCTCTTCGGAAGAATTTGTGGGTAAGGATACAACGAATTTGTTGAGATAGTGGTTGTATTTCTGACCATTAAAAAGTAGAGCATCCTGCTCCGACTCTGAGAAGATGGAAGTTACGAAGCCACCATCTAACAGAGCATAAGGAACAGGATGCAGATCAAGACTATCCTCAATCGAGTGCAGAAATTCAAATCATTTGTCTACGGAGCCGTTTATTGGGTTGAAGGCGCTCCGGTACCGACACTCGAGGTTGAGATACAGCCTCGTTTGAACAGCCGACCGGAATGCTCCGTCTGCGGTCAGCGAAGGCCGGGATATGATATGCTGGCCGAGCGACGATTCGAGTTTATTCCGATGTGGGGAAACAAGGTGTATTTCGTCTATGCACCGCGCCGGGTCAACTGCCCATGCTGCGGTATCCGGGTAGAACGCATGCCCTGGGTAGCAGGTAAACACCGACTGACAGAGGCGTATGTCTGGTTTCTGGCCGGTTGGGCGAAGCGCCTGAGTTGGAAAGAGGTCGCCGAGTCGTTCCGCACGACGTGGGACCATGTGTTCTGCTCGGTGGAACGGGTGGTGACCTGGGGACGGGAACACCAGGACCTATCGGGTGTTAAGGCCATCGGCGTTGACGAGATCGCCTGGCAGCGGGGCCACCGCTATTTGACGCTGGTCTACCAGATTGATGAAGACTGCAAGCGGTTACTGTGGATCGGTGAGAAACGCACGATCAAGACGCTGCTGCGATTCTTCCGCTGGTTCGGCAAAGAGCGCAGCCAGTCCTTAAAGTTTGTCTGTAGTGACATGTGGAAGCCGTACTTGAAGGTGATTGCCAAGAAGGCCACTGGTGCTGTCAATATTCTGGATCGGTTCCACATCATGGCGCATCTCAGCAAGGCGATTGATGAAGTCCGTGCCCAGGAGGCAAGAGAGCTGAAGGAAAAGGGCTATGAGCCGATTCTGACAAAAACGCGCTGGCTGCTGCTCAAACGACCGGAGAACCTGACGGACAAACAGGACACCAAATTGGCGGATCTTCTACAGTACAACCTGAAGTCGATGAGAAGTTACCTATTGAAGGAAGAATTTCAGCTCTTCTGGGCGTATCTCTCGCCCTATTGGGCCGGACAGTTTCTGGATAAATGGTGTACCAAGACAATGCGCTCTAAGATTGAACCGATGAAGAAAGTAGCCAAGATGCTCAGGCGGCATCGTCCGTTGCTGCTGAACTGGTTCCGTGCCAAAAAACAGTTTTCCAGTGGGATTGTCGAGGGGTTCAATACCAAAGCAAAACTGACTACCAGAAAAGCGTATGGTTTTCGGACCTACCATGCTGCTGAGATCGCCTTGTATCATACACTTGGCGCTTTGCCTGTTCCGAAAACTACCCACGAATTTTTCTGACGAGGCGTATTTTTATAAGAACCGAAACAACGTACAGGGCTATCCACATAAAGGAAAAACACAATGCCTTCTCATGAAGTATCAAGACGAAGCATTTCACTAATGACTTCCCAACACTGATGGTTAATTGATTACTGGTAATTTTTTAATGCGTGGCACTTTGCCGCATGCTAGCAAGGAAGGCAGGCTGAGTAAGCATTGATTCAGTTGACCGACTGGAGTTGTAACGGTAAATCTCTATGTGTTTCTGGCAGGTAATCTCGATCAGTATAACCGAAGACTGATTTGATACTTATCCCGGACACTCGGTTAAGACGGTAACCTACTTTAATGATGCGAGACATGACAATAGAGACTAGAACCAGACGGAACTTTAATTTGAATAATCACATCCGATAAAAATGAGATACCTCTTAGAAGTACAATCTAGGGAATCTCTAATTTTTATAACAAAGGCGGTAGTCACCGATAAACGCCAGTCAATTTTTGAATCCCAGCTGATCAACAAAGATCAAATCATTTGACCGATGAGATTGAGGATAAGATCCTTTCCATGTTCGGTCTGGGTATCAGCTATCAGGCAATCGCATAACACGTCGCTAATGTCTATGCATGAGCGATACCAGTGCGATGATCAACTGCATCACCGACAAGATTATCCCAGCACTCAAAGAGGGGCAGAAACACCCAGTGAAGAACCACTATCCGTTTATCTGGTAGGATGCCATCCACTACAAGGCCAAAGCGACAGATGAAATTAGAATTAACTTTCCGATAATTTTATCTTCATCTTTATCAGAGTCTAAACATGGAAAACCATTACTGACATATGCTGATATTGAATTTGTTCTCTCTTTATTAAATATTATTAATTCGTAACCGTAAAATTCTCCAGGTCTACAAGATGCCGCTATACCTACGGATATTTTGTTTTCAGATGGAGCACTTAAATATATATCTGTTGTTTTCATTTCAAATGGTCCCCCAGATTCAACTCATAAGTGCATAACTTGTAGAGGGTAGAAGAAGCGGCCAGTTGTCCGTAGGCTTACCGCTTTTTCTCCGGCAAGGGATGAGACGATGAGCAACTACAAACAACTGACCTATGAACAAAGATGCCAAATTGAAGCCCTCAAGATAAGTCGTTTAAAGCAACAAGCGATAGCGGATGCTGTTGGTGTGGATCAATCGACCATCTCACGAGAGTTAAACCGCAACACAGGATTACGAGGTTACCGCCATAAGCAGGCCCAGAGCAAGACGGATGAGCGGCGTAGAACTGCCTCCAAGGCGAGAAAGATGACACACTCTGTTGTTGAGCAGGTAGAGCGTCAGATACGCGAGCAATGGAGCCCTGAGCAAGTCTCAGGCTGGCTGCAGGAAGTTTTCGGCATGAGTCTGAGTCATGAGCGGATCTACCTGTATATCTGGGAGGACAAGCGGGTGGGTGGTGATCTTTATACTCACCTGCGCAGACAGGGCAAAAAGTACCAGAATCGTTGTAACGGAAAAACCTCACGAGGGCGAATCAAGAACCGTGTTGGGATTGAACACCGGCCCCGCATCGTCGAAGAGAAAAGTCGTGTTGGGGATTGGGAAATTGATACCGTCATCGGCAAGGGGCATAGCGGTGCGCTGGTGACGATTGTAGAGAGCGCTACACAGTTCACCGTGAGCAAACGTGTTAACGGCAAGAGCGCCAAGGACACTGGGGCGACGATTTCACTGCAAAGCCCTTATGCAGGTGCAGTACACACCATTACGGCCGACAATGGGAAGGAGTTCGCCTTCCATGAGAAAATCACTAAGGCCCTGGGTGCACCGGTATACTTTGCCCGAGCCTATCATTCGTGGGAACGAGGACTCAGCAAGAACACGAATGGTCTATTACGTCAGTATTGGCCGAAATACACCGACTTCAAGCAGGTAATTCATGGCGAGGTTCGGCGTGTGGTCAACAAAATAAATCACCGACCAAGAAAGACGCTTGGCTTCAAAACGCCAGCGCAATTGATGCATAATCACCTAGCAGTTCAAGCTGCATAAACCGTTATGCACTTCGAAGTTGAATCCGCTAATTTTCACCTGTAATACTTAACAATTAAAGAGCACACATCGCCTGGCTTTTGGGGTCGATGAACGAGCAAAATTAAACGAGACTACTTCAGCGCTCCGACCGACCGAAAGTCAGGCAAAATATGCCATGGTGTATAGCAGTAGAACTGAGGTGAATAATAAAGGCTGAATCCCTCTCAGACTAATGTTGACACTGTGATTTCGGATCGCTTAACACAACATCTATTTCTTCAGGAGGGACCCCTAGACTAGCCAGAATCTGGCGAAGATACGCAACCATTGCTGTATTCTCGGGACTCAATACCGTGGTGCCAAGACCTCCGATGAACGCGCAGTCCGGATTCTTATGTGTTTGCATGAGGGTGATCGCTGAGAGACTGTTGATCGTCAAACGATTCCCGCAGATGTTGAAACCAGATGTTTCGGCAATTCTGGGGTCCTTTGCAAGCCGTTTACGTAAATTATCACAATGCGGATCTTCCGGGTGTTTATGCGCATAACTGGTCGGACAGAGAATGCATGGAATAAATTCTTTGCCTGCTATGTCGGTGATATGAATTTTCCCGTCTGCACCCAGGGTCAGGACTGCCTGTGTGTCACTAGGTACCCTGATCGACCTCTCCCGTGGCGCCCTGATGATTTTACTTTTTTCCGGCGCAACTGTCGGTTTGACAACCTGACGAAGATCGACGGCACAGGCTTGATTCGCGGACATAATAATACCCAACAGGATCCAGCCCAGAAAGTTAGCAGCGGTATTTGTTGTTCTTAATGGCATGTTTATTCTCCTTGTTTTCAGCATCTTGATTACTTAACGATTAAGTAGGATCAGTATCATTTCTCTAAAAGAAATTCTAAATGGCAATGGCGTGGGCATTCGGCTCTCCGTCAACGGCGGTATCTACAATGCCAGTGTCAATTTGAGAAACATGGTTCGCTCCGGTACGTACATGGGGCTGATGGAATTGGCAATAAAGTCTGAAGTAGCCTGAAAGTTACGATCCTGGAAATTGAACTGTTCGTCGAAAAGGTTTTTCACGATAAAGCTGGCGATCCCTGTTCGCTTCGGTAGACGATAGCCGATTTCGAAATCGGTCACTAAGAAGTCCTCGTCTTCTTCAATTACCCTAAATTCAGTTCCGATCGTAGTCTCTGCAAACTCGACATGCTGATTGACATAGGTGAATTTCAGCGCGGAAAACAGTTGATTCGGTGCATAGTAGCCCAATCGTACTGGTACCGTTTGTGTCGTCAGTTTATTAGGACCCAGCTCTCTGTTTCTCGGAACGTCGCGCTCAAAGTCATCGAATTGATATTCTGCGCTGATGGAAACCCTGGAACTCGGCGTCCAGTAGGCATATGCACGGTGAAAGTCTTCGTCCTGCTCTTCTCCCTCAGAAGGTGGAAATCTGGGCACATCCAATTCACGATGGGTCAGTTCGATACCTGCGTAGAGATCCTTCGACATTCTTTGGTCCAAGGCAATCCCATAACGCTTGGCATCACTACCGTTCAGGTCATCAAAGAATTGATTGAATCCGGCAACCTGTGTGGGCTCTATGGTCTGATTGGAAAGCAGGGCCCGCTTCAGCGTGCGGAAGGCGGCGAAGCGGAATCTAGTCGATTCCGACAAGTCCAGGGTTAAACCAAACTTGGGGTTGAATTGATTGCTCTCGGCATTCTGATCATTGAAGCGATCATAGCTAGCGCCGAGAGTCCAGGTCATCTTCGGCGACATGCGAAATGTGCTGTATAAATACGCATTCTTATGATTCGCATCCAAATCAACCTGTTCTGGGTCCAGCGGTATCGGGGGAAAGCTGGGGAAGTCGAGGAAGCTGCCCTCCCCTGTCCGTGTCAGCATGGCATTCTGATGGAAGTATCCCGCTCCCGCTGTCAGGTTCCATGGCTCTGCGCCAAAAAGGTATTGCGCTTCAACCGTGTAACCATCGGCATCCGCAACAGTATCGGTGACTTCTCTTGTGTCGAAACCAAAGACTGTTCCAAAGCGTTCCTCGAAGGACTCTTCAGTCCGGTCTTGATAAGCAATCGAAACCAGCACATCAGAGCTCGGTGTCGGCGCGTAATGATAGCCGATTCTGCCAAAGTTGATCTCTGTGTTGTACCTGTCTGCCGGGAAGAATTCGTCGAAGCGAAACTGAATATCGCCACTCTCGGTGTCTTGAGACCTCAGCTCAAACTGGATATTCGACTTCGGTGACAGACTTAGTTGGGCAAAGACGTCGTAGATATCGTGTTGCAGGTCGTTATTTTCCCGGAAGCCATCCGTCTCGTAATGGAACTGTCCAATGCTGTAGGAGAGTTTGTCCTGTATACCGGAAATGACCAGCGCCTCACCCCAAGTATCATTGCTGCCGACAATGCCATCGGCCTGAAAAGCGACCTGGTTGCGTGTGAACAGGGGATTGAATTCGTTATAAGACAGGTTGGAGGGACCCGCACCCTGGTGTATGCCTAGATTAATTGCTGTCATCTGAGGCTGCAGAGGGTTGATATTGATCGGCTGAAGGAGTTGCGCCTGCAGGAGTTCGCTCACCCGGGCAATTTCATGGCGCGGTAGGGATGAGTACGAATCAGCTAACAGCCGGTGTCCAGAGTAATTCGCCGGGTCCGTGTTAACTGATTTCCATCCCTCGACCAAAGCGAGTTGTTCGAAACCAAGATCACCATAGATGCGTCCGAGACTTGCGCTGCGTGCGGCAAGATCCTCATCCAGCAACAGTCGCGAGCGATAGACGGCACGGTTGTCATTGAGTTCGATCGATCTCTGCAACTCATGCAAGGCTTCTACTGGCCTGTTATCTGTCTGCTTACGGATTGCATCGTAAAACCAGGGGGTTGGGTCACGTGCATCCATTTCCATTGCCAAGTCAAGCTCTGTTGCAGCCAACTTGTCGCGTTTTTCTTCGAAATAGGCCTTGCCGAGGTAGCTGCGAATGAGCGAGTTGCTTGGGTCCAGGCTGGTCGCGATCTCGATCTCTCGACGACCCTCTACTAACCTGCCCTCACGAATGATAGCCAGCCCCAGACCGAGGCGAGGCAAGGGAGCGGCCTGGTCAAGCGCTATGGCCTGCTCGAAGCGCTCTTTTGCGGCTTCGATATCGAGTTGTAACAGGCTTGCAAAACCACGCGATGTTTGTGTCAGCGCCATACCGGGATTGAGTTCCAAGGCTCGCCGTGAAGCCTGAGATGCAGCATCGAGGTCCCGCTGCATCAGTTGCAGTTCTGCCAGGCGTGACCAGGCCAGTGCATTGTCAGGTTCAAGTTCAGTGGCCATGATGACTGCATTGCGCGCCTGCTCCAGTTCAAAGCGGGCCTGCAGGGCATAGGACAACGCAATGCGTGGTCCTGCCAGACGCTGATTCTCGGCAATTGCCCGTTGCGCCAGAGCGAGCGCTGTATCGGTTTCATTTTGAACCGTAGCTATGATGGATTTCAACGCCAGGGCATCTGCATTTTCTGCTTGCAGTTTGAGCGACCGTTCGATATCTGCGCGCGCATATCCGATACGGCCTACTGAAAGATTCAGCGTAGCGCGATAGGTATAAAAGCGTGCATCCTGCTGCTTCTCGTTAAGCCCGGTAACAGCGGAGAAGGCCTGCGCGAGGTCACCACGTTGGTAGGCATCCATTGACAGACCAAGAGCGCCTTGATTCTGAACACTGTCAAAATGCAGAACAGGCGGGTAATAGAGCGCCCATTGCACTGCATCGCGGGGCTGAACCATAAGTTGCAGGACTGGTGCCTGTCCAGGAGCTGCCAGTGCCGACTGACCATCGTTAAGGCGTACTGAACCCAAATCATTACGCGCAATGACCGCACCTTCCATAACTGAAACTTGTGCGCCGGCTTTGTCCACACGAACAGTGAACTCGGTACCTTCGATTCCGGCATTGACGTAGGCCGTTCTTATCTCAAAGGAGTGCTTTACACGACTCATGAAGTGGGCGATACCGCGTATCAGCTCGAGCCAGGTGGAGGATTCGACGGCGGCTCCAGAGAAGCGGAGATTCGACAGTTCGCTCAGTCGCAGGAAGGTTTCATTATTTAGGAAGAGACCTGCCCGACTATTGGCGCGAACTCTGAGATGGTCGCCGGCACAAAATTTGTCGCTCTGGTGCACAGTTGTCCAGTTATGGGATCCCGCTGTTTGCGATTCAACGACACCTTGCAATGAAACGATTTCAGCAACTGGTAACTGACAATCACCGGCAAGAACATTGTATGGTAGTACCCAACTCAAACCTACCAGGCACATAAGCTTGGCTTGATTATGGAGTATTCGGGATAGTGTACAGTACTTCCCCGGCACAGCAGACCTCCTCACTATCAGCCGGATAAGCAGTTACCGGCTTTCCATATTTATTATTTTGTGCGTATGGGGCTGCATCGAACAGTCCCATTGCTCCTCTGTTTTTGTTCGTGCTACTCGTATATTCCAGGTAATGCTAATTAACAGCCTAGGGTAAGCAGATTTTTATTTCAATCAAAAGCGCTTAATAGATGCGGTTAAATGTGTTTATTTAACAAAATATAGCCGCAAAATCTAACATTTTTTTTACTCCCCAAGGATCATAGTTTCCTAACGCTTACCGTGGAAATCAGTATCCATCAAAGCTGCAGGATGCAACCCTAAAAGGTCTGATTTGCTCAGGTAAGTACCACCAACCTCAACTAAAATGGATGGGAACTCGTATGAATATTCGAACCTTACTACTGAAGTCTGTATCTTTACTGGCATTATCCTTGTTATTAAAAACTGTAGTTGCAGGAAGCTCTTTTGGTATCAAGGTTGACGACCCGACATTCTGCCTCGGTAAAAACGAACTTGGGCAATGTGTTACCTATTTTGGTGATGCGAAAGCCTGTAAAAGTCTCGAGCCCTGCACCTCATGGCAACAAGAGAAATTTGTCAGTCCCGTTATTAATCGTTCATTGACCTGGTGTTATGGTATGAATGATATGGACGAGTGCAAGTTATTCGTGGGAACAGCGGAATCCTGTGCAAATGTTCCACCTTGTCGATTTGGTATTGAACTGATGCAGTCCAATAATTTAAGAAAGTAGGATAACGTCTGCAGAACCAAATAGTTGCGCAGAATACTGCTCTCTATTTGGTTTCTGTAGCCAGATGAGAGTTTTTATGGGGGGCTAGATAGTTCTTAACCTGAATAGAAACCTTGTCTTATATTTGATTCAAGAGATCAGTAATACAGACCTATCATAAAAGTATCTAATTATTCTGATATGCTGATTATTATAATACGCCTGATCGCTAAGCTACATTTCTTTAAAAACAACTACAATCTTCTTAAGCGGTTTGATGTTCTGGCAGATTAATCATAATCATTTAATGAGATCTGAATATGCGGCAATCAAGATTGCTACTATTGCAGGAGATGCCAATATTTGGAGGTGTTGAGGAACTGGCCCTCGAATACATTCTGGATAATGTAAATATTCTCAATGTGGACGAAGGACAGTATTTCTTCAAGGAAGATGAATTGGCTAATTCCATGTATGTTTTGGAACAAGGCAAAGTCGAAGTCATCCGGAACTGGAAAGACAAACAGTACTCACTGAATTCTTTAAAGCCCGGTGACTGTTTTGGTGAAATGGCCTTGATGGGGTTCAAACCCCGCAGCGCCAGTGTTGTTGCATTGCAGGACTCCAGTGCCATTGAGATTGCATCCGACCTGTTTACCGGCCTCTACGATGCATTTCCTCAACAGTTCACAATCATCCAAATGAACATGGGGCGTGAAGTCTGCAGGCGACTTTGCGAGGCGGACAAACGATTATTTATTGGTAATATAGAGAAGTATAAATATCATCATCAAGCTAACAAACCGACCGTCTTTCATTCTCAAAAGACCAGTTAGAATGCATCAGCCGACAGATATCCGGATCATTGTCGTGAGAAACCCGGCCCCATATGCGGCGGGGAATTTAGCGTTATCTGATTGTCTGGTCGCCGTTCGTGATAGAGCGACAGATAGAATTGGCTTGGCCCATCTTTTGGGTAGCTTTTAACGATCACCCGAAATTTATCATAAGCGTCCTGCCAGGCTTCTTTCTGGTGGGCGGCAATTGCATCAGCGAATAGTTCGAGAAGGTTCTTTCGTTCATCGGTCAGATCAGCAGCTGAACATACTATTTCATGTAGATTCACTGGTTGGTGCTTACCTTTGAGCCGAAACATCCCCAAATCACGTGTGATGAATCCAACCAGACCCACCACTGTTTCCTGTGACGCCAGAATTGTCGTGCCCAGCGATTTGTTCAGGTTTTCGATACGTGATGCGGTATTGACGATATCACCGACAGCCCGGTACTCGTAATGATCGATAGCTCCGACATGACTCAAAACGAACTCCCCTGCATGCAGGCCGATGCGCGTTGGTATTTTAGAAATAGACGCAGAATCATTGAGTGCCCGTTTGATTTCTAAGGCTGCTTCGCAGGCCTTCCTGCTCAGATCCGTATCGACAGTGGCTGCAGACCAGATAGCCAGCATGGCATCGCCAACCACATCGGAGATCATGCCGTCACGCGCCCGCACCGGAGCAAACAGAATTTTATAGTAGCGGTTCAGATAGGCTTGCAGATCCATCGGATCCATATTCTCAGCCAAGGCGGTGTATTGTTCCGCATCAGTTGCAAGGCAGACGCCAAACGCTGACTCACCATGTGCGTGGGCATCAGCGGTGTCTTGAGTCAGTCTGTCGACAATCCTCCCGGGCAGATAATACCCAAAGGCCTGCTGAAGACGATGACGCTCAAGGCGGGCTTCACGATAATGCAGAATGATTGCCACGAACAAGGCCAACGGTGTGAGCAAGAATAAAGGAATAGCCCATGGCAACCAGATAGCTTCCCGAACGAAGAGTTGGTAGACGAAGATAAAATAGAGCAGGCTGAATGATAAACCTGCCAGTAAATTCATATTTGCCGGGAGCAACCTGACAAGAAACATCATCGATATGCCGTACAACAGCATCACTAGACTTACGCCTACAGATTCCAGTGGTTTTAGCGTTTCTGTTTCCAACAAGTTCGCGAATGCAGTGGCAGCAATCTCCACACCACTCAGATCGAGGCCGCTAAACTGGGAAAACACGGTAATAAAGCCATCTTTCTGTTTCGGTTGATACTGTTCCGCGTAACCCACGAAAACAACTCTATTCTTCAAGCTGGGTAGCCTTTCCGCTTCATTGGAGAGCAGATCTTGGAACGGTACGGTAATTATGCTACGGGGTGGCCCATAGAAATTCAGCCAGAGATAACTCGACTGCTGGTACATTGCCAGAAGCGCCTTCAAATGTTTGTAATTTGCCGGACTGTCCATCTGCATAGGATGCACATCCAACATTTCGATTAGCGCATCCAACAGCTGTTGATCACTTCTCAATAGACGTCGAATCCGATTGATTCGAAGACTGTTGGGAGATTGGTTGTCGGCGACGGCAAACCGTTCAGTCAAACTCGGTTTTACGGAACCCAGCAATGAGAGCAAGCCTGGTAGGCTCTGCGACGCAATGTGCTCGAGCGCTGCAACCGGCAAGGTCGCCAGTTCATTGGCCCCCTGAAACGTCCAAAATCGACTCACCTTGACAGGTGTCTTTGGCAAAACGAAGGGTGCTATTGCAGCAGCCGAATTGGCAAGAACCTCGACGGGTTTCCGCAGACGTTCAATTTGCAGACTGTTGGAGGGTGGAGCGAATGATTGACTGTCATCCAATCTCACCATTTCCTGCTCAAGATATCCGAACAGGATGACATTTCCGGCACGCCGCATAGCTGCTGCGAACTGTTCATCCTGGTCAGACGTCCGTGCTTTTCTGAAGTCGATATCCATGACGATGGCTGCAGCGCCCATTGCATCCAGGGTATCGATCAGTTGCGCATATACAGAACGAGGCCAGGCTGGAATATCATTGTCAAGACCGAGCTGAGGGCCTGTATCGTCGCTTATGGCAACGACCACCAGATCACTCGGAGCCGGTCGCTGGCCGCGCAACTTGAACAGCATCTCGAGACCCGTATCTTCTTCCCATGCAGAACCGACTGGCAGCGCATAGATCAATATCCCGCTTAAACCTAACAGCAGTCCAATACCCAATGTTCGAAGGTGTCGGTACATCCGGAGTATCGTATCTCCCGTTTGTATTGATTCTAGTGTACACATTCAGCGAGCCAGCGAAGACACAGAGCCTCTTTGCCTGACTTTTCATGGCGATAGCTTGCCTCACTCAGAAATGGCCTGCGGCCAATACACATAGCGGCTGCCCCTCGGCAGCTTGAGTCACAGATAACAAAACCAGGGTCAGCCCATAATATCCCTAACGAGACATGGTAATCGAATTAACAAATTAGTATATTGCATGATATAGATTTAGCTGTTTTTGTAGGAACGAGACCCTCATGCGTCACCTAAGATGGAAACGAAACTTTGTCAGCGGCCATTCCTGCCTGGATCGTCCAAAACAGACCCTCTATGAAGACCTGCACAAGCTGCAAACGGAAATGGAACATCGCGAACACTGCCAGGATATGGAAGACTTGATGGGCGACCTGAACGCTCAGGCCAGAAAACTGTTTGAATTGAAGGCCGGAAGCTGTGAACAGGCCGTGAGGGTTATCAACGAGCAGGCAACGGCGATTGCACAAACCCTGGCTCAACAACTGCCCCTGCAGGCCCTGGATACACCAGCATGCCACGATTGTTCAATCTGTGATCATACCGGCGAGTTAATTGGCGAATGGCTGGAGCAGAACGAGTCCGAGAGCGCCGAAAAGAACAAGGATGTCGCTGCCTGACACCAATAAGGGCGTAATCTGACGAACTTGCGGGCACCATGACTTGGTCTTGCCGCTATTTACATGGCCCGACCCCACCTTCTGGAACGAGCCGACACAGTCTAGCTTTAAAACAGGAAGTCCGCACTAGCCAGCAATCGGCCCTCACCATCCTGCAGTTCAACCCGCCAGTTTCCGGTCATATCTTGGTTGACATTCTTGCTCGAATAACTGCGCCAGCGAATCCCCCTGACATTAACCGGCACTTTGGCAACCTGACTGCCCTCATATAGCCAGACATAATTAAGTTGGCTGCCACTCAACTCGATGACTTCACTGTAGGCCCAGATCACAGCCCAGCCATCCGCATTGAAATTGATATCAGCCAACTCTCCTTGGGGTTCTTTATTTGACACGCTTTTAGTCAGTAGAAAGCGCTTTACCGCAGGTTCAAGAATTTTGAACTCTGCCAATTGGAACAGGCCAGATGTAGTGTTTTCTGTCACTGCTCTCTCGGCAGTTTCCAGGCTATCCGCCTCGGGCTGCAATTGGATCTCATCTACCTCTGAGTCCTCAGTTTGAACAGGCTCCTCTTCTGCAGGCACTGCAAGCATCTCTGCCGAGTTCTCTACGTCGGCAACAGGCTCGGGATCGACATAATAAGTCGGTTCGGCAGACACTTCCTCAGTGGTTTCTAGTTCAACAAGGTCGGCTTCGCTCGGTGGTGCTGATTCGACAGCAGGTGAATCGATTTCCACGAGTTCGCTTGCTACATAGGGTTGCAACAATTCCCCATCAACAATTATCGCTTCCTCGAGCAGCGGTTTCACAACGCCCTCAGTTCCCTGTTTGGGATCCATGTCCTCAGCGGTCTGTTCCGGCAGCGGTTCTTGCTCGAGTTCAGTAGCAGATCCCTCATCGAGGGATTGTTGAATCCTTTCATCATCCATGTTTATTGGCTGATTTCCTAGCAAAACCTGGGGCTCAGGCTGGGTGACCGCTATTTCCATACCTTCCTCGGGCGTGGAGGGGAACCAGGAATGATAGCCATAGCCGACGATGCCCCCCAGCGCCAACAGTAAAACGGCGACACCAAGGATAAGACCCCAATGATAGGTATATTCCTGCTTTCTAGGCGGAAGCAGCGGTTTGCCGGTCGGTTTATGGGATACGGGCGTTATGGTGGATTCTGTCATGACAAGATAACACTCTATCGGTAGCACATTAGATTGTTCAATGCCCATCGTCCTGTATGGCCAGTAGGCGGAGTAATGAGATTTTAGTTGGCAGGCTCAGTTCCCTTGCGTCCTGCATCTATTCAGAACGATTGTACATCTGTCAATCCAGAGATGGAGGAAGGGGTTCAACTTCCAAGCTAAATGAAGCACACAATAATTGCTGGCGCACATCCAATCAACCGAGATTCATAGATTTCCGCTGACCCAAGCATCAGAATCGAAGGGGGCCGTGGAGGACTTGTGAGTTCATTCACCGCCTCGCCCAAAGCGCTTCAGGTAATGGGCAAACAACAGCGGGTTCAACGCCTTTAGCCGTTTTCGCTGTTCGATTATATCAGCGGCGGGCAGTACAGCAGCGCCAACCGCCACCAGTGAGGCAGTTACCTGAAAATCATCCGGTATTTCAACACCAGCCAGGCAGTCAGCAGCTGCCAGCCGTTTGGCCAGACCGGGCTGTTCCAGCAATGTCCAGGCCGGAAAGTCCTGCTTGGGCAGTTCCGGCTCCAGGTCCAGGAAACACTGCCAGCGGCGGCGCCAGCCTGGGTCCGCCTCTTGTTCTATGGCCCCGGCCTGGTCTGGAAAGCGCCAGCAAAGTCGAAACCAACAGCAGACCGCCCGGTCGTCCTGCTGCAAACGACTAGAGGCCTGGGCATAGCGGCGCAATAGCAGCGGCTGTTCTATCCAACCCGCCTGCGCCTCCAAGCTCTGTTGCGCCAGTTCCCAGGCCTCCATCTGGATGGCCAGATAACTTGCATGCAATTCAGGCCGGTCAGGATCGAAACCTTCATTCCAGACCGCCTTAAGCAAACGCCGCCAGAATGGAGCCAGAAAGTCCCGGCTGCCTGTGCCCAGCAGGTCAGCGGCCAGGGGCAGCAGTTCCTGCTGCAGATAATGCAGCTCGGTGGCTACATCCACAACCGTCTGCTCCAGCCTTCCGCTCGCCTCTACCAGCAGTTCCAGACTGCCGAGCCGACTGTTGCCCGGATCGGCATCGAACAGCAAATCGAGCTGCCGTCTGGCCTCGCTAAAATCCCGCCCGATCAATGCGCCCTGAATACCATTGACCAGCGTGGTGCCGGTAGCATCCATGAACAGATCCATCTGCGGGATGTCAACGGGTTTGCGGTAGGCGGTATGAAACAAGCGGTCGAAACCGGACTGCGGGCTGAAGGGCAGCGTCTCTCCTCCGCCACCCCATTGCTTGTAAACGGTGGATTCTGCCTCCAGCTTCAGGGCCTCGGCATAGGTCGCTGCCTGCTGCAGCAGGTCGTTACTCTGCCCGGGGTCACCGAACAGCCGTTCATCCAGGAAGCGGTATTGCCCGGCCCGCCAGGCCTCGTAGTCGGCAAACAGCAGGCGACCCTCAGCCATCAGCAACTCCAGCGGTGAGTAGGCGCCCTGCTCCAACAGCAGCCGGTCCACCGTCTGCTGGATGCCCTTGTCGATCCCCTGCTGCTTCATTCCAGCGGCCCGAACAGCAACTCGAGTTCCTTCTCGGACCAGCCGGTACCGGTTGATCCAGCCTTTTTGAACAGACTGTCGGCCAGAGCCTGCTTTTGCGCCTGCATCACCTGGATCTTCTCTTCCACGGTACCCTCACTGATGAGTTTGTAGACAAAGACCGGATTGCCCTGCCCAATGCGGTGGGCCCGGTCAGTGGCCTGGCGCTCCACCGCCGGGTTCCACCAGGGATCATAATGGATCACCGTGTCCGCGGCGGTCAGATTGAGCCCGGTGCCACCGGCCTTGAGGCTGATCAGAAACAGCGGTACTTTGCCGGCCTGGAAACGGTCCACCGGTTTGGCCCGGTCGCGGGTCTGGCCGGTGAGTTTCACGTAGCCAATACCGGCCTGCTTAACCGCTGATTCGATCAGACTCAACATGCCGGTGAACTGGGAGAACAACAGCACCCGCCGCCCCTCTTCGATCATCTCCGGCAGCATCTCCATCAGCAGCTCCAGCTTGGCGGAGCGCTGCACCTTGCGGGCATCTTCCAGCTTCACCAGGCGTGGATCGCAGCAGACCTGGCGCAGTTTCAGCAAGGCATCCAGCACCATGATATGACTCCGACCCCAGCCTTTTTCGGCCACTGCCTCGCGCACCTGCTTATGCATGGCCAGACGGATGGTCTCATAGAGTTCCCGTTGCGCACCCTCAAGCTCCACCGCACGCAGGATCTCGGTCTTCGGCGGCAGCTCCCGCACTACTTCCTGCTTGGTGCGCCGCAACATGAAGGGCCGCAGGCGTAGCGCCAACCGCTCGGAGGCTGCCTCGTCCCCCTGTTTTTCGATGGGGTTGCGCAGAGTCCGGCGGAACTGCTTTTCATTGCCCAACAGTCCCGGCAGCAGAAAATCGAACTGAGACCAGAGTTCCCCCAGGTGATTCTCCAGGGGTGTACCGGTGAGACAGAGCCGGTGCCGGGCATTCAGCGCTCGCACCACCCGGCTGGCCTGGGTCTTGGGATTCTTGATATTCTGCGCCTCATCCAGGATCAGCAGGTGGAACTGCTGTTTCAGCAGCAACTCCCGATCCCTGGCCAGCAGCGGATAACTGGTGAGCACCAGATCGTTATCCGGGATCTCCTTGAAGCGTTTGCGGCGCTTCGGTCCATGCAGGATGATCACTTTGAGATCTGGCGTGAACTGCCGGGCCTCGCGCCGCCAGTTGACCAGCAGGCTGGTGGGGGCCACCACCAGTGAGGGTCGGTCCAAGCGTCCCTGCTCCTTCTCCAGCAGCAGGTGGGCCAGGGTCTGGATCGTCTTACCCAGACCCATGTCGTCCGCCAGCACCCCGCCAAGCTCATTCTCACGGAGAAACTGCAACCAGGCGAGGCCCTGTTGCTGGTAGTCCCGTAGGCTGGTCTGCAGGCCCTGGGGGGGATCCACCTCCGGCAGCTGTTGCAAACCCCGCAGACGCTGGATAAGTTCTTGCAGGGCATCGCTCTCTGTACCCGTGATCTGCAGCGTCTCATCTGCTGCATTCAGCTCAGCCAGGCGAGCCAGTTGGATGCGGCTGAGGGCCAGTTGACCCTCCTCGTCCAGACTGTCCTCCTGATAGAGTTCGAACAGGGTGTCCAGGATCAGGCGGATACGCCCCAGGGGTACCGGCACCAGGCGCTGATCCTCCAGCGGGAGGATCAACATCTGTTCAGGATCAAGCTCATGCAACTGTTTGCGGTTGAGAATCTTCGGAAACTCCCGCAGCACCTCCACCAGAGCCGGCAACAGATTGATACGCTCGCCCTCCACCTCCACCCCGAGGCCGACCCGAAACCAGTCAGTTTCACCCTTGGGCTGCAACGAACCGTACCACTTCTCGACCTCCAGCAGCCGGAAGCGGAAGCTCTTATCGAACTCGATGCGCCAGCCATTCCGGCGTAGCTGGGGTAGTAGATCGGCCTGGAAATCGAACCAGCCCTCCGGCTCTCCATCCAGCGTGAAGACACCTTGATTCGCATCGAATAGATCGAGCGTTGAGAAACCCCACTCCAGCAAGCGATCGGCGGCGGCCTCCTCCAGCTCCTCGTCACGCTCGACCCGTACCAACCGATCCTCCTCGATCCACTGGGAGGGCTGATTCGCGGTGAATGACCGGCCTGCATAATCGAAACTCAGTTCTGCCTCATCGAGCCAGTCCTCACCCCAAGGCATTTCATCGAACTGACTGACCATACGCAGGCAGGGCACTGGGCTCACCCCCTCCTGTCTGGTCAGCTGAAACTCTCGCAAGGCAGGCATCGCGGTGTTTTGCGCCAGCTTGGAAAATGTCTGATTGAGCTGCCGCGTTTCTTCCGGTGCTATACCATCCAGTTGAGCGAATAGCGCCTCCAGGAGGGGCCGAGGAAAATCGGTCTCCAACCTGCCACACTCGCCATTTTCCGGATCGAGATACCAGAGTTCATTCAACAGCAGGACGAAAGGTGTTGCTGGAGCAAACATAAACAGTGGAAACTGAAACCCCGCTTCATCCACCTCCCATTGAAAAGATGTCTTGCGCCTCTTTCCAGGTCTCAGCAAAACGTCCAGTTTGCCCAGATAACAACGCCCCGTCTCCAGTACCCGCTGCAAGATCTGCTCGCCGCTCGATGCTTCCAACTCACACATGCTGCTCCATGGGGTTGTCCCCAGCTTGGCCAGCTCCGTCAGCAGGAGACGATCCGACCTCAGCAGAAAGCGCGGCGGCCGTCCCCGCAAGACCCATTCAGGTTGATAGTCCCGCAGACTGCCGAAGCCGCCCGCCTTGAGCTGTCTGGCGCTCATCGTCTGCAGACCGATACTTGTCTCACCCCCTGGCTCGGGGAAAAGCAGGTAGAGTAAACGCTGCTTCACATCGTCGGGATAACGGTCCTGAGAAACCTTTTCAGGAACCTTGCCCTGCAACAGGATATCCTGCGCTTCACCCTGCAGGCCCTCCTCTTCACCCAGCGCCCGCAGCAGCACCGCAGCGACATGCTCGCAGTTGACCTTTGCGCCGCAGCTGCACTCACCGCGTATCATCGGCGCATCGCCGTGATCTGGGTCGATACGGATATAGACTCGGTAGGGCCGTTGGCCAGGCATCTGTAACAACGAGGTAATCAGCCGTCCATCCTGCCGGATATCCGGTAATGCAACCATGCCCTGCTCGATAAAGAGTTCGGCGCTATTCAGCAGACCGGCGCCGAATTGATCCCGGAGATCTTCGAATGTGTAATACATGGTCGCGCATTCTACGCAAAATCACCTGGCTTCTGTACATCACCCCGGCTTGATCTATCTTCAAGTTATCCCCTTTAAAAAAATCGGGAGATTCTCATGAGCATTGCTGTATCGATCTTCAATACCCTGACCGCTGTGCATACCAACTATGATCTGGTGGCGCACCCGAAGAGTTTTTCCAGCGCCGAAACCGCAGCGCTAGCTCAGGTGCCGGATGATCATATTGCCAAGAGCGTTCTGCTCAAGGATGATGCAGGTTATCTGCTGGTGGTTATTCCGGCGAGTCAGTGGGTGGACTTTCAGCGCCTGCGGGATGATCTGGGTCGGGACCTGCGCCTGGCGACGGAAGAGGAGATCGAACGGCTGTTCGTCGATTGCGATCCCGGTGCGGTGCCACCCCTGGGTGATGTCTATGGCGTGGAGACAGTGCTGGATGAATCCCTCACCAGTCTGGCCCATGTCTATTTCGAGGCGGGTGACCATGAACAGCTGATCAAGGTCGATGCCAATCAATTCCACAGTCTGATGCAGGGAGTGCGACATGGCCATTTTAGTGATGAGACTTGAAGCCGAATCCGGTCAAAAAAGCCCATGAGCCATTGGGAGCATTTTCATCACCAGGCGGATATCGGTGTCCGGGGCTGTGGCGAAAAGCTTGAGACAGCCTTTGAGCAGGCTGCATTGGCTCTGACCGCAGTGATTACCAATCCTGCAACCGTGACGGACAAGCAAGCTGTTCCGATCCATTGCCAAGCACCGGACCGGGAACTGTTGTTCGCCGACTGGCTCAACGCCCTGATCTACGAGATCGCCACGCGCAAGATGCTGTTCAGCCGCTTTGAGGTAAAAATAACTGGCGATGAACTGAATGCCACGGCCTGGGGTGAGCCCATCGAGCTGTCACGCCACAAACCGGCGGTGGAGACCAAGGGCGCCACCTATACCGAACTCTATGTGGACAATATCGAGGGCACCTGGATCGCCCAGTGTGTGGTGGACGTATAGATGGGACGGATGCAGTGATGTCGAAAAAATCCAACAAAAAGCCGTTGAAACCGATTCAGCGCAATGAATTTGAATGGGAGATCCCAGCCAGCGGCATGATGCGGGTCCCTGCCATCATCTATGCCAGTGCCCGGCTGATCGAAGAAATGGATGACAAGGTCTTCGAGCAGGCCGCCAATGTGGCCAGTCTGCCGGGGATCGTCAAGGCGTCCTATGCCATGCCCGATGCGCATTGGGGCTATGGCTTTCCCATCGGTGGAGTGGCGGCATTCGACCCGGATCAGGGCGGCGTGGTCTCTGCCGGCGGGGTCGGCTTCGACATCTCCTGCGGCGTCCGGACCCTGCATACCGGGCTCAGCCGGGATGAGATCGAAACCAACCGGGAGCGGCTGGCGGACAGCCTGTTCCAGACGGTCCCCGCCGGCCTTGGCAGCACCGGCGACATCCGCCTGCAAACCCGGCAGATGGATGCGATGCTCAGCGGCGGCGCCCAGTGGGCGGTAAAACAGGGTTACGGATATCGCGAAGACCTGCAGCGTATCGAAGAGGGCGGTTGTATGACCGGCGCCGATCCGCAAGCCGTCTCCGATCACGCCAAGAAACGCCAGCAGGACGAGATGGGCACCCTGGGCTCCGGCAATCACTACCTGGAAGTGCAGGAGGTGGTGGAGATCTTCGACACTGCAGCGGCGGATGCCTTCGGTCTCAAGCGGGGCGATATCCTGCTCAGCATCCACTGCGGTTCACGGGGACTGGGCCATCAGATCGGCACCGAGTTTCTCAAAAAGATGGTAATGACCGCCGGGCAGCACGGCATCCAGTTGCCTGACCGGGAACTGGCCTGCGCCCCCATCGATTCCAAGGTGGGCCGGAGCTATCTCGGGGCGATGCGCGCCGGCATCAATTGCGCCCTGGCCAATCGGCAGATCATCACCCACCTGGCGCGCCGGGCCTTTGAACGGGTATTGCCGCAGGCTGAGCTGGAGCTGCTCTACGATGTCTCCCACAACACCTGCAAGCTGGAACAGCCATAAGGTCGATGGCAAGACCCGACAACTCTATGTTCATCGCAAGGGAGCCACCCGTGCATTCGGCCCCGCTCATCCCGACCTTCCCGTTGCTTTCGCGAAGGTCGGCCAGCCGGTGCTGATCGGCGGCTCCATGGGCACCGCTTCCTATATCCTCTGCGGCACCAAAGAGGCCGAGGCGCACTCCTTCAGCTCCGCCTGCCACGGTGCGGGACGCGCCATGAGCCGGCGCGCAGCCAGTAAGCAGTGGCATGGCCACCAGGTGATCGAGGACCTGGCGCAGCATCACATCACTATCCGCAGTCCCTCCCTGCGCGGCGTCGCTGAAGAGGCGCCCGGCGCCTACAAGGATGTCTCAGCGGTGGTGGAGGCCAGCCAGCAGGCCGGGCTGGCAATCAAGGTCGCCAAGCTGAAGCCGCTGATCTGCATCAAGGGTTGAGATTCGGCATTACTGATACGATGCAGGAATCATACCGATAATCACAGGAGACAGGCCTGAAGCCTGTCTCCGTGATTTCAACTAGAGACCGAGCTGGTTGGGTTTAGAACTCCCAAGGCAACTATGGAGCACTAGTCATCTTTACGATAGTTGCGCCGCTTGTTCACACTGGTGGTGGCGGTTACCGTCCCTTTTGATGCTCTTCGGGACCTCCGAGAACGCGGTTAAAAGCCAGATCTGGATTGCCATCTCAGCCTATGTTCTCGTGGCTATCATCAAGAAACGCCTCGCTATCAAGGTGGATTTTACAAATTTTTACAGATTCTGAGCCTAACCCTATTCGAGAAAACCCTCTACTTCAGTTGGTTACTGGAGAAGAATCCATAAACGGAGAATTCGATGTGCCTAACCAACTAGATCTATTCAATAATTTACCTGGACACTAGTGAACCAGAGACGATTTTTTTGGCACAACCTCATTTTTGATTGGGGAAAAGCCAATAATTAAGTCGTATATCTTTATAAATCTCCTCACGCATTAAATCTTATGGATTCAGAAAGTATCCAAATAATTAGTCGTATCTCCTTATAAGCTTAAGAATATCTTAAGAATTTTATCATTGCCTCTACTGAATGGGAACTAATATACTCAATCATTCTCATTTCTTTTAACAATACGGAGGTACATTTCTTAAACAGAAAAACAATCTAGATGCGGTCGTCTGGAAAACAACAAGAAATATTCTAGAGCGACCTAACCAAACTCAATTAGGAGGAGTCACTACTGTGATGAAATTAAGAACTTATACTAAGCCGCTGACGGCTGCTATGACTGGCGCGATTGTATTTGCCGCTTTATCAACCAATGCAGCAATTACTGAAGAGACGCGAAACGGATCAAGCAGGGCTACCCGCTGAAATCTACCGACCTAGCTGTCAATACGATGGAAAACTGGTTGGTTAATAACCCCGATACCTTCGCGCTGAATCCGGTCAACATTCGCGGCTGGTTTCCACCCCGATCGCTCGGACCCCGATGAGAAAGGGGGTGATTACGATGTGGTCTACATCTTCCCGGATGCGGCGACTGCGAATGCCTGGTGGGATCCAACGGTAACCGATACGCCTCCGAATGAGATTCCGGATGACGGCCGTCGCGATGATCCACTGGGAACTCGACAACGGCAGCGGCTCGTTCCCGGGCATCATGTCCTATTCCGATATCGACGGCTTCAAATCGCGCAACTGTATCATGTCCGCCGGCGACGTGATTATAGATCCCGACCTGGGTGAGATCGAGAAGACCTGTAGCAACCCGCAGGGTGAGTCCAAGCGCTTCAAGATGAACGTGTTGATACCGAACGTACCCATCGACCTGGTCTATAACGTCGAAGCGCGCCGACTTGACCTATACCAACTACGATACCCTGCCGACGTTTGACGGCGTCGAGGAATCCGGCCGTATCTACCGCGCATTGCAGAAATGGCACAATACCACCGCGATGGATACAGCGAACGAACAGCGTGACGGTGTGCGTATCGCCGGCTTTCGCATGGCACTCGGCATGGCGTCGGCAACGACTTCGCGCCTATCGATGGATGCCGCGGGCACCGGTCTCGAAGTGGACAAGGTGCTGGGTTTTGAGTTGCGCCCCTGCATGCCGGATAAGTTCCTCGATATGCTCCGACCAGGGCGAAGGCGAGAATAACCCGTGCTCTACCGCGTTACCGACACAGATGGTCAGCTCCTGCCGCAGGAAATCTGGCTGGAAGAGGAATACGGAACCTTCTCTCCGGCGATGTATTCCTTCGTCGATGACAAGCGATGGCCGGCATCGGCTCCCGGTGGGTTCTGGGACAAACACCCCGCCGGCGTCTACCCACCTGCAACCCAGACACTGGGCCTGCTCGACAGCGGCTATGAAGCCAGCGATGTCTGGTCTACTGGGACAGCCGCGTCGATGGCGCATCCCCCCTGCCTGGTTATGTCGGTGCCACCACACCCAACTACTTCGATATCATCGCAAACGCAGGCTACCGAGGCCGGCGCCACGACGGTCGATGACGTACCCTTTCCCAACCCATTCGGTTACCTGATGTACTGGGGCGTGCTCGCAAACGGCGACGTCGGCATCCTGCCGTGGGGTATCTACGAAGACGATGACGGCGATCCTGCGACCGAAGGCGGTCTGATCGCATGGTGGGACGGTGTACAGTATCGCTGGGGCATCGACGGCTCTGTAGTTGATGGTGTGGTTACGCCGGAAGACGCTTTCGCACCGGTTGATCCTGCGCTGCTGGCGGAATGGGCCCTGTCTCCATTACAGGAGGAGCCTGACTTTGATCTCTACCCGGATACCGGTTTCCCTCCCGGTCCGTTGTACGAAACCGGCGTGATGGACGATCTGGCTGGTCTCAATATCGACTACTTTGTCTATCTGGGTCGTAACTACAATGCCGTCGCCAACCCCACCTTCACGATTCGTATGACCGCGGTTTCGGTGGACGCTGCGGGGGTTGAGCCAGACGACTACGGCAACGAAACCCCGGCATGGGTAGACAATCCGGCTCCACCACTGGAAACATTCCTCGATGCGTGCAGCCGACGTTGATGTGGCGATCAAGGAGCTGGATGTCGACCGTCGCGTCACAGTCAATGAGAGAGGGGAGGTTGAGGTCACGATCAGGAACTATGGTCCAGACGCCGCGAGCGGCACGGTCAGCGTGATCGGTACCGACAGCGACGGGTAACTGGTCGCTAGCTTCAGCGACGAATTCACCGATCTCGCGGTCAATGCCGAAACGGAGATCGAATTCGACTGGATGGCGCCCAGTATCCGACCGTGATCACTTGGGTCGCCGAGGTCACTGCAGACGGGTGATACCAACCTCGACAACAATACGGCAACCGCCACGACCAGGTAGTCAAGAGAGAAGGCGTCGTAAAGGTGGTCACGAGGAGGAGCATCACTAGACAAGACTGATTCGCAATATCGCCAGTCGCTGAAAAGGCGGAGACCGATTTAATCCGGTCTCCGCTTTTTTCTATGTTCGCTTAGTCAGGATGCGTGCAGCATCTCTATGGCCTGGTCAGCCGTAGGTAAATAACAAGGTGATTTACATGCCTCAGCTAAACTCAATTGTCTCTCATTTCGAGGTGATGTTTGTACACAAGCGTACAGTAATCGTGGCACCATGGATGGCAGATCAAATCACCGATTGAAGCGGTATTGAACGTCACCAAGATAGCGTTGGGCATATTTGTGGAACTTGAAACCATGATAAGTCCCCTGGATGGCGCTTTTCAGATTACCGAGCAAGGTGTTGACCCACTGGAAGCACGCCAATTCTGAACTCTTTGGCTCACCCACGACTACTTGTTCATGATGATTCACCAGTTCGCCCGCCGCCACAAAACAGGCCAGCCCATCAGAGACCAATAGACATTTCTGGACTCAATGCTTTTTCGGCCCATTCCACCAGGGCTTTTTTCTGGAAGCCTGGCAGGGGATCTAAACGCACAAACCAGGGATGCGCCTCGCCTGCCTCTTCATCAACATGGGTCTCTACCCCAATGACCATCGGTACCTTGCCGGCGACGCCCCGGCCCCGTTTGCCGCTACGCGCACCGCCCAAGTAGGCGTCATCCACTTCAACAGGTTCCTTCTGCACCCGTTCCGATTCGCGCTCACTCATCACCCGCATCAACTTCCGCTTAACCAGCCAGGCTGTTTTGTAAGAAACATCCAACGAGCGCATCAATTCCAGTGCTGCAATGTTGTTCTTCGACAGAGTCAACAGATAGATCGCCAGGAACCAGACGGTCAATGGTAGTTTGCTCGAGGGAACAACCCTAACAGGCAAGCTCTTAAATCTCAGTACGGAAGTTAACACGGCCCCCGATCAGCAGATCACAATGGATTATCTACGTCGTGGAACCACTCTGGTGGTAGCAGTTGCTGAATTGTTGGTGGGATCACTGTCCCCTGCCGCATCGACAGTTGCCAGCCAATTCACCGTCTCTGCCCGGGTCACCACTGGTGCTTCCCAGTCGAAGGTATACTCGAGATTGTCGCCAGCAGTCAGGTTGCTGAAGTCCTGAGTAAACACCACCTCACCATTCGCGGTGACCGTCACTGAACCGGTTGCGGCCTCGGTCGAATCTTCACTGACGAACACCGTCACCTTGATCTCCTCAGACTCGCCACTCTTGACATTGCGCGGCACCTCGAATTGATCGATGGATACATCGACTGGTGTCGGTGCAGGACTGATCTGCACTTCGGCCGTGGCCGTATTGTCACCCATCTCCGGGTCCCCGCCATCCACATGAGCCGTAACGGTCCACACAACCGATGCCGGCAGACCGGTTGGATCGGCAACCAGCCAGTTGAAGGTAAAGGCCTGTGATGCGCCTGCCGCCAGATCGCTGAACTCTCCATAGAAAGAGGCCACAGCCTTACCGCTGTCCGGGTCAACCGCTTCACCGACTAGATGGCCTGACGCGGCCTCCTGATTTGCCGCCGTAGTGACGGAAACATCAATCGGCACCTCGCTACCTGCCTCCACTGTACCGGCAACGGCAAGCGCAATGGATACATCGGAAGGCAAAGGATCTGCTTCGAGTTCTGCTGGCAGCGCAGCCAGCCATGGCGCATCGAAAGCCACACCCTCACCGACATTGGTGGTACGCATGGTGAAGGTTGCAGATCCTCTTGCAGGATCGTAGGTCGGCCAGGTATTCACCGACTCAACAGCAATGTTGTAATTGTTGTTGGTCAGGCCCATGTCATCCAGCTCGGTGATGAAATAGAACTGGACAGGGTTTGTCAGATCGATGACTGCGGGCTCTGGATTAGCGACCCAGAAGTCAATGACGTGCTGAGGCACGGCTACCGGCGGATTGGCCGGACGGGTGAAGTTGCCGGTTGCATCCAGTACTGGATCGCCATAGGTGGCGCTGTTGGGATCTTCATCGATCACCACATAGGTCTCCCAACAAGGCGTGCCGCCACAGGCTGGACTGTCACCGGAGCCGTCCCAGTCTGCAATGGTATCGGCATCGGTTACAGGATCACCGTCACCATCCCAGAAGAGACCGAGGGGCAGTTCACCCTGGGGCAGCATGTTGCCGAACAGGCAGTAGTGCAGGCCCTGCACATTGCCGACCGTCTCGATAGTATCTTCATCCTGCACCACGAGGTCGTAGTAGGCGCGCCCTGTGCCTGATGGATCTGCATCGCAAGTGGGATCTGTCCAAGGTACGACGCCAGCAGGCAGACCGAAATAACCATCGATGCTGCGATTCTGGTTGGCATCTGCATCACCGAACAGGCCGGCGGACATCAATGAACCCAGATCTGAATCACCTGGCGGGATACTGAAATAGGGCAGTGGATCGAAGTCACGGATGTTGGTATTGCCGCCGCGCTGCCGCATGGCGAACTTCAGACCATCGCCATCGGCTGAAGCTTGGAAATCAGCGCCGGTGCCAAAACCCAGTTCCACCACGAAGCCATCCATGCGCTGGCCGATGGCATTGATATATTTCTTGAACACCCGATAGGTGCGAGGCTCACCATCCATATCGCTGGCGTCGAATACCATGTCCAGTGGTGTGCCGGGTTCGCGGGCCTCCAGTTTCACCCGCTTCGCGGATTGAAACTCATCGGTGCAGGTTTTCAAACCGCTGTCGGGATCAGCTCGATTGGTGCCGGTGGTGATGATGCAGTTGCTGCCGGATCCCTCCGGGGAATCAGTAAGCACCTGGGCGCCCGGTGTGACCACTGATCCTTCCTTCCAGATAACCGTGCCATTGCTTAGCAGCTTGGTATTGTCGGTGTAGAGCTTACTATCGTAAGTAACACCGGGGACATGGGGTGGCAGGTCGGTAACTACGTTATCGCGATTCCAACTGTCGATACTCGCCGCTTGCGCAACGGACAACACCGACATCATGGCAATACTGGAAACAGTACTGACAGGCCAATAAAGAGACTTCCTAAAGGAATTCATCTCTGCTCCTCCTAATCTTTGTATTGTTATTGATGCCTGTATGGCTCCGGCATTAAATCCAACAAGTGGATTAAATACCAGATGACACCAGGCTCTATATGTGGCACAAAACTCTTACTTAGCAGCCGAATATTCTGTGTCACTTTATGAGCAGCATCCCAGGGGATACCGCGCATTCCTGCACATGCTATCGAGTATGCTTGGAAAGCAGTGTGCGTTATTTCTCAAAGATTCAAAGATTCGCCGTTCCTATGAGGAAACTCCATTGTCGCTCGTATCTGATCTTGCCCGGAAAACAACCAGGCTCATGCGTTATGCATAAGACCGCTGTCAACAGGATAAGATTTAAGTTAGAAAAGCAATCCCCCCTTCCAATTGTGGTAAAGAAATCAATTCCCATTCGCAATACAGGAAACTAGCGCGAAACATCGGCTGATTGATATTGGAGTGAACGCAGAGTTGATTAGGTAAAATTACTTTAACTGAATAGGGTTTTGACCGAGTAAAAGGTCAATCTGACCTGGAACCGGGTTGCAACCAAGACCAGGGTCTGCATTGCCGATGAAAACAACCGCAGGCCAGGCCGGAAGAAAAGTCTATTGATTCGAGTATGGCATCTGCCGCATGGAAGACTGTATCGACCAGCCTTCCATGCGTTGCAATGAGTTATTTTGCGGAATCGAAGACCAGGCTCAAGGTCACAGGAACTGCCTCGCTGATCACCGGTAACTCGGCGATCTTGGTCAGTTCCAATACTCCTTGAGCGAGGTCGAAATCAGCGGCATTGATAATCAGCGGACTGATTGTAGTTACCATCATGCGCCCGCCATCCAGTGTCACTACAGCAACCTCAGCCTTCAGAGTCTTGCTTTGGTCATGCATGGAAAGGCTGATTTCGATTTCGTCCCGTTGCAGCCGACCCGTCTCAAGTGACTTGTATTTGGCCAGATCCACCTTGCCGGACACCTTCGCCTGGGGGAACAGGTCGGTCTTGAAAAGCATGCTGCGCATGCGCTCGTCACGAATCGGAATCGCCGTGTCGACACTGGCGAGCTGGATGGTGATATCGACGGAACCATCATCGGCGATGGTGCCGGACAGATGGCTGAACTTGTGGACTTCAGCGACCTGATCCTTCTTGATCGAAACAAAGCTCAAACGCGATGCTTCGTTATTCAAGGTCCAGGCCGCATTAACCGTGGAAGCCAGGATTAAAAGAGCCAGACCGCCAATGGTACCTGTCACTGTTGATAGTTTCATGAGTTTTCCTCCAATAATATTCTAAGTTTTTTGCCTGATCCGCTTGAATTGTCGGGCAATGACGCAGCTTAAAAATCACATTAGATTTACGACAGCTAAGGTACGTTAAATCCCCGCTGTTATTTACTTTCGATTTTGGTGGGATTAGCCAATGAACAGTTGAAAAAACCCTCCGACAGTTTCTGAACTTTCAGCAATGTCCTCTCTTTTCACTGGGATTATTGATCCTGTTCGGCCCCTATACTCGGTTAAGAGGCGAATGCTGCATCTCGATGGCCTCATCAGCCGTAAACAAAAAAACCAATGACTACAAAGGAGGAGTCCCCCATGAGACCCGCATACAGGATCGCGCTGAGCCTTGGCGCATGCATCAGCCTATTTTTTCTTTCCACCTTTTCAGCAACAGCAGAGCACAAACGCACTCAATTGGCCGTAGACAAGGTCGCAGGCAGTCTCTCTGTCATGGTCCTGGGCTCCGGCGGGCCGGTCGCCACACCCAGTGGCCGAGCGAGTGCGGGCTACCTGATCTTTGTCGAGGGTCAACCGCGTATCCTGATGGATATAGGTGGCGGTGGTTTTCAACGGCTGGCTGCCAGCGGCACCAATGTCAAAGACCTGGATATCGTGTTATTGAGCCACTTGCATATCGATCACACCGGCGATCTGTCATCGGTGATAAAAACCGTCTACTTCCACAATCGCGGCGCCGGCACCTTTCGCACCGCACCGATTCGCATCTTTGGCCCGGGTGTCAATGCCGCGACCTTTCCCGGCACCGAGATACTCCAATACCCCGCCTCGACCGAATATGTAGACGGTCACTACCATAAGGAATTCGGCCTCGAGCGTTATCTGAATATCTTTGCCACTGCCATCAGCGGGGGCGAATTCGACTATACCATCGAGGATTTTTCACCTGATGTCAGCCTGCCCACACGCACTATCCTGGATGAGGACGGCTTGTTGATTCAAACCCTGGGAGTCATCCATGGGCCGGTGCCCTCCCTGGCATTTCGCATCGAGTACCAGGGCAAGAGCATCGTCTACTCCGGCGATACCAGTTCCAAAACCGACAATATGATTGATCTGGCAGAGGATGCCGACTTGCTCATCTATGACACGGCGATCATGGACGATCTCCCGGCTGGCCCTAACGACGGGGTATTCTTTGCACTGCACACCACACCAACCCGGATTGGAGAAGTCGCTGCAGCCGCCGAACCGGAGAAACTGGTGTTATCGCATATCACGCCGATCACCGAACCCCGGCTGGATGAAGTCAAGAGGCTGATTCGCGCCCAGGGCTATGAGGGACGGATCATTGCCGCGGAGGATTTGCAGGTCTACAACCTGGATCGCAGACATAAACGCGAGCATGATGAAGAGGATGATGACTGACGGAAATCTTCAGACCTGGTTGTTGGGAGTCTGCATCAGGTATTTCTGGATCTGCCTGCCAGGCTGACCAACAGAATCGCAGCAACTGAGGCAAGGATGCCCGGCACGATCTCGTAGAGTTCGAAGATGCCACCCTCCAGCTGCTTCCAGATGACCACGGTGACGCCACCGGCAAGGATGCCGCTGAGTGCGCCGAGCCGGGTCATGGCTGGCCAATAGAGTGAGAGGATAATGGCCGGGCCGAAGGCGGCGCCGAAGCCGGCCCAGGCATAGGCCACCAGGTCCAGCACCCGGCTCTGCGGATTCAGGGCCAGGACAAAGGCTGCCAGGGCAATAACCAGCACCGCAAGCCGGCCCACGATTATCAATTCCCGGTCACTGGCATTGTGTCTGAAAAGCGTCTTGTAGAGATCGCCGGTAAAGGCGCTGGAGGCAACCAGAAGCTGCGAGTCAGCTGTACTCATGATCGCTGCGAGTATCGCCGCCAGACAGATGCCGGCTATCAGCGGATGAAACATCAGATTGACCAGCTGGATAAAGACCTTTTCCGCATCAGCCAGAGGTGTCTCGAAACTGCTGGTACCGATCATTCCCACCAGGCAGGCTGCCGTAAGGGTGATGGCCACCCAGGTTACCGCGATGCGGCGCGCCCGGGGGATCAACTCAACCGACTCTACCGCTTTGAAGCGCGCCAGGATATGCGGCTGGCCGAAATAACCCAAACCCCAGGCCAGCAGAGAGACTATTGCTATCCAGCCCAGCGCCTCGCCATTTTTATCGGTGAACGGATTCAATAGATGGACGTTGTTGCGACCCAGCTCAGCGACCTGGTTGGCAGTCTCGGATTCAAACACCAGCATCAGCGGGATAGCCACCAGCGCCGCGGCCATCAACAGGCCTTGCACCAGGTCGGTCCAAGAGACTGCGAGGAATCCACCGAATGCGGTATAGAGGATGATGGTCAGGGTGCCCGCGGTAACCGCCCAGACATAGGGCAGGCCGAACACGGATTCAAACAACTTGCCGCCGGCCACCAGGCCTGAGCTGGTGTAAAACAGAAAGAACAGCAGGATAAACAGCGCGGAGACCATGCGGATCAAGCCGCTATGATCTTCGAAGCGGTTGGAGAGGTATTCCGGCACCGTCAGGGCATTGCCGGCCCGTTCAGAGTAATCCCTCAGCCTGGTGGCAACGATGCGCCAGTTGAGCCAGGTGCCGATCAGCAGTCCGGTCGCCAGCCAGACCGACTCCATGCCGGAGAGATAGGCGTAGCCCGGCAACCCCAACAGTAACCAGCCACTCATGTCAGAGGCGCTGGCGCTGAGGGCCGTCACCCAGCTGCCGAGACGACGCCCGCCGAGCACGAAATCAGACAGATTGCGGGTGCGCCGCCAGGCAACAACGCCAATCCCCAGCATGGCAGCCAGATACAGGACAAAAGTCAGACCAATCGCAAACTGACGATCATCCATCGATCATTGCCCTGCGCTGTTCGATCTTGTGCTGGTAACTGGCCTTCATCGCCTGCTCAAATTCATCGTTGGTTGCATACTCATAACCAAACACCGGCTGCCACAGGCGCTGGTTCTCCATACACAGATAAAAAAACACCCGGTCATGCCACGGCGCCAGGGACTGATAGGCAAAGCTAAACATATCCCGCTTGATCTGATCCGGGTAGGAGAGTTTACCGTCGCTCTCCACCATCGGCATTTGCAGGATTTTGCTCTTGAAACCGGCGCGTGAACGTAGCTTTTTGATCACCGGCTTAATGTAGGTGAGGGTACCCAAAGAGACCAGCACCACCTCATTTGGCGTGAACTGCTCGGTAAGGCGGCTGAAGACCTCGGCGTAATCCTCCCGCCAATGGTCATAGTGGATCATCGGGTGGAAATGAAAACCCACCAATACACCTTTATCCGCCAGGCGGTGCGCTGCATCCAGCCGCTGTTCCAGTGACGCACTCAAATGCTCCTCGTTGCTGATCAGGGTGGGCGTATTCAATGACCAGGTACATAGGATATTGGCGGGAATCCTGTTTTTCAGCAGATAACTGATGTTTTTCGATTTGGTCTTCAATTCCAGGAGGACATTGGGATGCCGTTCTGCGAACGCCACCAAGGCATCCAGGATACCGCCCTGGTTGCCCCACATCAAAGAGTCAGAGGACTGGCCGGTGCCGATGTGGTAGGTCTTATTCGGATCGATCTCCAGCCGCTGCAGCTTTTCGGCAAACTGACTGTCGAAGCGGACTTCATCTCCATGATAGAAGGATTGGATACTGCAGTAGCTGCAGTCGAAACCACAGTTCTCGACCGCATCCAGGGTCAACAGATTGCAGCAGCGGGTGCGTGGCGAGGCCACCGGGCAGGAACCCAGCCCGAGCTGAGGCTTGTCCACCGCGATGCGTTTAATCCGTTCCGCCTGATAGGTCGTTTCAATGAACGTTGCAGGGTACTCGTTGGGTTTCTCCCTGAGTGCCTGCCAATGGGCCTTGATCGTCCCCAGAAGCTGCTGACGATGTTGTTTGTGGGACCGGTTTTCATGCTGGATTGCGGGCCAGACCACCTGAATGGACGCCTCACCCCACATGTTCAGGTCGAGGGCCATATCTCCCAGCTGGCGCAGTTCCTGTTGCGTAAAGCGGAAGCGGGCTGCCTGTTCGATGATGAACTGCCGCTGTTCTTCCGGCAGTCGCTCCAGCCCTGTCTGCTGGATCATTGCCGATAGTTTTTCTGCATAGCTGGGCTTTTGTTGCATGCTTCAGCCTTTGCGGCTGACAAACTTCTTCAACCTTTGTCGCTTCTGAATCTGCCGGCTGGTTAACTTGTTCCTCTTGCCCTCGAAGGGGTTTTTACCGGAACGGAACTCCAGCCTGATGGGCGTGCCCTTTAAATTCAGCGCCTTGCGGAAGCGGCTTATCAGAAACCGCTTGTAGGGCTCAGGGACCTTCTCGGTCTGATTGCCATGGATCACAATGATCGGAGGGTTCTTCCCCCCCTGGTGGGCATAACGCAGCTTGATGCGCCTGCCATGCACCAGGGGCGGCTGATGTTCCTGCACCAGCAGCTCCAGCAGGCGGGTCAGTTCCGGGGTCGACAGGTCGCGTATGGCGTTGGCATAGGCCTTATCCACCATGGCATAAAGATCCCCTACCCCGGAGCCATGCAGAGCCGAGATGAAGTGCAGTCGGGCGAAGCTGAGAAACGGCAGCTTACGTTCGATCTCTTCACGCATCTGTTCCCGCTGATCCTGCGACAGACCATCCCATTTATTGACCACCAGCACCAGGGCGCGCCCAGATTCAAGGATATGGCCAGCCAGATTGGCGTCCTGCTCCCCAACCCCCTGCTGGGCATCCAGCACCAGCAACACCACATTGGCCTGCTCAATGGCCTGCAGGGTTTTAATGATGCTGAATTTCTCGATGACCTCTTTAATCCGCGCCCGGCGTCTGACGCCTGCAGTATCGATCAGGGTGTAATGTTTCGCGTCTCGTTCGATGGGTATGAAGATACTGTCCCGGGTGGTGCCGGGTTGATCGAAGGCCACCACCCGCTCTTCGCCCAACAGACGGTTGACCAGCGTGGACTTGCCCACGTTGGGGCGGCCCACGACAGCCACCAAGGTCCCTTGAGCTTCCTCTTCAGGGGGTGTTTCAGCTTGCGGCAGGGTCGCGAGCACCTGATTGATCAGGGAATTGACGCCCTGTCCATGCACGGCTGCAATAGATACCGGATCACCCAGGCCCAAGTTATAGAAATCCGTCGCGGCAACCTCAGCATCCAGGCCTTCACTTTTGTTGGGCACCAGCGTGACCGGCGTACCGGTGCGCCTCAACTGCTCGGCAATGATCATATCGCCGGCAGTACAACCCTGTCTGGCATCCAGCAGAAACAGGATATGGTCAGCTTCACCAATGGCTTGCCTGACCTGCTGCTCCATGAGCAGGTCGATACCATCGGGATCTACGCTGATACCCCCGGTGTCGACCAGCAGATAGGGACTGTCACCCATCTTACCGGTGCCATAATTACGATCCCGGGTCAGCCCCGGTTGATCCGCCACCAAGGCATCACGACTGCGAGTGAGACGATTGAAGAGGGTCGACTTGCCCACATTCGGGCGGCCGACCAAGGCAATGACAGGAAGCATCCGCGTTATTCAGATTCGCCGGATTCAGCTTCGATGGGTTTGGCTTGCAAGGCCGTCAGCCGACCATTTTTGTCAAGCACATAAAGCACCCCGTCTGCCACCAAAGGCTTGGCATGAATACCGTCCCGGCCCGGCCTGACTCTGGCCAACATGCGCCCATCGTCTTTGGCGAACCAGTGCAGATAACCTTCCAGATCACCCACTACCAGGTAGTCATCGAAAATCGCAGGCGCGGAGAGCTGACGGGCATGCAGCGCCTTCTGCTGCCAGAGCGTCGCTCCATTTGTGGCATCCAGTGACCAGATGTGGTCCTCGGCGTCGGTCACAAAGACTTCCCGCCAGTCAGCATCGAGGCCGGCATAGGTGGAGATCTCGCGCTTCCATAACACAACCCCACTGCTTTCCGAGATGGCTGCCACCCCGCCCTGGAAACTGCCGCCATAGACCACGCCTTCCACCAGCACCGGGTCGGCATCGATATCCACAACCCGCTCCAGCTCGGTTCGACCGTGTGGCGAGGCAACGACCGTTTCCCAGAGCAGGTTTCCGGTATTCAATGCCAGGCACACCAGTTTACCGTTCGGAAAACCGATGAAGGCCCGGGAATCATTCACCACCGGAGAACTGTCGCCGCGTAAGGTTAGCACCGGGACAGTACGGTCAAAACTCCAGCGGGTAACGCCGTTACCCGCATTCACCCCTAGGACCCGGCCATCGGAGGTGCGCACCACCACGGTGCCTGACTCCCCTGCCGGGGAAGAGAGCAGCTCACTACTGACCCTGCGGCGCCAGCGTTCCTCACCATCAGCGGCATCCAGCGCGATCAGCACGGCTTCGTCTGCGCCGAGCAGCAGCAGGTCACCGACCAAACCCGGGCCGCCGCTCAACTCAGAATCAATCTTCTTACGCCAGATCACCTCGCCATTGACTGCGTCGACGGCCAGGACCTGACCTTCAGGGTCCGCTAGGTATAATATCCCCTGGCGTACCACGGGATGCAGCGCTATAAACTTCTGCTCATTATCGGCAACAGAGAGATCCCACAGGGTCTCGATCTCGAGAGACGCCTCAAACTCGACGAGTTCGGCTGGCGGATCTGCATTGTCCTTGGCCGCAAACATGCTGCAGCCGGAGAGCAGCGTCAGCATCAGCGCCATTGTTAACAGACGGGGCATAGTAAATCTCAAGGGTTAGCAATCGCCAGGTCGTCGAGTTTCATCTGCACCTGGTCCGGATTTGCCACATTCTGTGACAGGGCCATGCTGTAGGCATCGTGCGCAGCTGTCGTGTCCTCTTGCGCCCGCGCGATGTCGCCTCTCAATTCAGCGTATTCGCCGGCAAAGCCGCCTTCGCTCACATCCGCCAGTTTAGCGGCGCCAGCCAGATCCCCATCACTCAGCAGCAGTCTGGCCAGGTTGAGCTGGACCAACTGCTTCAGACTGCCATCGGAACTGTTCTGCAGGGCCCATTCCAGTTGTGAGCGCGCTGCCGCACTGTCGCCCTGCTCCAGTTTGAAACGTGCCTGGGTCATTGCCGCCAATACCGCGTAACTGGTCGATTCATAGTCCACTCTGAGCAGCTCAGCCTGATTCGCGGCGGCCTCTGCGTCACCGTTGTCGACAGCAACCATCAGTTGACTGAAAGCGACAGAAGCCTCTTTGCCGATACGATCCTGATAGCTGTTCCAACCCTGCCAGCCAAACACCGCACCCAGGCCGATGACCAGTCCAGCCACGACTGAAGTGCCGTTCTCTTTCCACCACTTCTTTATCGCCTCAACTTGTTCTTCTTCAGTTTGGTAAACGCTCATGCCGTTTTCCCTTTATCTTTTTCCTGTGGTTAAAAAAATAATAGCGATAGAGCACCGCTATAAACCTTTTTTCGATTCTGTTCTACAGCTGCTATAACCTGGCAGCCAGCACAGCCGCTAAATCCGTCAATTTCACCTGCTGCTGAGGATCTTCTCCACGCAACGGTTTGAGACCTGCTTCTCCTCTGGAAAGCTCATCGTCCCCGAGAATCAATGCATAACTGGCGTTGCTTTTATCCGCCTTCTTGAACTGACTCTTGAAGCTGCCGCCGCCGCAGTGGGCATGCAAGCGCAGCTGCGGCAATTCATCACGCAGGCGCTCCCCCAGCAGCAGCCCTTCTCGTTGCGCCTGCTCCCCTACCATCACCAGATAGACATCGACACCGGGCAGGCGTTGTGCAATATCCGTCTGCTCCAATAATGCGATGAGGCGCTCCAGACCCATGGCGAATCCGACCGCCGCCACCTTTTTGCCGCCCAACTGCTCCACCAGGCCATCGTAACGACCACCGGCGCACACCGTTCCCTGGGCCCCCAGTTGGTCGGTGACCCACTCGAATACCGTGCGGGCGTAGTAATCGAGCCCCCTGACCAGGTGCGGATTGACCACAAAGTCCTGGCCAGCCGCCTTGAGCCCTGCACAGAGCTCCTCGAAGTGGCGCCGTGACTCATCACCCAGATGTTCCATCAGGCTAGGCGCAGCGTCCAGCAATGGGGTCATCTGCGGGTTTTTGCTATCCAGAATGCGCAGCGGATTACTCTCGAGACGGCGTCGACTGTCTTCATCAAGTTCCCCAGAGCGATCCCGAAAAAAACTCACCAGTTCATCCCGGTAACTCGTGCGCTCGGCAGCGCTGCCGAGGGTATTGATCTGCAGCTGCAGATCCTTTAGCCCCAGTTCTTTCCAGATCCGGGCAGTGATGAGGATCTGCTCCAGATCCACATCCGGACCCTCGAGACCGAAACTCTCCACGCCAATCTGATGAAACTGGCGGTAACGGCCCTTTTGCGGCCGTTCATGACGAAACATCGGCCCCTGGTACCAGAGCTTCTGCACCTGATTGAACAGCAGGCCATTTTCCAACCCGGCCCTGACACATCCGGCAGTGCCCTCGGGCCGTAAAGTCAGGCTGTCTCCATTGCGGTCCTCGAAGGTGTACATCTCCTTTTCGACGATATCGGTGACTTCGCCAATGGAACGCTTGAACAGTTCGGTCAGTTCCAAAATCGGCATGCGGATCTCCGCATAGCCATAGCGGCAGAGTACCGAACGGACGGTATCCTCCAGAAATTGCCACAAGGGCGTCTGCTGGGGCAGGATGTCCTTCATCCCGCGAATGGCCTGGATGTACTTTGCCATCGATTGAAAACGTCTAAACCGCTGCTGGAATCAAACGGCGAAGGGTATCATGGTTATCGACTATCTTCCTAGTACTCCTTCAATAGTACAAAGAAGGACTAGACTGCTTGTCCTGTGAAATCACCCATAATGCCGGAGCAGTCGAGCTATTCGATACTCTGTGAGGTTTCAAGGGTGAAGCGCGCAACATTACCGCGCGTATGGGCAGCCAGATCGTAGGGCCTTCCATTCAGCGTCATGCTAACCACGTTGGCATTACCCAGGATGACCTTGAAGGGCCCAAGGTCAGATTCAAGTTCGTACCGAGTCCCGGCGTTCTTTTCACCAATGATATGCGCCCTGCCAGTTGCATCTCGCACTTCAGCCCAGCATTTACCAGTAAATTCAATTACCAGGCGCCCATCAGCCAATGGCTCCGGTTGCGGCTCTGACGGCAGATCCCGGATGACTTCTGGAATGGCCTCCGGTACCGCTGGGGGCTGCTGCTCCAGCCTCGCCTGATCCTCCTCGAAAGTCGAGATCGACGGCTCGGAATCGATAGTTTGTTCTGTTTCCATCATTTCTGAGCTTGGCGCGTCGTCAAGCAACCGTGTCTGAGGCTCGCTGTCAGCGCCAAACGCAGATTCCTCTTGAACCGCCGGGGCCATTTCATAGCTCTCGGCAAAAGAAGTATCTGCGGGTTGATCCATTTCGAGGCTCTTGCGGCGTGATATCCTCCACCGCCTCATCCTGCCAGCCAAATCGACCCTGCCACCAGATGAACAACAGGGCAACCAGCCCGACAACAATCAACCAGGTAGCCAGTTGCACCAGGCCATGACTACTGCGAACCTCCTGCTTGATCTGCACGAAACCTTTGGCACTGAGGGAATCCCGAGGATCCTTGGGGGATGATTTCTGATAAGCGGCTATAATCTCGCTCTCAGGCAAACCCAATAGCCGGGCATAGTTGCGCAGATAACCCTGTGTAAACACGGTTCCGGGCAGTGCGTCGAAATCATCCCTCTCAAGGCCCTCGATCAGGGTTTCGCTCAAATGCAGCTGAGCGGCGACCCGCGATTGATCCAGACCCTGCAATTCCCGCTCCTTACGCAGGCGGGCACCCGGTCCAATACTGGCTTCCGCTGAGACCTTCTGCTCTGTTTCATGACTGGATAAGACAGTCATTGTCTGCTCTCCATGCGAACACGAACGACTGCAGAAGCAGGGGAGTTCATGGTTAAGTAATCTATGCAATTCATACCGTTGATATCACCTTGAAACAATTGCCGACTTGTGGATCACCTTCCGGACCGGCGTAGCATCTGGACTTCTGGGGCGTCGGGAAATTCCTCTATCAATTGGGTACTGTAATCCCGCATCCTGATGGGGTCACCCAGGCTTCTTTCAATCTGTACGCCAAGCCACAGGGAAGCGGCCGTTGCCCTGGCAACACTGTTGTGGCGCTCCAAGTAGGCACGGGCTGAAAGGTGATTTTTTTGTGCGTAGGAGAGTTTTGCCATCTGATAGAGGGCCTGAGGATATTTGTCATTGGAGGACAGTGCCTTACGATAATAAGTTTCCGCTTCAGCCATATTACCCGACAAATCGGCACAGAGACCTGCATTGGTCATCGCCACCCAGGGTGTCGGATAGAGGGGATTACTCAGCGCGTTGTCGAATTCCCTTCCCGCTTTCTCATAGAAACCCTGCTTGCAGAAGAAGCTGCCTCTCGCGTTACGGATATAGGGGTTCTGGGGTTGCAGCTTGACTGCTTTTTCGTAATGCTCCCCTGCCAGGCCAATATTCCCCAGACGTTCATAGAGGATTGCAATGACGTTATGCGCCTCGGCGTTTTGCGGATCAACTGAGATTGCCTTTTTAAGCTTTTTCAAGGCGATAGCTGGCTGATTATCGCGCAGATAGGCAATGCCCATTTCGACATAGATTGCTGCCGGGCTATCGCGCTGTTCGGCGCCCAGGTCGCCAGTAGTGTCACCATCGTTGCTGACCTGACCCTGACTGGCGCAGCCTCCGATGACTAGCGTCAGCAACAGGATAAGCAGCTTGAGTTCAGGGTTGCTACGATTCATGAAGCGCGCACCTCAGCAGCTGTTGACTGTTTGCGTTTCAGTTCCCGCCTGCTGCGATCCCTGACCTTCCCCACCAACTGACCACAGGCTGCGTCAATCTCATCACCCCGCGTTTTGCGGGTCATGGAGATGATGCCTGAACGTTTCAGCCGCTGGCGAAAGGCCTCTACCCGCTCCGGCGGGGAAGCCTGATAATCGGTACCGGGAAAAGGATTGAAGGGAATCAGATTGACCTTGGACGGCGTGCCTTCCAGCAGCCGGATCAAGGCCTTGGCCTGCTGCAGACTGTCATTGATACCGTCCAGCATCACGTACTCCCAGGTCACCTTACGCCGCTTGTCGCCACGAATAAACTCACGGCAGGTGGGAATCAGCTCTTCCAGGGGATATTTCCGATTGATTGGTACCAGCTGATCCCGCAAGGCGTTGTCTGGCGCATGCAGGGAGACTGCCAGGCTCACGTCACTGACCTCCCTGAGCTGTTTCAGCGCCGGAACGATACCGGAAGTGCTGATGGTGACTCGGTATTTTGAGAGCATATAGGCCAGATCGTTCTGCATGATATTCATCGCCCTCACTACCGCATCGAAGTTGGCCAGGGGCTCGCCCATGCCCATCATCACCACGTTGGTCGGGGGATGACCCAACTCCCGGGTGGCGATCCACACCTGGCCGATGATCTCTGCCACCGACAGATTTCGGTTGAAGCCCTGCTGGGCGGTGGAACAGAACGAGCAGTCGAGGGCGCAGCCCACCTGGGAAGAGACACAGATTGTGCTGCGCCCATCATCGGGTATGTATACCGTCTCGATGCGCTGGCCATCCAACAATTCAATCAGCCATTTGCGCGTGCCATCCAGCGCGGGTTGTTCGAAAACCAGCTCCGGAAGCCGCACCTCGGCCTGAGAGTTCAACTGCTCCCGCAAGCGCTTGGAGATATCCGTCATGGCGTCAAAGTCGGTGACGCCGTGCTTGTGAATCCATTTGAAGACATTGCGACCATGGAAGGCCTTTGAACCCAGGGTCAGGAAAAACGCCTCCATCGCCTGCAGATCCAAATCCAACAGGTTGATTTTGTCGATATCGCTCAAAGGAAAGTTTCCATTAAATTGGTTGAGTGTAGCCATTTCGGACAGCGCTGCATAATCCTGACCGGAAACCGCCGCCGCAGTCGATAAAATGCCGCCAGTTTAGCCGGGTGGCATGTGCCTGGCAATTTGCCGGCGCATTACAAGCACAATCAGAGCTGACGCTTGACCTCCAGTACATCGGGCAGCTGCTCGACTTTTTTCAACAACCCATTCAGTTGTCCGATATTACTCACCTCAACGGTAAATTGCATGGTTGCCGTGTCCATGCGCTTGTCGCTGGAGGTATTCACACCTATTACATCAACCTCTTCATTGGTCAGAATCGATGAGATGTCCCGCAACAAGCCTTTACGGTCGTTTGCATGAATCAGGATATCGACCGGATAAGCCGTCTCAGTCTGTTGCTCGCGCCAATGGACTTCCACCAGCCGTTGCTGATCTTCACTGTCCATAGCCAGGATGTTCGTACAATCCTGGCGGTGTACGGTGACGCCACGCCCCCGGGTAATAAAACCGATTACAGGATCGTAGGGAACCGGCTTACAGCAACGAGCGATACTGGTCATCAGATCATCCACACCTTCGACCATCACCTCACCCTTGGCTGCCGATTTATGCCTGACAGACTTGACTGGCGGCGCTTGCCTCTCCTGCTGTTCATGCGCCCCAAGGCTCGCAATCTGGATGGGCGAGATGTCACCGCGACCAATCGCCGCATACACATCATCGGCATGCTGAAAATTGTAACGCGGCGCCAAGGCCTCCAGATCCGGCTTCTCTGTCACCGACAACCTAGTCAGCTCTTTATCCAGGGCCGTACGGCCCATCTCCACATGGTGCTCGAAATCGAGGTGCTTGAACCACTGCTTGATCCGATTGCGCGCCTTGCTGGTGTGCAGATAACCGAGATGTGGATTGATCCAGTCACGGCTCGGCGTGCCATTTTTTGCCGTAAGTACTTCGACAGTTTCACCACTGTTCAGCGGACGGGTCAGCTGGACGATATGGCCATCGACCTTAGCCCCCTTGCACCTATGCCCCACATCCGTATGAATGGCATAGGCAAAATCGAGGGCGGTTGAATCTTTCGGCAGCTCAACCACCTTACCCTGAGGGGTGAGCACATAGATCCTGGTCGCCCCAAGGTCCTCATCCAGCTGTAACAGAGGCTCGTGACTCTCGTCACCCTCATCCCTGAGCTCCAGCCAATGGCGCATCCAGACGATACGGCGCTCAAAGTCTGCGTCATGTCGGGTGTTCTCCTTGTAACGCCAGTGTGCCGCCACACCCAGTTCACTGTGGTGATGCATGTCCCGGGTGCGAATCTGCACTTCCAGATTTTTCTCCTCCGGACCGATTACCGCAGTATGAATCGACTGGTACATGTTCGCCTTTGGGGTTGCGATATAGTCATCGAACTCCCCAGGGATATGATTCCATAGGCCATGCACTACACCCAGGGCCGCGTAGCATTGCGCTATATCATCAACCAGCACACGCACCGCCCGCAGATCGAAGATCTGTTCGATATCCACTGACTTGCGCTGCATCTTGCGCCAGATGCTATAGATGTGCTTTGGACGGCCCGTGATCTCTGCCTTGACGCCCACCTCCTTAAATTTCTCGTGCAACAGCGCTATCACCTGCTTGATAAAACTCTCCCGGTCAGCCCGACGGCCATCCAACTGACTGGCAATCTGCTTATACTGTGCGGGCTCGAGAAACCGCAACGCCAGATCTTCCAGCTCCCATTTGATCTGCCAGATACCCAATCGATTGGCCAATGGCGCATAGATGTCCCGGGTCTCTTCCGCCAATTGGCGACGCATCTCATCCGGAAAGCTGCGCGCTATGCGCATCAGGTGCAGCTGTTCCGCCACCACCACCAGCACCACCCGTACATCATTGGCAATACCCAGCAACAGGCGGCGCAGGTTTTCCGCATGCTCCTTTCCATCTGCCGTGCGGGCAGAACGCCCGGCGACCGCATCCTTTGCATCATCGGCTGAGCGCTCGGTCAACCTGCCGATACGGTCGAGATCCTCTACCATCCTGGCCGTGGTATCACCCAGGGCTTCACGCAACGACTCCGGACTGACCTGGTCTCTCTGCAAGGCGCCCAACAGCATCGCAGCGGCAAGGGTCTCCCTGTCGAGTCTCAGTCCGGTGAGTATTTCAGCCACCGAAAGGGCGTGCCGCAGCTGCATCTCTCCAGTGGCAATCCGAATATCGGCGCCAGCTTGTAAGGCGAGCAAGGAAGCGCGGCGCAGATAGGCCCGGTCGTCTTTGTCGAATGCGTCCGGCAGCGCCTCGATCCATTGGTCGATTGCCGACTGATCGACACTATCCCCCTCTGGAAGGCTGGTGGTTACAGTAACCATGCCGGTCGGCGTTTGCGGCTATTCGTTAATTAGTCCAGCACGTGGCTGACCAGACCGTCAGCCAGCTTGGGTTCAAACCAGGTCGACTTGGGTGGCATCACCTCGCCGGCATCCGCCACCGCCATCAGATCTTCCATGCTGGTAGGAAAGAGTGCAAAAGCAACCTGCATTTCACCAGTGTCCACGCGCTTTTCCAGGCCCTCGAGACCTCGGATGCCCCCGACAAAATCGATCCGGCTGTCACGCCGGGGATCAGCAATGCCCAAGATCGGCTCGATCAGATTGTCTGCCAGCAGGCTGACATCGAGCCTGGCCACTGGATCATTGACCGGTATCCGTTCAGGATTCAGCCGCAAGCGATACCACTGATGATCCAGGTACATGCCAAATTCCGCTGGGGCCGCGGGCTTGACAGGTTGATCACTCGGTTCCAGAGTGAACACTTCGGTAATTTTATTGAGAAAAGCGGGCTTATCGAGCCCATTCAGATCCTTAATCACCCGATTGTAATCGAGTATCTGCATCTGATTATGCGGGAAGATCACCGTCAGAAAATAATTGTAGGACTCATCACCCGTATGCTGTGGATTGGCCGCCTTGCGTGCAGCCCCCACCCTTGAACCAGCAGCCGACCGATGATGTCCATCCGCCACATACAGCGCCTGCATGGCGTCGAAGGCCTCTGTCAGACTGGCGACGATGGATTCATCATCCACCACCCAAACCTCGTGGCGTACGCCGTCCGCGGCGGTGACATCCATATCCGGCGCGCTCTCCGTGACCTGGGCCAAGGTTTCATCCACCCCAACGGTACTCGGATAGACCAGGAAAACGGGGCCTGTCTGGGCATTCAGTGCATCGACCTGCCTGACCCGATCATCCTCCTTGGCCGGCCGAGTGAACTCATGTTTTTTGATGCGATTCGTATCATAGGCCTCCACCGAAGCGGCTGCCGCCAGGCCGGTCTGCTGATGCTCCCCCATGGTCAGGCGATATACGTAGTAGCAGGGTTTGGCATCCCTCACCAACACCCCTTCCATCTGCATTTTCTGTAGATTTTCAGCCGCCTTGGCATAGACTTCCGGCGCATAAGGATCGATCCCCTCTGGCAGGTCCACCTCTGGCCGGGAAATATGTAGAAAACTCCAGGGACGCCCATTTACCATTTCACGGGCCTCGGCCGCATTCATTACATCATATGGAGGAGCGGCCACGTCGGCAGCACGACCCTCAGCAGGACGCAGACCGGGAAAGGCTCTGATCAATGGCATAATAGGTTCCTCAGGAATTAGAATCTGGCAGGGCTGTGCGTAAATTTCGCCTCGATGCGGATTGTTTCAAAATAGTGTCCACCGGATCAAGCGCGCAAGCTGATCCATATCAGACAATTCCTACAAATTCTTCAGCTGATTCTGGCAGACAAAGCCACTGCCCGGTGTAAAACTATAACCGTCACCTCCAAATCAAGGATTACAGGGAATGCAAAAAGCAGGCAGGGAGCCGAGGGATTAAAGCGATATGCCAACCAAGCAGGGTGACACGCCCCGACATCCACGGAACGGATGCCGGGGCATCTTTTTTCAGCCCCAGAAAGCAGCCTTAGTGCATAATTCCAGCGCTTTTGATCGCGCCTGATGCAGTCGAGTCGACTCCGCTAGCCACTACTCCCATCAGTTCGCCAGAGTTTCTGGGAAGGGTCATTGAAACCTGCCCATAACTCTCGATAACTCAATCCGCTGAGCGGATGAATCTCGTCAGGCGCCACATCGACAAGTGGCTGCAGAACAAACGCATAACGGGTGATTTCATCTCTCGGCAACTGATAATTCCCCGCAGCAACGACCTGAGTGCCATAGGTCAGTAGATCGACATCCAGGGTACGGGGCGCATTCCTGTCTGCACTGCGCCGGCGGCCGTTTTTCTCTTCGATATGCCTCAATTTGGCAATCAGCTCCGGGATCGGCAATGCCGTCTCTATGCCCACCACCAAATTGTGAAAGTTATCCCCGGCAGTTCCCACCGCCTTGCTTTCATAAATCGGGGATACCACCAATTCACCGAATTCAGCTCGCAGGTCTAACAATGCATTCTTAATGTTTAACTGACGATCGATGTTGCTGCCGAGGCTCAGCCAGGCCCGTAAGCCGCCTGTTTCAATCACGCTTGCCCCGCTCGATAATCACCCCCACATCCCGCGCCGCACTGACAGCTCCGATCTTGTTCAAGCTCAAACGCACCCAGGGAACACCGAATTCATCGATCACAATGGCGGCACAGCGCTCTGCCAATGTCTCGACGAGTTTAAATTCGCTCGCTTCGACAAACTCAATCAAGCGTTTACTCACCGCCTTGTAATCCAGCGTGTTTTCGATTGAGTCACTGCTTGCCGCCCGGGCAATATCGGCGCCCATCTCCAGATCGAATACTACCGGCTGCTTGATTTCCCGCTCCCAGTCATAGATGCCTATGACGGTTTCTATCCGCAACTCACGAATGAAGACTATATCCATTACAAACCATCCTCGTTGCCAAATTCGAACATAGTAGAGAAGTTGCTGAAGATTACAAACCCGGCTTCTCAGCGGTATGCAGATTGATGCAATCTTACACTTGACCTCTGTGCGGCTTGCAGGTCAAATTCTTGCATGATCATTGAGCTCCTGCTTGTCGTTTCCGCCTACCTGTTGGGTTCCATATCCAGCGCCATCATCGTTTGCAGGCTAATGGGGCTGCCCGACCCACGCACCCAGGGTTCGAATAATCCGGGCGCGACCAATGTGCTGCGAATCGGTGGTAAAAAGGCAGCAGCCATTACCCTGTTCGGAGACATGCTGAAGGGCTTGATTCCAGTGCTGATCGCCCACCTGCTGGATGTCAGTCCGTTGATTTTCGCCTGCACCGCCATGGCCGCATTTCTTGGCCATCTCTATCCGGTTTTTTTCGGTTTCCAGGGCGGTAAGGGTGTGGCAACCGCACTCGGTGTGCAATTCGGCCTGCATTGGGCGATCGGCGGTTCGATCGCCTTGATCTGGCTGTTCATGGCCAAGGTGATGAATATCTCATCCCTGGCAGCCCTATTCTCCATGGCGCTGGCACCTGTGATTGTCTGGCTTGTCTGGCCCGCCACTGAATTGATCGTGATGCAGGTGTTGCTCAGCCTCATCCTTTTCTGGCGCCACCGCAGCAACATCCAGAATCTCATTTCCGGTGCTGAGGGACAGATTTCCGAGGAACAGGGATCGGCAGAGGACAAGGACTAAGCATGGCGATTCCACGATACTTAGATCTAGCGGAACAGATCAGCTGCATCGACACGCTCTACCAACGCCCGGGTCTGGCGGCTTGTTACCTGATTGAATCTGCGGGGAAAGCCGCCATTATCGATACAGGGACCGCACATACCGCTCCGATTATTATGCAACTGCTGGCGGCTAAAGGGATACAACCGGCCCAGGTCAAATACATCATCCCCACCCATGTCCATCTGGATCATGCCGGAGGGGCCGGGCAACTGATGCAACTGCTGCCGGAGGCGGCATTGGTGATTCACCCGTTCGGCGCAAGGCATATGGTAGATCCGGAAAAACTGATTGCCGGCGCCACCAGTGTTTATGGGGAGGAACAGTTTAATTCCTTGTACGGCAGCCTGCTGCCGGTGCCATCAGAGAGAGTGATAGAGGCGCCTGATGGCTTGACTCTGGATTTGGGCCACCGAAAACTGCACTGTCTGGATACACCTGGACATGCCCGTCACCACATCTGCATATACGACAGCCAGAGTAACGGCTTCTTCAGCGGAGACACCTTCGGACTCTCCTATCGGGAATTCGATACCGAAAAAGGGCCATTCATCCTGCCGACCTCAACCCCGGTCCAGTTTGACCCTGCAGCCTGGCATACAACACTCAACCGACTCACGGAGTTTCAACCCACCTGTATCTACCTGACTCATTTTGGAATGGTGAAAAAACCGCAAAAACTCGCCGCAGATCTTCATCAGGCAATAGACGAGTTCGTCGCCATTGCCAAACAGGCCGAAGGGGCAGACCGAGCAGCACAGATCAGGCAAGGCCTGTTTGACTGGGCAGTCAAGAAACTAACCGAGCATGCTTGCCGACAAACGCCAGAGCAGATTGAAGCACTGCTCGGGATGGACCTGGATCTGAATACCCAGGGCCTTGAGATCTGGCTGGATAGGCGCTAATCAGGAAGCCTTGGACCCGCTCATGTCCCAGGCGAAGGTACAGTCCAGATGACACAGGACATTGACCAGCCCCGGTTCACCCTCAGCAATCATGAGCGCCAGCGGTGTACGTTTCTGAAACTTTGGACTGGCTTTCCGCAACCAAAGTTTCCCCATATTGGGATTGGTCGGATAGGTGGTGTGCAGTGCAGCATCGATCTTGATCAGATATTCGACGCGTTTCATTAGCTGCGGATCATCAGGTAGCGGGGTGTTTTGCCGGTATTGGGAAAAATGACGGGCTTTGCCTTGCATGTTGAGCAGCGCCATGCTTTCTTCGTTGCGCAGTCCCCAACTATCGAACAGGTTCATCACACCCTGGGTAATCGCCAACCGGTCCTCCACCGAGAGACTCGTCCCACTCCGCTTTGATTCGCTCATCTGCCACCCCTATTTCCTACGAATTAACTTGGTCTTTCATTCTAACACGAAGTCCATTAGAAAATCCTTAAATTTAGTGCGGGCCGATCAATCCCCGAACAGGGCGCGCCACCAGCGCGTACGGTTTTTCGGGTTGATTTGTGTTGTAGACAAATCAACAGGCGGGATTTTGCTCAGTATCCATCCGGGTAAAGGGGGATTATCACTATAACCACAGGAAACACCCAGATTGTGCGGATCATAGATCTTTACAAAGGATGGATTGCTGAGGTCATCCGCATAGACGATACCACAGTATTTTTCATCGTGTTCCCTGCGCAACAGCACATCCACCTCGGAGATAAATCTATTGAAATCGTCAGCATCCACGACCCTGGCAGGGGGTTCTTCACCGATCGCATAGATGTACCAATTGCCTTCTGCATCGCTACGCAACCGTTCCCATAACGCATCCAGATGATGCCAACGCAATGCCGAAGTAAAACTACCTCGAAATGCCTGCAGATAGGGTTGCTGCTCATTCATACTGGGATGCCTGATAATTAGATACACTTTTGAAAATTTACGCTGCTCCAGGTCAAACGGATGCGCAGCAGGTAAATTTAGAGCGATCCTGGGACAAAACTCAGGCTATAATAACGGCTTTTTTTCAACCAGCAAGTAACATGAGCCCAGCGAACGATACACTTTTCGAGTCTGATCTTAGTGATCTCAAACTTCTTAATCGAGGCAAGGTAAGGGATATCTATGAGGTTGACGATAATCACCTGCTGATCGTCACCAGCGACCGGCTCTCTGCCTTCGATGTCATCCTCCCCCAAGCCATTCCGGGTAAAGGTGAAGTACTGACCCGAGTCGCAAATTTCTGGTTTGCCAGGACCGAAAAACTGCTGCCCAACCACCTCTCCAAGAAACCCTTGGAAAATGTGGTCACTGATCCGGCGCAACTCCAGGCGCTCGGCGACAGGGCGCTTGTAGTCCGCAAGCTGAAACCCTTGCCGGTTGAGGCTATCGTGCGCGGCTATCTGATTGGGTCCGGCTGGAAGGATTACCAGGCAACAGGCACAGTCTGTGGGATTGAACTTCCATCAGGCCTGCGCCTGGCCGATAAGTTGCCTGAGGCCATTTACACGCCATCAACCAAAGCCGAAATCGGTGAACATGACGAAAACATCAGCTTTGCACAAACCGTCGATCTCCTCGGTGAAAAGCTGGCGGCACAGGTTCGCGATCTGAGTCTGAAAATCTACACCGAAGCCGCTGACTATGCACTGGAAAAAGGCATCATCATTGCTGATACCAAATTCGAGTTCGGCCTGGATGAGCAGGGAACGCTGCATCTGATTGACGAGGTCCTGACACCCGATTCTTCCCGATTCTGGCCCGCCGACCAGTATCAACCTGGAATCAGTCCAGCGAGCTTCGATAAACAGTTCGTCAGGGACTACCTGGAAACCCTGGACTGGGACAAGTCACCGCCTGCCCCCACACTGCCCGATGATGTAGTTCTGAAAACCGCTGAAAAGTATCGGGAAGCGGAAAAGCGCCTGACGGGTAGTTGAGTAAGCTGCTCGAGGTCAAACAACTGCTTGTTTTTACCTATCTGGAGAATTATTCCACTATTAACCAAGACCAGTTAAAGTGCTTAGCGATTACAATCCTCATTAGACAGCATGAGGAGAGTAACGGAGAGCATTTCTGGGTTTGTTTCAAGCAGGAGACCCTGGTATTAGCCGCACCGCTCTGCATTGGCATCGCAATATAAATAGTCTGCGTATTCTGGCCAATACGCCTTCACACCCCATCACAAACGCGGTGAGGAACACTGGATTACGAACATGCAGCACCACAAACCCGACAGATCCCCAAAAGTCGTAATCTACACCACTCAAAATTGTCCACATTGCAAACATGCAAAACACTGGCTGAAAAAAAACCGTATCCCCTTCCTGGATTTTAATGTCGGCAAACCCGGCAAAATACAGAAACAATTTTTCCAGATGGGTGGACGCAGTGTCCCACTGATTGTGATTGGCGATCAGACACTCTCAGGCTTCAATCCAGGCCAACTCAAAAAGCTACTCGCAAAAAAGGGCCTACTGCCCTGAAGTCGAATCTTTAGTACGTGTTTTTTATTCTTGACCGACATAAAAAGGGGGCTGATCAGCCCCCTTTTTGCTCACTTGAACTTGTGCTTAGTTGATCTTTGGATCCAGTTCGCCACTGTCATAGCGGAGCTGCATGCCTTCCAGCGAGATCGGGGTGATCTTGCTGGCCATACCGGCAGACCCAAAGGCCTCATAGCGCGCCCGACAGATATCAGACATCGCCTTGGTAGCCTCTTTCAGGAACTTACGAGGATCGAAGTTGGATTTGTTATCGTGCAGGTGCTTGCGGATGGAACCTGTTGAGGCCATACGCAGGTCGGTATCGATGTTGACCTTAACTACGCCATGCTTGATGCCTTCCACGATCTCTTCCACCGGCACACCATAGGTCTCACCCATGTCACCGCCATACTCATTGATGATGGCCAGCCAGTCCTGAGGCACGGAAGAAGAACCATGCATGACCAGATGGGTATCCGGGATGCGGGCATGGATCTCTTTAATGCGATCGATGGCCAAGATGTCACCTGTCGGCGGACGGGTAAACTTGTAGGCGCCATGCGATGTTCCGATAGCGATAGCCAAGGCATCCACACCGGTTTTCTTGACGAAATCGGCGGCTTCGTCTGGATCAGTCAACAGTTGACTGTGGTCCAGGACGCCTTCGGCGCCGACGCCATCTTCTTCGCCAGCCTGGCCGGTTTCCAGAGAGCCCAGACAACCCAGCTCACCCTCGACCGAGACACCACCGGCATGGGCGATATCCACCACGGTCTTGGTCACGTCCACGTTGTATTCATAGCTGGACGGGGTCTTGCCATCGGTCATCAGCGAGCCATCCATCATCACGGAGCTGAAGCCGGACTGAATGGAACGCAGGCAGATGGAAGGAGAAGTACCGTGATCCTGGTGCATACAGACAGGAATATGTGGATACATCTCAGTAGCCGCAATGATCAGATGACGCAGAAAGGGTTCGCCCGCATAGGAACGGGCACCGGCAGAGCCCTGCAGGATAACCGGACTGTCGACTGCATCCGCAGCCAGCATGATCGCATGTACCTGCTCCATGTTATTGACGTTGAACGCCGGTAAGCCATAACCGTTTTCGGCCGCGTGATCCAGCAGTTGACGCAAGGAAATTAGAGCCATGATAGCCTCCTAAATGTTGTCTTTACATTAAGTTAAAGTTTCGATCAGGAACCCCGCGTCCCTGGCCTAATCCACTTTGGGCAGTAAGTGTTCTCCCACCCGCATCACTTTCATGATGTTTGTTTGACCTTCTACACCCGAGCGATCACCTTTGGTGATGATCACTAGATCGTTTTCACGTACTTCGCCACGACGCAACAACTCCTCTATCACTTCCCTGTTTACCTTATTGATATCGGTGCTCGCAACATCAAAACTGACAGGATAGACACCTCGAAAGAGCGTTACCTTGCGGCGCGTCTCAACATTGCGGGTCAGGGCATAGATAGGGATTCCGGAGCTGATCCGTGACATCCATTTGACTGTCGAACCAGATTCAGTAAGGGCCGCAATGGCCTTTACGCCAAGATGGTTGGCAGTATACATGGCCGCCATGGCGATGGCTTCATCGACCCGTCCGAAAACGGAGTCGATACGATGCTGTGATCGACGCGCCAGACCCTGCTTTTCCGCTTCAATACAGACCCGGTCCATGGCCTCTATGACCTTGTGCGGATTCCTGCCGATTGAGGTCTCAGCGGATAACATGACCGCATCTGTGCCATCCAGTACCGCATTTGCCACATCGAAAACCTCGGCTCGGGTCGGAATCGGGTTCTCAATCATCGACTGCATCATCTGTGTGGCGGTGATCACCACACTATTCAAGCGGCGTGCCGCCCTGATTAGATCCTTCTGCACCGCTGGCAACTCCGCATCACCGATCTCAACGCCAAGATCGCCCCGGGCAACCATGATTGCATCCGAGGCTTCGATAATTTCATCGATACATTCCAAGGCTTCGGCCCGTTCGATTTTGGCGATGACACCACCCTTGCCACCCGCCTCTTCCAGGAGCCTTCTTGCCTCACGTACATCCTCGGCGCTGCGTACAAAGGAGACCGCCAGGTAGTCTGCGTCAATCTCTGCAGCAAACCTGATGTCCGCTTTATCCTTGGCGGTTAACGCCGGAGCGGAAAGACCGCCGCCCTGCCTGTTGATCCCTTTGTTATTGGAAAGCTTACCGCCGACCACTACTTTGCAATGGACCTGATAGCCTTCGACATCGGATACCCAGAGTACAATCGCGCCATCATCCAGCAGCAAGGTGTCACCACGCGAAACATCCTTGAACAGATCCGTATAGGTCAACCCTACCCGACTCTCGTCACCATCGGTGAGGGGGCACTCCGCATCAAGACTAAAGCTATCGTCCTCGGCAAGCGTGATGTAGCCGCCTTTGAAACGGCCTATCCGTATCTTCGGGCCCTGCAGATCACAGAGTACACCAATCTGCCGACCACTTGCCCGGGAGCGATCACGAATCCGCTCGCAGCGCTGCCGCTGCTGATCATGCGGATCGTGTGAAAGATTGAGGCGAACAACATCAACCCCTGCATGGATCAGTTTGTCCAACACCTTGGGATCGTCAGTCGCAGGGCCCAGGGTGGCAACAATCTTGGTTCGTCTTGGCATAAAACTGTTTTTTCCAGTTATCTCGGTCAACAAACGGCCGGTTTTACCGACCGTTGAATGATTTCCCATATAACTGATTATTCTGCCGCCCGTGCTTCCAGCATGGCTACCGCAGGCAGGGTCTTGCCTTCAAGATACTCCAGGAAAGCGCCGCCAGCGGTAGAAATGTAGGAGACTTTGTCGTAGATGCCGTATTTCTGAATGGCCGCGATGGTGTCGCCGCCGCCCGCCAGTGAGAAGCAATCGGATTCGGCAATGGCCATGGAGACCGTTTTCGTGCCTGCACCGAACTGGTCGAACTCGAAGACACCCACCGGGCCATTCCAAACGACGGTACCGGCCTTGGCGATAATGTCGGCCAGTTCCTTTGCGGAATCGGGACCGATATCGAAGATCATGTCGTCATCTTCCACATCGCCGGCTGCCTTCAGGGTTGCTTCTGCAGTCTCACTGAACTCCTTGCCGCAAACCACATCGGTGGCGATCGGGATATTGGCGCCACGGGCCTTCATCTTCTCCACCAAGGCCTTGGCGGTATCCACCAGATCGTCTTCGCACAGCGACTTACCGACATTGTTGCCCATAGCTTTGAGAAAGGTATTGGCGATACCGCCACCGACCACCAACTGGTCGACCTTCTCGGACAGGGCTTCCAGGACGGTCAGTTTAGTGGAAACCTTGGAACCACCAACGATCGCAACCATTGGACGGGCGGGCTTGGCCAGCGCCTTGGCCAGGCTGTCGAGCTCATCGGAAAGCAGCAAGCCTGCACAGGCAACCGGCGCATGTACACCAACACCATGGGTTGAGGCCTGTGCACGATGTGCAGTACCAAAGGCATCCATCACGAAGACATCACACAGAGCGGCGTATTTTTTCGCCAGCTCTTCATTGTCTTTCTTTTCACCTGCATTGAAGCGGACGTTTTCCAACAGAACCACCTCGCCTTCACCCACGTCAGGCGCGTTATCGAGATAATCCTTGATCAGCGGAACCGTCTTGCCAAGCTTGGCGGACATATCGTCGGCAATAGGCTGCATGGAGTTTTCATCATCCACATTGCCTTCCTCAGGACGCCCCCGGTGAGAAAAGACCATGACCTTGGCGCCAGCCTTCATGCAATGCTCAACGGTCGGCATGGAGGCAGTGATGCGGGCGTCAGAGGTAACCTTACCGTCCTTGACAGGAACATTCAGATCGGCGCGAATCAGTACGCGCTTACCGGCAAGATCGAGATCAGTGAGTTTGATAAAAGACATGATGGCACTCCGTAATGATGTTGCAGAGAGATTTGGCAAGGCAGCAACCTTGCCGAATAGCTCTGTCGGCAGCGGTGAGGATACAGCCGGCAGATGACGGGAATGCAACCATCGGGTTGAAACCTGTCATCTGCCGCCTGTCAAGCTAACGCTTATTTAGAGACATGCTCTACGAAACGCAGCATGTTGCAGGTGTAGCCATATTCGTTGTCGTACCAGGAAACAACCTTAACAAAGGTGGCGTCCAGGGCGATGCCGGCGCCGGCATCGAAGATTGAAGAGTGTCCCACGCCACGGAAATCGGTGGAAACAACCTTCTCCTCGGTGTAGGCCAGGGTGTCGCCGATTCCGGGGGTCTCGGAGGCCTCTTTCATGGCGGCGCAGATGTCGTCATAAGAGGCTTCTTTGTTCAGCTCGACGGTCAGATCGACCACGGAAACGTCAGAGGTGGGCACACGGAAGGCCATGCCGGTCAGCTTGCCGTTCAGCTCAGGCAAAACAACACCAACAGCCTTGGCGGCACCGGTGGAGGACGGGATGATATTCTCCAGGATACCGCGACCACCACGCCAATCCTTCATGGAAGGACCGTCAACGGTCTTCTGGGTAGCGGTAGCAGCGTGCACGGTGGTCATCAGGCCACGCTTGATGCCCCACTTGTCATTCAGTACCTTGGCCACGGGGGCCAGGCAGTTGGTGGTGCAGGATGCGGCGGAACTGATGGCCTGACCCTTGTAGGTCTCGTGGTTTACGCCGTAGACGAACATCGGGGTGCCATCCTTGGAAGGCGCGGACATGACCACCTTCTTGGCGCCGGCGTCAATGTGCTTTTGGCAGGTCTCTTCGGTGAGGAAGAAGCCGGTGCACTCGATGACCAGATCGGCACCGATGTCAGACCAGGCCAGATTCGCAGGATCGCGCTCGGCGGTCAGGCGGATGGTCTTGCCGTTGACCAACAGGTTGTTGCCGTCGACGGCAACGTCACCACCAAAGCGGCCATGCACGGAGTCGTACTTCAGCATGTATGCCAGGTAGTCAGCGTCCAGCAGATCGTTGATTCCGACCACTTCAATTCCAGGGAAGTCCTTGGCAATAGCGCGGAATGCCATGCGACCGATACGACCAAAACCGTTAATGCCTACTTTCAGTGTCATGTTTGATTCTCCGTTAAACGTAATTTTAAGTTGTTAATCTAATCCAGTGACGGGCGCCACAGGCGCCCGGTTCACCTCTCAGGCGGACACTTCGTCAATAGCGGCGAGCACGTTCTCGACGGTAAAGCCGAACTCCTTGAACAGCTGACCGGCCGGCGCGGATTCGCCAAAGCGATCCATGCCGATCACCTTGCCGTTGAGGCCAACGTATTTGTACCAGCCGTCGGACACTGCCGCTTCCACCGCCACTCGGGCCGTCACTGCAGCAGGCAGGACAGACTCTTTGTAGGCCACATCCTGGGCATCGAAGATACTGGTGTTGGGCATGGAAACGACACGCACCTTCTTACTGGAATCCGCTGCTGCCTTGACCGCAAGATCCACCTCTGAGCCAGTGGCAATGACGATCGACATCCGGCGCGCCGTCACAATCGCTGATCACATAACCGCCCTTGGCGATATTGGCGATCTGCGCGTCAGTACGCTCCTGATGGGCCAGACCCTGACGGGAGAAGATCAGGCAGCTGGGGCCATCCTGTTTTTCCACCGCCGCCTTCCAGGCCACCGCAGTTTCCACGGCATCACAGGGGCGCCATACGTCCATATTGGGAATCATGCGCAGGGTCGGGATCTGTTCGATTGCCTGATGGGTGGGCCCATCCTCACCCAGACCGATGGAATCATGGGTATAAACGAAGATCGACTGGATCTTCATCAGGGCCGCCATGCGCAGAGCGTTGCGGGCGTATTCCGAGAACATCAGGAAGGTGCCGCCATAGGGGATAAACCCACCGTGCAGTGTAATACCGTTCATGATCGCCGACATGGCGAACTCGCGCACCCCGTAGGAGAGATAGTTACCGTCGATATGTCCCTCGGTAATCGCCTTGGAACCGGACCAGGCGGTCAGATTGGAAGGCGTCAGATCAGCAGAACCACCAAGAAACTCCGGCAGCAAGGGACCATAGCCATTCAGAGTGTTCTGTGACGCCTTGCGGGTAGCGGGGGACTCCGCTTTAGCATTCACCTCATTGATGAACTGGCCTGCCGCTTCTTGCCAGTTGGCGGGCAGGTCGCCTGCCATGCGGCGCTTGAATTCAGCCGCCAGTTCAGAGTGGGCGGCCTCATAGGCGGCAAACTTCTCGTTCCAGTCAGTTTCGGCGGCACTACCGCTCTCTTTCGCATCCCAACCTGAGTAGATCTCGTCAGGGATCACAAAAGGCTCGTGACTCCAACCCAGCTGCTCGCGGGTCGCGGCGACCTCTTCTTCGCCGAGGGCGGCGCCATGGCAAGCATGGCTGCCGGCCAGATTTGGCGAACCGAAACCGATGGTGGTCTTGCAGCAGATCATGCTGGGCTTGTCGGAAGCCGCCTTAGCCTGTCCGATGGCGCGTTGACCGCTGCCGCATCATGACCGTCCACATCGCGAACCACATGCCAGCCATAGGCCTCGAAGCGTGCCGGAGTGTCATCGGTAAACCAGTGCTCGACCTCACCATCGATACTGATGCCATTATCATCCCAGAAGGCGATCAGCTTGCCCAGACCCAGGTTACCCGCGAGAGAACAGGCTTCATGGGAGATCCCCTCCATCATGCAGCCGTCACCCAGGAACACATAGGTGTTGTGGTCGACAATGTCGTGTCCTGGTTTGTTGAACTGGGCCGCCAGGGTCCTCTCCGCCAGCGCCATACCCACCCCATTGGTGATCCCCTGACCCAGGGGACCGGTGGTGGTCTCCACGCCTGGTGCATAGCCATACTCGGGTGGCCCGGAGTCTTGGAGTGGAGCTGACGAAAATTTTTCAGGTCATCGATGCTCAACTCATAGCCAGTGAGGTGCAGCAGAGAATAGATGAGCATTGAGCCATGCCCGTTGGATAGGACAAAGCGGTCGCGATCCGCCCACTCCGGGTTGGTCGGGTTGTGCTTCATGTGGCTGTTCCACAGCACTTCTGCAATATCGGCCATTCCCATGGGCGCGCCCGGGTGTCCGGAATTGGCTTTCTGTACTGCATCCATGCTTAGAGCACGAATGGCGTTGGCAAGTTCTCTGCGTGAGGACATTGACCTCTCCTGAATTTAAGTTAGAAATCTCGTTCGGTTTGCAGTTTGATCCCAGATCCGACTGACTGTCTCGACAAAAACACGAAACGATCCAGAGGTTATCCGGGCTCCCGGAGCTGACAGAACCCATCTCTGCCAACCCTAAAATCTCAATCGACCGACCAACAACCCGACAACAGCTGCGAGCGGATACGACACCCAACACGAAAAAAAGGTGTGCTATTCTGACTCAACCACAAGGCAGGAGCAATTTAGCTGGCTTTATGGGGGCAATAAGCTAGATTGATGGTAAATCCTAATATCCTGATATTCTAAGATAAACCGGGTCGCTCATTCACTGCGCCACTTAATGGAACACCCCATACTGGGGACTTGATCCAGTGGTCCTTGGCCGGTTTCGGCCACCTGGCGCATCGCTTCGAACAAGTCACGGCGCACGTTTTCCGCTGCTGCCTCCTTGCGACTCTCATCCAATCGGCCACGATATTGCAGCCCAAAATCCGCGTTATAACCGAAAAAATCCGGTGTACAGACGGCCCCGTAGGCTTTAGCGACTTCCTGGGTCTCATCGAAAAGGTAAGGAAAAGGGAAATCGAACTGCGCAGCAACTCGCTGCATATTGTCAAACGAGTCCTCCGGCATAGTCGGCCGGGTCGTTAGACATGATGGCGACGCTGTTGATTCCAAGCGTCCGCAGTTCTTGGGTATCACGTACAATGCGTTCTCGAATGGCTTTGACGTAGGGACAGTGGTTACAGATGAACATCACCAACAAACCCTTCTCCCCCATGCATTCAGCGAGGGTCCGATTCTTTCCATCGACCCCTGGAAGATTAAAGTCTGGAGCTGGTTTGCCGAACTCACACACCGGCGTTTGAAGTGAAACCATTGGATTGACTCTCCACCGACTTGATATGCAGGGTGGGCATTATGCAAAAAGCCACAAGCTGTGTAAAATCTCGCGCTGAATTATCTATCCTTTTTGACCGCCCCCGCGGGGCAACCGCCCTGTTTTCCATCTAACTACTGGTGATTACGGAACAATTAATATGGCCAATGAGTATATCTTCACTTCGGAATCTGTATCTGAAGGCCACCCAGACAAGGTCGCCGACCAGATCTCCGATGCCATGCTGGATGCAATCCTGGAACTGGACCCTCACCCGGAGCGGGCCCGCGTAGCCTGCGAAACCATGATCAAGACCGGAGCAGTGATCGTCGCGGGGGAGATCTCCACCGAGGCCTGGGTCGATCTGGATGATCTGGTGCGGGGTGTAGTCAGTGATATCGGTTATACCAACTCGGATGTCGGCTTCGACGGCTCCACCTGCGCGGTGATGTCCCTGATCGGCAAACAGTCGGGGGATATAGCCCAGGGCGTTGACCGCACCAGCCCCGAGGAACAGGGCGCCGGCGATCAGGGCATGATGTTCGGCTATGCCACCAATGAGACCGATGTCCTCATGCCCGCACCCATCACTTACGCACAACGGTTGGTGCAGCGCCAGTCGGAGATCCGCAAGGCCGGCATACTGCCCTGGCTGAGGCCTGATGCAAAAAGCCAGGTCTCTCTGCACTACGCAGACGGCAAGGTCACCGGCATTGATGCAGTCGTGCTCTCCACCCAACATGACCCGGACATCGACTATGCCCATCTCTGTGATGCGGTCATGGAGAATATCATCATGCCGGTGCTGCCGGAGGAGTGGCTGGAGCGATGCCCCAAGGAAAAGATCCATATCAACCCCACTGGAAGCTTCGTGATCGGCGGGCCGGTGGGTGATTGCGGTCTTACCGGACGCAAGATCATTGTCGACACCTACGGCGGCATGGCACGACACGGCGGTGGTGCCTTTTCCGGCAAGGACCCTTCAAAAGTGGACCGTTCCGCCGCCTATGCTGGCCGCTATGTAGCGAAGAACATAGTCGCCGCCGGACTTGCGGACCGATGTGAGATCCAGGTCTCCTATGCCATCGGCGTGGCAGAACCCACCTCGGTGATGGTCGAGACCTTCGGCACCGGTAAAATTGCTGATGAGAAGATCGTCGAGCTGATCCGCAACCACTTTGATCTGCGTCCCTATGGCATCATCAAGATGCTCGACCTTTACAACACGCAACAGATCAAATACCGCAAAACCGCTGCCTATGGCCATTTTGGCCGTGAAGACGAAGGTTTCAGCTGGGAGAAAACCGACAAGGCGGAGCTGTTAAAAGCCGAGGCAGGCTTATAAGGACTTGGCGGGTCATTCTTGAATCAATTTATTAACCCGGCCATTGAAAAGGCCGGGTTAATAACCGGCACATGGATGTGCCGGCGTGGCCGCAGGCCATCGAAAGCTAATAAAAAACAAGGGAATTGACACATTTTCGCCGTTTTTCATTAGCGTCAATCAAATAGATCAGGACGATCTGTTTATTTGCCAGGTTAATAGTTAGAAAACGAGTGTGCACACTGACACTCACTTGATCCGATATGCATAATTAATCATTATTCAACTCTCTTTCGAGGAGCGCTGCAACGGTAATTCACCGCCAGGCTCGAAGGCGTACAGACTGCAGATGTAAACGGCGCTCACTCTAGATAATCACAGGAGATGACTAACATGAGTGAGTTTACAGACTATAAGGTTGCCGATATTACCCTGGCCGACTGGGGCCGCAAGGAGATCGCAATCGCCGAAACAGAGATGCCCGGCCTCATGGCATTGCGTCAGAAATATACTAAGGAACAGCCCCTCAAGGGAGCCCGCATCACCGGCTCTCTGCACATGACCATCCAGACCGCCGTGTTGATCGAGACCCTGGTGGCCCTGGGCGCCCAGGTGCGCTGGTGCTCCTGCAACATCTTCTCCACCCAGGATCATGCAGCCGCCGCAATCGCTGCGGACGGCATCCCGGTCTATGCATGGAAAGGGGAATCCCTGGAGGAGTACTGGTGGTGTACCGAGCATGTGCTGAACTGGCCGGATGGCCCCAATGGTGAAAAACAGCTACCCAACATGATCCTGGATGATGGTGGCGACGCCACCCTGCTGGTGCACAATGGAGTGAAGTTTGCCGATGCAGGCGCTGTCCCAGAGCCCAAGGAGGATGATCCGGAGGAGTGGAAGGTCGTTCTTGGCGTGCTGAAACGCAGTCTGCAGGAAGACAGCCAGCGTTACCACAAGATGGCGGAGTCTATTAAAGGCGTCACCGAAGAGACCACCACCGGGGTACACCGCCTCTACCAGATGATGGAACAGGGTGAACTGTTGTTCCCGGCGATGAACGTCAACGACTCGGTCACCAAATCCAAGTTTGACAATCTGTACGGCTGCCGGGAATCCCTGGTGGACGGCATCAAACGTGCCACCGATGTGATGATCGCCGGCAAGATCACCCTGGTGGCGGGTTACGGCGACGTGGGCAAGGGTTGCGCCCAATCCCTGCGCGGGCTTGGCGCCACGGTCTGGGTGACCGAGATCGATCCGATCTGCGCCCTGCAGGCGGCCATGGAGGGTTACCGGGTGGTCACCATGGAAGAAGCCGCACCGCTCGCCGATATCTTCGTCACCGCCACCGGCAACTACCACATCATCACGCATGACCACATGGCGGCCATGAAGGATCAGGCGATCGTCTGCAACATCGGTCATTTCGACAATGAGATCGACGTTGCCGGCGTGGAGAAGTACCAGTGGGAGAACATCAAACCCCAGGTGGACCACATCATTTTTCCCGACGGCAAGCGCATCATTCTCCTGGCCGAGGGCCGACTGGTGAATCTTGGCTGCGCCACGGGCCACCCCAGTTTCGTGATGTCCAACAGCTTCACTAATCAGGTACTGGCACAGATGGAGATCTTCAACAACCCCGAGCAGTATCCGGTCGGTGTCTATGTATTGCCGAAAAAACTCGATGAGGAAGTGGCGCGCCTGCATCTGGAAAAGATCGGCGTCCATCTCACCACCCTCAGTCAGGAGCAGGCCGATTATATAGGCGTACCTGTAGAGGGACCCTACAAAGCCGATCATTATCGCTATTAAATAGTTTTCAGCAACGACTTTCAGCCCTGGTTTCGGGGCTGATTGTGGTTCGCTGAATGCTGGAGACTCTACTTCATGCCACAAACCACACCAGATTTACGCACCTTCAGTTTTGAGCTCTTTCCGCCCAAGACGGAACAGGGATTTCAAAACATGCAAAGTGCAGTCGAAAAGCTCAATGCCTTGGCACCGGAATTCTTCTCTGTTACCTACGGCGCTGGCGGCTCCACTCAGGAACGTACTTTCTCCAGCGTCAATTGGCTGACCGAGCAAGGCATAGAAACAGCGCCGCATCTATCCTGTATCGGTTCAGACCGGGATGAGATCCTGGAGATTCTGCAGCATTATCAACAGCAAGGCATTCATCACATCGTCGCCTTACGAGGTGACCTACCCTCAGGGATCGGTCTAGGTGGCACAGGTGAGCTCAACTATGCCAATGAGTTGGTAGCCCTTATCAAAGAGCACTTCGGCGAGCATTTTTATATTGAAGTTGCCGCCTATCCTGAGTTCCACCCCCAAGCCAGCAGTCCACAAACGGATCTGGATAACTTCAAGCGCAAGGTCGAGGCCGGCGCCGATCGGGCGATCACCCAGTACTTCTATAATGCGGATGCCTATTTTCGATTTCTTGAGGATTGCACCAAGCGGGACATTGAGATCCCCATCGTGCCAGGCATCATGCCCATCACCAATTTCATACAACTGGCGCGCTTCTCTGATGGCTGTGGCAGCGAAATACCTCGTTGGCTACGCCAGCGGCTCCAGGAATTTGGTGATGATTTACAGAGTATTCGCAAATATGGCGCAGAAGTCGTCACCAGCCTGTGCGAACAACTCCTCTCTGGCGGCGCCCCAGGCCTGCATTTCTATACCATGAATCAGGCCAAACCCAGCCTGGAGATCTGGCAAAACCTTGGCTTGCAGCTTACCGAGCAGGATAGCTTGGAACGACTGTAAACCGTTCACCTAACATATTGCGAGATAATGGAATCGAGTCGTTCAGCTTCCACCGGTTTATTCAGGAAGCCATTCATCCCTGCTTCCTGACACTCGGCTGACACATCCTCGGCAGTGTTGGCAGTCAGGGCCAGGATGGGCATACGTATCTCTGCGGGTTCTTGAGCCCGGTAACAGCGGGTAAATTCCAGGCCGTCCATGTGCGGCATACGCAGGTCAATGAAGGCCAGGTGATAACTCTCTCGCTGTGTCGCCTGGAGCGCCTCAGCACCATCCTTGGCCACAGTTACCTGATGACCCTTGTGTTGCAGAAGGGTCTGGAATACCTTGGCTGCGACTGAGTTATCCTCCGCTAACAGAATGCGTATCCCACTTTGTTCCACTTCAGCTCGTTCCTCAGATGAGGAATCAGCAGCCGCAACAAGCGGTTTCACATGTAGATTGAGAACTGCCTCAGCGAGTTGCTCCGCAATATAGGGCTTGAGAATCACACTGGCTATACGGCCCGGTAATCCCACTGTGCGGCCGCGATAACCGGCAAACAGGATTGGTGTCTCTGGTGTCGTGATGATATCCAGCCTATCCAGCAATAGATCAAGTGGGATGCCATCCAATGAATCACCCAGCAGCACCAGATCAAACGGGGAATCCGCAAGCGCATTCAGCTCCTCAATACTGGAGATGGACACCACTTCCATACCCAGATCCATGGCTATTTCAACCTGCACTGCCATACTGGCCTTGTTGAGTTCAACAATCAGCAATCGCTTTCCAAAGAGTTGTGGAGGTTTGACATCCAGACTCCCGGCCTGATCAGGCAATATCGGCAGCCTCACACTGAATGTCGTACCCTCACCCACCAGGCTCCTTACACTGATATCTCCCCCCATCAGCTGAGTCAGGTCACGCGCAACGGTTGTGCCCAGCCCCGTACCGCCAAAGCGCCGGCTATTAGAGACATCGGCTTGCCAGAACACATCGAAGATCTTCTCGAGTTTCTTTTCTGGAATGCCAATACCCGTATCTTGCACCTGCAGCAGGATATGGGTTACAGATACCTTTTCGTTGGCTGGCTCAACTGTCAAGCGAAGTGTCACTTGACCGCGATCGGTAAACTTAATTGCATTACCCAGGAGGTTGTAAAGTATCTGAGATATTCGCAGCTGATCACCTTTCAATTCCTTTGGCACCCTGGTATCAACCCTGACAAGCAGATCGACATGCTTCTCCTGGGCTTCTGTGGCGAGGGTCGATGTAACGCTGATAACTAAACTGCGGATATCGAACGGGGCCGACTCCAACTCGAGCTTCTGGGCATCAATCTTGGAAAAATCAAGAATGTCCCCAATCAATGCCCGCAAAAGATGTGCGGAGGAATTTATCGAGTGGAGATAATCCTTTTGCTCGGCATCCAATGGGGTCGTTTGCAGCAAGCGAGCCATGCCAATAACTCCGGTGAGAGGAGTGCGCAGCTCATGAGTCATGGTCGCCAGAAAATCCCCTCTTGCCTTGTTGGCACGCTCCGCCTCCTGCCTTGCTTCATGTAATTTACGTAGCAGTGAGTACTGGTACATGGGCAACACCACGAGCAGCAGCAGGAAAAAAAAGGCCTCAAATCCATGTCGCTCCCATTCGTGGAGTGCAAACAAGACAATATTGTATGCCACCACACTCAGCACCGAGCCAACCATCAACAGAGTCTTGCCATACCGGGTACCGTATGAGACAAAAATCCAGATATACAGCAGATAGAATGGGCTGATGGCTTCCTTAGTCAGGAATATCGCCAGGCTTGTTGCACTGATATCGGTAATCAGTGATATGTAACGGCGTATCTTGAGGTCAGGTGTGTAGTAGACACTGATCAGTAACCCACCAAAAACCACAAAATAGCCACCAAACAGTAAGTAGAAGTGAAAAAGGTTAACGGAGTAGTAACTGGTCCAGGCAGCCAATCCAATATATACCACACTGAAAAACCAGATAGCCAGACGCACCAGTCCCGACTGAAATTCTGGATTGTGCAGGAGACTAGTTTCTGTAAGGCGGGTGAACAATAAATCAATCCTTAGAATACGTATGGTTATCAGCTGTATTTTTTCTATACATTGAATTGATGTTACAAATAATCGGCTCGTTAGACGCAGTTGGCAGAGGACATATCTTAGGAATGCGAACTAGACAATTGATAAACGATTGCGAATTCTGATAGAAAAGGGTCTTTCCTCTCGATATCCTGACCATAACTATAGCGAACAATCCATTTTCTTCATGAGCATGCCATGAAAATTGAAGAACCCGCAAACCCGAACGAATCTGATGGCGCCTTCCCAGGAGAGCGTCGGAACGTTCGGCGCCGCCCACTGGTTTATTACTTGCGGGCCTGGGACTCAATGAACAGCCTAATGCTGGGGCATATTGTCGATTTCACCAGTCATGGTTTGATGTTGATCAGTGAGGAACCCATCCAGGTCGGAGAAGAGTACTCCCTCGAGGTAAGGCTTCCCGATTCGAGCGGCGGCATCCAGCCCATCAGCTTCAAAGCGGTCTGTCGTTGGAGCGGCAGCGCTATGGATAGGTCTTTTTTCGATTCCGGATTTGAAGTCGTGGAAAAAGCCTCCGCAGGTATCTCTACCCTGCAATCCACTACCAACGCCTACGGGTTTGGTGTCTGACCGGTCCAGAAGCCACTGATACCCGCAATACCTTGTGCCCCCATTCGTTTCGATAGGGGGAGATGTTTCGATTCCAGTCCACCCAGCGCATAGACCGGAAGATTGACCGCATTGACCCATTCAGCGAAGCGCTTCCAACCCATTGGTTCAGCATCCGGATGGGACCGGGTAATCTGTACGGGGGAAAGTAAAACATAATCCAAACCCAGCTGTTGCGCCCTGTGAAGTTCAACAGGGTCATGACAGGAGGCCCCCATCCAAGCGTGGCCCTCCAGCCGATGATCCAACGACATCAGCTGATGCCGGGTCAGGTGGATTCCATCTGATCTGCCTGCCCATTTCTCCGGTTGTTGCGGACGGTTGAGCAGTAGCCGCGCACCATGCTTCTGACAGAGGTCCCAGGCAGCCTCGGCCAGAATAAGATAATCCGCATCCGGCAGTTGATGCGCTCTGAGCTGCACCAGACGCAATCCTGAGCTTAATGCGTTCTGTAAACGCTTCAGAAACTGCGTCTGCCGGAAAGGATCATCGCCGGTAATCAGGTAACGGTCAGGCAGTTGCAGGGCACTGAGAATCGGGCGGTCTGCTGCCGGGAAATCTTCCGCCCGCATGCGTTCGGGTAACAGCCAGTCCATAGGTTGGCCTTCCATACCCTTTGCGATTCCCACGTACGCTCTCACACGATATACATCGAGCAGCACGGAACGGTCTATGTAGTGGTGGGTGATGCGTATCAGTGGCTCTGGGCGCAGCGGCGTGATATCCAGTTCTTCCTGTAACTCCCTCTCCAGCGCCTGAATGACGCCTTCTCCCGGTTCCAGCTTACCGCCGGGAAATTCCCAGAGCCCGCCCTGATGGGCCTGATCATGGCGTTTTGAAATCAGGATTCGACCCTGACTATCCTCTATTGCAGCAGCGGCAACATGTATGAGTTTCGAGGTCATGACTGGCTCGCTCGAGCTGAATAATGGCGGGTTAAAAAGCGGACTCGTCAGGTACGGTATTCAGCGTTGATCTTCACATAGTCGTATGAAAGGTCACAGGTCAGCACCCGAGTCTCCGCTTCGCCTCTGCCCAGCTTGACGCCAATGGTAAATTCATTTTGATCCATCACCAACTGGCCTGCGACCTCGGTATAATCGGCGGCACGGCCCCCATCCCGCACGATACAGACGTCGTCCAGCCAGATTTCGACTTGATCGATCTGCAGATCCATGATTCCGGCACGCCCGACAGCTGCAAGAATGCGTCCCCAGTTGGGATCGGAGGCAAACAGAGCGGTCTTGACCAAAGGTGAGTGGGCGATGGTATACGCCACGTCCCTGGCCTCCTGCTCACTAGCGGCCTGTTTGACTTGAATCTGGACCAACTTGGTTGCACCCTCACCGTCTCGCACTATTTCACGGGCGAGATGATTACAGACATCCGCCACCACTTCGCAGAGTTTGCGGTAGACCTCTGAAGTAGCATCCGTGACCGGCTCCAGGGAAGATGCGCCGCTGGCTATCAGCAAGCAGGCATCGTTGGTGGAGGTATCGCCATCCACGGTAATACTGTTGAAGGAGGTCTTGACGGCGCGCTTCAGGCAATCCTGCAGCAAGGCCGCATCTACAGCCAGGTCAGTGGCCACATAGGCCAGCATCGTCGCCATGTCAGGCCGGATCATGCCCGAACCTTTGGCGATACCCGTGACCGTCACCGCTACTCCATTGATTTCAAACTGCCTGGAGACCAGCTTGGATTTGGTGTCCGTGGTCATGATCGCTTTGGCGGCATTTTGCCAACCGGACTCATCCAATGCTGCGAGCGCATCCGGCAAGGCCTTCACCATAGGCTCCACCGGTAAATTTTCTCCAATGACTCCGGTGGAAAACGGTAGAACCTGACTCGCCTGGCAATGGGCCAAGGCGGCCAAGGCCTCGCAGCTTTGCACTGCGGCCTGCAAGCCCTGTTCACCCGTTCCGGCATTCGCATTACCGGAGTTGATGAGCAGATAGCGCGGCGAACCGCTGTGCAGATGTCGGCGCGCCACGTGCACAGGTGCAGCACAAAAGGCGTTCCGGGTGAACACCCCGGCACAGCTGGCAGTCTCCGCCAGCTCAATCACCAGCAAATCATTCCTGTCAGGGTATCTAATACCGGCGGCGGCAACCCCAAGTCGCACCCCAGGCACCGGAAAGAAAGGTGCTGTCATACACGCGCTCCGTCAATATCACCTAGGAAGACTATTAGGACTTGTTAACACTATGCGGATGCCCAGCGTAGTGTTAACAGACCCTAGTCCAATCGGCCATGGCAGTGTTTGAATTTCTTGCCGGAACCGCAAGGGCATGGCTCGTTGCGGCCAATTTTACGTCCTTCCCTCACAAAAGGCTGATGTTCTGGTTCTTCGTCCGGCGGGGAAGTCTGATCGGATTGATCGTCTTCACCTAAACCATGGAATGCTTCGTGTTTAAATTCAAAATCATTGGCTTTAGGTTGCTGTTCCTGTAATGCCATTTGCTCAGGATACTGAATCTGAACCTTGGAGAGTAACCCAACAACTTCCCGTTTGATGCTATCCAGCATACCGGAGAACATCTCGAAGGCTTCGCGCTTATACTCCTGCTTGGGATTTTTTTGCGCATAGCCACGCAGATGGATGCCCTGGCGCAGATAATCCATCGCTGCCAGGTGTTCTTTCCAGTGGCTGTCCAACGTCTGCAGCATGACTGCTTTTTCGAAGTGGCGCATGGCATCGCTGCCGGTGGCCTCTTCCTTCTCTTTGAAGATTGCCTCAAGACGCTCAAGTACACGTTGCTTCAGAGTCTCTTCATGCAGATCATGATCTTCATCCAGCCACTGCTGTATGGGCCAGTCTCCGCTGAACTCCTCATCCAGCGCCTTGCTCAACCCAGATACATTCCACTGTTCCTCCATACTCTGAGGCGGCACATAGGTATGAAAAATCTCATCTACTACATCTCCACGCAAGGCGGCTATGGAATCAGAAATATCTTCAGTCTCCATTAAATCATTGCGCTGCTCATAGACAACCTTGCGCTGATCGTTGGCCACATCGTCATATTCCAGCAGTTGTTTACGGATATCGAAGTTGCGGCCTTCCACCTTACGCTGAGCATTTTCTATCGCCTTGGTCACCCAGGGGTGCTCAATCGCTTCACCCTTCTCCATACCGAGCTTTTTCATCATATTGCCTACCTTGTCGGAGGCAAAGATACGCATCAGACTATCTTCCAGGGACAGATAGAAACGGCTGGAGCCCGGATCGCCCTGGCGGCCGGAACGGCCACGCAGCTGATTATCGACGCGCCGGGATTCGTGTCGCTCGGTACCTACCACATGCAGCCCACCCGCCTCGATGACCCGCTTATGAGTTTGCTTCCATGTCTCGGTGACCTCCGCCTTTCTGGCTTCATCCACTTCGCCTTCCAACTCCGCCAGCTCAGTTTCCAGGTTACCGCCTAACACGATATCAGTACCACGACCCGCCATATTAGTGGCAATTGTCACCGCACCCGGGCGGCCGGCTTGGGCAATAATAGCCGCCTCCTGCTCGTGGTGCTTGGCATTCAGAACCTTGTGCTCAACCTTGGACTCATTGAGAAGATTGGAGATCAATTCTGAGGTTTCAATGGAGGCTGTCCCGACTAAAACCGGCTGCCCACGCTTCACGCAGTCCTGCACATTCTCCAGGATTGCCTGATACTTCTCTTCCGGGGTGAGATAGACCAGATCCCCCATATCGTCGCGTATCATTGGCTGGTTGGTGGGAATCACGACCACTTCCAGACCATAGATCTGCTGAAACTCGAAAGCCTCAGTATCTGCGGTACCGGTCATACCGGCGAGCTTTTTATATAGCCGGAAGTAGTTCTGAAATGTGATCGAGGCCAGGGTCTGATTTTCATTCTGAATATCGACACCCTCCTTGGCCTCAACCGCCTGATGCAGCCCATCGGACCAGCGCCGTCCGGGCATGGTGCGGCCGGTGAATTCGTCAACGATGATCACCTGGCCGTCTTTGACGATGTACTCGACATTTTTCTGGAATAGCGCATGCGCCCGCAATGCGGCGTTGACATGGTGCATCAGCATAATATTGTTGGGATCATAGAGACTGGTGCCCTCCGCCAGCAATCCAGCCTCACTGAGCATTTCTTCAACGTGCTGGTGTCCTTCTTCGCTGAGAAAGGTCTGACGCGCCTTCTCGTCCACCGAGAAGTCGCCCGGTCCAAAATCCGGTTTCCCCTCTTCATTGGTGATTGGGTCCTGCCGGGTCAGGCGGGGTATGATTTTATCGACAGACTTGTAAAGTTCCGAGGAATCATCCGTGGGACCGGAGATGATCAACGGCGTTCTCGCCTCATCGATTAGGATCGAGTCGACCTCATCCACAATTGCGTAGAAGGGAGGGCGCTGTACTCGCTGATCCGCGCTGAAAGCCATGTTGTCACGAAGATAGTCAAAACCAAATTCGTTATTCGTGCCGTAGGTGATGTCTGCCGCATAGGCTTCGCCCCGAGCGACCGGCCTGAGCTGCGCATAACCCCCTGCGGCCCCATCATAATCCAGGTCAAGCAGGTAGGACGAACTGTCCGGCCCCATGCCACCCGAGGAATTGATCACCCCGGTGCTGAGTCCGAGAAAATGATAGAGGCGACCCATCCAAGCCGCATCACGCCTGGCCAGATAATCATTCACCGTGACTACATGCACACCTTTTCCCGGCAAGGCGTTCAGGTAGGCTGCCAAGGTTGCCACCAGGGTTTTACCTTCACCGGTGCGCATCTCGGCAATCTTGCCCTGGTGCAGTACCATGCCACCAATCAACTGCACATCGAAATGACGCATCTGCATCACTCGGCGACCAGCTTCTCGTACGACGGCAAAGGCTTCCAGCATTAAGGAGTCCAGTATTTCACCCTGCTCCAACCGCTGCCTGAATTCCTGGGTCTTGGCACTCAGCTCGGTATCCGATAAAGCTTCGATCTCGGCTTCCAGTTTATTCACCTGAGCAACCGTCTTGGTCATCTTTTTTATCAGACGGTCGTTACGACTACCAAAGATCTTTCTAAATATTTTACTAACCATCTTATGTTAATTTTCCGTAAGAAAGCGAAATCAGGCGATCATACCTTAACCGCCGTTTGACATGAAGAATAGGGAGGGTTTAAAGAGAAGCTGTCTTCAATCAGGCCCTTTATCTAGAACCTTGAATAGAGAATCAGGCGCGTTCCTGATTTCGCTTGGCGTTGATGTACTTGGCCGGATTCACGGTCTTGCCATGTTTCAGGACCTCAAAGTGGACATGCGGGCCAGTGGAACGACCGCTGGAGCCCATTTCCCCGATCACCTGTCCCTGTTTAACCCGATCACCAATCTCTACAAGAATTCGCTTGTTATGACCATAACGGGTCACATAGCCCTTGCCATGGTTGATCTCAACCAAGCTGCCGTACCCGTCACGGTCTTCAGACCATGTCACTACACCTGCGGCTACAGCCACTACATCAGAACCCTCTTTTCCGGCAAAATCCATACCTTTGTGCATGGTTCTTTTTCCGTTGAACGGATCATTACGCATGCCATAGTATGATGAGATCCAGCCTCGGGTGATGGGCTTGCCCGCAGGATGCAGCGTCTCTTCCAAGTTGGAGTTCATAATCAAGTCTTCCATAAGACTCAATTGCTGCTGGCGGCTATCGATCATCTCATGTAAGAATTCAAGCTCTTTCAGCAAGCCTGGTGGTTCTGGCTCACTACCTGTCGACTCAAGGGACTCAGGACCACCAATTGCGGGCGATCCCTCGAAGCTGAATTCACCTTTATCCAGATGACCGACCTCAACCAGGCGTTCACCTAATGCGTCTAAACGCAAAAGGTGAGACTGCATTCGACCAATACGCATGGCCAGCGCATCAATTTTACTCTGGGCATCAAGTTCAGCATCTGCAAGCAGCTGTCTTTCCTGCTCAAATGTCTGCCGCAGTGAAGAAACCAATTGATGCTGAGGAAATTCTACATCCTCAATTCCCATGGCGTAGCCGAGCCACAACATCCCACTACCAAAGACACAAAAAAACCCTACCAGAACAGAGGCATAGAAACAGCGCAATGCAGTACTGCAAGTCTGGCCTATTCCCCTTAGGTAGATTACTTTCATGACTTTACCAAGGATTGTTTTCAAGGGAGCAACCATTATTTCGGACACATGGCCGCGAACTTTAACATTTTTTTACCTGCAAGAGTCAATATAATGACTTAAATATTCTCCAAAAAAACATATTTCAGCCTATGAAATCCATCAATAAATTGCTTACCGCCGGCAAAACCCTGGCTTCAATAGACACACGACTGGCTGAACAGAAAGCCCTTCTGGAGCAGCTCCGTGCGATAATGCCCCTATCTATGGCTGAGCATTGCATATGGGCCGTCCACAATAGAAATGGCAATTTGGTGTTGATGGTCGACTCTCCCGCATGGGCCAGCCGGTTACGCTACCTCAGCACCAAGCTAAGTCAAAAATTACGCCAAATTGGCTACCCTGTAACGCGTATCCAGGTCAAAGTCACGATCTTGAACAATCCACCAACACAACAGAAAATAATGCGTCGCGCCAATACCTTATCGCTTTCTAATGCACAAATCCTGAACTCAATTGCAGAGTCTGTGGATGACGAGAAACTCAGTACTGCGCTTATGCGCCTGAGTCGTCATGGGTTGGATTGAGCGCCGTGAAAATCTTGAAAAAAGATCCACCGCAGCCATACGCAGTGAATTAAACCCTAGTGGAAAGACCACTTTGGCCAGACCAAAAAAGTCAATCACAGCTCGGTTTGCGCAAAACTCTCTAAAGTTTATGAGGCCGCAAGATGAGTCGGTGTCATGTAGGAGATTGGTGCCTCTTCCTGCTTGCTGAATGTCACTTCTTCCCAGGCATCTTTTTGCTGAATCAAAGTCCTGAGCAATTTATTATTCAAGGCATGACCTGATTTATAGCCAGAAAAAGCACCTATCAGACTATGCCCAAGCAGATACAAATCACCAATCGCATCCAGGATCTTGTGTTTGACGAATTCATCCTCATAGCGCAAGCCATCCTCGTTCAGGATGCGGTAATCATCGACTACGATTGCGTTGTCCATGCTGCCCCCTAGGGCAAGTTCTTTTTGACGCAGCATCTCGATATCCCGGAGAAAACCAAAGGTCCGGGCTCGACTCACCTCCCTGACAAAGGAGGTGGAAGAAAAATCCACACTGGCAAATTTAGCCCGTTCATTGAACGCCGGATGATCGAAATCGATAGCAAAAGTCACCTTAAAGCCATCAAATGGTTCAAAACTGGCGCGCTTGTCCCCCTCTTCCACCTCTATCTTCTTATTGATACGAATGAATCGCTTGGCTACGTTCTGCTCTTCAACCCCTGCGGACTGCAATAGGAAGACAAATGGCCCGGCACTCCCGTCCATGATGGGTACTTCCGGCGCACTTACATCCACATAGGCGTTATCAATACCGAGACCGGCAAAGGCAGACAGCAGATGCTCGACGGTCGAAACACGCACTCCATGCTGTACCAGCGTGGTGGAAAGCCTGGTGTCACCCACATTTTCAGCGCATGCACGTATCTCAACCGCAGGCTCTAGATCAACCCTGCGGAATATGATGCCGGTATTCGGTGCAGCGGGCCTCAAGGTTAAGTAGACCTTTTCCCCAGTGTGCAATCCGACGCCGGTAGCACGAATCACGTTTTTCAGTGTACGTTGCCAAATCATCCCTTTGTCTTATCCCCGTATCATCATTGAGATAATCATATAAATGGCTCGCATGCTAACACACAATAAAAAATATGCCACAAAACAGCAAGCTGCCTTTAGCTAACGAGATCATCTCGCGTATGAACCCTTTATGGCTTCATAAGCAATATCCGAACCATCAATGCAAACTCAAGACTGAGATTTTGTAATGAACCTCTCAATTCGGATCAATCAGCCTGGCGCCGCAAGAAAGCTGGAATATCCAGATACTCCAGATTAGCGTCGGCAACACCATCATAAGCCTGCTTGTTTGGCACAGCTTTTTTGCCGGACGCACCATTTCGGAGCACAGTAGGCCGATCAAGGTCGCTATAGCTCCCTGTATCCGGCTCCACAATTTCTGAATTTACCAGCTGTACCGGTGATGCTTCATTGCGAACCGCCTTCGGCAATTCTGCTACGGCGAGTTCGCCCAAACCTGTAGCGACCACGGTGACCCGCATCTCGTCCTTCATTTCCGGATCAATCACGGTGCCAACCACGACTGTCGCATCATCGTCAGCAAATTCGCGAACCGTATTACCAACCTCGTCAAACTCACCGATAGCAAGACTCAGGCCTGCAGTAATGTTCACCAGGATACCCTTGGCTCCAGCCAGATTGATATCCTCCAGCAGTGGACTGCGGATCGCCTTTTCAGCAGCTTCTCTGGCGCGATTATCGCCCGAAGCCTCTCCAGAACCCATCATCGCTGCTCCCATCTCCGACATGACGGTCTTTACGTCGGCAAAATCCACATTGATCAGGCCTGGCCGGGTAATCAACTCTGCAATACCCTGCACGGCATGCAACAGAACATCATTCGCTGACTTGAAGGCATTAAGCAGGCTCATTTCCTTGCCCAATACCGCCAGTAATTTTTCATTTGGGATGGTGATCAACGAATCCACATGGCGGCTTAAATCTTCCATGCCCTGTTCGGCAATCTTCATGCGCCGGCCACCCTCGAATCCAAAGGGCTTGGTAACCACAGCGACCGTCAGAATGCCCAATTCCCGGGCTACTTCAGCCACAATTGGAGCCGCACCGGTTCCAGTACCACCACCCATTCCTGCGGTAATAAAGACCATGTCGGCGCCCTCAAGCACTTCATAGATTCGGTCACGATCTTCCTGGGCCGCCTGCTTACCAACTTCAGGGTCTGCACCAGCACCCAATCCTTTGGTAATGCTTGAGCCCAGCTGTAACAGGGTTTGTACTTCACTATTCCGGAGGGCCTGTGCATCGGTGTTTGCACAGATAAAATCAACCCCCTCGATATCCCCGGTCAACATGTGATTGACGGCATTGCCACCGCCTCCACCGACACCGATTACCTTGATCACTGCATTTTGACTATGCGTATCCATTAACTCAAACATTGTTCATTCTCCTCGTCTGTTGCGCCAAACAGCCTGTTAAAAATTACCTTGAAACCAACTTTTCATGCGATCCCAGACCGCCTTCAAGCCACTATCCCCTGCCAATTCCGTTCCGCCATGACCCTGGTTTTTCTGCCCAAAAAGCAGAAGACCAACACCTGTGGAATAAATTGGATTACGTACTACATCCACCAATCCACTGACATATTGCGGCACTCCAAGTCGCACCGGCATATGGAATACCTCCTCTGCCAGATCGATCACTCCTTCCATCTTGGAACTGCCTCCGGTCAACACCACACCCCCAGCGATCAGATCTTCAAAACCGCTGCGTCTTAATTCCGCCTGAATCAGGGTCATCAACTCCTCATAGCGAGGCTCTACCACTTCTGCCAGGGTCTGCCTGGAAAGCCTGCGCGGGGGCCGGTCACCAATGCTTGGGACCTCTATGGTCTCGTCACTGGTGGCCAGCTGGGTCAGCGCGCAGGCATACTTGATCTTGATCTCTTCGGCATGCTGGGTCGGAGTACGCAGGGCCACCGCGATGTCATTTGTCACCTGATCGCCGGCAATGGGGATGACTGCGGTGTGGCGGATCGCACCACCAGTAAAAACCGCCATATCGGTGGTGCCGCCGCCAATATCCACCAGGCAAACACCCAACTCTTTCTCGTCCTCGCTCAACACTGAATAGCTCGATGCGAGTTGCTCCAGGATCAAATCATCCACGTCTAGACCGCAGCGACGCACACACTTGACGATATTCTGGGCCGCGCTTACCGCCCCCGTCACCATATGCACCCGCGCCTCCAGCCTTACCCCTGACATGCCGATCGGATCTCTTATCCCCTCTTGTTCATCGATAATGAACTCCTGGGGGAGGATATGCAGGATCTTCTGATCCGCTGGAATCGCCACCGCCCGTGCGGCATCGATCACCCGCTCCACATCTCCTTGGGTGACCTCCTTGTCACGGATTGCCACTATGCCGTGGGAATTCAGACTGCGGATGTGGCTGCCGGCAATCCCAGCAAACACTGAATTGATCTCACAGCCGGCCATCAACTCCGCCTCTTCCACTGCGCGCTGGATTGACTGCACCGTGGACTCAATATTCACCACCACGCCTTTCTTCAGGCCCCGTGATGGGTGGGAACCGATACCGATTATCTCGATACCACCATCCACTTTTATCTCACCGACGATCGCAACCACCTTCGAGGTGCCGATATCCAAGCCGATGATCAGATTTTTTTCTATTTTCTTGGTCATTCAGATTCCTGCGAGCCTGCTCGCGTTACCCTTTACTGCAGGGTCATCTCCATTGGTTTGTAACTCCGGCAATGCTTCCCAGCTTGCCGTAAAACCGTTTGTGTATCGCAGATCCACTTTCTTCAACGTCAGCCGGTTTTCACCACTCAACCCCGGATAGAGCTGGACAAAACGGGTAAGCCGAGACATCAGCTGTTTTCGTCCCAGATTCAGTTCAAGATCGTTCTCGACCCACAAAATCCAAGCCTGCCTGGCGTCCACGCGTACTTTTTCCAATGCCAACCCCACCGTGCCCAGGAGGGTTTCGATCTTCCGGTACTCCTGACTAATCAGTACTGAATCCTGATCACCGCCTTCCAGCACCGCTAATCCTGGAAACTCCGGCATGGGCTTGGGCTGAAAGATTTCCCCCCGGTGGTTTACCAGGGCGCCTGTGCCCCAACGCGCCAACGCTTGCTGCTCGACCACCTTTACCTGCAGGGTATCTGGCCAGACCCGCCGAACACTGACGCTGTCAACCCAAGGTAAACGCTCAACCTCGGCGCGAACCCGCGCCAGAGATACGGAAAAAAAACTGCCATCCACGGCTCGGTGGACTACCTCTTCCAGGCGTTCAGGATTAAGGTGGCGAACCTCACCTTCCACTTTGACCAACCTCACCGGCATGACATTGGGGTCCTGCATGCGGTTCAGCAACCAGGATGTCATAAGGATCACCACACTCACCAAAATCAAAGCCAACCCCCACAACTGCAGGAAGTCAGGCAATTTACCGGGTGTTTTTTTCGACGCTGGCCTTTTCATACCACCACACCTGAAATACTGCTGCTTAATATCCGCATCACCAGATCGTCAAAGCAAATTCCCGCCTGCTTCGCTGCCATCGGTACCAGACTGTGATCGGTCATCCCTGGGACGGTGTTGACCTCGATCAACCAAGGTTTTCCGGCCTCATCCAGCATCAAATCCACTCGTCCCCAACCCTTTGCACCAACAAGTTTAAAGGCGCGCAACGCAAGTGCTTGCAGGGTGTTTTCCTGACTTTCGTCCAACCCACAGGGGCAGTGGTACTCAGTTGAGTCTGCCTGGTATTTGGCCGCATAGTCATAAAAGACCCTAGGCGTCTCCAGCCTGATCAACGGCAGCGCCTCATCACCCAGTATCGCCACGGTATACTCTTGACCGACAATCCAACGCTCCGCCAACACATCACTGTCATAGTCTCGTGCCTCAAGCCAGGCACGTTCCAGTTCCTCCCGGTCATTCACCTTTGACATGCCAATACTGGAACCCTCATGAGCGGGTTTGATCATCAGCGGGAAGCCTAAAGCGGCCGCCTCAGCCAGATGCCCAGCCTGAGTCATCAAGACAGATTGCGGTGTGGGCAGACCAGCACCCTGCCAGAGCAGTTTGGTGCGGTGTTTATCCATACCCAGAGCAGAACCCAGCACACCGCTCCCGGAATATGGCAGACCGATACGCTCGAGTGCACCTTGTATCACCCCATCCTCTCCACCACGGCCATGCAGAATGATAAAGACCCGCTCGAACCCGGCTTCATCAAGCTGCTTCAGTACATCAGGTCCAGCATCGACGCCATGGGCATCCACGCCCTGGCGCTGCAGTGCCGCAAGTACAGCCTTGCCACTCTGCAGAGAAATTTCACGCTCAGATGAATCCCCGCCCATGAGTACGGCAACCTTGCCGAATGTTTGTTTGTCCACTGACCGATTCAAGCCTTTTCCCCCACCCTGCGTACCTCAGGAATCAGTTGCACATCAGTCAGCTCATGTACTCTGCGTTGCACTTCGTCCATCAATTGCTCAATATCCTCAGCGCTGGCTTGACCAGTATTGATGATAAAGTTGGCATGTTTCTCTGAGACCTGCGCGTCGCCGAGGCGCATCCCTTTGAGCCCTGCCGATTCAATCAGGCGAGCCGCAAAATCACCTGGCGGATTGCGGAATACCGATCCACAACTGGGTTGTTGGGTCGGTTGACTGTCAGCCCTTTTCTCCAACAACTCTCTGATCTCATCCTGCCCCGAGACGATATCACCCGCCTGCAAACTGAACTCTGCAGACAAGAACCACTCCCCTGGCACTCCGCTCACCCGGCGATAGCCGATCTCAAACTCGCCGGGCAGGCGCACATGCACCCGACCCTGGCGATCCAGTGTTTCGACCTGCATCACCCGTTGCCATGTCTCTCCACCAAAGGCCCCTGCGTTCATCGCCAATGCGCCCCCCAGGGTTCCGGGAATACCGGCAAGGAACTCAATGCCGCAAAGCCCGGCTCGGGTGGCTGTACGGGCCACCTTGGCGCAGGTTACGCCGGCTTCAGCATAAAGCCGTCGCGCCATTCAGGATGGCAATTTCATTCAAACGCCCCTGGGTCGCTATCACCGTACCTTTGAACCCGCCATCCCTGACCAGAAGATTGCTGCCCAATCCCAACCAGAGCAATGGCTCATCGGGCTCCAGCTGCTGTAAAAAATGCTGCAGGTCAATGCGATCCAGCGGTTTGTACAAACGACGCGCCGGACCACCCACACGCCAGGTGGTGTAACGGGCCAGCGGCTCGTCATAGAGTAATTCGCCCTGCAGGCCTCGATCTTTTCCGGCAGGCATCATTCCCCAGACCTCACAGAGACATCAGTGCCAAGATGTACGGTTTCAGAGCTGATCTTTTCAGATCTTTGCTGTTGTTTGTCTCTTGCGGGCCGGGCTATGCATTCTGGTTTCAGCGGCCGGACGAGCAATGATTCACCGCAACCGTGATGCAAGCGCCGCATATCGAATAAGAACGCCATATCAATCTCCTCCGCCGCACAAACGAATCTTGATTTCACTTGCCACCACACCAATACTGCCGGCCCCCAGGGTCAACAGAATATCCCCGTCCCGCAGTAATCCGCCCAGTAACTCCGGCAGATCCTCTACTGGATCGACAAAAATGGGATCTACCTGGCCGCGGGTACGAATAGCACGGCTCAAGTCGCGAGTTTCAGCACCCTGCAGCGGTTCTTCTCCCGCCGCATAGACTTCGCTCAAAATGAGCACATCGACACTGGAGAGCACCTGCACGAAATCATCAAACTGTTCCTGTGTCCTGGTATAGCGGTGCGGTTGAAAAGCCACTAGCAGACGCCGCCCCGGCCAGCCTTCGCGCACGGCCAGGAGGGTGGCGGCAATCTCGCGCGGATGATGGGCGTAATCATCCACCAGCATCACAGCCTTTTTGCCGACCTGGCACTCCTGGGCCTGGAAACGACGTCCAATACCCTGAAACTGCTGTAGCGCACGCTGCACGCTGGCAGCCTCAACATTCAATTCAAGTGCGATGGCGATGGCCGCCAGAGCATTCAATACATTGTGCCGGCCCGGCATATTGAGAGCGATTTGCAGGGGCTCATCCAGACACTCTGCCTGCACCGAAAAGGTTGTGCGCAATCCCTCTTGGCGTATATCGATGGCCCTGACATCCGCATCCTCACTGACTCCATAAGTCCTGATTCTGCGGGTTATTTTCGGCATCAGATCACGCACTTCCTGATCATCGATGCACAACACCGCCAAGCCATAGAAGGGCAAATGATGTAGAAACTCGATAAAAGTCTCACGCAGCCGGTTGAAGTCACCGCCATAGGTAGTCATATGGTCTGCATCGATATTGGTCACTACCGCCAACATCGGCTGCAGATAGAGAAACGAGGCATCACTCTCATCCGCCTCTGCCACCAGATACTCTCCATCACCCAGACGGGCGTTGGCGCCGGCACTGTTGAGACGCCCACCAATCACAAAGGTTGGATCGAGCCCTGCTTCAGCCAGGACACTGGTCACCAGGCTGGTTGTGGTGGTCTTGCCATGGGTGCCGGCCACCGCTATGCCATAATGGAAGCGCATGATCTCGGCCAACATCTCCGCTCTTGGTACCACCGGGATACGCTGACCCTTGGCAGCCTTCACTTCAGGATTGTCAGCCTGCACCGCGCTGGATATCACCACCGCGTCCCGGCCTTCGACGGCTTCCGCACTATGACCAATACTGATGGATGCGCCCATCCCGGCAAGGCGCCGGGTCACATCACTCTCCCGCTGGTCCGAGCCGGATACCTCGTAGCCCAGATTCAGCATCACTTCGGCTATGCCGCTCATGCCCGCACCACCTATACCCACAAAATGGATACGACGCATGCGCCCCATGCTGTTTGCAGCATGGCGACGATTGCTCCCTGCGCCCCTTGTCCCAGGAGGATTCCAGGCCCTTGCGCGATTGCTTGGCTGCTCACTCATTGCTCTATCACCTCCAAGCAGGCTCGTCCCACCACTTCCGCCGCCTCTGGTCTGGCCAGCTTGCGGGCTGCCTTCGCCATCTCCAAAAGGCGCTGAGGATGTGCCGTCAGCTGCTGTAATAATTCACCCAAGGAGATTGCATTAAGCTCTTTTTGTGGGACAAGAATCGCTGCACCGGCATCTACCAGGAATCCAGCGTTACGGGTTTGATGATCATCCACTGCGTGCGGGAAAGGCACCAGCACTGCGCCCAGGCCTGCCGCCGCCAGTTCGGAAACCGTCAACGCCCCGGCACGGCAGATCACCAGATCCGCCCAGCCATAGGCTGAGGCCATATCGTCGAAAAAAGGCGTGATCTCTGCTTCGATGCCACTCTGTTCATACGCATCTACAGCCTCCTGGATAGTTTTCTCACCGGCCTGATGCCGCACCTGCGGACGCCGGTCAACTTCCAACTTGGCTAGGGCCTCAGGCAGCACATGATTCAACACCTGCGCGCCCAGAGACCCCCCCAGGACCAGCAACCTGAGACGGCCCGCACGGCCGCTAAAGCGTATCTCGGGTTCAGTGAGTGCAGCTATCTCAGCCCTGACGGGATTACCCGACTCTTCAGCGCCAACGAAGCTGGCAAAGCTTCCGGGAAAAGCCTCAAACACCCGGTTGGAGATCCTGCTCAGCAGACGGTTGGTAAGACCGGGGATTGCATTCTGTTCCTGTATAACCAGCGGAATGCGCAGAAAACGCGCCATTAGCCCACCGGGTCCAGTGACGAATCCTCCCATCCCCAGCACCAGTCCAGGCCGGTTGCGGCGCAATACGGACAGGGCCTGCCAGAGCGCGCGTGTGATCACAAAGGGAGCGGCCAGACGGCGTCTCCACCCGGTACCCCGCACCCCCTGCACATCTATGGTTTCCATTCTGTAACCTCGAGCGGGAACCAGGCGTGCTTCCATACCCTTTGACGTACCCAGCCAGAAAATATCGCAGTCATGCTGCTGCAACCAGTCGGCCACCGCCAGGGCGGGAAATACATGACCACCTGTACCACCTGCCATGACCATCACGCGAGGCTCCATTTTCTGCCTCCCTGCTTGACTTTGGCGCTCGCCCTGCGCGACTCATAATCGATACGCAACAACAACGCTATCGCCAGACAGGCAACGATAATGCTGTTGCCTCCATAGCTCATGAATGGCAGGGTCAATCCCTTAGTTGGCAGCATGCCAACGTTCACACCGATATTGATGAACACCTGCATCGCCAGCCACAAACCCAGACCATAGGCCACGTAAGTGGAAAAACGTTTACCCAGCTGTTCCGCCTTTGCACCAATCTGGAATGCCCGCCAGCAGATGAAGGCAAATAACAGAATCACCCCAAGGGTACCGATCAGACCAAACTCTTCACCGACCACCGCCATGATGAAATCGGTATGTGCCTCAGGCAAATAGAATTGCTTCTGAATACCATTCCCCAGCCCTACCCCGGTCACTTCACCACGACCAAAGGCGATCAACGCCTGCGAGAGCTGAAAATCCGTGTCGAAAGGATCATCCCAGGGATTCATAAAGGTGGTCATACGGGATGCGCGATAGGGAGAAAGCATGATCAGTAATCCACCGGCGACTCCGGTCAGCAGCGTTAAAATCGCAAACTGATAGAGGACAACACCGCCCAGAAAAAGCATGCCTACGGCGGTCGCAAAGAGCACTACGGTAGTGCCAAAATCGGGCTGCCGGAGAATCAGCGCACTGGTCAACACCAACAACAGCATGGGTTTGGCAAATCCCCAGAAGGTCTGGGCGACCTCATCCTGGCGCCTTACCAGATAACCCGCGATGTAGATCACCATGAACAGTTTGATGAATTCGGAACTTTGCAGATTAAACACACCCAGGGGTATCCAACGGGTAGCGCCATTGACGGTCTTGCCCACACCGGGTATCAACACCAGCAGCAACAGCACCAGTCCCACGAACACCAAAATCGGGCCCAGTCGTTGCCATTGCTGCATGGACAGGCGAAAACAGACGATTGCCCCAATCAGCCCCAGGGCAATCGCAAACAGATGGCGATAGATAAAAAAGAACGGCGAGCCGGTGAGACGATCGCTGATCACCATGGAGGAAGAAGCCACCATGACGAGTCCGAAACAGAGCAGACTCAATGCCGCGGCCAGCAACCAATAGTCAATCTCAGGAAGATCCCGGAGATTACCGGCATGACCGCTGACTGCCTGTGATCTGATACCCATGTTCATGCCGCCAGCGCCTCCACCGCTTCGATGAAGGCCTGCCCACGATGCTTGAAGTTACGGAACATATCGAAACTTGCACAGGCCGGTGAGAGCAACACCCGATCTCCCGGCTTAGCCAGTGCAAGGGCCTGATTCACGGCATCAGCCATGGTCGTTGCCTGAGCCAATGGTGTCCTGCCTTGCAATGCAGCCACAATTAATGGCGCATCCTTACCGATCAGAATCACGGCCCTGACAGTCGACTCAACAACAGGCGCCAGTTCAGAGAAATCAGCGCCCTTGCAGTCGCCTCCGGCAATCAACACCGTGCGACTCTCCCCGTCATTCGTATGCAGCCCGAGCAAAGCTGCCACCGTAGCGCCTACATTGGTGCCTTTGGAATCGTTGTACCAGCGTAACTGCTGCTTGTCGGCAATGAACTGGGTACGATGTGGCAGCCCGGAGAAGGTGCGTAAAGCATTCAACATAGCAGGCATTGGCAATCCGACCGCACTGCCCAGCGCCAGGGCAGCCAGCGCATTGGCTTGATTGTGACGTCCCGGGATGCGTAGTTCACTGACGGGTATCAAAGGCATTGAACCCTGACACAGCCAGTCTGCCTCTTCATTTTCGCAGACGCCGAAGTCATCTTTGTCGGGCTTTTCCAGGGTAAAACCAACCGCACTCTCAGAGGCAGTCGCAAGTCCGGCCACAGCCGGATCATCCCGATTGACCAGAGCCATTGCCGCATTCTGATAGACGACCGCTTTGGTCGCCGCATAGTGCTGCAGATCCCGGTAGCGATCCATATGATCTGCGGAAATATTCAACACCACTGCCACAGCCGCCTGCAGCGAATGAGTGGTTTCCAACTGAAAGCTGGAGAGTTCCAGCACGTAGAGTTGGACATCATCCGCCAGCAGATCCAGCGCAGGACTGCCCAAATTGCCGCCCACCGCCACCTTGAGACCCGCTCGATGTGCCATTTCGCCAACCAGTGTAGTAACCGTGCTTTTGCCGTTGGAACCCGTGATCGCGACCACGGGTGCATCCGCTGCTCTGGCAAACAGTTCAATATCACCGATGACCTCCACGCCTCGTTGCAGTGCAGCCTGGATAAGCGGCTCCTGCAGTGGGACGCCAGGGCTCACCAGCAAACGGCCGGCAGCCTTGAAAACCTCGGCATCAAAGCCACCAACAAAGATTGCCAAGTCGGGCATCTCCTGACGAATTTCATCCAGACCCGGGGGATCTTCACGACTGTCCGTCACCGCGAATGCCACACCTTGCCTGCTCAGATAGCGGGCACAGGAGAGACCAGTCTTGCCGAGACCGACAATCAAGGTTTTACCGATTTGTGGCTCTTTGTTTTCCATCAGCGTATCTTCAGACTGGCAAGCCCGATCAGAACCAGGATCACGGTAATGATCCAGAAACGCACGATGACCCTGGGTTCAGGCCAGCCCTTGAGTTCGAAGTGGTGATGCAAGGGCGCCATGCGAAAGATGCGCCGTCCGGTGAGCTTGAATGATGCCACCTGCAGCATCACCGAGACTGTCTCCATGACGAACACCCCGCCCATGATGAAGAGCACCAGTTCCTGGCGTACCGCCACAGCGACCACGCCCAATGCCGCGCCCAAGGCAAGCGCCCCGACATCGCCCATGAACACTTGAGCTGGATAGGTATTGAACCAGAGAAAACCGAGGCCGGCGCCGACCAGCGCACTGCAGAAAACGATCAATTCACCCACCCCTGGCAGATAGGGGATCTTCAAATAAACCGCAAAATCCGCATGTCCCGAGAGATAGGCGATGACACCCAAGGCCCCACCAACCATCACAGAGGGCAGAATCGCCAGGCCATCGAGTCCATCCGTCAGATTCACTGCATTCGATGAGCCGACAATGACCAGATAGCTGAACAGGATGAACACCGGCCCCCAATCGAGGGAGACATCTTTTAAATAAGGAATAAGCAGTGCAGTCTCGACCGGTGAGGAGGCCCCAATATAGAAGACCAGTGCCGCGCCTAAACCGGCTAGCGACTGCCAAAAATATTTCCAGCGCGCCACCAGACCCTTGGGATCGTTGAGCACGAGCTTTTTATAGTCATCCACCATGCCGATCACGCCAAAGGCCAGGGTCACTATCAACACCGTCCAGACATAGCGATTGGACAAATCAGACCAAAGCAGCGTGGAAATCGAGATCGCCACCAGAATCAACGCCCCTCCCATGGTCGGAGTACCGGCTTTAGAGAAATGACTCTCCGGCCCATCATCACGCACTGTTTGGCCAATCTGATGAAAACTCAAACGGCGGATCATAGTCGGCCCGACCAGCAGCGATATCAGCAGTGCGGTCAATACACCGAGAATGGTGCGCAGCGTCAGATACTGAAATACGTTGAATGCAGTGTCATACTCTGCCAGCCATTCGGTGAGATAAAGCAGCATCGTCAATCCTCCCCCGCTTGTAACAGGGAACTGACTACATGCTCCATCCCAGCACTGCGCGAGCCTTTCACCAACACGGTGTCCTGTGCGGTCAAGGTCTCCTTCAGCGCCGCAATCAGCGCTTCCCGGTCTGGGAAATAACGACCATCACCGCCAAAACCATCCACTGCGGCGCGACTCATGCCACCACTTCCCCACAGCGCATCGATACCCGCCGCTTTTGCGCTTTCCCCAACCTTACAATGTATGGAAACAGCATCCTTGCCCAACTCCGCCAAGTCACCCATCACCAGGAAGCGCCTTCCAGGCGCGCCCTTCAGCACATCGATGGCCGCCGCCATGGAGTCCGGATTGGCATTGTAGCTGTCGTCGATTACCCGCAATCCCGAAACGGCAATCCGGGTCTGCAATCTGCCACTGACAGGCTTTAGCGCCGCCAGTCCCTGCTGAATATCAGTAATCCCGCTACCCAAGGCCTGACAGGCGGCGATAGCAGCGAGGGCATTCAGTAGATTGTGTTTTCCGGCCAAAGCGAGGTTTACAGGAAACTCAAATACGCCACTCTGTACAGTGAAATGAGTGTGGAAACCACTATCGGTCCAGTGGGTTGCAATTGAGACAGGGTCAATCTTAACGCCGGCTGTGGGGCTGAAGCCGAAAGTCAGCATGGATTTATCTGCAGCCAGCTCCTGCCAGATAGGCAGACGTGGATCGTCTGCATTCAATACCGCGATACCCTCAGCAGCCAGTCCGGAGATAATCTCCCCTTTGGCTCTGGCTACTCCGTCCAGGTCGCCGAAACCCTCCAGATGCGCGGCCCCGGCATTGGTGATCACGGCCACATCAGGTTGCGCAATGCCACTCAAATAGGCAATCTCATGGGGATGGTTGGCGCCCATTTCCAACACGGCAAACTGCTCGTCTTGCAGTTTCAGCAATGTCAGGGGCATACCGATATCGTTATTCAGGTTCCCCTCTGTTGCCAGCACTTTGGACTTTTGTCCCAGAATGGCAGCGATCATTTCTTTGACCGTGGTCTTGCCGTTACTGCCGGTCACCGCCACCAGTGGCACTGGCTGTCGTAGACGCCAGCCAGCCGCCAGCTGACCCAGCGACTCTCTGGTATCGCGCACCAGGATCGTCGGCAGCGCGGTGTCCTGCTTGACGCTCAACACCGCACCGGCTGCGCCCTTTTCCTGTGCCGCTGCGACAAATTTATGGCCGTCGAAATTAGGTCCTTGCAAGGCTACAAACAATGCAGCAGGTTGCAGGGTACGGGTGTCGGTACTCACCGAAGTGAAGGTTCTGTCCACACCCTGCAAAGGAGCATTGAGTATTTCAGCCGCAGCGGAAAGTGTCATCACCGTCATCCAGCCTCTCCCGCCCTGCTTGCGAGCGCAGACAGCACCTGCTCCTGATCGCTGAAATGCAGCGTCTTTCCGGCGACAAGCTGATAATCCTCGTGGCCTTTGCCTGCCACCAAGACCAGATCTCCGGGTTTTGCAGAGTGGATCGCCAGACGGATAGCCGCAGACCTATCACGCTCCACCACGATCAGATGCCGATCCGCCATACCCATAAGTATTTCGTTGATGATTTGATCGCCCGGCTCGCTGCGTGGATTGTCATCGGTGAGAATGACCTTGTCAGCCAAGCTTGCGCAGATTTCACCCATCAGAGGCCGCTTGCCCCTGTCCCGGTCACCACCACAGCCAAACACTACCCAGAGCTGGTTTACACAATGACTGTGCAGTGCCGACAGGGCCTTTTCCAGGGCATCCGGAGTGTGAGCATAATCAATGACCACTGCGGGCAGATCACCACCGCCGTAGGTTTCCATCCTGCCTTCGACTGTTTTCAATCTAGCAAGCTGTTGCAATGCATCTGCCAGGGGCCAGCCCTGATCCATTAAAACCAGCAGCACCGCCAGCAGATTAGCCGCATTGAACCGGCCCAGCAGACTGCTGCGAAACTCACCATTTCCCCAGTGACTGGAGATGGTGATTTTCAATCCACGTGAGGTCGGCTCAACAGACTCGGCCCGCACCCAACCGGCGGCATGACGCGGGATCTCCCGCTCAGGATCCAAGGTGTAAAACAGCACATCGACTTCGCTGGCCAGGTTTGCCGGCAGTACCCTACCCATTGAGTCATCCAGATTGATGATCGCACTGCGCAAGCCGGGCATTTGGAACAGACGCTGCTTGGCTGCGGCGTAATTCTCCATGTTGCCGTGATAATCGAAATGATCTCTACTGATGTTGGTAAAGATCGCGGTATCAAAATGGACAGCGGCCGCACGATGCTGATCAAGCGCATGGGAGGAGACCTCCATCGCTATGGCCTGGGCACCGTCGTGCTTCAGATTCGAGAGTAGTTGCTGCAGGGTAACAGCGTCCGGCGTGGTATAACCGGTCGTGCTCAGGCTCTCCGGATACCCCACGCCAAGAGTGCCGACAATGGCACAGGAGCTGGTGGGTTGCAGCGCCTGCGCTAACAGATGGCTGACACTCGTCTTACCATTGGTGCCGGTAATCCCTACCATCAACAGATGTTGACTGGGGAAATTGTAAAACCTGGCGGCAATCAGGCTCACCTGCGTGGATAGATGCAGAACACGCAGCAGGGGAATATTCAGTTGTTCACCCAAAGACTGCGCTTGCGCTTCATTGATACTTTCATCGGACTCCCAGGCAACGGCTGCAGCTCCCTGATTGGCAGCCTGCTGCGCGAAATCAAGTCCGTGTTGAGACACTCCGCGACAGGCCAGGAATAGTCCACCCGGCTCGACATTCCGGCTATCCAGGGTGAGACCATCAATTTCCCTGTCCAATCGAGCAGGCACATCAACGATCCCAGCTAGCAGGGTCGACAAAGCAACTGCGTCATGCCTTATCGCTGCCGCCATCATCCCTCTCCTCCGGCCACCGCCAGGAGAGGCTTTTGTTGTGTCCGCTGCTGATCCGGCGCTATGTTCAAGATGCGCAGGGCATCTCCGATCACCTTTGAGAACACCGGCGCGGCAACCTTACCCCCGTAAAAATCTTCGCCTCCCGGTTCATTGATCAACACCGCCATGACCAATCTGGGATCACTGGCGGGGGCCATGCCAACAAAGATTGATAGATATTTATCCTCCGCATAACCGCCTGCCACCGACTTCTTGGCGGTTCCAGTCTTACCCGCTACCCGATAACCCGGTATGGCCGCTAATTGAGCAGTCCCCTCAACCCCCACCACAGACTCCAGCATCTTCACCACCGCTCTTGCGGTACTCTGACGCATGATCCGTTGTCCCTGGGGCAGTTGTTCGAGCTTCAGCAATGAGGCAGGCATTAAAACGCCGTCATTCGCCAGCGCGGCATATGACCTGGCCAACTGCAGCGGCGTCACGGAGAGCCCGTATCCAAAGGACAGTGTCGCCTGCTCAAAGGATGACCAGTCTGAGAAATGAGGCAGGCGGCCACTCGATTCACCGGGGTATTGGCTATCAGTGGGCATTCCGAAACCAACACTCGAGTAGAAACTCCAGAGGATCTCAGGCTCCATCGACAGGGCGATTTTACTTGCGCCTACATTGCTTGACTTACTCAATACAGTCGCCACATCGATCATCCCGTAGTTTCGATGGTCACGCACCAGATGACGGCCAACCCGCATCTGCCCGGGATTCACATCAATCGGTGTATTGGGCTTGAACCTTCCCTGCTCCATGGCTGCGGCAACCGTAAAGGGCTTGACCGTTGATCCCGGCTCAAACACATCAGTAACCGCCCGATTGCGCAAACGGCCTTGCTGATTACTGCGCTTGCCATTCGGGTTATAAGAGGGACGATTTACCATCGCGAGGATCTCGCCGGTTTTTGCATCGAGGATCACCGCTGAGCCGGAGCGGGCGCGATGCTTGGTGACCGCCGCCTTGAGTTCGCGATAAGCCAGGAACTGTAGCCTGCGGTCGATACTCAAGACCAGATCATTCCCAGGTTGCGGGCTGCTGATATTCTCCACATCCTCAACCACCCGGCCCCTGCCATCTTTGATGACCTGTTTTGCTCCTGGCGTACCGCTGAGCCATTCGTCATACGCCAGTTCAAGACCCTCCTGGCCCTGATCGTCGATATTTGTAAAACCCACGATGTGCGCCATCACTTCACCACTGGGATAGAAACGCCGAAACTCCGTATGTAAGCCAATCCCAGCCAAACCCATCTTTTCTACCTGGCCTGCCATATCTGGATTAATGCGTCGCTTCAGATAGACAAACCCCTTATCACTGGCGAGCAGATTCTGCAGGCGGTCTGGATTCAGATCCAGCGCCGCCGACAACGCACCAACGGTTTCGGTGTCGGGTGACAGTCTGCGGGGATTTGCCGTTACGGTTTTTACCGGAGTGCTGATTGCCAGCGGCTCACCATTTCGATCCGTAATCATGCCCCGCCCGGCACTGACCTGCATGTTGCGGAGATAGCGCATCTCTCCCTGCTCTTGCAGAAAGGCAGTCTCAAAGACCTGGCGATCTACAGAACGCCAGATCAACGAACCGAAGCCAGCCGCAAGTAATACAAGCACGAAAAAGCGCCGGGCTCGATAGCTCGGCACTTTCTTCTTCTCAGCCTCTTGTCGTTGCCTATGTCTTTTCTTCGCCATAATCAGCGCCTGATCACTACTACTTCATCAATTTGGGGTAAATGCATTCCCAACCTGCCGCGAGCCGTGTTTTCCACTTTCGAATGGGTAGCCAAAGTACTTTCTTCCAATTGCAAACGACCCCACTCAACTGCTATTTGCTCCTTTTCAGACTGCAATTCCTGCAATGAAACAAAATGTTTGCGGCTCAAATACTTGGCATACACCACACCGACACCGGAAGCGACTACCGCCAACACCAGCAAACTCAATACGCCCAACTGAGCGCGGTTCATGGGAGACGCTCCGCCACTCGTAGCACGGCACTACGTGCGCGGGTATTTACGGCCAGTTCATGTTCATCTGCACGAATCGCCTTACCCACCAAGCGGAATTGCGGCTGTAACTGACTCTGGGTCACCGGTACGCCGGGGGGATATCTGTCACCTTTTGCCTGGTCTCGCATAAAACGCTTAACCAAACGATCCTCCAAGGAGTGAAAACTGATCACTGCCAGTCTTCCTCCCGCACAGAGAATTTCCGGTGTCTGCTCGAGGCAGCGCTGCAGTGCATCCAGTTCCCGGTTGATAAAAATACGAATAGCCTGAAAACAGCGGGTTGCCGGGTGTTTATCCTTTTCCCAGGACGCATTAGCCCGAACAATTATTTCCGCCAATTCACGGGTAGTGCGAATAACCCGTTCTTGCCTTGCCTCAACTATGGCCCGGGCGATGCGCTTGGCGTGGCGCTCTTCGCCATACCGCTTGAACACATCGGCCATCTCATCCACTTTGGCCCGGGCCAGCCATTCTGCAGCTGAATATCCAGTCTCCGGGTCCATACGCATGTCCAGAGGACCATCCTGCTGGAAACTGAAACCCCGGTGTGCCTGATCAAGTTGTGGAGAAGAGACGCCCAGGTCGAGCAGAACGCCATCAACCCGGCCAATGACGTCTTCCTGTTCAGCCACCGCTGCCAACATCTCAAAGCTCTCCCGCACGATCTTGAATCGCGCATCTCCAGCAAATTCAGTTAATGCAAATGCGACGGCATCTGGGTCTTTATCAAGAGCGATGAGCCGTCCGTGCTCATTCAGCCTCTCCAGAATCAAACGGCTGTGACCACCGCGTCCAAAAGTACCATCCAGATAAATCCCAGCCGGCTTGACTGATAAAGCCTCTACCGACCGTTCCAAGAGGACCGGCCGGTGACTATTATTCTCTTCACCCATCAGATTGACAGGGACTCTAATTCAGGCGGCAACTCCAGATCATCGAGATCCACATTCTCCAGCCAGTCATCTCGCTGTTTGTCCCATACATCCTCATTCCAGAGCTCAAAGCGTTCACCCTGACCGACCAGTGCAACCCTCTTCTCCAATCCGGCAAAGCTTCTCAAGGTGGGGGGGAGCAAGACCCGGCCTTGCCCATCCATCTCCACTTCATGCGCGTGTCCGATATAGAGACGCTGTAGAATACGGGTTGCCTTATTAAATGAGGGTAAGGCTTTCAGTTTTTGCTCCATCTCAACCCAGACCGGCTCCGGGTAGATCAGGAGACAACGATCCTTATCAACGGTAACCACCAATTGCGAGGCACAGGTCTCCACCAACCGTTCACGATACTTGGTCGGTATCGCAAAACGGCCTTTTGCATCCAAATTGAGTGTGGAAACTCCACGAAACAAATCCCCTTACCCCCTTCGAGTAATATTTCCCTTAAAATCCACTTTTCTCCACTTTTCTCCATATTAGGAGCCAATTCCCCACTTTGTCAAGAAAACAAACAGAAAAAATCTTTAAAGCTCAGTGGCTTACAAAGGGAATCTACAGCTGGGAAATTAGCGGTGCAAAGTCACGAAATACAGAGAAATAACCTTTAAACCTAAAGTCATTTATCAAGAATGAGATGTAACTATAGTGAGGGGAAATAGGAAGTAAAAGAGGGAGCCGGCCTGTAAGCCGGGTTCTGTCATGGACAACCATTCATCTGGGATATGCGTCACCGCATACCTCAAGCAACCTACCCAGGAATAATGCGGGCCACACTTGTTACTCCGTGGAGTAACTATTCCTCTATTTGGTCTTGCTCCGGGTGGGGTTTACCCTGCCACATCTGTTACCAGAAGCGCGGTGCGCTCTTACCACACCATTTCACCCTTACCGGTATCCGCATGGATACTTAGGCGGTATTTTTTCTGCGGCACTTTCCGTAGGTTTGCACCTCCCAGGCGTTACCTGGCACCCTGCCCTTTGGAGCCCGGACTTTCCTCCGCTTCATTTATATGAAACAGCGACTGTCCGGCCGACTCCCAAGAGCAATGTATGCCTTTTGTACAGGCCAATCAATAACAATCTGGATAATCCAATGGGTACTTAAACCTTGAACCAATGTACGATTTGAAAGACTTGAGCCGCCAAATCGTGCAACTTTTTTGCCGGTGCTACTGGTCTCTGCAGCCATTTTTGCACTGCACTTTGACAGCTCAGCCACACTTACGGAATTTCTTTGTATCTCTTCTGAGATCGCGCACTGCTCCTCTGCTGCACTTGCTATTCGTCACAGCCAGTTCCAACGTCCTGATTCAATTGATTGATAGCATTTACTGTTTCGGTCACTACGCTTCTGCCCAATACAACAGCATGATCTGCATTTCAGTCACGTTCTAATATGTTACTGTCATTGCAGTTGCCACATGCTCCATTGCCTCTTGTTGCATAACAGCCAAATGGAGCCACTAATTCGTTCAGTTAGTTATCTCCTAAGCTAGGCATTAGCTGACACATGGGGTACACAGAATAACTCTCTATCCTAGGGACTAAGCTGATGCTGGGCTTGAAGGGACTATCAATTTGAATGACAAGTTAAAACTGCCAACTGGCATACATCTTCAATCTGATTACGACTATTAAAAAAATCTCGATACCATCGTCGTTTGAAGCTTCAAATAGCAATCCTTACGAAGTACAGATTTCATGCTAGACCGTGTAGGCCTGTTGACAGGCTCTTGTTATAATCTCTGGCCGCCGCCCTCGTAGCTCAGCAGGATAGAGCAATCGCCTCCTAAGCGATAGGCCAGAGGTTCGAATCCTCTCGAGGGCGCCAATCAACACATAACCTTGGATTCAGTCAGGTGCCGAGCCAAAAGCCCCGCCCCATAAGCTACAAAAGTTTTTTCCTCATACTCCTCATCACGTTCTGCCTTTTCACTTTCAATGCTAGCTGGGCCGCCTCTGTGACAGGCCAAGTTTTGGCGGTCGAAACGAGCGGCCAGATCTTACTCTCACTCACTTCTGGCGGACAAAGAAGGGTCCAACTAATGGGCATTACCCCTATTACTCAAGGGATTTCCATTGAAAGAATTTCCAGAAGACACCTACATATGCTGCTTGCGGGAAAATTTATCTCCGTCTTCTACCGGACTCTATCTCCTAGCGGTGATGTTCTCGGTCAAGTATTTCACGGCGGGACAGATATCAATCTGCGCATGATCGAGGCAGGTATGGCCCGTGTCAATTCAGAGGCAAGATTACCACCCGGAGTCCTACTTAAGTACCAGAATGCCGAGCGGGTTGCTCAAGCCAGAAAGCAAGGTCTGTGGCAAAAAAGCATACACTAAAGATCTATTATAGCCTTCAAAACCACACTTCAGTTAAAACCAGATGCCTTGCTTAGGATGCAAAATCATAAACAACGCACAGTTTCATGAAAAAAACTAACAAAAAACCTTAACTTTTTTCGCTAACTAGCGATAATGTAATTGTAGTTACAGCAAAGACAAAACATTATCTCGTCGGTGAAAAAAATGGAAAGAAAAAGCTTAAAGAGCTGTGAGAGTTGCTCCCACGAATTGATTCATGGTGTTGCCTGCGATTGGCAGCCGGAGAATTGTCGCTATCACAACATAAGCAAAAAAAGTGTTGCGTATGGCTCACACAAGCATGATGCATGGGCTGCTAATGTGGCAGAAGAGAACGAATACGACGCAGTTAAAAGCTTCGGCTGATTAAAGCACCAGTCGTACTGACACCACTGAAGGCAAACCTCCAGGATTTAGCCAAGAAACAATCTTGGCTAAATAGCAAGGTTGCAGCTGGAAATTTCCCCGGGTGAAGAAATGACATTCACTCCACCATCCGATTGGATGTAAACCTGGCTAGCATATAGTACCTGATACGAGTAATTTCCCATCAAGGCTTGATCTCGCGTCTCTTGATACATCTTAAATTCTCTTCCAGAGCATTCGCCAAAACCCCATAGACTTTCACCTGAGCAAATTGGTAATAATTCGCAGGAGCCCCTACCAGTTCCAAACGTGCACAGAAATAGGCTATATCAGCCTCCAATGCTATTGGGTTTAGATTGACGTGCAATGTATTCTTGGTCCGTTCTGTCAAATTTCAATACCTGTTAGCTGATTAAACTGGTATAAACAGTTTTTCAAGGATAGTCAGAGCCAGATGGGTAAAACCGTATTCCCATCCCTGTGCTAACATCCTATAACAATAGAATCAAAAACTATCATTTCAACATAACATAGCATTTACCTTTGAGACCATGAGTGCTCAACTGGATCGCCTGACATCCTCCTCCGCCTTCACCGGTGGAAACGCCACCTTTCTGGAGGCACTTTTTGAGAAATACTTACAAGCCCCAGATACGCTTCCATTGGAATGGCGCAGTCACTTCGACGAGTTGCCTGGTGATAAAACTCAAGACAAGCCCCATGCTCCGGTAGTTGAAAGATTTCAGCAGCTTACCAAAAATAAGGATGCACAGCCCATTGCTCCAGCAGTCTGTCCGTCACACTTAGCCATCGAACAACAGGTCGCTGTATTACAACTGATTAATGGCTATCGCTTTAGGGGTCATCAGAAAGCCAACCTTGACCCACTGAAACTCAGGGAGAAAGCACGAGTACCGGATCTGGATCTTGCATTCCATAAGCTTGATCATGTAGATCAGCAAACCGTTTTTAACACGGGTTCACTCACCGGACCAGAGCGATTGTCTCTGCAAGAAATCTTGAAGCGCTTGGAAAAGGCTTATTGCGGCAAGATTGGCAGTGAGTATCTACATATCACCGATACGGTAGAGAAACGCTGGATCCAACAGCGAATTGAGGATCATGATGAAACTTCAGAATTCTCGAATGATAAAAAGCAATGGCTATTGAGCCTTTTAACTGCTGCCGAAGGCCTCGAGAAATATCTTCACTCCCGTTATGTCGGCCAGAAACGCTTTTCTCTGGAGGGCGGCGAAAGCCTGATCCCGCTGCTGGACGAACTCATTCAGTACAGTGGAGAAAACAATATAAATGAAGTAGTTATAGGCATGGCTCACCGGGGCCGATTGAATGTACTGACCAATATCCTTGGTAAACCTCCTCAAGGAATCTTTGATGAATTCGAAGGCAGAGTTGAAGCCAGTCCCGAGCGTCTCGCAGGAGATGTAAAGTATCACATGGGTTTCTCCACGGACATCGATACACCCGGTGGAATTGTACATATCGCTCTAGGTTTCAATCCGTCACATCTGGAAATCATCAATCCAGTCATTGAAGGATCTGTCCGTGCCCGGCAACGCCGCCGCTGCGATACGCAGGGCAAGCAGGTACTCCCTATTTTAATTCATGGGGATTCAGCATTCGCCGGACAGGGTGTCGTCATGGAGACCCTCAACCTGTCCCAGACACGAGGATACTCAACTGGTGGCACCGTCCACATCGTCATCAACAATCAGATCGGTTTCACCACCAGCAATCCTCTGGACACACGATCCTCATACTACTGCACTGATGTAGCAAAGATGGTACAGATACCAATCTTTCACGTGAATGGGGATGATCCGGAGGCAGTATTGCGGATAACCCGGATAGCTTTGGAATTCCGCATTCAATTTCGTAAGGACGTGGTGATCGATATGGTCTGCTATCGGCGTCACGGACATAATGAGGCCGATGAACCTGCTGTCACCCAACCTCAGATGTACAAAAAAATCCGTAGCCATCCTACCGTGCGAGCAATATATGCAGACAAACTTATTGCAGAATCGATAATTTCAGCGGAGATGGCCCAGGGAATGGTGGAGAATTACCGCAATTCCCTGGATGAAGGCCAGGTTGTATCGCGTCCCGTCATCTGTGCCTTGAGACATCCATACGCTGTAGACTGGCGTAGTTTTAAACGCATCGAATGGAGCCAGCCTACAGACACCAGCCTCAACCAAGAAACATTCGATAATCTTTCACATTGCATGTTGCAACGACCCGACGGCATCGAACTTCACCCCAGAGTGGAAAAAATCTGGAAAGAGCGTGGGCGCATGGCCAGTGGTGATCAACTGATCGACTGGGGTTTTGCTGAAACCCTCGCTTATGCTTCTCTGGTGGTGGAGGGTTTCCCGGTCAGACTCTCCGGCCAGGATGCAGGACGTGGCACATTCTTCCATCGTCATGCGGTTTTACACAATCAATTGGACGGCAAACCCTATATTCCTTTACAACACCTAAAGGAAGGGCAGGCCGATTTTGTGGTGATCGATTCCCTTTTGTCTGAAGAAGCAGTATTGGGCTACGAATATGGGTACGCCACCGCAGAACCCAATGCCCTGACGTTATGGGAGGCTCAATTTGGCGACTTCGCAAACGGCGCCCAGGTGGTCATCGATCAGTTCATCACATCCGGAGGGGAAAAATGGGGACTGATGTGCGGCCTTGTCATGTTGCTCCCACATGGCTACGAGGGCCAGGGTGCCGAACATTCATCCGCCCGTCTCGAACGTTTTCTACGACTCTGCGCCAACCACAATATTCAGGTCTGTTCTCCCACTACCCCGGCTCAAATCTTTCATCTGTTACGCCGCCAAATGCTGCGGCCTTTACGAATACCTCTGGTGGTCATGACGCCTAAAAGTCTGCTGCGCCATCGTTTGGCAACTTCTTCGAAGCAGCGTTTTCTTGAAGGCCAGTTTCAAACAGTGATCGATGAGTCCGACAGTCTTGATCCTGATCTTGTACAAAGACTGGTTATCTGCTCGGGTAAAGTCTATTACGAACTACTTGAGGCACGGCGCTCCAGGGGATTGACTGATACCGCCATCATTCGACTTGAACAACTTTATCCATTTCCCAAAGATGATTTTCACAGGATCATTAATCAATACCCAAACGTCGAAGAATACATCTGGTGCCAGGAAGAACCTCAAAACCAGGGGGCCTGGGATCAGATCAAACATCGATTCCACGATCTGTTAGCGGGAGGGCGACTACTCAACTATGTTGGACGTTCCACTGCAGCAGCGCCGGCTGTAGGCTATCGACCTGTTCACCTGCAACAGCAGGAGACCCTGATCGATGAAGCACTGACTGGTCATATTAATCCACGCATGAACCCCAGGAGCCTGTTAAGTCTATGAGTATCGAGCTACGCGTACCTCCGCTGCCGGAGTCGGTATCCGATGCCACCATCCTGAGTTGGCACAAACAACCGGGAGAAAGTGTCGGGCGTGATGAAAACCTGGTGGACCTGGAGACTGATAAAGTCGTGCTCGAGGTTCCAGCACCAGAAGCCGGCATACTAAAAGAGACCCGTTTCAACGCGGGAGATACAGTTCAGGCTGAAGACATTCTGGCGGTCATTGACACGGAGTCCTCCAGTCCAACTCCCACATCTCAACCCATTGCTAAGACTACAAGCGAGGAACTCCACTCTATCACCTTCAGTAAGGGTTCTTATCAGCGAAAATGAGTTAGATCCGACGCAGATTAAAGGCTCCGGGAAGCATGGCAGAATTCTCAAATCGGATGTGGAAGCTTTCCTCAAAACCCATCCAACAGCAAACACACCAGCTGAGCCCGAACCAGTATCGACCAGTTCTCAAATAGCCGCTCAGAACAATTCTCGAGCCGAAGAGCGCGTCCCAATGACCCGCCTTCGGAGAAAGATCGCAGAACGGCTGGTGGAAGCACAACAAACTGCCGCCATTCTCACGACTTTCAATGAGGTGAACCTCAAAACCGTTGCAGACTTACGGTCAAAATATCGTGACAGCTTCGAAAGACAACATGGTGTAAAACTCGGATTCATGTCCTTTTTTGTCAAGGCGACAACAGAAGCACTGAAACAGTTTCCCATCATTAATGCCTCAGTGGATGGCGAAGAGATCGTTTATCATGGCTTTTTTGACATTGGTATCGCTGTATCATCACCTCGAGGGCTGGTGGTCCCCATCTTACGGGATGCCGATCAGCTCAAATTCTCCCAAATAGAAAAAGCCATCCAGTCTTTTGGAACCAAGGCAAAAGAAGGAACCTTGAGCTATGAGGAACTGACTGGCGGAACTTTTTCCATTACCAATGGAGGTGTATTCGGCTCAATGCTCTCGACCCCCATACTCAATCCACCACAAAGCGCGATTCTTGGCATGCATGCCATTCAACAGAGGCCCGTCGTGGAAAATGGTGAGATCGTGATTCGACCCATGATGTACCTGGCTCTTTCTTACGACCACCGTATTATCGATGGCCGTGATGCGGTGCAGTTCCTGGTAAGTATCAAACAACACCTGGAGGACCCGACGCGGCTGTTGCTGGAAGTCTGACCAGGGGTACCTGATATCAGGATGCTCGTATTAAATAAAGACTGCATCAAACAATTCTTACAAATGGCATAGATACATCGAACGCAGAGCCCAAATGACCCTCATCAAACAAGACGATTTTGTCCAGAGTATTGCAGATGCCCTGCAATTCATCTCGTACTACCATCCCGCGGATTTCTTAAAGGCTATGGGAGAGGCCTGGGATTATGAGCAGAATCCGGCGGCAAAGGATGCGATCGCGCAGATCCTGGTCAATTCCAGGATGTGCGCAGAGGGACAGCGACCGATATGCCAGGACACGGGAATGGTCGTAGTCTTCCTCAAGATAGGGATGGGGGTCCAATGGGAAGCTCGGCTCAGCATTACTGAGATGATCAACGAAGGGGTTCGCCAGGCCTACAGCAACCCTGACAACATATTGCGTTATTCGATGGTGAATGACCCATTAGGTGCGCGCAGCAACACAAAGGACAACACACCGGCGATCATACACATGGAACTGGTAGATGGCGATCAGCTCGAAATTAAGATTGCTGCCAAAGGTGGTGGTTCAGAAAACAAATCCCGCTTCACGGTACTCAACCCATCCGGCTCTCTCACTGACTGGGTATTGGAACAGGTGCCGCTGATGGGCGCCGGATGGTGTCCGCCAGGAATGTTAGGCATAGGCGTGGGTGGCTCCGCAGAGAAGGCCATGCTGCTGGCTAAAGAGTCCTTGATGGAACCGATCAATATCCATGAATTGCAGGCGCGCGGTCCACAGAATCGCAAAGAGGAATTACGCCTGGAGATCTACGACAAGGTCAATGCCCTGGGCATCGGCGCTCAGGGACTGGGGGGCCTGACTACTGTACTCGATGTCAAGATCAACGACTTTCCCACCCACGCTACCTCCCTACCTGTTGGAATGATCCCAAATTGTGCGGCCAGTCGGCATATCGAATTCATCCTGGATGGGCATGGAGCTGCGGCATTCTCTCCGCCTGCTGCGGAAGATTGGCCTCCAGTCACCTGGCAGGCGCTCCGAACGCCCGCCGGATTGATCTGGACAAGGTCACCAAGGCACAAATTGCAGACTGGAAACCCGGTGAACTGATCCTGCTCTCCGGTAAATTACTCACTGGCCGAGATGCTGCTCACAAACGAATTGCAGATCTGCTGAGCAGAGGAGAAGCTCTGCCAGAGGGTATAGATTTCAAAGGCCGATTCATCTACTACGTGGGCCCGGTCGACCCGGTGCGCAATGAGGTGGTAGGGCCCGCCGGGCCGACGACAGCCAGCCGCATGGACAAATATACCGAGTTGATGCTCGGCGATGAGATTGGGCTGTTCGGTATGATCGGCAAATCAGAATGCGGCCCACTGGCCATCGAATCCATCAAACGCCACAAAGCTGCCTACCTGATGGCAGTCGGCGGCGCCGCCTATCTGGTCTCAAAGGCAATTCGCAGCGCACGCATTCTCGCCCTTGAGGATCTGGGAATGGAAGCAATTCGTGAATTCGAGGTCGTGGACTTTCCTGTTACCGTGGCAGTGGACAGCCAAGGTCAATCTGTCCATCAAACCGGCCCTGCCGAATGGCGGGTGAAAATCAGCAAAATACCAGTTATAAAATAAGGAGTAGCAGCCCATGAATCACTACAAGGCCTTCCGCATAAATCAGCAAAAGGGTCAACACTCTGCCGGTATCGAGGAGCTTGAGCTACAAGACCCTGAAGCTGGCGAAGCCCTGATTCGGGTGCGCTATTCCAGTATTAACTATAAAGATGCTTTAGCCGGTACCGGCAAGGGCCAGATCCTCCGTCATTTTCCCTTGACAGGAGGCATCGATGCCAGTGGAGAGGTAGTCAAAAGCAATGACAAGCGCTTTAAGGAAGGGGACCAGGTCATAGTAACCGGTTACGAACTCTCTGCAACTCAGGATGGAGGATATGCAGAATATTTGAAAGTACCGGCTGACTGGATCATCCCATTACCGGATGGACTCGGGCTCTATGAAGCCATGGCAATTGGCACTGCTGGATTTACTGCGGCACTGGCACTGCATCGCATGGAGTTAAATGGCCAACATCCACAGCTTGGGCCTCTTCTGGTTAATGGCGCTACAGGCGGTGTTGGCTGCTTTGCTGTCAACATCTTTGATGGCGAGGGCTATGATGTCACTGCGGTGAGTGGAAAACAGGCGCAGTATGGTTTCCTCGAGCACTTGGGCGCAAAGGAGGTTCTCGACCGGGAATCCATAAAATCGGGGCATCATGCGCTGGAGAAAGCCCGTTGGGGTGGTGCGGTGGATAATGTAGGTGGAGACATGCTGGCAAGCCTGACCCGTACGGTGAAACCCTGGGGCAGCATTGCATCGATTGGCATGGCGGGTGGCCATCAGCTAACCACGACGGTGATGCCCTTTATCCTGCGCGGCGTGAGCCTGCTGGGCATCAACTCCTCTGGCTGCCCCTACGAGGTAAGACAGGAACTGTGGCAAAGGCTGGCCACGGATCTTCACCCAAGACACCTGGATGAAATTGTCAGCCAGACAATCAGCCTGGAGCAACTGCCAGAGACCTTTGAGCAAATGATGAACGGGCAAACCCATGGGCGCATCGTGGTGCAGATACCGGAGTAACCATTCAAGCTGACAGATTGCCGGCGGACCCGGGATAAAGCGACCGCCCACCTCTTTGGCAGCTCAATAGCTCGAGTGTGGGCTTAAAGCCGGCTTCACAATCAGATGGCTAGCGTTATCTCCCCTGCTTAATCGACAACCACTCATTCACAGGTAAATATTTGTAAATCGTGACAGAGAAACCGTTTATTGGGTGCACTTTTATGGGAGAATTAGAATTCTAACAGAGTCCGGATTGCGAGCTTAGCCGGCTGTTATCTGTATGCCTGATCAAACTACATGCAAATACAGCTGAAAGGCTACCCAAGTAAAAGGATCATACAATGCGCCAGTTTGAGTTCAGCGATTTCGTGAACATTGGCGCCTACACGAGGAGAACCACATGAAAGCACTTGTCAGTTCAATGATAATCCTGGGACTTATCTCAGCCGCCCCAGCATTTGCCGAAAAACCAGATGGCGCCGAACAAGGCCAGAAAATGGAGCAAAAAGGTCAAATGCATCAGGCACAAGCAGGCCAGGGCGAAATGCAACAGAAGAAAATGCAGGAAAAAGCTCAGGGCGGCCAGGGAGAAATGAATCAGGAAAGGCATAGAAACTTGGAGAAGAAGCAGGTCGGCCAGGATACAGGTAAAGGCTCTGCACAGGGAAAATCTGAGGGCAGCGAGCAAGGTAAGAAATGGTGGAAATTCTGGGGTGACTAATCATCAGCCAGATCCAGAGTTAATTGCCCTGTAGTCAATCAATGTCTGCCGTGGCAAGATGAACTATACACCCCATGGTCAGGAGCAACTTGGCTCAGCTCAACTGATTCATGGGGTGTATACCAGTAAACTCTAGCGGAAAAGCCAAGGGCGCACGTGTGCTTCGGGCAACCAGGATGTTCCTTACCTATGCAGAGGAAGAAACCCCTGCGCGACTTTATCCTGTCGTGATCTTTGTAAGAAATATCACAGCCATCGCCATTCAAACGCAGGGTTAAATCGCACAAATCATCCAAGCTATTTCACCAAGCTAGAGGAGTACGTCATGATTAGAATGCCCCCTCTGTTCAACCGGCGCCGCGGGCTCAGGCTGCTTGTAGCCTGTCTCTTCCCAATTCTCGCCTTCTCCAACCCAGTCCTGGCAGGGCCACCCGATTGGGCTCCGGCCTATGGACGTCACGGGCACCAGCAACAACCTCCAAAACGCCATTACGATAGACGCCACGATGACCGGTATAGAGGCAACAGCAACATTCTGCCCTGGCTGGGAGGGGCGGCTGTGGCAGGTTATCTGGTGGGTAACCGATGTAACCGCGAAGCGATCGGGTCTGTGCTGGGTGGCGTGCTAGGCGGGCTGGCGGGCTCCAATGCCGGAAGAGGCGATAGACGCCAAGCTGCCACCATCGCCGGGGCATTGATCGGTGTACTGGTTGGAAAATCTATTGGCCGCCATATGGATACGGTAGACCAGTATTGTACTGGACAGACATTTGAATATGCCCAGGACAGCCAGTCGATCCAATGGCACAACCCCGATGACCGGACCTCTTATAACGTCACACCCATCAATCATTTTCAAACCAGGGACGGGCGTTACTGCCGAGAATACAGTTCCCAGGCCACAATTGGCGGCAGGCAGCGCCAGACCTACGGAACCGCCTGCCGGCAGCCGGACGGTTCCTGGCAAATAGTGGAGTGATCCAAATCAAGTAGCAATTGACGGGAAGGCCTGAAAGATTCAGGTCTTCCTGTACGATAAATGACGCAGGATTTGATGACTGAAAACCATTCTTATGCATCAGCTCAAGTCAAACCTATAACCCTTGGGCACCACTACAATACCCTTTTCCGAGACCGAAAAGCGGGCTGCATCCCGTTCATGATCAAAGCCGATGCGCTCACCCGATGGAATGGCTACATCTTTATCAATGATACAGCGGTCCAATTCAGCACCCTCCCCGACCTGAACTCCATTGAATAAGATCGAGTCGTGAATAACTGCTTCATCACCAATGGTGACGCGCGGGAATAATATCGAATGCTGCACACTGCCCCCGACGATGACCACACCACCCGACACCATGGAATTAATGAATATGCCTTCACTGCCTGAACTACCCGGAACGGTCCGGGCCGGAGGGTACTGCGCTGTATAGGTGCGAATCGGCCAGTCCGGCTGATACAGGTCGAGAGACGGCAGCGGATTCAACAGATCCATATTGGCTTCATAGTAACTGTCCAGAGTTCCCACATCACGCCAGTAGCGATCAGTACTGACACGTCCAGCTTCACCACCAAAACGGTAGGCATGGGCTTCCGTCTGATCGATAAGCATTGGAATGATGTTTTTGCCGAAATCGTGGTTCGAATCATCGTCTTGATGATCCTCCTGCAAAGCAGTCAACAAAAGCTCCATGGAGAAAACATAGATGCCCATAGATGCCAGACAAAGACCTTCGTTGCCTGGTGCTGGTTGTGGTTTTTCAGGTTTTTCATCAAACTCGCCAATCCGATCATTGGCATCAACTGACATCACACCAAATTGTCTTGCCTGATCCACTGGAACCTCCATACAAGCCACTGTGAGTCCGGCACCCCGCGCCTTGTGTGATGCGAGCATCGCTGCGTAATCCATTCTATAGATGTGGTCTCCAGAAAGAATCAATACTTGCTCGGCGCCGCTGCGCCTGAGCATATAAAGGTTTTGATACACTGCATCTGCGGTACCCCCATACCAACTGTCACCAGTCCTCATCTGTGGTGGTACCGCGGTGATGTATTCTCCCAATTCCGGATTGAACAGCGACCAACCGTCACGCAAATGCTTTTGTAATGAATGGGATTTGTATTGCGTCAAAACCAGAATACGGCGCAGGCCAGAGTGCAAACAGTTGGCCAAGGTGAAATCGATAATGCGGTACTTGCCGCCAAAGGGAACAGCCGGCTTGGTACGCTCCGTTGTCAATGGCTGCAAACGTGAACCATGGCCACCAGCAAGAATGACAGTCAGGGTTTTATCAAGCATCAACTTAGCTCCAGTAACAATTTGCAAAACCATCTGGCCAATAGTCCGATCATTGAATGGTCGATTCTAAATCCAATTCGCCAGTACATATAATCTAGGGGCGGAATACAGTCGTCCATGGGATACCCTGTGTAATGACTTATAGTGGCGCTTCTTAGCTACTCAAACAGATTTTCAGTGTCCCGATACCGCCATAACATGCCGCTTGTCCGAAACCGCCATAACTGCCAGGGTTTAATTCGACGCCGATTGTAGATCATCTCCCGCAATCGAGGTATCTCATGCCATTCCCCCAGCGCAATAACACCGATCAGTCGTCCTCTATCCATTATCAGTTGACGGTAGACACCTATTGTTTCATCCTTGAAATACGACCCTTGTCGCTGTCGATCACACTCCCGGACATCTCCAATGCTACAGACCGGATAACCGACAACCTTAAGACTGGTAACTGAGAGAGACCCTCTATAAACCGCTGGCTTTCCCGCTATCGTGCAAGCAGCCACTGCGGCTTGCTCATACCCAGGAGAGACCAAACCATAGACCTCACCTCGATGCTCAACGCACTCACCCACTGCGAATATCGAAGGGTCACTGGTCTGGAGTCTGTCATTGACCAGTATTCCCCGGTTTGTCTTCAGACCGGCTTCTCTAGCCAGATCGATGTTCGGCGAAACACCCGCTGCCAGAATTACAGTATCGCATCTCAGTGTCTGCCCGGAACAGAGTTCTACGCCCTGCACATGCAACGTACCAAGAATCTGCCTGACGCTTTGGTTGGTAATGACATTGATTCCAAGTGATTCGACATGCTGTTGCAGAATCCTCGAGCCACGTCGGTCGAGTTGACGGAACATCAAGTGGGCATTATGTTCTACAACCGTCACCCGGGTATTGAAGCGCCGCATGGCTTTTGCACTTTCCAGACCCAACAGACCTCCACCGATCACCAAGGTATGTCTGCTTCGCGCCTTGCGTGCAAATAATCGATGCGTGTCTGTCATATCGCGGAATGTATAGACACCCTGCAATCCAACTCCAGGTATACAGGGTACGAATGGCTGTGAACCGGTCGCGATAACCAGAAAACGATAGTGTAAGACGTTGCCGTAGCGGGTAGTCACTGATTTTGTATCTGGATTTATATCAGTTACAGCTTCATTGATGTGAGTCTGGATGTTTGAGTTATCAGCCAGCTTGGAGGTACCATCCATCTCCTCATGAGCAACCTCTCCTGCCAGATAAGATGAGAGCTTGACCCTGCTGTGTAGAGCCCAAGGCTCGTTACCAAATATTTCTATCCGGCTTTCACCGATCTGCCGTACCAACTCCTCAGCTGTGCGCAACCCAACAGGTCCGGCGCCAATAACCACAACAGGCAGATCATGGGAATCTGATTGGCTCTCGCCTTGGAATGGCGCCTCAGGCAATGAACTCTTTGTCGCGCTTTGCATTTGAAACCTGTCCCGTATAGAAATCAGCACATCAACTGGACTTGCATCTAAGATGCCAAAACTTGGAACCGAGCTATATCATCTTGTAACCAATAATGTTTTAGTGATTCAATATAAACCTTGCTTGGTCCACCCCAGCCAACCAGTTTGCCCATTTATTGTGCAATCTAGATCGAGAGGTCATCGTGGATGAACCAGAACAATGCAATGCCAGACAAGTGGATTGACTCGGGAGGTTCCGAAAATAGCCCCCAGCCTTGATTATGCCTGCCCTTGCAAGAGAACCAGTTTTTTTGCAAGGGCAGGATATCTAATGCTATATGCTGCTTTTTTTTCCACCCCTTGCGAACCAAAGGCCATGTTGACGGAATTGCATAATTACTATCTATCCATCTCCACGATAGAGTACGATTTTCGAGAACACGTAGTCTGCGTTATATACTCAGCGTATGGGTCTACTGATAGCGTGATCAGTCAAATGCTCGAGTGAAATACATATGTCTTATAAATACCAGGACATAAACTACACACCTCTCTTCTGCGAAGAAAATATCTGGCAATATGCAAAACTACTCCTTGATCAAGGTACAGTGAGTAATCGGATGTTCGTCCTGTTTTTTTCTAATCCGTTTAAATCAGTCATGCTTTTTCAACAACAAACCGTAAAGCCTGGACATTACACCGTCTGGGACTACCATGTCGTCTTGCAAGTTCATCAGCAAGGCGTTGGCTGGATCTACGACTTTGAAAGCCGTCTCCCCTTTCCCTCTCTTTCTTCAGTATATTTTTCTCAGACCTTTCCCAATCATCATACCCTTCCTGAAAACTATCAGACATTGATTCGACAGATACCAGCCACCGCGTATCTAAAACATTTTTATTCTGATCGTTCACACATGGATGCAAATCTTCATGAATTCCCCAGCCATCCAATCATCAAACCCGACAATCCAGATGAGCCTATTCCCTTGGATGATTACTGCAATATGAACAAGCAACTCAGTGACCATAGCCTGGTATTTGATCTTGAACACTATCCTGACGTTTAGCTGAGAAAAGAAGCTAAACACTCAACCAGCTTGATTGAAAATCATCTAGACGGTTACGCAGTGATGGATACAGAAAATGTTTATTTATTGAAATAACCAAAGGGCAACACGGCTTGCTACTCGCAACCAGAGTGGAAGCAGTTAGAAAACCACGCACCGATAACAAGCAATTAATCCAATATTGAAAGCAACACGCACCAACCTGGGTAGAAAAAAGACTACCCATAGGGTTTCTGCATTTAAAGCCAAGGCTCGCGCCAGCGTTTTGTAAAATCAAGCCATCAAATGTACCCAACTGATTTCAGGTCATTTTTTTTCACATTTAAGTACCAAGGATAAATTGTAAGGTACGCAGAACTCCTGAATGAGCATTTCTGGTTTGGATTTTGCAGGATTAGAGATCTGACTATCTCACTGAATCAGGATCAGGAGTTCAATATGGGAATCAAGGCAAACCAATCTTTTCTGGGTGGAGTCATAAACTCAGCCTTAGAGATGTCGGATAGTTTTCCTATCTACCGAATATATAATCACGACATCATGCACTGCACCGCGGATGGAGTTGACGGTAATCACCTCTATTCGGCACGAGCCTTAGGCATGACAAATCCTGGTGATGTCATTCAATTGCACCCGGCATTGCAAACTGACTGGACATACATCTGCGACCACTATGCCCGCATCGGGTTAACGCATGCAACAGAGGTTATTTGGAACACCGATTTGGGGCAATTGAGTCTCAACCAGGATTATCAGCCATCCGTATTCTTTTTTGGTGAAGAGGAAAATCGTGCACGCCAAAATCAACAATGGTCGAGCGTCGTCAACTATATCAACTCAAAGAATAACTTCATTACGCTGGCTGAAAGCCTGGGTGTACCTATCCCTAAGACCTTGTGTTTCGAGCGTGTCGACAAGATAGACAAAGAGGCTATTGAGGCGTTTGGCTTTCCCTGCTACCTGAAAGCCGCCATCTCGGTGTCGGGTGTTGGAATCCATCGCTGTGAAAACATCGCCGAATTTAGCGCTGCAGTTGCCACATTCGATCCCGCCACTCCAGTGCAGGTTCAAGAAGAGGTGAAGACAGACTGCTTTTTGAATATGCAGTATGAGGCGGCTAATGGCCAATGCAGACGTCTCCTGACAACCGAGCAGATTCTTGATGGCCCGGCACATCAGGGTAACCGCTATCCAGCCAGAGCCACACCCTGGGACATCGTTGAACCCATGGCGGAATGGATGGCGGAGCGTGAGTTCAATGAGATCTTCGCATTCGATGTCGCAGTTATCGAAGAAAACAACACCAAGCGTTTTCTCGCCATCGAATGCAACCCGCGTTTCAATGGTGCCTCCTACCCGACTGCCATCGCCTTGAAACTGGACATTCCTGAATGGGAGGCGCGTAATTTCAAGACCTGGCATAAATCGCTTTCAGAAATCAATTTGCAGGGACTGGAGTACAGCGACAGCAGCGGAGAAGGCGTCATCATTGTCAATTGGGGTCCGGTCCAGGTGGGTAAAGTGATGATCATGCTGGCAGGATCGGCCCGTACCCGAAATAAACTCGAGCTAGAGTTGCGTAAGCGTCTCTGGTAACGTTAATGCTCTCTCGGCAGTTCACTTTAGGCAGCGAATGGAAGATAGTTTTTCTCTCATGGTGCATGGCGGGGCAGGAGCACTTGATAATGTAAAGGACAACAAGACAGCACTCCGATATCTAGAAAGCATCCGCAGCGTTCTGGAACATGGCAGGGACATACTCTCCCTCGGCGGCAGCGCTCTGGAAGCGGTTGAAACCTGTGCCTCGCTGCTGGAAGACGATCCGGTATTCAATGCGGGTTGTGGTTCTGTACTGAATGAAAACGGCAAGGTTGAGATGGATGCAGCCATCATGGATGGCACGGATCTAGCGGCTGGCGCCGTTGCGGCTATCAGTAATATCGCCAATCCCATTCAACTGGCGCGCCTGGTTATGGCAGAAAGTGAACATGTCATGCTCATCAGTGAGGGCGCCATGCGCTTCGCACAGCACTGTGGCATGGTATTTACTCCAGACCACTATTTCTTCACCAAGGACCGCGTTGAGCAATTGGAAAAGGCCAGGCTGCAACACCGCATCATGTTAGATCATGATGATGATCAAACCGATATGGAAGATCAGAAGTACGGCACCATTGGCGCTGTTGCCCGTGATTCAAAGGGTAATCTGGCAGCAGCCACCTCAACAGGAGGCATAGTCAACAAACGCATGGGGCGCATTGGTGACTCCCCGATCGTGGGCGCCGGCTTGTATGCCGACAATGATACCTGTGCGGTTTCAGCCACGGGTTTCGGCGAAGATTTCATGCGCACCGTACTTGCCAAGACCATCTCGGACGTGATGGAGATGCGCGGAGGCGGGGCACGCCAGGCAGTTGAATATGGCATCGACTATCTGCGACGCAAAGTCAGTGGGCGCGGTGGGGTGATTGTCGTCGACCGATTAGGCAATTGCGCCAGCGATTACACCACAAAAAAGATGATCCACGGCTGGATAGAAAAAAGTGGTGAAACCAATGCCCGTTTCTGATCCCATTTAATGCTCAACCAGCAAACCCATGCCAATTCCTCAATAACATCATAGACCTGCAGTTTATACAATGGTCTGACGAATCATGGCTCAAACAGATAGAATTGAGGTCTATGACACACCATTTCCAGAGCCCCTGAACGCAGCGCAGGATTTTCTCACCCTGTTGATGGGAAATTTCGGGCAGCAGTAAATATACTGTTTCCCGGCTTCCCGGGTGGCTGTCACCATCCCACGGAGTCACTCTGATTCCTGAGCAATTCTGTCCACCGTACCCGGTTCAGCCGAAAAATTGCTTTGTCATGCTGATCCAGATTAGTATTTAGGCTACAACCATACTGTTTATGTCGTTTTCAAAACGACATCGATTATTCATCAGAAAATTTCTGCATCCCATACTCAAGTTCTATAGATGTTCGAAGTTTTTTAGTGAAAAATGGACTCTCTACATTGCTTGCAGAATGATTTGTACGGGGTGAACTGATACGGAAGCTGTATGGTAAAACAGAATTTGAACCGATCATGCAGGCAAAAGTTTCACGGGCAATCATATCCAACGAAAGGTAAGATCCCATGCCGCAAGCAGCTTTGAACAGCCTCCACAGCCATCAGACTGTGGAAAATGCCCCCATTCTGCTGTTACAGAAGGGGGATCACCAGATTTATTGGCTCGGGATTCAAGAAGAAACCGTTTTCCGTTGCAATATCTACCTGATCGTTGACGGTGATCGTGCGATCCTTATCGATCCGGGCAATCGCAGCCTTTTTCCCAATGTACATAATGCCGCCAGGCATCTCCTCGGCGAGGACATGTCAATCACCGATATCGTGCTCTGCCACCAGGACCCTGACGTGGCAGCATCCATGGTTGATTGGCTGGGTATCAACCCATCCACGCAAATCATCACCAGTGCCCGAACCAATGTGCTCTTACCTCATTATGGTTACGATGGCTACAAATTTTACGACATCAGTGAAAACCCGATCATGCGCTTGCCCTCTGGCGCTGTTCTGCACTTCATTGAGGCGCCTTTTCTACATTTTCCCGGTGCTTTCACGACTTACGACACTACTACTCAGGCGCTGTTTTCAGGGGATATCTGGGCCGCACTGGATCTTGATTGGGAGTTGGTGGTGGATGACTTCGATGAACACATCTCAAAAATGGACCTGTTTCACCTGGACTACATGGCCTGTAATCTGGCAGCACGCGGCTTCATCCGAAATCTTTCTGGTCTGAAGATAGAAAACATCCTACCCCAGCACGGCTCTATCATTGCAGGGGAGAACGTCCCGCTGGCCCTGGATTATCTGCAAAACCTGCAATGCGGCCTGGATTTAATCTACGCCGATCTCCAGGATTAAAGGCCGAATCGGTTATTAGCGGCTATCTGAAGTCACTGACACAGAAATCTCATGGACTACGAAAAAGAGTACAAACGACTGCAAGAGGCGCTCAATCAGAGCGACCATATCCGCCGTCAGTGGCAAACATCCCTCAAAGAACTGAAAAAGACCAAGTCGGAGCTGAAGAAGGCCCAGGAACACCTGGAAATCAAGGTTGAGGAAAGAACTGCCGAGCTCAAAGCCAGCAACAGGGCCCTGAAGGCAGAAATAGAGCATCGTAAACAGATCGAACTTTCGATGCGCAAGCTCTCCTTTGCCGTTGAACAAACCGGCAGTGTTATCATCATTACGAATCGCAAAGGCATCATCGAATATGTGAATCCACGCTTCACCGAAGTCACCGGATACGGATTCGATGAGGCCAAGGGAAATAACCCTCGCATACTGAAATCCGGTGAAACCTCGATTGATACCTATCGAGAAATCTGGAAAAAAGTACTGACAGGGCACCATTGGCGCGGCGAGGTTTTAAACCGACGCAAGGATGGCACAACCTACTGGAGCTATCTTTCCATATCGCCCATCGAAGATGAAGACGGAAACATTACACATCTGGTCGGGGTGAGTGAGGATGTGAGTGAACTCAAGGCGGCTCACGACCGTATGACCCGCATGGCCCTGTTCGACCCGTTGACTGAGCTGCCCAACCGCAGACTTCTGAAAGAGCATATCGACCAAGGGTTGAAAGAAAGCCTGCGCGAGGACAAACATCTGGTGCTACTATTCCTCGATCTTGATAACTTCAAGAACATCAATGACTCGCTTGGCCATGAATTGGGCGACCTGATGCTGAGGACCGTTGCCAACAGGCTGCGTACCGTGCTGCGTGAAAACGACATGGTGGCGCGCTTCGGTGGCGATGAATTTGTGGTTGTTCTCAAGGAGATCGCCGACCTGACTCGCGCCAAGCTGGTGGCTGAAAAGATAATGTCCGGCATCAGCAAACCAATCAGCCTGAAAGGGCGCAAGGTACGCACCTCTGCAAGTATCGGTATCACCCTGGCGCCACAGGATGGGACAGATCCCGATATCCTGATCCGCAATGCAGACCTTGCAATGTACAGGGCAAAATGTGAAGGACGCAACAACTATCAATTCTTCACCACATTGATGAACCAGGATGTGGCCAATCGGGTCACTGTCGAGCAGGAGCTAGCCCAAGCGATTGAAAACAATCAACTCAGGCTTTACCTTCAGCCAATTTATGAAACCCATAACTTGCGCATTGTCAGTGTAGAGGCTCTGCTGCGCTGGCAACACCCCGAGCAAGGTCTGTTACTGCCGAACAGTTTCATTGACATTGCAGAGGAATCCAATTTGATCGCCCAGGTTGGTGAATGGGTGATCCGTGAAGCTTGCCGCATAGTAGTTAAATTACGTAAACACGGACACCAACAGGTTTCTGTTGCAATTAATGTTTCCCAAAAGCAGTTTGCGGATCCCAGCTTCCCTAGTACCGTGAGTCGGATTTTGAAACAATCGGGTGTATCGGGCCATGCTCTAAACATTGAGGTTACCGAAACAACACTGATGCGTGACATCGATATGTTGATCGAAAACCTGAGCCGACTCAAACAGCAGGGAATCTCTATTTCTGTCGATGATTTCGGTACCGGCTACTCTTCTCTGAGTTATCTGAAACGCCTGCCCGTCGACATCATCAAAATTGACCGCAGCTTTGTCAGTGACATCGAACACGACCCAGACGACGCCGGGATTACAGAGGCGATTATCGCGATGGCGAAAAAACTCCGTCTCAAGGTCATCGCCGAGGGTGTAGAGACTCAGGGACAACTTGATTTCCTGGTCGAAAACGGCTGCGACATGATTCAGGGTAACCTATTGGATCATCCTGAAGCTGCAGCCACTTTTTTCAATAATCTCGGTCACTCTTCGGAAAGCGCTTCCAATAACCACTAAGGCAACTCCGCAGGTGGGTAAAATTCACAGCAGCGAAATAGAAGGCGTCATCGGCCAGGTCACTTCAAAACCTTGCGTTTCTGTTCAAACTCCTGTTGTTCGATCTCACCCTTTGCATAGCGTTCCTTCAGGATATCCAGTGCAGACTTGGTATTGCTTTTCTGGACTGTTGCCGATCCCGGCAACCGCTTTAACAGCCCACACGATCCCCAGGATCAACAGGATCCAGAACAACCACATGAAGCCGCCGCCAATACCCATTCCTATACCCTCGCCCATCATGACTTATCTCCTGGTTAAATCTCTGTACGTTTGAGCCTGAGTGCATTACCGATCACAGACACCGAGCTGAAACTCATGGCCGCCGCTGCAATCATCGGTGAGAGCAACAGACCAAATACGGGGTACAACACACCAGCCGCCACCGGCACCCCCAATGAGTTGTAGATAAACGCGAAGAACAGATTCTGGCGGATGTTGCGCATGGTCGCCCGGCTCAGGCGTCGGGTGCGCACGATGCCGCGCAGATCACCCTTGACCAGGGTCACACCGGCGCTTTCCATGGCCACATCAGTACCGGTACCCATAGCGATACCAACATGGGCCTGGGCCAGCGCCGGGGCATCGTTGATACCGTCACCGGCCATCGCGACTATCCGACCAGCAGCTTGCAGTTTCTTAACGATCTCCGCTTTCTGGTCAGGCAGAACCTCGGCCTCCACCTGGTCGATACCCAGATTGCCCGCAACGGCCTGTGCGGTCGCGCGGTTGTCACCGGTCAGCATGACGACTTGTATGCCCTCCTGGTGCAGATCCACAATCGCTTCAGACGTGGACGCCTTGATAGGATCAGCCACACCGATCAGTCCGGCGGCCTTGCCATCAATGGCCACGAACATGACCGTTTGAGCCTCACCGCGACCGGTTTCAGCCAGTTGCGGCAGTTCACCTGAATCGACGAACAGGCTTTCCAACAGTTTAAGATTACCCAGTGCCACTGTTCGCCCGTCAACCTTTCCGATGACACCCTTGCCTGTGATGGATTGGAAACCATCGGTCGGTAACAGGGCAACATCCTTGTCCTGCGCACCGCGCACGATAGCCTCCGCCAGCGGGTGTTCGCTGGCCCGTTCCAGGCTGGCGCCCAGGCGTAGAATGTCCTGTTCCTTAAAGCCCTCGACTGCAATAATCGACACCAGTTGTGGCTTACCTTCCGTCAAGGTACCGGTCTTATCCACTACCAGGGTGTCAACCTTCTGCATGATCTCCAGCGCTTCGGCATTTTTGATCAGCACACCGGCCATGGCACCCTTGCCGGTCCCGACCATGATGGACATGGGGGTGGCCAGGCCCAGTGCACAGGGACAGGCGATGATCAAAACCGCAACAGCGTTAATCACGGCATAGGCCAGGGCCGGTTCAGGCCCCCAGATCCACCAGACAATGAAGGTGATGACGGCAATCGCGATCACCGCCGGCACAAACCAACCGGCCACAACATCCACCAGTTTCTGGATCGGCGCACGGGAACGCTGTGCTTCGGCCACCATCTGGACTATCTGTGACAGCAGCGTGTCTTTACCGACCTTTTCGGCGCTCATCAGCAGACTGCCGGTAGCGTTGACAGTTGCGCCGATCAGCTTTTCACCGGGCGTCTTTTCCACCGGAATAGGCTCGCCGGTGACCATGGATTCGTCCACATGGCTTTCGCCGTCCTCAACGATGCCGTCCACCGGAACCTTCTCACCGGGACGTACTCGCAGGATATCGCCCACCTTGACCTGCTGCATGGGGATATCCTCTTCGCTGCCATCTTTTCGCACAATTCGCGCCGTCTTGGGCGCCAGTCCCAACAACAGCTTGATGGCCGCATTGGTTTGACTGCGTGCACGCAACTCCAACACCTGCCCCAGCAGCACCAGGGCAGTAATAACCGCAGCGGCCTCGAAGTAGACCGGCACCACACCCATTTCATTGAGTACCGAGGGCGGAAAAATACCGGGAAAAACCGTGCCCACCAGACTATAGGTCCAGGCCACCCCGACACCGAGTCCAATCAGGGTGAACATATTGAGATTGCGGGTAACCAATGACTGCCAGCAGCGCTCAAAGAAGATCCAGCCGCCCCACAGTACCACGGGTGTAGCGAGGACCAGTTCAAACCACTGGCGGGTGTGAGGTTGGATAAATTGCGCCACTGTCTCCGGCCAGAACTCGGCTGCCATGGCGCTGAGAAACACCGGGATGGCGAGGAGTGTGCTAATCCAGAAACGCCGCGACATGATATCCAGCTCATGGGTATCCTCTTCCGCCTCTACGCTGCGCGGCTCCAGCGCCATGCCGCACTTGGGGCAGGCGCCAGGATGGTCCTGTATCACTTCCGGGTGCATTGGGCAGGTATAGCGTGTGTTGTGTCCAGCTGCTTTAACTCGTTCCCCGGCGGACTGTTCAGAGTGACATAGGTGAACGCTCTTTTTATCATGATCATGCCAAGCAGCCTGAGCCTTTCCATCAGCTTGCAGATAGCGGGATGGGTCATCTGAAAATTTATTCTCACAGTCTTCGCTGCAAAAATGATAATCGACATCCGCATATTGGCAGTGAAATTCACAATTACCTGAGACTTCCATGCCGCAGACCGGATCGGTATCTCTGTAGGATTCAAACCTCTTTACTGGATGTCCCATTGTTGCCTCCATACCCTGCAGGTTGCCGGTCATTTGGATTGAAAAGCTATACATGGTGATCTCCAGTTTTTTTCACTCAACTATGATGGTGATTTTGTCTGAATAGAGGGGTGGGTCCTGGGGTTCATGCTGTTCATCCCCCAACAACAGTTGGAGGGTGTGTCGACCTGGGGCTAGTTCCAACAATGCCTCCGTCTCTCCCTGATCGAAATGGATATGCCGGGCATCCTGGGGAATAGCCTCATCCAGGTCCGGCAACTGTTCCATGTCCACAAGCAGGTGATGATGGCCGGCCGTATGCCGGCGCTTGTCCTTGGTTCCCGCCGGAGTGATCCCAAAACCCTGGATGCCGAACTTGACCATGAACGGACTTTGCACCACGGCGCCCTCCTCCATTTCGATGAAATAGACCTTGGCATGCTGTGGCGGTGTATGGGCTATAGCCATGGTTGTTACCAGAAACATCGTCAGCGTTAAGACGATAGATAGGCTCTTGCTAAACATGTCGACTCCTACTGATTCCGGCTGGCATAGACGGAGGTCTTGCCGTTTTTCTCAAAGGTCAGCACGTCATAGGCATCCTTCCTCGGGCCTTCCATACCCGGTGAGCCCATGGGCATGCCGGGCACGGCAAGACCTTTGACTGCTGGTTTCTCTTTCAACAGGCGCGCAATTTCTTCAGCGGGGACGTGTCCTTCCACGATGTAGCCACCCACTTTCGCGGTATGACAGGATTGCAGGTGACGCGGCACGCCCAGCTCCGACTTGATGGGATTCATATTACGCTCGTTATGCGCTTCTACTGTAAAACCGTTCTCCTCAAGATGACTGATCCAGTTCTTGCAGCAACCGCAGGTCGGACTTTTATAGACCACCACATCGGCTGCATTGGCGGGTTGCGCGATGAGCAGCATACTGCTGATTATCAGAGTGACCCCCATCAACCAGACAGCCAGCTTTCCGACTATGGTTGATTGATTCGATTGACCAATATTTTTCTTTCTCATGGTTTAGCTCCTTTGAATTCAGTAACAGGTATCAGCCCTTGCTGATGGGTTGTATGGATTTACTGGCCTGAGCATTTCGCTCATGCCACACGCGATAGATCTCATCGGACCAGTGGGACTGCACCCAGGCCAGAATTGCATCGATCTCTTCGGGATTCAGTTTGTCGGCAAAGCCGGGCATGGTGCCGCCCAAAGGCACCCCGCCAAACCTGACTGTACGACGCAATGCGGACAGTGGATGGTGCCATGCATGCGCAGTGCCATTCAGCGGTGGAGGTGGAAGAATCCCTTTGGCATCCCGCTCTTTCCAATTAGGTGTGCCTGAAGCATCGGGCTTGTGACAGACCGAGCAATTCAGCTGAAACAGGTTGTCGCCCCTGGCTGCCTGGGCCTCGCTGTACCAACGCCTCAACGGCAGTGATCGCTGGGGTTGTACTGAGAAATTTCTATTAGCGGCCCCTACATCGTGGTTTTCCATTTCCGTGTGCTTTTCACAGCCCACAAGCCCCAACAGAACTACCGGAACTAACAAGACAATCAATAAGCGTTTTTTCATCTCAGGGAATCCTGTTGTGATATCAGAACCAGACCCGAATCCCGGTGACGATCTGCACATCGCTGGTATCCTCGCCCTCGTCTTTGGCGAAGTCTGCGGTCTGGCCGAACTGCTTGGTCCAGTTGACGCCGATGTAGGGCGCGAACTCCCGCTTGATTTCGTAGCGCAGGCGCAGACCCAACTCCATATCGGAGAGACCGGAGCCTATACCCACTTCCTCATCATCCTTGCCGTAGAGATTCACCTCGATCTCCGGCGAGAGGATCAGCTTCTGAGTAAACATGTACTCATACTCGGCATCCAGTCGGGCACTGATCTGGCCAGATTCACCTATGAAGATGCCAGCATCCACCTCGAACAGATAAGGCGCCAGACCCTTGAAGCCGAGTGCCAGAAAGTCCCGCTCCGGCTCCGGTTTGATGTCTCGCCGCCAGCCGGCCTGAAGATCCCAGAAAGGTGTAATCGCACGACTGTAGAGGAACTGCACTTCAGCCTCTTCCGTCTCACCATCCACCCGCTCCACCTCAGTCTTGAACCAGAACTTGTTGAGGTCATAGCCAATCCAGGCATCCACCTCCAAAACCAGGGGATTGGGGCCATCAGTATTCCTGACTTCCAGTTTGTCGATCATGACTCGGTAGACCAGTGGGTCGTCTGCGCCCATACCTGCCGCTTGTATCCCGGTAGAAAACAGCATCGATAGGATCATGCTTGGTATTTTTTTCATAGTTTCCCCCTCCCTCAGCTGACCATGACAGTGCGGAACATGCCGAGCATGTGATAGAGCAGATGACAGTGGTAGGCCCAGCCGCCCTCCGCATCCACTGTCACCCGGTAACTGATGCGCGAACCCGGCTGTACGATCACGGTGTGCTTACGGGGCAGAAAGTTGTTGTCGCCGGTCTCCAGATCGCTCCACATGCCGTGCAGATGCATTGGATGGTTCATCATGGTGTCGTTGACGAAGTTGATACGCAGGCGTTCCCCCAGTTTCCAGCGTAGGGGTTCGGCATCGCTGTGTTTGACGCCGTTGATCGACCACATATAGCGTCCCATGTTGCCGGTGAGATGGAGTTCGATCTCCCGGTCGGGCTCGCGGTGATTATGGGTGGTGCGTAGGTTTTTCAGGTCTGCATAGGTCAGGACCCGGCGGCCGTTGTTGCGCAGGCCGACGCCGGGGTCATCCAGCCGGTATTGTGGCGCCTCAGACCGCATGTCGACATGGGGGCCGTATTCGGTTGCTGCATGCTGCACCGGGCCGGCTGTGAAGTCCGAGGGATTGGGCTTGAGGGACTGCATCTTCATACCCCTACTGCCTGCCATCTGGTGCTGACTGTGATCCAGGCCGGCCATCTGGTGCTTTGAATGATCCATGCCAGACATCTGATGCTGACTATGGTCCATACCGGGCATCTGGTGCTGACTGTGGTCCATACCTTTCATCGGTCGCTCACGGCCTCCTGCCTCTCGCGACACTTGCACATCCTTGTGCATCGTTTTTCCATCTGGCATCTGATGCGTGGAGTGATCCATACCAGGCATCTGGTGCTGGCTGTGATCCATTCCGGCCATGTCATGCCCGGCGTGATCCATCATGTTCATGCCCATATCCCCGTGGCCCAGATTGGGCACTGCATCCATCTCGGGAATCTCTGCGCTCAGTGAGGCATCCGGTGTCAGGGTTCCCCTGGCGTAACCTGAGCGGGCGATATCCTGGGCGAACAGGGTGTAGGCCCGGTCATCCTTGGGCTCGACGATGACATCATAGGTCTCCGCCACACCGATACGGAACTCATCCACAGACACCGGTTCGACATTCTGGCCATCCGCCGCCACCAGGGTCATCTGCAGGCCGGGGATGCGCACATCGAAGAAGCTCATGGCCGAGCCGTTGATGAAGCGCAGCCGCACCTTCTCCCCCTTCTGGAACAATCCCATCCAACCATCCGCCGGGGTCTGGCCGTTCATCAGGTAGGTGTAGGTGTAGCCGGTCACATCCGACAGGTCGCGCTGGCTCATACGCATCTGGTTCCACATCTTGCGATCGCTCCAGGTCGCGGAAAGCCCCTTCTCTTTGAGGTCCTGCATCAGGTCGGCATGGGTGCGTTCGTTGAAGTTGTAATAGTGGCTGAGCTTTTTCAGTTTTTTGTAGACATCCGTCGGGTCCTCATCGGTCCAATCGGACAGCAGCACCACATAGTCCCGGTCAGCCATGATGGGCTCCGCTTCTCTGGGATCGATAACGATGGCGCCATACAGGCCGGTCTGTTCCTGAAACCCGGAGTGACTGTGGTACCAGTAGGTACCGCTCTGGGTAACCGGGAATCGATAGGTGAAGGTCTCCCCGGGGCGGATGCCATTGAAGCCGGTGGCTATGCCCGGCACGCCGTCCATGGCGCTCGGTAGGATGATGCCGTGCCAGTGGATGGAACTGGTCTCTCGCAACAAATTGGTCACCCGCAGGGACACCGTATCGCCCTCCCGCCAGCGCAGGATGGGGGCCGGCAGTGAACCATTGACGGTGGTGCCGATACGGGGCGCACCGGTGAAATTCACCGCCTGCTCGCCGATGGTCAGTTTGAAATCGGTACCGCGCAGGGTCTGCGGCCCCTGCTGTTTGGTGAGGGCGGCCATGACGCTGGAGCTCAGGCCAAGGCTGGCGAAGGCGCCGCCCATCGCCAGCCCCTGAACAAAGCGACGGCGCGTCAGACAAACATCCCCTTCGATTGGATTGTGATTGCTACTCATTGTTAATTCTTCCTCTGCAAGCCAACGACAGACGCACCGCCATTGACGAATCGTTCAACGGATCGTTGTGATCAAGAATCTCCGGACAAGCGGAGATCAGCAGGGAAGTCAGGCCCTGGGCGGGCGGAACAGAGAAGTGGAGAGTCGGTTTATAAAACTATCATCCGCCCTGATCAATACGGGCGAGGCAGTAAACTGAGTCTGATACGAGTAAATAGCCGGCAATGCCGATACACAGTGGACACAGTGACCCGATGAGCAGCTATCGCCGGCACAGCAATCGTCAGTATTGCACTGCTCACAGTCGTGGGCCGTGGCATGATCAAAAGCCATCGCCGTGTCCGCAGGCATACCCGCCATCTGATGTGTTCCTTCCTCTTGGTCGAAGGAAGCGGTAATACCCGCCATTGCACCCTGAGCGGAGAGAACCCCAGCAGGAGAGTGAGAAGTATGGCCAGCAAAATTTCAGACAGTCGGTGCATATAACCTAATGATAGTGAGATTCATTCTCATTTCAATCATCGTTTTGTTAGGCAGATCAAAAACAGGATAGTTCCATCGTCTTTCCAGGGCCACTTTACAAGTTGTGAATATTAACGCTGCCCTGCAGAAAAGTTGATTGAGTTGATGGCGGTTGATCGGCTAAGAAGGGTGTCATGCTATCGCAAGCCGGAGTCCATGCAGGTATCAGAATATTGGCAATAACGCTTCTGGCGCCATGAATTTTTTCTTCTTACCGGTCAGCGGACAGACGAACTCCAGGTAACAGGCGCTCAGCTGCAGGTCCTGGATCTGTTCTTGACTGCCATACAGCCTGTCTCCCACCACGGGAAACCCCATAGCGGACAGATGACGGCGAATCTGATGCTTCCGTCCCGTTTCAATGGATACCTCCAGTAAAGACTGCTTGGTTTCCGGAGTATATTGCAAACGGCTGACACGGCTGATGGCCGCCCGTTCATCCAATGCTTTTTCAATCAGATAAGGACTCGGCTTGCTGGGAAACTTGCCAGCTACCAATAACCGGTACCTTTTCTCCACCGCACGCTGTTGAAACAGTTCAGCCAGCTGAGTCGCGCTACCTTTCCCGTGGGCAATCAAGATCAAACCACTTGCAGCACGATCCAACCGATGCACGATAAATGCGGGTCGCTGTGGTTGCAGCTGTTGTTCAACCCAACGGGCAATGGAGCAGTGATCACCCCACTTCGAACCTTGGGAAAGCATGCCAAAGGGTTTGAACCAGACGCTGTATTGGCCTTCATCCGCGATCAGTTGAGCCGGGGCCGGTGTCTGCTTGAGCACCTTTTCGTCATAGTAGAGATGTACTTCATCACCGACCAGCAGAGGTTTTGATGCGCGACGTAAGCGTTGCGTGTATTGTCCCCGGGTCAGCCAGACGGCCCCAAGCTGCATCACCTGTTTGAGCCGGGTGCGGGAAAGACCCGTTTGCTCAGAGAGCAACTCGACAGCTAAGGACTGCTCGGTCTTGACCCGTATGTGGAGCTCGAAGCGAGGTTCCTGAGAGGCCATCGATCAGAGTTCAATCGCGACTGCTGCTGAGGCCTCCCGTGCCTTCGCCAACGCCTCATCCACGGTTTCACCTCTCGCCAAAGCCACACCCATGCGGCGCTGCCCATCCACTTCCGGCTTGCCAAACAGACGCAGCTGGGTATCCGGTTTCATCAGCGCTGCTGGCAGATTTGAGAATGCAACTTGCTGCGATTTCCCCTCGACCAGAATGACGCTGGAAGCGGAAGGTCCATGAAAATGGATATTGGGTATGGGCAAACCCAGGATGGCGCGCGCATGCAAGGCAAACTGAGAGAGATCCTGCGAGATCATGGTGACCATGCCGGTATCGTGGGGACGAGGTGAAACCTCACTGAAGATCACTTCATCACCTTTGATGAAGAGTTCGACTCCAAAAATCCCCCTGCCCCCAAGGGCCTCAGTCACCTGTGCGGCGACTTCCCTGGCCGCCGAGAGCGCCACATCACTCATCGGCTGGGGCTGCCAGGACTGGCGATAGTCGCCATCCACCTGGACATGTCCTATGGGTTGGCAAAAACGGGTGCCGGCGGCATGTCTGACGGTGAGTTGGGTGATCTCATAATCGAATTCGACAAAGCCTTCCACGATAACCCGGCCCGCACCTGCGCGGCCGCCTTGTTGGGCATAGTTCCAGGCCCGATCGATATCGGCCTGCTGCTTCAGCGTACTCTGCCCCTTGCCGGATGAGCTCATGATCGGCTTGACCACGCACGGCAGCCCGATCTCCGCTATTGCCTGATCAAATTCTTCCCTGCTGGAGGCAAACCGATAGTCCGATGTCCGAATCCCCAGCTCTTCAGCGGCAAGCCGCCGAATGCCCTCGCGATTCATGGTCAGGCGCGCCGCCCTGGCGTTGGGGATCACGTTGAAGCCCTCAGTCTCCAATTCGATCAGGGTGTCTGTGGCGATCGCCTCGATCTCGGGCACAATATAATCAGGCCGCTCCTGCTCGATCACATTTCTCAAGGCCGCTCCATCCAACATGGATATCACGTGACTGCGATGGGCCAGCTGCATGGCCGGGGCATTGGCGTAACGATCGACAACGATCACCTCGACACCCAGCCGTTGCAGTTCAATCACCACTTCTTTGCCAAGCTCGCCACCGCCACACAACATGACGCGGGTTGCCGAAGGGGAAAATGGTGTACCGATACTTACCATAGCCAGGATTCCTTATACTTATTTCGTAAGACTGGTCATAAATTAAGAGTCGACCATTATTCAGCCTATAAAACCAAGTAGTTTAAAACCCATTCAGGAATACTTACCAGCGCTGCATCAGACCGATTCATAAAAAACGCCGCCTGACCCAAGGATCAGGCGGCGCATCCAGGCTGCAGCCTGGATTCGTCTCAGCCTTCTCGATAGTGTACATCCAACCAGCACCTTGGCAGCTCTTCGCCGGAGGGAAACTTTATATCTTTTTTGGGAAATTTCTCCGGGTCCTGCATCTCCTCACCGGCATGGAAACGCCCGACGACCGTGCTATGGTTGGGATTAAACAGGTCGGTCAGACTCAGCACTTCAACCAGCTTTTCCGTATTTTTCTGCATCAGGAACATCTTATACCTCCTTATTTTTAGTGTCCGGGCAACCTTCGCCACCCTCTTTTAAGTATGTCGGAGCAGTGTAAAATTTCCAATCAAATAACTGAGTTTATTTGTTTAAGGTCATTTATTCGGGCGTTAACGCCTTGATGGAGAGGGCGTGTAATTCATCGCTCGCGATCTGCTCCTTGACCGTATCCATGACCATGCGATGTCTCTGCAGCAATGATTTATCGGCAAATTCGGCGCTCACCACGGTGGCTTCAAAATGTCTGCCGTCACCGGTGACCGTCACTTCTGCGCCAGGCATACCGGCCCGGATCAACTCTTCAACCCTTTCATTTTCCATCGATAACACCTCTTAAATTTGTCTCACTCTACAAGACTGAAGAGGAGAAAAAACTTACCATTCAAGAATTTCCTGGTATTGCACAACCCATTCTACAGTTCCCTGGTGGCCAGGAACTGAATATCCGGCCAGCGTTCCATGGCCAGGTCCAGGTTGACCCGGGTCGGGGCGAGATAGACCAGCTGATCATCACCATCCAAGGCCAGGTTGTCATGCGCCTTCGTCTTGAAGCGTTCCAGCATCTTTTCGTCACTGCACTGAATCCAGCGGGTCGTGGTGACGCTGATATTCTCAACGATCGCCTCCACTTTATATTCATTTTTCAATCGCTGCACCGCCACATCGAACTGCAATACACCCACTGCCCCCAGAATCAGATCATTATTTTTCAGTGGGCGGAAAACCTGGGTTGCCCCCTCTTCGCAGAGCTGCAACACACCTTTCAGCAATGCCTTCTGTTTCAGCGGGTCCTTGAGGACCACGCGGCGGAACAGTTCCGGGGCGAAATAGGGAATGCCTTCATACTTCAGCTCCTCCCCTTCGGTGAAGGTGTCGCCGATCTGGATGGTGCCATGATTGTGCAGACCGATGATATCGCCGGGCCAGGCCTCCTCGACATGCCTGCGCTCATCCGCCTGAAAGGTGATCGCATTGCTGATCTGCACCGTCTTACCGATGCGCACATGGCGCATCTTCATGCCCTTGCGATAACTGCCGGAGCAGACCCGCAGGAAGGCGATGCGGTCGCGGTGTTGCGGATCCATGTTGGCCTGGATCTTGAAGACAAAACCGCTGAATTTTTGCTCCGCCGGTTCAACCAGGCGTTGCTGAGTGGTACGCGACAGGGGCGCCGGGGCATATTCGACGAAGGCATCCAGCAGCTCCCTGACCCCGAAGTTGTTGATTGCCGAGCCGAAGAAGACCGGGGTCAACTCACCCCGGGCATAGGCCTCCAGATCCAGCTCGTTACTTGCGCCGCGCACCAACTCGATCTCCTCCCGCAACTCATCCGCCTGGTCACCGATCAGTTCATCCAGGTGAGGATTGTCCAGTCCTTCGATGGTCTCCCCCACCTGAATCTTGCCGCCATGGGTGGCGCTGAACAGATGGGTGGTGTCGGTGCGTAGATCGTAGACCCCTTTCAAACGCTTACCCATGCCGATGGGCCAGGAGATGGGCGAACATTTTATCTGCAGCACATCCTCGATCTCGTCGAGGATTTCCAATGGGTCCCTGCCCTCCCGGTCGAGCTTGTTGACGAAAGTGAGGATCGGCGTGTCCCGCATGCGGCAAACCTCCATCAGCTTGATGGTGCGCGATTCCACGCCTTTAGCCACATCGATTACCATCAGCGCTGAATCCACCGCCGTCAGGGTGCGGTAGGTATCTTCAGAGAAGTCCTCATGGCCGGGGGTATCGAGCAGGTTGACGATCTCGTCGCGATAGGGAAACTGCATCACCGAAGAGGTTACCGAGATTCCACGCTCCTTCTCCATCTCCATCCAGTCGGAGGTGGCATGACGCGCGGCTTTGCGGCCCTTGACGGTGCCTGCCATCTGGATCGCGCCGCCATACAACAAGCAGCTTCTCGGTCAGTGTAGTCTTACCCGCATCCGGGTGAGAGATGATGGCGAAGGTGCGACGCCGGCTGAGTTGTTCGAGCAGTTCGGACATGAATTCTGATGATGAGAGTAAAAAGCGCTCGATTATACCGCATCCATCAGCTGAAGGCTGAACAGACTCATGCACCATCCCACTGAACAATACTGAGTTTCATTCTCGTAATCTCACACTTTAATCGGTTTGTTTATATACTTTACTATTGGATTATCAAACACATGCGCCTTTGGAATGGAAAGCAGTTCAAATATCAGCATTATCGGGCCTTCCCTGCAGCCTTCCGCTATCCCGCGGCGTGAAGAGAAAGGGTCTGTTGCTGAGAACCCTGTTGCCGAAAAAAGCGCTGCCCCACAAGAGACGCAGCGTCCCGCGCAAGTCAACCAGACGGAAATAAAAGAGATTGAACAACTCAAAAACCGTGACCGTGAGGTGAGGGCCCATGAACTGGCGCATCTGGCGACCGCCGGAGCCTATGCAAGAGGTGGCGCCAGTTTTGACTATAAGATTGGCCCGGATGGCAAGCGCTATGCCGTCGGCGGTGAGGTCAACATCGATATCAGCAAGGATTCAGACCCGCAAAAAACCCTCGAAAAAGCCCAGGTAATCAGACGTGCTGCACTCGCCCCGGCAGATCCATCCGGCCAGGACAGGCGCATTGCCATGCAGGCCACGGTGATGGCGGCAGAAGCGCGCCAGGAGCTTTTGGCCCAGAGTAGAGAATCCGTTGAAGCTTCACCTGAAGAACAGCCGGCAGAAGACTCGAAGCAACTTTCACCCTCCCCGACAGGCCGACGCGCGCTCAATCTTTTCAAAGCCGTGGAAACAGCCTCTCTGGCCGCCCGCGAAGACCCATTCGATCACTTTATCTAGACATCTAGAGCTTAAGCGACAACACCAGCGCATCCTCCCTGCCCCGAACTGCCGGGTAATAGCCCTTTCTTCTACCCACCTGCGTAAAACCAAGCTGCTCATAGAGGCGCAATGCCCGGAGATTCGAGACCCGCACTTCCAGGAAAGCGGTTTCCGCCCCATGCTGTCTGGCTAAACTAAGCAAACGGCTGATCATTTTCCTGCCCAATCCATGTCTCTGCCAGTTCGCATGGGTACAGACATTCAGGATATGGCACTCATCTACTGCCACCGACATCACACCGTAGCCGATGACTGTTTCATCCAGGGTAATCACCCAGCAGCAGTAACCAACCCTCAAACAATCCTTGAAGATGCCCAGGGTCCAGGGGAAATCGTACGAGAGTTCCTCGATGGCCAGAACCTGCTGTAGATCCTCCTCTTGCATGGGCCGAACACACAACAACGGGGCATTTAGCTGGGCGCTTATTGGATGCCTCCCTGGAGCGCGGAAAGGGCGAGCTGCAGATCATCCCAGGACTTGCCCTTCTGTTCCGGCGAACGCAACAGATAGGCTGGATGATAGGTCACGACCAGAGGAATACGGCTGTCTCCATAGGGATGGACTCGACCCCGCAGCTTGCCGACCGGGATATCGGTCTTGAGCAGATTCTGCGCGGAAATCCTGCCCACCGAGAGTATCGCCCGGGGCTGGATCAGCTCGATCTGGCGCAGCAGATAAGGCTCGCATTTGAGCGCCTCTTGCGGCTCGGGGTCCCGGTTGTTCGGGGGACGGCACTTGAGGATATTGGCAATGAAGACCTGCTCCCGCTTGAAACCCATGGCCAGCAGCATCTCGTTGAGCAACTGTCCGGCGCGCCCGACGAAGGGTTCACCCTGTCTGTCCTCATCCGCCCCCGGCGCCTCGCCAATGACCAGCAGATCAGCCTGGGTGTTGCCGACCCCGAACACGGTTTGCTTACAGCCCTGTCGCAGCCCGCAGGCCCGGCAGTTGCGGACCCGGTCCCGCAGGGCCGGCCAATCCATCCCGGAAACGGGACTCTCAGCCTCGTCATACAGCGGTGCGGGCTGCCAATCCGGGGGGACCTCATCATAAGGAGGTGGGGAATCCATTACTGGCGGCACCGGGTTCGCAGGCAGGTCCTCCTGCTCGACGGCTTCAGCCACCTCAACCGGCGAGGCAGCGGCTCGGGGGAGATCACGGCGTTCCCACACCGTGACCCCCATCCGTTGCAGATATTGCCGGCGCAGCGTTTCGTCCATCAGCCGATCAGACGTCACCTGTCTGCGGGTGGGCCTTTTGCATCGGTTCCAGGACCTTGTTCACCGCATTGATATAGGCCTTCGCCGAGGCAATGACGATATCCGTATCCGCCCCCTGACCGTTAACGATGTGCCCGCCTTTTTCCAGCCTGACCGTGACCTCGCCCTGGGCATCGGTGCCGCTGGTGATATTGTTTACCGAGTAGAGCTGCAGCTCAGTGCCACTGTTGACCAGGGCCTCGATCGCCTTGAAGGCGGCGTCCACCGGACCACCGCCCGAGGCGCTGTCTGCAATCTCTTCGCCATCGATGCTCAATACCAGATTGGCGTGGGGAGTTTCACCGGTCTCGGAACAGACCTTGAGAGAGACCAGCTTGACCCGTTCATTCTCCGCCCGGGCACTGCTGGAATCGGTAACCAGCGCCTGCAGATCCTCATCGAAAATCTCATGCTTCTTGTCGGCCAGGTCCTTGAACAGGGAGAAGGCCTCGTTGAGCTCCTCCTCCGAATCAAAGGTGATGCCGATCTCCTCCAGGTGGGTGCGAAAGGCGTTGCGCCCCGAGTGCTTGCCAAGCACCATGCGGTTGCGGCTCCAGCCCACATCCTCAGCCCGCATGATTTCGTAAGTCTCGCGGGACTTGAGCACACCATCCTGATGGATGCCGGACTCGTGGGCGAAGGCGTTGGCGCCGACAATCGCCTTGTTTGGCTGCACCGGAAAACCGGTGATATTGGAGACCAGCTTGGAACAGCTTACGATCTGAGTGGTATCGAGTTCGGTATGGCAGGCAAAGATATCCGGCCGGGTGCGCACCGCCATCACGATTTCTTCCAGGGAGGCGTTACCCGCCCGCTCACCGAGACCGTTGATCGTGCACTCCACCTGCCGCGCGCCATTGTCCACCGCAGCCAGGGAATTGGCCACCGCCAGTCCGAGATCATTGTGACAGTGCACGGAGAAGACCGCCTGATCGGAATTCGGGATCTTTTCGCGCAAGACCCGAATCAAGTCGCCAAACTGATGGGGCATGGCATAGCCTACGGTATCCGGCACATTGAGGGTCGTGGCGCCCGCATCGATGGCCGCCTCGAAGATCCGGCACAGGAAATCGATCTCGGATCGACCGGCATCTTCGGCAGAAAACTCCACATTATCGGTATATTGCCGGGCGCGTTTGATGGCATGCACTGCCTGCTCCACCACCTGATCGGGATTCATCCGCAGTTTATGCTGCATGTGGATCGGCGAGGTGGCGATGAAGGTATGGATGCGGGCTGAATTGGCTCCTTTCAGCGCCTCCCCGGCACGGTCGATATCCTTATCCAGGGCACGGGCAAGCCCGCAGACCGTGGAGTCCTTCACGGTATTTGCAACCGCCTCTACCCCTTCAAAATCACCCTGGCTGGCGATGGGAAAACCGGCTTCGATCACATCCACCCGCATCCTTTCCAGGGCCTTGGCGATCCGCACTTTCTCATCCTTAGTCATCGAGGCGCCCGGACTCTGCTCCCCGTCACGCAGCGTTGTATCAAAGACAATCAATTGATCTGAGTTGTTCATATGGCTTCTCCAGCCCCGATGTCACTCATCGGTTGACATCAAGGTTAAAAAAATTCTGTATGTTTGGGATATCTGCTGTTGCGTGGATTACGGCCCCCGCCGGGGCGCATTGTCTGTATGCCCCTCAGGGCAGTAGTCGCAGCAGCAGTGAATAGACTAGACTGGACGGGCGCGCAACAGCCATCCTCTGGAGAGAAGAGCTAAAGACAAATTGTTGCGTGGTTGGAGCCATTTGAATATTTTCCATCGGTATAGACCGAATATAACTCAAGCTTTCTGGAAATCCAACATTCTAGTATTCCTTTGCTATGACATTGAAAGAGTATCAGTGCTACGCCTCATTATCTCCACTACCCGGACGCCTGGATTTTCGCTCCCGCAGTTTGACCAGAGTGATCAACGGACCGGAAATCGCATAGGCCAGAAACAGCAGGAATAATATCGTCGGTGGATGGGTCAGGACCACGGCAAAACCGAGCATCATGATGACCATTGCAATGAACGGCACCTTGCCGTGAAAATCGATCTCCTTGAAACTGTGGAAGCGGAAATTACTCACCATCAGCAGACCGGTAGCGGTAGTTAACAACGCTGCCCCCCAACTCACTGAAGTACCGGCAATTTCGTAGTCCACCCCCAACCAGACCCCACCGGCCATGATGGCTGCAGCTGAGGGACTCGGCAGGCCTTGAAAATACCGCTTATCTGCGACGCCGACCTGAGTATTGAAACGCGCCAGGCGCAATGCGGTGGCGGCGGTATAGATAAACGCAGCCAACCAACCCAGCTTGCCCAAATCGGTCAATGCCCAACTGTACATGACCAGCGCCGGGGAGAGTCCAAAAGCGATCAAATCGGCAAGGCTGTCATACTGCGCACCAAATTCACTCTGGGAATTGGTCATGCGCGCGACCCGGCCGTCCAGACCATCCATGAGCATCGCCGCGAAGATCGCCATGGCAGCCGCTTCAAACTTGCCGTTCATCGATGCCAGAATGGCGTAAAAGCCAAAAAAGAGCGTTGCCGTGGTAAACAGATTTGGCAGCAGGTAGATGCCCCGCCGGCGTTTTTTTGTTTTATCCTGGTCGGATTCCATGGGATTGTCAGAATCTGTAGTCATTGTGAAAGGTTCGCAGGAATTATAACAGGCAGCGGCCGAGTTACATTGTTACCGTTTTACGACTGAAATTTCCAATATTTCAGCATTCTGCCAATAAATGCCCAGTATCTGTGGGAGTAGAGGGTCACTGGTTGCTCAGCATCAAGATTGACTGGAATGAAAGTCTGATCCAACATGTTTTTGATTCAGCAGGGAACCGCTGATTCCAAAGTCGGTTTGATAACCGGAGAAAATGGCAAATTCCTATTCTTTTGTCGCGCATCAATAGAAATGTAGCGATTAACAATCGGATCAGGGATATAGTCATCGCGCTTTTGTACATTATTTTTAGATTGAGGAGGATACCTTTAATGGCTGAACTTTTTTCCGCTGAATGGATGAATCAACTTAAGGACGCCTGGAATGCTGACCCGGAAGTCAAAGACAAACTGGCCGAGATAGGCTTCAATTCTGTCATCGCCTGTGGTTTCAAGGGCGACGACAAGCCCCTGGGTGTATTCGTGGTCGAGAACGGTGAATGCGTGCGTGCCGGCGATTATGCCGGCGAGGATATGGACTGGGATATGCGCGCATCCAGAGGCGATTGGATGAAATGGGTTGAAAAGGGCATCGGCATGGCCGGCATGGGCACTGCCTTCGCCATGGGCAAACTGAAGTTTCTGAAAGGTGATTTCAAGGGCATGATCAAGGATCCGCGCATGGCGGGGCCCTTTGTCAAAAGCTTTGGCCTGATGAAACAGATCGGCGCTGAGTAATCAGACTGATTTAAGCTGGCAGTCACTGCATACCAACAGTGGCTGCCACTACGCAATTTCCCTGCGCTCTATTCGCAGAGTTTCTTGAAGCGCGCCTGCCGGCCGGCCTCTGGCCCCTGTCCCAATAATATTTTCAATAACGGCGGCGCTGCCAATGTAGTGACAATCACCATCAGCACCACGGCAGAAAACATCGAGGTATCGATCACATTGAGGCTGATGCCGATCGATGCAAACACCAGACCTACCTCGCCTCTCGGCATCATCCCCACCCCAACGGCAAGACGTTTCTTATCTCCACCCAGGACGCCCAGCCCGGAGACGATCTTACCCAGCACCGCAACCAGGATCAGCGCGCCCGAGAGAATGATAACGTCCCAGTCCAGAAAGGTCTCCAGTTTGACCTGTATACCCATCAGGACGAAGAACACCGGCACCAGAATCGCTTCCAATGGGGCAAACAGTTCTTTGATGGAGTATTTATGCCGTCGATGATCGCCCCAGGCCTTGAAATGGCTGTCCAATAGCAGCAGACCGGCCGCAAAGGCGCCGACGATCGTCGCCAGGCCCACCAGATTTGCCAGCCAGGCCAGCAACATGACAAAGATGAACGGCACGAACAATTTAGCTTCCAGGACGTTCATGTTGCGCAGCAACCTGATCAAGCCCTGAATGATATGGGGACCGAGATACAAGACACTGATGATAAACAGGCTGGCAAGCAGCATGGTACGAACAATCTCTTCGATCTCCACGCTGCCGGACACGACGATACCTGAGACGATGGCCAGCATCACCAGGCCAAGGACATCATCCATCACCGCCGCACCGACGATAATCTGCGCCTCCTGACAACGGTTTTGATTCAAATCCTGCAGGACCCTGGCGGTAATTCCGATACTGGTTGCACCCAGGGTAGCCCCGAGGAACATATGCTGGGCATGGGGCGCGTCCGGCGTCAACCACCAGGTCACCATGAAGCCGAGGATAAATGGCGCCACCACGCCGATGGTCGCGACCCGCAGTGAGTCGCCGCCTACCGAGCGCAACTCCTTGACACAGGTATCCAGGCCGACATGGAACAGCAGAAAGATCACACCATAACGGGAAAAGACATCCACCGCCTGCGCCACGGCGAGATATTCCGTGCCATGCGGGCCGCGGATAATCTCCAGGAAGCTGGCGCTGCGTTCTGCCCCCATCAATTCAGCCAGTGAAGTATCGACCGATGCACCGGACATGAACATCTTGGACAGTTCCGCGCAGGCCAACCCTTCGCGCAGCACACCCATCAGATCGACTCCGAGAAAGTAAAGCAGGTTCCCCAGCAGCACGCCCATTATCAGTTCGCCCAATACCGAAGGCTGCCTGAAACGACGCGCAATGATGCGCCCTACCAACGCCGCAATCAGAATCAACGTTACGCCAAAGATCACCGGAGCGATGGGGTCTCCATGAGATACAGTAGCAATGGCTTGATCCGGATGCATGATTGTTTCGCTTATCACTCAAGGCCTGACCGCGCCGGGCAAGGCTATTGTTTGATCCCCACACCTCGTTGCAACAGGTTCAGACTGAACAGGATCAGCGCAACAATGAAGGCGCAAATAATGAGTAAGGCCAAGCCGATGTTGATATCTGAAACCCCCAACAGTCCGTGACGAAATGCATTCACCATATAGAGCACCGGGTTGCCCAGGGACAGTGTCTGCCAGAAGCCTGGCAAGAGTTCGATTGAGTAAAAAACACCGCCCAGATAGGTCAAGGGGATCAGCACGAAGGTCGGAACGATGGAAACATCATCGAAGGTCCTGGCGTACACCGCATTGATAAAGCCGCCCAAGGCGAACAGGATTGAGGTCAATACGAAAACCACCAGGGTCAGAGTGTAACTGTGAATGCTGAGATCGGTGAAGAACAACGATATCAGCGTCACCACGAATCCCACCAGCGTCCCACGCGCCACACCACCACTGACATAACCGGCCAGCACCACCCAATTGGGTACGGGGGCAATCAGCAACTCTTCGATGTAGTGCTGCAGCTTGGTACTGAAGAATGAGGAGACCACATTGGCATAGGAATTCTGTATCACCGACATCAGAATCAACCCCGGCACGATAAATTCGATATAGCTGTAGCCGCCCATTTCGCCGATGCGTTCGCCGATCAGCTTGCCGAAGATGACGAAATAGAGCGTGGTGGTGATCGCCGGCGGCAGGATGGTCTGCATCCAGATACGGCTGAAGCGCAGGATCTCCTTGATGACGATGGTGCGGTAGGCGGTGAGATAGAGCGAGCCGCGACTCATGAGGATGCCGCCTGGGTAATTCTGGAGCGGTCCACCAGATCCATGAACAGCTGCTCCAGCCGGTTCTGTTTGTTGCGCATGCTGAGCACTTCTATGCCCTGGACCGACAGCTCGGCGAACAGGCTGTTCACAGTCTGCTCGCGTTTCACCACCACCTCCAGGGTATTCGGCTCCACCAGTTGCATTGGATAACCGGCCAGTTGCGGTGCGCAGCTCAGTTCCTGGCGGATGTCCAAGACGAAGATCTCGGTATGCAACTGACTCAACAGTCGCATCATTGTGGTCTGTTCGGCGATCCGACCGTTATTGATGATGGCGATGTTGCGGCACAGGTTCTCCGCCTCTTCCAGATAATGGGTGGTGAGGATAATCGTCGTGCCCTGACCATTGATCTCTCGTAGAAAATCCCACATGGAGCGGCGGATCTCGATATCCACCCCCGCGGTGGGTTCATCCAGGATCAGCAGGCGGGGACGGTGCACCAGCGCCCGGGCGATCATCAGGCGCCGTTTCATGCCGCCGGACAGTGAACGCGCTTGAGTGGTTCGTCTATCCCAGAGATCGAGCCGCTTGAGACTCTTCTCCGCGCGGATGAAGGCCTCCTGCCGGGGAATGCCGTAATAGCCCGCCTGGTTGACCAGAATCTCCACCACCGGCTCCCATTGGTTGAAATTAAACTCCTGGGGCACCAGTCCTATATGCTGCTTGGCGGCTTCGCGCTCCCGGTCCAGGTCATTGCCGAAGATAGAGACCTGGCCGGAGGTCTTATTCACCAGGGAAGCGACAATACCAATAGCCGTTGACTTGCCTGCCCCATTCGGTCCCAGCAGGGCAAAGAAATCTCCCGCCTCCACCTCCAGACTGATTCCTTTCAGGGCCTCGAAGCCATTGCGGTAGGTCTTGTGCAGATTGTGGATGGAGAGTGCGTTCACCGGAGCATTGATGAGACCAGAACAAACAACTCAGCATTGTACAGGTTCGGGGTCGGTGAAAGACAGAAATAATCCGGGAGATTACTGAGGAGCAATTCCAGGCAGCAACATCGGAGTTGTGGAATTGACTATTACGGGCTGCGGAATCAGCGGATCTGATCCATCAGCCTGGCTTGAATTGTATGGCTGTCAGAAAGACTGCGGCGTCGATTGGGAAGTTGCAGGGGAGGAGTCGCCCCCTCCCCTGCCGTGCTATCAAATCGGCTAACGGTTAATGCAGTTTAGCCTTTTCGATATCAATCACGATCATCGTCGTCATCATCACGATCATCGTCATCATCGTCGTCGTCATCGTCATCGTCATCGTCGTCATGATCATCGTCATCATCGTCATCGTCGTCATGATCATCGTCATCTCACGATCACCGTCGTCGTCATCACGATCACCGTCGTCACCATCCTCTATGGGAACATCAAGTGGGTCGACAATCGTTGCTTGAGCCGAGTCGGTATCGCTCAAATTAACCTCGTCCCATACCGTCAGGATAACGTTGAAAGTACCAGCCGTACTGTAGCTGTGGCTGGGAGTCGCTCCGCCATCAACCAGGAATGAACCATCACCAAATTCCCAGTCATACTGTACGATGGTGCCGTCCGGGTCGCTCGAACCGGTAGCGTCGAAGGTCACGGTCTCACCGATGTCAGCCGTGTAAGGTCCACCAGCGTCGGCCAATGGAGGCAGATCACCACTACCGATACTGGCGGTGGCGGTATCGCTGTCTGTCTCGCCCTCGTCGTCGGTGACATTCAAGGTAATCGTGTAATTACCCGTCGCGGTATAAACATGGTTTGGTGTTGAGCCTGCATCCAGGGCTGAGGTGCCGTCACCGAAGTCCCAGTCATAGCGGGCAATGGCACCGCCGTCAGGATCTGCGGAATTGGTTCCATCCAGGGTCAATGTGGCATCCACTGCACCGGAGTATGGTCCACCGGCATCAGCCAATCGGCGGGACGCTTGTATTCACAGCGGTGATAGTTGCACTAGTCGTGGCGCTGTCGGAGGCGCCGTCATTGTCCGTCACGGTAAGCATTACCGTGTAATTCCCTTCAGCCGAATAGGCATGGGATGGCGTGGAGCCGGAAGCGGTCGCGCCATCGCCAAAATTCCAGGCATAGGAACTGATCGTGCCATCCGGATCTGATAGAGCCAGTGCCATCAAAGCTGATGTTCTCGCCAACATTACCCGCATAGGCACCACCCGGATCGGCGGTTGGCGCTTCATTTTCAACTACGATGGTCGGATCGAGGTCACCGGTAACCCCTGCTGGAGCGGAACTGCTCCAGGCAGGCTGGGTGTTGGCATTGATCTCCACCAGATTGGAGTCGCCTTGACCATCCGAGTCGGCTCCTGCCGCACCGGTTATACCACTGCTCCTGACCGCCGAACCATAGGCGTTCAAAGAGCTGCTATCGGCATCGAAGTTGTATGACACAGTGCACAGTTTGCATTGTTGTCAGAGAGTGAGTTTGGATAGATTGACTGCCAGCTTGAAAACAAGCTGTTTGTGGCATGTGGCCATAGGAACCATGGCCATGAGCGCTCCAGCGCCAATTATAGATAGCAGCAGCCTGCTTTCCTTCTTTCGCATAGATACAATGTGTGAATGCATTGTTCTCTCCTTCAAGAGTATTGATTTATTGATTATTATTCCCTCAGTGGTTGTTGTTGAACCTCCATACTGCACCACGAATAATCGATGAAGGGTTACACGCTTCCGACTCCAACTAACACTAATGAGTCAATGCGTTTACTGGCTTGTTGAATCTCATTCGCTTACGATCAGCCAGCTTCCCGGGAATTTTTATACCTCAGAATGATTTTCTTTCCTATCTAATAACTCCATAAAATACTCAAATGGGCTACATCATCACAATTTTTTTCAGTCCGGGGGTGAGAAATTGGTGAAATAACCAAGATGAGATCAGTAAAAACACTGACAAATATAAGCGCAGGATCAAACAACTCAGCTTGCCGGCAGAGAACTCACGAACGATGTTTTTGTTGAGTATGCTGCTTTAATCAGGCTTCTGAGAGAGGTGGATTGTTCATGGCAATACAGTCATGATCCATGCATCATCCTTTGCAAGACTATCGCCAGCAGAAGCAGGACTCATGTCTCGATACGCTGACTAGCATGATTATTCAAAGTGAGTTATTGAGCCATCCTCATGTCTCGGTCTGTTCCAAACAGTTGACTGAGCGGGCTGATCAGTTGAATATTTTTTGGGGGTTGCAAAGGATTCTGCAGATCGTCAGGCCGTTTTATCCCTTGGCCCAGCAATCCCTGAACAGTTTGTACATCCTGCCCTTGGGACAATAACCGGGCGGCAAAACAGTGTCGAAAGATATGACAGGATACCAGCTTCTCAACACCGGCTTGTTCGAGCGCCGTCTTGACTGCTTTATGCAGGCGCATTTCATCGACATGCCTACCAGGGCAATAATCCCTGGCTGTATCGAATGCAGCTACTGGCTCAGGAAATACGTATTGCGCTTGCCAATCCTGGTGCTGGAAAGCTTTTGCTAAGGGGTCTGCTGACCTGGGGCTGTTGTCCGCTGCCAGCTGTACTCGTTGAGTATTGAAATCTAACGCCAGATTCCTTAAGTATTGTTTTAACTGTGGCACCAGTTCTGCTGGCAATATCGTTATCCTTTGGATCTGTTCCGCTTCATCTCGTATGAGTATCGTTTTGTTTTCAAAGTCGAAATCTTTGACCCGCAGTGAGATGCACTCAGCGACTCTCAGTCCTGAGCCATACAGCAGACAACCGATGAGATGGTATATACCTGTCAATCTATCCAGAACTTCAACGGCTTCTTGTCTTGTTAAAAGTATGGGGAACTGTTGTGAGCTGCTGGATCTGATCGCGTCATCCAACCAATCCAGGTCTATCTGCAATACTTCGCGATAGAGAAACTGGATCGCACTCAAGGCCTGGGGCAGCAGCGAAGTCCCCGCAGCCATGTTGGTGTTGATATGCGCCAGATATTTTGCGATTTCAGGCTCTCGCAGCTTGGCCGGATGACGTTTACCATGAAATCGAATGTAATCGCGTATCAGCGATCGATAACGCTTTTGCGTAGATTCCGGGATGCCGTTTGCACTTAAAGCCGAACGCAGACGTTGAGATAAGTTGCCGGACCGGTCCATGTCAGTAAACTCTATTTTTGATTTTTGTTGGCCAACATATATATCACCTGATCAATGACAGCTGAACCTCACCCGGGTCAATCTTTGATGTCGATCACATAAACCTTGTGATCATCCCAACCGGCAATAAAACGCCGGGGCCTACAAAATACCGGCCCCGGCGTGCGATCTATTTAAAAAGCTTAAATCTAAGCCAGGAAAAGTAAATCCAGATTCACCCCTGTTTCAACCATCGGCGCAGCGGAAGCAACACCGGGAAAAACCTGGGCACCGGTGCTTGGCGCTACCCAGTCACAGACCCGGCTCAGCACATGCTCGAATGAGGTCAGGCCTTCGATATCCGCGCCTTGCTGATCGAACCTTGTCTGGCCAGCGCTGCCGGTGATTTCACTGTCCGGAAACATCTCGCCATAGACACCGCCATTCACGCCACGGCCAACCAGGATCATGTAGTTACCCCGCCCATGATCGGTCCCATAATCACCATTCGCCCGCAATTGGCGGCCAAAGTCGGTGCTAAAGACATACACCAGGTCATCATTGGCGCCTAGAGGTTCCAGTTCCTGGGTCAAGGTATCCAGACCCTTACCGGTACCGAAGATATCCTCGATATTGGCTTCAAAACGGCTTTGTTCCTGATTATGCGTATCCCAGCCGGTGTATTCCATGGATGCCATGCGCATCTGAAACAGGTCCGCACCCAACACCCCATCATAGATATTTGCACATTGCAGACCAAAGTTGCTGCTGTTCAAGGTATTTCCGGAACCAGCCGTATGGAGGGCTTGCAGGCTCGCGGGCTGCACCGGAGAGACTGTTTGCAAACGGGTATTGAAGGCATCGCCGAACTTGCGCAGCCCTGCTTCATGCTGCAGAAACTTATGGTAGGGCCAGTCCGCCGATTTCCTCGCGACCTGGCGACGTTTCGCTGCATAGTACCCCTTCAGGGAGCGCGCTAGTTTTGAGCTGTCCGATGCCGGATTGGCATTGCCATTCGACAGCCCAAAACTCCGGGTATCATTGGCATGCACGACTTTGGCATTTCGATTTTGAGGATCTATGCCATTACAGAATACCGAGATATCGCGGGTCACCGAAACCGCATTCGCGCTGTTGATTGCGTAGGCCAGACGGCCTCCCCAGCCATCCCGGTCGTAGACATATTGACTGGCGTTCACATCACCGCTGTTGACGATCAACTGGGACTGGTCGTGACGGCGGTTATCGGAACCCAGCACATTGGAGACGATCGCGACATTGCCCTGATCGAACTGCTGCTTCAGCCAGGCGGCCTTTTTATGGATGCCGAAGGTGGCGCCATTGGCGTCGACGGTCTGCTGATAGAGATCGGTCCATACGCTGTCATAGCCTGGATATTTGGCCTGCGCCTGCGCATTGCTGCGATAGATATCACTGCGCGCCTCCCAGAACTTGTCTGCATAGGCATTAACCAGGCTCCGGTACAAACAGGAATCTCATATCGGCCCCGCCCAGCAGCATCACATTCACCAGGGTCCGCTGAAAACCTACCGGTGCCAACGCGTTGGCAAGTCTTGGCGTCAGGCCCGCGGCTCCCAGGCCCAGCATCGCCGAGGTGCCCAGGGCATTTCTCAGGAAGTCTCTTCTTTTCATTTTAGTTGCCTCCCGTTGCGAACATGAACGGAGTCATAGTAATAAAGTTGACAGCAAGCCCGACTCGGCGGTTTGCCAGTCGGCGTACACCGATCCGGGTACTGTTCAGATCAAGGGTTTGCTGTTCCAGTGATTTAAGCAGGTCCGCCAGAGAACCCCTTCTAAGCTGTCTATCCGTGTAGGCCATCTCCGGGTTGGCAGGATCAGCCAAGCTGCCGAAATCTTCTCCAGTCGCCAGAAAAGCAGCGACATAGGCGCGTTCGAGTCGGGTGTAGTTGTCACCATTGTCGCCGGTGAAGCGTTTCCACAACCAGTCACCCACAGCTTTTACAGCGTAGTTACCGTTCCTGTCTGTGGGAATGATGCGCGACCAATCCTTCTCCCAACTACTCAGCACGGTGCCGGAGGCATCCTTGCAGTCCTGGCGGATCTTGCTGATCCGGCCGGGGTAGTCGACGTTGCTGTTATAGGCCTCCTTGAACAGATTCGGGTTATTGGCGGCATTCAATGAGGTCTGCCCGCCGAACACATCGTGCACCGGAATAAAGGCCTCGGCGCCCTGGCGCGTCATCACCGCCCTGGGTGAGTAACTGTTGCCATAGCTCTCTGCGTTATCCACGGTGTTCTGGTTGAAGATGGTCAGATTACGGTTGAATGCGGTGCGGTACTTATAGGTGTCATTGTTATGAAAACTGGTAGAGATCGCATAGCTCTGCAGGAACCGCAGAAAATCCTCATTGGTTCCAGCCAGCGGCCGCCAGGTTTCCCTGATGTCCCGTTTCTTGGCGTCGGTCAGATTGTCGTCGGCAAAAAACTCGATAAAGGTGATCGGCAGGTTGTCCAGGCTCTCCGGATGCTGGATCGCGACCTCGGCAAGGTTGAACAGCTTATCCCTGGCAGTGAGACCGCTAATCGGCGCATGCAGCACTTCCAGATCACCGCTGTAGTGGCGCAGGAAATTGCGGATTTTTCGTCCGGTGGCATCCGTATGATCGGTGAAGTCGATAGGGGCCACCCACCAGTCATTTGATAGCGTCGTTCCATAGGCATTGGGATCTTTATCCAACTGCATGCCGGTGAGAATCCACGCGGTGTGTTCGATGGTGGTGTTCTCGTGATAATCCGGATCTTCGATATCGCCATTGATGCGGAAGAACAGCTGATGGAACTCCCGGGCGAAATCATCGTTGCCGATGAATCTGCCGGTTCGATTGATATAACGATTATTGCGATGACCATACTCCCGGGCAACCGCGGCGGAAGAAGCGCCCATGGCGAGGATGCGGTGAAATGGCTCACCCTCACGAAGCTGCTCCAAAGCCCCATCGTAGAGATCCATCACCAGGGTTGGCTCGGTATCGTGGATATTGACGGCCATCTGATAGTTGACCAGCCAGAACCCGACCTTATGCGCAAAAGGGTTCAGGCCGCGCTTGTTGACCGCGGCGATCCAGGTGTTCTGCAGTCCGGTGTTGGAGAGCAGCACATTACCATCCCGCCTGGTGCGGGTGGCTGCGAAGCTGGCCTGATCACTGGGACAAACCAGATTATCAGAATTGTTGACCGACCAGACCTCCTGCAGGGTACTGAGAAAGGGACCGAAATCTGCCGTCGCATCCTGTATCGGTGAGAGTTTCAGATTAAACTCATCAAAGGTAAGGATCTCTTGAATCGCCGCCTGGGGTTTCATTCTCGCCCAAGAGGCAATCTGCCCGTCACTGGCATAACCGCCATAGGCAAAGGTGTGCAGTACTTTCCTGACTGCAGCTTGATTCCAGGCCTTGTTGGAGACAGGCTGAAGACCTGCGGCATGGGACTGGAAAGGGAACAACAGCGTACACAGGACGAGAAAACCCGCCCCGATCACTGATCGAGTATGCATCTTGAAGCCTCCGAATGGACCGTCCCTTGTCACTTGTTGTTGGTTATTTGTGGTTTGGGCACGGTCCAGCGTCAGCTGGCATCTGTACTTTGGGAAAAATAACCCAACCGATAGGCAAAAAGAAGTAGGTAAATACCCTATATTCGAGGTGGTGCCGTGAACGACTTTTCAGTTTGTCGTTTGCGGTAAGGGTGATGAAAAATTATCGCTAAAACAATAGCTTGAAAGAACTCAATCAGCCCATGGCGGGCATTAAACCATCATTTTCCAGAGGGCTTTTTAAAATCACTCGAGACAAGTAACGCGCAAAGTAAGCTGTTTATTGCAGATTACAGCGCCCAAAAGTAATAGGGAGGCACTGGGCCTCCCTTAGTAATATCAGATAAGCATTAATGATCAATCATCATGCACACCCTCCTGGTTGTCGCCATCCTCATCAGAATCACCCTCAACCAGGGTCATAGGTCCCACAACACCAGTGATGGAAGCGCCGTTGGGATTGCCCAATGAGCTGTCAGGATGTTGGGCAACCAGACTCATGTAAGAGAAATCACCGACTTTATGGATGTAAGGCGAGGTAGTCTCTGCACCCAATGGTACGGTGACGATACGGGTCAGTTCATGAGTATCCAGATCAAAAGACCAGACCATGTTGTTCTCATGCTTGCCGTCCTCACCAATAATCAGACTGTCGGAATTCTCGATCATGCTGATGTTGTCCGGCTGGGCCATGATGTCCTTATTCAGCGCACAGTCTACCGGCGAAATCTCACCACCCGCGGTGCCGCTGGCGAGGATGCTGTTCATGTTGACTGCCACATAGCGGCTCTTGATCTTCTTGCCCTGGGAGTCGCGCACGCCTTTCATCACATCCATGCCGTAGACAGCGCCACAGTAATCAGCCTTAGCGACCCGTATGTGATTACCGGTCTCGACTACGCTATTGCCATCACGGTCGTCATAGTTACGTTCAGTGCCTTCTGAGAGCTTTTCCGGATCGTTGGTGTTGTCCAGCATCGCCCGACCCACTTCGGAGATGGCGATATAGGCCTGGTTACGGTTCTGGTCGAAGGTAAAGCCTTCCATCTTGCGAAACTCGTAGGTCGCGCCAAGCAGCGCGGCGTAACGGCGAGACTCCAATCTGGATGCGAGTCTGTCCATACCCGGCTTGAGCTCGAGACACTCCCTGATCTCATTGGTGGAAAGCTCGGTGCCGCCGAGGCAGACGCCGTTTTCATCCCGATCATATTCAAAGAACATATCCGAGAAACTGATGCCCAGTTGGATGGCATGCTTGATCTGCTTGCTGGAAGCATCTCCCAGACTGATCCATTCGAGCTGGGCGGAACCACCGCCAAAACCGCTGGTCTGGTTCCAGATCGCCGCATACAGCGTGCCTCGGGACAGGTCACCCTGTTCCTTGGCGACAAACATGAACAGGGTGTCGTTGGTACCGTCATCGGTCAGATAGACCGTCTTGCCGTCAGGCATCACATAACCCAGCTCGTGAGAGAAACGCCCCATGGCATAGTGTTTCTCGAACTTGGCCTGGCCATTCCCCTTGACATCCACCTCGGTAATCCAGCCGTTGTGGTAGGGGCTGGATTTGCTGTAGTCACCCAGCCAATAAGAACGCACCTTGTCGTTGTAACTGCCATCGGAAGCGGGATCGTTCTCTATCTGCTTCGCATCCGGCTCGTACTCCTCACCGCCCAGATAGCTGTTCCAGGGGGTCACGGAACCGGCGCAGTGTACCCAACCGCCCCACTCGTCTGTCTGGTCGATGGACTGCAGGGTTCCCGCAACCGGGCTCAGATTCCCAGCCCCGTCCTGCTTGACCTCGGCCATGTACATGCCACCGGTCTGACACTCGAACTGGGAGATCAGATAGGTCTTGCCATGCTTCTCCAGCAGGGCGCTGAAATCGGTACCACTACCCTCGACGCCCGAGGTATTGCCGCTGCAGATGTATGGCACACCGGTTCCGGAAACTGCCGGATTGCCCTGGTAATCCTTCATCAGGCCATAGGTCTCCCCCGTCACCGAGTCTAGGTCACCGGTGCGGAACAGCTCAGAAAAACTGAGTGGCTGTGCAGGTTCATCGCCCACTATGATCTCATCAGAAACCGTCACGGCAGTCTGATCGTCAAGTGGCAGGAGTACGTCGGAGAACAGCACATCTTCCGCTCTAACCTGAGAACTTATCATCAGAGTGAAAGAGATGGCGCTGGCGATCGCAGTGGGTTTGAATGCTGGGTAACGAATATGCATGGAGTACCTCCGGTAGATGCAATTCCTGTTGAATCCCATTAGCGTTTCACAGGAGAGGCAATACCTCGCTTCAAGCCATGAACAGCAATGGATAGAGAACAATGAGGCGGTAATCTTACGGAGGGATTGTTAAAGACTTGTGTAAACAGCATGACAAATCTGCTAACGGGAAGGCAAGGTAACGCCTCCCGATACAGGCAATCGGGAATCTTACTGCGTTAGACTTGATGGGCGGGAAACCGCCAAGCTACTCAGGGTTCATCAGGGAGCAACTAAAGCGTTGACCTGAGCATTCCAGCACCAGAGATTATCCGGGGTCAGATGCACCCCGCCGATCCAACGGTCAATGGCAGTTTGTTCAAGCCAGTTTTTGCGGCCCGCCAACACCGCTTCTCCTTCCCCGGTGAGGGTTAATTTTTGCTCGGGACTGGATGGCAATGTCAGTTGCAGATCTTCCGGCAGTACCAGCAAGGGCGGATCGCAGTCGAGCATTTCCTGCAGGATCACCCAGAAACTGGAATCCCCCAAGAACACTCGCTCTTCCAGTTCCATGTAGTCACCAAATAACCGGCCGGGTGGGCGTTCGCCCTGGGCGAGGATACTCAAGGCCCGTTGCGCGGTCAGGGAGAGGCCGGTGCGGACAGTCAGGATATTCCTGCAGCTGCCTGAGCACGGCGCCCTCGAGAAAGGGCAATGCAGAGGTATCGATCTGCAACAAGGCATGCCACTCCAGTGGATTAGTGGAACGGAAAGCCTGCCAGGCATGTTTGGCCAGCAGCAACTGCTCATTAGTGACCGGCGCTTCGTACTCTACCAAGCCGGCTATCTGCTCGGGGGTGCACATGCCCAGATACTGCTCAGTGCAGATCATGCTCAGGCTATTTGTTGCAGGCGGATTGTCGGCGAACCAATCGAGGATCTGCAGAATCTGCAGCTGATCGTAGAGGTCATGTTCAAACCACAGGATCACCCTGTCGTAATCCCTAAAGCCTTTCAGGATTTGATCTCGTTCAGCAAAACTCTGTTCCACCTCATGGAGATCAGCCCAGCCCCGTTCAGCGATAAACCGGGCACGAACCTTTGATAATTCATACAGTGACAACTCCGCAGGGACCGGACCATCATGCAGGACATCCCGCCAGGGCAGAAACTCCCCCAGGATAGTGGCATCCCGCATGAGATTGACCGCACTGTCACCATTGGTGATATTGAGGATACTCTCCATGTAACGACCCGCTGTTTGTTGCACTCGATGATTCGAGCATAATAGTATGCGTTAACTTTGTTATTCTTTCAGGTCTTCAATACCAGCTTCCAGGCATTGAGCTTCCCCACGTCCTGCGAGACGTTATCGGCCACCCGTAATTTCCAGATTCCATTGATCTCCACCCCGGCATCCACCAGCGCCTGCAGCACCTGGGTATCGGCCGCCTTGTAGCTGCGTTGCAGATTGTCTGCGCTGCCGCCCTCCTTATGATGGATGGCAGCGCTGGTTCCCCCCGGACTCTCCAGGGTTACGCTGAGATCGCCGCGCCAGGTATGGGTGATATCCACGGTCAACTCGATATCCCTGAGACCGCCCTGCCTTTCCACTTCTATCTGGCTGGCAACCCCCAATGGATCGTGATCAGGGATGTGCAAACCTGGGAAGGTTTCCCAGACGGAAGCGGGCATGCCGTCGAGACCCAGGGTGAGGCCCCAATCCTTGAACACACCGGTATCGATGGCAGCCCGGTCAGACACCGACAGCACCCAACTGCCGTTGGCGCTCTGTCCCGTCAGGTTAGAGAGCCCCGGCGTGTCATCCATATCAAAGGCGCGAACCAGGTCGTCCTGCCCGCCGCCCTTGCGGTCATGCAGCAAGGTGTTGCTGCCATCCGGCGCAGTGAGCCTGACCTGGAGATCGCCCTGGTAGCTATGCTCGATATTCACCGAGACCGCAATGCTGCGCACCTGCGAGGTCTCATTGACACTGATCGAACTGCTGATGCCAACTGCATTGTTATCAGGGATCGCCAGTTCGGGGCTGCTTGTAAAACTCACCAACCGATTCACCACCGGCGCCAATCTGTCTCTTGCCATGCGCACTGCCCGCGCGGCATTGATCCGCCCCCAGCCGTACTCATCGGAATGTCCCTGATTGTTGTAGTTGCCATTCGCCGCATCTATTTTGTCCGAGCTCTCGCGCAGGATATCCTTGACCTCGTTTGCGGTAAGCTCGGGGTTCACCGACAGAATCAATCCGCACAGCCCGGCCACCAACGGTGTGGAGCTGGAGGTGCCGCCAAAACCGTTGCTGGTGGTGTAGTCTCCCAGCTGATAACCGCTCGATCCGCTGCGGTCCGTAGTGACGATGCGCCGCCCGCCGGAACCACTGCTCGGGGCGCTGACCCAGATCTCCGGACCGTAGTTACTGTAGTGGCTGCGCTGGTCATGACTATTGGAGGCACTGACCGCAATCACGTCGGGATGGATAGCGAAACCGGAGCGGTAGTTCTTGTTGTCCTTGGTGCCGTTCACCGGCACATCCTCGTTGCCCGCCGCAAACAGGATCACGCAACCGCGGCCATTGCGGCCATCACTGGCGGCGCGGCTGATGGCCCGCTTCATGCGGGTGCTCAGGGTGAAGAATTCACTGGCCACACCCCAACTGCAGCTGACTACATCGGCGCCCTTGGTGCGCGCATGATTGAACAGCGCCTCGATGGTGCTGTCGCTGATCATGCCGCTGGTGCGGATCGGCATCATCGCACAGCCAGGCGCCAACCCCACCACACCCGAACCGTTCTCGTCCGCCACTGCGACGCCCGCGCAGGCAGTGCCATGGTTGTCGTCGCTCAACAGCGGCCGGGGATCGAGATCGTCCTCGCCGAAATCATAGGGTGACACATGCTTGCCTGGGGACGAAAAATCCGGATGGTCGGTCTGCACCCCATCATCCATGATGCAGACCACGATGGAGCGGTCGCCCCGGGTGATATCCCAGGCCTCTGGGGCCTTGACATCCGCCCCCGCGGTCAGGCCGATACCACCGCTGTTCTCCAGATGCCATTGGGAGGAGAAGAGTGAATCACTGGGCCGATAGGCCGCCAGCTTTATGCGCATGGAAAAATCGGGTTCCGCCAGCTTCACCGATTTATTCTTACGCAGGGCATTGGCAATCTTGATCGGATTTGCTGTGGATGCCGAGGTCAGACGCACCACGTAGGCATTGGGTTGCTGGTCGTCGGCCCGCATCACCTCCAGGTGATACACCTCGAGCAGGGCATTGATGGTTTCCGGTTCTGCATCCGCCTGCAGTTCCACATAGATGGCATCGGTGGGAATCATGATGCCGTTGGGATCACCCGGCATGTGGTAGATATGCGCACACCATTCGATATCACTGCTCTTTTGGCGCAGCGTATCCATTGCCTTGTCGATGGAGTCGGCCGCGACCTGGTAGACCTCCATCTCCCGCCCTGATTCTCCACTGCGAAAACGCAGTTGCGGGAAACTCTCCGGGGCTGCTTCAGCAGCCAGTAGATTGCCGCGCACGGAGCGGGGCTTTTTCTTCACCGCAAACAGATCCGCTGACTTCTCCAGGGTAAACTGTTCACCGCCTCTTTCTATACCCAGGGAGGTGGAATTACTTTTGCTTGTTTTGGATTTGCTCTGCTGCTTTTCTGCTGTCTTTCTTTTTGGCCATGTCCTTTTCCTCTGACTGCCGCCTGAAAGGCTACCTAATCGCGGCTTTCTTTTTGTTGTCTGTCAGCAATCTCAACACTCCCGCTTTCACCGACAGGAATTTAAGTTATCCGTGATTCATAGTTTAGAACAGGTTGGGGGATTCTGGTCAGACCAGAATCCCCCAACCTGGTGGAGACGGCGATAACAAAAAAAGCTGTTATCGCAGAGGATGACTTGAAACTACGCTTGCTCGACAAGATCTCTGTAGGCATGCCAGGTGGCATGTGCGGCAAGTGGAAAGCCGATGATCAGACCCACAAACAAGGTAGCGAAACCCACGTAGATGATCCCCAATAGAATTGCAGCCCACAACATCATTGGAATCCGGTTGTGACGAACGGCCGTCCAACTGGTCTGAATGGCATCGAACACATTGCATGAGCGATCCAGCAGCATCGGCACCGAAATCGCGCTGATGCCGAAGACCAGGAACGCAATGACCGCCCCACTGATAACGCCGACCACCATCAATTGCGCACCTTCCCAAGTTCCAAACAGGGTACTGACAAAGCCTTGCCAGGTCGCCGGGGTTATACCGGTAAAGGTTACTGCAACGATCAGATGCGCAAGGGTTACCCAGGCGATCAATGCAACCACCAGCACCAACCCCATATTGAAGAAATTGAAGCTGTTATGCCGAAAGGCGGTGAGGGACTTGGCAAATGACGGCATCTTGCCTTGCTCCAACTGCTGGCTGTTGTAATACAGACCGATACCCAGCAATGGGGCAATCAGGAAGAAGGCGGCCAGCAGTTGAGGCAGCAGAAAATACATGCCGCTGGCGACGACTGATCCCACCAAAAGAAAACTTGCAGCGGCCAGTGCCGCACCATAAAAAAGGCTTTGACCCGGCGTTCTGCGCATGTCGCGCCAACCAGCAGCACAGCCAGCGCCAGACATCTTCAGTACTGACTTCCCTGACCCGGGCAACAGTTACCGGTTGCTCGTAGTTATGAACAACAGCGTGGCTCATGACGACCTCCTGAGTATTTATTATAGAATAATTATTGATTCATCCACTGGTGAACATAGCTGTTATTGCCGGTTTCTGTAAGGCTCAATACCATAGCGAGTACCGGGTTATAGCTTACTGAATGGTTATCTGTCCTGTCATCATTTAGCGGGTGGACCCCGGCCCCGATTCCAACAGAATCTTCTCCGGGACATGCAGGGTTGAGGTGGGGAAAGCGACTTCAGCACCGTTGCCTTCGATAATCTGCAGTACCTTCAGCAACACATCCTCCTTGATCTCATGAAAATGTATCCAGTTGGTGGTCTTGGTGAAGGTATAGATGAAGAAGTCCAGGGAGGATGGGGCGAACTTGTTGAAATTGACGATCAGAGTCTGATCGGTGGCGATCTCCGGATGATCCCGCAACATGGTCTTCACCTCCTTAACGATCTGATCCATACGGCCGGCATCGTCGTAGCGGATACCGAGGGTCTCGTGGATGCGCCGATGCGACATGCGTGAGGGGTTCTCCACCACAATCGTGCTGAACACTGAATTCGGCACATACAGCGGTCGCTTGTCGAAGGTGCGGATCTGGGTCAGACGCCAGCCGATATGTTCCACCGTGCCTTCGATATCCCGGTCGGGTGACCGAATCCAGTCACCCGTGGAAAAAGGACGATCCAGATAGATCACCATGCCGCCAAAGAAATTCGACAGCAGATCCTTGGCCGCAAAACCGATGGCGATACCGCCGATGCCACCAAATGCCAGCACCCCGGAAACAGAGAAACCCAGGGTTTGCAACACGACCAATGCGGCAGTTATCCAGACCGACAATCGCAACAGGCGAGCCACAGCCTCCACCACGGTATGGTCAACCTCCTTGCCTGATTCTTTTTTGTGCTCCACATAGAGGGTCTCGGCGTTCTTGAGGAAACCCACCAGAAACCAGGCCAGACAGCCGATCACACCGACATCCTGCAGCGGCTCGGACAGGTCGAACAGGGTGGTGCCGGTTTCAACCCGTATGATATGCGCCGCAAAGGTGATGCCGATAATCCAGATCAACAGAGAAAGCGGCTTGCGCAGGGCATGCAGCAAGGCATCATCCCAGGGGTTGCTGGTGTGGGAGAGGGTTTTCTCCAACCGATTCAGCACTCGGCGTTGCACAAAGTCCAATAACAGAGCGCCAAATACCACCAGAAACGATTGCATGATCCAACCGCCCTGCCCGGTCCAGTGCTCAACCTGGGTCAACATCTCATCCATCTCAAACTCCAATCAAAAATTCAGACTCAATGATAGCAAAGCTCAAACATGAGCTTTAGGCATGAATCAAGCACACATGAGATCAGGGTTTCTTTCCATGCGTAAGATAGTACTATTGCGGACCTGATCTACTACGGTATAAGGAAACAGACTCGTGGAAACCACCCTTTCCCTGTTCACGGACTTTGGGAATGCAATCGGCGGATTCTTCTATTTCGATTCTGCGCTGTTGGCAGAACCGGACATAATGTGGCGACTGCTGCTGCAGGCTCTGTTGCTCATGGGTTCGGCCTTCTTTTCAGGATCGGAGACAGCACTGTTCTCCCTTTCGCGACTCGACCTGCGTGAATTGCGCCGCACCCAACACTCCCAATCCGCCACCTTGCATGCCTTGTTGGATCAGCCGCGACGGCTGATCATCTCCATTCTCTGCGGCAACGAGTTGATCAATATCGCTGCGGTGGCGAACATGACCGGTATCCTGGTTGTGCTCTATGGCGTGGAAAAGGCCGGCCTGATAAATGTAATCGTCATGGTGCCCCTTTTGTTGCTGGTAGGGGAGATCACCCCAAAGACCGTAGCGGTCTCCAATCCGGTACGGATCAGCTCCACGGTGGTAGCCGCACCATGACCCTCTGGGTGAAGTTCATCACCCCTCTGCGCTGGCTGTTGCGTGGGGTCGCGGACCGGGTCACCAGCTGGATCGTCGGCAGCGAGAAGGCACCGGAGAATATCCTGCAGTTGGACGAGTTCCGCGTCATCGTGGACGAGATCTCCAACGAGGGGGAGCTGCACGACACCGAGCGTACCCTGATCTATCACCTGCTGGATGCCGGAGCCACCGAGATCGTGGAGATCATGATGCCCCGCACCCGGGTGGATTTCATCAACAGGAGCAGGCCACTCCCCGAGATTATCGAGCTGTTTCGCTCCTTCCGCCACTCCCGGGTACCGGTCTATGAGACACACCGGGACAATGTGATCGGATTCCTGCATGTGGAGGACATCCTGCCCTTGGAAATAGATAACGTGGACCTCGACACATTAACCCTGAAGGATCTATTGCATCCACCGATCATCGTACCACCCACCAAGAAGGTGGATGAGATGTTCGAGTTCTTCCAGACCAACAATACACGCGCCGCGGTCGTGCTGAACGAGTTCGGCGGCGTCGAGGGATTCGTCACTATGCGGGATGTGCTCACCTTCATCTTCGGTCACCTCTCCGGTGAAGTGACCGGCGTGGAGCTCTACCAGGAGCAGGACCAGAATGTCTACGAGGTTCCTGGTGAGATGAAACTGACCGATTTCAATGACTTGACGAATTTCGGTATCGAAGACCCGCGCATGACTACCATCGCCGGGGTGGCGTTCCGCCACCTGGACCGGCTACCAGTGGAAGGCGATCAGATCAATGTGGAGGGCTTTGAGATCACAGTGTTGGAGATACAGGAACACCGGATCGTGCGGGTTAGGGTTACGGGGAGAAACAGAACCGGAACAGGCGTCACCCGATGAAATCACAACTGCTGTCGATCAGAAGCCTGAGGAGTAAGACATGGAATCCATCCTGATCCTGCTGAGCATGGTTGTTCTACTGCTGCTTGAGGGTTTCTTTTCCGGCTCCGAGATCGCCCTGGTCAACGCCGACAAGATTCGCCTTCGCGCCAAGGCCAGTCAGGGACACAAAGGCGCCAAACTGGCATTGAGTCTGTTCGAAAGACCAGAGGTATTGTTGACCACCACCCTGGTGGGAACCAACATCTCCATTGTCCTGCTGACCACCTTCGGTACCCTGCTGATGCTTCGCTGGTTTGGTGAACGTGGCGATCTCTATGCCGTTCTCATCTACACGCCACTATTTCTAACCTTTGGCGAGATAGTTCCCAAGAGTGTCTATCAACAGAAAGCGGACAGCCTGGCACCTTTGGTGGTCTACCCACTACGCGTATTTAAAATCCTGCTCTACCCGGTGATCATGCTGTTTTCCCTGGTCGCTCGATTCGCCGCCAGACTGGCGGGCCGGCGCCCCACGGAAAACAATCTGTTTATCACCAGAGAACAGTTCCGCACAGTCATCGAGATGGCCGCACATGGCAGCAATCTCGGGGTCTTTGACCGGGAAAGAATCAAACGGGCCATTCGTTTTGCTGATATCACCATTGCAGAAGCCATGGTTCCACTGGCCGAGGTAAGAGCTGTCAATCGCAGCCATGGTACTACCAAGGCCATCAAAGAGGTCCGGAGTCACGGTTATAACCGTTTGCCTATCTATGAGGAAAACGTCGCAAACGTCATCGGCATCGTGACCCTGACCCTTTGGGATCTGATGGATAAGGAGTTGTCTGAAAAATCTCTGCTGGAATTGATGCGGCCCGCGCTATATGTCTCTCCCCTGCAGAAGATCGATGAACTCCTGCCGGTATTAAGGGCAAGGGAAGATCATATGGCGGTCGTAGTGGATGAGTTCGGTTCCGCCATTGGCATCATCACCATGGAGGATATCCTTGAAGAGGTAGTGGGTGAAATTACCGTAGGTTATGACTTCGATGAATACCGACCAAAGCGCAAACGGCAATATGAGAACCTGGAAGATGGCGTCTATCTGATCGACTCCCGGGTTCCGGTCTCGGAGGTCAACGAACTCTTGGAGATCAACCTCCCGGCCACCGAATTCTACACCCTGGGTGGATTCGTCGAGGCTCGCCTGCGCCGAATTCCCAAGAAAGATGAAAGCGTCATCGATGCGGGTTGGCGTTTCATCGTCGTTGAAGCGACTGAACGCGCCATTATGAAGCTGCGGGTGGAGCGACTCTGACCAGGGTCAACTAAAATTATCAGCGGGCATAGGTTTCACTCTCAAAAAGATTAGTAGGGTCTTGTTAGTTGCTTTTTCTCACAAGATGGAAAAAAGAGGACACAATTGTAGCTTGAATGGACTTATGTCCACTAATCTTCCCATACCATACTGGGCGGAGCACTATTAATAACATGCCAAACAGTTCTGTCAATTAAATATCAAGATTCCAAGCAAATGATTCTCGTAACAGGGTTTGGCCCATATCAAGAAGACATGAATGCTTCTGGTGAAGTAGTGAATTCACTCAACAATGATTTACCTGATGAACTTATCCCTCACAAGGATGTATTGGTTTTTGAGGTGATTACTTGCGATGACACTTCACGAGATACTGAGCACCATAGCCTGGAAGCTCAATTGTTAGACCTGTTAAAACACCATGAACCGGAAGTATGCATCCATACAGGTCAGGCACCCTCATACAATAAAATCACTATTGAAAAAATAGCGATTAACTCATTCATGAGAGAGCTAATAGACCCATCCAGACCTGTAGCATACTGGTCGAATTTACCCGGAAATGAAAGCTTGAAGGCGCTTTTGGAAGAGAAAAATATACCGAGTGAGTACTCATTCTACTGTGGTCAACATTTATGTAACCATATTCTTTTCTCAAGTTTATATTTTTCTGAAAAGTATAGACTTCCCCATAAATCTGGATTTATCCATATCCCGCTGTTGCCTGAACAAGTCTTGAAGCAACATCGTAATTCTCCGCATATGCCAATAGACATGTCGCGGAATGCCTTGGCTATTTCTATTAATCATGTCATTGAGGCACATAAGCACTAAGTTTTATTGAATGATATGAGTTATATTCGAATTGAGATCCATTCAAAAAGGATCTAAGGGCCTCATTTTTATTAAATCATTCATTCAAACAGAACTGACAACATGAAGAACAAATCAAAAGAGAACAGTACTACATCGAGTCCATGGGAAAAGGAGCGAGATAGGATCAAGACTTTGTGGGTAATCAGCGTTCTCTTTTTCTGGTTCAGCGCATTCTTTCAGATCGGGCTCTATTTCTTAGATGGCCAAGTCAATCTCGTCCTTATTTCGATAATCGCCGGCATGATGGTATTGGGAGTCGTGCTTAAACTACGCCTTCAGCGCCACCTGCGCAGAAAGCCCAATGAGTGAGACACTATCTAGTATTCCGCCAAGGTTATATTGATGGAGTACTAGCATCTGAAATGAAGTACTATTCAGCAAAACCCTGCTAAATTAAAAACCCAGATTCAACTCGTATTACTAAGCAGAGGGTAATGGCATACCGCATCTGTTTTCGTGGTGACACCCGCACACCTTTTGCACCGGACAACATGTTCGCCAACGGCTTTAGCAGAAGGCTGGCAGGCGCAACTCCGAACAGGGGTAGTGGATACCACCCGAGCACACCCGCTCAGATCTAAAAAAAACTGGTTATTTTGATGCCGGCATAAAAATTGGTGTTGTTTTAGAATGCTAAAAACGCTCAACTTATAACTCCAACTGCCGAAACACCCTCAACATTGTGCTACAGACTGCACGCTTCTGATGTGCAATGATTTCTAGAATTGCACAATGCAACCTGAAAGCAACCAATAATCCTTTACCAACACGACTTATTTTTCGTTTAATAAGAATTCAATTTTTTTATAAGCGGGGATGCTTATGGAATACAGATACTTTGCTTCATTTCTTTTTCTTTTGTCAGTAACAATTAATTTACAGGCGGCGAGTCAACAACTGCACATTCAGGGCTCGAACACAGTCGGTTCTCAGTTAGCCCCGGAACTGGTTCAGGCCTGGTTAAAAGAACAAGGCTATCATTCTGTATCTGTCACCAAGGATGGAGAAATGACCGTCCTGCATGGAGATGACAGTAATGGAAACAGTATTGAAGTAGCAATAGAGGCAAAGGGTTCCAGCACTGGTTTTAAAGGGTTACTCGAAGGGACCGCAGATCTTGGCATGTCTTCACGACGGATAAAAAAGCAGGAGATAGAAGCCCTCGCCTCACTTGGAGAAATGACCTCCATGGAAAGTGAACATGTCATCGCACTCGATGGTATCGCAGTCATCGTACATCCCAACAATCCTCTGACATCCCTCAGTAAATCTGCAATTCGAGATATTTTCACAGGCAAGATAGCTGATTGGAATAAGGTCGGCGGCGCAACGGGAACCATCAATCTCTATGCCCGGGATAACGAGTCCGGTACCTACGAGGTCTTCCGCAATCTGGTACTTGGCAAAAAAACAGCCTTGTCGAAAAATACCAAACGATTCATCAATAACGCCAGGCTTTCCGCTGAAGTCGCCGCCGACCCGCTGGGGATCGGATTCGTAGGACTGCCCTACATACTCAACTCAAAAGCACTGGCCATCTCCGACGGAGAGGCGCCTGCGATAGCCCCAAGCAGATTCACGATTGCCACCGAAGACTATGCATTGTCACGTCGACTGTACATGTATATGCCAAAACAACAACCGGCCAATAAGCTGACTACCAAGTTCATTAAGTATGTCCACTCCGCTTCCGCACAAAAAACGATAGAGAACACGGGGTTCATTACTCAGGAAGTTTTCCTGGGACCAGATCAACCAAACGAGCAATATCCGGAGGAGATGATAAAGCTATCGGCTAACGCCAAGCGTCTGTCCGTCAATATGCGCTTTTCTGAGAGAACGGTTTATTTGGATAATAAGGCAAAACGCGATGCGGATCGGGTATACAGCTTTCTGAAGCAGTCTAAAAAATTGGACAATGGCCTGCTGCTGTTCGGGTTCGCCGAAGTCAAACCAGACGGCATGCGCAGCATGAGCTTCAAACGATCGGAAAGGCGTGCGGATCAAGTCGCCAAGTATCTATCGAAAAAAGGCGTCCGGGTGATATCCAGCCGCGGTTATGGCGGAGTTGCCCCCGTGGCATCCAATGAAACACTCCTGGGTCAAGAGAAGAATCGTCGGGTGGAACTCTGGTTGCAATGAAGCTAGAAACCCCTTAGTTGAACTTCAATCAGTGAAATCCAGGTAATGAATTGTAATGACGATTGATAGGGCTACTCATTTGCTGGTAATCCGCTCGGGCTGGATGACATGGGTCACTCCTGATGGTTTCAGTTCCCAACCATCCATTGCGGATAACATCAGGGTCTTCGTCCGGCAAACTGAGATATAATCCGGCGCTCTTTGTGGTCAATCCAGCGGAGCCTTGCCATCGATATCCTATCCATCGGTTCAGCTGCGCTGATTCTGTTCACCGCCTATTTTATTCGAGGCATCTCAGGATTTGGTTCTGGTCTGATAGCAATCCCTTTGCTGGCCCACTTCATACCTTTGCAGTTCGTCGTGCCCTGGGTCCTGGTACTGGACTTCAGTGCCTCTCTGGTGCTTAGCGGCAGAAGTCAGGATCGCCGGGCCATTCGCTGGGATGAGATCGGTTGGTTGTTGCCAACCACTGCAATCGGCTTGCTGCTGGGGATATTTCTCCTGGTCAGTCTGCCCAAACCACCCCTGCTGATCGGTCTGGGTCTATTCGTCATCGCATTCGGCATCCGCAGCCTGCTCTACCTGCATGGGGATAAAACCGTCTCGCGCTGGTGGGCTGTACCTGCAGGCATCACCGGTGGAACAGTGGGCGCCATGTTCGGCACGGGCGGTCCGCCCTATGTGATCTATCTGACCCATCGCATTCATGATAAACGGGAATTACGCGCCACCTTCTCCGGGTTGTTCATGATCGACGGTGGATTACGGGTCATTCCTTTGCATTGACCGGGCTGTTGACCCAGGATTCCATGTTTCTTGCCTGCCTGGCGGGACTGCCGATGATGGCCTTCGCCCTGTATGCGGGGCACCGGGTGCACCTGGGCATTACTCAAGCCCAGATGACCCGCATTATCGGCATTCTGCTGTTGGGCAGCGGTATATCCCTGCTGGTCAGGGCATTTTCCGTTTGACACACATATCAATCTTCTCTTTCTAAGGGGAAGATGTCGGTTAATTCAACCTGGAATCAAACAAGCGCCCCTTTCACCGTCTTACCGATATCCGCTGCGTTCTTCACCACATGTACACCCAGCTCTTCGAGACGCTGCATCTTGGCATGGGCGGTATCGGACTCACCGGAGATGATTGCACCGGCATGCCCCATGCGGCGCCCCGGGGGAGCCGTAGCGCCGGCGATGAAGGCCACCAGCGGCTTGCTCATGTGTTGCCGGGCCCAGAGCGCGGCATCCACTTCCTGAGAACCGCCGATTTCACCGATCATCAGCACCGCTTCTGTATCGGGGTCACTCTGAAAGCCCTGCATGATGGTAATGAAGTCACAACCGTTCACCGGGTCGCCGCCGATGCTGACACTGGTGGATTGACCCAGTCCTTCGGCGTTCATCTGTTCCACTGCCTCGTAATTGAGGGTTCCGGATCGGGAGACCACACCGATACCGCCGGGCTGGTAAATATGCGCCGGCATGATACCTACCTTGCACTCACCGGGGGTGATCACACCGGCAGTGTTCGGACCGACGATGATTGCATCATGACCCATTGCGTAACGTTTGACCCGCACCATATCCTGTACCGGGATGCCGTCGGTGATGACGACAATGACCTTGATCCCCGCTTCAATGGCCTCCATGATCGCATCTGCGGCAAAAGGCGGCGGCACGAAGATGGCGCTGACATCCGCACCGGTCTGACGAACCGCCCCGGACACGGTATCGAATACCGGTCTGTCGAGATGTATCGAACCGCCCTTGCCCGGCGTGACGCCGCCCACTACGTTGGTGCCCATCTTCATCGCCTCTGCGGCATGAAAGCTGGCGTGCTGTCCGGTGAAACCCTGAAAGATCACCTTCGAATCTTTGTTGACCAAGACACTCATTATTCTCCCTCCCGTACGGCGGTTACCGCCTTTTCCGCCGCGTCACTCAGATGATCGGCCTGGATATAATCGAGGCCTGAACCCCGCAGGATCTCCAGACCCTGCTCCAGGTTGGTCCCAGCCAGCCGCACCACCACCGGCACCTCGATGGCCAGATCACGGATCGCCTGGACGATGCCGTTGGCGATCCAGTCGCAACGATTGATACCCGCATAGATGTTGATCAGGATCGCCTTGACATTCGGATCCTCCAGCACGATACGGAAGGCATTGGCGATCTTCTCCGGCGAGGCGCCGCCCCCGACATCGAGAAAATTGGCGGGCCGTCCCCCATAGTGGCTGATGGCATCCATGGTCGCCATGGCCAGACCGGCGCCGTTGACGATGCAGCCCACGTTACCATCCAGGGCGATGTAGTTGAGATCATGCCCGGAGGCCTCGACCTCTTTCGGGTCCTCCTCGTCGAAGTCGCGTAGATCAGTGATCTCCGCCTGCCGATAGAGCGCATTGCCATCGAAGGACATCTTCGCATCGAGGGCCAGGAACTGGCCGTCAGTGGTCAATACCAGCGGATTGATCTCCGCCATCAGGGCATCCTTGTCACGGAAGCAGCGGTAAAGCTTCTTGAGCATTTTCGCCACCTTGCCGATCTGCTTGCCGGTAAGGCCAATACTTGCAGCAATCTTGCGGCTCTGGAAATCCTGCAAGCCCACTGCCGGATCCACCGCCTCCCGGATCACCTTTTCCGGGCTGCTGGCTGCGACTTCCTCGATGTTCATGCCACCGGAGGCGGATGCGATCAAAGTAATGCGCTGACATGCCCGGTCGATGACCATTCCCAGATAAAACTCCTGCTCAATGGCGTGGGCCTGTTCAACGAGAACCCGCTGTACCAGGCGGCCCGCCTCACCGGTCTGCTTGGTGACCAGGGTTTTTCCGATCAACTGATCCGCATGCAGCTCGACAGCCTCCAGATTGTCGGCCATCAGCACGCCGCCGGCCTTGCCCCGGCCGCCGGCGTGGATCTGCGCCTTGACGACCCAGCCATCGCCATTCAGTTCCCCGGCTACCGCCTGGGCCTGCTTGGCGGAATGGGCGACACGTCCGTCCGGCACTGGAATGCCATAGCTGCGGAACAGCTCTTTGGTTTGATATTCATGTATATCCATGATCTCTCCTGGTATGAAAAAGTCCTCTCTCCCTGAAAAGATGTCGCTAATAAATACAGCCCTGTTGGATATAGGTTGCGCCGTGCATGCCAACATCGAATGACAGCCGTTTGGTGCGCGCGGCGCACCCTACTTTTTGCGACACCTTTTGCAGGGGGAAGACGTTTTATCTTTTAATTTTGCTGCTGTTCGATCTGTGCAATTTTCTCGATGACCACCTGGGCCTGCCGGATCGAGGCTGCATCGATCAAACGGCCATCCAGGCTCACCGCCCCTCTGCCTTCCGCCGCCGCCTGCTCCATAGATTCGATAATGCGACGGGCACGCTCGACCTCTTACTCACCTGGCGTGTAGACCTGATTGGCCAATTCAATCTGGGTTGGGTGGATCGCCCACTTGCCCTCCCCGCCCAGCGCGGCAAAAGCCCGCGCCACTGCAAGAAATCCCTCTGGATCACTGAAATCCCCGAACGGACCATCGATGGGCCGCAGACCGTAGGCCCGACAGGCCACAATCATGCGTGACATGGCAAAGTGCCACTGGTCGCCCAGATAACTCGGACGCTGTCCCGCCTCATCGGCAAAACCAAGTACCCGGTAATCGGGATTGGGCCCGCCCATGCTCACGGTGCGGGCCTGGGTGGATGCGGCATAGTCCGCGACACCGAACACCAGCGCCTCGAGCCGGTCGGGACAGGTCTGGGCAATCGCCTCCACATTGGCCATGCCCATGGCGGTCTCGATCAGCGCATGCAGATTGATCTGCTGGTAACCTTTGGCCGCCTCTATCTGCTCCAGCAGCAAGGCGACAAACTCCAGATCGGAGGGCTTGCCAACCTTCGGCACCAGCAGGGTATCCAGTTTGTCGCCGGCCTGCTCTACGACATCAACGATGTCCCGGTAGCAGTAGTGGGTATCCAGACCATTGATGCGTACTGACACCGAGCATTTCGACCAGTCATATTCATTCAGGGCCTGAATGATATTTTTCCGCGCCTGTTCCTTGTCATCCGGCGCCACCGCATCCTCCAGGTCCAGGAATACCAGATCCGCACCCGCATCGGGAGCCTTCTCCAGCATGCGTAAATTACTGCCGGGTACGGCAAGTTCACTGCGGTGCAGTCTGTTCTTATAGGCCATCTGTTTGACTCCTCCCAATGCGGCATCTTTGCCGACCTTTATGAACGATTATTTCCATCCTGCAACTTCGGCTGTAAACGGCGATATTCCGGCCAGCCAAAAGACACAAAGCGACAGAGTTTACGATGCGGTGGCTAATTTCCCAAGTCAAAGGTGGGAATTCTGCCGCCGCATAGAGTCAAACAGGCAGTAATCCCCGTTGATCGGAACAGACTTCCAATTCCTGGGAGGACCTAGTACCATCGAGCCTTCCGTGGCCATTTTCTGGCCAATGCGCGTATCATTGGGCGGATAAACAGATACCCTTGGAGCAAAAAGAAAAATGGTTAAGCGTTTCTTCATCCTGCTTATTCTGCTGGGCGGAGTGTTCGGCGGCATCTTCTACCTGAAAAACCAGCAGGCGAAGCAGATGCAGGCGCAGATGTCCCAACCGATGCCGCCGGCAGTGATCGCCGCCGCGCCCGTGGTGCTTGAACAGCGTCAACCCAGCCTGCGATCGGTCGGCAGTCTGGTGGCGGTGCATGGCGTACAGGTCAGTTCCGAGACAGCGGGCATCGTCCGGGAGATCCTGTTTGAATCCGGTGATCGGGTGAAACAGGGAGATCCGCTGATCAAGCTCGATGCCACGGTAGACCAGGCGGGGCTCTCCGCGTTGCGCGCCGATCAGCGTCTGGCTGAGATCGAATTCAAACGCAGCGCCGAACTGCTGCCCAAGAAGGCCGTCTCCCGTTCTGACTATGATCAGGCCCAGGCCAAGCTCCAGTCGGCGCAGGCCAGGGTCGAGGAGCAACTGGCCGTGGTTTCACGCAAGACCATCGGCGCACCCTTCTCAGGGATGCTCGGTATCCGCCAGGTGAATCAGGGACAGTACCTGAATCCGGGCGACGGCATCGTGCCCCTGCAGTCACTCGACCCCATCTATATCGACTACACCCTGCCGGAGCGCTATTTCCGTCAGCTCAGCATCGGCCAGCCGGTGAAGGTGGCGCTCGACGCCCTGCCCGGGGAAGCATTCGAGGCGCAGGTGGCCGCGATCGATGCGGCGCTGATGGAAGGCACCCGCTCCATCAAACTGCGCGCCACCTTGCGCAACCCGAACAGCACCCTGCGCCCCGGCATGTTTGCCGAAGTACGCACCCTGGTGGGTGAACCGCAGGAGACGCTGACCATTCCGCAGACCGCGCTCAGTTACAACACCTATGGCAATTTCGTGATGTTGGTGGCGGAGAACGAGGAGGGCCAGCTGGTGGCAAACCGCCGCCAGGTGGAGACAGGTACGGTGCAGGATGGACGGACAGAGATCACCAGTGGACTTAAAGCGGGTGAACAGGTGGTGCGGGCCGGACACAACAAACTGCGCCCCGGACAGCAGGTCAGCATCGACAACCAGGTGAAACTGGACGATGCGAAGGTCAGCACGCCATGATCCTAGAATCCACAGTTGGACACTGTGAAGGGTGCGCTTGTGGTGGTGCAGGGCAAGGCACGACGACGCGGAATAGTTTTTCTATTCCAAGGAGTTGTAACGCAGACATGTGCCGCTACAAGCGTGCCATTCGCAGTGGAGCGGGACTCATCCAAGGGGTGAAATACCCCAATACTCATAAGGCTCGTGATTTCATATTAATCAGTGCTATACATTGCGGTCAACTGAGGATTCTAGGATGAAGTTCACTGACATTTTTGTGCAGCGGCCGGTGCTGGCCACCGTGGTGAATCTGCTGATCCTGCTGGTGGGGCTGCGCTCCATCGGCATGCTGGAGGTGCGGCAATACCCGGAGACCCTGAATACCGTGGTCACCGTCACCACCAACTATCCCGGCGCCGGCTCGCAACTGGTGAAGGGCTTCATTACCACGCCGCTGCAGCAGGCGATTGCCGAAGCCGAGGGGATCGATTTCCTGACCTCCACCAGTACCCAGGGAGTGTCGAAGATCGAGGCCCACATGAAGCTCAACTACGAGGCCAGCACCGCCATCTCCAACATCCAGGCCAGAGTCGCCAGTCAACGCAATATACTGCCGGCGGACGCAGAAGACCCGGTGATCAACTCCACCACCGGTGACGCGACCGCGCTGATGTATGTCGCCTTCGACAGCGAAAACATGACCCGCCCGCAGATCACCGATTACATCCAGCGCGTGGTCAAACCCCAGCTGCAGGCATTGGAAGGGGTGGGCAAGGCCAATGTGTTCGGCCAGGAGTTCGCCATGCGGGTGTGGCTCGATCCACAGCGGATGGCGGCGCTCGGCGTGTCGGCAGCTCAGGTGAGTGATGCCCTGCGCGCCAACAACTACCTGTCCGGCGCGGGTGGCGTGAAAGGCAAATATGTACGTGAAGACCTGCTGGTGACCACCGATGTGGCGGACCCGGAGGGTTTCCGCAACCTGGTGGTGCGGGAAGACAGCGGCACCCTGGTGAGACTGCGGGATATCGCCAGAATAGAACTCGGCGGTGAAAGCTATGAGTCCACCGCCTGGCGTGACGGCATCACCGCCAGCTTCATCGGCGTCGAGGCCGCTCCCGGCGCCAACCCGCTGGATGTGGCGGGACGGGTCACCGAACTGATCCCAAAGATCCGCGCCAATGTCCCGGAGGGCCTGAATGTCTTCATCCCCTACGATGCCAGTCGCTACATCAGCGACTCCATCGAGGAGGTGTTCCGCACCTTGGGCGAGGCCCTGCTCATCGTGCTCGCGGTGGTCTATCTCTCCCTCGGATCATTGCGCGCCGCGATGGTGCCCGCGGTAGCGGTGCCCCTGTCATTGATCGGCGCGGCCTTCGTCATGTACCTGCTGGGCTACTCGCTCAATCTGCTGACCCTGCTCTCCCTGGTGCTGGCCATCGGTCTGGTGGTGGACGATGCGATCATCGTGGTGGAGAACGTGCACCGGCACATCGAACAAGGCATGGGACGCTACGAAGCGGCGATCCTGAGCGGACGGGAACTGGCCATGCCGATCATCGCCATGACCACCACCCTGCTCGCGGTGTATGCGCCGATCGGCTTCATGGGCGGACTGGTGGGCACCCTGTTCACCGAGTTCGCCTTCACCCTGGCCGCTGCAGTAATCATCTCCGGGGTGGTGGCGCTGACCCTCTCCCCCATGCTCTCTTCCAAGTTTCTCAAACCCGCAACCTCAGAAGGCCGCTTTGAAAAGCTCGTGGAAAGATTCTTCCACTGGCTCTCGAATGCCTACCGGCGACTCTTGAGCAGCAGCCTGAAGACCGTACCCATCACCCTGCTGTTTGCCCTGGCGGTGCTGGTATCGATCTATTTCCTGTTCATCAGCAGCAAGAGCGAGCTGGCCCCTACCGAGGATCAGGGCATTCTGTTCTTCATGGCCACCGCGCCGCGCACCGCCACTCTGGATTACAACATCGCCTATGCCAGGCAGCTGAATGAGATCTTCGACCAGTTCCCGGAGAAGTCCGACTCGTTCTACATTCTGGGCATGGAGAGCAATACGATCTTCGGCGGTTTCAAGATGAAATCCTATACCGACCGCGAGCGCAGCCAGATGGAGATTCAACCCCAGCTGCAGGGCGCAGTCTCCCAAGTGGCAGGGCTCAATACGGTGCTGTTTCCGAAATCCTCGCTGCCGGGTTCCGGGGGCGGCTTGCCGGTACAATTCGTCATCACCTCTGATCAGGAGTACGACCAGTTGGTGGATGTTGGAGATCAAATGATCGGCCGCGCCATGCAGAGCGGACAGTTCATGTTCCTCAGCAAGAGCATCGAGTTCGACCGACCGGTCACCACCATCCAGGTGGACCGGGAGCGCGCCGCGGATCTCGGTATCACCATGGCGGACATCGGCAGAAATCTGTCCAATCTGCTGGCCGGCGCGGAGGTCAACCGATTCAGCATGGCGGGTAGAAGCTACAAGGTGATCCCGCAACTGGAACGGAACTTCAGACTCGACACCAGCATGCTGGATGACTACCGCATCCACAGCGCCAGCGGCGAGTTGATCCCGTTTTCCAGCGTGGTGCGTCTCGAACAAAGTGTGGAGCCGGCCAAGCGCAGTCAGCATCAGCAGCTCAATGCCCTCACCGTGGAAGGCGTGATGCAGCCGGGCGTCTCCATCGGGGAGGCCCTTGGCACGCTGCAAAACATCGCCGGGGAGATCTTTCCGAAGGGCTTCAACTATGACTACACTGGGGATTCACGCCAGTTCATCCAGGAGGGCAGCGCCCTGATGACCACCTTCGTGCTGGCGCTGATCGTCATCTATCTGGTGCTGGCGGCGCAGTATGAAAGCTGGCGCGACCCGCTGATCATTCTGGTTTCGGTGCCCATGTCCCTGGCCGGAGCGATGGCCTTCATCAGCCTCGGTTATGCCTCGTTGAACATCTACACCCAGGTCGGGCTGATCACCCTGATCGGGGTGGTGGCGAAGAACGGTATCCTGATCGTGGAATTCGCCAATCAGTTGCAGGTCAACAAAGGTCTCAACAAACATGAAGCTGTGGTGGAGGCCGCCACCATCCGCCTGCGGCCCATCCTGATGACGTCTGTATCACTGGTGGTGGCGATGGTGCCGCTGCTCACCGCAGCGGGTCCCGGTGCAGTAAGCCGTTTCAGCATCGGCCTGACCATAGCCACCGGCCTGGGCATAGGCACCCTGTTTACCCTGTTCGTACAACCGGCCTTTTATATTCTGCTGGCTGAGGACAAGACGGCTGGAAAGCCGCTGACTGAACTTCCGGAGAGTGAGCAGGCCTGATCCATGAACAGTTTGTTGTTTAACCTATATCAGGATAAAACCATGTTGAAATCGCCATTACGTTTATGTCTAGCCCTTCTACTGTGCCTCGGGCTGATATCCCCTGCCCTCCTGGCAGAGGAAAAGGCCAAGGTCTACGACCAGATACAACTTTCCGCGAATGCCTCCATGGAGGTGGAGAATGACACCTTGTCGGCTCAACTCTATGCCCAGCAGGAGGGCAAGGAACTCTCCCTTCTCGCCAATGATGTCAACCAGAAGATCACTCAGGCCATTGCACAGGTAAAGAAAGTCGATGGCATCAAGCTGCAGACCCAGGGCTACCAGACCTATCCCACCTATCACCAACAGCGCGTCACTGGCTGGCGCGTGCGTCAGACCATTCGTATCGAGAGCCAGGACTCAGCAAAACTGAGTCAACTGCTGAGCGAACTGCAGTCGAGCCTGGCGCTGGAGTCACTTCAATACAATGTCTCACCGGCACAAAGAGAGGCCGCCGAGGAACAGCTGATCGGCGAAGCTATCAGCTCATTTGAAAAGCGCGCCGCGCTGGTTACCAAGCAATTGGGCCGCAAGGACTACCGCCTGATGGAGATGAACATCAATACCTCGGGACAGCCGGTACAACCGATGCGCATGCGCGCCGGCATGATGGCGATGGAGGCATCAGTTGCAGCTCCCAGTCTGGAAGCCGGCAGTCAGACCATCCGCGTCGATGTCAGCGGCACAATCGAGTTGCAGCTCAACCAGTAGCCGGGCAGTACATCTTTTTGGTAGCGTGATCGTTGTGTGTCGATTCCGAGAGGAGGACACAAGCCCATGCTGAAGACGGAACTTTGGCCCGTAGTTATACGGTCCGCTCTGCTGATGGCGCCTGTGACGCTGCTGCTTGCGTGCACCCAGCTGCGTCAGGACCAGCGGGTACTGGAGCCGATTGACCCGACGTATCTTCCAGCACCCGACCTGACCCTTGAAATAGATGGGTTAGGCCCCTGCACCGATCAGACAGACCGTACACTGAGGCTCAGCTCCCAAGACCCTGTGGTTGTTCTGGTGCATGGCTGCTTTGCTTCATCCGGTCGATTCCGCACCCTGGCCGAGGTATTCGCCTTTCAGGGTCAACAGGCGATCTGCTTCAACTACAACGACCGTGACAGTCTGAAAACTGTCGGTCATGATTTGAGATTGGCGCTCAACGAGCTCTCCGAGGCACTGGATCAACAACCGCTGACACTCATTGGCCACAGTCAAGGCGGTTTGATCTCGCGCTATGCACTTACCGAGTCAGGTTTTACTGCGCCGGCACTGACTACCAGTGAACAACGTCTGATTACTATTTCCGCACCTTTTTCCGGCATCGCGGCTGCCGATCACTGTGCATCGGCGACGGCCCGAGTGATCAGTCTGGGGCTCGTGATACCCATCTGCATGGCCATCAGTGGGGATAAGTGGTATGAGATCACTCACGCCTCTGATTTCATGCGTTGCCCCGCCGCCCTCAATCCGGGTGTCAGCGAACATCTGTTGATTGCAACCGACGAAAGGGGCAGCTGCCGGCAATGGCGGGATAATCATTGCCAGGAGGATGATTTTGTTTTCAGTCTGCCGGAACAAGCCCTGCCAGGCAAAGCCGAGGACACCGGCGTACGTCAACAGGTCATTCGATCCGGTCATGCCGAGATCGTCGGTGATAATCGCCGGATCCCACATAAATTGATCCAGCTGCTGCAGAGTGAGGGTGTACTGCTTGAGACGCAGGAAAATAAACGCCTATCGTTTCAGCAAAGATTATCCGAACTCTTCATGGACCTGCCGAACACATCAAGACTCCGAAATAAATGACCGGTAACGCGTAGTACTCCATCAATATAGCCTTGGCGGAGTACTAGCTCGCCAGATTGAATCACAATTGGCGCATTATTCCGAAGCACAGCGAAATCTACGGCCAAAGTCAATCCATTGGGTTTGGCTCCCACATTGAGCATCGCATTCCGCAAACGCAAGAAACGCGAATCAAATAACCTCTGCAGATATTTCCCTAGTTAAGACAGCCACTTATAAGGGATAACCCTAAAGTCACTGACGAATTTAAATAGAAATTTGACATGCCGATTAGATTTCATTACTAATGAAAACAAGCGGGAAAATAATTTCTAAGAAAAGAAAAAACAGACGGTACTGCATCAATTCTAAAATCTCATATTCGCCTGACGAAACGGGCGGGTTTGTATAGTTACGAGTCGCAGAGCGTCAACGATATTTTCGGTTCACTGCAATGTTTGCACCTTAACCGAACAGCAATACGGAATGAAAAACCAATCCTCTTGGTGCCCCGCTACACCAAGACCCTAATAAAATAACAGCAATTTAAGGAAGGGAACTTCATATGCGTTCCTCACAGCATATCTGTAAATATCTGCTCACGAGTCTGCTTCTGCTGCTGCCTTGTGCATCAACCATCGCCGAAGATCTGAATGACCCGAACAGTCTAGAGGCACTGATGGAAGCCGGCGGCAAATATGTCGGTGCTCAGGCCTGTCAGCAATGTCATGCCAGTCAACATGATCAATTAAAACGGGAATCCCACGGTCAGGCGGCAGATGCAAGTACACCTTTTGCCATGAACGGCTGTGAGTCCTGCCATGGGCCCGGGGAGAAGCATATCATCAACTATGCGGCGGCTGGTGATAAAGACCCGGCAACCATCGAGAGCGGCCTGATCGCATACGCCGGAGCAAAAGCAGCGCCCGTGGAAGTGCAAAACGCCATCTGCATGGAATGTCACCAGGGCGGCGCCATGATTAACTGGCACGACAGTCTGCACGAGATTGAAGAAGTACCCTGCACCGCCTGTCACAGCATGCACCGACCCGATCTGTCGATGGACCGGGAGACTGAGGCAGAGGCCTGCTATGCCTGCCACAACGATATTCGGGCCCAGACCTACCAGAAGTCCACCCATGCAATCAGAGAAGGCAAGGTAGTCTGCAGCGACTGCCACAACTCACACGGCTCCAACGGGCCGGCCATGCTCACCCAGTTGAGCATTAACGACAACTGCTACGAATGTCATGCGGAGAAGCGCGGTCCCTATCTCTGGGAACACTACCCGGTGACTGAGGACTGCAGTCTGTGCCACCGCAGTCATGGTTCGATGCATAACTTCCTGCTCAACAAACAGGGCACCAACCTCTGCCAGCAGTGTCATGCGCAGATCGGCCCGGACGGCACCGGTCATATCCGCACCTTTTATGACGCCTGGGACAAAGACCCGAAGCGCGGGCGCAGCTTCCTCGGGTAGGAACTGTGCGAACTGCCACAAGGTACATGGCTCGAACCATCCATCCGGCCCCAACCTGTTGCGTTGATAAGGAGAGGGAACAATGTCTAATAAAAATACACAAAAGCTGCTCGCCACACTCGTCTCCCTGGGGCTGACGCCGGGGATCAGCATGGCTGAAGAATCAGCTGAAACCCGAGCTGAAGCCTCCATCAATGAGTTGGAGATCGGCGTAGGTTATGTCGCTAACGATGCCTACCGATTCGGCCGTTACAACGGCATGACCGATCAGGGCGCTTACATCATCGGTAACATCAAGGCTAAGAGTTACGGCGAGGATGCCGACTTCTGGAAACTGCGCGGCACCAATCTGGGACTGGACTCCCGTTATCTGAGATTCGACGCCGGCACCCAGGGCAGTCAGCAGTTTTTTCTCGAGTATGACAAGACGCCCGATTACGAAAACAATACGGCAACCACGCCTTTTATCAACCCGGGCAGTACGAATCTGTTGCTGCCCAAGGGTTATGATTTTCCCCCTCCCCCTGCCGATGACCAATTCCGGCCCTCCAACCACCGATAAGGAGTTAAGTAGTTATGTCACTAAGTTCTACGCTCCATTGCTCGACGCCAGGCTCGATGAACTCCTCGAGGCCCATTTGTTGCCGTTCGATCAGGAGACCGAACGTGAGCGTGTCGGGATAGGCGCCAAACTGCACTTGAAGAGCCGTTGGCAGTTCAGCGGCAGCATGTCCCATGAGACCCTGCAGGGCACCGACTGGATAGGCGCCGCCATGGGGTCCTCTTCGATAGATAACATCTTCAAGTGGACCAACGGCGCCCTGCTGCCCGAACCCATCGACTACGAAACCGACAAAATCGACGCAGCCCTGACCTACTTCGGCAAGCAGACCCAGTTCGAGTTGGCCTATAAAGGCTCCCTGTTCTACAACAACAACAGCTCCCTGAGCTGGACCGACCCCGTGCCCAATTACGATCCATACGGCGAGCATCTGAGACCCGGCCGCATCTCCCTGGAGCCGGACAACCAGATGCACCAGCTATCCGCCGTATTGGGCCACATGTTCACACCGACCACCCGCCTCACTGCACTGGCATCCGCCTCCCTGCTGACCCAGGATGATACGTTTTTGCCCTACAGTGTGCGGGACACGGACATCGGCGATACCAATATTGATCAACTGGATAACTCGTTAGACGCCCTGCCGCAGAGGTCGTTGGACGGCGAGGTCTGGCTCTATCGGGGACAATTGAAGCTGAGCACCCGTCCCACGCGGCAACTGCGGCTCAGTGCCCTGTACAACTATGATGAGCGGGACAATAAGACCTCCAGCAATGACTACTACTATACACTGGCCGACGGCGTGTTGGGTGACGCAAAGGATGAAGCCGAGCCATCGATAAACCCTCGAACCAATGATCCCCTCAGTTACCGGAAACAAAAGGTCGATCTGACTGCCAATTACCGCTTCAGCTCAAAAATGAGCCTGCGCGGTGGTTACCAGTACAACCATGCACATCGTGACCACATCGATGACCAGGTCAAGACCACACGGGAGCATAAGGTATCGGCCAAGTTTAAGATCAAACCGGTTTCGCAACTGAACCTGGATCTCTATGGTGAGACAGGTACACGCAAAGGCAGCGACTACGTTACTCGAGCCCATGAGCATCCCAATCTACGCGTTTCCTACCTGGCGGACCTCGACAGAGACAAAGTGGGTGCCTCGATCAATTACATGCCGACTTACCGCTTGAATCTCGGCCTGACTGCGGAATATCTTAAAGATGACTACACCGATTCGGAGATCGGACTTACGGAGTCAAAACAGAGATCGGGTTTGGTGAATTTAAATTATCAGATCACCGATAACATCAATGCCCATGCCTTCTACAACTACGAAGAGTTCGAGTCCAATAATGCCAACGAGAACAAAGAAATCGAGAAAGGCACCTACGACAGGTGGGAGGCGGACCTGAAGGACAGAAGCAGCAGCTTCGGGCTGGGTTTCAGCATCGACGGCTTGGCCAAGAAGTGGGATGCCGGGGTGGACTGGGTCTATACCAGAAGCGTTGGGAATATTGAGATGACCGGCACACAAGCCCCTATTGACAAGATCACAGGTGTGCTACTGGGTGATTTCGAGCCGATCGTTCCAACTGAGCAGTTTTCCGATGTAAAAACGGACTTGAACAGCGTAGAACTCTGGACCCGATATCAATACAGCGACAACATCGCCTACAAACTCAGCTACTGGTACGAGCACTACAGCACGCAAGACTGGGCAGTGGACGGCACTGAACAAAACTACCTTCCCCTGGAAAACAACACTATCGCCCAGTACTTATTCCTGGGTGAGGACAAACTCGACTATACGCAGCATGTAGTTGGATTGTCGGTGAACGTGCGGTTCTGATAGAGCACGAGTTAACTTTACGCGTTGATAACGCGCGGCCCAGGCAAGCCTGGGGCTCCGCCTTCTTTGAGAAGGCGGAGCCAGCGCTGAAAAGTATAACCCAAGCAATCTCCGAATAAAGCCATACCTGGCTTCTCTTGTTCATTGAAACTTTAACTGCCCTGCTGGTGGTTTCTGTTCCCAGTGGCCATCAAGCTCCCGATAGGATCCCAAACAAAATCATTCCCTCCCGGAACAGTTGGATTGAAAAGGCAATCAGGCACAGACCCAGGCCGCGCATGATCCAGCGATAAAGCATTCCGGAGATAAACCGTCTAGACTGAGCCACCACTAGAGCGACCATCACTTTCGATCCAATCAGGCAAAACATAAAGCCAAGAATAAATACAAAAGATAGATTGATCGATTCCAACCCTGCCTTGATGGTTGTGGGCACACCGACCAAAAACCAAAAGAGATATGGGTGGGGGCTCAGGGCATTGACGACTATTCCCTTTGAATATGATCGAGGTAAACCTGTTGGCAATTCATACTCGACCGACTCTGTACGCAAGCTCTTCAGCCCAAGGAGCAGGATGAAAACAGCGCCAGCAAATGAAACAAAACCCAATACATCATTCAGCATGGGTGTGCTGAGATACAAGAGAAAGGCTATGCCAATGATTGGGATATCTGTAATCAAGGGTGCGAGCGCAATCTTGATTCCTTCACCTGCCCCATGTTGCAGGGTCTGCTGAATCACGACTGCAAGGAGTGGTCCAGGTGAGATGCCGGCGGTTAACCCGAGAATGGCTGCATAACTCAGATATGACCACATACTTTTCTGATGGCATGGATTGTGATTATTTCGGGATCAGGACTTCTCATTCGTAACTGACCTCAACCAGAAAGAGTAACCCGAGAATAAATACAACTTAACTATTATAATTCCACCGCTGCTGCGTGCGTCTGGTCTGGTACATCATCTTGTCCGCCAACTGAATGAGCTGGCTCGGTTCACTGGCGCCTTCGGGATAGAACGCAACACCGATATTTACACTCACCGACATCACATCATCGCCGAAGTTTATTGGCGCCTGAATTTCCTGAGTGAGCTGTTCCACGATCTCATTCACCTGTTCATCTGCTTCTATATGCGTGAGCACGGCAAGAAACTCATCGCCGCCAATTCTGGCCACCAGATCGTCTTCACCCAGTAATTGCTCGATCCTTCTGGCCACCTCAGACAAAACATGATCACCGGCAGCATGACCATATTGTTCGTTGATCTCATACAAATCCTCGAGATCCATCAACACAGCGGTCAGGGTCACGTCACCATTGAGCATTTTTAACCCATCTTCCAACCACTCCTGAAACCTGTTTTTATTTGGCAGGTTGGTCAGTGGGTCATAGCTTGCCAGGAGCTCCAGACGCGCCTCTTTTCTTGAACGATCCATCTCCCGCCGATAGCGTCGTAGAATAAAATATCTGCAAAAAAAGAAGATAAGCAATGAAGCTACGGTGGCGCTGGCAAGTACATCAACAGAAACGGATTCGGCTCCGAAGGATTGCTCGAGCCGCAGTATAAAACCTTCACGCCCAGGTTCCAGCTTATATTGTTTCACGAGACTGGGTAGCAGGTCATATCCAGAAGCCGGCCTGTTAAATAGCCAACCCAGCGGATCATCAGCGGTCTTATCGCTGTGATAGATCAGCAGTCCCAATGATTCCGGAAGCATCTGCTCAATTTTCTTAAGCAACTGTTCCTGCAGCAGTACGACAAGGACGATTTGCAGCGGCTGCTGTTGATTTAAAACACCGGCAGTATCGTGCTGTTGGTTGACGGTCTGCTGGACCGGCATGAACATCACATAGGCATCGTATCCCTCTACCAATTTAAAAGGCAGGCTGGTCTGATAACTGCCTGTTTCTAGCGCTCTCTGCATTGGGAGGCGCATATTCTGGTGAGATCCTATATCAAGCCCCAGTACAGGGCGCGATTCCTCCGCCAATGGATAGATAAAGGTGATCGGATAGTAGTACTCCGCCTCAGGCAAACTTTTCCATTGGCGTGAGCCCCGGTAGTCAAAGGATCTGACTTTAAACTCCGGATAGCCTATCTTCCGTTGCCGTTCAATCAGCTTCTCCAACTCGTCGGCAGCCGTTTGAGTGGCGACTTCGAGCATGAAGACATGCGGGAATCTCTGGGTAATCCTTTTGGCGTATTGGGAGAGATGTGCTTCATCGTAATTATCCATGCCGGCGAGATATGAGGCAAAGCCTTCCAATACGGCTTCATTTTTGGAAATACGGGCATCGAGGCTGTCTTTGATGTGTTGTGCGGTTTCATAAAACCCACTCTCGAATCTTCGGTAATCCATTACAACAACCAGACTAAACAGGATGACAGTCAGAATAGCCCATCCGGCCGTGAGGATAATCGTTAACTGTCGCCTGTCTGCATCAGTGATGCTGCGACGTTTTTCAAACAGGCTTGACTCGTTAGACTTCATAATCCATTACTCACTCATTTTTTCGAGTTATCGATCAGCCCACACAACCTTGGCCAAGGTACGCATTTTAATGCCTGTGAGTGTTAAATTCACTCAGTGTCCAGTATCCTGATTATGAGGAATGACTGGCGAGGAGAGTGGCTTGAAGATGCGGCCCTCAGCGCTTAGAAACCGAGTAAAAAACTCAAAGAGAACAAGTCTTGTGGTCTGTACGAACACCACCAAGCCTTCTATACCAATAATTATCACATGTCCAAATATGAGAAATATCATATAAAGTGCCGGGTTGCTAATGCCATCCACAATTTGCATTACGGCCGCTGACAAAGCGGCATGGGCCAGTGCAAATGCACCGACCCGTATAAATGACACTGTATTCAACAACAACTCGAAGATACTTTGCAGCAGCAATGCAAGATTTCGCAGCAGCTCGGTCAATCTATTGGGCGCCGCGATAGTCAGCTGGCCGAGCACAAACCAGAACAAGGCCACCACCGAAAACCAAAGCAGATGGGGGATAAATATACCCCCCAGCAAGGCAGCATACATCACAAGTACAGCTGCATCACGTAAAAACCAGCTGCGCAAAACACCGCGCCAGTAAGCCTCGATGCCGTTGAAGATCAAGCCAAGCATCATCAGCCCGACACCAAAAAACATCGGTGGCACCAGTATCATCAGCGGTTGTTCTAGCGGTTTCAACCAAAGCGGCTCCAGGATACCTTCCAGACCGAACACTTCACCGAAGACAAAACCAAACAACGTCGCCGAGAGTCCGCAGGGAATCAGGAATCGCCCTTTTGGCCAACGCCGATAGAGCAATAGACTCAGTAATACAAGCACCAGGCCATGCCCCACATCAGGAAACATATAGCCAAACAATAGTGATACCACTGCCGGCAATAACAGAGCAGGATTGACCTCACTCCTGTCCGGCGTGCCAAGCATTTCGATAAACGGCTGGAAAGGCCGCGCCCAGGCGGGAAGCAGCAGGCTGACGGGGGGATGTATATCATCTGGCGCCTGAGCAAAGCGGATATTGGCATGCGCACCCGCCGCAGTCAGTACCTGCTGTAACTTATCCGTTTGTTCGGCTGTCGTCCATCCAGTCACATGACAGAGTTTCTGATCTCCCGGCAAGCTTTCTACGTTATCCACAAACCAACTGAGTAAAGCCATGGTTTCCAACGCAGAGACGATCAGGGGATCTTTTTTACCAGCCTCAAGTTTCTGTCTCAAAACATCCTGTTGATGCCCTATCTCAGCCAATCTTGCTTCTAGCTGAGACAACTGCTCAATCGGATCAGTGGACAACCAATCAGGCACTTCGATATTCAGACAGGACTCTGCTGCGCAGGCACTTTCGATAATTGCCTGATTTTCAGGCAGATCCGCTGCGATAAAAAATGCATGTTCTGTGCCTGTCACAACTCCATCGAGAGCCGTGCATAACTCCGCTTCCAGGCTATGTCCCTTGGGACAGGCAAACAGGCCCTTGTAGAGATATTCCGTGTGATGGGAGAGTCGAGCAATGTCAACTGATGCCCCCTGCAGCGCAATCAGGTACTCGAGCAACAGCGCATACTCCTGTTTCGACGATTCCAGGGCAAGCTGTTCTTCCAACAACCCCTCGGCCTGATTAAGCCAACCATTCAGGCGCTCCAGGGCATCCTTCGCCATTTTTTCCGGTGCACCGATTAAGGTTTTTCCCGCTTGCAGGGAAAACTCAAACAGACTCCCATGACGCTGAATTAACTGCCGATATTCATCGACCGCCGCCCTGATCTCTGCCACGACAAGGGACTTGGCAAGTCTTTTATCTGACTCCAATGCCACCAACCCACTCCCGGCAAGCGCCTCCAGGGATAATACCGTCTCTGCCCTGGGCACATAGGTTTCAAACCATCTGGCTTGCTTTGATCGAAATAGCATTGGGTGTTGTTATCTTCTTCTATGAACCTGTTCACAGGCTATGCAAGCCTGAAGCGAACCTAGTTAGCAAGTATCTCGAAGCATGCGCTTTTAAGAATTTCCGGGGCTATGAGCAAGATCAACTCTCTAGCTCACAATGTAAAGACATCGTTTATCCGTTATCGGTTGTGCGTTCTCTGCTAAACTTTCAGACGAGCCTCAACTCAACCAAACTAAACAATAAACGACACAGCCCCCTATGTCCGGTCCTGATGAATTGATTTGTCCTGCCAGATCCCCTGGACCAATGGGTCTGAATGACCAGGGAGACCCCAATAAGCCTTCGTTCGCAGGAACAACTCCAGGCCCCATGGGCTCGTCTGACGGCGCAGAACTGGCCTGCATGCTGCCTGCGGACATGCAGCAACTGACCGAAGGCGCTCCCGATGACCTCTCGGAGAATTATGCGCAGGGGTCATTGCCGTTCGTTGGCGGTCTATCGTCGGTTGTCAGGATTCCGGTACCGGGATCGAAGGGCCTCTTCGTGGAGCTGAAACCTCGTGGTTTCGTACCCGCTTCAGGCTCAACATCGACGCTCTTCATCCAGGACAGCACCGGCAAGAAGCATTTACGGCTGGACTATGGCTACAACAAGAATACCGGCCAGATTGATTACCACTGGAACCAGAAAGGCACCCATGCAAAATTCGGCATACAGGATCATCAACCTGCCGGAAAGGGAGGCAAGCCTCTCTATCAAGGCGCGAAATATTTGCGCTATGGGGGCAAGATTCTCATTGTTGCCGGTATTGCAGCCGACGTCTACTCGATAGTCGTCGCCAAGAAGAGAGTCAGGCAGGTTACGATAGTGGTTGCAGGCTGGGGTGGAGCCTGGGCGGGCTGCAAAGTCATCGGCGGTATCGGTGCGGCCGGCGGAACCGCCCTCGAACCAGGAGGGGGCACCGCAGTCGGGGGAATCGGCGGTTGTGTAGTGGGTGCTATTGGTGGTGCATGGGGTGCTTCCTGGGCGGCGGAAAAGATCTACGATACTGTAGAAGAATTGATTTACGAAGAGCTACCGGCAGCCGACTGACGCTAGTGAAAGAGTTCTGAGAATGCGCAAATTCACAACTTGCAGCCTTACTCCATGAGATCATCCACCCTCAAAATCGTTGTTGATCCGATCAACCTGGGTTGGCAGCTTCGCAGCAGGCATAGCCCGAATGTCACTGTGATGGTGCTCGGCTGGACCATGCCTCAACCGTCAGTCGATGCGGGGGTACCCACCAGCATCATCAATCTCATCAGTAAAGCCTTGTGCGATGTTGGCCAAGTCAGTTTCCTGGACCCTGATTCATCCATAAAGCTATCACCCTCTTCCCTCGACAGACTAAAGGGAAAACCACCATTTGCGATCACTACGACATCTGACGCAAATATTGCGTCACGACTGTTCGATATCGCAGCCTTTCCTTGGGAACAACAAAGCCAGATAGTGATACTTCATTCGGCCGATTCAACACCAGCTTTTGACTACACGAAGCTATTCGAATTGTGGTCAGAGCCCTCACCAGACCTCAAGATGCTGGCAGATGCCTTGCAGGCCACTGGTTATCTGTTTCCTGGTGTCGATGGAGATTTTGCCGAAGTCGTGATGCTCGAGACCAACTTGCGGGATCATTTCAAAACGGTACTTGTTGAAGAGTGCCGGCAAGCAGATATCCTCTTTCAGGAGGTTTCCTCAGAAGCATTTCGAAATATCAATTGGACAGAGAACAGCTGACGGCAAGCTATCCAAGCTATTTCGACAAGCCGCTTCTCCGATAGACAAACGGGAGTTGAAGAGAAGAATGAGATTGCCAATATTTTCCATGCCGCAAAATTTCAATCGTTTACGCTCATGGAATTAAGAGAGGTGCAGGAATCATCCCTATGGCCCTGTCGGATGGACAGGTGCACTTCCTTTTTCATAAGACCTTCAGTGGTAGAAGAACCGGCCTACTGGTGGATTTCGGAGGCGGCAGTCGGCTGGGAGAGAGCCAAGAACAGACTGCGGCCAGGGAGTTTGTGGAGGAGACTGAAGCCATGTTTCTGGCTGATGATCCCGAACTGGCAGATCTTGATCTGCACAAAGAATCACAAATACAAACGCTACTGGAGCGCCTCCAAGCCAGTCAGAACAGCCATCCTGACTGGTGCTGCCGGAGACGCAATTCAACAGCTAAAAAGCCCAAAGACTGGAAAACCTATTTTCTTCAGGTTGACTATCAACCGCTGCAGCAGATGAACGAATTATGGAGGCAAAACCCACGCAAGCTATTCAAAAAAAGAAGAGAACTCGTCTGGCTTACCAGGGATCAACTGCTCAATCTGTTCGAGAATGAGCAGCAAAAATTATGGACTAGAGTGCGAGAACTTGAGGATGCTCCTGCAGTCATTCGCAGCATTTCGCACTTCCTACTGTCTTAGCCCCATGAAAGCACCGCATGAAAAAATCGAACACCACCAGGCTATGGATTCATAATTCCATTTCAGCGACACAGGCAACCCGGTGCTGCGAACTCTAACCTGCTTCTCTCCATTCGACTCCAGCATCCAAGCTATGGTGTTCTAATGGCTCAGGCTCCGCAACCTTCAGGGTTACCAACTCCTCGGCGCTGACGGGATGGATGGCAATAGTGTTGTCGAAATCCGCTTTAGTGGCGCCCATTTTTACTGCCACTGCGAACCCCTGCAGCATCTCTGCCACACTGTCGCCTATCAGATGTATTCCGACCACCTGCTGGCTGGGACCTGCGCATATCATCTTCATCCCCGTAATTCCCTTGTGCTTCGATAACGCATAGCGCATCGGACTGAACTCTGTTTTGTATACCTTGATATCCCTATGCCGCTCGCGGGCCTGCTGCTCGGTGAGTCCGATACTGCCCACTGGGGGATGGCTGAACACTACACTGGGGATATTCTCATAGTCCACCCGTTGACTGTGCATGCCCCCGAACAAACGCTCAGCCAAGCGTCGTCCTGCGGCAATGGCCACCGGGGTGAGCTGGGTCCGCCCGGTAATATCACCGATGGCATAGATGCCAGTTACATTGGTATTCTGGAACTCATCCGTAGGAACTATGCCATTGCTGCGCGCCTCAACACCCGCTGCAGCCAGGTTCAACTCACTGGTATTGGGCGCCCGACCAACCGCCCAGATGACGCAATCAAACCCACCCATTCGCACTCCGTTTACAGCATCCAAGGCGATACCGTCATCGGTCCTGACCAGACCAGCGACGCTGAAGTTCATCGCTAAATCAATGCCCTGTTTCTGCATTTCACTCATCAACAGATCACTGAGCATGACATCGAAGGCCGTGAGCACCCTGTCTCCCCGTGCCAGAATCGTGACATCCGATCCCAATGCCCGCAACATGCCGGCCAGTTCCACTCCGATATACCCTGCTCCGATGACCGCCACCCGCCCGGGCTGTTCGGTCAACTGAAAAAAATCATCCGAGGTGATACCCAAATCAGCGCCGGGTACAGCTGGCTTAATGGGTCGTCCCCCAGTCGCAAGTACGATATGTTCGGCGCTGTATACCTGACCATCGACCTCAACCTGATTAGCGTCGATGAATCTGGCCATACCTTTAATATGCGTGATGCCGTTGTCCTCGACATGCTCGTCCCAGTAATCAATGATGTTTCCGATATAGGCATCACGACCACTGACCAGTCTGTTCCAGTCCGTCTTGCCCCGCTGACTGGGTATGCCAAATCCATTTGCATCATCCACTGCGTGGGCCAGGTCGGCGGCATGCCACATGATCTTTTTGGGGACACAACCATTGTTGACACAGGTTCCCCCCATCTTGTGCGCTTCTATCAGCGCCACACGTTTGCCATATTGGGCAGCTTTCTCAGCTACCGCAAGACCTCCGCTGCCGCCGCCAATGGCGATCAAGTCGAATCTATTATTCATCACTCTTTTCCTTAATCTGTCATTCATTAGCCGTGATACCCCGACACAAGTATCGGGGTATCCGGGTTATCACTGGTTTTATTAAGCCGCTCGTTTTTCACGCCCGCTAAGATAGGCTTCCAGCTCGTCGGAGCCACCGATGCGTTCACCATCGATAAAGATCTGTGGAACCATGGATATTCCAGCCACCGCTCGCAGGCTTGCTTCGCTGTAGTCGCGGTTCATGACAAGCTCCTCGAACTGAACCCCGGCATCATGCAGCATGCCCTTGGCCCGTGCGCAGAACGGACAACCCTCGCGACTGAATACGGTCACATCCAATGGTTTGGATTCATCTGGCGCCAGATAAGCGAGCATGGTGTCGGCATCGGACACCTCGAAGGGGTCGCCATCGACAGCCGGCTCGATGAACATCTTTTCGATCACGCCGTCTCTCACCAGCATGGAGTAGCGCCAGGAACGTTCACCAAAACCCAGATCCTGCTTGGACACCAGCATGCCCATGCCGCGGCTGAAGTCCCCATTCCCGTCCGGTAGAAAGGTGATGTTCTCGGCATGCTGCTCCTTGCGCCATTCATTCATGACGAAGGCGTCGTTTACCGAAATACAGACGATATCATCGACCCCATGCTGTTTGAGCAGCGGCGCCAATTGGTTATAACGGGGCACATGTGTCGAGGAGCAGGTCGGGGTGAATGCCCCGGGCAAGGCGAACACCACAACGGTCTTGCCTGTGAATACCTCATCACTGCTGACATCGATCCATTCGTGATCGCGACGGGTACGAAATACAACATTCGGGACGTTTTGATTTTCTCGATTCTGAAACATAATCTTCTCCTGTGGATGACTCGTGCTGTGAGGCTGATTTTCTGCTGCGCCCCGTTGATCTGGAACAGATTATGGTTTGATACAACTAATTCGTAAAATCGTTTATTACTTCTGCATTAATAGCTTTTGACTATTTATAAGACCAACTGCTGACAAACTGAACTGGAGAGACAAAGCTCAAAATCTGCAGGCGTCAGGCACGACACCCTCACTGATCATATGAGCTCGTTACCTGTTGCCCTGCTTCCCAGACATGAATCGCCGCCTTGCGACCTGCCCCCCAGTGGTACTCGCCGAATTCACCGGTCTTGCGCAACACTCGATGGCAGGGTATCAGATAGGCAATGGGATTCTTAGCAATTGCGCTGGCAACTGCACGGAAGGCCTTGGGAGCCCCGAGAAATCCTGCGACCTGCTGATAGTTTAACAAGCCAGCGGAAGGTATCTGGATTAAGGCCCGCCAAACCTGAATCTGAAAATTAGTGCCACTGACCCACAATGAAAGAGATTCAGCTGCCTTGCCTGCTCCAGGCTGGAAAATCTGCTTGAGTACCTGCTCACTCCCAATCGGGTCAGGTTCCAGCTGGGCCTGTGGTAGATGCAGTCTCAACTTTTCGACGACCTGGTCCAGCCCTGACCGGTCTCCGAAGGAGAGGTGACAGATGCCTCTCGGGGTGCGCGCAACCAAGGCTGGGCCAAAGGGTGTGTCAGCCATCCCGTAGAGGACGCGCATGCTATTGCCGGCCCGTTTGAATTCACCGGGGGACATTGCCTCCATGGATACAAAAAGATCATGTAAACGACCCGGTCCAGACAAACCCGAATCGAGCGACAGACTCAGCAGATCCATCGTCTCGGTCATTCTCCGTTTGGCATATTCGACAGTCAAAAACTGCAAAAACCGCTTGGGGCTGATCCCGGCCCAGCGGCTGAAGAGTTTTTGCACATGAGATTCACTCAGATTCAGATGCGCCGCGAGCAATGCCAATCCCGGTTGTTGCCGGTGATGCGCCCGTAGATAGGCAATCGCCTCTTCGACAATGGCGTATTGTGAAAGGTTGTCATCTGGAAACTGTGTCACACTGATTTCCGCAAGTTTTTTTAACTGACACTGACTCTAGCTGAAGCCGCAACTGACAAACACCCGTTTCTTGTGATTATGTAAACAGACCCTGAGGAGACTCTAGGATAGCAATGCGAGATCAGGCCACGCGTCTATGATTGATTGACCGTTTTCACTCAGCCCAATAGCCTGGTTTTCCTCTTTAATAACAGAGAGTTATATTATTCAAGAGGCAAACTAATTGCTGATGCTGAACCAGCAGCTTGTCCAGCCATTTTAAACAGTCAACAAGTAGGATCGACGCTGCCAGTACTTTCGTCACCAGGCGACAAAGCCACTATCGTTTGAGATGATGCACCCATGATACGTTTCAGTTTTTCCGGCATCTTCAAATTTCTGACAGGAATTCTGTTGGTGCAGACCGCGACAGGAATTCTGGTTGTTGTCGCTCTGCGCACCCAGGATCGCGAAGTGTGGCTGCTGTTCCTGCTGCTCGCCCTGACCCTGTGCATGATAACCGCATTTTGGTTTGCCTCCATCATCACCCATGCCAAGAAAGAGGCTGTCGCTCAGTTGCGGGAGGGTTTCTCTCGAGAACGGGAAAAGATTCGGGTACGTGCCGAACGGGAAAAATCCAAAGTCATAGAAAAAAGTCACCAGCGGATCATCAAGGACAGAAGCCGCACCCAGGCCAAAGCCAATACCAAGTCAGCAGCCTTGTTTACCGGTACCCTGGCCTTGGGGGGCATACTGGTATTCACTCAATTCTTTACCTTCGGCCTCCTGCTGATGTCCACCGCCGGCGGGGCCTTCGGCGGCTACCTGCTGCGATCCCGACAGATTTTTCTTAGCCGTAAGCAAAAGAACATCTCTGGAAGCTCCAGACATCCAGAAAACCGAGAAACATATACCTGAAAGAGTCAATGGTGATTGGTGAATGACAAGGCCGCGATTCGATTATTTGGCTTTCAGGACTTCAGATGTAGGGTCGCCATGTGGGGGAGCCTCAGTCTCTACTCGGCCCGATGCTGTACATCGAATGCTCGCTATCCCTTTCCCTGTATCGTGAGTGTACCTGATTGAAAGCACCGGCAGAGAGAGACTAGATGTGGATCATTCATCAATTGACACTATGTAAATTTCAGGAACAGGGGTTCACAAAATCAGAATCAGTGTTCATTTTCAGCAGAATACTCATTAATAACATGACTAAATGGCTCTTCATCGGAGGGTATTCATTTGTTTAGGAATTTAACTACCAATCTGCACCGGATATGAGAACCCATGGTTCATGAAATCACACTCCTCTGCTAGCCTTATTAATCATTAAGTTTGGACGTCCATTCAGCAGGATGCTTATCCCTCCCAAAATTCCTTCCCATTCCTGCTCATTTTGATGATACGGTTTCATGCGGTGAACAGAATGAGAACATTTGGCAACATATTACCAATATTATGCCGACGGTATATTCCCTGATTTTGTGCCGGCTACATAATCACCTGTTAGGCCATCAATTAAAGTATGAGTAAATAAATGACAAAAACAAAGTCAGAACTTCCTGAGCACATGAAGAAGACTCTTCGTGCATTGATGTCGGCCCAAATGGATACCAATACATTTGACGTTTTCGAGGGTGAGCTATTCGATTGGTATATAAAGGAAACGGAAGCTGTATTGAACAAAATGTTGTCAACCGAGAAATCATATATACAGGAAATAATTGAAGCGGGAGTGCCCGACATCAATGATAGCGGAATGGTGGCTGTAGAGTACTACACAAAAAGAATCCGTTACTCTCACGTTATCTATTTGACTTCTCTTCTTGAATCTTGCTTGGAACGAGCTTGTTCTAATCTTACCGTTGCTATTGGAAAGGAGAAGATACCATTTGAACTAAAAGACTTAAAAGCAGACCAGTGGTCAAAAAGAAGAAAGTTCCTAGAACGATACGGAAGCTTTTCGCTTCCGAGCGATCTATGGGCTAAAGTCAAAACGCTTATCACAGTTCGCAATTTTCTTGTTCATGAAAATGGAAACACAGAAAGCTTGAAAGAAGAGCAACGCAAACAACTAACGAAATGTCCTGGCCTAGCTTTTGACAGTTACGTGTTCAAGATTGAAGAGAGTTTTGTACAGCATGGTTTTCTGGCAGTGAAATCATTTGTGAACGCAGTTGATGAACAAGTTGAAAAAGTCGTTCAAAGAGTACGCCATGCGGAGAGCACGGTTTGAGTAAAACATGGCCTAACAAGGGCGGTAAACGGACCCAATGCCGCGTCGCTTGTGCTCCTTGCATGGGTCCGTTTACCGCCAACGTTAACTCTAAGCGATAGACTGAATCAATGCTAAAACAGGTTTTTGATAGAGAGCAACTTTCTAAAGCACTTACATCATCAGATGTTTGGCAATGGGATTTATTGTCTAAATATGGCGATGTCGAAACAGCAGTAGAGCACACTGTTCAGCACTGGAAGTCACATAACCTCACCTTATCATCATTAGAGACAAGAACAGTAAAGAACAAACCAGTATTTATCCCTGCTAATATGGAAGATGTATTTGCAACCAAGCTTCTCGATCGGTTTATTCGACGGATTTATAAAGTCAGGCAGTCAGATCGTAATCCAATAGTCAGGCAATTAATTACGCTATTAAAGGACTCTGGGAATTATCATATCGTTCGATTAGATATCAAAGATTGTTATGAAACTATACAGTTTGAAAATCTTATTAATAAGTTTGATTACGAACTAATTCTCGCACCTGAATGTATCAAATTACTTAATGGTATTCATAGCGATCTTCGGAATAACCATGGTATGAATGGTTTACCTAGAGGGATGTCAATCAGTCCTACACTTGCTGAGCTTTATTTAGAAACATTAGATAAAAAGATAGCATCACATCCTGACGTCATATATAGCGCAAGGTACGTAGATGATATCATTGTTCTCACACCAGCAGGGAAGGAAATTGGAGTACAAACTAGTGCTGTAGCCTTCATGAATGAAATGGGGCTAACTCTCAACAACAATACTAATAAGTACTATAGTGGCTCTTCAAACACCGCAGAGTTTGATTACTTAGGTTATGCGATCAAGGTGGAACCCAAAAATAATAAGCCAAATAAAGTAACTTTGAAAATCTCTAGATCGAAGTTAAACAAACTTAAATCTAGGATAGCAATCAGTTTTAGTGATCATAAAAAACAAAACAATATATCCCTTTTAAAAAGAAGACTTGAATATCTTTGCATGCTGAAACCTGTACAAAAAAGTAACAACGGTGATTTGCTAGCAGGTCTTGCTCATAACTATCAGTATGTCACCGATAAATTTGAGTGTTTAAAATCTCTTGATGGTTTTCTCTGTAAACAGTTGAACAACCCTCGATTTGGTATCAATCAACAAGAACAAGCCAAGATTAAGAAAGTATCTATTTATGGAAATGCAAAAAAAAGGAATGTAGGGAAATTTAGCAAGAAACAAACAGTTCAAATAATGCGGGTATGGAAAAATGCCTGACATTATTAAAGTAGATACTAATGACAAGTTAAGGACGTTGTTAACCGATGTTCTTCCCTATGAGTTGCCTTTATGGTTCTCTAATTTCACTATGTATCAAAGGTTTAGTACATCAGTGCATGCCAATGCGTATAAGGTTATTTCTGGTCTAGATTTTAATAGTGATACTGGCATTTATATTCCTTTGGATTATCTTGTAAGTCGAGGCGGAGACAAATCACCACGTGCAATATCAATCATGCACCCAGCAGCTCAGCTGAAAGTTTGTGATTTTTATAATGAATACGATGATCTAATCGAATATTACTGTACGAAATCAGAATACTCACTGAGATACCCATACAGAAAATCAACAAAGTTTTTTGGAAAAGCACAAGAAGGTTCAAAGCTGATCGCTGGTGTAGAAAGTGTTGATGAGGAACGAATTGTTTCAAGTTCATATTTTAAATATAAAAAGTATCCTTTTTTATATCGTTTTTTCGAATCTTATGAATATCACAAACTGGAAAAACAGTTCCATAGTATGCTTCAGGTTGATGTTACCAAGTGCTTTCCCAGTATATATACGCATTCAATCGGTTGGGCAGTAAAAAATAAACGCCTAGCAAAATCTAAGTCCAAAGGAAGTTTTGATGGGCAATTCGATGGATTAATGCAACTCACAAATTACCGTGAAACAAATGGCATAATTATTGGGCCTGAAGTAAGTAGAATTTTTGCAGAAATTATTTTACAAAAAATCGATTTAAACTTAGTCGAAAAAATGACGAAAAAATATAAATACCAAATCTCAAAGGACTATAACTTTAGGCGCTATGTTGATGATTATTTTTTTTCTTTCGCTCTAAAGAAGTGAAAACAGATTTCATAAAAACACTGGAGTTATGTCTTTTGGAATATAAGATGCATTTGAATGATGCAAAAACAACAATAACATCTAGGCCTTTTGCAACTGATATATCTTTAGCGAAATACGCATTAAAACATGCTGTTGATGAATTCTACAGTTCACGCTATAAGGATAACAATACAGATTCTAAAACCATAATTCAATTAAGAAGGCCAAGCTCTAAAGCCAATAAGACAATAGCTGAAATTAAAATGGCTTTGGCCAATCACAAGGTTGAGTACCATTCAATTTCTAACTATCTGTTCAGTGCAATTACTAAGAGAATGCTTTCGTACTTGTCAAAAATAGAAGAAATTAATGTCAAAGAAGAATTTCATTTAAATTGGCTTTTAGTTGATTTGGATGTGCTACTTTTTGTACATGCAATGGATATTCGGATAAGGCCAACAGATAGACTGGCACGTTTAATTCACGTTCTGCTTGAAAGTACTTCGGCTTGGCAGGAAAGCCATAAAAAACTAATTCACAAGAAAATTTTCGATCATGTTAAACAAGCAATAAATATATTTATTAATTATGCTAATGACATGATTGGACTTGAGACATTAAATCTCTTGATTATCTTAACGATGCTACCTTCAAAATATCAGCTGCCAGAGGATAAACTCAAAGAGTATTTAGGTAGTTTGGAGCAACATTCAGAGACCAATGATTTCTACTTTCGTTGGATAACATTCATGCTCTATATAACGAATAATCCAGAATATTACCAACTACGAGATGAGCTGATTAGAGCAGCTGAGAATTATTTATTAAGTAGCGATAATATGTTTGTAGATTCTGAATACTTTATGTTCTATTTTGATTATCTGGCTTGCCCACATATCGATAAGTCAGTGAGAAAGAATATGATGGAAGAAGTTAAAAAAATCACTTTTGATAGCAAACGAAAGCTAGTTAATTTTAATGTAGATACAAAAAGCCAAATAGTGCTTAATAGAGACTTTATTGCTAGCTGGAGAGATCCTGAATATTTGAAGAATAGCTTAGAGAAGAAAGAGTATATTTTCTCTTATAATTAGTTTATGTCGCCTGCCTCCGTAGGTTTTCTGCATTCACCTCCGGCGAATGTACGGGCTTAGGGAAACCTTTGCCACACACACGATGGGAGGTAGGCGGCACCCAATAATCAAAAGCTAACATGGGCACCTACCTTATACACTGCGCTAGTATTTAGGTATGGATGTCTCTGTAAGCTTGCCATATTTTCCGAAAATATTGGTTAAAGCCTTCAAAGAAAAGAGGCAATAGGGGACAGACCACGAATATAATGTTTAATAGTGTGAAATCCTTGATCTGCCCCTTTTACTCCCTTAATACCCGGTATATTTCCGCGCTATTTGTCACTTTGAAGAACTTTAGAAGTGTTTCGCACTGTACCGTCAGTGTACCTGACGAAAGCTGTTGTGTTTGCTGTTCCTGTGCCCTACCAATACAAAAATGGCCACTTTAAGTCGGAGCTGACTTACGTATATCTACAGTATTAGCACCAACATGTAGAACCCAATTATCCCGAATCTTCCTACCCGGATCACTGCTAGATCTCCAGAGCTCTGCTTAAGGCCGTTTATCTCCCTCATCCATTTTGAAAGGCATGAAGCGATACCAGACTTTTCCCTTTTCGGTTGTTGAGAACAAAAACAAGTGGCGGGTTTTCTTTGTATATTCAAAATAGGCGATCAAGGAGTCATCCTTGCCCCTTCCAATTGCAGTCATATTCGCCTGTTTCATCAGGGTTCCATCAAAGCTTCCATCATATTCATTGCGCTGCACATGCCAGCCTTCCTCGCAAGACATTTCCGCTTTGAAAGATACTCGATCATCCGGGTAAAGGTTTTCTCCCACAATACGCAGTTCTGCGGTGCCCTTTAACCGATCATGCTTTATAGAGACTGTTTCCGGGTTTCCACGGACAGGTGGACGACGAAAAACATTTGCCTCTAATCTTACTTGGCTTATTTCAGTCTGCGGAACGTCAGCGCTGTAACTTTCGCCATAATACTGATAGACACCCGTGAGGGATGAGCACCCGCCATCATTCTCAAACTTTACTTGCGGCCATCCTGGAGGATAACCCGTCAATTCGAAAGCGCCAGTGGATGGTGCTGATATCAATACATAGCAAAGACAGATCACCTTACGGAAATCCAGCCTGGTCAGAACGCACCCTACTAAAATCACCAGGAGCAAAAAAACCACCTGTCATTCATATGCATCATAGAGACTCAGGTTAGGATAGAGTGACGGCGAAACCATCCCAGCCACTGCAAATGGACTGGCTGGCATAACAAGCCCGTAGTTCGCCACCGAATCCACGATGCTCCTGATACCGGTAAAATAATGAGAGTTACCCAGGGCATTGTAAGAACCCGTGGCGTTTCTTAACCAATCATGCGGCCCCGCAAAAGACTCGTTGACGAAATCAGGGAGAGAGCCTGGATCATAGGGCATCCCCAAAAAGCTCGATCTATCATCTCCAGCTAAAATCTGTTGACCCTGACAGCCTCCCATAAGAGAAGTGCACTGCGTATATGCGCCGGTATTCGGGTCTATCGTTCTGCGCGCCCCTGCGAGTTTCTTTCCATCACCGAAAAACCCAGCGCTATCACCATCGATGTTGTCCGGATTTAACGATGCATTCCTGAGCATAACCTGGCGCATCTGGTAATTGCCGTAGGTCAGTAATGACACGGCCATACTCAACTTGAAGCCCTCTTTGAAGCGGCCCCCGGCCAATTCAGCAGAAGCCCCGCCAGCTAACGAATTGGCCGCCACACGGCCAAGGGTCCAGGTATTTCCGTAGTAGCCACTGATCCCCCCAAACGCCGCACCGCTGACCGCTCCGATAACGGCCCCTTTGAGACTCCCCGTGAGGATTGCTCCAGCGACAAATCCGCTTGCTGCACCTCCCACGATGGCGCTGGATACAGTTAGCGAGGAGATGGATGAGAAGGTTCCTGCTGCTGCGTTACTCCAAAAATACGCATTCGATACCAAGCCGTAGGTAAAGTAGGCCGCTACTGCTGCAACAATAGGTTTCCAATACTTCTTGACGAATTTTTTGACGGACTTAAACAGCTTCTTCAGAAAGAACCCGCTCGGATCTGTATAGGAGAGGGGGTTGTTGTTCACATAGCTGTAGCGGTTGAGCGCCTGGGGGTTGTCCTGGGTCTGCACGTACGGGTCGGCGCTCAGAAATCTGCCCAAGACCGGATCATAGAGCCGTCCGCGCATGTGGATCAGCCCCATCTCGTCGTCATGCTCATGCCCGGTAAAACCCTGGGTGAAGTCGGTAGTGACGAAACCGTCCTGCCAACTCGCCGTACGCCGTTGGCCGAAGGCGTCGAAGCTCAGGCGCTCGGCCACCTGGCCTTGCTCGTTGGTGATCGTATCCACCGAGCCCAGGTGGTCACGATGCAAGTAGCGTGTCTGCTCGGCAATCCAGCCACCAGGGATCTTGCTGCGCTCGACCCGTGCAATGACCTCGTCGCCGGCGCGAACATAGTAGCGATGGACCTCTCTACCGCCGCTGCTGATAATCTTCTCGTAACTCCCACCACCGACATAATGCGTGGTAGCGCTGTTGCTCTGCTTCTTGATGCGCTGTTCATCGGCGTCGTAGGCGAGGTTGATTACGTTCGTGCCGCTGCTGATACGCGCCGGCTGGTTGAACGAGGTCCACTCCAGGGTGCGTCCAGCGCCGCTCAGCATATTACCGTTGGCGTCATACGTGTAGCTATTTCCGGCTGCGTGGGTCACCGCGTGCGGCCCTGCCCCGGCCCCGCCGTACATGTAGCTGCCGGACCCAATATCAGACTTGAGTGTCAGATTGCCGAGTGCATCGTAGGCGTAGCTCTTGCTCCCCAGACCGACGAGGGTTGAGCTCTCTAAACGATGCAGCGCGTCGTAAGTAAAGCGCTCATTCAGCCCTCCCTGACGCCAGTCCTGGCGCTCGATGAGGTTGCCGACGCGGTCATAAAAATACTCTAAGTCCTGCACCGCTCCCCCCGCGGTGGAGATCGCGGCTAGACGGCCAGTGTCTACCTCATAGAAGCGTTCAGCGAGCAGACCATTGCCGAGTCTGGCTCGAATAATATGCCCCTGGGCATCCGCGCTGTTTGCTTCCCAGTAAGATTTATTGGTGAGGTCGTTGACGACCGCGCTCAGGTGCCCGTTGGCGTCGTAGCTGCGACGCAGGCGGAAGTTGCCATTGGCCTGTGGGTAACCGACGGTGGCCACCCGCCCGGCCGAGTCATAGCTGGTGGTCATGGTGTAGCCCAGGGTGTCTATGTACTCAGTGATACCCGCCGGGCGTCCATAAGCGTCGTAACTGTGGGTCTTGCGGAATCCACCTGGAGCACTCACCTCGCTGAGCTTGCCGATGGCCTGGGCACCCATGTCATAGGTCCAGAGCGTTGTGCCCTCCGGGCTCAAGCGGCTGGTCTTGCGACCGAGCGCATCATAGAACAGTTCGGTTATCTGGCCGTTGCCGTCACGCTGCCAGATGAGTTCACCCAGAACATTGTAATCGTACTCCCAGAAACCCATATCAGGGTCATCCATACTGAGCTTGCGGCCCCGCACGTCATACGTGAGGTAGATGATATTTCCAGCGGCATCCTCGGTCTCGAGCAGATTACCGGTGGCGTCGTAGCGATAGTTGACGGTGTTGTTCAGGTGATCGGTTACCCGCGCCGTACCCCCCAGGAGGTCTCTGACCTTGGTGGTGATTTTACCCTCGGCATCGGTGGCCCGGGTGATAAAGCCATTGTAGGCATTTCTGGTGATGCTGCCGTCTGCCGCGGTGACTCTCTTCAACCGGTCCTTGATATCGTATGCATACGCGGCCCACAGTGGAGCTTCGCCCGCAAAATACGCACGGCTCTTACGGGACAGGCGCCCGTAAATATCGTATTCACTGTCTTGGTAGATCACCCTGTCGTGCAAGCCACGGGTCTCTGTACGCACCTCTCGCTGAAACTGGTCATAGTAAGCAATGCGAATCGGTTTACCGCTGTCTCGAGTCACCACTTTATAGACCGGCGGGTGCATGGCGTGCGCCGGACAGGCAGTGGTTGCATTACACCAGAAATAATCGATGTGCGTCTCGGTACCATCAGCGCGGTATTCTGCAATTTTTCGTCCCAGAGCGTCATAGTCCCAGCGCGTACTCAAACCATTCGGGCCTGTCAGCTGCGTGACTACACCAAACCGTGAATCATAAGACCGAGTCTCCTGGTGGCCCATGGCATTCTTGACCAGCGTGGGAAACTGTCCACGCTTCGAGAGCAGGTTGTGGTCATAACTGGTGTTCGTGGCGCGCGCACTGATATCAGCACCTGAAGTAGTAACGCGGGTACGATTTCCATAGGCATCATATTGGTAGGCCTTAACCAGTTCGAGGGCTGTGTTAGGTTCGATGGTTTCACGAGTCAGAAGTCCATTACCCGGTTTATAGGCAAACGTGGATACTCTGCTGATAGTTGTGGCATTACGTTGATCTATTACCTGCCTGCGGCTGACCTGACCTAATCGCCATTTAACTGTATTGTTTGTATAGGTGCTCAGGGTCCGCTTTACAACCGTCTCGCCGCCACCTGCTGTGGTGACCACTGCATTGGTAATGTTACCCCATGCATCGTAGGTGTTTGCCGTTGTGGTAATAAGAACCGGCAGGTTGTTTGGACCCTGGTTGGGCTCATATTCCTCCACACTACGCTTGACCAGACGCGGAAAATGACTCAACCCTCCGTTGAGTGTTTGGGATGTCCAGCTCTGATCCGTATGGCTGAGTAAGGTACCATCGCGCAAGGATTGAGTGGTGCTCGCAACTCTACCGGTAAAGGGAAAGTCCTGCCGATACTCGGTCGTGGTGATAACGCCGGCTCTCTGATCCTCGCCTTCTATCCAGGCAAAACCCAAAAACCCTCGCCCGTGAAGATTAATCTTTGCACCGCCATAAGAGTAGTCGGTACGGCGTAGGCCACCCCTGCCGTCATCGTTCGTCACCCTGGCAACCACATTAAACGGGCCTTGAAAATCCAGCTCAGGGTAGTTCGCCAGATTACCTTTGGTGTAGCCGAGATCATCTGTTATCGGTGCGTATTGGATGACAGTGGTGGCGCCAAGCCCGTTGGTTACCTTTGTTAAGAGATCGGGACGATTGCCATTATGCTCAAAGACTCTCCTTTGAGGAGCACGGCTATACCAGGTATTGGTTGGCAAAAAGAGTTGCACAAGATCTGTCAGACCATCTCCGCTGACGTCAGCCAGACGAGTGCCCATGTCCGTACCGCCACCGGAAAAATAAGTATCCCTCAAACTATTAGAATATGTACTGTCGAATGTGAATCGGGTACCTGCATTCAGAAACACCCGTCTTTGGGCTTGGCCGCTATACCAACTGTTGGTGGGTAGAAACAATTGCACTAAATCGTTCAGGCCATCCCCATTCATGTCCACCAGACGAGTGCCCATATCAGTTCCACCACCTGTAAAGTAGCTGTCTGAAAGACTGTTTGAATAAGCAGCGTTGCGGCTGAATCGAGTGCCGGTGCTCAGAAACACCCGCCTCTGTGGTTGTCCTCCATACCAGCTATTGGTCGGCAGAAACAACTGCACCAAATCGCTCTGGCCATCCCCATTGATATCCGCCAGCCGTGTTCCCATATCGGTTCCACCACCTGAAAAGTAGCTGTCCGCCAGACTGTTGGAAAAGCTGCTGTTATATGCGAATCGCGTACCGTTGTTTAGATACACGCGCCTTTGCGGCTGCCCCCCGTACCAGCCGTTGGTGGGCAAAAACAGTTGCACCAGATCGCTCAAACCATCCCCATTCACGTCTGCCAGACGCGTCCCCATGTCTGTTCCACCACCTGAAAAGTAGGTGTCTCCAAGACTGTTGGAGTAGCTGTTGTCATATGCGAATCGCGTACCGTTATTCAGATACACGCGCCTTTGCGGCTGTCCCCCGTACCAGTTGTTGCTGGTGGGTAGAAACAGTTGCACCAAATCACTCAGACCATCCCCATTGATATCCGCCAGACGCGTTCCCATGTCGGTTCCACCACCTGAAAAGTAGGTGTCCGCCAGACTGTTGGAATAGTTGCTGTTGTAAGCGAATCGCGTGCCGTTATTCAGATACACGCGCCTTTGCGGCTTTCCACCGTACCAGCTGTTGGTGGGCAGAAAGAGTTGCACAAGGTCGCTCAGGCCATCCCCATTGATATCCGCCAGACGCGTTCCCATGTCGGTTCCACCACCTGAAAAATAGGTGTCTCCAAGACTGTTGGAGTAACTGCTGTCATAAGCGAATCGCGTTCCCGTGTTTAGAAGCACCCGCCTTTGCGGCTGCTTCCCATACCATTTTGTAGTGGGTAAAAACAGTTGCACCAAATCGCTCAAGCCGTCTCCATTAATATCAGCCAGGCGTGTTCCCATGTCGGTTCCACCGCCAGAAAAATAGGTGTCCGCCAGGCCGTTCGAATAATTGCTTAAACTTATAGTTTTTTTGCCAGACTGCCAGTCAAAAGTTGTGGCAGGCTTGCAGGAACCCGCGCCGCTGCATTCCGTTATGCTGACCAAACGAGAACGCCCGCTACTGACTCCCAGTTGGTATTTCAATCGGTAGGAACGCACTATGCTCTCGCCAACATAGGTGACAACCCGGCTCATGCGTACCGGTATCGTAAGTTTCGAACCGCCAACATAGGCTAATACCTTATCCGGCCGACCTTGATACTCGAAACGTACCGATGCGTTGGGCACCAATGCAGCATTGCTATTTCCGGTATAGTCGATGCGGGTTACACGATAGTGGCCTGAAACCGGATCTTCGTGATAGGTAACACTGAAATAGTTTCCAACAGAGTCACTGACCTTGTTTACCGCCCATACTGCAGCCTGGTTTCTTCCAGCTGCCTCGATCCGTGAATCGGGGGTAAACCCATACTCGAGGATCTCACCAGATTTCTTCCATACCTTGAATCTTTGGGGACCGCCTCCGGCGTTGCCGTAGGAGATAATCTTCGAAAAACTCTCGATTTCGGTGCGATATTCCGCGCCATGACTTCCATAAGGAAGGCCATTCACAACATTAAGCCTTTGTGAGTCCAGGCAAAATCGATCGGAAACCGTGAAATCCACCCCTCGAATCTGTCCATCCTGGGCTTTAGTCTGGGGACAACGATTTATCACAGACAATCCGCCTAGCGACCAACCCACACCGAGAGCCCCGTTTCCGGATTGACTGGTGTAATTGAGTGAAATCGAGGGCTGCATTGCTGCTGTGCCTGGTGGCACGGTGATGGGGATTGAGTAAGTAGCTGCTCCTTGGTCGCTTACCCCGAGTTCACCCGGTGTAAGACCCACCAGGGCCTGAGCTGCGCTCATCGAAAACGCCAAGACTAACGAGACAAAAGTAACGACAATGCGGTCCATGAAAACTCCCTATTTTCAGGCACAGACTATGCGCTCTCTGGAAAAGAACGCATTTCTGGTGTGGATAAACTGTATGGATTTCGAAGTGGTAACTCTGATTTTTTGTTATGGTTAAGTACGGAACTAAAATCATGATAAATAAAAATAGGAATCATTCACATATGCATTAACGCATAACGAACATAAAACCCCCACTAGGTGTTTTTGCGTATACTCATCAACTAGATATTCCATCCTTAGGATTATTGAACTGATTAGGAAATCGGTTTTTATCTTCAAGTATCCTGTCCGAAGCAGGTCGATCTGCAACCACGCATGGGTACTCAGTTGCAGCATCACCTTCTGGATTGATGAGGATGCGGTGTCAGCTTGATGTAATCAGGGTGAGCCCGATAGGCCTGGTTGGCAGCGAGTCTAAGCCGATAGCGCCATTGAATGCACAACTCATTCGCGCAAAATTCACACATAGAGAGAAACTCTGCGGCTGGATTATTGTTTATATATCGAGGGATTCGCACCTCCGATATTTTTAGTACTTTCGATAGGTTTCAGATATACCCTATCAAGATAATGTCATCCGGTTTGCCGCAGAGACAGCTTCTGAGCGTCCTCAAAACCCCTATACACTCATCGTCCTAGGCAGTATTACCTCGATTACACAAACCATGTCGCAATGGTTGTTGCGCAATGCGCTACACGCTACACTTTATCAATGATCAAGTCATTCCTGCACAAGGGATTGAAACGCTTTTACGAGACTGGCTCGAAGTCCGGCATTCAACCCCAGCACGCAAGGCGCTTGATGATGCAACTAACCGCCCTGGATACCGCAACATCAATCGAGGACATGGATATCCCTGGCTTCAAGCTGCATGTGCTGAAGGGACAAGGCAAAGGCCGCTGGTCAATCTGGGTGAACGGAAACTGGCGCATCACGTTCGAGTTCCGTGACGGCCATGCCTATGTTCTGGATTACGAGGACTACCACTAATGCCTATGCACAACCCACCACATCCTGGCGAATTCATCCGCGAGGTCTATCTGGAGCCCAATGGCATCACGGGTCGGCAACTTGCAGCGAAGCTCGGCGTCGCCGCTTCCACGCTCAATCGCGTACTGCAAGGCAATAGCGGTATCAGTCCAGAAATGGCACTGCGCCTATCCAAAGCACTGGGGCGATCTCCTGAAAGTTGGCTGGCCATGCAAGACAACCATGATCTTTGGCAGGCGCGCCAGACAGTGAACCTTGACGCCGTGGAAAGCATAGATTTTCGCGCTGCATGACCAGACTGTCCTTCCCGAATACTCGAATCACAATCTATCATGCTGCCAATCATGCGTTCTACAAAAGCGTTCTGCCATGGACTTCGTTGTGCAGTGAGTACTTCTTGAATACCCATACTCCTGAGGCGCTTCTGAAACTCATTTCCATAAAGACTATCTCTATCGCGCAGGAGGTACTTGGGTGCTGTATACCACGGGAATGCTTCAATGATCTGCTAACCCGTCCAACGTGCGATAGGATGCTCTGTAACATTAAAATGCACAATTTAGCGACATGAATGCCAAGATTGCGCAACTCCCCGACAATCCGCAGTGACCCCCAGCTGGCATTGGCTTCCGAGATTTTGCGGATCAAGTCCCTGAGATCTTTGGATACCACCGGTCTACCCGGCCTGCCCTGCATACTCAATTTAGTCGAATGATAGAGAAAGCGCACTATTCGTCACATTGAAGGACTTGAGAGGTGTTTCGCAGTGTACCGTGAGTGTACCTGCGGAAGCTGTGTTTGTAGCTGTTGTGTACATCTTCTTAAACCATCTGAGAGCATAGCCAACACTCGCTTGTCTAAATTGCTGATAATCACCAATGGGAAGAACAGGGTTACGCCTTCTCAAACGGATTATCGATGCTCATCCCTTTCCATAGACGACCATGTTGCATGTCTTCCGAGAGAAATCGAGTCACATTTGCTTGCACGGCTGTCTCCAGCAACATGGCATCCCAGAATGATAATTGGTGTTCATCAACCGCCTGCATGGCCCGTTGCAATACCGCTGGTGCGGCAGTGACGACAGAAAAAAGAATCATCCAGTCATTGACTTGGGCCTGCGCAACTCCGTGGGGCATTTTTCCTTTTCGGGTGACTGCGCTGTAGAATTCGGAGAGAGCCTGGAGCGTCAGGATACAGTCGCATTTTGCCATCTGTTCAATGAGTTCAATGGACTTTTTATGCCGCTCTCCTGCATTTCGGTCGATGCTGTAAATAAGAATATTGGTATCGAGGGTGTATTTCTCACCGCTCATGCAGTTCGTCCCGGTTAAAGGTCCACTCTCCCAGATCGTATCCCTTTCTCATCCTGGCGAGGCTACGCGCAAGCGCATCCTCTTGCGCTTCACTCAACTCGCGCTCAGGTTTGACAGCTGACAGGCGAGCAACAGGCCGTCCACGCCTTGTAATGATGATCTCTTCACCTTGTTCAGCGATCTCGATATAACGGGAGAGATGTTGATTCACCTCGCGGATGGGAACTTGCCGTTGCATGTCAAAAGTCTCCAAGAAATCCTAATGCTTTATAATTGTAGTACGTACTACATATTATCACAACAGCGCAAGGGGCATCACGATTGTCCGATCTATGTTGGCAACTTTTACTTTCTCCAACAGATGGAATAAACAGGCTATCGTACCCCGAAAAATATTACCTGGAGATCTGCCCAACACAAGCACAAACAAGGTGGGAACCAGTTCATCGGTCCATCGTCTGGCAACTTCCGCCAAGCCACAAACCTCACCCCACCGTTCACCGACTGGACTGAGGTAGTCGAAGCCATCAACTGTCATGGCCAGCCAGAGGCGGTTGAGCCGTTGATTGTGTATCTTCTCATTCGCGGGTGCCTTGACAATGATAGGTATCAACACAACCAGTGTATATTTGACCGCCGATTCCAGGGCGCCACTGGAACTGTCCACATGTTGCTGCGCCGGTAAAAGTTTCTCCATCAGACGAACTGTACCCTATACCTCGAAAACAGGTTTTTTCTTCGCAACCTTTTTGATCTCGGAGGTGGCTTCGCGATGAGCTCATACACATTAAGCTTACTTGGGATATGTTTTGCAGTGTACCTGAGGAAACTTTGAGTGTAGCAGATTCGCACCTTGTTATTACCCGTTCCCGCCTGCTGATCTGGCATTTTTCTATCAATAAGAATGCTAGGAACGTGCGCCATCGGCAGTAGTCTTCAGATGGGCCGCATCACCGCCTAAATCTTCAAAGACATAAGGGTTGAGAAACTGGCGACCCCATAGCAGTGCTCGATCAGTAAGGCTGAGCGTAGCTTCATTACAGACGGCATCCCACTGGTCGATGATGCAGGACAATTGATGCTCGACGATGGCGATGGCCTCTGTCCGAGACAACAGAAAATGGGCTGCCGCATCCAGGCAGACTGAGACCCGGCTCAAGCGATTTTCACCAGCAATCAACATTGCCTGTGAGGCTTCATTCCCCGTCCGCGCTTGCGGACAGATATCGTAAGCCGGCGTCAATCTCAATGTCTGTCCGTCCCAGAAGGCGGCATGGTTACGCGCATGATCGTCGGTATTGCCGCACAGGATATTGAAGACGAGCCGTGAGTAGAGCTCTCGCAACGTAGTGGATGCGTCGGCAAAGCGGTACCGGATGATTTCCGCGAAGTCTTCGTAGCTGGCATAGCGCGCCATCATTTCATCAAGCGCGAACAGAGTGAGTGAAGAGACCATGGCCTTACGCTGCCACCCCTGCCCGGTTTGCATGCGATCGAACCGTTCTACAAGCAGCACGTCTTTATGCGAGGAGCTGGTCAATGATACCGGTGCAACATCGAGCCCGGCCAATGTCGCCAGACGCATGGCAATAAACTCGGCCTTCACCACACTGTAAAGATCGGTCGTAGAAGAAAACTTGGCTACATACTTCGTATCGGCATGCTCTATTTGCGCCTTGGGCCGCGCCCCACCTATCGAGGTGCCATGCTGCAATGCCTGATCGAGCTCCGGACTCAGCGGCAAACCCTTCTCGACCCGCTCGGCGGACTGCACCAGTTCATCCAGAGTCACATTCACCGATGCCCGTGACACATATTCAGTTGCAGAACGCTGAAAATCCAACGCCCCAATCCGGTCCGAACCGGATTCCAGCAAATAGGTCAGCTCATCAAGCTGCCCCACATCGGCCTTCGTCCCTCTAAGGCCCAATTTCCTGTTGATAAGGACGCGCCGCCCCCAGGCATCGGGAGAGGCATCGCGGATACAGCCCGGCATGTTCAAGCCTGGCAGCAAAGGAATGGCTCCCACCAGCAGCGGCAACTCGGGATCATAGAGGGCAATGGCGCTTTCCCGCGCCAGATAGCTCTTACCGTAATTGAAGATCAACTGATCGCCTTCGACGGTCAACTTGCCCGCCACAACCGGTTCGGTTTCACCGGGCAGCCATATCCAGACAAAGGCTTCGCTATAAGGTCGGTTAGAAGTCATCGTCTACTATCTTGCTGCTCTTGCGCACGGCACTAGGCAGCACAGCGAGTTTGTCATCGATACGGGCAAGATGACCTAAAAGCGATGAGCGGTCCTCATCGAATAATTTGACACCGACCAGAGCAGCAACTTCAAACACGAGCCCGATGGCCACGCTCAGATCGCCTTTTTCGATCTTCTGCAGTGTCGCCCGCGAGATACCTGCCCGCTCGGCGAGTTCATGCTCGGTCCACTTGCGCTGCTTGCGCCCCAGCCGCACCTGCTTACCCAACAAGGCTCCCGCCTCACGAGTGTACCTCGAATATGTCCTGTCCTTCGCCATTTGACCAATCTAACCAATAATGACCACAAAAATAGTCACAAAGAAATTATATGACCATTTTAATAGCCAATTACTAAGGAAGAGTCAAGAGATTTGAGCGCAAAATTAGCCACAAGACCCCATCGTGACGGCGTTGTTGTATATAAACCACCCTGCCCTCTTGGCCCTTCGGCAGACCGAGCTGATGCAGAAATCAGACTTTGTCTTCAGGTATCCTGTCCGAAACTGGTCGACCTACAACCGCGCATTGTTGCGTCATGGCAGTATCACCATCTGAGTCAACAGGGAGGCGATGTCGGCTTCGTGTAATCAGAACGGGCCCGAGGGGCGAGGTTGGCCTCGAATTTAAACTGATAGCGCCATCGAATGCGTACTGATCATCAAGACCGTCTTCCATCTCAGCCTGCGTGCGACCCCAGAGATTCCTGGAATCGCGGGTACGGCTGATGGACATTGTACTCCCCGTACCAAATTACACGACGGTGAACTGACGCCAGGGTGGACTGTACCGATAAAGCAGGTCCGACATGTGGTCATCGATGCCACTGGGTTGAAGGTGTTCTGTTCAGGTGAATAGTATGCCCGCAAGCACGGTTCGGGCCGCAGTCGCCACCGTCATGCTGAAAGGCGCACGATGGATAAACGCTAAACAGTTAGGTTTCCAGCCAGTTTTCTACTTTTAGCCCGGGTACGCGGGAGAACTCACGAACATTGGCTGTTATCACAACACAATCCAGCACGAGGGCATGGGCAGCAATGAGCATATCATTCGGTCCGATAACTTCCCCCCGATTTTCCAGATGGGTTCGCAGTTTTCCATACTGTCGATCTACCGGTTCCTCCAGAGGTAGTATTTCCAATGCCGAGAGAATCGCTTCCACTTGGGCAGTTAAGCGCTCGGAGTTACGCTTGCTGGCACCGAAATGCAGCTCAGCTGCCACTACGATACTGGTACAAATGTTTTTCTCACCCTCCACTGCAATCTTCTCTGCTACGACGCCTTGCGGGTGACGCACCAAATCAGACAGGATTTTGGTATCCAATAGAAAATGGGGCATCAAACTCAAAGCTCCACGTCATCGAGTGGCAGTAATGTTTCATCCACATCAGGAAAGGTTTCGTCAAGTGGCTCCAGCGTAGCAAGCAAGGCGAGCAGCCTGCCTTTCCTGACCGGCTCTACAATCAGTCTGTCGCCCTCTTTGTGAATAATCGCTTCATCACCCTCCAACTCAAACTCTCGAGGGATACGCAACGCCTGGTTACGGCCATTTCGAAATAGACGTACATGTCGTTCAGAATTCATAGTCATCACCATCTATCATCGTGCATAGGTCAAAGCATATGCCACAAACAGAAGCACGTCAAAAAGATTGACGAATTCATTATCCTTATCTATTTCGAAGGCCTTTGGCTGAAGTCATCAAGTTGCTCCAAAGTCGATCATGTGCCTTATACCCGCATACTCAGAACCTTTTTTAATATAAAAGTCACTGGGCTTGCGTTTTTTGGGGATCATCGCTAATGAAGTCTATAGGTAAGAACCTAGCTTTCTCCGAGGTTTCGCGGTCATGGATGTTGCCTTTGTGATCGACACTTACAATGATCAGCAGAATTACCTGGAAGATCCTCGCCCGCATTACTACCGTAGCTACACATGGATACCCCGAAGCCGGCAATAAACCCAGACGGCTCGATTTCGAATGGATGTTTAGAGCCAAGGCGCAGTCTGTCTCTGACTAGCAGCCTGCCACCTTACGGGAAGTAACAAAGGTAAACTTTGGATAGAGATACAGCATCGCCGGGGTTGTCTATTGATGGCAAAGAAGTTCAGGTCCATCAATGGCGCCAGATAGCATGCCGCAAGATCGATTCAACAGAAACGTTTAAATGCACCTTATTGGATGCATTGGCAGTTACGACATGTGGACCTTTAATTTATTGACCACCGTGTATCTTTCAGGAACAGATACGCACAGTAACAAACAGGTTAGAACACCCGTTTGACCAGCGAAAAAGCAGAGGACGTTACGATCAACACACAGACGAACTATTCAGAACCAGGAAGAATATCCAGCACCGTACCGAGAGTGTACTTACACTGGAAACACCCAGAAAAAGACGCGCCCAAAGAGCGCTTATCTTATTGTTTTTATTATATAATTTGGTGAGCCATGAAGGATTCGAACCTTCGACCAATGGATTAAGAGTCGGAGCATGAAAACTAATGGTCATTATTTTTCAATAAGTTACCGGTACGCCCGTTGCGTATTTTGCACGACAAAGCATAACGACTCATAACTCATTCACGCAAAATTCACGCAAGCTATTCCAATTTCCAACCACTTAGTTCGTAGACAGGGCCGCAAATGTAAGTGATTGTTTTTATTACGCCCAAAGACGTCGTTCGTTGCTCAAATTGTCGGACTATGCAGGACTGTTGTCGGAAACACCCTCATCGATTGAACAACAGATAATGTAGACCAATATGCGCGCCCAATCCATAATAATCCTCACCACCGACTACTAATAATCAGTCAATTTTAGGTCTCATTTGAGCACCGGTTTTTTTATATAAACCTGTGTCTTAGCATCAGATACTCACCTTGATATATATACGGCTTTGCCGTATATACTTACAATGTGTACACCATTATTGAAACCCCGCTCTTTTCCCGCCTGGCTGCGGATTATTGGACAGAGGATGAGCGCGGAGTCTTTGCTACATGGTTATCCGGGAACCCCAAAGCCGGTGACGTTATACCGGCCTCAGGTGGAATCCGTAAAGTCTGCTGGTCACGTGCAGGTAGCGGCAAGCGTGGCGGGGTCAGGGTTATTTATTTCAACCAACTTTCCAATGGAGAAATCTGGCTGCTGTTGCTCTACTCCAAAAGTGCCAGAGAAAATATCCCGGCCCATGTACTTCGGGCCATCAAAGAGGAGATCAAAGATGCCACTGAGTGAGAAAGCACTGGAAAAACGCGATGCCGATCGAAACATCGGCGAGGAACTATTGCAGTCCGTCCGTCAAATGAAAAAGGATCGCAAGGGGAAGGTTCATTCACCCGTGGCACAGGCACGTTACAAGGTGGGACTATCTCAGGCCCAGTTCGCCACACTACTAGGAGTAAGCGTGCGCACCCTGCAAGATTGGGAACAGGGCCGTCGCCAACCGAGCGGTGCTGCGCAAACTCTGCTGAAGATTGCCGAGACTCGCCCCGAGGTGCTGCGGGAACTTGCTGCATAAGCACATGAAGGGAAACGGTATTGTCAGGTTAGTGAGCACGACATTGATAAAGGAAAGATCTGATTGGGTTGGATAATCCATCAGGCACAACTCACCTGCTGCCATTGGATAAACGCTCGTGCACGAAACAGACGATAGTTCTCCGCCCGAAGTAAGTGACGTCCAACACGAAAAAGATTGCTTACGATTCCATGCACAGACAGAAACCGTTGGGCTTGCCCAGGCGACTTAAATCGACGCATTTGTCGCTCTCTTTGACGAGTCGGTTGATGTGAAAGCTCGCCCCTGTCCTCCGCAATTATTATCGCGCCAGGTTATTCAGCGATTACTGACTCCAGTCGTCATGCATTTCCTGCAGTGGGATCAATGCAATGTACGTCCGGAACCACAGCAATGTTTGTATTTCTTTCCGCTCCCACAAGGGCAAGGCGCATTGCGTCCCACCTTTGACTTTTCTGCGGATCTCTTGGAATGGGGCGAAGTCAGGGTTTTTCCAGAACCTTCTTGATGAGGTAACCAATAAGCATGTATGGCATGGACCGTCGGTTCAATCTTGCTGGACCACTGCGCATGCAGCGCCGCCTCGTCCTCCGCCGCATCCAGTTCTGCCCAACCTTCCGGTGTGGCAAAGAGCTGGAAGGGCCGCAAGATACCTGGCTTCTCATCCAGTAACGGCTGCCAGGCATCGCCCGTTAAGGCAATCCCCTGCAGAAATCCACTGCACCATTCATCGACAATCGTGTAGGTCTTGCCTTCCACCTCGCGGATATAGAAGGTTGGGATAAATTTCTCGGGCGCGATCTCAAAGATCATGATCACCGAGTTGTACAGCCGCATGACGAGACTCACGACCCGATTGAAGATCTTCATGGAAGAAATCTCCGGCATCGGATCTTCTGGGTCACCGCCAAAGACACGCGGCAACCACTGCTCTGGTGTCACTGTCACCGGCCCAATCGCGATTGCCGTGAGAAAACCTTCGAGGGTGACGGCGAGCATGCACTCTTCAGATAGATCCTCTGAGAGGAGCAAGTCATCCAGTTCCTCGAACTCGTCGTCGGTGAGCGGCTCCATGATCTGTGGCTCGAGTCGTTTAGCCATGGGCGATCCAGACTGAAAGGTTCAAGCGGCCTCAAGCCGGTAGTCGTTATGCAGTCCACTCAGCACAGGGTGTGAACTCACCCGCTGGTTTACAGCGATTCGATGACGCGTCGATTGGTGTCGGGCGGGAAGGTATTCTGGTGGACTCGGGATACCAGGACCCAGCGACATATGCGGGCGCGACTGGTTGTAATAACAAGCCCATTCTTTCACGATGCGATGTAAGTGCGATCGACCCAATGGGATCAAGTAGTCTAGACACTCGCGCCTTAGGGTCCCAATGACCCGCTCGCAAAAGCAATTTGCGAGAGGACTCCGATAAGGACTTTTGAGAACACGTAATCCCAGGTTTCGAATGGATTTATCCAAATCGGCAGAAAAGATACCGTCGCGATCATGAATGAGGAACCGATAGGTATGATCCGATGGGATCGCTTCGCGAAGCTGTTGCAGTGTCCATGCCGCCGTTGGGTGATCGGTGACATTGGCATGTATCAGTTTTCGCGTTTCAATCTCTATGATTACAAACACATAGAGAAACTTGAATGTCGCTGTAACCACGGTCAGAAAATCACAGGCAACGATTGCCTTGGCATGATTGGCCACGAAGGTGGACCAGCGCTGATCACCACGCGGTTGTCCCTTTGGGCGTTTTGGCATGTACTTTCGAATGTGCGCGGTGAAATCTGGATCCCGAGTTTGAGCAAGAGTTCATTGGCGATACGCTCCTCTCCCCATCCAATATTACCTCGCGCCATCTTTCGGATGAGTGCGCGTAGTTCCGTCGGTATCGGTGGCCGGCCTGGCCGTGACTTCCATCGCCAGAACAGCCGAAAGCCCTGTGACGATGCCAGCCGATGAATGTTTTTGGTGTGACATTCACCAAAGCACCCTTCCACGCGAATACGCGTGAGAGTAGCACCAGTATAAATCGGGATACGTTGTCGAAGCGTCGCGGTGCGATTTTACGCTCTTGATAAAAGGTAAGTTGCTTTCGGAGGAATAGATTCTCAGCCGCCAAGGCAGTACGGGATGCGCACATAAGGCAATAAAATGCACGCCGCTGGTGAAGAGTGTACGAACGAGACGGGCAATCTCGTATAACGTCTTGAAGATGGGAGAAATAATGTCCATACCCTCAGCATACACCGACCCATCAATGCTTGGCTAATTCACATCCTCAAACCAGCAAAAATGTGCAGTCGGGGAATATTTGCGGACCACACCCGACTCAAGGACACCAAGCGCCGTGCTCGCCTCGCCGAACGGGTCGAAGAGCAGAAGACCCTACAGGAAGAGATCAAGAACCTCGAAGCCGCCAGCGCCGTCAGCGACAGGAGATCTTCGACGTGGAAGACGAGATCGAATCGAAGCGGGACCAGCTCATCGAGGCACTCGAACGGCGCCTGAAACAGAAGACCCTCGTTCATTTTCTCTTCCGAATCCGATGGGAAATTGTATAATATGTCGAAAATTTAGTCTTCGTTCGACATATTCAATCAATGTATCTAACACATCGACACGTTTTCGCAATATGTCGAGGAACGCAGAAATAATCGACATATGGCATTTTCCCCGACAGCGCCCTACAACGAACTTCCCCCTCTGCCGCCGAAAGCAGAGCTGGAAACCCGCGCCGTCCTGAAATTGTGCATCGAGGCACGCGCCGAACTCGCTGAACTCAAGCAGCTCGGCGAGAGTCTGCCCAACCCGACGGTGCTGATCAACGCCATACCGCTGCTCGAAGCACAGGCCAGTTCCGAGATCGAGAACATCGTCACCACGTCGGACCGGCTGTTCCGGTTCGCCGAAACCGGTAACCATCAGCTAGACCCGGCGACGAAAGAGGCATTGCGTTACCGCACCGCCCTCTACCACGGGTAACGGCGACTGGCCCAACGCCCCTTGAACACCAATTTGGCCGTCGAAGTCTGCGGCATCATCAAAGACATTAAGCTGGACGTCCGCCGCACGCCCGGCACCCAGCTGGTCAACGATCGCACCGGCGAGGTCATTTACACCCCACCCGAAGGCGAAGCACTGCTGCGCGAAAAACTCGTCAACTGGGAAGCGTTCTTGCATGCCGACGACGACATCGACCCGCTGGTGCGCATGGCCACAGGGCACTATCAGTTCGAGGTCATCCATCCGTTCACTGACGGCAACGGCAGAACCGGTCGCATACTCAACCTGCTCTATCTCGTCGAACGCGACCTGCTCAATCAACCGACGCTCTACCTGTCCGGCCATATCAACCGGACCAAGCGCGACTACTACCGCCTCTTGCTCGATGTGACCACCGCAGAGCGATGGGAGGAATGGACCCTGTACATGCTCGAAGCAATCCGCGAGACATCGACCTGGACCAGCAACAAAGTCCGCGCCGCGCAGGCGCTGCTCGAACACACGGTCCAGCATGTGCAACGGCAGGCCAGCAACATCTACACTCACGAGCTCGTCGAGCAGCTCTTCGTTCAACCGTATTGCCGCATCGCCAATCTGGTAGACAGCGGCATCGCCAAGCGGCAGACGGCTTCCGTCTATCTCAAACAGCTCTGCGACATCGGCGTGCTCGAAGAACACAAGGTGGGGCGGGAAAAACTTTTTCTGCATCCCAAGTTCCTCACGCTACTCACGCGCGACAGTAACGAATTCGATGATTATCCGGCGTGACGGAATCGCGCTGAATCACCAGGACCCTGACCCATGGCCACTAAAGACGACAAGCGACAAAAATTCATCGCCCTGCTGCATGCCCAGTTCCAGCTCGATCAACCCGACCTGGATTTCGGCTTCTACCCGCCTGGTCAAAATACCCATGCGGCTATTGTCGAGTACTCCAATACAAAGAGAGTACGCGAGAGTAGCTCCACAGGTGACCGTGTCTCTGGCGAACTCTTACTTATCTCTTGAAAATAGACGCTTAGTTGGCCTTGCGCCTAATAATGGTCTGCCCTACTCCAGTTTCCCCATGAAGGATTTGATCGTTTTCCTCCCACAACTATTAAACACAACCATCACCGATTACCTAGTATCCAACCAAGTACTTGCCACCTCTGGTATTGCCATACCGTATTGGTTCCAAAATAAAAACAAGTCCAATGTGACGATTCACATAATCTCTTGCCGCATATTTGCCGGAGTCGTCTGTAATAGATTGTTCTGGCTTATGCGTATATGTAATGCGACGTGAGATTCAGTGATATATCTAAGCAACTTTTTATATGTTCGCCTACATTGGCAATACAGCAAATAGAGCGTTTTCAATTCAACGATAACTCCTTAACAAACCTCTGAGCACACCCTGGATCTGGATCTCATCCGGTGAGTAGATCATCGCGGCCATCTCGGAATTCGCGGGGTAGAGAATCACCTTGCCGGGTTTTTGTTCTATTTTTTTCAGCGTCGCCTCTTCATTGTTGACCAGGGCCACGACGATCTCTCCATTGCTTGCGGTATCCTGCTGTTCGATGACCACATAGTCCCCATCGAAGATGCCCTCTTCGATCATCGAGTCACCGGACACTTGCAACACATAACAAGGTTTTGTTCCGAGGAATTCATCAGGGACCTTCATCAATGCTGCATTCGAGATGGCCTCGATGGGCTTGCCGGCTGCGATACGACCCAGGTAAGGAATGCCCTCCTCTGCTGTGCTTTGCTCTACCAGGCGTATCCCTCGCTGCAATCCTTCCATGGGTTCTATCAAACCCGCCTGAATCAGCGCCTGGATATGTTTATGCAGTGAACCCCTGGAGCTGAGCCCCAGCAGCTGGCAGAGCTCATCATAGGTTGGCGGGTGATCAAAGTGGTCGAGGTTGTCACGCAGGGTGTCATAGATCTCTTGCTGGCGCCGGGTCAGTTTCATGATTGCCCTTGATTTGTTCTCCTGTTGTTCTCTATTCTACACAAAGAGAACCGATAGAGAACAGCCCATGAGCACACCCGCCGAATCCATTGCCTCCCCGCCTCTGGTCACTCCACAGGACCCCGCCGATGCAATGGCGGCTCAACTGCGTGCCCAGTATGCGGCGCGTATCACCGGCGAACTGGTGATTCCCGCCAAATCGGGACAGTATCGCCCCTTCCCTTCTGGACTGGATGCTCGACTGGTTGATGCGCTACATCACCGGGGGATTACCCAGCTCTATACCCACCAGGCCGCTGCCTGGGAATCGGTCCAGGCCGGTCAGCACACCGTCATCGTCACCCCCACTGCCTCGGGCAAGACCCTCTGTTACAACCTGCCGGTGTTGCAGGCAGCACTCCAGGAACAGACCAAGGCCCTCTATCTCTTCCCCACCAAGGCCCTGGCGCAGGATCAGGTGGCGGAGCTGAGCGCTTTGAATGAGGCCGGTACGCTTGGGGATACGCGCCTTCACCTTTGATGGCGATACCCCTGGCGATGCCCGCAAGGCGGTCAGGACCCGGGGGGATATCGTGGTCACCAATCCGGACATGCTGCACCAGGGCATCCTGCCCCATCACACCAAGTGGGCCCAGTTCTTCGAGGGGCTGCGTTTTGTGGTGATCGATGAGATGCATACCTATCGGGGCGTGTTCGGCTCCCATGTCGCCAATGTTTTACGGCGTCTCAGACGCATCTGCCGTTTCTATGGATCAGAGCCGCTAGTCATTCTCTGTTCCGCCACCATCGCCAATCCGGCAGAACTGGCCACTGAGCTGACAGGGCATGATGTGGCCGCCATTACCGAGAGTGGCGCACCCCAGGGGGCAAAACATCTGCTGTTGTGGAATCCACCGGTGGTGAATCCCGACTTAGGGATTCGCGCCTCGGCCCGTTCCCAGACCACCCGTATCACCAAACTGGGGATCAAGCGCGGGCTCAAGAGCATTGTGTTTGCTCAGTCTCGACTGATGGTCGAGGTGCTGACCAAGTATCTGAAGGATGCCTTCGACAAAGACCCCCGCTACCCGGCACGGGTCGCGGCCTATCGCGGGGGTTATCTACCCACCGAACGCCGGGCCATGGAGAAACGGCTGCGGGAAGGTCAGCTGGACTGTGTGGTCTCGACCTCAGCCCTGGAACTGGGGGTGGATATCGGCTCCCTGGATCTCTGCGTCCTGAACGGCTATCCCGGCACTATCGCCGGTACCTGGCAGCGTCTGGGCCGGGCTGGACGACGACAACGAACCGCGGTGGGTGTGCTGGTGGCCAGTAGCCTGCCTCTGGACCAGTACATCATCCGTAATCCGGATTTCTTTCTCGGCGCTTCACCGGAACAGGCCCGCATCGATCCGGATCAGCTGTTGATCCTGCTGGACCACATCCGCTGTGCCGCCTTTGAACTGCCGTTCAGAGAGGGTGAATCCTTTGGCAAGGAGGAGCTGGCCGAGATGCTCGCCTATCTCGAAGAGCAGGGCCTCCTGCACCGGGAAGGTGAGCAGTGGCACTGGATGACCGATAGTTATCCCGCCAACAGTGTCAGTCTGCGCTCAGTGGCCGAAGGTAACTTCGTGGTGATCGATACCACGGGTGGCGCCAAGCAGGTGATTGCGGAGGTCGATTACAGCTCCGCCCCCATGACGATCTATCCAGGGGCGATCTATATGATCCAGTCGGCCCCCTACCAGGTGGAGAGACTCGACTGGGAAGGCCGTAAGGCCTTCGTCACCCGTACCCGGGCCGACTACTACACCGATGCCATCGACTATACCCGGCTGAAGATCCTGGAGCGTTTCGAAGAAGACCAGCAATCAGAGCATGCCGTGGCACAGGGTGAAGTCCATCTGGTCCGACGCATCGCGGGCTTCAAGAAGATCCGCTACTACAGCCACGAGAATGTGGGCTATGGCAAGATCGCCCTGCCCGACCAGGAGATGCACACCACTGCCGTGTGGTGGCAGGTCAATCCGGAGACCCTGGATGCCGCCTTCCCCTCCAGACAGCAGGCGCTGGATGGTTTTCTGGGTGCCGGTTATGCCCTGCACATCATCGCCGCCATGCGCATGCTCTCGGAGCCTCGGGATATCGGTCGTGCCGTGGGGGATGGCAATGCCCGCTGGTTTGCCACCGTGGGCGCCAGTGGTCGGGGTCAGCTGTGCAATACCGAAGGTGAGGCGATGGACCCGACACAGCTGCAACAGTTCACACCCACCCTGTTCCTGTATGACAACTATCCGGGAGGGATCGGCATCACCGCACCGCTCTATGAGAGCCGGGCTGCCATCATCACCGATGCGCAGCAACTGGTCAGTGCCTGCGAATGCGCCCAGGGCTGTCCCAGTTGTATCGGTCCGATCCTGGCCAGTGACGAGGTGCGCGGCTACTCGCCAAAGCAGGTGGCGTTACAGGTATTGGCGTTGCTTACCGGTCATGCCGCTTAAAGACCGACTGGCGCGGTTGCAGACGCAGACAGGCAGTGGTTTGCCTGCACCCGCCACCCGCCCTGAAGTTTCGGATCTGCACTCGCGTCTGGCGAAGATCAAGACGGAAAGATTACACAGCCAACCTCCTCTGCAGGTTTCCCGTTTGTCTGACGAGAAGCTGGCGAGCCGGCTCGACGGCCGCTTGATTGCAGAGGGCGTCATACGGATTCACCGACGCTTCCCGCTGAGCGGGAAACTCGGCAGGATTAATCTGGCCGATTGTCATCAGCATCCCATGCTTACCCGGGGAGACCGAAACTGACAATCGACGTTCTGTCTATCTCGACACGGAAACCACCGGTTTGTCGGGTGGCAGCGGGACGATGATCTTTTTGATCGGCATCGCGACGGTCGATGAATCAGAAATCAAACTCCACCAGTTTCTGCTCACCCGGTTTTCAGGTGAAGCAGGATTGCTCTCGGCCTTTGCAGAAGCCCTGTCACCAATGGACAAGCTTGGTCAGCTACAACGGCAAGAGTTACGACCTGCCCCTGCTAATCAGCCGTTTTCGCATGCAGGGCTTAACGCATCCCTTCGAGGGATTGCCCCATCTGGATCTCTTACATCCCGTACGCCGCCTGTTCAGCAAACGCTGGGCGGATTGCCGCTTGACCACGCTGGAAACCAACCTGCTCGGCTTTCATCGCGTCGATGATCTACCTGGCGCCCAGGCACCTGCCGCCTGGTTCGATTACATTCGCCATGGATGGGCAGAGAAACTGATCAGGGTGGTGGCGCATAATCAGCAGGATATCCTCTCACTGGTCGCGGCCCATAGCGCTTTGGCACAGGCCATCGAACAACCCCAGGCCTTTGAGGTGGATCTGCATGCCCTCGCCCGCTGGTTGTCGGAAACCGATGAAAGGCGGGCCCTTGAGCTACTCTTGTCTCATAGCGACAGGCTCTGCAATGACGGTAAACGGCTGTTGGGGACTCTCGCCAGACGTGCCGGCGACTGGGCGCTGGCGGTTAAGTTGTGGGAAGAGCTCGCTGCCGGTGGATGTGCGGATTCGATCGAACGCCTGGCCAAGTATCATGAACATATCCGTAAGGATCTGGTCTTGGCCAAACACTACGGTGAACAGTTACCCGTCAGTCATGCTCGATCCCATCGTCTGGAAAGACTCAATCGAAAGTTGCATGACCCAGTCATCCAATCGACAATCAGGGGCAAATCAGCGGAGACTTCAGATCATGACAGTCTGTTTTAAGAGATAATCCGATGTGCGGACGATTCTATCTGGATGTACAAGCGGATGAGCTGGCAGATTATTTTGATCTGCCAACACTACCCAGCCTGACACCCCGCTATAACATCGCACCCTCACAGGATGTCACTGCCATTCGGGTTGGCGAACAGGGCCGTGAATGGATGAGTCTCCACTGGGGCTTGATTCCATTCTGGGCCAAAGATAAAAAGATCGGCTACCGCACCATCAATGCCCGGGCAGAGACTGTTGAACTAAACCAGCATTCAGAGCAGCCTTCAAACACCGCCGTTGTCTGATACCCGCAAGCGGATTTTTCGAGTGGGTGCCGGGCAAGGACGGCAAGCAGCCCTATTGCATCCATCCCAAGGAGTCCAAGCTGTTCGCCTTTGCAGGATTGTATGAACACTGGCAAGACAGTACTGGAGAGAGTATCGATTCCTGCACCATCCTGGTCACTGAGGCGAATGCTGTTGTCGCACCGGTCCATGACCGCATGCCGGTGATACTCCAACCCAGTGATTTTGCACTCTGGCTCGATCCTGAGACCTCGGACACTGCGCAACTCAAATCCCTACTCAAACCCTATCCCGAACAACAGACAGATCTATACCCTGTGAGTCGGCGGGTCAACAATCCCAGAAATGATGATGCCGAATGTATTGAGCCGATAAAGTAACTCACCTGTCAGTTGATGGTATTCAGTAGGTCTGTCTATGTAATTGATGATGTCATCGGCATTCAATGAACAACAAGCAACGATGAGCAATTGAACAAAACCCAATTTTACTACGCAGAAATGGCTGCCGCTTTGTTCGAGTTGCCTGCGGCTCCAGAATCCTTGAGCTGGGCAAGAAATTCCGTCTCACGATGACTGGTCAAGAGCAGCTTTTCGGTTGAGCGCGTCATTGCGACGTACAACAGCTTCGCCTCTGCGACCTTGTCGGCACTCTCTACCGGCATATAGCCCACACCGGAAACGGCTACGACTGGGAATTCCAGTCCCTTGCTGCTGTGCATCGTCATTAGCTTCACACTGTCTTCACCTGGCTTGAAGTGCTTCTTCGCCTTTGCATTCCCTAGCCAGCGACTCGGCACGCCCTCAGACGAGAAACGCCTTGTGCAACTTCTCACCCATCCAGTTATTACGATAAGTGACACACATGTCGGACCAGGAGATGCCCTGTTCGTCGTGTAGGCGATGGAAGATATGCGCAATGTAGCGGGCCTCCTGCTCATAGCTCTCAAAGGTCTTCACCGCGGGCTGAGTTCCATGCCTGCCGGCGGATTCCGGCACCACCAGCGGTACATGATCTTCGTCTTTATCATCAGGACTGAGATACCGACAGGCGAACCGGTAAGCAAAACCCAGGATCTCATCGGTGTTTCGATAGTTCAGTTTCAGCACGGTGGTGCGCCCACGGGCCTGAACCCCGACGCTTGACAGAGCTAAAGTCCAGTTGCGAGTTCTTGCTGTAGATCGACTGTGCATCGTCATACAGCAACAGCAGTGAATTGGTCTCCGGATCAACCATATTGACCACCAACTTCAACCAATCTGGCTCGAAGTCATGGCCCTCATCGATCATGACCGCTCCATACTGCGCCTTGGGTATCGCAGCCTTCTCTGCTGCCGTGATGACAGCCTTAACAAGCCTGCCGATATAGCCGTCACCTGGTGTTGGCCGGTCAACATGGAAAGTCCGTAGCTGCTCGCCACACCAGTCATGAAAGTGATAGACGTTCACTTTGTCGCTGATGCCACGCTCGACCATCAGCTCACGCAGCCTCGCCGCTAAGGTGATGTTGTAGCAAAGCACAAGAATGGGTTTATGCAGGAGTCTTGGCGAGATAGAGGCAGCGATAACCCAGTATCAGTGTCTTACCCGATCCGGCCACACCGTGAATCACCCGGTGCCCTTCCCCGAGACTGCGGGACAGCAACTCCTGCTGCATGTCCATGACTTTGACAATATCCGGCAGTAGCGTGTCGACGCTCTCTTCATCCGGCTCAGTTGGGAACAGGCTGCCCTGATCACCGGAATTGATTCGAACCTCGGGGAACAAGTGCCAACGGATGCGATCGATCTGTGGAAGCGTCAATGGTGTGGGGAACTGTACATTGAACATATTCCACAAGCGCTCCTGGAAGGCTTCCGGATCCACGCTCTCGACCATTTCGTCTTTGCAGATGGTCTGATGTTCCGGAAGCACCTCACCCAGATCCGTGGACTCGAACTGCTTGCGGGTAATGTTGCTCAGCACCACGCCGTAGCCGTAGGGAAAAACAAGATGCCCCTGATAGCGGCCTGAATGAATCATCAACTGCGGATCTTTCTCCAGGCGCTTGAGTAGCTGATAGGTACACTGGCGCACCTGTTGCAGCGGATTGCTGACAGTCTTGAGGCCCCGCGGAGTAATGATGGTGGCCGTCATCGCGTCAATCTTCTGGATCGTATCGAGTTTCCAGTCCTTGACCTCCAACAACAGTAACCCACGCAAGGGATGTAGAATAATGAAATCCGAGTAGCGCTGCCTTTTGCCTACCGGCATCTCATACCAGCAGAGATAATCGTCTTCCAGGTGTGTTCCAATACGCCAGGCGAAGCGCTTTTCACCGGCTTGCATGCGGCCCACACAGCTATTGAGTGAGGGGATCAGGTTAGCCATCCTTACTGGTATTTCTCCTGAGCTGTAGAATTTAGATTTTCTTTACCAGCTTATTATCGGCACGAACTCCTAAACTTTTTATCTCTGCGTTTGATTCCATTGCCTCATGTCCATCAAAGACCCGATGGGAATCCCAATACTTCTATCCCCGCACCCATGCGTCATACTTTTTAATCTTATCGATCCATTCAGCATTCGGAATTATGACGACTGACTGAATAGCTGGATTATTCAGCACTTTAAGTAAATTCAGTATCAGGCTGTCGATCTAGCCTTTTACTTGAACCTCGAATACCAATACAGTGTGCCTTACGCTCACCCTGGAAAAACCCATTAGTAGAACGGCTGATCGGATCAATACTCCACGTGTGTCTCGATCATGTAATCTTTTAAATGAGTCGTAACTGAAACTCACTCTTTGAGTCTACATTTCTTACTATCACAAGGCGCGAACGCATCTTTCGTTAGGCAAATAATGCCCAGAACCACACTCTATCCAGCTACCTGTCAGGGGTACAGTCATCGCTTTCCCACATGTCGGCAGTCTACATAATGAATACTACCGCAATGTCTGTGACACGTTCTTAACACCTCTAATTCTGTTTAATACAAGGATAGACCTGCATTCATAGTGATATTTTTAAAGTGAACCTCCTGCGAATCAGATACCAACATCGTTGGGCATGAACAACTACCTACTTTCTATTATGGATTTTCCAAGGAGGCATTAATCATCTCAAAAATCTGATCAAGATATTGGCCTTCATTAGCAGAAGTGGATTGCCTCAGATAGTTGGGAATGTACTCAAGAAATTCTGATCTGCTGGTCGGCATATATTCCAGAATGGCTTCCAATATGGCGGGACGGAGCAGGCGTTGATTGTCAGGCGTATCCGGCTGTGCTTTTCTAATTATCTCCTCATCAAACTCAATCAGTTTTTCTCTAAGCCCGACTTCATCAGATATGTAATGTTCGGTGACAGCTTCCTGCTCTTCGATATCCTCAATAATCTCTTTGATCTCATCAACTTCAGATTCTTCTTCCGCTTGATAAGTTTCTACACGTTCTGTTTTGAGCGCATTTAACTCCCTAATAATGGGCTGAAGTTCAGCATGTGGATTTTTGAACCAGTCAGTTGACCATATCCGTTGTATTCGCCAACCTAGACGTTCGAGGATTGTTTGACGTAACCGATCCCGATCCCGTGCCGATTTTGCAGAATGATAGGTGGCGCCATCACATTCTATGCCCATCAGATAACGTCCCGAATTCCCAGGATCAACTACCGCTACATCAATAAAGAATCCGGCAACACCCACTTGGGGAACACATTCAAATCCTTCATTGCGCAGTGCAGCCATCACCGCGATCTCGAAATCGCTATCGGGTTCCTTCCCCGTTTCTCTTGCTGTTTTATGGAGAATTCCAGTTTCACAATATCCGAGAAAATCACGAAGCGCCTTTACACCTCGTTTAGAACCTGAGCCGATGACAATGTCATCCGTCCCCATGGAGCTGAAAATGTGCATTCTTTTTTTCGAACGGGTAAAAAGCACATTCAGCCGACGCCAACCTACATCAGAATTTATGGGACCAAAGCGCTGATAAACCTTACCCCCAGGTTCTTGTGGACCATAGGTCATGGATATAAAGATTACATCACGTTCGTCACCTTGAACGTTCTCCAAATTCTTGATAAATATGGGCTCCTGTCTAAGTGAATCCTTATCCAAGCATTCCTGGAAAACCGCATCATCTTTCGCAAGCGTCTCAATTGCGTGCTCAATCTGTAGTCGCTGTTCAGCACTCATCGCAACCACCCCCAATGACTCATCAGGCCGATGTCTGAAGTGCTCGCGAACAGCCTCCGAAATTATCTTTGCCTCTTCCATGTTTCGTCTGTTTACAAAACATCCGCGAGATACTCTTGAGTACTGAACACCGAAATTATCGGTTTTCTTATGTGGGGATGGAAAAAGCACCAGATCACCCTCGTAGAATGAGTGATTGGAAAAAGCTATCAAACTTTCGTGTTGCGAGCGGTAGTGCCAGCGCAGTCGCCTTGCGGGGAACATCGGAAGCGTGGCATCCAGAATACTTTCTGACTCTTCAATGGCTGTCGGATCATCTTCATCATCATCGACAACACGGTCGAAGAAGCTGGTTGGAGGCAGCTGCTTGGGGTCACCCACAACCACTAGCTGTGCACCACGAGCCACAGATCCCAGGGCATCTTGCGGTTTGATCTGTGAGGCTTCATCCATGACAACCAGGTCAAAATCAACCTGACCCGGCGCTAAATACTTGGCCACAGACATAGGTCCCATCATGAAACAGGGTTTCAGAGCTACTAATGCACTACCGGCTCTATGCAATAATTGCCTGATAGGGATGTGTCGTTTCTTCTTACTGCACTCATGCTCCAACAATACCCGTTCGGTACGTTCACTGACACGCGCACCCAGATTTCCTGTTGGAATTTGGTTGTTTCGATCAATCTGCCAGGCAATTTGCTCGCACTGTAGTCGTTTGAGGCGATTGTCATATTCCTTGAATTTATCCTGGATGGCTTCCTGTGTGTGACCAGAAAAACGCCCAAGCACAGGATCAGTTCTCAATATCTCACGGGATAGGACATCGAAAATTCCGGCTTGAAAGGCAATCTCAACTTGTTCAATATCTATATGGCCCTGTTCTACGCAATTGGCTAATCTGTCCAGGCCCATCGATTCAAGTTGATCCCTAACCCGAACATAATCAAGCCAGTTCTGCAGCGTAGTACCATTGTCATAGGCCAACTGGTTTCTGGCGATCAGCTTATCAATATGATCACCAGACTGATTCATCCAAGCGCTGGAATCCAGTGCCACCAACTGTTTAAACCCATCGAAACTGGCCGACTGAGAATCGACAGCTGTATGTAGCCTGGATGAGAGAACCGATAACGCATTAAATGTCTCGACTGTGGGTTGCTCGTAAATGTGCCGGAGAACCGTTTGATCAGAAATCTCATGTTCCAAACAAGTGGCGGCATCCAATGTATTGCTCAGTACAGACAACCCGGCAGCGTTATCAGTGTTCAATCCCACCTCTAGTCCGATGCGGCCTTGGAACAGTTTTCTATCGAAATCTGCCTTTTTCCACTTAACGACCGCATGTCTCAGGCTATCGAGCTGTTCTATCCGGTCAGCCAATTCCGCCATAGAGAGCTCGTTATCACTGACCAAGGGGCCACAGCTGCTTAATGCATCATCGAGTGATGCCAATAGACCAGGAATGACACCGTTCTCGCCAACCAATAAGGTAGAGCTGTCTTGCAGATCAGCAACAGGCGAGAAGACCGCCTTAAGGCTTTCAAGATCATCCTCCAAATCGGTCAGCTGTTGTTGTACCCCACGCTCAGACAGGGAGCGCACAGCACGGGCAACTCCAGCAGGGAAGTCCAGTATGGCATCACCGAGAAAAACCTTTTGGCCAAAGCCAATACCGTATTCCTGGCGTACCTGCCTGTACCAACCACGCAGTGCTTCCAACGCCGCCATGTCGGTATCCAAGCCTTGTAAATTATCGCCCAAGGCCTCTCGATAGCCTTTGTTCTCCTGAAATATACGCCGCCGCTCGGCATACTCCCCCCATTCTCCCAGTAATGGTTGTAAATTGGAGAATTTAATCTGGTTACTCACTGCATGGCTCAGTACCTGCTTACGTGCAGTACGCCAGCCTCCTTTGAACCAACGGAAAGCACCACCGGCATCAAGAGTATCCATTAATCGCTGGATCTCATTTTCACCGGGTAAGCCGTCAAGCTGAAATACACCTTCCAGGTCAGCATGCAAAGGCTGTAAATGTTCAAGCTCCTGTCGCAAATTGGGTAATAACTCATCCAACTCTTCATTATCGAACAGTACATCCCGATGCTTCCAATGGGCGGGACTCAGGCTGGATATCAATTGAATGACAGTCTTGAATTCAGAAAGCCCCGCTTCGCTAATGGCTAAATACTTGGCAGCACTACCCCCTAGGGCATCTAAAATTCCATTCAGTGGCTCGTCCAATTCGCTAAGCAGATCCTGGATTGCTGTCAGACAATTGATTGCCTCCGCCAGAGCGCCTAGCTCCACCGTATTGCCGACAAGCTGTTTCAGTTGTTCACTACCTGTTAGTAGCTCGTCGACGATGGATAGATCCTGCAACACCTCCGGTCCGATTTTCTTGGCCAGTGATGCATACAGCGCCTGAATTTCCACAAACAGCTTGCGATAGCGTTGTGTCTTTACCAGTACACCACCCCGTAAAACGGGGAGACGATCCAACAGTTCATTGCCGTTAAGGGCTGGTAGGCGTTCCAGATCAGTCAACAGTTTCGAGATTCCACCCAGGGTCTCGTCAAGTTCATTGAGATCACAACCGAGCTCCTTGGCGACCTCAGCTCGTTCCTCCACCACATGATTGAGCGAGTCCTGCCACTCTTTTAACGCCACCTTGACGTTATCCAAATCAAATATTTGCAAATCAGCATTGCGTACACCGTACCAGGGGTGTTCCTGCAATGCGGCATCATCGTTAAGCTGATTGGTTACGCCCTGATAGACCTTTCGATAGGCCTCGACTTGATCCTCATTACGGCGCTGGGTAGCTGCATCATAGTTGTCGCCGTCATATCCCTCAGGGTGGAGCCTGTCGGGATTAATTCCCATTTCATTGCGATAGCGGGTCGCTGCCATGAAGATCTGATGCAACGACTTTCCCGTGTTCTTCCAGGGACGATTGATCCGTTCGGCGTGGTCCTTCAGAGTCTCCTTGAGTTCCTCATAGCGCGCGATATCGACTTCGATATCCTTTGGTCTTCGATAATGCCCATGTTTTTTGAGGCGCTCATCCACCTCATCCAGCACCTTGCGTTTCTGGGATTTATGGCTATGAAGCTCCAGGCAGAATTCACCCAGTCCCACTCTATCCAATCTGCTGCTCACCACCTCCAAAGCAGCCAGCTTTTCGGCAACAAAGAGCACACGCTTGCCCTGCGCCATGGCGGCTGCGATCAGATTGGTGATGGTTTGGGATTTGCCTGTGCCTGGAGGACCCTCGATTACCAGGTCTTTACCATTCACCGCATCGATCAGGGCGCTGTGTTGTGAGCTGTCGGCATCATCGATCAGCGGGTATTTGGCGTGAACGTCATCCATCTCATCGATGAGATACTCCTCACCAAAGCCCAAATCGCCATCTGACGCCACATCGGGCTCTTGGTCCTCGTCGTAACCGGCCAGAAAGCGCGTTACCACTGGGTGGTTAGTGATGTTCGCATCCTTCGGCCAGCTTGAAGGATCGAGATCGAGATACATCAACAATTTGCTGAAGTTGAGCAGCGCCATTGTGATATACCGGCGCACCTGCCAACGCGGCTGGTTCTCCCCGATCAGCGCCTTCACCTCATTGAGATAGTCTTCTGGCACAGTGCTCTCATCCAGGTCCGGCAGGGCCATGGCGAAGTCGGCGCGGAGTTTCTCCCTGAGCGAGAGATTGGGGATGATGTCTTCGCCGGAGTAAGTCAGGGTGTATTCGTAGGTCTTGGTTTGGCGATTTAAACGGCCTTTGTGCAGACGCACCGGGACCAGAAACAGTGGCGCGATACGCGCATTCTCATTGTTACTGTCGAACCATTCCAGAAAGCCGAAGGCAAGATAGAGAATGTTGGCGCCCATCTCCTGTATTGCCGACTCCGCGGTTTGAAACAGGTTCTTTAGGCGGGCCTCCATCTCATAAGGGTAGAGGAGTGTCTGGATAGACGCATCGGCATGTTTGTCATGCAGTTCATCTACGTCCGGTTCCGGTACATTGTAGGCAGTTGACAGCCCCAAATGCTTCGCCCACTCTTCAGCAGTGGGATCCTTGAGTAGCCGTACCTCCTGCTGGGTCACTTCATCTATTTCGAGATAACCCACTGCGATCAGTTCATCTCGGGTCGGTTCGGGTATCGGCAGGAAACGCATCTCTTTTTCGGCGAGCAATGTTTCCACCAGCTGATCAGGCAGCTCATCGATGATTCGCAGGCTGCCGCGCTTGGTGTGACGGAAATTGATCAGACGATTACGCGCCGTCAGATCCAATAGCCGCATACGCAGGTTTTCCAGCGCCTTGAGTGCGGGGGACTGATCCGTGGTTTCCTGGTCTATTGTGTTGGGTTCTGCTTCCATGGCTTAGATCCTATCTGCAGCTAGGCCGCTGCAATCTGTTGTACTATTGCTTCAGCGTAGCGGGTAGCTGTATCCGATTTGGCTTTGATATGCGCCTCAACCTGATCGCAGAGGACCATCAGTTCATCAACCTTGACAACAATGCGATGTTGTTCAGCGAGTGGAGGAATTGGAATTGGTACTCCCTCCCATTTTGACCTGTTTATTTGCTTCTGTTAGTACTGCTTTCCAGTTCACGACATTCCATTTAATGTGGTATTCATTACTTCACTTACTAAATGCTTAACTATAGGTGTATTCGTAGTTCCTGCCATAGATGTCGGCCTCGATTAGGTTGGAGAGGCGGTCGTCATCCAGGTCACGCTGGCCGTGGGTGGTGGCGTTGAAGTCGATGCGGTCGATGATGCCCTGCAGGAGCGGGTTTTCCTTGGCGATGGCCCGCATGTGGGTGGTGACGCCCTCGCCGATCTTGTCCGCGAGCTTGCGGATGACGGACCAGACAGGCTGTTCGGGATCGTCCGGCACCAGCGGCAGGTAGAAGCGCACCAGCTTGTGGTCTGCCTTCGCGAGTTGGAAGGCCTTCTTGCGCGAACCGACTTCCCTGGCAATGCGGTTCAGCTCGTCGTCGTAGACATCACACAGTCGCTTGGTGAAGATCAGCGGCAGGATGAAGTCTTTGTATTTGGGTGCATCCTTGGCCCCACGGATGGAACAGGCCGCATCCCAGATCCAGGATTCGAGGGATTTGTCCTGCTCTTTGTTATTGGCGACGGATTGCCTTGGTGCTTTTTTCTTTAAAACCGATTTCTTTCTGGCTTTTGTTGCCATCCCTTTCCCTTAATTTTGCAGCTTTATCTATGATGCTTGTTACAAACAAGCAAGGTGGACTGGTTCATCTTCAATCTGATACGGACTTCAGCCTTTAGCAGTAATTCGCGTCATTGTTATTCATTTACTACTCCAGCTTCACTCGTTTAACTTCTTCCTGATCCAGGCTGGTTTTCTCCGGCAATCAAGAAGTATAAACCAGTGCGACCTGACCTTTAACGCGGTAGTAAACAGCAAAGGGAAATCGCTTTGACTAAAAATAGGCGGTGGTATTTTCCGAAATGGATAGGGTGGATGCCAGCGTTGATGATCAGGGAATCTATGTCGGAATAAAGGCTATCCAGGAAATAGACGCCAATGCCTTCCGCCTGTTTCTCATAGAAGCGATAGCCCTCAATAAGATCCTGGCTGGCGGATGCCAGTATTCTGACCTTCATCAAAGTTGTTTTTTGATGTTCTGCTTGGCTTTTTCCCAATCAATAAATTCATCATCAGCGCCTTTTAGCGCAGATTCCCTCTCAGCCAATACTTCGCCATGCCAGGCTGGAGATGCCAGACTATCGGCACGGTCACATAGATCATCCCAAATAGATTCCATGGCCTGAAGCTTTTCCTCAACGGACATTTTTTCGAGCGGCAAACTGATCGACATAATACCTCCAACACTTTTCTCAGGTTACGCAACCTGACCTTTGTATTCTAGAGTATTATCAATCATTTGATGAATCTCAGCTCAAGTGACCAGAAAAATATCCTGAATCCAGCATATCCCATTGAATTCGTTAGTTTTATAATGATGAAGTTAGTGTAAGTACAATATTGAGATGAAGCGTTTTTTCATGCGACTTGCTGATATCTCACTTACAGAAACTCGGATCATGCGGGAGTTTTACTGGAATGGTGTAACCTCTGGTGATAATTGATAGCGCCATGGCAAAGCAGATTATGTCGCGACGCAATGACCACAGCCATGAAGAGATCCGGGAGATGGCCTTGGCGGTCGCCGAAAAGATCGTCTCGGAGCAAGGGTATACAGGCCTCAGCGCCCGCAAGGTAGCGAGCGCCATCGGCTATACCGTCGGCACGCTCTACCTGGTGTTCGACAACCTCGACGATCTGATCCTGCAGGTCAATGGTCGCACACTGGACCGCCTGCAGGCCCAGATGGTGAAGGAGCAACTTCAATATCAGGATGCCAGGGAGCGCCTGCTGCAACTGGGCCATACCTACATCCGCTTTGCCGATGAAGACCCACATCGTTGGGAGATGATCTTCGAGCACCGTTTCCCGAAGGCCGAAGGTCAGGAGAAGGTGGCGCGGATGTTCGCACTGGTGGAAACAGGGCTCGAACCCCTTGCCAAACACCACTCACCCCAGGAGATCGCTCAGGCAGCCCGCGCTTTATGGGGAGGAGTGCATGGCATCTGCATTTTGGCAATCAACCACAAACTGGATGTGGTGGGTGTGGATTCCGTGCAAGGACTGACTCAATCCCTGATGGACAACTATCTCAGAGGTTTCACCTGTCAATGAATGGCTTCCAGGGAGATTTCAGATATTCGCTGAGACGCCGACAATAGGGTCGGCCAATCAGGGAACAGAAAGAGACCGCGCATGGAACGAACCATAACCACGGGTGTTGATTCTCAACCCCGTAAAACATCAATCAGATAGGGCACACGCCATGGACAAGCTTTTCAAACTCACTGGATTCATCCCTTTTGTACTGATCATCTTTCTCAATGCCTTTGTGGATCTGGGACACAAGATCCTGATCCAGAATACGGTATTCAAGATCTATGACGGTCAGACCCAAATCATCCTCACGGCCATCGTCAACAGCCTGATCCTGCTGCCCTATCTGCTGTTGTTCACCCCGGCGGGTTTCATCTCCGACCGCTACCGCAAACCCCGGGTGATGCAGATCAGTGCCGCGGTCGCTGTAGGCCTGACCCTGTTGATCACGCTTTCTTACTATATGGGCTGGTTCCAGTTCGCCTTTGGTCTGACCTTTCTGTTGGCGGTGCAGAGCGCCTTCTACTCGCCGGCCAAGTACGGCTATATCAAGGAACTGGCGGGCAAGGAGCAGTTAGCCACTGCCAACGGCATCGTGCAGGCGGTGACCATCGTTGCCATCCTTGCCGGGATCTTTGTCTTTTCAATGTTCTTCGAGCGGGGACTGGCCGGAGTGGCCTACTCCAATGAAGCAGAGATACTGCAGGCGATCGCCCCCACCGGTTGGCTGTTGGTGGCCTTTGCCTCGGTAGAGTGGTTCTTGACCCTGCGCCTGCCTAAGCCTCGAAAAGCCGAGGTGGATCTGCGCTTCGACTGGCGTGACTACCGCACTGGACGTTATCTACGCGGCAATCTCGGTAAGGTTTTCAACAACCGCACCATCTGGCTCTCCATCGTCGGTCTCTCGGTGTTCTGGGGTATCTCCCAGGTGGTACTCGCCGCCTTTCCCGCCTTTGCCAAGGAGACCTTGGCAGAAACCAACACGGTGGTCATCCAGGGCATGATGGCCTGCTCCGGCATCGGCATCATCATCGGCTCGCTGATCGCGGGCAAGGCCTCCAGACACCATATCGAGACCGGTCTGGTGCCCCTGGGTGCACTGGGAATAGTGATCGCGATCTTTTTCATTCCCCAGCTGAACTCCACGTCCCTGCTGGCCCTCGACTTTCTGCTGCTGGGTACTGCCGGTGGCTTGTTCATCGTCCCCCTGAATGCGTTGATCCAGTTCCATGCCAAAGACCAGGAACTGGGCACGGTGCTGGCGGGCAACAACTGGGTGCAGAACCTGGTGATGCTGAGTTTCCTGGGGCTGACCGTGCTGTTTGCCGTTCAGGGTCTGGACAGTGTCAGCCTGTTTCATCTGTTGACCTTCACCGCCCTGGCCGGTGCCATCTATACCGTCTACCAGCTGCCCCAGTCCCTGGTGCGTTATGTGATCGCCCGGCTGTTTGCCAGCACCCACCGCATCCAGGTGATGGGTTTCGATAATCTGCCTGCAGAGGGTGGCGTACTGTGTTGGGTAACCACATCAGCTGGCTCGACTGGGCCATGGTGCAGATCGCCTGTCCGCGACCGGTGCGCTTCGTGATGTACCGGGGCATCTATCAACGCTGGTACCTGAAAGGGTTCCTGGATCTGTTCGGGGTGATCCCGATTGCCGGCGGTCAAAGTCGAGAGGCCCTGGAAAGGATCAACGAACTGTTGAAGGACGGTGAGGTGGTCTGTCTGTTTCCGGAGGGTTCCATCAGCCGCAATGGCCAGTTGGGTGAATTCAAGAAGGGTTATGAGAAGACCGTCGAGGGGGTGGACGGGGTGATCCTGCCCTTCTATCTGCGCGGTCTGTGGGGCAGCCGTTTCTCCCGCTCCAGCGAGAAACTGCAGGAGAGCCGCAACAACGGGGTACGGGGTGATGTGATCGTCGCCTTCGGCAAGCCCCTACCCATGGACACGCCGGCCCATGAACTGAAACGGCATGTGTTCGATCTCTCCATCGAGACCTGGGAGCAGCATACCCAGACCCTGGATCCCATCCCTCTGGCCTGGTTGCGTACCGCCAAGCGACGGGGCAGTGAACTCTGTCTGGCGGATGCGAAGGGAGAGACCGCCCTCTCCGGCTACAAGACCATGACGGCAGTGATCGCCTTTTCCCGGCTGATCGCCAAGCGTTCGCCGGAACAGAACATCGGTCTGCTGCTGCCGACCAGCAGTGCGGGCCTGATCACCAATATGGCGGCCCTGTTACAGGGCAGGACCCTGGTCAATCTGAACTACACCGCCAGTCTGGCGGCCTTCCAGTCCGCAGTGAAAAAGGCAGAGATCCGTACGATCTATACCTCCAGCCGCTTTATCAAGAAACTGGAACAGCGGGGGGTGGAACTGGGTGAATTGCTGAATTCTGTGGAAGTGATCTATCTGGAAGAACTCAAAGACGAAATCAGCACCTTCAGCAAACTGGCAATTTTGATGGCATCGATAATCCTGCCGGCACGTCTGTTGTTTGCCCTGTTCGGCAAATCCGTCGATATCGAACAACCCGCGGCGATCCTCTTCTCCAGCGGCAGCGAGGGGGAACCCAAGGGCGTGGTGTTAAGCCATCGCAACATCATGGCGAATATCCGCCAGGTCTCCGATGTGCTGGATACCCGGCATGAGGATGTGGTGATGGGGACCCTGCCCCTGTTTCATGCCTTCGGTCTCACGGTAACCGGGCTGATGCCGCTGGTCGAGGGGATGCCGGCGATCTGTCATCCCGACCCCACCGATGTGCTGAACATTGCCAAAGCCATCGCGCGATATCAGGCGACGGTGTTCTGCGGCACTTCTACCTTCCTGCGCATGTTTACCCGTAACCGCCGCATCCATCCCCTGATGCTGCAGTCCCTGCGAGTCGTAGTGGCCGGCGCCGAACGCTTGAGCCCGGAAGTCAGGGACGCCTTCAAGCTGAAGTTCAACAAGGAGATCTATGAAGGCTACGGCACCACCGAGACCACCCCGGTGGCCAGCGTCAACATACCGGACCGGATCGATCCCAGAGACTGGCAGGTGCAACTGGGCAGCAAGCCGGGCACCGTGGGCATGCCGCTACCGGGCGGCAGTTTCCGCATCGTCGACCCTGAGACCCTGGAGACCCTGCCGGTAGGTGAGGATGGTCTGATCCTGTTCGGTGGCACCCAGGTGATGCTGGGCTATCTCAAAGATCCCGAAAAGACTGCAGAGGTCATCGTCGAACTGGAAGGGAAACGCTGGTACAAGACCGGAGACAAGGGCCATGTGGATGAGGACGGCTTTCTCACCATCGTCGATCGATATTCACGCTTCGCCAAGATCGGTGGCGAAATGATCAGCCTCGGGGCCATCGAGGGAGCGATAGGTAAACTGCTGCCGGAGGATACAGAGATCCTCACCACCGCCCTGCCGGATGGCAAAAAGGGCGAAAAGGTAGTGCTCTTATTTGCCGGGGGCATCGAACAGGATCAACTCAAGGAGCTGATCAATCAGTCGGGGCTGAATCCCTTGATGAGGCCGTCGGAGCTGATCCCGGTCGAGGCGATCCCAAAACTGGGTAGTGGTAAGAACGATTTCAGTTTGGCAAAAAAGATAGCACTGCAGGCAGTTGAGAAATGAAGGTAATTGACAGTTATTTTCTACGTGAACCCTCGCATTAATTCATCATACCGAAATTAATGGTGTTTAAGGTTACCTTTTGTACTGAAGAATATGTATTTTGAATCAAATCTCTATATGATTTGATTCAAAATACTCTAGAAAAACGACTGAATCCAGGCCCTTGAATGGCCTTTTCAGGCTCTTTGGGAATGGAAATGAATCACTTTGGGGTATTTTGCTCAACAGTCAGATTTGCTGTGTTTAAATTGAATTGCATAGTTCTAACAGGTTATCAAAACTTTTCATCGAGTCTGGATGCTGAGCACCACCAACCAATATACAGTCGATGCCAGCGCTCATTGCGGCACCGAGGTCTCTTCTCGGCGAATCACCGACAACAATAGCTTCTGAACTCACTATTCCGAGTTGGCTCAAGACGAGCTTATAGGGCTTTGGAGAAGGTTTAACCATGCCATGGTCGGAAGAAAACGAGGCAGCGAAAAACAGATCTGAGATACCCGCACGCTCGAACTCCATTAACCATGCTGCTTTTGGTGCCCAGATGTCTATGACGGCTGCCAACATAAAGCGTTGCTGCAATTTATAAAGCGCTGCGGCATATTCGCTCGGGATATAACCGAGTTCGTGGAAGGCGAAGGTATCAACGATTTTATTGATTTCACTTTTGTCTAATGACTCTCCAGCGACTTCGCTTATAGCGCTTTCCAGAAAAGGAAAGCAATGGCGATAGTTTTCGTCTCGGTAGCGGGCGTCCAAGTACTCGTACGTGCCCCGCACGATTCTATTGATTTCCCCTTGTGGGAGTGACCCGCCAATTCTGAAATAGTGCACTGAGAAATCTTCGGAATCACCGAATCTGTCCTCGCCGAACATGAACGTGCTGTTCATATCAAGCAGCAATGCTTTTTTCCCTGCAAACATGATAGGACTCCATTTTAATAATAGCTAACAGTAAGATAAACGAGACCTCACATTATCAATTATTAGGCCATGATGTTACATCATGGCGCATTAGTAAAACGCCTCATAAAACCTAGTTCACCAAGAACTGATGTAAATGACCATTGCTCATAGAATTTGTACATTTTCGGCAGACAGTTGAGGTCAAAATGCTCCACATCAGTTAACTCAGGATGATTAATTATGGAATCCATTAACAACTTTCCAACTTTGTTGCCGCGCCATTTAGGGTGAACTATGAGATCAAAAATGATGGCTTTATATACGAAATCTGTTAAAACCCGAATAAAGCCAACCAAATCGCATTCTTCGTTTTCTACTCCCAAAACAATACTGGAATTTGACAGCATTTTATCCACATCCCGTAGTTTTCTCTTATTGCACCAGAATTCATTGCGATAGAGCTCTACGAGCTGATCAACCTGCTTATCTGTCAAGTTTGTAACTACAGAGAGTTTCAATTGCCTATTCATTTGTTTTTTCAAGGGGCCATTATCAGCAGATAAACGACCTCACGTCTTATTATACATTTTTAAATTATTAGTCTACAGGTCAAGTAACAAGCCCACTGCTCTAATTTCTTTTTCATTAGCTGAGAGATAAAGATGCCAAAAAACATCATCTTCACCCAGCTCATATTTCACTCTCCAGAGCACAAGATCTTCTTTGATCTTACTGAAATATGCTAGATATTCGATTGATAAAACTTTACCTAATGCCTTTACGGCAGATGCAGCCCCATTGAATTCCTCTTGAGGGAACTTACCCTTCATACCTGGGACAAGTTCAACTAGCTTATCGTAATCCAAATTTGAATGAGTTTCGATTATCCCTTCAATTATTGGTCTTCCGATAAATTCTGCATTTTCGTTATTTATTCTATTCTTCATTCTCTCTACTCCCTGAGCTTCTTGCTTTATTTAACAGTTGCATAAACGAGACCTTACGTTATCTATTATGAGTCATTATTTCATGTTCCTTGACAGCATGGTTTATGATAATCGAGAGCGCTTTTCTCGACATATTCAAAGGCATGTATGGAGAGTCGCGATGCTCCTTCATGACTTGTTCTGGCAATAGCGGCACATGAACGAATCCTGACTCGTAAGTGTGACCATTCATTTCAGAGAAATGTCGGCTTGAGTACAGGATGTGATTACAAAGATGCTGTCCACAATAGAACGAATAGCAAGCGGGAATACCTCCTTCTTCCAGAGCAGGCCTTAGAGTGTCCGTACCCGGCAGGGTAGACCAGTATGCGACGGGCCTGTCGGGATCAATGATTTCCCGCATGAACGAATTGGTTGCGATCTTCTCTATTGTGATCTTGTTGTAGGGCGGCGCTTGGCCCGTATGGATGCACAGGCTTGGTTGATACCGATTCAACAACTCACTCAACTGCGCTTCAAGGGTTAGATGCTCGGTATCTCTAGATGTGTCATCACAACTAATTACTTCAAAGGCTAGCTTGTCTTGTAAGGGCAAAAGCTCCTTTGTCAGTTCATTTGTGAACGATTGCACCAACACTCCGGAGGCATTGGTGGATTCCTGGTATGGACCAAATCCGGTCACGAGGATCATGAGGTTACTATCCTTGATGGGTACAACATTTAGTCATGAGCGATGTACATCAACGGCGGAGCCATATGAATAACTGCTGTATGGCGCTATGGAGATTCTCCACGCAAGACCGTTCCGGTATTAGCCGAACGATAACGAGGCGTGTAAAACTGCCTGACTATGTTGTTTGCTCACTGTATGTGTAGACTCCATATTCCCAGTACTCCCTTGCAGCCTTTTGTGGCCCTGACCATCCCATGCGTAGTAACTGCTTATGTATAAACCATATAATAGTGCCATGGCCAATAAACAGTATTGATTCATTTTCTTTAGATAATTCCGCCAGTTGACTAGCACACATTTCCGCTCGGTTCTTTATGGCTTTGTAAGACTCGGCATTAGATGAGTACCCCGCCAACTGGAGTATACGGAACAATATTGACCATGACATTTTTGATAATTTCGGAAATTTCCAGTTAGCATATGGCATTTCGCATTCACGGAACAGATGGCTGACCATATCGAGAACATCAATATTCAATGCTTCCGCAGACTTGATTGAACGAGGCAATGTGCTACACACAGTAAAGGAGCATAATTCTGCTCTTTCATATGCCTCTTTTGTAGGCGTGAATATTTTATCAATTCCAGCCTGATCATATTCCATGACCCACTTACCAAAATCAGAGGCACTTACCTTACCTGAAGTATCTATATCTGGCTTTCCATGTCTTAAGAGTACAATTTCCACTCAGGCTCCTTTGAAAACATAACGTTTAAGCCCATCCGCAGCCTGCGAAGCAGGCTGTCAAATGGGGCACTTGGTTAGCGGCTTTCCGATTGATACCTATTAGCCTTGTTTTGCTGGATCCGATCATAATCTTCTTGAAGAAATTGGGTGCGTTCAGCCAAAGGTTCAAGTCCCACTTCTCTCCGGAGGCGATCAACATTGACTGGGTCTTCGATTGTCAAAGGGTATAATTTGCCGTGTTCGTCAACCTCGTGCTGTGAACCGTATATCTGAGGTTTTCCCTGGCGGATCAATACTCGGTCGTGAAGCATGGCGAGGTAAACGCCTTTCGCTTCTCTAACCTCAACTGCATCTGAGAGTAAAGCCATACATTGCTCTTGAAACTCCGGCTCCAATACAGCATGCTGAACAAGAAACCATGCGGCGTGCACCCCTTCTTTACCAACAAGGCTGATACCGGGCCACCCGTATTCTGAAACAACTTCTTTGATGCGTCGGTTGTTCTCTTCGTGAACTTCACGCATTAGCGAATGATATTCGTTTGTTGCAAGCTCACCGCTATCTGCCAGCCGCTGCCGCATTTCCTGATCTTTCTCAGCCATCGCGATCAGTTCCTTCCGCAATGCATCATTCATAGCTTTCTTAGCCACTTATTGTTTAGATATTAAGGATTTTATCATTATTAATTCAATAAATTCTGCATGATATAAATATCATGTCCTGTTCGTCAGGAAAAATAAACGTGACCTTTGGACCGTGCTTAATGTTGAAAAACGAGACTCATGGAAACACCGAAGGGGTTCCTGGCTTCAACTAAGGGAGACTGTTGTGAATCACTCAGGGCAGTTTTGATTCAAACCCACCTATCCTGCCTTCTTACAAACTGCCATAATATTTGGGAGACAATGGCAAGCGGGCTCGCATACGAACCATGATTTGTCATCCATTCGTATTATTTTGTGCATGTTAAATTTCTTATGCGCCTAATCCCTGCTAAGGATGCTTATTTCGTACCGTATCTAACCTAGCCACAAGGTCCTCAGCACGCAGATGGGTGTACCGTTTCAACATTTGCATTGATTTATGCCCGCTAATAGCAGCGACTTCCTGATCTGATAATCCTCGCTCTACCAAGTTTGAAATAGCCTCATAGCGCAGGTCATGAAATTTCAGATTGATGATATTGGCTCTCTCTAATGCCATCGCCCAGACCCTGTTAGTTATGTAAGGTCTTCGTCTGCCATCACGACCCGGCTCACCGAAAAAAATCAATTCAGTATCGGGAGGTTGAAGCGGATTAGCCAAGGCTTCACGAAACACTCTGACTGCACGTTTGGATAGAGGCATGTTACGAGCACTATCGTTTTTTTCTCATTCAGTCGGACGATACGGCGTCCCAAATCTACTTGGTTTCTGGTCAGTGAAAGGATTTCACCTCGCCGCATTCCAGTGTAAAGGGCTATTCGAACAACCCAAGCCAGCATCGGGTTACTGTGTGCATCACATGCCTTCAGCATCCTTCGCGTTTCACTCCATGAAAGCCTACGATTTCGTCCTGGTCCGGCTGCTGGCCGGCGTATGCTGGCAACCGGATTATAGACCAGCCCTAATCCCCATTCTTTGATCGCAATCGTGTAGAGATGCCCAAGCATGGCGAGTTCCAATCGAACAGTCGATGGACTTTTGCCATCTTTAAGTCTTCTATCCCGGTACTTGGACACTATTTTGGTTGAAAGGGATGTCATTGAGTAGCTGCCAAGGTCCTTCTTCAACTGCTTGGCACGCATCTGCTCAGCTTTTTGTGTTGAGAGCCGCTTATGGGTGTAACCTCGGCCAGATATCGGTCCAGGGCAGCATCGATGATCATCGATTCCGTGGGAGAGCGTTGAATATGGACACCCCGTATCATCTCGTCTTCGGTCTAACGCGCCCAGTCTTCGGCATCGCGCCTTGTTCGGAATGATTTTGAAGCGGTTGGCCAGCCTTTGCGGCGTATGACTGCCTTCCAGGCTTTGGAGGGAGCTCTGACGATTGTTGCCATAAGTACACCGGCTTTCGCTGTCTCAGTGTACCTATATTGTACCTGCGCAATAAAAAGGAGCTAGCGAAAACGCTAACTCCTTGATTTTACTGGTGGGCCATGAAGGATTCGAACCTTCGACCAATGGATTAAGAGTCCACTGCTCTACCAGCTGAGCTAATGGCCCGTTTAAATGGGGTGGACGATGGGTCTCGAACCCACGACCGCCGGAATCACAATCCGGAGCTCTACCAACTGAGCTACGCCCACCATAAAAACGATACGATCCATCTTCCCTGACGGAACTCTCTGCCAGATCTGGCACGCCCGGCAGGATTCGAACCTGCTACCCTCGGCTTAGAAGGCCGATGCTCTATCCAAATGAGCTACGGGCGCAGAACTATTTTCCCCTCAGGATCTCTCCTGACTTCCAACCCTCAGCGTAAGGCCGACGCTCTATCCAATTGAGCTAGGGGCCAGAACTATTTTCCCATCAGGATCTCTCCTGACTTCCAACCTTCAGCGTAAGGCCGATGCTCTATCCAAATGAGCTAGGGGCGCAGAACTTTTCTCCTAGGATTCCCTCCTGCATTCCTAGCGACCTGCAGCTAAAGGCCGATGCTCTATCCAAATGAGCTAGGGGCGCAGAACTATTTCCCCTCAGGATCTCTCCTGACTTCCAACCCTCAGCGTAAGGCCGACGCTCTATCCAATTGAGCTAGGGCGCAGTTAAACTGGTCGGGGTAGAGAGATTCGAACTCCCGACATCCTGCTCCCAAAGCAGGCGCGCTACCAGACTGCGCTATACCCCGATAAACCGAGCAAATAAAAAACCAGATCACCCGATTGTGTGAAGAGCGGAATCATACTGACGAAGGCCATCAAGGTCAATGGTCCGGATCGATCAATCCCTGACAGGTCATACGCTTTCAAGGTATGATTCACGACCCATTCAGAGCTGCAGGAAAGCACACCGATGAGCGCACAGATCCTTGATGGCAAGGCCATTGCCGCTGAACTCAAACAAGACATCAAGAGCCGGGTCGACGCCCGCACAGCTGACGGCCTTCGTCAGCCAGGACTGGCCGTGGTGCTGGTGGGCGATAATCCCGCATCACAGGTCTATGTGCGCAACAAACGCCGTTCATGTGAAGAGGTGGGGTTTTATTCCGAGATGCATGACCTCCCCGAGCACGACGACTCAGGATGAACTGCTGGCCCTGGTCGATAAACTCAATACCGATGATAAGATCGACGGCATTCTCGTGCAGCTGCCCCTGCCCAAGCAGATTGACGAGGAGGCGGTGATCGAACGCATCCTGCCGACCAAGGACGTGGACGGGTTCCACCCCTACAATGTGGGACGTCTGTCCCTGCGCATGCCGGTCCTGCGCCCCTGCACGCCCAAGGGCATCATGACCATGCTGGAACGCACCGGCCAGAAGCTGGAGGGACTGGACGCGGTAATCATCGGCCAGTCGAATATTGTCGGCCGCCCAATGGCGCTGGAACTGCTGGCGGCCCGCTGCACCATCACGGTCTGCCACAGCCGCACCAAAGACCTGGCGGAGAAGGCCCGCAACGCGGATGTCCTGGTGGCCGGCATCGGTCGCGCCGAATACGTCCCCGGCGATTGGATCAAGGAGGGTGCTATCGTGATCGACGTGGGCATGAACCGAAACGCTGAGGGCAAGTTGGTGGGGGACGTGAATTTCAGCCAGCGCCAAGCAGCGGGCGTCCTGGATCACTCCCGTACCCGGCGGAGTCGGGCCAATGACCATCGCCACCCTGCTGGAAAACACCCTTCAGGCCGCCGAGTTGCATAACGCCGAATAAGATAGCTGACGTCTTGCAACTCTCTGGCAGCGGAAAGACCTCGTTGCCAGTCCGAGAAGCTAAGAACGCCTCCAGGTCGTGCCGTTTGCACCATCTTCAAGGATGATACCTGCCGCCTGCAGTTCGTCCCGAATGCGGTCAGCCTCGGCCCATTGCTTTGCCGTCCGGGCGTCGATGCGCGCCTGTATCATCGTATCGATATCGGTATCACTCAAACCTGCCTCTGCGGCCAGATTACCACCCCGCAGATAGTGCTCAGGATCATCCTGCAAAATACCCAGAATACCCCCAAGCCGTCTCAGCTCGGCGCCCAAACCAGCAGCGGCCTGCAGATCCGGGTCACGCAGGCGGTTGATCTCCCGCACCAGCTCAAACAGCACCGCCAATGCCTCGGGGGTGTTGAAATCATCCTGCATGGAGGTATGAAAACGCTCAGCGAAGTCATTGCCCCCCGCCGGCTCAGCCTCAGGCAACCCACGCAAGGCGGTATAGAAACGGGTCAGCGCGGCGCGGGCGTTGTCGAGATGCTCACTGTCGTAATTGAGCGGGCTCCGGTACTGACTGGTAAGGATGAAATAACGCACCTCTTCTGCTTGATAGCTATCGAGAATTTCCCGTACAGTGAAGAAATTACCCAATGACTTGGACATCTTCTCGTCATTGATGCGCACGAAACCGTTGTGCATCCAGTATTTGACAAAGGGATGGCCGGTAGCGCCTTCGGACTGGGCGATCTCGTTCTCGTGATGCGGGAAGGTCAGGTCCGCGCCACCCCCATGGATATCGAAGGTATCTCCCAGGGCCGTGGTGGACATGGCAGAGCATTCGATATGCCAGCCCGGACGCCCCTTGCCCCAAGGCGAGTCCCAGGCCGGCTCGCCCGGCTTGGCGGTCTTCCACAAAGCAAAGTCGAGGGGATCGCGCTTGACGTCCCCCAGCTCTACCCGCGCCCCGGATTCCAGATCGTCGATGGACTTACCCGAAAGCTTGCCATACTCCGGGAAGCTGCGCACATCGTAGTAGACATCGCCATTATCCACCGCATAGGCGTGGCCATTGGCAATCAGCCTTTCGATCATCGAGAGGATCTCGTCCATGTGGCTGGTGGCCTTGGGCTCCTCGCTGGGCGCCTGCACCCCCAGAGCCTCAGAGTCGTCATGCATGGCCTGGATGAAACGCTCCGTCAACGCCATGAAGGGTTCGCCGTTCTCATTGGCCCGAGCGATGATCTTGTCATCGATATCGGTGATATTGCGAATATAGGTCACGTCATAGCCCATGGCCTGCAGATAGCGGTAGACCACATCGAATACCACCATCACCCGCGCATGCCCCAGATGGCACAGATCATAGACCGTCATACCACAGACATACATGCTTACCTTGCCCTCAACCAGGGGCTGAAAGGTCTCTTTTTGATTGGTGAGGTCGTTATAGATCTTAAGCATCTGCAGGGTCAGCCATCATTTATTATGAAATTGCGCGGGATATTAGCGAAAACAAGCCTCCACCACAAAGCCCGTCGGCGGTGAGCGATCCAATCAACAACCCAATCATTCTCTCTCCATCCCACCAAGTTGCCTCCGAGTCACTAAATTCCGACCCACCGCTGCCGCTAGGTTGCAAATGAATCGAATGCCGTTCGAGGTGACTGAGAATGGGTGTGACGAACCACTTGTCTTAGCGCCCCCTTATCTAACGTTGTAATCCATATAAGCAGCCAGCCATAGGGTTCCAGAATGTCCAGTGCAAAACCATTTCGATCAATCAAGAGCAAGATCCGCCGGACCCTGCTCATCCAGTTCAGCATCATGCTGCTGCTCACCGGCTCTTATCTGGCATACAGCCAGGGCCAGCTGGTCGAGAACCTGGTGAAGGATGGCCGATACCGATTACAACATCATTAGTTGAGATTGCTGCCGGTAATTCCAGCCTCTCAAATCGTACTGAACAGGAGGCCGCGAATCTTCAACAGACCGCTTCCAGCATGCAAGAATTGACTGGCGTTGTGCGCAACACGGCGGATAACGCCAACCAGGCCAACCTGCTGGCCCTGAATGCCTCTGTCGAAGCGGCCCGCGCCGGGGAACAAGGCCGAGGCTTTGCTGTAGTAGCCACCGAAGTGCGCAACTTGGCTCAACGCAGCGCCAGCGCGGCGAAAGAGATCAAGGAGCTGATCAGCGACAGCGTGGAGAAGGTAAAAACCGGTGCGTCGCTGGTGAACGAGTCAGGTGAGTCCCTGCAAGAGATCGTTGAGTCGGTAAAAAAGTTCGGCGACCTGATCTCGGAGATTGCGGCTGCCAGCCGTGAACAGATGGACGGCATCGAGCTGGTAAACCGGGCCGTTACCCAGATGGACGAAGCCACCCAGCAAAATGCCGCCATGGCGGAGGAGACCGCCGCCGCCAGTCAAAACACCGCCCAGCGGGCCTCCCACATGGTTGATCTCATGGAGTTTTTCAGTACCCGCTAGCCAATCAGATGATGCTGTGAAATAGGACTTGGAAAGCGGTTAAATCATCGCTCACTGGCGACCCCCCTTTTTACGTCTTAACAGAAGCTATATCATTGTCCCCTTTGCAACAGGTCAACGGGACAAGACTCCATGAAAAAACTCTTTGTCAATACATTACTCACACTCTTACTGCTATCCATCTTCTCATTCGACGCGCTGGCGGAAAATGTCCGCGTTACGATCGAAACCAGCCAGGGCAATATTATCCTCGAACTGGATAAGGAAAAGGCCCCTAAAACGGTAGAAAACTTCCTCAGTTATGTGGATGAAGGCTTCTACAGCGGCACTATTTTCCATCGGGTTATCAAGGACTTCATGATTCAGGGCGGCGGCTTCACCCCCGATATGAAGAAGAAAAAAACCCATGATCCAGTGCAGAACGAGGCGAAAAATGGTCTGAAGAACAAGCGCGGTACAATTGCCATGGCACGGACCTCGGCCCCCCACTCCGCCACCGCCCAGTTCTTCATCAATCATAAAGACAACGACTTTCTGGATTATCCGAGCCGGGACGGCTGGGGCTACTGCGTGTTCGGCAAGGTCGTCGAAGGTATGGATGTAGTCGATGCCATCGCCGATCAGAAGACTGGCATCAAAAATCGTCTGCCAAATGTTCCAGAGACCACCATTCTCATCGAGAAGATTTCGCTTCAGACATCCTCCTAATCCGTACAAAGATTGCCAGTAAACTCAAGATACAGGAATCGATATGATTACACTGACTACCAACCTGGGTCCTATCGTCATTGAGCTGGACGAGGAGAATGCACCCAACACCTGCGCGAACTTTATTCAATATGTAAAGGATGGTTTTTTCGACGGCACGATCTTTCACCGCGTCATCGAAAACTTCATGATCCAGGGTGGCGGCTTCCTGCCTGGCATGGTCCAGAAACAGACCCGTGAGCCCATCGAAAACGAAGCAAAGAACGGCCTCTCCAATGAGATCGGCACCATTGCCATGGCCCGCACCATGGAACCACACTCGGCCACTGCGCAGTTTTTCATCAATGTCTCCAACAATAAGTTTCTTGATCATCCAGGACAGGATGGCTGGGGCTATTGTGTGTTTGGCAAGATCAGCAGCGGCATGGATGTGGTGAATAAAATGAAGGGGGTCGACACCACGACTCGCGCTGGACATCAGGATGTCCCTGCCGAGGATATCATTATCGAAAAAGCAGAGATTACCGACTAGCTCTGCTACAAGGTGTCTGAGGCGCTTTTCATCTCGGACCTGCACCTGTCCGGCCATCGGCCGGAAACGGTGCAGCTCTTTCTGCAGTTCCTTGCTGAACGCGCCGCAGAAGCCGCAAGCCTCTACATCCTGGGGGACCTGTTCGACGTCTGGATCGGCGACGATCTGGAGCAACAGCCTGTCACTGACATCAAGGCCGCCTTGCGGCGCTCTCACTGAGGGCGGCACAAAACTACGCCTGATGCACGGCAACCGGGATTTCCTGATCGGTGAGAAATTTTGTACCGAGACCGGCGCAGAACTGCTGCAGGATCCAACCATGGTCGAGCTGCACGGCATCCCTACCCTGCTGATGCATGGTGATCTGCTGTGTACCGATGATCATGCCTATCAGGCGTTTCGCAGACAGGTCAGAGACCCTGATTTTATCCGCCAGTTCCTCCGTCTACCGATCGCAGAGCGCATCACTACCGCCGCTGAATATCGCGCCAAAAGCGGTGAAGCCAACTCTTTGAAAGCGGATGAGATCATGGACGTCAACCAGCAGGCCGTGGAAAGCACCATGCTGCGCCATGCTGTGAAACGTCTGATTCATGGGCACACCCATCGCCCTCACCTGCACAGTTTCAAGCTCAATGGGGAACCGGCATTCCGTTATGTGCTGGCCGAATGGCACGCGGATCATGGCGGATTTCTCAGCGTCAGCCCGGATGGCTGGCGGAACGGGTCTATTACCCTGCAGCCATAATCCTAATCGTCGAAACAATCCGCCCTGCCCCATCATGGAATGGTTTCCAATAACCCTGCTGTGTGCTTTCTCGCTGGCTTCTGCCGATGCGTTGATCAAGGGCACCCTGGGAAACTATTCAGCCTGGGAGCTGACCTTGGTCAGACTGACACTCACCAGCCTGATCGTCTCGCCATTATTATTTAGCCATCCTTTTCCAGATCTCCCTGTTCAATTCTGGTTTTGGGTGGCTGCTATCGTACCCTTGGAGATAGCCGCCATGCTGCTCTACAGCCGGGCGATTCGGGACCATCCCCTGTCACAGACACTGCCTTACATGGCCTTCACCCCGGTATTTGTCATCGTCACCGGTTTCCTGCTGCTGGATGAATCCCTCTCGGCTCAAGGACTGTCCGGGATCTTACTGGTCGTGGCCGGCGCCTGGTTGCTGAATTTTCGCCAAGCGTCACTCAAGGCCTGGCGCAGCTGGATGTTGCCTCTGCTGCATATGTTCCGCCATCCGGGCTCCCAGATGATGCTGGGTGTAGCCCTGCTCTATAGCTTCACTGCCGTTGGTGGTAAAGGCGCAATGCAGTATATGCCTCCGGAGCTGTTCGGGCCTTTTTACTTCGCTCTTGTCGGGCTGGCATTTGTTCCGCTATTGGTTATAGCCAGGCCTGGCGCATTTCTCAGCATCTGGCGCAAACCTCTGCCTGTATTGGGTACGGCCGTGTTGATGGGGCTGATGCTGATCACCCATTTCATCGCGCTGAACAAAGTGGAAGTGGCGTATATGATCGCGGTAAAGCGCACCAGCCTGCTGTTCGGCATCCTCTATGGTGCCTACCTGTTCAAGGAACCGGGCCTGGGCAGCCACCTGGCCGCCGGAGCGGTCATGCTTGCTGGCGTTGCCCTGATTGCCCTGAGCTAAGGGGTCCAGCTCCTCAGGCAGGTCCTGCCCGTCAATCAGTTCGAGCGCCTGATCGACCCGTAGACTGCCATGCTCATCAGCCTGTTCCAACAAAGCACGCTTCAGTTGCTTACGGTCATTGGCAAGCAGCTCCCTCACTTCCTTTCCAGTGAACCGCCGGTCCTGCTTGTCCACTGGTTTTTCCAGGAGATCCAGCGGTGTGACCTCGGCTGATTTCATGATCAGCTGGCTCTTGCCTGTCTCTTCCTCACTGGCGGTAAGAGGACCTGTTTTGGTATAGGTTTTTTCTTTAAAACTAAACCTTTGCCCGATGGGCAGATGTGGAAACTTCATGCCATTCCTCAATTCAATCGGCGAGCCGCGCAGAGACTTGCTGGAGGAGCCCCGCTGGTGGAAATTGTCTGGTATCAACCTCGATTCTTTGAGCAAGTTCCTGATCGTTTAACGGTTGACGATTTTCTATCTGCAACGCCAAAACCTCCAGATCCGCATCTGAAGGGTCCGCGCCTTCAACGCTGGCGCGACGATATCCGTTCACGTAACAACTCATCCGGCGCCACACAATCCAGGATCAGATAGGGCACGGTCCAGATCGGCCGCCAATTGTGCAAACAACTGTCGCTGACCTAGCCTTGAGGAAGGTTGCATCGACAATCACAGAATAGCCGGCTTGCAAGACTCTGCCGGCTGTGTCCTTCAGGTGATCATAAGTCGCGTGGGTTGTATCGGCGTTGTAGAGACCCTGTTCCAGGCCATGGACTTGATCATTCTCTTGAAAGAGCCGTTTTCGCTCCACATCCGAGCGCAATCGAATAGCCGGCAGCTGTTCAGCCAACCAACCGCCGAACAGACTTTTCCCTGAACCGGAGAGACCATGGGTAATGAACAAGAATGGGATTCGTGCTGCGGGTATAGCGTTCGGCCATTTCGAGGTAACCGGAAAACTCCTGACTTATCCGCTGTTGCTCTTGATCACTCTGCCCTGCCTGTCCCATACGGATTGCGGCCACCTTGGCTCGCACCATAGCCCGGTAAAGCTGATAAAAGCGCAGTAATGGCAATCCAGGGTAGTCGCCGGTCTCGGCCAGGTATTCGTTGATAAACACGGCCGCCTCCTGCTGCAGCCCTCTATACTCCAGATCCATCAGCAGAAAGGCAACATCGTTGAAGCTGTCGATCCAGCTCAAATTCGGATTGAATTCTATACCATCGAAGACCTCAAGCTTGCCTTGATAACGGGTGATATTGCCCAGATGCATATCACCATGGCACTCGCGGATATGGCCTTCCTGCCTGCGTTGCCCCAGCAAGGCATCGAGCTGCTGTGCCTGATCACGGGTCCAGGCCTCAAGAGCATCCAGTCGTTTGAGTTCCAGCGATTCCACACCCATTTCACGAATCTGGCTGAAATTTTCCAGCATCGGGTAAATGACACGCTCAGGCATGCCATAGTCTGTCGAGCTGTCAGCCTGGGGTATGGATTGGTGAAATTCAGCCACGAGCCGAGCAAGCAGGATGATGGTCTCTCTATCTGGCGGAACTTCACTCAATAGCCCTGACTGTGGGAAACGGCGCATTTTGACCGCATACTCAAGTACATCCCCCTCGCCATCGATACTGGGTGAACCCATGCTTCCAGTGATCGAAACTACATCCAGATAGATTTCCGGCGCCAGGCGCCGGTTCAGGCGTAGCTCCTCTTCGCAACAAAATTTGCGTCGCTCTAAAGTGGAGAAATCGAGAAAGCCCAGATCAAGGGGTTTTTTGATTTTGTAGGCAAAATCTCCTGCAAGAATTACATGAGAGATATGTGTCTGAAGGTGGTCTATATCAGTGGGAGTCTCACTGAATGCCGCTGGACGTAGCAGGGCTGAAACCATTCGCTGTTGATTTTCCAGATCATTTTCCTGATGTTGTTGCATAGCGTTTGTTGTCCTTGACTTAATATTAGATTGTGCTAATATGCTTTTTTTCTTTGTCGGTCGTCGGCAGTTTTGATGGCGACTCAAATCAAAATGTCATCGTGAGAGGCAAATTCATGAATATAGATCGCATCGTTCTCGCTTTCGCCGGCTTTGCCATCCTGCTGAGCTTGGCGCTGGGCATGCCAGGCAGCCCTATTTTCCACCACGGCTACTGGCTCTATTTTACCGCCTTTGTCGGTCTGAATCTGCTGCAGTCCGCCTTCACAGGGTTCTGCCCACTGGCCTTGATCCTGAAAAAGATCGGCAAGCCGAGCGGCACTGCTTTCTAAAGGATTTCTTAGTTCCAATCTGCTGGTTGGCAGGCGTGCGCAGGGAAGCGCATCAACCAGACTCCCCTATCCAGTCACTCTTCGTCAACGTCCAGCGGTTCTGCCTGCAGGTCGTGTGCAGTCGCAGCGGTTATCTTCACCTCGATAAAATCACCGGGCTGCAAATCCCAGGCGCCAGGGATGAAAACGCGACCATCGATTTCGGGCGCATCGGCTGAACTCCGAGCGATGACCTGTTTCTCCTTGACCTCATCCACCAGTACGATCGTCTCAGCGCCCACGCGCGCCTGCAGTCGCGACCGACTGATGTCCGCCTGGACATCCATGAAACGAGCCCTGCGTTCCTCCTTGATTTCCGCCGGCACAGAATCTGGGAGCTGATTGGCCTGGGCGCCTTCTACCGGTGAATAGGCAAAGCAGCCTACCCGGTCGAGCTGCGCCTCGCGCAGAAACTCCAGCAATTCAGAGAATTCAGCCTCGGTTTCGCCCGGAAACCCAACAATAAAGGTGCTGCGCAGGGTCAGTTCCGGGCACTCGCGACGCCAACGAGCGATCCGTTCCAGGACTTTTTCTGTTGCCGCAGGCCGTTTCATCGCCTTCAGCACCCTGCTGTTGGAATGCTGCAAAGGCATATCGAGGTAGGGCAGGATATGTCCCTCCGCCATTAGAGGAATCAGGTCGTCCACATGAGGATAGGGATAGACATAATGCAGCCTGACCCAGGCCTGTAACTCCCCTAAGGCACCTGCCAGATCACGAATACGGGTTTGCAGAGGTCGGCCCTGCCAGAAATCCGGTCGGTATTTGAGGTCGACACCATAGGCGCTGGTGTCTTGAGAAACCACCAACAGCTCTCTGACTCCGGATTCCACCAGGCGCTCGGCCTCCTGCATAACTTCACCGATCGGTCTGCTTACCAGCGAGCCCCGCAGATCCGGAATGATGCAGAAGGTACAGCTGTGGTTGCATCCCTCGGAGATCTTCAGATAGGCATAGTGGCGGGGTGTCAACTTGACACCCGTGGGAGGCAGCAGGCTCATGAATGGGTCGTGGGGCGCAGGTATCTGGGCATGAACCGCCTGCATCACTTCCTCATAGGCATGGGGTCCGGTCACTGCCAATACCTCTGGATGAGCAGCACGAATACGTTGTTCATCCTTGCCCAAACAACCAGTCACTATCACCCGGCCGTTCTCCCGCAGGGCTTCACCGATCGCATCCAATGACTCATCCACCGCCGCATCGATGAAGCCGCAGGTATTTACCACCACCAGTTCCGCGCCTTCATAAGAGGCGGAAAGCTCATAGCCTTCGGCTCGCAAGCGGCTGAGAATACGTTCGGAGTCCACCAGATTTTTCGGGCAGCCCAGGCTGACAAAACCAATATTCGGGGCAGGTGCTTGCATGTTTTTCAGTAGTTGAGGCGGAAGAGTTCACGCCGATAGCGAGCCACCGCTTCATCCTTAGGATCAAGCATCTCAAGCACTGCCTTCATCGCTTTGCGGGCAATTCCATCCCGAAAATTGGTGTGATTCCGGGATAGATAAAGTAAATGATCGAGAGCGGATTGCAAATCGTCTGCGATTAGCAACTTAGCCGCCAACTGGTAACGTGCTCCGGCGTCATCCGGATCAGCATCTATCCGCTGCTGCAGGATCGTCTGGTCCTTCGGCCTCGCCGGGCGGCAAGAATGAGTCCGAGATGGGCGAGTAGTCCACTGATCTCCTCTGCGGCCTGGGCCTCTTCCGGCAGTGCGCTGAGCAGGGCAAAGGCATCCTCTTCGCGACCTTCACGCATCAGAATCTTGGCCATCAAGGCTGGATAAGTGAGGTTTTGCGGAGACTCCATGGCTGCCTCAGCCAGGATCTGCAAGGCCTGCTCTGGATCACCCGACTGCCAGGCAGCAACTGCCTTTGAACTGACCCCATCGAGTTTTTTTGCCACGTATTCTTCAATGATTCTTGGATAATCGGCCTCAGGTTGCACCCCATGGTATTCAGCCACCATGTCACCATGCCGAAACAGTTTAAAGCTCGGCAGGCTGCGCACCCCAAACCGCTCAGCAAGGGGCTTCTGCTCATCCGTATTCACGGAAACCAGCAAAAATCGACCTGCATGAGAACGCGCCAGATCCCTTAGGATCTCCTGCTGCCTTAAGGAAGGTCCAACCCAGGGGGCCCAGAAATCGACCAGGACCAGGCCCCTTCGGGAGTTTTCTATCACCAGGCGATCAAAATTTTCTGCTGTGCCTTCAAGAATATAGGGAGAGGCATTCATTCGTTGAGCAGATTCATCAGGGAGTCACTTGAGTAATCCCTGCCAATTTCAACGAGAATGGTCTCATGCAGTTCCATATCGCCATTCTGAATGTGTGGCGATAATTGTTCAGCAATCTGTTGCACAATCAGCATACCTGCTCGGTTGGGATCATCCTCCGCCAGGGAAGATATGCCCTGCTCCAGATCTTTTAAGTAAGCTTGAAATTTCTGAGCTTGGTTTTGTAACTCAAGCGTTTGAAACTCTGGGGTAAATTCGATGTGCAGTTCACGACCAGGCTGATCGGGCTGATCAAGCACACCAATTTTCAACGGCCCTTGTATTAACATGAAATACTCCAATACGGCATCAGTTCTCCATGGTAAACCGTTAACTACTCCGGTAAAAGCGATTCCAAACATATGCTTACAAACTATCTGGAAATATTCATAAAACTCTTGTTCCCAGTAAATTAACTATGAGATGATGATTTGATAGTTCGTCCAAGTGGCTGAACAGAGTATTTACCCCTGTCCCTTAGCCAATTGTCATTGTTGATTTGAGCGGTCGGTTCATACCTAATTGTATGTCGGTAAAAGGCCTTCTAAGAATGCATGCCGGCCTCTGTTGTGAGTGAGGTTTAATAATGAAAAACTGCAAACTCTGCCGCTATAGTAAAGTCTGTAACGACTTGCCAGGTATCTGCATTGTTCTTCAGTATACTGCGGTCGCAGTGCTTATTGGATCGTTAGGTTTTTTATTCATCACCCAGGAAGTACTGTCTTAGATAAACCGGTTAGCGATGTAGCGATAACAAGCTTACCCAGATCAGCCTGACTTAAAATACATAGATAACAACGCCGTAGAGCAGGCACCTAGCACCTGCTTATTGATGATACTATGGTGGACCTCAGCGTCTAAGAACAAGGGCCGCTGATGACTTGGAACCGTGAAGAAGTATCTCTGGCTATAAAAAGACTTCTATCGAGTTGTTGGACTGGAGGATCTTCACTATTTAGCTGTGCGGATTTAATCAGCGCCAGCGCCTCTTTGACAGTAACTTCCTGTACCTCATAGACAGGGAGCGATTCAGAAAGTTGATTATCATTAATAATCAGCATATTACATTCCTGTATTAATCCATTACCTTAGCGTCATCTTAGCTCTTTATCTGATATTTGCAAATCCGTTATGATTATCCGTATATTGCTGAAAAACCTATCTGGCTGAAAGTGATGAATAAACCGATAATCCTCATTGGAACTGGAGAGATGGGAGGCGTGTTCGCCCGAGCATTTTTACGCGCAGGGTTTCCAGTGCACCCCATCACACGTGAAATGGATATCATTGAAAATTGCGGGCAGGTGCCAGACCCTGAGTTTGTTCTCGTAGCGGTAGGTGAAAACGACCTGCAGGCCGTATTGAACGAGATTCCCCCTGCATGGAAATACAAGCTTTGTCTACTCCAAAACGAACTGCTGCCAAAGGATTTGCAGGGCCTTGACGAGCCAACAGTAATCTCTGTCTGGTTTGAAAAAAAGCCGGGGATGGAGGTGAAGGTTATTGTTCCATCACCGATCTATGGTCCACAGTCTGAACGCATCAGTAAGGCATTAATGACCCTCAAGATTCCCACAAAAATACTGACATCCCCCCAAGAGTTACTGTTCGAACTGGTTTTAAAAAACATTTACATTCTGACCAGCAACATATGCAGGACTGCGAACCGGGGGTACTGTCGGAGAGCTTTGGCGTGATCATCAGGAGTTCGCCCAAGGCATTGCTACCGAAGTCATCGAGATACAGGAAGCATTAACCGGCAGCTCACTGGATTCCGACGCCTTAGTTCAGGGTATGCTGGAAGCGTTTGATGGGGATCCTGAACATCAATGTATGGGGCGAAGTGCGCCAGCCCGATTAGCTCGTGCACTGGAACATGCAGACCAGTTCCATCTTTCCGTACCGCTCATGCGTCAACTCAAGCTGAGCAATCAGCATCCTAAGGCATGCAAGAAGATATCCCTTTAGTAACTCCCGGCTCCCGAGTAACCCTGCACTATTCGTTGACTCTATCCGATGGAACCGAGGTAGTATCGACTTTTGATGAAACGCCTCTCGCTTTTACTCTGGGAGACGGCACCATGGTGGAAGCCTTGGAAGACTCACTGATTGGGTTAGCCTGCGGTGCCGATGTACAGATCATTCTCTCAGGGAATGATGCTTTCGGACCAAAAACCGATGAAAAAATCCAACACATGCAGAGAAAAGAGTTTCCTGATGAGATGAATATCGCTGCAGGTCATGTCATTGCCTTCACCACACCCATGGGAGATGAAGTGGCGGGTCAGGTAGTGGAAATCAATGAAGAAGACCTAGTCATTGACCTGAATCACCCACTTTCCGGCCACCTCATTAACTTTCGGGTTAAGATTCTCCAGATAGATCATCAAGCCGGATCACCCCACGGAACTAACTGAAACCGATGCAGAATATATTGCTTGCGAACCCCAGGGGATTCTGTGCCGGGGTCGATCGCGCCATAGAAATCGTTGAACGGGCATTGGAAATGCTTGGGGCCCCAATCTATGTCAGGCATGAAGTCGTACATAATCGGTTCGTGGTGGAAAGTCTTCGCGAACGGGGAGCTATTTTTGTCGATGACCTGTCTGATATTCCGGATAACAACACAGTCATCTTCAGCGCCCATGGTGTATCTCAAACCGTACGACAGGAGGCGGAAGCTCGCAAACTAAGGGTATTTGACGCCACTTGCCCTTTGGTGACTAAAGTCCATCTCGAGGTTGCCCGGTACTGTCGGGATGATTACCACGTCGTCCTGATTGGACATCGCGGTCATCCAGAAGTCGAAGGCACTATGGGACAATGCAGGCAGGAGAACAATAACTCACAAATCCATCTGGTTGAAACAGTGAAAGATGTTGAAAACCTGCGCATCAGCCAACCCGAAAAAATTGCTTTTGTGACTCAAACAACCCTTTCAATGGACGATACCCAACAGGTCATCAGGGCGCTGCAAAAACATTATCCCCACATATCGGGCCCAAAAAAGAATGACATTTGTTATGCGACACAAAACAGACAGGATGCCGTTAAGGAACTCGCAAAACAGTGCGATCTGGTTCTCGTAGTGGGTTCCCCAAATAGCTCGAATTCAAATCGATTGCGTGAAATCGCCGAGAAACATGGAACCCCTGCCTATTTGATCGATGGGGCGGATGATATTAAGGATTCCTGGTTGGCAGGGATTGACACCGTTGGCGTCACCGCTGGTGCATCAGCGCCTGAAATACTGGTTGAGGAAGTGATTGAAAGGCTCAAGTCCGCTGGCGCACAAAGTGTCAATGCACTGAGTGGACGTGAGGAGAAGGTGACTTTTTCCCTGCCTAAGAGCCTGCAGCAATAGGCCGACATCAATAACCGTAGATTGGTAGCACAGATTTGTGTGAATTAAATTACCAGCCTTACGTAAAGACAAATCACAGACGAAGTGAATTCCGGTCCCGCAAGATTCCACGACCGCCCTTAGCCTCAGCGCATTCGTCGTAATTTCCAATAGTTTTTATTTTTCAGCGCTCCATTGAACAGGATTTGAGGCCGTGCGAAACCACGCAGGCCAGGCTTTATTACAGGCCATGCGTTGTTCATAAATACAAGCATCCCTTGCGGTTTGCCACAACGAAAATATCCCGGCCTTTCCTCAAGAAAAAATCACGACTGCCGATACAGCTTGTGATGGCGACTGTCAGTCAATTGCGGCCACTTTTCCGCTAGTCTAACTAGCCTTTGCTTGCACTGATTATCGGCCAATTACTACATTTCGTCGTCTGAATACCCGCGCCTTGATGAACTGAGTCTATAAGTATTGAGCATGAACAAGCAGAGTGGATTTACCCTTGTCGAACTGATGATCACCTTGACTATCGCGGTGATTCTGTTGACTGTCGGAGTGCCCAGCTTCAGCACCATGATCCAAAACAACCGTCTCACCAGCAACACCAACGATCTGGTCAGCGCCTTGAATCTGGCTCGTAGCGAAGCGGTGACAAGGGGTGTAAGAGTCACCGTATGCAAAAGCTCTGATCAGTCCACCTGCGATACATCCACTACCGGGTGGGAACAAGGCTGGATCATCTTTACCGACGAAAACAACAATGCGGCCTATAATCCCAGCGCCACTCCTGCGGAAACCCTGCTGAAGGTCCATGAAGCAATGGAAAATCAGATAACCGCAACCGGCAACAGTAATGTTGCAAATTACATCTCCTATGTCGCGTCAGGGCGTACTCAACTGACAAGCGGCGCCTTTCAGGCTGGAAGCATTAGCCTCTGTGATGCTCGCGGAGCAAGCAGTGCAAGCTGGGAAATCTTGTCCGGTACAGGCCGACTTCGTTTAGCACAGGATACCAATGACGATGGAATCGTCGATGATGGAAATGGGAGCAATGTCACATGCCCTTAAAACAGAACCTAGCACGCAATCGAAGCCGCGGCTTCACCCTCATCGAGGTACTGGTCTCAATGATTATCCTAGCGGTTGGCCTGCTGGGTATCGCCGGACTACAGGCCATGGGATTGCGCAACAACCAGTCCGCCCTGCTGCGCTCCCAGGCAACCTTGTGCGCTTATGATATGTCGGACCGAATGCGCACCAACAGTCAGGGATTCTCCGCGGATAACTACGACGAACCTGCATCAACCGCCGTCACCAACTGTGAATCAACCACGGGTTGCAGCCCCTCGAGATGGCTACCAATGACATGTCCGCTTGGAGCACCGTCCTCAGCAATACGCTGCCCGCAGGCGCAGGCGTCGTATGCCTCGACAGCACGCCGGATGATGGGGATTCCGAGACTCTCCAGCATGTGATGGAACCGGTTCAGCTTATGCCATAAAAATATGGTGGCAGGACGACCGTGGCACTCCAGGCACGCTCCAGCGTTTCACCGTGAGTTACCAGTGATGGATAGATCTACCATACAAAAAGTCCGCAAGCATCACCCCTGTAAACTTTCCAGTTGCAGCATGGGTTCGGCCTGGTTGAGATCATCGTGGCCATGGCCATTGGCTTCCTGCTGACCGCCGGAGTCATACAGATATTAAGCAGCAGCAGGCAGACATATCGGGTCCAGGACAACCTGTCGCATCTCCGGAGAACGGTCGTTTGCCATTATCCAAATGGGCAATAGCCTGCGCATGACGGGGTTCAAGACTGATCCGACTGATACCCCCACCTTCGCCACCGGAGCTGTGACAGGTACTGACCCAACAGACGATCCAGATCAGATTTCGGTTTCTTTCCAGGGCGCGGCGGACGGGACAACAATTGACTGTCTTGGGAATGCGGTCTCTGCATCCGCGGTTGTCGATAACAAATTCTCAATTAACAACAACAGTCTCAGTTGTTTATCCACGACCGCCACACAAGCCTTGGTTGAAAACGTGGAAGACATGCAAATCACCTATGGCGTGGATACCAATGGGACCGGCTCGGCCAATTATTATGTTGACGCGAACAGCGTGACCGACTGGTCACAGGTGGTCAGTCTGCATGTCAGCCTGCTGCTGCGCTCACAAGAAGATAATCTGACGCCGACCGCGCAGACCTATAATTTCAATCGCACCGAGACCACCGCCACGGACCGCCGCCTGCGGACAGTGTTCAGCACCACTATTGCACTGCGCAACCTTTTACCATGAGACCAAGATCGGCCATGAACCTCCCCGCACATATAGCCACCAGACAACAAGGCGCTGTCCTTATCGTCAGCCTGATCATACTCTTGATCATGACCCTAATCGGTCTGTCCTCCATGCAGAACACCACTCTTGAAGAAAAGATGGCGGGAAACTACCGGGACAAGAACCTGTCATTTCAGGCCGCCGAAATGACCCTCCGTGAGGGTGAAGGGTGGATCGCGGACCAGACAAAAGAGCCTGACTTATCGACCGACAGCTGCAGCGCGAACTGTGACGTGTGGGACTCCGACACCCTTCTCGCAGCCTTGAGTTCCAGCTCCTATCTGGACGACACGCTCTGGTCCGACAGTAGAGCGAGATCAGCAACAATCACGATCCCGGATGTCGCGGCCAGCCCGGAATACTTCTGGAGTTCGAGCTGGACAAGCGTGACAGGCTCAACATTGGCCAGCAACAGGACAGTACCGTTCGCATTTATTATGGGGTGGTAGCACAAGGCATTGGCGGGAGCGCAAGCACCCGGACAGTGCTCAAGCGTCTGCACCCGGCGCTTCTGACAATCGGACGCACCCCCCACAACCCCGCAAGGGACTTGGAAAGGAAGCCATGTAAAAGAACAGGAATACAGTGAGGTTAGACATGTACAGGCCCGACACACTTAGAACCAGCGTGACGTCAGCACTTGCCACCGCCCTGCTCGTGGCAAGCGGGACCGCTCCTGGCGCGACCTACAATATCAGCGACTCCCCACTCTTCATCACCGCCAACGTACCACCCCTGACCCTACTGGTCATGGGACGCGACCATAAGTTGTATTATGAAGCGTACAACGATGCCTCTGACCTGAACGAAGATGGCACCATCGATACCCGCTACAATCCGGCAATCGATTATTTCGGTTATTTCGATTCGTATAAGTGCTACAGCTATGACGGAGGCAATGGTCGCTTCAATCCCAGTCTGGCAGCATCCCCCACCATCAAGACCTGCTCCGGTCAATGGAGCGGAGACTTTCTCAACTACCTGACGACCTCGCGCATGGACGCACTGCGCAAAGTGTTTTATGGTGGCTATAGATCCACCGATTCGAGCCACCGATACTGTCCTGCAGCGAGCCTACATCCCCCAGGATGCACATAGCCTGGGGCAAGGAATATGCCAGTGTCGCGGTCGACGGCTATGACATCAGCGACTATGCCCCTCTGCTCCCAGCCGGCGACCGGAACCCACCACTTGTTCGCCAACACCACCCTGTCGGAAATGGAGATCGCTGTTGCGAGTGTTGACCAATACCCCACATCGAATCTGGGAATGGGTCTCTATCGAGCGCCCGGTGGCCGGGACCGATATGTGCGACCGGCAACAATGTACGTACCGACTGTGTCGGGTCTGGAACCGGTGCGATACCTGGCAGATCGTGCCTTCCAGCGTTTTCTCCGATCTCACCCAGACGACCTATGACATCACGGGTGCTTCCAGTCCAAGTAATGAGACCCAATACCAGCAACTAGTCAATGACTACGCTGACCCCGATGATCCTGATCTTTATTTCGGGTCTGGCCCGGCCTCTCAGATCAATGGATCAGGCAACCCATACCGGTGACGACGACCATTATCTCACAATTTCCAGGGTACCCTGGTAATTCCCAGCGATGGCGAATACACCTTCGCGGTGGACGGTGACGATGCGCTGGAGCTCTTGATCGACGGTGTGGTCGTGGCATCCTGGTATGGTGCACACTGAGCTTGCAATTTCGACATCGACGTCGACTGCTTAGATGACCATACCGGCATAGTCACTTTTACCGCCGGAAACTACACCATCGAATACCGGCACCAGGAGTCGACTGGAGATGACTCCTACTATCTTATTGGCAACTCTCTGGGGCAGCCTCGGCCATGACCAATTATCGGGTGCGAGCCAAGGTGTTCCAAACCGGCCATTCTGGAAGCCAATTGTCAGATCTACCCCGATGGCAACCACAAACCAGTCGGCCTGCTCCAACAATACCGGAGAGAACGATGCGATGAAATTCGGCTTGTTGAGCGGTAGTTACAAGCGCAACACGGCTGGTGGCGTACTGCGCAAGAACGTCGGCAGCATCACCGACGAAATCATCGCCAACACCGGACAATTCAGCACTACCGAAGGCATCATCAAAACCTTCGACCGCTTTCGCATCGTTAACTTCGATTATTCAAACCATTCCTATGATTGCGGTTGGATAACGACTCGCCCCATTAACGACGGGGAATATGCCATGTGGGGCCACACCCATCGGTGAGATGATGTACGAAGGTCTTCGCTATTTCGCCGGTAAAGCCACGCCGACCAGCGCCTTTTCTATCAGCACCACAGATACCCGGACGCTACTCTTAACCTGCCGGTCGCTACATGGTTAACCCATATGCCGCTGGCAGCAATGAACAATGCGCAAAGCCGTTTCAGATCGTCATCAGCGACATCAACCCTTCGTATGATTCAGACCAGGTTCCCGGAAGCTACTTCAATGCCTTCACAGGCGACATAACAGGGCTTGACTGCGAGGACGAAGCGGATGATATCTCCGACAACGAGACGGATGTCACCGGCCAGCATTTTATCGGCCAATCAGCGGCGGACTACGACGGCGCGCCATCACCCAAAGAGGTTACGCAGCCTGGGGAATATTCGCGGTCTCTCCCCGGAAGAGCCAACCAAACAAGGCAGCTATTACGCGGCCAGTATCGCCTATTACGGCCACGTAAATGACCTCAATCCGGTCGCACGGCGATCAGATGATGGATACTTTTGCGGTTGCCCTCGCCTCACCTCTACCGCGCATAGAGATCCCAGTGAATGGGCAAATCGTGACTCTGGTGCCCTACGCCAAATCAGTCGGAGGAGCAACAGTATTGACGCAACAGAAGGTGAGTTCCAACCGACCAATCAGATCGTCGACTTCTACCCTGAGAGCATCACCCCGACAAGCGGTAGTTTCCGCATCAACTTCGAGGATGTCGAACAAGGCGCCGACCACGATATGGATGCAATCGCGACTTACCACTATACGGTCAACGACGACAACACGGTCACCGTGAATATAGCCTCGGACTATGCCGCTGGCAGCATCATCCAGCACATGGGTTATGTGATCTCCGGCACTGACGCAGACGGTACCTATCTGGAAGTCCGCGATTCAGATACCAGCGATGGCTCGGATGTCGATTATTTTCTCGATACCCCGCACACTATCGATGCCCTTCCACTCACCGCATCCCGAACCTTTACCCCAAGCGGTACTTCGGGGGCGACCCTGATGAAAGATCCCTCTGGTACGCGGCCAAATGGGGCGGTTTTATCGATGCGGAAGATGCCAACGGCACCAAGGACGGCCTGCCAAGTGGCACCGAGTGGGACGCGGATGGCGACGACCGAGCCCGACAACTATTTCCTGGTGACCAACGCCCTGACCCTGAAGGATCAGCTATCCAAAGCTTTTGACGAGGTTCTCGACCGCACCGGTTCTGCCTCGACAGTCGCCCTGACCTCCGGTTCGATCACCGGCAACACCAAGGCCTACCAGGCACGCTTCAGATCCAGACTCGACCGGCCAGATACTCGCTTTTCCGATAGCCTTTGACGGCACGGTAGGGAGCGAGGTCTGGGACGCTGGAGTTGCCATCTCGGCACAGAACCCCAACGCACGTAAGATCATCACCTATAAGCCCTCCTCTGAGAACGGCATTCCTTTCCGTTGGCCAACTGATGAAACCAACCCCACAAGCAGCGAGTTGGACGCTGCACAGATTACCGCACTCAACATCAATCCCGATTCCGGGATAGCCGACGGTCTGGGGAGTGACCGCCTGGATTACTTGCGCGGCACCGACGTAAACGGCTTCCGAACACGCGACAGCAAACTTGGCGACATCGTGAACTCCGCTCCAGCATTCGTTGGTGCACCACGCGCCCGTTACCCCAACGACTGGGATGACCTAACCACCTTTGGTAACGATAGCGCAGCAGAAGATACCTTAGCCTACCGGACCTGGAGGAACGACACGGACAGGTCACAGCGCCAACAAGTCGTTTACTTTGGCGCCAATGACGGAATGTTGCATGGAGTGGATGCTGGTATCTTACTCCAGCGGCACTGGTAGCTTCAGTAACGGGACTGGCGCGGAGGTTCTCGGTTATGTCCCAAGCCCGGTTTATCGCCAATCTCAACCAGCTGACCTCACCGAACTACACGCACCGCTACTATGTGGATGCTGCGGTCACCTATGCACCGATGCCTTCTATGCCTCAGACTGGCATACAGTGCTCACGGGAGGATTAGGTGCCGGTGGCCAGGGTATCTTTGCGCTCGACATCACCGATCCATCATCGTTCAGTGAGAATAGCGCCGACGCCATCTCCCTCTGGGAGTTCACCGATGCCTATGCAGACGATACGGACGGTGACACGATTCGCCGACGGTATAGACCTGGGCTATACATTGAACCAGCCGGTAAGCATCGTACGCATGCATAACGGCGTGTGGGCCGCAGTATTTGGCAATGGATACAACAGTACCGCAACTGACTTGAACCCCGGCAGCTCCGGAAACGCCATTTTGTTCATCGTCGATATCGCAACCGGTACACTGATACGTAAGATCGACACAAAGGTCGGTCTGTCTGATCCTGCCTCCTCAGGATACCCGAACGGTATGAGTGCACCGGCGCCAGTCGACGTCGATGGCGACTTCATTGCAGACTATATTTACGCAGGCGACCTGTTCGGTAACCTATGGAAGTTCGATGTAACAAATACATAACCCGGTACTCTGGGCATCATCTTATGGAACTGCCGCCAGCCCACAGCCACTGTTCATTGCCACTGCGGGTGATGGCACTACCCGGCAGCCAATCACCACACGTCCTCAGATTGGTGTGCATCCCACAACCGCCGACACTTATATGGTGTATTTCGGTACCGGAAAGTACTTTGAGGTGTCAGACGACATAGCGACCGGCCAAACCACCCAATCCTTCTACGGCATCTGGGATCAAAACCAGACAAACGCCTCTGTTCCGGTATCACGTAGTACGGACCTGCTACAACAAACGATCACCCAGGAAGTTACCCAGACCTTTACCGGCGGCTCGTTTGATCTGCGAGTAATCTCAGATAACACCATCTGCTGGACTAGCTCGGCTAGCTGCGCGAGCCCCAAGAAGGGTTGGTACCTGGACCTGATCCCACCCCCAGGTACAGATAACCAAGGCGAACGCCAGGTATCGGATTCGATTTTGCACAATGAACGGATTATCTTTACTACCCTTATTCCTTCCTCTGACCCGTGCGATGGTGGTGGTACAGGCTGGCTCATGGAACTCGATGCATACAACGGAGGCCGTTTCACCTTCGCACCGTTCGACCTCGATGGAGACGGCGTATTCGATAGTAATGACTATGTAGATACTGGGCTCACGGATGCCGATGGAAACACCATCTACATCCCACCCGGCGGTAAGAAATCCAAAGTCGGCATCATCCCGACACCGAGTATCCTGAGCTCTCCCTCCTCAGAAGGGGGTGGAAAGGAATATAAATACACCAGTGGCACCGAGGATGGGGAGATCGAAAAAACCTCAGAAAACCCGGGGCCGGGTGCGGTCGGTAGACAGACATGGCGCCGCTCTTCTAGGCAACCACTGACTGTTTTAATTGATCCCAGAACAGTCCCTGTCAACACAAATACCTCAGTTATTTGTGTTGACAGGGACTTTTTAAAAAATTTAAAGAACACTGCGAAATCAAGGAGTAACAATGGATAATCCCCGACACATGAGGGTCCATGCTGGGTTTACACTGATTGAATTGATGATTGTGGTAGCCATTATCGGCATTCTGGCCGCCATTGCCTATCCCTCCTATCAGGAACAGGTGCAGAAATCACGGCGTGCCGATTGCCAGGGAGCGCTGACTGGCCTTGCCAGCGCCATGGAAAGGTTTTTTACGGTGAACACTACCTATGCCGGTGCTGCAGTAGGCGCTGGTGGCATCTCCCCAATCAATGTCCGATTGATGGCAATACAGCCTTTTACACATTAAGCATCCCGACTGCCACTGCAACCGGCTTTACGTTACAAGCCGCACGCACAGGTGCACAGACCGGTGATAGATGCGGTACCCTCACCTTGAGCAGTACGGGGCAAAAAGGTATTACTGGTGCTGCAACAGGCCTCACCTGGCAGGATTGCTGGTAAATACTGCACTTTAATAGCTGCAACCAATTACTTCTGGACGAAATGTGTCTGGCACCCGAGTATAGTTGATGTTCTTCCAAATCATCGGACGCTTTCATGACAGACTGTCTTATCGTTGGCGGCGGGCTTCTCGGTCTGTTGACAGCCAGGGAGCTTGCATCTACCGGTTTAACAACCACCCTAATCGATCAGGGTGATACTGGCCGGGAGTCCTCCTGGGCAGGTGGCGGCATTGTATCCCCGCTCTATCCATGGCGTTATAATGATGCAGTAGCGGCATTAGCCAAATGGAGCCAAATCAAGTATCCGGAACTCTGTCATTCACTCACACAATCATCTGATATCGATCCAGAGCACATCAATAGTGGCATGTTGATCGCAGAAGCAAATGAAACACAGGCAGCAGAAACCTGGGCAAAGAACCTCCAAATCGATTTATCAGTGATATCATCGGAAGCATGTCGCCAGCCTCGAGCCTCAGTTAGCTTCACCGCAAGACAACACGATATGGATGCCAGCAGTATGTCAGGTCAGGAATCCTCGGTTTGTTCAAGCTTTAGCTGCGGACATCATAGGGCGAGGAGTCACAATACATACCCAGCAATCAGTCACTGGATTACTGTCAACTAAAAATCGAATCATCGGACGTCAAGACATCAAACGGCGCACTGTATGCTGATAATGTTGTGATCTGCGCCGGCGCCTGGACGACTCAACTGCTAAAACCACATACGCCTGAGCCTGACATCCGCCCGATTCGAGGCCAGATGCTTTTATTCAATACAAAACCCGGACTCATCAAACGTATAGTATTGGAAGGCAATCGCTACATCATTCCAAGAAAAGATGGCCGGGTACTGTTCGGCAGCACGATGGAAGACGTTGGTTTTAAGAAAAAAACCACTCAGGAAGCGAGAGATGAGCTTTACAATATTGCCACAGAACGCTTCCCGGTATTGAAAGAATACCCGATAGAAAAGCATTGGGCAGGACTGAGGCCAGGCTCTCCAACTGGCATTCCCTATATTTGCAGTCACCCGGAACTGGCCGGTCTCTATATCAATGCAGGGCATTTTCGAAACGGCGTCGTGTTGGGCCCAGCATCTGCACGCTTGTGCGCTGACCTGGTCACCGGAAGAGAGCCTTCGTTACCTGCTGCCCCTTACAGGTTAAACGCACCCCGCGAATGAGTTAAATAATGCAGCCGGTATTTATTGGTCGGCGGCAAGGACAATCTTTGTTTTATGATTGGGAGCAGCAAGATAAGATAGACCTAGGCCAAACTCCACGATTATAATGTCGCCTCTTTGGCCGATGTAGCTCAGTCGGTAGAGCAACTGATTCGTAATCAGTAGGTCGGCGGTTCGATTCCGCCCATCGGCTCCATCTTGCAAATTTACAGTGAGGATATATCAAATTGATGTATCTTCAATTATCCCGCATCACCTGGTCATCGTACTGGGTTTCAAAATAGAGCTTGTGCTTCGCCTCTTCCTGAGCCAGACCAAGAAACAGCTCCTTGAGTTCCGGGTCAGTCACTTTCACCGCCAGATCTGAATAGAGCCGATAGGCTGCCTTCTCCCGTTTCATCGCTACTATCATGGCGTCCTGCAGACTGATGTCGTCCTGCGGTTCCACATCCACTAGATAATCACTGATCTTCAGATCCTGGACATGGTATTCAGGCGACAACAGCTTTTCGCCCTTCTTCACCGACTTGAGCTTGCCCTTGTGGCGCATCTCCTCTTTGCTGAAGGATAGCAGCATGTCCTTCATCCAGGCGCTGCTGACACGCTCAGCTAGATTGGTATAGAAATCGGCCGCGGCCTGCTCACGTTCGATAGCAAAATCGAGAATCTCGTCTACGGTATTCATCTGTGTTCCTCTTCCTTTGGTCAGGAGTCCATTTCACCTGAAAGTAATTTGTGGATACCTCGGGCAGCATGGTGACCATCCTCGATGGCGCTGATCGCATCGGCAGTGTTGTTGGCAATATCTCCGCCCACGAACAATTTCTTCAAAGTGGTCTGCTGATATTCACCCGGTACAAATTTACCCCACTTGAACTCGATCTGATCACGATATTCGCCCGGGATAAAATCCAGATTGCCACCCTGCCCGATGGCCGAGATGATGCAGTCATAGGTCTCCTCATGCATGCGGTCCTCCTGCAGCACCGGACGAGGACGGCCACCCTTGTCATCGGCAACCATTTCCGCCTCACCCCAGGAGATGGTCACCTGATCCGGGCTGCCTGCATCCTTGATCTCCACCGGAATCGCCTGGATCACAATATTGCATCCTTCGGCTTGAGACTCATGAATTTCCTCCGGATCGGCGGGCATATCCTCGATACGCCGACGATAGAGGATGGTGACGTTCGCGCCTAGACGGCGAGATACCCGCGCTGCATCCATAGCCACATTACCGCCGCCGATTACCGCCACGTTCTTGCCCACGCCGGGATCCTTGCCGCTGGCAACGTCATCCAGCACTTGCAAACCGGAGAGCACTCTCGGGTGATCCTCACCATTGACTCGCAGATTGGAGGGTATGTTCAAACCAAGTGCCATGAACACCGCATCATACTTGTCCATTAGTTCAGTGAACTGTACTTCCTTACCGACACGGGTATTGAAGCGCATCTCCACCCCAATGGAACGGATGTACTCGATGTCTTTATCCAGTTGATCATCAGGCAACCGATAGGAGGGAACGCCATAACGCAGCATGCCGCCGGCCCGATCCTGAGCCTCGAATACAGTCACCGCGTAACCCTTGCGGCGTAGATAATAAGCTGCGCTCATACCGCCCGGACCGGCGCCGACGATGGCAACCTGTTTCCCGTTTTCCACCACTTCATCACCGAGGATTTCCCGGTAGCGCTCTCTTGGGACACGATCAACGATGGCCCGTTTGAGCCAGCGGATCGCCAGTGGATCGCCTTGAGCGCCAACCGGACAGACCTCCTCGCAACGGTGTGTACAAATGCGCCCGCAAGTTGAGGAGAAAGGGTTTGTTTCGTAGAGGATACGCAGACCTTTTTCGTAGTCTCCTTCCCGTACTGTTTTTATATAGTCAGGAATGGACATATGCGCGGGACAGGTAGCGACACAAAGTCCGCACTCGATACAGCGGTCGGCCTCATCCTTAGCCTCGGCTTCAGTGTAGCCTTTCATCACCTCTTCGAAGGATTTGAGACCTTCCTCAGGGGCCAGCATCTCCATTTCGATACGTTCACCGCGCAGTAGATGATAGTCGTCGTCGCGCCGGTAGCCTAATTCCTGGCCGTTCCAGGACATGTTGTCCGCGCCGGCGATGAAGTTGAAATCGGTGGGATCTTCTGTGATCCAGGCGTAGTGATTGCTTAGACGCAACGAGCGGGTAGTGCAGATATCCACACACAGGGCACACCAGCAACAACGTCCGTAGTCGAATTTTGGCCGCAAGCCGCTGTCACCCGGTTTGGGTTCCAGACCTTCCACCTGCACCATATCTATGGCGTGGTTCTGACAGATCGCCTCGCAGGTGCCACAACCCACGCACTCTTCCAGCACGTTGACATGGAAACCGCGATAACGGGGTGCGCCGGGACGCTCTTCAATGGGGTGTTTCTGGGTATAGGGCTTTTCAAAGGCCCGCTGCCAGACATAAAAGGGTGAGATGAGATCTTTCAGGCTCACGGTGTCACCTCTCGATTTCAGGGGGATAGGTATGCAGGGAGACCATCAGGCCGGCGATATCGGCGATATTGGTGCCTACCGCCAGTTTTTCCATCACCGCGATGGCATGGGTGTAGCTCGGTCCTCTGACATGCACGCGGCGCAGAAACTGGGTGCCGTCGGTCACCAGATAGTAGCCGTATTCACCACGGGTACACTCGGCCTTGACGTAAGTCTCGCCAGCCGGCACCTCCCAGTGCAATACATTGGGCATCTTGGCCTGGAATGGGCCGTCAGTGGGCATGCGATCGAGGATCTGGCGCATCATGCGGATGCCTTCAAACATCTCCTGTAGGCGCACCTCGGCCCGTGCATAGGTATCGGACTCGGTACCGGTAATCACATCGAATTCGAGTTGATCATAAACCAGATAGGGTTCGTCCCGGCGCAGGTCCCGCTTGAACCCGGCAGCTCGCGCGTTCGGCCCGACGATACCGTATTGGTCCACCATCTCCTTCGAAATAACGCCGAGGCCCTTGGTGCGGGTCTTGAACACCACATTCTTGAACAGCACCTTCTCCACTTCACCGAGCAGTTTCTCGACCCGATTCAGGACATCGCGGGCCCGCTCCTCGAACCCTTCAGGCAGGCGCGCCCGCACCCCGCCCGGCACGATATACATGTGGTAGACCCGAGCACCGGTCATCTCTTCGAACAGGTCCAGTACATAGTCGCGGTGGGTGACGGTCCATTGATAGATCGTACCCTGACCAAACGCAGCACCGATGCCGCCCAACCACATCAGATAGCTGGCCAGGCGCATCAGCTCAAGATTGAGAGTTCGCAGCCATTGCGCCCGTTCCGGCGACTCGATACCCGACAACTCCTCCACCGCCGCCGCGTAGAGATATTCGTTGAAGGTCGGTTCCGGTACCGCGATGCGGCAGACGATGGGAAAATTCTGGATGAAGGTGCGGCGCTCCATGAGCTTTTCGAAGCCACGGTGCAGGTAGCCCACATGGGTCTTGCAGTCGACCACTTCGTCGCCGCACAGGATGAGCTCCAGGGACATATTGCCGGTGATGCCGGGATGTTGCGGACCCTGCCAGATCTTGACGTATTTACCTGATTCCAGGTCGATGGGCGCGTTCTGTTCTTGCATGCTCTACGTTTCCGTAATTCTGGAAAATCAGTCGTTATCAGTATGGATCGGGTACATGATCTGCTTCATGTGCTCGCGGGGATCTTCGCTGATGCGACCTTCCCGGTCGAAGAAGCGATCCTTGCTGTAGGCCACAGTATCGAACTCCCTGCGCATCGGAGGGATCTCATCCCAACCCTCCAGACAGAAGTCGTCGTCCAGTCTCGGACTGCCGGGAAAGCGGATACCATACATCTCCCGCAGCTCGCGCTGATAAGTGGCGGCTTGGGCCCAGAGCTCGTGGATGGATTCCATCTCCTCGCCATCCCGGCCGATATCCACATGCACGGCGATATTATGGTGACGCTCGTAGTTATGCAGCATATAGGTCAGAGTGAAGCGCCCATCCTCGATGTAGTCGATGACCGTCATGAAAGCCAGGTGGGTATATTTTGCCCCGTCACGTAGTTCGCGGATAAACTGCACCGCATCCTCCTTGGGAATCTTCAGCAGCAGCAAACTGGCCTTCTGCTCCTTGACCTCTGTAATAGAGTAATGGTCTGCAAGCTGGCTGATGAGGCTTTTCGAGTCTTGATTCATAATCTGCTATCAATATGGCTTATTGTGTCAATACGCTTACCAGCTGTAGTCCGGCATATCCCAGTTCTTGATGATGCGTTTCTGGTTGGCCTTGTACCAATCCAGATTCTCGATATACCGGTTATGGCCGTCGGCACGTCCAGCCTTGATCTTCTTCTTCAATTCCAGCACCCCGGCCAGCAATACCTCAGGACGCGGCATACAGCCGGTGATATAGAGATCAACCGGGATATAGAGATCGAACTGATTCACCGTATTGTAACTGTCCCAATACATCCCCCCGTTCACCGGGCAGATGCCCAAAGCCACCACAAACTTGGGGCCCTGCATCTGCTCATAGGAGCGGATAATGCGCTTCAAGGTCTTCACCGAGGCGTAACCACCGATCATGAACACCGATGCCTGGCGTGGCGTAGGGCGAGGCTGAACGCCGAAACGATAGGCATCATAGCGGGAGGTCATCAGCGGATTGAGTTCCACCGCCCCACAACCTGTGCCAAATGCGAGCAACCAAAGGGAGTTGGCCCTGACCCAGTTGATGAATTTTTCCACCACCTCTACCGGATAGGGCTGATAAGGGACCGGCCTCGCATCAGAGAAAAGATCCCGTTCTTCCGCAGTGAGTCCTTCGTTGGCCATAGGGCCCAGAGATTTGTCTTTAGTCAACATCGCCTAGCTCCGTTATCATCATCAATCATTAATTGGACAATCAATTGATGAGAAAAATCTGTACAAATGCAATCGACGCTATGCCGATCAGGGTGGGTATGCGCAGGAAGAAGCGAATCGACTGATCGACCCGAAAACGCGGAAAGGCAGCACCCACCACCACAGCCACCATGTAGATGGCCCAGGTCTTGATCACCAGTTCGATCAGCCCGTTGGCGCCACCAAAGAACAGATCCATGAACAGAATCAGTTTGGCGCCGGCAAAAATCGCCCGATTGGTGGCCATCATCGCCAGAAAAGAGCTGTGATACTCGGTGGGCGGACCGATCGGTATCTCGTTAGGCGCAGTCACCACATCAAACGGCGGATACATGGTCATGCCCAGAAAGGCCAGCATGGCGGCAACCACTGCCAGTGGGTTGGTAAACAGGGTCCAGTTCATAACTCCACCCTGCTGCGCCGCCACGATCTCGTTGATGGACAGGGTATCGTACTGAATCACGATGGCGATGATGGCCAAGGCAAAAGGCACCTCGTAGGCCGTCATCTGCCCCAGGCCACGGGCCACACCGATGGCGCTGAAGGGGTGACCACTCTCCCCTGCCCCCAGGGCCATGCCGAGTTGGCCGAAGAAGACGAAGTACATCGCCAGCAGCAGATCACCGGCAAAGCTGAAGTTGGAAAACATCTCACTGCCGTAGATCACCGGAATGAAGGCCAGGGTGCCGATGCCACCCGCGATCCGGAATACCGGTCCCAGGTAGAACATCACCCCATGGCTCACTGCGGTGCGCTTGCCCAGGTTCTTGATGATATCCAGGAAGGGTTGCCAGTAAGGAATACCGATACGTCCCTGCACTTTTGCCATGGTGCGGGCAACGGTAGCCCCGAGCAGTAACCCGTAGACTGTGACTATTCCCAGGGTGATTAGAAAATAACCAATCTTTACGGCCCAATATTCCATGATTTAACCCATGCCTCCGACCGCGATATAGATCATCACTACATAAAACAACACATACAGGGCGTAGGTCTGGCCGTTACCCGTGTAGAGAACCCGCAGCGTGGAACCAATCGTATTGCTCCACTCAGACACTCCATCCCAGAAAGCGGTTGCCCTGGGCTTTATGAATGAACCAAATGCCTTCTCATAAAAAGAGTAAAAGTTATAGGCATAATGGGCCGTCTGCGGGCTCTGGGGACGCTCTGCGGCAAATACGATATTGAACTGCTTGACCTTCTGGATATGCATAAAGCGGGACAGGAACAGCAGGATCAACAGCGGCACCAGAAACACCCCGGCGACGACGTTGATGATCATAAAACCATCCCAGTAGCCTAGGTGGCTCTTGAGTATCGAACCTTCCCAGATCAAGGTCTCAGGAAAATTACCGGCAATCGCCGTCATGATCGGATCGATCAGCAACTTGGGCCAGACCGAGAAGGCCATAATCGCCACGATCAGCAGGATCTGTGGTACCAGCAACAACCAGGGCGCCTCGCGCAGATCCTTATGCGCTGTTTTACGCTGCCCAAGAAATACCGTGTGGATCAGCCGGAACAGATACAGAAAGGCTATCGCGCTGGCGAAAAAGGCAAGACCAGCCTGCCAGTACCAGCCCTTGTCGAACAGGGCGTTGAGAAACAGCCACTTGCTGCCAAAGCCGGTCAGCGGCGGCACGCCGGAGATAGCGATGATGCCGATCAACACCGAGATAAAGGTCATCGGCATGTTCTTGTCCAGCCCCCCATCTTGTACATCAAACGGGTGCCGGTGCGGAATACCAGACCGGCTACCGCCAGGAACAATAAGCCCTTGAACAGCAGGTGGTTGACGGTTAGATAGCCGGCGCTCACCCAGCCAAGCTGGCTGGATATGGCAATTGCAGTGATGATATAACCCACCTGCCCCATACTGGAGTAGGCCAGCAGTTTCTTGACATCTTCCTGGAACAGGGCCATCAGGGCGCCTACGAAAGCGGTGATAACGCCCAGCCAGCCCACCACATAATTCACCTGATCAACAGCGCCTGCCCCATTCACAGCCAGGTGCAAACCCGGCCAGCAAGAGACCAAATATCGCGGCCTTGCCTACCACAGCTGAGAGCAGTGCGGAAAAATCATCCTCGGCTTCACTGTAGGCTCCCGGCAGCCAGATATGCAGCCCTGCGGCACCCGCCTTGATCAGAAAACCAAGCACCAGCAGGGTATAGACGAGGGTTGCCGATGCCTGGACGTTGCTCAGATCAGACAGCTGGATAGAACCGGTCTCCCCATAGGCGAAACCAAAGCCTGCCATGATCAGGAAGGCGGAGCCCAGAGAGAACATCAGGAAGGTCAGGATATGCTCCTTCGCGCCGCGCCCCAGGGAGATCATCAGATAGGAACTGAGAGTCAGAATTTCCCAGGCAAAAAAGAACTGCAGTGAGGTGGTTGCCTCCAGCAGCGAGGCCAGGGAGAACAACAGTATGCCCAAGAGTGGATAGAATCCCTTGCGGGCGTCAGCACGATGCAGCACTGCAAAGGCGATCACGCCACCCCCCAACAACAGGATGAGCCCGAACAACCAGCGCAGGCCCTCCAACCCCATCGCGACAGGATAGGCGTAGGCGGCAAACGCCGCGAGCACAACGATAGCCTTCAGACGTCCCGGCATGCCATCGAGAGCGTACAACAGGATACCCATATAAACCGGCACCAGTACCCGGGCAGCATCCAATCCCAGCCAATGAGCAATAAGATGACCGCTGGCGAGCAGAGACAATGCAAACAGTCCGACCGGAATGAGCCTTCCGGACTTCTGTATTTCAGGTGCTGAATCCCCCTCTTGCAGGGCGAAACCGAACCAGCGGTAGAGGTAGGCGGCCTCCAGCAATGAGCCCAGCAGCACAGCGAAAACCCAGAACGGCAGCTCTCCAGCAGACAACTGCATGATCAGTTCCCACTTGGCCCAGAAACCGGGGAATGGGGGGAATCCCGCCAGGGCGGCCAGCAACACACCCAACATCACCAACACCAGCGGTTTGCGGCGTAAACCCACCCAATCTTTAGTAGCCGCGCCATCTACCGCACCCGCCAGCCAGAAGAGTCCAGCCTTGGCCAGCAGGTGGTTGATAAACAGCCCACCAATCACCAGGGTGACATACTCGGGCTTGTCCAGCATGTTCAGTATTGCCAGGGCCAGGGTCATCAGGCCCATCTGGGCCACCGATGAATAGCCAAGCATGCGCCTGACATTGCGTTGACGCAGACCGATAAAATTGGAGGCCAGAAATGTTGCGCCACCCACAGCAGCCACCACCGGCATGAAACCCACCAGCAGGGGAACGATCTTAAAAAGAGCAAAAAAGGCACCGGCCGAGACACCCACCGATATCATCGCAGCCACGCCTGCCGGTACATTTTCGTAAACATCCAACCCCCAACCATTGGCTGGATAGGGTTTGAGTTCGATGAGTCACGCCTACCAGCAACAGCACACTGGCTACCAAGCCGATAGGACCGCTGATCTGGTCCAGATGGAGCAGCATGTCGTCCAGATTGAGGGTGCCGGTCAGGTGATAGAGCAGCATGGTTCCCAGCAGGAAGAAGGTCGAGGCCAGGGAGGTGGCGATGATGTATTTAAATCCTGCGGCCAGACTGGCGGGTGTTTTATCCAGAGCCAGCAGACCATAGGTGGCAAGTGCAGTGATCTCGATGAAGATAAACAGATTGAACAGATCACGGGTCATCACCATGCCGCTGATGCCCATGGCCAGAATCAGGTAGACCGACATGGCAGACGCCCGGCCTTTGAAGTACTCCAACAGATACCAGCCGCCGAGAATCGCGGACAGATTGACCGCCGTCACCACAAACGCCTCAAACAGGCCGAAATAGAGATTGATCGCAAAGGGCGGCTGAATGCCGGCAGTGATGATCTCTACCGCAGGCGCACCGTCCATCAACCGCAACAGCCAGACCGCGGAGATCAACAGCAGGTATATCTGGGTCAGCCAGAAAAGGGCATGGGCTGTTCTCTCGCTGCTCCTGGCGATTAACGGCAGCAGAAAGCCTGCTCCAAGGGCGGCAATAACCAGATTAATGGGGGCAAGCAGACCTTCTACCATTTCGACTCCGTGCAGTCCTCGATGGACAGGGATTTTTTCTTGTCATGTATCTGCACCGCAAAGGCCAGCATCACCGCAGTGATGCCCAGACCAATGACGATGGCGGTCAGAACCAGGGCTGAGGGCACTGGATCCACCACATCCTGCAGGGCGGTTGCGCGGTTCACTGCCGCATCGATGATTGGCGCAGTGCCACCTGACAGGTAGCCAATGGATACCATGATCATGTGCACGCCGGTATCTATAAGGGAGAAGCCAATGATCATGCGGATGATGTTCTTTTGGGTGAGCATTCCCCACATGCCGATCAACAGCAATACAAAGCCAGTACTCAGGGTAATCGTGGAAACGGGCAGATCCATGGGTACTAATCCTGCTGATCGCTTTTGAAATGTTCCAACATGACACTGAGTTCAGTGCCGACTTTCAAACCGATGAAAATGTAGATAATCGGGATCGCTCCGGCGCTGAGCAAATCACCGTACTCGCCGAGGGGCAGAAAACGGTTGTCCAGAAAGCCACCCGCCAGCACCAGCCCGAGAATGCCTACCAGCACATAACCAAATCCAGAAAGGGACTCAAGCACACTCAACAGTCCATGGCGCAGTTTGGCGTAAGGCAAAGCCAGAAAAAGCAATAGCACGCCGGAGGCGATCACCGCCCCACCCTGAAAACCTCCACCCGGGGTCAGATGACCATTCAGGAAGATATAGGCGCCGAACAAAAAGATGATCGGCAACAGGTATTCCACAGTGGTCTGCACCAGTTCACTCGAAGTCGTTTTCTGCGGCTGTACAGACGCCTTTTCCTGCCTGCCGCCAATCCCAAGTAGCAGTCCAACCACCGCGGCGGAGAGAAACAGCACTGTCACTTCGCCCAGCGTATCCAAGCCACGGTAGGTCACCACCACCGCGGTCACCAGATTGGGTGCACCCAGTTCGTCCGGTCCCTGCTCCACATAACGGGTGGCCAGAGGGGAGAGCGCATTAGATTCCTGGTAATTTTCAGCTACGTCATAGAACATCGCTGCGAACAGAAACAGGACCAGAAATATGAAAAGACGTTTTATCATCTACTCGGCACCTTTGGCTGTTTCAGCTTCGTGCAGTTTGTCCACCACGGTATGCTTCGTCTTATGAATGCCGCGTCGATGAGAGGCGCGCGCCAAGGCATGAGAGGAGACCGGGTTGGTCAGCAGCACAAAGAAGATCAACAATAATATTTTACCGATCCAGGCCGGATGGTAGATGCACAACCCGATCAGGATCAGAATGGTGCCCAGGGTGGAGGCTTTGGTGCCCGTCTGAATCCGGTTATAACTATCCGGCATGCGCAGCACACCCAATCCGGCCGCAAACAAAAACACCGAGCCGAGGAAAATCACCAGACTGCCAAGAATCTCACTCATCGGGCTTAGCATCCTGTTTTCGGGTACGGTTGATGGCGTACAAAAAGATCACCGTGGCCAGACCACTACCGATAGAGGCTTCAGTCATGGCCACATCAGGTGCAGCCAGGAAAACATAGGTCACCGATGCAAACAGACTGGTCAAGCCAGCTGCAATCACGGCGCTTACCGGCTTCTCCAGGGTAACCGCCAAAATGGCACTCACCAGGATTCCGGCACACATTAACAGCGTCATCCATTCAATCATTGGTAGAATTCCGAACTCTGCTTACAAACCACGTTCCAGGTAGCGCGCAACTGCCAACACTCCGAGAAAACTCAATAGACCATAGACGATTGCCACATCCACATAGATGAAGCGATCAGCAAGATGGGCGGCCAATACTATGACCGACAGGGACACGATAGTTAGAAGATCGACCGCAATGATTCTGTCGGTATCTGTATCGCCCTTGATCAGACGTATCACGCCGAACAGAATGGCAAAGGCGATCAAAACCATCGAGGCCTGCAATAAGATCTCAGCCATAGATCACCTCGATATACCTCTCAAATTTTGCTGCGATCTCACGTGTCGCCTTCTCCGAATCCTGGGTAGTGACATCTATCCAATGCACAAAGAGCGTGTCATCAACGATATCCACCACCAGGGTGCCAGGTGTCAGGGTAATGGAGTTGGCTAAAACTAGACGTCCAGTACGGGATTTCAGTCGGGTGTGGACCTTTACTATGCCGGGATGGATATCAATCTTCGGCGAAAAGACGATACGCGCCACATTCATATTGGCCAGCAACAGTTCCCACAGGAAGACGCCAAGATACCGGAAGTAGTAGAGAAAGGCTTTTGGGGTAAGACGAATATCTGCGTATGCACCTGCGAAGACAGACAGAGGCAGGGCCAGAATTGCGGATATGATGACACCGGTTACTATGACATCCATGGCCATGGATGCATTGGCTACGAGCCAGACCAGCAGCAGTGTTAGCCACAGGGTAAAGATGCTCTGAGTGTTAATAGCAGGGTACTCCGTCACGCTTTTTTCACGCTACAACCTATGAAAGCCGCACAGCATACAGACATTTATAGAAACGGCAAGACGTATCTCAAACATTCATATAACTGTCATAAACAGGTGCGTATAACCACTTTGCGCACCCTAAAAGTGCAAACTCATATATATAAAAATCAACAAATGCGCGGGCAGCCTTGATGACACGACTCCTCGCTAAACATGCAAGCAATACGCTTGCCAATTCAGGATGTAAATTCTAAGGAATCCGCACATTTATCTGCATAAGGGACACAGTCCACAGAAATCGCCTGTTCCGCTGTGAGCGGAATTGACTATGCACCGGCTTGAAGATGTGTATCGATCAGACAGTGTTGAAACTCATGAACCTGAATCCAGGCTATGCCGCCAGATATCTATCTCTTTGTCAAAAAGCCGTCGACTCTCTTCAGGCCCCCAGCTACCCGCCGGATAGGTCGTAATGAAGTCCCGCTCGACCGACCAGACACGCAATATTGGATCAACGATGCGCCAGGCGTATTCCACCTCGTCGTAACGTAGAAACAAGGAACGATCGCCTTCCATGATATCCAGCAGCAAACCCTCATATGCATCGGCATAGATATCGCTTTGACTGCGAAAGCCCGCATCCAGATTGACCTGATGGGTCTCCATCTCCAACCCCGGCACCTTGGCGGTCAGTTGGATCCTCAGGCATTCGCAGGGCTGTATGCCCAGCACCAGCCAGTTGCGCTCTATCTGCTGAATATGAGTATCTCTGAAGAACTGGGTTGGCGGCTGCCGAAAGCGGATCATAATACTGGAGACGCCTTCCGCCATCCGTTTACCCGTGCGCAGATAGAAGGGCACGCCGCGCCATCGCCAGTTATCTATATAGAGCTTGAGTGCTGCATAGGTCTCAGTGACACTCTCCTCTGGCACACCCTCTTCTTCGAGATACCCCTTGACCTTACTCTCCCCTATTTTGCCCGTACCATATTGGGCTCGGAAGGCCTGAGAATGCACCGCACTGGGGGGAATTGGCCGCACAGACTTGAGCACCTTGACCTTTTCGTCTCGCAGGGATTCCGACTCCATGGTAACCGGCGGTTCCATCGCCACCAGGGTCAGCAACTGCAAAAGATGACTCTGAATCATGTCCCGCAGTGCGCCGGCCCCGTCATAATAGGGTGCACGAGTTCCAACACCCAGCTGTTCGGAATGGGTAATCTGCACATGATCGATGTAGTTGCGATTCCAGAGGGGTTCCAGCATCACGTTGGCGAAACGAAATACCAATACATTCCGTACGGTTTCCTTTCCCAGATAGTGGTCGATGCGATAGATCTGCCTTTCATCGAGGTAACGCGACAGGCGGGTTTGCAGTGCCTGGGCACTTTCGAGATCGTATCCAAAAGGTTTTTCAATCACCACGCGGCGCCAGCCATGCTCTTCCTTAAGCACTCCCGTCCGACTGAGGTTTTCGGTGACCACACCAAACTCCGCGGGGCGAATCGAAAGATAAAAGGCCACATTTGCTGAAAAGTTGGGATTATCGTTGATGTATTCGGACAGTCTGTCATACATGGACGAATCGGAGATATCGCCTTGAAAATAGTCGAGACGCTGCTCAAAACGTTCAAGCACTTTGGCATCCACCCCTGTGCTCACACTGCCCTCGAGCATGCCGCGGGCCTCCTGTAGCCAGCGTTCACGATCCCATGGCCGGCGGCCGGTAGCCAAGATACGGCAGTTATCATGCAACTTGCCTGCAGCCTCCAGATGATAGAGCGCCGGCATCAATTTAATTCGTGACAAGTTGCCGGTAGAACCAAAAATCACAAAGGTACAGGCTTCGACTATCGAATTCATCGTTATACCTCGTAAGTTGTCGATGCTACCTTGCCGCCGTGTCCGGTCCAGTCGGTATGGAAAAACTCACCTCTCGGCTTGTCCAGTCTTTCGTAAGTGTGTGCACCGAAATAGTCGCGTTGCGCCTGCAGCAGATTGGCCGGCAGCCGCTCACTGCGATAACCATCAAAGTAGGCCAGCGCAGAGGCAATCGCAGGTGTCGGAATACCTTGCTCCACAGCCAGCATGACGGCTTTACGCCAACCCCGCTCGGCACCCTTCAGAGCTGAAGTAAAAAAATCATCCAACACCAGGTTTTCCAACTGAGGGTTGTTATCGAAAGCTGCCTTGATATTACCGAGGAACTTGCTGCGTATGATGCACCCCCCCCGCCACATCAATGCAATTTCACCATAATTCAGATCCCAGCTCTGTTCTTTAGCGGCCTCACGCATCAACATGAAACCCTGTGCATAGGAGATGATCTTGGAGGCATACAATGCATCGTGCAGGGCCTGTAAATATTCACTGGTCTCACCTTGTACAGGCTGGCTTACACGCAAACCAAGTATCCCTGAAGCCCGGGTGCGTTCTTCCTTCAGGGATGACAGAACACGGGCAAATACAGCCTCGCCGATCAAGGTCAACGGCACACCCAGATCAAGGGCACTGATGACTGTCCATTTACCCGTGCCTTTTTGTCCAGCAGTATCGAGGATCTTGGTCACCAATGGTGCACCATCAGTATCCTTTTCCGTCAGGATATCAGCGGTGATTTCGATGAGGTAGGAATCCAGAACTCCTGTATTCCACTCGGCAAATGTGTCATGCATCTGATCGTGACTCATCCCCAGGGCCGACTCCATCAGGGAATAGGCCTCGCAGATAAGCTGCATGTCGCCGTATTCAATACCATTGTGGACCATCTTGACAAAGTGCCCCGCACCATCCTGACCCACCCATTGACAACAGGGTTGGCCATCCACCTGCGCTGCAATTGATTGAAAGATATCCTTGACCAATGGCCATGCTTCGGGATCTCCGCCAGGCATGATCGAGGGTCCATGACGTGCACCCTCCTCGCCACCCGAGATCCCAGTGCCAATGAAGCGCAAGCCTTTGTCACGCAGATAGGCGGTTCGCCGGGTTGAATCCGGATAATGGGAGTTTCCCCCGTCAATAATGACATCACCAGGCTCGAGCAGAGGCACCAGCATCTCGATAAAACGATCCACGACTTCACCAGCCTTGACCATCAGCATGACTTTGCGCGGTGTCCCAAGCTGGGCAACCAACTCCTCAAGGCTGTAGGTGCCGACTATCGACGCCCCGTTAGCCGGACCCGCCAGAAAATCGTCCACTTTACTGGTGGTGCGGTTGTATACCGCAACACGATAGCCATTATCCGCCATGTTCAGGACCAGGTTTTGCCCCATGACTGCCAAGCCGATTAGACCGATGTCTGCCTTTACCATGCTGTCTTTCCTTATTTTGTTTTTTCGAAAATATGAACTGGGAACTATTATCAAGCCCGGAGAGCCTACCACCGCTTAATGACAAGTTGATGATAACTCAAGAGAAGATAATAGCAGTCATGAAGCATTGAACCAGGTTCCATTTCCACAGAACTTTTTCCTCTAGCAATTCAGCCTCCAATAGAGCACCGCCTGCTGCATGAGAACCCGGAACTTTGACACCGACGCTTAACACATTATCTCATTTGAATTGACTCAATGGTTATGTGTAAGGGCAGAATATGGATATTTGGCTGGACATTTTAAAATATATGTCGCATGACCCTAGCAGCATTTAATAGTCATCTACACTACAATCAGAATTCAAAAACCGGATTGTCCGATCATTTCACTTTCGTTAGTATTGACAAGAGGCCGAATGAAAGCCAGCTTTCCCGTTCCCTCCCTACCCTGCGTTACCTGATACCTGCCCTAATATCATGCGCATTTACAAAATCGTTTTTATCAATCAAGGCAAAGTTTATGAGATATATGCCAAGACCATTCGGCAGGGTGACCTCTACGGATTCGTTGAGATTGAGGATTTGATCTTTGAAAAATCCACTTCCATTGTCGTCGACCCATCGGCAGAGAAGCTCCAGGAGGAGTTTTCCGGTGTTTACCGGACCCGAGTGCCGATTCACGCTGTAATCCGCATTGATGAAGTTGAAAAACACGGCCCGGGAAAGATTACAGAATATGACGGGCAATCCAATATCACTCCCTTTCCCAGTTCACTCATAAAACCCGAAAAACCCAAAACCCAGAAATTAGCCCCCTGAAAATATGTGTCGTAAGTTTTCCAGCCGACTCATGGCCCCCAAACACAGCCACATTGCGATTCCTCATTGCCGGTAACAGGGCAATAATCGAAAATTTACCTCGACTCACGGCCATGAGGATCGTTATGCGCCTCTTATTACGGTATTTCTGCTTATTCCTGGTTATCCTAGTCGGCTGTTCGGTGGCAGATAAAACTCCAGAGACTGACATCAATCCCCCACTCATTACAGCAGCTGAAGCTGGCGACATATCCACCTTGGCACAACTCCTTAAAGAGCGGCCACCCATCGATGTCAGAGATGCCTGCCGTTGGACGCCTTTGATGAAAGCTGCTCTCAACGGTCACTTGGAAGCCGCGAAGCAACTCCTAGCCGCAGGTGCCTCGGTCGATCTGCAGGACAAAGGGGGCTACACGGCGATGATGCTGGCCGCATCCAACAACCATAGCGAGATGGTCGAGCTTCTCCTTAACGAAGGAGCAAACGCGGATCACGCGGAGGGTACCGCTGGCTGGACAGCATTGATTTGGGCGGCGAAGCTGGGGCACCTCGAAACCGTTAAAATCTTGTTGGACCACAAAGCCAATCCACAGCTTGCAGATTTACAGGGGAAGCGTGCCGTCGATTGGGCTCAGGCAGGAAATTTTGACGCCGTAATAGCGACATTGACCGGCGTCCTTTAGTCAGTGGCAACATACTGCTGGACCACTAAGAGCCTGTAAACATCCACTAGCTGGGCAAGAGATGACTTGGATCATGACCATACCATCTAAATACATCTAATATACAATTTCGAAACACATTTTTGCTGAGAGGGTTCTATTATGCCTCCACTCGTAATCAACAATGACCAACAATTACGTGATGCCCTAAATGGAATTTCTCTTGAAGACCAACGGGCCCTTGGCGCTCGGTTCGTTGCCAGTGTCCGCCACCTCAGCAGCGATTCGATAATCACGCAAGGTCTTAAAACTGCTGGCAATCCTGACCGCAGCAAAACAGATCTGGAAACTGCTTACAAGAATGCCAAGGCCTATGCCATAGAAAAATATACCTCTTGTGGACGTGATGCCGATTGGTCGGCCCAGGCAGAACACTTCCTTGCCGCTGCACTCACAGCTTGCCTAGTACCCGAAGACCAATATACCCAGCAGGATAACCCGGCCTGGAAGGCTGCCATGCAGGCCCGCATGGCCAGAAACTGTGAAATGATTATGAATGACCAGGGTGAAGTCGATAATGAGGCTAACCGACAATATATCATTGCCAGTGAATTTCTAGCCCAGGCCTAACGGTTTCCTGATTTATGTTCTAGCTGGGATCAGCCCTTCCCATCCAGGAGCCCGATGCCATCAAGTCCGTCTGAAAAATCGTTACTGCGGTTGGCTCCCAGCTTGATCATCAAGCGAACATCATTCGCTGAATCTGCGTAGGCCAAGGCATCCTCATAACTGATTTCGCCATCCTCATAGAGCATATAGAGGTGTTGGTCGAATGTGATCATGCCGTGCTCGTTGGAGCGCTTCATCAATTCCTTCAGCTTGCTGATCTCACCCTTGCGGATTAGTTCTGCCGCTAATGGCGTATTCAGCATGACTTCTATTGCCGCTCGACGGCCACTTCCGTCAGCCTTGGGAATCAACTGCTGAGCGATAATTGCCTTGAGATTCAACGAGAGATCCATGAACACCTGCTCCCGCTCGTGCTCAGGGAAAAAATGAATGATACGATCCAATGCCTGATTGGCATTATTCGCATGTAGCGTCGAAAAACAGAGATGACCGGTCTCAGCGAAGGTGATGGCGTGCTTCATGGTTTCACGCGTACGTATCTCACCGATCAGTATCACATCCGGCGCCTGGCGCAATGTGTTCTTCAACGCCACTTCATAGGATTCCGTATCCAACCCCACTTCCCGTTGCGTAATGATGCATCCCTGATGATCATGAATAAACTCAATCGGGTCTTCAATACTGATGACATGGCCTCCGCCACGGGCATTTCGGTAACCGATCATGGCCGCAAGTGAGGTTGATTTACCTGTACCTGTTGCCCCGACAAACAGCACGACCCCTCTTTTGGCCATGCATAGATCTTTTAGTATCGGCGGCAGGTACAACTGCTCCATCGTTGGAATACGGGTTTCGATACGTCGCAGCACCATACCAGTTGCATCACGCTGAATGAACGCACTCACCCTGAATCGACCAAGCGATTTAGCACTGATAGCAAAGTTACACTCTTTGGTCTCTTCAAACCTTTTTTGCTGAGCATCGCTCATGATACTCATGGCCAATTCATGAGCTCGCTGGGGGGTAATCTTGGTTTTATTGACCGTGTGTATCCGGCCATCAATTTTCAGGGAAGGCTCGCGTCCCGCGGTGATAAACAGATCAGAAGCCTTTTTCTTGACCATCATGGCCAATAGGGAATTAAATTCCATAACCTTACCTTCTTACTTTGCCATTCAGCGAAAAAATCTGTTAAAACTGATCCTTATTCTGAGCTTTAGACTTTGCATCAAGCCGGCTGATAACGCCCTTCTCTACAAGTTCTTTAAGCGCCTGGTCCATAGTTTGCATTCCTGCTGCTTGTCCGGTTTGAATCGCCGAATACATTTGCGCCACTTTGTCTTCACGAATCAAATTTCGAATAGCTGGTGTACCCACCATGATCTCCCAGGCCGCCACCCGGCCACCACCGATTTTTTTCAACAGTGTTTGGGCTATTACCGACCGCAAGGACTCAGACAACATAGAGCGCACCATGGATTTCTCACCTGCCGGAAAGACATCGATGATCCGGTCTATCGTCTTAGCGGCCGAACTGGTATGCAGCGTGCCGAACACCAGATGACCGGTTTCCGCCGCCGTCATTGCCAGCCTTATGGTCTCGAGATCACGCAGTTCACCAACCAGGATGATGTCCGGGTCCTCGCGTAACGCCGACCTCAACGCTTCGGAAAATCCCAGGGTATCCCGGTGGACTTCCCGTTGGTTGACCAGGCATTTTTTACTGCTGTGTACAAACTCGATCGGGTCTTCGATGGTCAGAATGTGGGCATAGTCATTATCATTCTTATAATCCATCATCGCGGCGAGGGTAGTGGACTTACCTGAACCGGTTGGCCCGGTGACCAGCACCAATCCCCGGGGCACATCGACTATATCTCTGAAAGTCTGCGGGCAACCCAGGTCCTCCAGGGTCAAAACCTTTGACGGGATTGTACGGAATACGGCTGAGGCACCGCGAGCCTGATTGAACGCATTCACACGGAAACGAGCCAATCCTGGGATTTCGAATGAGAAATCATTTTCCAGAAATTCTTCAAAGTCCTTGCGCTGCTTATCATTCATAATGTCATAGACAAGGCTATGTACAACCTTGTGCTCTAATGCTGGGACATTGATTCGACGAATATCCCCATCTACACGAATCATCGGTGGAAGGCCGGCCGAAAGATGCAGATCCGAGGCATTGTGCTTGACACTGAATGCCAAGAGTTCAGCGATATCCATTCATTCCCCCAAAGTGAAGACAAAGCAGTTTGTGCGCTGGCAATTGATATCGGCTCCCGACTGAAGAAGTTTAGTTGACCATCCAGAAATACTAGCGACAAAAAACTTGAAAATCAGGTTTCGAACCCGCACCTTAGAAAGTTACTATATCAACCTGGAACAAAAAATTACTCATTCCATGGAAATAGTTCATTACTGATCATGGATTCTATCGAGAATAACAGCTTGGCAGAGCGCTTAAACAGCGTCAGGCAGCGTATTTCCAATGCTGCCAGGATCTACGATTGTGACGCAAGCAAGATACGATTACTTGCAGTCAGCAAAACTCGTAATGCGCAGGAAATCCGCGAAGCTGCCATGCTTGGCCAACGGGTATTTGGTGAGAGTTATCTGCAGGAGGCACTGGAGAAAATCAGGCAACTCAAAGACCTGGATCTGGAATGGCATTTCATCGGCAGACTGCAGAGTAATAAAACGAAACCCATTGCTGAACATTTTGCTTGGGTACACAGCCTGGCCAGCTTAAAACATGCCCAGCGACTGAGTGATCAGCGTCCTCAGGGTCTCCCTCCACTCATGGCATGTATTCAGGTCAACACCAGTGAGGAAATAAGCAAAGAAGGTCATAGTCCCGGTGAGCTTCCAGGACTGATGGGGCATTATGCGAACCTGCCGAATATTCAAATCAGGGGCTTGATGAGCATCCCCGCCCCGGCAGCGACGCTTGAAACTCAACGACTCCCCTTCAAACGCTTGAGAGAACTGCGCGACGACTTGAGAACAGAGAACATGACCCTGGACACCCTCTCGATGGGTATGTCTGATGACCTCGAAGCGGCGATTGCCGAAGGCGCAAATCTTGTCCGCATTGGCACCGCTATTTTTGGCCCTCGGCTGTATAATGTAGAAAACTAAAGCCTACTAAACTGACAAAATAACTAACCAGCAAGATGAAAACAAGTAATATCACCTTCATCGGTGGTGGCAATATGGCCACCAGCCTGATCAGTGGACTTATTGCTGACGGCTATGACCCCAGCAGCATTACCGTCAGTGATCCGGATCGGGATAAACTTGCACAATTGGCCGCTCGCCTGGCTATCCACACAGAACATGACAATCACCAGGCTGTATCTGATGCCGATGTAGTGGTTCTTGCCGTAAAACCGCAAATCCTCGAATCGGTTGCCCGCGACTTGGCTCCAGCGATTCAAGAATTTCAACCACTCATCATCTCAATTGCTGCCGGCGTTCAAGAAGCGCCTCTGCGTAACTGGCTGGGAGAAAAAGTCAATCTTGTGCGCGCAATGCCAAATACACCCGCGATGATCCAAGCTGGTGCAACTGGACTCCATGCAGGAAAAGGGGTGAGCGAAGAGCAGAAAAATCTGGCCGAAAGTATACTAAGAGCAGTCGGACTAACCCGCTGGGTCGCTGACGAATCCCTCATGGATGCCGTAACTGCCGTCTCTGGAAGTGGGCCTGCCTATTTCTTCCTGGTCATGGAAGCCATGGAAGATGCCGCAAAGAACATGGGGCTTGATGAAGAAACAGCCCGACTTCTTACTCTCCAAACCGCCCTGGGAGCCGCTCGCATGGCTATGGAGAGCAACGACGCTCCAGGAACATTACGTGAAAAAGTCACTTCTCCGGGGGGTACTACAGAACGAGCGCTGGATATTCTGGAACAAGGACATATTCGGGAAATATTCAAAAACGCATTGAATGGCGCACAACAACGCTCTGTAGAACTTTCCAATCTATTGGCAAAACAAAAGAAGCTGAATAACAACGGCTGAAAAGAAAACCCAAACTCCAGGACAAATTATACAATATGGGCAGCAACTACCTCACCAACCCATTGGTCTTCCTGATCCAGACCCTTTTTGGACTCTATATCCTGGCCGTGTTGTTGCGTTTCATCCTGCAATTGATGCGAGCCGACTTTTATAACCCCGTTTCTCAATTTCTGGTTAAAATCACAACCCCTCCCTTGAAATTATTACGCAGATTTATACCTGGTTTTGGCGGTATCGACCTTTCTGCCCTGGTTCTTGCCTGGGGTTTGAAATATCTAGAGCTGCTGCTGATACTCCTGATCAGTGGGGTGACAATCAATTTCTGGGGGCCGTTACTCTGGTCAATCCCTGAGCTTATTGAACTAGTCATCAACATTTTTCTTTTTGCCATTCTGATTCAAGTCATCCTTAGTTGGGTAAACCCAGGAACCTACAACCCTGTATCTATTCTCCTTTTCAGTCTTACTGAACCCGTAATGCGTCCAGCAAGAAATCTCCTTCCACCCATATCGGGACTGGACCTTTCACCGATGCTGGTAATGATCGGCCTGGTGCTACTGAAAATGCTGCTATTGCCCCCGTTACGGGCAGTAACTGGAAGTCCGTTCTAATGACCTGGTTTTCCTGGGAAGGCAATGATCTGATCCTGAGGCTGCGTATTCAGCCAAAGGCATCACGTGATGCCTTTATCGCCCCCTATGGAGAGAACTACTACAAGGTCGCAATCTCCTCACCCCCTATAGCTGGCCGGGCAAATCAGCACCTGATCAAATTTCTTTCCAAAGAGTTTGGATTGCCCCGCTCTAAAATCAGTCTTGAATCAGGTATAAAATCCCGCTCAAAATCCCTACGGTTAAAGTCACCTACGGTACTGCCGATATCCCTTGAAGAATCAACAGATAGTGTAGGCAAAAGCATGCCTGGAGAGAACAACTCGGGTCAAGCATGATCACTATCCACCTTCAAAACCCAAGGGTTTGTTAATACTCGATTTTTTCGGGAAAAAATAATGGAAAAAATACGTTTTCAGCAGCAACTTCAAGCCTACGACCAATGGAAGGCAAATGTCATAAACACCATTGAGGAATATGCCCCCTGGCTGGAAGAAAATGACATGTCTACTCCCGACATGCTACAGAACATCGAACATACGCTGAAAGCTTTGAAAAGCGACAAACTGACCATCGCCTTTGTTGCTGAATTTTCCCGTGGCAAGACTGAATTAATCAACGCCATCTTCTTTGCGGACTACGGACGGCGCCTGTTACCGTCAGATGCCGGACGCACCACCATGTGCCCCACGGAAGTCTTCTACGACAGTGACAGGAACGAATCATATCTTCGATTATTACCGATCGAGACTCGGTTACAAGATGTCACGCTGACGCAACTCAGAGATGACACCAAGCAATGGGTACACTACCCACTCGAGACTGAATCCGTTGAACAAATGGAGGCAGCACTCAGTGAGGTCGTACAAACAAAGTCTGTACCGCTTGACGAAGCGAAACGTTTGGGACTCTATAGCCCAGACCTCCATCCGCACCAGAAAAACCCACCAGAGACGATCGAGATCCCCAAGTGGCGTCATGCTCTGATCAGTTTCCCTCATCACCTGTTGAAGCAAGGCCTCACAATACTCGACACCCCTGGACTGAATGCTCTAGGCACAGAACCGGAGCTCACCCTTAATATGCTGCCTTCAGCCCAGGCTGTACTGTTTGTCCTTGGGGCTGATACCGGGGTTACCCGGAGTGACATGGAGATATGGCAACACCACATCAAGGGCTTTCAAAGCGGCCGTCAACGAGGTTTGATGGTAGTGCTGAATAAAATCGACACGCTCTGGGATGATCTACGCGACGGCTCAGATGTACAGGACGCCATCCAGAAACAACAATTGGCAACCGGCAAAATGTTGGGGATTGCGCAAAACGCTGTCTTTCCGATATCCGCGCAAAAAGGGCTGCTGGCAAAAGTAAAGGATGACCAGGCTCTTTTGGATAAAAGTGGACTGCTCAACCTGGAAAGCTACCTCGGAAATGATGTCCTCAATATCAAGCAACAGATCATCCTGGATACCGTTGGCGCAGATGTTGGGCAGATGCTCGACAACAGTCGTAGTGTATTGTCGGGCAAGCTCACTAACACCAAACATCAGTTAGAGGAATTGGAGGAATTAAGCGGTAAAAGTGATGATGTTATTACCGGACTCATGGAGAAGACCCGCAAAGAACAATCACAATACATGCACGACGTGGATAGCTTTCAACAAAGTCGAAAGGAACTCAAACAGCAAGCCGACCAGTTAAAGAATATTCTAAACCTCGAAACTTTAGACAAAATTATTGAACGAAGCCGTCGTGAGATGAGCAATTCCTGGACGACAACAGGAATGAAATCCGCCATGAAAAACCTTTTCGAAGAGATTCGGAAAAATATGCACGGCGTGGTCACTCAAAGCGAACAAACACGAAAACTAATCCGTTCGATCTATCGTACATTCCAAAACGAACACGGGTTTTCGGTTGTACAACCTAAAATGTTCTCCATCGTAAAATATCGGGTTGAATTGGAACTCTTGCACCAAGAGGCGGAAGTCTTCAGGAATAGCCCTGTGACTACGATGATGGAACAAAATTTTGTCATCAAACGCTTTTTTTCTGCGCTGGTTAATCGCGCTAGAGATATTTTTAATCGGGCCGATACCGAGATTGAGGCGTGGATTGTCTCAACACTTGAACCCCTTGTATTACAAATCCGAGATCACAAAGAGATGATGGAAAAGCGTCTCTCTAATCTCCAGAAAATCGGTCAATCACGAAACACGCTACAATATCGAATTCTGGAATTACAAGAGCAGTATACCGAAGTTGCTCATCAGCTTACCGCCCTACGCAATATGGCCAACAGGCTCAACAATAGTCAACCACTTAATTCCATTAATAGGCCAAAACCAAAGCTCGTCAAGCAGAATGTCTCTTGACCCACTCCGTAACTTACTATTAGGATCCTCCACAGACCTTTGCAGTTTTTGGGTACAACAAGACGCTTCCATTGGTTTATAAGTGAACTATGGAAAACCAAAACTATTTACTAGTGATAACAAATCCGTACCGGTCGAATAGGTCGGTAATTATTGGAGGATCCGATGAGAATTATCAAGACCACTTTCTTGGGGCTATTTGCCATCCTACTGTTTACCTGTAATGCCTGGGCTGAAAACAGTACCAGCATTCCAGGGTATACCATACATCACAATGCCATACCCAGCGCATCACTAGATCCTGATGTCGCTGCTCAATATCGCATACAACGCAGCAAATACCGGGGCATGATAAACGTGAGTGTACTGAAAGAAATCCCAAATACCATGGGTAAGCCTGTCGACGCTATCGTGATGGCAAAGGCTACTAATATTCGGGGTCAGCTGATCAGTATACCCATGCGCAGGGTAACTGAAGGAGAGGCCATCTATTTCATTGGTGAATTTAGAATCGCTGACCAGGAAACACTTAATTTCGAGCTGCAAATCAAGCCAAAAGGTGAGTCACGCTTCCACAAGGCGCACCTCTCCCAGCAATTTTTTATTGACTAGGTTAAGAGCAATTCAAGACTGCCTGTTCATGCACTATTTCGTGCTATCAACAAGTTCAATCAGACAAGAATCGACTTCAAGGTTTGCCTGAATCCTTAGTTGGCGGGAAAACCATACTTTGCCACTAACTTATCCAGTCTGGCTGTCCTAGAAACAAAAAATCTAGGACAGCCCTTTCATTATTGATGATTATTTTGTGTGCTTGGCAGATGCAACGCGAAGTCGCAATGCGTTCAACTTGATAAAGCCTTCCGCATCCTGCTGATTATACGCACCCGCATCATCTTCAAATGTGGCAATTGATTCGTCAAACAGGCTGTTAGCTTCTGATTTACGCCCAACTACATTGACGTTCCCCTTGTAAAGCTTAAGCCGTACAACACCGTTGACCACCTGTTGAGTTTGATCAATTGCAGCCTGCAACATTTCTCTCTCAGGCGCAAACCAATATCCGTTATAGATTAATTTTGCATAACGGGGCATCAGCTCATCCTTCAAATGCGCTGCCTCGCGATCGAGTGTCAAAGACTCCATGGCTCTATGTGCCTTTAGCAAGATGGTGCCACCGGGCGTTTCATAACAGCCTCGGGATTTCATCCCCACGTAGCGATTCTCTACTATATCGGCCCGCCCAATTCCATTCTTACCACCTAGTTTATTGAGGGCAGCCAAGACGCCTGCCGGTGTCATGGATTCCCCATCAATAGCTACCACATCACCTTTTTCGAAACTCAATTCAATATAGGTCGCCTCGTCAGGAGCCTGCTCAGGAGATACCGACCAACGCCACATATCATTTCCTGGTTCGACCCAGGGGTCTTCAAGATCATAGCCTTCATAGGAGATATGCAGGAGATTAGCGTCCATCGAGTAAGGTGATTTGTTACCCTCCCGTTTCATCTCTATCGGAATTCCATGGGTTTCCGCATAAGCAAGTAATTTTTCGCGGGATGTGAGATCCCATTCCCGCCAGGGTGCAATGATCTTGATGTCTGGACGCAAAGCATAAGCACTGAGTTCAAAACGCACTTGATCATTACCCTTTCCGGTAGCACCATGAGAGATCGCGTCAGCCCCCGTCTCATTGGCAATCTCAATCAAACGCTTTGCGATCAGTGGCCGCGCAATAGATGTTCCCAGAAGGTATTCACCTTCGTATATCGCATTCGCTCGAAACATTGGATAAACATAGTCACGGACAAACTCTTCCGTAAGGTCTTCGATGTATATTTCCTTGATGCCTGCCGCTTCCGCCTTCCCTCTAACCGGATCGACCTCATCCCCCTGACCGATATCTGCGGTAAAGGTCACCACTTCACATTGATATTCGTCCTGCAGCCATTTGACGATTATGGAGGTATCCAATCCTCCGGAGTAGGCTAGTACAACTTTCTTAACGCCGTCTTTGGACATCTTCTTCTCCGAAAACACAAACGCCAACCCTGATGGGTTGGCGATTTAAATAATGTCGAACTAATGCTTTAAATCAGTTCTTTTCTTTGTCAACAATCTTCTTGATCCAGGGCATCATACCCCGCAGCCGCTCACCAACCTGCTCGATTGGATGCTCTGCATTCAAGCGGCGATTGGCAGTCATTGAAGGATAATTAAGCTGACCCTCCATCACGAACTGCTTGGCATATTCGCCGGTCTGAATATTATGCAGGGCCGCCTTCATTGCAGCGCGGCTCTGATCGTTAATAACTCGCGAACCAGTCACATACTCTCCATACTCTGCGTTGTTGGAGATAGAATAGTTCATGTTCGCAATGCCACCCTCATACATCAGGTCGACAATCAGCTTGAGCTCGTGCAGGCATTCGAAATAGGCCATTTCTGGCGCGTAGCCTGCCTCGGTGAGAGTTTCAAACCCAGCCTTTACCAATTCGACTGCTCCGCCACATAACACGGCTTGCTCGCCAAACAGGTCTGTTTCTGTCTCGTCCTTGAATGTAGTTTCAATAATGCCAGTACGGCCACCGCCAATCGCAGAAGCGTAAGACAATGCTGTCTCCTTAGCCGTGCCGGTTGCATCCTGGTAAATAGCAACCAAATCAGGAATACCACCACCCTTTTCAAACTCACTACGCACTGTGTGACCAGGCGCCTTGGGTGCAATCATGATCACATCCAGATCCTCCCGCGGAACGACCTGATTGTAATGAATGGCAAAACCATGGGCGAATGCCAGGGTGGCTCCATTCTTGATATTAGGTGCAATTTGATCACGGTACAGAGTTGACTGAAACTCATCTGGCGCCAAGATCATCACCACATCGGATTCTTGTACGGATTCCTCAATTGACTTTACGGTAAGCCCTGTATTCTGTGCCTTCAGCGCAGATGGAGAACCCTCACGCAGACCAACAATGACATTGACGCCAGAGTCTTTCAAATTGTTGGCGTGGGCATGCCCCTGGGAGCCATAACCAATAATACTGACCGTCTTACCCTTAATAATTGAGAGATCACAGTCTTTGTCGTAGTAAACGTTAATAGCCATGTTGAATCCTTGGAATTTTTTTCGACTCTAGTTCTGGTATTTGCCAGATAATGCTTCAACCCATCCAACAAACATAATTATGAAAACGAGTTACCTGGACGCTCAGATACCCAACCCTTTTGGGCCTCTGGCAATACCTGATGGGCCTGTACGCACCACCTCTACAATCAGATCGTCATTTACTGCCTCGACAAATGCATCAAGCTTGCATGCAGCACCTGTCAGCTCAATAATGTAGCTGGTTTCCGTCACATCGATGATCTTACCGCGAAATATATCTACCAGACGCTTCATCTCATCACGTTGCGTGCGTTCAGCGCGCACCTTGATCATCATCATCTCACGCTCCAGGTGCGAGCCTTCCGAGAGATCCACAAGTTTGATTACATCAATCAGTTTATTCAGTTGTTTGGTGATCTGTTCAACGATCTCATCGCTGCCCCGAGTCACAAGGGTCATACGGGAGAGACTGGGGTCTTGGGTCGGCGCAACTGTCAATGACTCGATATTATAACCACGCGCAGTGAACAAACCGGACACCCTTGAAAGCGCCCCGGATTCATTTTCCATTAGGATTGAAATAATATGCCGCATCAGATCATCTCGCTTTCAGGTGACAGATACATCTCATGCTGGCCCTTACCGGCAGCAATCATTGGATAGACATTCTCTGCCGGGTCCACTACCACATCCATAAAGACCAGACGGTCTTTCATTCCCATGGCCTCTTGCATGGCGGATTCCAAATCTTTAGATTTATCGATTCGCATGCCGACGTGTCCATATGCCTCAGCCAGCTTTACAAAATCAGGCGTCACGCTCATGCCAGACTGAGAATATCTACTGTCGTAAAAGAATTCTTGCCATTGACGCACCATGCCCATGTAACCATTGTTGAGCAGGATTATCTTAATCGGCAAATCATACTGGAGACAGGTAGCGAGTTCCTGAATACACATCTGGATGCTTGACTCGCCCGTAATGCAGGCTACAGTGGCGCCAGGATGAGCCATCTGCACACCTATTGCTGCAGGCAAACCAAATCCCATAGTGCCCAGTCCACCCGAGTTAATCCAACGGCGAGGTTTATCGAACTGGTAAAACTGGGCCGCAAACATCTGATGCTGCCCAACATCAGAAGTGACAAAAGCATCGCCTTTAGTCGCCCTGTACAAAACTTCAACCGCATACTGAGGTTTAATCAACTTGCTCTTACTGTCGTATTTCAGGCAATCCATAGATCGCCATTTGCCAATCTGCTCCCACCAGAGCTTCAATGTTGCCTTATCCGGCTTCTTTTTATGCTCCTTCACCACCTTGAGCATATCCCTGAGCACCTGCTTCACCGGGCCGACAATGGGTATATCGACCTTTACATTTTTCGAAATGGAAGCAGGATCTATATCAATATGTATGATCTTTGCATTCGGACAAAACTGCTTCACGTGGCCCGTCACCCTGTCATCAAAACGGGCACCGACAGCAATCAGCACATCTGTCTCGTGCATTGCCATGTTGGCCTCATATGTGCCATGCATACCCAGCATCCCAATAAAGTGCTCACCGGTGCCCGGATACGCACCCAATCCCATCAATGTCTGGGTAATTGGGTAGTTGAGTTCGTCCACCAACTCTGTTAGCGGCTTTGACGCATCTCCCAGAACCACTCCCCCTCCGGTGTAGAATACCGGGCGTTCGGCGGTAAGCATGACGTCGACTGCTTTCTTGATCTGGCCCAGATGCCCCTTGAGCACCGGGTTGTAGGAGCGCATCTTTATCTTTTTAGGATATTCGTAGGCGATCTTGACCCCTGGGTCGGTTATGTCTTTGGGGATGTCGATCACCACTGGACCCGGACGGCCGGTTGTCGCGATGTAGAAGGCCTTTTTAATGGTTACTGCGAGATCTTCCACTCGCTTGACAAGAAAATTGTGTTTCACGCAGGGGCGAGTGATACCGATTGTATCCGCCTCTTGAAAGGCGTCACTGCCAATCACGGGAGTCGGAACCTGACCGGTTAACACCACCATAGGAATAGAGTCCATATAAGCAGTGGCAATACCCGTCACGGCATTTGTTGCGCCCGGGCCAGAGGTCACCAGCGCTACTCCGGGCTTTCCCGTGGAACGGGCGTAGCCATCCGCCGCATGGGCAGCACCCTGCTCATGGCGTACCAAAATATGTTTTACATCATCCTGCTTAAAAATCGCGTCATAGATATGCAGTACGGCCCCTCCGGGGTAACCAAACACATGCTCCACGCCTTCATCTTTCAAGCACTGAACGACGATCTCGCCACCACTCAATTCCACTTTGGGAACCTCCCCACCAGACCGAATCATACCGGCTGACAATTTTTATACCGAAACATTACAAAATACTAATAGAACTCTGACAGGTCAAGCAGACTTTCTCTGAAAAATCCCTCAGACCCACTCATATGCAAAGGTCATTCAACAATAAGCCTTACTCCAGGCTGTTCTCCAGCATTCCATAAAGACCCTAAATGTGATGCCTGCCCCCAGTCCGAGTGAAGGGCTTCATACTCCAGCACAAGAGCATTTTTAGTGTGAAACACGTCTGGTCGAACTGTGAATACAGGCATGGATGAGATCCGGTATTAGACATACAACCAGTAGACTAGAAACGAATCAATGTAGCAGTAACATGAAAATAATTCCTAAATTAATCAGCACCTTACTTATTGGCCTTCTTATTTCAGCCTGCGGTGGAAATTCCAATGATGATACGCTTAACACTGATACAGGTAATAAGTTGACGATCAGTGGAAGCGTTGGTGACGGACCCATCGTCGGAGCTGCAATCAGCGTTAAGAATAGCCAGGGATCAATTATCGCGACTGCCATCAGCGATGAACAAGCAAAGTACCAGTTAACGGTTGATGTTCAAGAAGAAGAATTCCCTCTCTTGCTAGAGGCTACTAATGGGGTAGATCTGGTTACCGGCACAATCCCGGATTTTTTGCTTCTCTCTGTAGTGCCCAATGGCCGAATAAACCATGCCAACCTTAATCCACATTCGACATTAATCGTGAAAACGGCAAAATTAATGCCTGAAGGCCTGAACGAAATCAATCTTCAGCAGGCAAAGATTGCCGTCACGACCAAACTCAATTTTGGTTTAAACATTGAACTGGTCGATGACCCTTTGACTACGCCCATTGATGAAACTAATGTCGTCACAATCACCTACTCCAGTGAAGCACTGGCAGAAATGTTGCGTCGCACCAGCCAAGTCATCGGTAATGGGAGTAACGAAGATAAAATCATCGAATCTCTTGCCTCCGACCTGATGGATGGGGCTCTGGATGGGATAGGCGCTGATGGCACGGATCCACGCCATACAGCAGTTTCTCAAATAGTCGGCTTACAAGTATTGATTGAGGCCATGCAGCATGATCTGCATGTCAACGGAGTAACGGCAGATGATGCATTGACCGCTGCCATCAATTCAATTATTGAAGCCAGCAGCAAGCGTTACTCAAAATATAGCAACACCAAGATAAACAGATTGATGTTGCGCCAAGCTAGAAGTGCTCTGGCTGCCATTCAGGAAATAGACCCAAGTGTCACACTTGTCGATCTCAAAAAAGTACTGACAAATCTGGGGGAAGAAGCAACCACTGAAGAAATGATTGCTGCCCTAGCCGAGTACAGCCTTGATTTGTCAATAGCCAGTTCTCTCGACAACAGCATCAGTGAAACCGTCACTAGTTCAGACGAGGAAATCAATGCCATCAATGACGCCGCAAATGCCTATAAAGACGACGATGACGACGATGATGATGATGATGAAAACCCGACACCTACTCCGGAACCCGGCGCACCTGCCTTGACAACTGCCTTACTAACCGGAACATCCGTTGAATTGGCCTGGACTCAGAATAATGCTATTCCTGAAGGCGGTTACGACATTTTGATAGACGGCGTCGATACCAACTCACAGTACCGGACAATACTTCTCTCAAGTACAATTCCAGGCCTTGATAGCACAGTTTCACACTGCTTTGCTATTCAGGCTCGTTATACGGACAGCAATCTTTTCTTGGTTTCGAATGAGCGCTGCACTGACGCAGTCACACCAGTCAATACTGCTCCGACCATTAATGGTTCGCCCACTCTTAGCGTAGCGGAAGGCAGCCGGTATTCGTTTACGCCCGCGGCCAGTGACCCTGACGGCGACAGCCTGAGTTTCAGCATTGTCAATCTGCCAGACTGGGCCAGCTTCAGTAATAACAACGGGACAATAACCGGAACACCAGGATTTAATGATGCTGGTGTATACCCTGACATTACTATTACTGTCAGCGACGGCTCAGCCTCAGCTAAGCTCGACTCATTCAGCATCACAGTAACCAATACAGAGGAAAACCCGACACCCATTCCTGAACCTGGTGCACCGGCCTTGACGAGTGCCCTATTAGCCGGAACATCCGTTGAATTGACCTGGACCCAGAATAATTCTATCCCTGAAGGCGGTTACGACATTTTGATAGACGGCGTCGATACCAACAATACGTACCGGACAAAACTTCTCTCAAACACAATTCCAGGCCTTGATACCACAGTTTCACACTGCTTTGCTATTCAGGCACGTTATACGGACAATAATCTTTTCTTGGTTTCGAATGAGCGCTGCACGGACGCAGTCACACCAGTCAATACGGCTCCGACCATTAATGGTTCGCCCACTCCCAGCGTTGCGGAAGGCAGCCGTTATTCGTTTACACCTGCAGCCAATGATTCAGACGGCGACTCCCTGAGATTCAGCATTGCCAATCGGCCAGACTGGGCCAGTTTCAGTTCCACTACCGGAACCCTGTCCGGCTCCCCGGGTTTCGACGATGCCAATACCTATAGCAATATCGTGATCAGTGTCTCCGACGGCAGCACTTCTGCCTCGTTGAACGCCTTCAGCATCACCGTCACTGAAACCAATCAGACCCCAACCATCAGTGGATCTCCCGCTACCAGTGTATCGGAAGACAGCCGTTATTCGTTTACACCTGCAGCCAATGATTCAGACGGCGACTCCCTGAGATTCAGCATTGCCAATCGTCCAGACTGGGCTAGTTTCAGTTCCACTACCGGAACACTGTCCGGCTCCCCGAGTTTCGACGATGCCAATACCTATAGCAATATCGTGATCAGTGTCTCCGACGGTAGCACTTCAGCCTCGTTGAGCGCCTTTAGTATCACCGTCACTGAAACCAATCGACCACCAACCATCAGTGGAATTCCAGCCAGTAGCATTACAGTGGGTGAGATGTACGCTTTTCTCCCCGTTGCAAGCGATCCGGACGGTGACGATCTCAGTTTCGATGTAATCAATCTGCCTGGTTGGGCAAACTTTAATACCAGATCAGGCGCCATTACCGGCTCTCCGGACTCTTCGGATGCCGGCCTCTATGAGGATATCATTGTATCTGTATCGGATGGCTCAACTGAGACCGCCCTCAATACCATTAGCATCATGGTGGATGCAGCCCCGGCCACAACGGGTTCAGCCACACTGAGCTGGACGATTCCAACCAGCCGAACCGATGGATCCCCACTCTCACTCAGTGAAATCGATGGCTACCGCATCTACATGGGACCAAACGAAGATGAGCTAGTCATGATTGTCGATCTCAACGAGGGCTCTGCAACGAGCCATACATTGGTCGACCTGGCAAGCGGGACCTATGTCTTTACCGTTACCACATACGACACCGAGGGCAACGAAAGCAACTTCTCTAACCAGGCAACTAAGACAATTATGTAACAACGCATTAGTTCGGGGCCTTACGCCCCGAACGATGTGTCCCCTTGCTATTCCGCCGACATACCGCATAATTATTTTATCGAGTTATCTGATTGTCTTGATGGAGTAGCACCGCAAATGAAATTACATCTCATTTTCTTTGGCCTCGTAATCTATATTGCGTGCGTGCAAGCACAAACCTATCGCTGGATTGATGCTAACGGCGTCGTCAGTTACTCACAAACACCCCCTCCTTCTATCGAAGCGGAAAGCTTGAGCTTGCCATCCCAATCTCAATCTGACAGCAAAGCAGCGACGAAAAAGCTGGATGCCCTTCGTCAAAAGTTGGCAGACCAGAGAGAAGATCGACAATTGGCCAAGGAAACGGCAGAAAAAGCTGAGCAAGTGAAATCCACGCGCCAGAGTAACTGTGCATCCGCCCGTTCGAATTTACGTAAAATCGAAGGACTGGGAACCCGTCTGCTCAAGACCTCTGATGGAGAATACCTACGCCTGACTCAGGAGGAGCGTGAAAAACGGATTCAAGCCGCTAAAGAACAGATCAAAAACAACTGCTCGCACTAGTAAAGTTGGGAGAACTTTATGCCGGTTCTAAAGATTCAGACTAATACCGTACTCAAAGAGGCAGCTCGTTCGGAATTCTTGAACAGAGCCTCAGCGACAGTGGCTTCGATGCTCGGTAAACCCGAGCAGTATGTCATGATCATACTGGAACATAATCCTGATATGCGCTTCTCCGGCAGCAACGAAGCACTTGCCTATCTTGAATTAAAAAGCATTGGCTTGCCCAGCAACAGAACCGGCGAGTTCTCTGAAAATTTAAGCAAACTGGTCAGCGATCACATGGCTATTCCAGCAGAGCGTATCTACATTGAGTTTGCCGATGCCCAACGCCATCTGTGGGGCTGGAATGGAGGCACCTTTTAGCCATCCACTGAATAATCAGGCGATTTGATAGCTTTAATAAAGCTTCGATTTCACAACAAGGGTCGATAATCCGCCCCGTCGACCGCCATAATCAGACAGCATCTCCTCTGCTACCATTGCTTGAACAACAATTTAGGTGGCCCGCACACTAACGCTGAGCTAGAATTCCGGCTTTTCACCAGAGTGGACCGATTGCCATGCGCACCTCCCAATTCCCACTGAACACCGTTAAGGAAACACCGGCAGATGCGGAAATCGCCAGTCATAAGCTGATGCTGCGGGCTGGTATGATCCGCAAGCTGGCGGCTGGCCTGTATTCCTGGTTACCGCTGGGCCTGCGGGTGTTACGCAAGGTAGAAAACATCGTGCGTGAGGAAATGGACCGCGCAGGCGCCCTCGAGGTCCTGATGCCTACGGTACAGCCGAGTGAACTCTGGCAGGAATCCGGACGCTGGGAGCAGTATGGACCAGAACTGCTGCGGTTCCATGACCGGCACCAGCGGGAATTCTGCTACGGCCCCACCCACGAAGAGATCATCACTGAACTGGCACGCAACGAATTGCGCAGCTACAAGCAGCTGCCTATCAACTTCTACCAGATTCAGAGCAAATTCCGTGACGAGATCAGACCCCGCTTCGGTGTCATGCGCGCCCGGGAATTCATTATGAAAGATGCCTACTCCTTTCATACCGACGGCGACTCTCTGCAAGATACTTATGAGCTGATGCACGCAACCTACTCCCGCATCTTCAGCCGCTGCGGGCTCGACTTCCGCCCAGTGGCGGCCGATACAGGCAGCATCGGCGGCAACGCTTCCCATGAATTTCATGTACTCGCAGACTCCGGCGAGGATGCCATTGCCTTCTCAACCGAGAGTGATTATGCCGCCAATGTGGAGCTGGCTGAGGCCGTTGCACCGGCAGCAGATCGCGCTGCTCCCGGCCATGAGATGGAACTGGTTGAGACCCCCAATGCAAAGACCATCCAGGAGTTGGTGGAGCAGTTCAACCAGCCTATCGAGCGCACCGTCAAGACCCTGGTCGTAGCAGCTTCGGATGAGACCGACGCCGAGCTGATCGCCCTGCTGGTGCGCGGAGATCATGAGCTGAATGAGTTCAAGGCAGAGAAACTGCCCGAGGTCGCCTGCCCACTGCGTTTCGCTACTGATGAAGAGATCCATAATGCGATCGGCGCCGGTCCCGGCTCCCTTGGCCCGCTGAATCTGCCAATCCCATTCATTGTCGACCGGAGCGTGGCCAAGTGCGCAGACTTCAGCGCCGGTGCCAATATCGACGGAAAGCACTATTTCGGCATCAACTGGGGACGTGACCTACCGGAGCTGGAGCCGGGGCAGGTGGCCGATCTGCGCAATGCGCTGGAGGGTGACCCCAGTCCCGACGGCAAGGGGACGCTCACCATCGCTCGAGGCATCGAGGTGGGCCATATTTTCCAGCTGGGGAAAAAATACAGCGCAGCGATGAACGCCAAGGTTCTGGATGAGAATGGCAAGGCGATCACTATGACCATGGGCTGTTACGGTATTGGCGTATCCCGCGTGGTCGCCGCAGCGATCGAACAACACCATGATAAGCATGGAATTATCTGGCCAGCCGCCCTCGCGCCTTTCCAGATCGCCATCTGCCCGATGAAGATGGCCAAGTCCCAACGAGTGAAAACGGCGGTGGAAACCCTTTACCAAGAATTGGTTGCGGCCGGTATCGATGTATTGCTGGATGACCGGGACGTACGTCCGGGCTTCATGTTCGCCGACATGGAATTGATCGGCATTCCTCATCGCATCGTAGTTGGCGAGCGCTCATTGGATGAGGGCCAGGTGGAATATCGGGGCAGAACGGATACTGAAAACAGCTTCATTCCGGTTGATCAAGTTAGCCTGAAACTCAAAGAACTGTTGGTTGAAACCGCACCAGCCTGATTTGACACTTTCCCCCTAAGCGAGGAAACTAGCCGGCCTTTTCAAGCCTATACTGGCTCCTTACCCGACTATGAGAATGTGCAGTGATGACCAGACAAACCTCTTTCAGTCGTGATGAACTCCTGAGTTGCGGACGGGGTGAGATGTTTGGCCCTGGCAACGCCCAGCTGCCGACCCCAAACATGCTAATGATGGATCGCATCGTCAAGATTGCTGATCAGGGCGGTGAGTTTGGCAAAGGCGAAATCCTCGCCGAGTTGGACATCAAGAATGACCTGTGGTTTTTCAACTGCCACTTTCCTGGCGACCCCGTCATGCCTGGCTGCCTAGGATTGGATGCAATGTGGCAGCTGGTGGGCTTCTTTCTCGCCTGGGTCGGTAATCCGGGCCATGGCCGAGCCCTTGGTGTCGGCGAAGTGAAGTTTACCGGCCAGGTACTCCCCAGCGCAGAAAAAGTTACCTACCATATCGATATGAAGCGGGTCATCAGCCGCAAGCTGGTCCTTGGCGTCGCTGATGGCGTGATGAAGGTCGACGGCCGTGAAATCTATACCGCCAAGGACCTCAGGGTCGGGCTATTCATCTCAACAGATAACTTCTAGACCAACTGCCCGGGTACAATGAGTCATCACAAGCTCCTTGAATTCATACTGAGTTAAAGACTGCCTTCAGCAAGCTAACTCACAAAATCCAGTCAACTGCTATCCTCCATCCAGCCCATGCAAAGTCTCTGGAACGACGCCGCAGCCGCAGCATGCACCGATGACCTCTCACTACGGGTCTACAGCTCCCGCCTGCTGGGTAGCGACCCCTCCCTGGTGCTGCACGGCGGCGGCAATACATCAGTCAAACTCCGCCAGCCCGACCTGTTTGGACAAGAGGAAGAAATCCTCTACGTAAAAGGTAGCGGCTGGGACCTGGCAAGCATTGAAGCGGAAGGCTTCACTCCGGTGCGCATGGCGCATTTGTTGAAACTGGCCAGCCTGGACCGGCTGACTGATATGGAGATGGTCAATCAGCTGCAGACCCAGCAAACTATTGCTTCCGCGCCCACAGCCTCGGTTGAAGCAATCCTGCACGCGGTTCTGCCATATAAATATGTCGACCACACCCATGCGGATGCGTTGATTGCAATCACCAACACGCCAGAGGCCGAAGCGCGAATCCGTGAAATCTATGTAGATGACCTGGTGATCATCCCCTATGTAATGCCTGGCTTCGATCTGGCCCGCCAGGTTGCTGAACGATTTCCCCGCGAAGCCCACAGCGGAACCCTGGGCATGGTTTTGATGAATCACGGGTTGTTCTCTATCGGCGCGAATGCCAAAGAATCCTACGAACGCATGATCGAACTGGTTTCGCGGGCTGAACAGTATCTCAAGTCACAGGGCGCCTGGGAACTGCCTGTGGCAGACAGCGCAGCAACCGAGCTGGACGCGAGCCCACTCCCGGCATTGCGCAGGGAGCTCTCCGCAACGCTAGGCAATCCGGTTATTCTGCGGAGTAATCGGGATGCATCGACTATGGCCTTTTGTCAACGACCAGACCTGCCAGTTATTACCGGTCAGGGACCAGCAACTCCAGATCATGTGATCCGCACCAAGCGATTACCGTTGCTGGGGCGTGATCTGCCGGGCTATATAACAGCCTACCGGGGCTACTTCGAAAGAAATGCACCTCAAGCGAGGAATCCGGTACAGATGCTCGATCCGGCCCCCAGGGTCATCCTCGACCCGGAACTGGGCATGCTCACTCTGGGCAGTAGCACCAAGGATGCTGATATCGTGGCGGATATCTACCGGCATACACTGAAGATCATCCAACAGGCAGATCGTTTGGGAGGCTGGCGGGCACTACCGGAGAAAGACATATTCGATGTGGAGTACTGGGAGCTGGAACAGGCCAAACTGCGTCGACAGGGGAAGACGCCCAGCTTCCAAGGTGAGGTGGCGCTGATTACCGGCGCCGCATCAGGCATTGGCAGGGCCTGCGTGGAGGCCATGCTGAAGCGTGGAGCAGCCGTCATTGGTCTCGATCTCAAACCGGAAATCAAAAACCTCTTCGATAATCCGGGTTATCTGGGGATGGTCTGTGACATTACCGATCCCCAGGCCCTGAGCCAAGCCTTGGAGAAAAGTATTCTCAACTTCGGTGGACTCGACATGTTGATTCTGAATGCCGGCATCTTCCCCGGCGGTTGCGCGGTCTCTGAACTAACCGACAGCGCATGGCAGCAGGTCATGCAGGTGAATCTGGACGCCAATCTGCGCCTGTTGCGGGAGTCTCACCCGTTACTCAGACAGGCCCCAAACAAAGGCAGGGTCGTGGTAATCGGCTCAAAGAATGTGCCTGCCCCAGGCGTCGGAGCCGCCGCCTATTCAGCCTCCAAGGCGGCCCTCAACCAACTGGCGAGAATCGTTGCCCTTGAATGGGCGGCGGATGGCATCCGCATCAACAGCCTGCATCCGGACGCCGTGTTCGACACTGGCCTCTGGAGCGAAACGGTGCTCAAGAAACGTGCCGAGCATTATGGAATGAGTATCCAGGCTTATAAGACCCGCAATCTGCTGAAGACCGAAATCCACAGTGGTGACGTTGCTGAGCTTGCCGTTGAACTCTGTGGGCCGCTTTTCAGTAAAACAACAGGCGCTCAGATCCCAGTAGACGGAGGTAATGACCGGGTTATCTGATGCGCTTAAGCGAGGCTGGCTTCATCCACCAGAGAGACACCTCCCGAAACAGACCTGCAGATCGATTTCCAGAGCAAATCTATCGCATCCGGTCGCGGGAAGCTGCGACGCCAAGCCAGCGCGATTCGTCGCGTCGGTATTTCGCCGCTAAAGGGTCTACTGGTCAACATGCCCTCAGGTATCTGATGACTGTCTGAGGCAGTATCCGGCAGAACAGTGATGCCGATCCCGCTCGCTACCATACAGCGAATAGTCTCCAGCGAGCAGCCTTCCAGGTTGCGTTGCAGACTCTCTTCACGGGCATTCCCTTGTAGACAACCAGGACAAATCTCCAATATCTGATCACGCAAGCAGTGCCCCTCCCCCAACAACAGGACATTCTCACCCTGTAGTTGCCGAGGTGAGATCGACGCCTCCTGGATCAATGAGTGATTTGCCGGAAGCAGCACCGAGAAGGGCTCATCATAGAGGGGTCTGGTCTGAATACCTGGTTCATCGTAAGGCAATGAAATGATGATTGCATCATGTTCACCGTGTTTCAGCTGCTCGGTCAAAACTGCGGTAAAGTGTTCCCTGATCACTAATGGCATTTGACTCGCCTGCCGACGGAGCTCGGAGACGAGACTAGGAAACAGATAAGGGCCCACTGTATAGATAGCGCCAACTCTCAATGGGCCAAGCAGCTGGTCCTTGCTTTGCGAGGCCAGTTGGCGAATCCTGCCGGCCTCTTCGAGCACCCGATGGGCCTGGGAAATAATCGGTTCCCCCGCCGGGGTGACACTCACCTCTCCCGGACCTCGCTCGAACAAAACCACACCCAGTTCCTGCTCCAGTTTTTTCACCGCCACCGACAAGGTTGGTTGGCTGACATAGCAGGTCTCAGCCGCACGTCCAAAGTGACGTTCCCTGGCCACAGCGACAATATATCTGAGTTCGTTGAGAGTCATATTAGTCAGTTTAGTCTTATCGATAGAAAAAACTAATCGCAATTAACACACGTTTACTCCAACTAAAATGACTTGAATTTGTGCAATAATTCATACATTAACAGATCAGATAGTGAAAAAGGCGCGGCTCGATTGCCCCTTGGACAAGAACTGAACTACTATAATCTGCATAAAATTGATTTGGAGACGTGCCTGGTCATTCAAACCGGTTAGTAAATTCAGAAATCATGGACCAATTTAGAGGTAGCAACCCAAAGCAACCCACAGATCCCTTTGTGGGCCTGCCAGAAGGAAGCCTAAGGGTGTTGCAATTGACCGACTGCCACCTTTATGCGGATCCCTCTCAATGCCTGCTTGGTTTGAATACCCTGAGTACCCTCGACCACGTTATATCTCTTGCCCAACAGACCATCGGCACACCGGATATAGTGCTTGCCACTGGAGATTTAGTGCATGATGCCTCGGATGCCGGCTACACGCGATTAAGGTCCCGGTTATCGGAGATTGGCGCACCCGCTTACTGCCTGCCTGGTAACCATGACAAGCCAGGAAAAATGCGTCTATTACTAAATCAAGACAATGTGCACACAATCAAAAGTGTGCAGTTCAAGGGTTGGTCACTCATTTTTCTCGACTCCACGATTCCAGGGGAGACCGGCGGCAATCTTACCGAGGCTCAACTCACCCAGCTGGAAGACGAACTCTCACGGCATGCGGATAAATACACTCTGATATGCATGCATCACCAGCCCGTACCCGTGGGCAGCCTTTGGATAGATAGCATCGGCCTGAACAACACCGAGAGTTTCATGTCTGTCATCGACCGCCACCCCCAGGTTAAAGGCATCCTGTGCGGGCATATTCATCAGCAATTCGAAGCGGCGCACGGAACAATCAGGCTGATGGGCACACCATCGACCTGTATTCAATTCATTGCCGGGCAGGATGAATTTGGTATCGATGCCTGCCCCCCCGGATTTCGCTGGCTGGGTCTCTCGCCATCTGGAGAAATACACAGCAGTATAAAAATGCTGTCGGAAATTCCTTTAGGGCTGGATCTGGCATCCGCTGGCTACTGATTTACCCCAAATCAACGGTTACCACCTCACCCACTCTGAGCGCCTGCTCCAAATGCAGTATACGCAGGGCAATAACCTCGACGCCTGACTCCTTGACTACACGACGCAGTGTGGCGCCATAAACAGGATCGATCTCTTCCGCCGGCGAGAATATGTCCCCTTCCGGACGATTGAGCGCGTAGATCATGATGCCGCGATCGCCCTTATGACAGGCTTCAGCCAGCAGTTCCAGATGTTTGCGGCCGCGCTGCGTGACCGCATCGGGGAACAGCAGCCGCTGGTCCCCCCAAAGGGTCACATTTTTGACTTCAACCCAGGCATCTGAAGCCGATCCCTGACTGAGCAGGAAATCGAATCTGGAACGCGCAAACCCCGAGGCTTCGAAGTAAACTTCACTACGTATTTTTTTGTAGTCCGCGAGACCAGGGATGCGGCCTTCACTGAGGGCTTCACCAATCACCGGGTTGGTACGGCCGGTATGTACTCCAATCCAGCCTTGCCCCATGTCAACCCTTTCCAGGGTCCAGGCCAATTTGCGTTTGGGATTATCACTGTAACTGATTTGAACTGGAGCTCCCGGCTGCCAGCAACCCCGCATGCTGCCCGTATTGGGGCAGTGAGCCGTGACGACCTGACCATCCGCCAATTCCACATCCGCTAAAAATCGTTTATAGCGTTTGAGGATAATAGCATCGACCAGGGGCGGGAGGTTCATCGAGTAGAATTTTGCATGAGACTTGGGAGCGGCTTATATTACACGGATCAAGTATTACGTCGAAGAGGCTCTCAAAACGATGCGTGCACGCTGGGTCGCCCTTTGCTGCGTTTTCATGGCAGCAAATAATGTTCAGGCAGAACCTTATCGCTCATGGGACAGGGATGACAGTTTCAACCCACTGGACGCGATGAGGGAAATGCCAAACCCGATGGGGGTATTCGATTCAGCAGACAGGCGCCGCAGTGAGCGTCGCCGGATGCGCCCGCCGATACACAGGCCACCACCCCCATTGCCCGGCTACCCTGCTCCCTATGCCTATCCTCCCGTGGTTAGGCCGTCGCCGTATGGAGTTCATCCGTATTCTCCCGCTCAATCCCAGCCAAGCGCTTCAGGCCGGCAAGCAGTCGATTCTCCTGCGCAAGAAAACCAAAATCCCCCAAGCAATCCCATGACTGAGCATCAACAGTCGGCTGCGCCTTCAGTCCCTGGCGTGCAACAGCCAGCGACGCCCTATCCGGAGAATCAACAGTCAGGATACAACTTCCGCCCTGTAGCACCGCCAGAGCAGAACGCCCCTGAGGCTGCCCCACTGCCGGAAACCCCAGCAGAACCAATGCCCCTTGAGAGAGCGCAGCAGCCTCCAAGCCCGGCCCCGGCGCCCCCAAGTGGTTCTCAGCAAACGCCAATGATCAATGGTAAACCGGCCGTATTTCGCCCTATGGAACTAGGGGTCGAGGATCTAGAGAGTAAATAGCGGAGTTTTCCTGGGTAACCCTAGAATCCGCAGTTGGACAGGTTGAAGGGTACGTCCACTGGGGTGCAGAGCAAGGGGCGCGCAAGGACGGGACCACCGCCAAGGATGGCGGAAGTGCTGTAAACGCAGGAGCAGTTTCCAGTGCGGAATAGTTATTCTATTCCGAGGAGTTGCAACGCAGTGAGCGTGCCATTCAGCCCGTAGCGTGATTCACTCAGCAGGTGAGTAGCCATAGAAATGTAATTTTACATTCATACAACCTGTTACTTTCAGAATGGAGCGGTCAACTGTGGTTTCTAGGCTAGCCCGTTGGCCCGCGATCCAAGACCCTTCATCAGCGCCGGGCCGCGCCCTGGAGGTGCATAACCGACACCCGGTCGGATTTGATCAGGCTATTGAAAATATGGAAAAAGACTGAAAATCCATCACTTCGCAGGCGACACCTGAAACCTGCGCATTGTCCGGTCCGTCTCGCAGCCATGCACAGAGTCCATCTACCGCGGAAGGCTCACCACAAGCGACCACTTCAACCCGGCCGTCCGGTAGATTTTTTGCGTATCCTGTAACACCCCGCTGTTGAGCTTCGTAGCGTGTGGTCGCCCGATAAAATACACCCTGCACCTGACCCGCCACCAGGCAGCGGTAACAGACCGGGTGTGAATCTCGTTTCTGATTACTCATCGATGCGCACCGTGGCAGCTTCACCAGCCCGTAACCGCCACTGCTGTGGGGGAGTAAACAAAACCTCCAGCGCATAAGCAGTGCCTCCTGAACCGGCCGTAGGTTCAAAACCGACGATCGAGACCTCGCCCTCCAACCACTCGCCTCTCACACCTACCTTGACCTGCTTGATATTACTTAACTCCACAGCAGCATCCGCACCCACCTGGGCAATCGCCTTCATGCGGCTCATATCGACCAGGGTAGCCACAGTTTCTGACTGCAGCTGATTCACCAGTGCCTGTCCAGAATGGACATTGACGCCGATTACCAGACCATCAAAGGGGGCTTTGATGCGCCCATATTCACGCTCGATGCGGATATGGGACAATTCTGCCTCAGCCAGGCGCACCAGCGCATCCGCCTTGGCGGCATCGACCTCAGCCTGCTTGCGCTCGTGATCGGAGATCAGTGTTCTATCATACAGGTCCAGTGAACGGTCCAGCTCGCGCCGCGCCTCATCCTGCTGTAGTTTGGCGGCCGCAGCACGGGCTTCCGCCCAGGCCAGCCTGGCCGTTATCTCTCGCTGATCCAGCTCAACCAGTAAAGTGCCGCGGGTAACGGCTTGTCCTGCCGCGACATTGACTTTGTTCACTACTCCATCCACCAAGGTGCCCAACTCCACCCGTTGCTGCCAATCGAGGATCGCCGGCAGGTCCTTTGCGAGCAGCTCGCCACTGATCACCAAGCTGCAAAAGAGTAGTATTCGATACATGACTTATTACTCCTGACTGATATTAGTTTCTGTTTGCTCTGTCGCCAGAAGCTTTCCAGCCAAGGCCTTGAGCTTAGCGCCTATCAGGCGCAGCTGAAACTCATTTTCCGCCTGCTGTAAATGCAGATCGGCAATCTGCGTCATAGCGTCCCCCAAATCCGTCGAGCGCTCGAGATCGTACAATGCTCGGCTGCGCTCCAGGTAGAGATCGCGAAAGTCACCCGTCACGATCAATTCCTGCTGACGAATCTGGAGTCGTTGCAACTCCAGCCAAAACTCCAAGACCTGCTGCCGGAGATCGAGCTCAAAGGCGGCCAATTTTGCCCGTTGCTCCCGGAGACGGGCCCGTTGCAGGGCTTTTTTTGCATCAATCCTGTTACCGGTGAACAGCGGCACCTCAACCACAACCGATGCGGTCAAGGGATTGCGACCGCCAAGATCCCGGTTATAGGTTGCCACTCCAAGCTCCCCGCGAATCAACGGATTGTCCTCGGTCTCGGCACCCCGCAGTAACTGCTCAACCGACTCCGCCTCGGCCCGTAACGCCCGCAGGCCCGGGTTGCTATCCAGCACTTGCTGAATAAGCGGCTCAAGCTCCCCGGGCTGATTAGCAGCATCGTCCACCGGCTTAGCCAGATCGGTCGGTAGATCATGGGGGCGATTCAAACTGACCGCCAGCAACGAACGGGTGATGCGCTGCTTATTTTGACTGCCCTGCAATTTGCGCCGCGACTGCTGATAGAGATTGTCCAGCTCGAGTAGATCGATATCCGATAATTGGCCCAAACCGCTGCGCTCCCGTGCGCGGTCCAGAGAGACATATGCAATCGACATCGCCTCATTGTCGCGCGCGTATTCGAGATCCGCGAGCAGCACATCGAAGAAGCGGGCCATCACCTCAAGCTGACGCTTCTGCCTGATATCCAGTAAGTGTGAATTGCGGCTCGCCAGTTTGGCATTGGCCGCATCCAAGGCCCGTGCCGTGCGGCCGGAATCATAGAGGATTTTACTCAAACCCAATCTCGCCCAACTGTCGTTACTCGACTGGTCTACCGCGTTTACCGAGGGGTCCACGGCACTCAGTGTCGCCGTCAAGCCCAGTTCCCAATCGTCTCCAGCATCAACCCCGGCCCGCTCAGCGATAGCCAGTTCCAGGCTTGCATCGGCGAGGTCCCGATCTGGATGCGATTGATCCGCCAAAGCCAAGGCCTGTTCAAGGGTCAGCGGTGAAGGCAGTGGTTCAGGTTCCGCCTCACAAAATGCGCCCCAGGAAACAATCGTCAACAATAAGCCCGACAACAGGGCTTGGAGCCAAATCACTGCTGCCTGAGCTCCTTTTTCTTCTGCCTCTTGTAACGCGAGAAATTGGTCTTCAGGTAGTGCCCGTCTGCGACAAATTCACCCAGCCAGAGGAATTCTCGAAGATCACTGGTGGCGCCGGTGTAACGGGCAATCAGTTTGCCTTGCAGATCGAAAAAGCCAAATACCGGTGTCGCCCTGACCCGATGCTGTTTAAAAGCGAAGTCTTTCTGGGTTACGGATTGACCGGCAAAATCAGTTATCTCCACATCCCCTTCGATATCCACACTGAATATCAGAAAATGCTCCTTGTAATATTCCTGTACCTCCGATTGATTGAGTACAGTTTTTTTCATGCGATGGCAAAAGGGGCACTCATCCATTTCAAACATGATGAGGATGGCTTTCTTACCCTCGTCGCGAGCGGTTTCAAGCTCTTCACGAAAGTCCCCCAGAGATTGGTCGAAAAAATATTCGGTGGGGTCCCGCACAGCGCCTTGGCTGTTAAAGCCCAGCAGCAAAAGTCCGATCAATAGAACTCGTCTCAGAATGGCCATGAGTTTACGTCACTTCTGTTGATTATTGATGAATTCCTCAAGATCCTCCGCCGTCACTGGCCCAACCTGCCGGGCCGCCACCTCACCGGTCGGGTCAATCAGGAATGATGTGGGCAGCCCGGGAATCGCACCCAGTTCAGAACGCGCGACCGGCTTGCTCATGAGGATCGGAAAACTCAGAAACTGCTTATCGACAAACTTACGCAGGCGATCTTCATTGATGTTCTCCATGGCCACACCAATCACCACCGCATCATCGTCCTTGTGATTGTTGTAGAATACCTCCAGTTCAGGTAATTCTTCCCGACAGGGCGGACACCAAGTAGCCCAATAATTGACCAACACCCATTTACCCCGGTAATCGGAAAGGCGGTGAGTTTTACCATCCAGACCCGGCAGTTCAAAATCCACCGGCTCCGCCACCGCACTGAGGCTGTACACCCCCAGGCAGATAAGGAAAAAGGATCTCAGTTGCCATGGAATCGCGTTCATTTAGTTCTCCAAAAACCCAGCTGTCTTGTCAGACCGACATTCTCTGGCTTAATTCATCCGGGTGCAATTACCAGAAACCACAAGATGATCCACTGGATAAGACTTCAAGCCAAGTAGTAAAAAAGGCCGCCTTGCAGCCTACCGGTCAGTAACTCGAGGCCAAACAGAGAGAATCACCCTACAATAACGAAATAAACTTGTTAAACCTATGACTCTCAAGGCTTTGACTTCAAGCAACGATATGTTTAGGTAGTCCAGATATGGTATTAAATGACCATCAGCACCCAGCTATCCAATAGATGTTGAATTTTTTCCACAAGCGCAGGTCCTCCACCCAGCATGCCGACTTTGAGTTGCCGGCACCTGATCCATTTGAAAATCCCTTGGTGGAAACTCATCCGGGTCAACTCCGCCAATGGGCCGCAGGCCTGCCGTTCGCCAATCCGCAGCAGCTTGCCGAGGCGGTCATAATCAGTCTGTCCAGGCTCAACCGCTTTCCGGGTCAGGTCAAGAGACGCGAAGAGCTGATGGAGATCTACCTCACCCCCAGCAACCGCCTGTTTCATGTCTCATCTGAAAAGAAAATCCCCTTCCCCATAAGAATCAAGCGGACATTGATGCGCGAGATGGCGTTCGGCTATCTGCATCTGGTCAATTCATGCTTGCGGGAAAGTCCCTCTGAAAAGCTGCGCAGGCGTTTGGCGGGTTATATCTACCTGACAACTAAATTTATTGCCCTGGAATATCTGTCTGCCTGTGAAGAGTATGATTGCCGGCTCAGCGCGCCCAGAAAGGAGCTGATGCGGCTGTATACCCTGGCTGAGGAACTCAATATAGAGAATCTACCCCAGGACGACCCAGAGCAGCCCATCGCCAGCATCTCGCACCAGACCAAACTGATCCTGCTGCTGTCATTATTAGACCCTTGTCACCTGCAAAAAGGCGAAATCCGAATTATCTTTGATTATCTCAATCAGTTTGCGGAACTTGCCCTGTTTGTAGAACTCGACATCGAGGCCGAGGTGGGTGGGCACTATGTGATCGACAGATTGGGCGAAGTCTCCCCCTATCCATTCAACCCTGATGCCATCGAGGGATTGACGGCCTCCCGTTTCTGCCTTTTCGATATTATTCCGATCAGCCAGCGGTTGCATCAACACTTACGCATCATTGAACAACCGAATGCCATCAAGCCAACCGGACTGCAGGGATTGACCACCAAGGCGGCAGCTAATCTGCTGCGGCGAATGCTCAAATCCTGGCACATTCGTCTGCAACGGGACAGTGAACGCCATACCACCTCGGGCCAGGTAAAGTTGATCCTTGGTCTGCAGGGGGTCCACCGCCAACTCTCAGCAAAGAATACGCCCGCAACAGCGTCTGCGGATGCTCAGCAGGAAACACTCTCGGTCACTCTCGATTCAGGAGCGGGAAGCCGTTCGACCGCCGATTATCCGCCGATCGACTCCTGGCGATTCAACCAAAGCCGGTCCGGAGTGGCGCTGCAACTGAATCTACCCCTCGCCTATCCACCCCAGGTCGGGGAGATCGCGCTGATGGTAAAACCAGACAGCAATAAGCGCGAGGATATGAAGATCGGCATCATCCGCCGCGCCGAGTTGAAAAACGATTCACTGCTGGAGATTGGACTGCAATTCATAAACGGGAGGATTCTCCCCCTGTCCATTCAAGCTCAGGATGTAGAAAGCGACCAGGAGCCGGACAACCTGCCCGCCCTGTATGTGGATCTCGGCAGCCTTGAAACCAGTTCCCTGCTGCTCCCAAGGGACAGGGTTGAGATCGGTAGGCACTACCGGGTGGAAGAGATGATTCCCGCACCGGTCATTTCACCCATTCATCTGTCGGAAATCACCGCGCTGTTTGAACGCTATCGGGTTACCCGCATCTAGGGCCTGTTAACACCCCATCAAATCAGCTCATCCATGGACCGATCCATACCGTTGTGGATGTCCCCCTGCAGATTGTTCAGCAATTCCGCAAGACGGGATGACTGTCCTTCCAGCGCCGCCTTGTCAGGTAAGACGAAGGGCGCCGCCTATAGACATCGATCAGTTTGATATCCCGTAGATCCCGCGCCAGGGCCCAGGACTTGTCCTCGCTGCGCAGCACCAGCCTGGCCTGCTGCATCGCGCCCAGCAGACTATCCAGATCCTCTTCCGCCAATTCAGGAACCCGCTTCGCCAACTTCTGACTACTCAGGGTCTTGCCGTCCCGCTGTGCCTCTTTGAGATATTCGAGCAGTCTGATTGACGAGAGAAAGTCACTCCCTCTGCGGTTCATTGAGACATGCCAGTCATCGCGAAATATACCCAGACAGTAGGTGAATTCAGCGCCCAACAATGTAACCAGCCAGGAGAGATAGAGCCAGATCAGGAAGATCGGCACCACCGCCATGGCGCCGTAGATGGCTTCATAGGTCGGGAAGTGGGTGACATACAGGGCAAATCCGCGTTTCGCCACTTCAAACAACAGTGCCGCCAGAACACCGCCCGCCAGGGCGTGGCGCATCGGCACACCCCGATTGGGCACCAGGGCATAGAGCAGGGTGAAAGCCAGCGCCGAAATCAACACCGGCATGACTCCCAACAGGCGGGTACGCAACTGCACCACGGTCTCATCATCGGAAAACAGTGGTATCGAAACCAGATAGGAGGTTACACCGACACTGGCGACGATCAAAATCGGCCCCAGGGAAAGTATCGCCCAATAGACCAGAAAGGTGGCTACCGGGCTGCGCTTGTGCCGGACATTCCAGATCGCATTGAAGGCCTTGTCGATATTCCCCATCAGCAACAACGCCACCAGGATGAGGAAGATAAACCCCACCCCGGTCAGACGGGCCGCCTTGCTGCTGAAATTGCGCAGATGCTCATGCACCACTTCACCGGCTGCCGGTACAAAATTTTCAAAAATAAAATTTTCGATCTGCTGGGCCAGCAGCTCAGATGCGGGAAAAGCCGAAAAAAGCGCCAGCATCACAGTCATCAAGGGCACCAGGGACAACAGGGTGGTATAGGTCAGCGCCGCGGCATACGTTACGCCTCCATCCTTGGCAAAATGGTGCAGCAACAGTCCATTAAACTGCACAATACGCCGCAGATAGCGCCTGACCTCTGACATGAAATCCACTGTCATACGATTTGATCCTTGCGGTAGGTAAGCTGAAAAGTATGCCACAGACCCACACCTGGCCGCTCACTGAAGACACCTCCCTGCTGGGTGTATGGCATCTAAGTCCTGGAGACCACTCGAAACAGCTGGTTACAATGCCCCATTTTCCCAGGAGAGCAAAGCCATGAGCGTGGAGATCTATCACAATCCCCGTTGCAGCAAATCCCGCCAGACCCTGCAGGTCCTCAAGGACAACGGTGTCGAACCTGAAGTGGTCGAATACTTGAAGACCCCACCGGATCGCGCGACCCTGGAGAAAATCCTCGACATGCTTGGCATGCAACCCCGCGACCTGATGCGCAAGAAAGAGCAGGAGTACAAGGAACAAAATCTCTCCGACCCGGCATTGAGCCGTGACCAGCTCATCGACGCCATGCTCGCCTATCCAAAACTGATCGAGCGGCCGATCGTCATCAAAAACGGTAAGGCCGCGATTGGACGCCCACCGGAGAAAGTGCTGGAGATCATCTGATGTCAGAAATACTGATACTGTACTACAGCCGCTATGGCGCCACCGCTGAGATGGCGCGCCAGATGGCCCGGGGAGTGGAGGAAGTGGATGGGATGTCCGCCCTATTACGCACCGTGCCGGCAGTCTCGACGGTCTGCGAAGCTACCCAGGATACGATTCCGGAGAGCGGTGCACCCTACGCCAGCCTAGATGACCTGCGGAAGTGCAGCGGCCTGATCATGGGCAGCCCCACCCGTTTCGGCAACATGGCCGCCCCCCTCAAATATTTTCTCGATCAAACCAGCCAGTTGTGGATGACCGGCGCTCTGATCGGCAAGCCGGCCTCGGTCTTTACCTCCACCTCGAGTCTGCACGGTGGGCAGGAAAGCACCCTGCTCGCGATGATGCTGCCATTGATGCACCACGGCATGCTGCTGCTCGGCGTTCCCTACAGCGAGACCAGATTGCTGCATACCACCAGCGGCGGCACGCCCTACGGCGCCAGCCACCTGGCGGGCCCGGAGAGCAATCTCCCGCTGAGTGACGAGGAGAAGCAGATCTGCCGCACCCAGGGCAGACGGGTCGCTGAAACCGCCAAACAACTCTCCAGCAGCAGCTGATGCCCAGCCAGCTGCCCCTCGGTATCGAGCTCAAACCCAGAGTCGATTTCAGCAGCTTCATCGGCGCCCAAAATGCAGAGATCGTCAGCCGTTTGCAGCAGCCGGAGGACCCTTTCATCTACCTCTGGGGTGAGCCGGGCTGCGGCAAGAGCCATCTGCTGCAGGCCGCCTGTCGGGAACAGAGCCAGGCCGGACATGCTGTGGCTTATGTTCCACTGCGAGAAATCTCCGAACTGGCTCCGGGTATGCTCGACGGCCTGGAAACCATGCAGCTGGTGTGTCTCGATGATCTGGAACAGCTCACGGGCAAAGCCGACTGGGAGCTGGCCTTATTCAATCTTTTCAATCAGTTGCGTGAAAATAACGCACACCTGATTGTGGCTGCCAACGCCCCGCCTGGCCAGTTGGCCATTGACCTACCCGACCTTTCCTCGCGCCTCACCTGGGGCCCCTGTTATCACCTGACTACGCTAAATGATGCAGGGCGCATGGAATTGCTGATGTGCAGTGCGGAACAGCGCGGGCTTAAACTCTCTCCGGAGATCGCCCTCTTTCTGCTGCATCGCCTGCCCCGAGACATCCATTCGCTGGTCAGACTGGTTGAACAGCTCGATTATGCTTCACTCGCTGCACAGCGCAAATTAACCATCCCATTCGTACGCCAGGTTCTGCAGCTCTAAGCAGGAGTTGCACCGGGGTTGGTATACTCCAAAAACCCTGCAATCAGGAGAGGATAGCTCCTCCGGGCCGGCTTGCGGGTATAATTTCACAATTATCCAGCGGAAAACCATCATGACCACACAAGAGACTATTCAACAGAAACTCCAGGCTGCGTTTTCACCCATGCACTCTGGAGGTCATCAACGAAAGCGACAACCATAACGTACCCAAGGGCTCGGAATCCCACTTCAAGGTCGTTCTGGTGAGTCAGGCATTCGAGGGCGAATCACTGCTTGCCCGTCACCGACAGGTCAACAAGGTCCTGGCCGATGAACTGCAGGGCGGTATACATGCCCTGGCCCTGCATACCATGGCGCCGGAAGATTGGTTCAACCAGGGCGGTACGGTCAGGGAATCACCTGAATGCCTGGGCGGCTCCAAACAGGGCTGATGGGACTGGCGACTAAATTGTGGGCCCTGTTCTCAGGGCGACCTCGCAAGCAACGCCCGCCGGAACTGCAGCGCCGGGTCGACGCAGCGACCCGCAGGCTCAGCCTTTACCAGTTCGCCACCTGTCCCTACTGCATCAAGGTGCGGTGGGCCATTCGCAAGCTGCAGCTGAATATCGAGTTGCGGGATGCCTCTCGCAACCCAGCGTTTCATGAGGAGCTGAGGCTGTATGGCGGCAAGCTGCAGACCCCCTGTCTGCGCATCGATCAGACAGAGGGAGAGACGCAATGGTTGTATGAATCTTCAGCGATCATCCGCTATCTCAAACAACGTTTCATTATTACTTAGTTAGAGTCCAGAAACACCCCTCCCTGGGATGTTTCTGGAACGGAATCGAAAAATGCGATTTTCCGATTCCTTCATTTTCAAAGACTTATTGCCTTTGAAAATGCTGGCACGTCCCTATGCCAGATTAGTTTCCGTCCTTTCTGGACGGAAACTACTTAGATAGGGTTGATCAACCGCACTCCGCCGCCATCACGCATTTCAGGATGCCGTAATCCCAGGCCCCGTCCAGGGCGTCGAAGACCGGTTTCAGCCGCCCCTCTTCACAGGCATCGAGTTGATCCATCATTGCGGCAATCTCCGTATACTCAGCCTCATCCAAGGGCAGAACCTGCCGCGGGTCCAACAAACCCACCTCCACCGCATCGGCGAAGTGATTGTAGATCGTAGTGAGCTTGAGTTCGCGCCGCTGCGCGATGACCTCGGCGTCCAATCCAGACTGATATAACCAGAGGGTCTCGTTGACCGTGTCGCTGAGATTGTTGTGCAGCAGCTCCGGCAGGGGGTGCTCGTGGATGCGTAATAGAAACTGCTGGCCATAGCGCGCCAGCTTGCTCTCCCCCACTCCGCTGATGTAGGCCATCTCCTGCAGCCCAGCGGGGCGCTTGCGGGCCATCTCACTGAGGGTGGCGTCATGGAAGATCACGTAGGGCGGCACCCCCTGCTCTTCCGCCAACTGCAGACGCAGGGCACGCAGCGACTCGAACAGGGGTTGGTCGCAGGCGCGCAGCTCCAGTACCTTGCCACTGCGTTTCGGTTTTTCCTTATCCGGCTTGCGCTGCCGGCGCAGGGTCAGGCTCTGCTCGCCCCGCAGCAGTGGTCGGCTCTTCTCGGTCAGACGTATCGCACCATGTCCACCCAGATCTATATCCAGAAAGCCCTGGGCGATCAACTGACGAAACAGGCTGCGCCATTCCGCATTGGAAAGTTCACTGCCAATCCCATAGGTGGAGAGCCGGTCATGGCCGAAACGCCGGATGCGCTCATCATCCTTGCCGCGCAGCACATCCACCACATAGTTCACCCCGAAGCGCTGGCCGGTGCGATAGACACAGGAAAGGGCCTTCTGCGCCAATTCCAGGCCATCCATGGTCTCCGGCGGGTTGAGGCAGTTGTCGCAATTACCGCAGGGTTTCTCCAGTGTCTCACCGAAGTAGGCCAGCAGGGTCTGGCGGCGGCAGCTGGTGAGTTCGCACAACCCGAGCATCGCCTCCAGCTTGTAGTGGGCAACCCGCTTGAATTGCTCTTCCGCATCCGAATCCAGGGTGAATTGACGCAGGGTGATCACATCCTGCAGGCCATAGGCCATCCAGGCATTGGCGGGCAGGCCGTCGCGCCCGGCGCGGCCGGTCTCCTGATAGTAGGCTTCGACGCTCTTGGGCAGATTGAGATGCGCGACGAAGCGTACATCCGGCTTGTCTATACCCATACCGAAGGCGATGGTGGCGACGATGATGACCCCATCCTCGCGCAGAAAGCGGGTCTGATGACGGCGCCTTACCTCATCCGGCAACCCTGCATGATAGGGCAGCGCCGTGCGTCCCTTGGAGCTCAACCAATCCGCGGTCTGCTCGACCTTTTTCCTCGACAGGCAGTAGACGATACCCGCATCCCCGGGATGCTCCCGTTGCAGGAAACGCCACAGCTCATCCCGGGCATTCTGTCCCTCGGCCAGGGCATAGCGGATGTTCGGCCGGTCGAAGCTGTTGAGGAAGACCTGCGCCTGCCCCAGACCCAGTTGCGCGATGATCTCCTGGCGGGTGCGTTCATCGGCGGTGGCGGTGAGGGCGATCCTCGGCACCTGGGGATAACGCTCATGGAGTATCGAAAGACGCTGGTAGTCCTTGCGGAAATCATGCCCCCACTGGGAGACGCAATGGGCCTCGTCGATGGCAAACAGGGCGATGGGGATCTGCTCCAACAGACTCAGAGACCGTTCGTTGAGCAGGCGTTCCGGGGCGATATAGAGCAGGTCCAGCTCCCCCGCCTGCAGCGCCTGCTCTGTGGCGCGGATACTCTGTGCATCGAGGCTGGAGTTGAGAAAAGCGGCGCGGATGCCAAGCTGGATCAGCGCATCCACCTGATCCTGCATCAGCGCGATCAGCGGCGAGATAACCACCCCGACTCCAGGCCGCAGCAGCGCCGGGATCTGGTAGCAGAGGGACTTGCCGCCACCCGTGGGCATCAAAGCCAGGGCATCCCGCCCCTCCAGCATTTCCTGGATGATCTCCGCCTGGTTGTGGCGAAAGTCGTCATAGCCGAAGGTAGTATTGAGGATCTGTTGCGCGCGCTGCATGGGAAGCATTTTAGTCATTACGCGCTTGCGTTGCCTTGAATTTGTTTGTATCTCGTAAACTTAAGAAATGTAGCCTGGGTGAGCGCAGCGTAACCCGGGAAATATTCACATCGGTTCCCCGGGTTGTACCCGGGCTAAATGCCTGAACCCATGGCTCACTTCACCGTAAAATAGTCTCGGGTCAGCTTGAAAACCACCGGGCTCAGCAACAACAACGCCACCAGGTTCGGCACTGCCATCAGGGCATTCAGGGTATCCGCCACCAGCCAGACGAATTCGAGCTGGTCCTGGGCCATAGCGCCCACCGGGATCATCAGCACCCAGAGTATACGGAACGGGGTGATCGCCTTAACGCCAAATAGATACTCGGTACATTTCTCACCATAGAAACTCCAACCCAGTAAGGTAGTGAAGGCGAAAATCGCCAGACCGAAGGTCACCACATAACCCCCGACCCCTGGCAGTGCCTGCTCGAAGGCCATGGAGGAGAGGGATGCGCCGGTCTCGCCTGTGGTCCAGGCGCCGGTCACAACGATGGCCAGGCCCGTAATCGTGCAGACGATCAGGGTATCAATAAATGTCCCCAGCATGGCGATACTGCCCTGCCGCACCGGGTTGTCGGTGGAGGCAGCCGCATGGGCAATCGGTGCACTGCCCAAACCTGCCTCGTTGGAGAAGATGCCCCGCGCCACACCAAAGCGGATCGCCGCCCAGATCGCTGCACCGGCGAATCCACCAGTCGCGGCGGTGGGGGTGAAGGCATGCTGAACGATCTGCACAACGGCCCCTGGAATATCCGTGATGTTCAGCGCGAGCACCACCAAGCCTCCGAGGATATAGGTAATTGCCATGAAAGGAACCAGCTTGCCGGCCACCTCACCGATACGCCGGATACCGCCGAGCAACACCAGGAAGGCCAGGACTGCCATCACCAGGCCGGTATAGGCCGGATCGATCGCCAGGTTGGTTTGCAGCACATCCGCCACCGAGTTGGCCTGTACCGTATTGCCAATGCCAAAGCCGGCGAGGGCGCCGAAGATAGCGAACAGGGTGCCCAACCAGGCCCAGTGACTGCCCAAACCGTTCTTTATATAGTACATGGGCCCGCCGACATGGTTGCCGTTCTCATCTACCTCCCGGTAACGCACTGCCAGCACTGCCTCGGCATATTTTGTCGCCATACCGACCAATGCGGTGCACCACATCCAGAACAGGGCCCCGGGTCCACCCAGGGCGATCGCAGTCCCGACCCCGGCGATATTCCCGGTGCCGATGGTCGCGGAGAGGGAGGTCATCAGGGCATTGAAGGGACTGATTTCACCATCTCCGGTACCTTTTCGACCCTGCCACAGCATGCGGAAGCCATAACCCAGCTTGGCCAAGGGCATCAGCTTCAGGCCGAACATGAGAAAGATGCCGGTGCCCAGGATTAGCACCAGCATGACCGGCCCCCAGACCAGACTGTTCAAGTCTTTTATCAGCTCAATAATGCTCTCCACCCAACTCCCCCTCAATCAAAATACAAAGGCTGGCACTATACACCAAGGACAATCGACTCTCGATCATGAGGAACGACTGAACTTGACTTACTTGAAAAATGATGAAACCGTACAAAGGCTATTGTTGACAAAATAACTATACTAAGAATCGAATCGGAGAAAAGCCATGTCTGTCTGCAGCAACATCAAGGGCTACACCCGACGCCACGAGTGGCTGGCAGACTTCTTTTCACTCATGGCGGCTGTACTCTTCTTTGGCACGCTCTACCTGGGAGTGGCTCAACATTCACTGATCCTCAGCTGGATCTCACGCGACCTGCTTATTTATGCTCCGCTCGCAGTGGGAGCCGTCCTGCTGGATGTGTTCCTGATCTTCTTTTTTCTGAACATCGGCTCAGCCCGTTTACTGAAGAGGACGAAGGCTGTTTCCAGACCTTCCAGGGCCGCCGTGCCGGTAATGGCTCAGTCGGCTCGATGTTTACCAGTTGGCTGCGCCACATGGAGCATGTCGGTAAAAAACACCGCTGACCGGCCTGCCGGTCCGGTAAAAAAGGCTGCAAGCCAGATCAGGCAAAAAATCACTAACACAATGAAACTGGTGATCTTTGCCAACGGCACCAGGGGCAACCAGAAGGCGAACAACATCACCATGATGATGACCAGCAAGGTTGCTACGACGGGGGGTTTGCGTCCTGCCGTACACCCCGGCGAGCAGACTTGGCACCCAGCCCTGTCGCGCCATGCCATAGAGGACATAGATACCTGCGCCGAGGATATTACCCAGCCCATAGAATATCAGCCAGGTCAGGGTGATGCTGCGTTTCAAGCCTGCCACTACTCCTCCTTTTTCATCTCCTCAACTCATGCGACGATATATTCATCACCATCTCACAGGTATACAGCCGATGTCTTCTTTCAACCTGTTTAAATCTGTCCCGATGGCCGGACAAAAGGAGTTGTTCGAAACACTGCTGAAATGCAGGAATGTTACAATCGAACGCATACAGAGTCCGGCGATGACCCGCTCAGAACGCTATGTTCAGGAACAGGATGAATGGGTCTGTCTGCTGCAGGGGCAAGCTGAGATGGAGATGGATAACAGGATTCTTTACCTGCACACCGGGGAGACACTTTTCATCCCCGGCGGCACCCCCCACCAGGTATTGAATACCAGTCAGGATCCACTGTGTATCTGGCTGGCAGTTCACATTCACTGACACCTCTTGTGTACAGATTCTTTATTTCAATGATAATGAACGATTCAACGCCCACCGCCTGGGAAAAACTAATGGTGTTGACTGATACGAAGCAGAAAAAGCCATGACAGACTCATGGAAGGAGAGCATCTATCTCCAACGTGAACAACTTGCAAAAATACTCCATGAGCCCTTGGCCCACCTGGCCGCCGAGTGCGCTCCGGTCTGGAATAATCGCGAACAGCTGAATAATGTATTGCTGACAGGCTTTTCCAGCATCCCGCACTGCACCTATCTCTACTGCGTAGACACAGACACTGTGCAGGTCAGTGACAATATTGGCCGCACAGGACTGGTTGACGGCCACTTCGCCCGCGACCGCTCGCAACGTCCCTACATGAAGGAAGCCGTGCCAACCTGGGGTTTTCTGCTCTCGGACGCCTACATCAGCTTGTCGAAACACCGCCCCTCCCTCACCGCCCTGCAGATCGTTAAGCTGGACTCTGCAACTCTGGGATATCTGGGCGCGGATTTCGACCTGCGGGATCTACCGATGACCTCCGAACTCTACGAGGAACCCAGCAACTGGAGACAGGTCAAGGGAGACCCCGCAATCCGGGGCCTGGTATTTCAGCAGCACCGTATAGAGAGCCCGATGGATCGAAAAATGGAACAAGCCCTTTCGATCCTAGAGGAACTACTCACCCTGCGAGGAATCTTTCAATGCCAGATCCACTTCTCCAGCAGTCAGGCAACGATCTGGACCCTGAACGACCCTTTCCGCTACCGGATTCTCGATCATGAAGCACTCAGCGACCCGGACATCTGCCTGATCTATCCGCACAGCCCTTATCCCGACGATGCGCTGATCCCCCGGCATGAGATCAAGCGCATTCTCGAAACCCTGCAGTCGCTGCGCATGGCTGACGAGAATATCTACCTGCGCACCTCTTCAATCAACATATTCAACGGCATGATCAGTCTGACCTTCTCCTGCGATGGCTCCCACTATATGCGTTTTGACGAATTTCTTAACAAGAGCACAGGATTCTGGTTTGGCTCCTGACCCTGAGGTAAGACACAAAGCTCAATCTGCAGCCTGCAGCGGCTTGAGTTGTCTGCAGTTATCTATTGAATGTCTCGCATTAGCCCTCAACATGTCACTGAATTTCTCGGCATCCACGGGCTTGGAAAAATATTCACCCTGAGCCAATTCGCAACCCTCATCGAGCAGCCACCGGGCTTGCGCCTGTTTCTCCACCCCTTCCGCCACAACCTGCAGTTTCAGGCTGTGAGCCATTTGGATAATCGCCCGGGCAATCGCTTCATCCTCCGGGTCGTCCAGAATATCCCGGATAAAGGAGCGATCGATCTTCAATCGGTCCACATTGAGTTTTTTCAGGTAACTCAGGGATGAATAGCCCGTACCAAAATCATCGATCGCAAGCTTGACCCCGGCCTGTTTCAATTTCGTGACCGTGGCCAGCACATTATGGGTATCGATAATCAGCATGGATTCGGTCAGTTCCAGCTCCAGGCGGTGAGGTGGCAGACCGGATTCCTGCAGTGCCTCGGTAATGGTTTTCTGCAGGCCTTCACGGCGCAACTGCAGTGCCGAGAGGTTGACAGAAACGGTGAACTCGGCATCTCCGGTGTTACCCCAGGCAACGGCTTGCCGGCATGCCTCTTTCAACACCCAGGCCCCGAGCTGAACGATGAGCCCGCTCTCTTCAGCGAGGCCGATGAATCTGTCCGGCGGCACAGTCCCAAATTCCTTGGTAACCCAGCGCAACAATGCCTCTACACCAACGATCTTGCCGCTGACAATGTCATACTGGGGCTGGTAAGCCAGACTCAGCTCACCATCCTCGAAGGCCTTGCGTAATCGGGTTTGCAACTGCAGCCGCTCGAACGCCACCTGGTTCATCTCATCCGTGAAGAACCGAAAGGTATTGCGCCCGGCCTCCTTGGCGGAATACATGGCAGTATCCGCCTTCTGTAACAAGGTATCAAAATCATTGCCATCATCCGGATAGATACTGATACCTATACTGAAAGAGGTATGCAATCGATATTCGAGGATCTTGAATGGCTCTTTGAAACAAGTCAGCAGGTCTTCACAAATAATCTCTGCATGCGTGGCGTCTCGTAATTCACGCAGCATGATTAGAAACTCATCCCCCCCCTGGCGGCTGATGGTATCAGCTTCCCGCACGCGCTTCTGCAGATGCCCCACCACTGCCTGCAGCAGATGGTCACCCACCTGGTGTCCGAGTGAATCGTTGACGCTCTTGAAATCATCCAGATCAAGAAACAGTAACGCGACCTTTTCATCTTCCCGAATCGCCGCATTGACCGCCTGATCGAAGCGGTCACGCAGCAGAATCCTGTTTGGCAGGCCGGTAAGCGCATCGTGATGGGCCATGAATTGAATGCGCTCTTCAGCACGCTGCTGTTCAGTGATATCACGCGCCACCAGAACGATACCGTCGGCCTGCCCCCGTTCCCCCACATAGGGACTGACCGTCAATTCAAAGGTGCGCAGCCCCTGATTGGTGTGTAATTCTCTCATTTGACGCGTCGGCTGACTGCTCATTGACAGCAGTTTTACCGGAGAGCTTGGCTGCGCTATGCCTTCAGCGAGCAACTCATGCTTAAAGTGCGTTTCAAAGCAGGGCTTCAAATCTTCCAAAACCTGTGCCGAATTCAACTGCAGCTTGAAGACTAGCTGCGCCTTCTTGTTACAGATACGAATCTGATAATCTTCATCAATAACCAATACCGGGTCGGCGACCGCATCGATTACGGTCTCCAGGAATTGCTGCTGGTTTAATATTCTGGCCTCGGATTCCTTGCGTTCAGTGATGTCCCTGCTGATGCCAATAAGGCCCAGCACTTCCCCCTCTGACGAGAAGAATGGTGTTTTCAAGGTATCCAGCAGCACACGCCGGCCATCCACATAATGAATCCACTCTTCATTGCGTTTAGCCTCGCCGGCATCCAGCATGGCTTTATCTTTTTCCCGATAAAATTCGGCAATCTCTTGAGGAAACAGGTCGAAGTCGGTTTTTCCGATCAACTCCTGTTCCTGCAGATCGACATATTCGGTGAATGCCTTGTTGCAGCCGAGAAATTCGCTCCGTTCATTTTTGAATGTAATGAGATCAGGCACGGAATCGATCAGTCCACGGAGCAGGGCGGTCTCCCGCACCAGGCTTTTTTGCGTCTCTATTGCCTGGGAGTGAGCAAGCGCACCTTTCAGCGCGATAGCCAGTTTGTCGACAACCTGTCTGAGTTGCCGCAGCTCCATCTCTTCGATACTACCCCGGTCCCGATAGAGTTTAAGTACGCCGTAATTGCTGAGACGGAAGATGGCATAGGCGCCTTGTTCAATCCCACGTTCCGTGATCATGCTTGAAAAGGCCGGATCACTGTCGGGAATATGTTGAAAGGCTTGCCCCGACGACAGCTTGATGCCTGGGTGATCCGAATCCAGCCGGGTCTGCATGGCGCGCACCCGCGGCATGGCATACAGCAACTGATATTGAGAGGCGTTGGTATCCGGCGCTTGGTCTGCGTCTATCCAGAATGCGCCAAATGAGAAATCTTTGCGCCGCAGCAAAGTCTTTAGAAACTGGGAACAAACCTGGGCTGGATCGAGGCTGCGACCAACCGCGAGAGACAACTCATAAAGCAGTTGCAGGTCAGATCGAATATCCTGTGGATTAGCCATTGAATAGACAAATTCCAAATGTCTTGTTATACAACTCCACAGCATGATTGCCATCACTGGCAATTTCACCCAAGGCAATCACTCCCTGTGGCTTAACTTCCGAATTATACCTTATTACCTGATCCGATATGGCTTGCAGCTCCTCCTTGAAACGATTGCCCAACAACAAAACACGTGAATAGCAGTCGCATACCAGCACATCATGGAATCCATGCTCATTCACGCAGTCCATCACGGCCTCCAGGGCCGCCTTTTTGAGCTCCTCAGCTGCACCATGCATCAAATGCATGACCGCACCCTCTTCGACATCAGACAAACAGACCACACCCCCTTCATCGGTCAATCCGATGGGATCACGCACCACATCCTCCGCACCGCTTTTTTCTATACATATGGAGTAATGCGGGGAAACTTTTGCAAAGAATTCCTGACGTGGCACATCAGCCAGCTCAGGGTCAATGACTGAACGATAGAGCGTCTCAGCAGGCTGCCAGTTGATCTCCTGGATGATATTACCCTCAGTCCGCGTGGCCACGAAAGGTCCCTTAATCCTGCGCCAACCATGCTTGGCTGAAACACAGGTACGCATGGCAGCGAATGCTACAAGTACCGCCTGTTGCACAAAACCCGCCGCAGTAAACAATACCGGCGCTCTACGCAGGTCATCATACCCGCTACCTGAACCGAAATAGTTGATCTCATTACCGTAATTATTGAATATCTCGGTGAGAAAGGCGCTGATGTTGGGGGCCTGGCAGTCAGGGAAACAGAGCAGGGTGACATCAGCCCCTGCAAATAACTCTAAATTCGGCAGATCCTGCAGTGAGTCCGCGCTGAAATCATCCAATGGAATGATTGCTGGAGGGCAAACGCAATGAATGCGTTTATAAATGGCACCTGAGGCATGGTGATCAGCGCCATCAATCAAACCGGGAAACAGGGCGCCAAAAAATCGACAGTCGGTCTCATTCAACCGATCGACGAGTTCAGGAACCCATTCGCTGTGTGACGCCGCCAGCATGATGAGCCAATATTCATTCGCCTGCAGAACCTCGCCTGCCAGGCAATCCGCCAGCTGTTGCGCGGAGTCTATTTGAAGATACATTGCGCCACCTCAATTCCATCGATTCTGAGCATGCAAATCTCGATTCTCAACATCCGCCCTTGCCAATTCTACATGGCTTGACCCGCCAGACTTCATGGCAATACTCGGCAATCGCCCGATCAGAGGAAAACTTTCCAATTCGCGCTACATTACGAATCGACATCCGGCTCCAGTGATTAACATCGAGATAAGCACGCGAGACCCCATTCTGGCATTCGAGATAGGACTGGAAATCGGCACACAACAGATAGGGGTCTTGCTGCATGAGCTTGTTGGTGAGAGGCTGGAAAAGCTCCTGATCTCCATGGGAAAAGAAACCGCTGTTGAGCAGATCTATCGCCGACTTGAGTTCCGGGATGTGTTGATAATATTCCCCGGGATGATAGCCCTCAAGTAACTGCCGCTGAACCTGCGGCGCCGTCAATCCGAACAGAAAGAAGTTTTCCTCTCCGACCTCCTGGCGAATCTCGATATTGGCCCCATCCAAGGTACCAATGGTCAGTGCACCGTTCATGGACAATTTCATGTTTCCGGTGCCAGACGCTTCCATCCCGGCAGTAGAAATCTGCTCCGACAAATCGGCAGCCGGATAGATCCTTTGTCCTCTTTTAACCGAGAAGTCAGGCAAAAAAACTACTTTAATCCGATCATTGACGCTCAGATCATTGTTGACTACATCCGCCACAGAATTGATCAGCTTGATAATCAGTTTCGCCATCCGGTATCCAGGCGCTGCTTTCCCACCAAACATGAAGGTACGTGGAGCCACATCAAGAGCGGGATTCTGCTTCAGCCTCTCGTAGAACGCAATGATATGCAGCAGATTCAGATGTTGCCTTTTGTATTCATGGATACGTTTGACCTGAACATCAAAGAGAGATTGAGGATCAACCGATACGCCGGTTATCTCTTGCACCCAAAGTGCCAAATCCTGCTTGGCGGCCGTCTTGGTGATCCGCCACTGTTCGAGGAATCCATGATCTTCGGCCAATCCCTCCAGGGCACGCAATTCGTCGAGGTTTGTTATCCAGCTATCACCAATATGGTCGTTCAGCAAACGGGTAAGCCGTGGGTTGCTCAGCACCATAAAACGGCGCGGCGTTACTCCATTGGTTTTATTGCTGAACTTTTCGGGCCATAAATCGTGGAAGTCTCTCAAAACCGTCGTTTTGAGCAACTCCGTGTGCAGCTGAGCCACCCCATTGATGGCAAAACTGCCGATACAGGCAAGATTTGCCATGCGCACTGAGCGACAGCCATTTTCCTCGATCAGTGAAAGCCTTGAGATGCGCCCCTCATCTCTCAGAAATCGGATACGCACCTCGTCGAGAAAGCGGTCGTTAATTTCATAGATAATTTCCAGGTGTCGTGGCAGCAACCGTTCAAACAGGCTCAGAGGCCAACTTTCTAGGGCTTCAGGGAGCAGCGTATGATTGGTAAAAGCAAAGGTCTTGCGTGTGATATTCCAAGCCGGCTCCCATGCCATTTGATGCTCATCCAGGAACAATCGCATCAGTTCTGCAACCGCAATGGCGGGATGGGTGTCATTGAGTTGCGCGGCAAACTTCTCATGAAAGGCCTCAAGACTGCCGGCAGTCTCCAGCTGCAAGCGAATCATGTCCTGCAGCGAACAGGAAACGAAAAAATACTGCTGTTTCAGTCGTAGTTCCTTGCCTATCTCCGGCTCATCATTCGGATATAAGACCTTGGAGATATTTTCAGCGACCACTTTTGCGTTAACCGCGCCATAGTAGTCGCCGGTGTTGAAGGCATTGAAGTCAAAGGACTCGCAGGCTTCCGATTTCCACAGCCTCAACAGATTGGTGTTATCCACGCCATAACCAAGGATTGGCGTATCATAGGCAACGCCGTTGACGACCAGCTCAGGCACCCAAGTTACCCGCAGTCTGCCTGCGTCATCGGTATACTTTTCAGTAACGCCACCGAACTTTACCGGGAAACGCAATTTTGGGCGAAACAGTTCCCAGGGATTACCATTGCGCAACCAGGCATCAGTCACTTCTACCTGCCAGCCATCCCTGATCTGTTGTTCGAAGATACCGAACTCATAGCGGATACCATAACCGATGGCCGGAATCTGCAGGGTTGCCAGGGATTCGAGATAACAGGCTGCGAGCCGCCCCAACCCACCGTTGCCAAGACCAGGCTCCTCCTCCTGCTCCACAATCTCCTTCAGATTCAATCCCAGCTCATCAGCCGCCTGAATAGCCTTATCCAGAATCCCCATATTGACCATGTTATTCCCCAGATGGGGGCCCAACAGAAATTCCGCAGACAGATAACAGACGGTGCGTACCCGGGCTTTTTTATAGGTCTGTGCCGTGCGTATCCAGCGTTCCAGCATCCGATCCCGCACCGTGTACGCGGCTGCCATATAGAGATCCGACGGTGTTGCTACATCCTTGAAGCGGCCCTGCACGTAGAACAGATTGTCATAAAAGGCGCGCTTGAGCGCCTGCTTTGACATTCCGACGCGCACTTCATCATGGATAGGGCTTGCAGATACTGCCGCTGAAATCTCTTTTTGCATGTTGGCTAATTCCGTTTGATGTACCAAACATCTGGAGTGGGCATATCACTTAAGCAACCAAATCATAATTCATCCAGAAATACAATAAGACCAGCGCAAAGATGATTAGGGAAATCGAGCAGTTAACTCGTATAATTCGCTAGGACAATCACTCCAGCTTTGAAGTATCCAGTGCATTCTTTTTTCGATGCACTTGTGCAGCCTTTTTTACTCTCCCAATATTACAATGATGTGTTCTTTAATAATTATTTTTTCCAATTACCTATAATCGGATTATCTACACCACTTGTACCGGGTGTTGCACCCTTGCAGATAAGCGTTGCGCATCCGTTGGATCCACACACCAGACTGCATACGGAAATTGGCTGAACATGAATGGAGTTGTGATTTCCCGGCTGTCACGGGTCAGTTTTCCAAAGGAGTCGACTGGCTTATATCCATCCACCATCGATTCGAATTCCAAACAGTTGCGGCCAATCTCACAGCCCGTATGGGCTGCTGCCATCCACAGCAGTCAAACCTATCCGTCCGCAGTCTGCTATTGCAGGACCAGCGAGCGCGGCAAGACAACTCCATGAACAGTCTGATCATTGCGATTCTCTTAGGCATGGTGGTACTGCTATCCTGGCCCCTCTACCTCGAGCGGCGTAAACAGGCAGGACTTCGCCAGCAGGCAAAGGGTCTTGAGGCGAAAATAGCAGAACAGAACAGTGAACTTAGCAAAGTAATTCAGGAACGCAGACAGGCGGAGATCATCCTCAAGGCCAGTGAATTACGTAATCGACTGATTATTTATTCAGCACAGATTACTGTCTGGGAGTGGGACCTGAAGACCGATGAAATGCTCTGGAATGAGAATTTGACAGAACTGTTCGGTCACCCGCTGGGCCGGACTGAAAACACCAAACAGTGGTGGCTGGACAACGTCCATCCGGAAGATGCGGCTTTACTAAAGCAGAGTATCGATGAGTATCTGCTACTCGGCGAAGAAATCTGGCGCGAGGAATACCGATTCAGACGTTTCGATGGAGGGTGGTCCAGTGTCATCCACTGGGGACTGGCCATTGCCGATGAGCAGGGCACAGCCATCAGAATGGTCGGCGCGATGATGGACATCACAGCGCGCAAACAGGCGGAACAGCGATTATTAGAGAGTGAACTGAATCTTCTGGAGGCGCAGCGTATCGCACACCTGGGCAGTTGGGTCTGGACAATCGAAAGTGGAGACCTGGAGTGGTCAGAGGAACAATACAAGATCTTTGGCTATCAGCCATGCACCTTGAAACCGGTTTACACTGATTTCATGGATGCCATCCATCTGGAAGACAAAGAGAAGGTGTCAACAGCCATCAAGCAAGCGCTGGACGAAGACCTGGCTTTCGATCTCGAATTCCGCATCATTCAGCCCGGCGGTCCCGTACGTTGGATCAACACTCAAGGTGAAGTCAGAAAAAACACCGCTGGTATCCCGAAAAAGATGGTTGGCACATCAATGGATATCACTCAACGCAAGCACCTGGAGGAGAAGCTGAAATTCCAGGCAGTGCATGATCAATTGACCGGTTTGAACAACCGCCGCGTGCTCGAGCAAAGACTCAACGACGAGGTAGATCGAGCAATCCGCTACAGACACTCACTCTCAGTGTTCATGCTGGATATCGATCATTTCAAACGGATCAATGACACTCATGGCCATACAGTCGGCGACAGCGTGCTGCGAGCGCTTGCTGAAAAATTGGAGAGTACCACTCGAAAAACCGATTTTCTGGCCCGCTATGGCGGAGAGGAATTCGTCGTCGTCCTGCCGGAAACCACCCATGACACGGCGCTGTTCCTGGCACAGCGTCTCCGCGAAGAGATCGCCATGCAGCCTGTCTCTGTGAACGATGAGCTGCACCTGCCAATAACCGCCAGCATCGGCATTGCCAGCTTTCCGGAACATACCCAGTCACCAGAAGAACTACTGGGTATGGCGGACAAAGCCATGTATGACGCAAAACATGAGGGCCGCAACAGGGTTAAAACCGCAAATTTCGGCAGCTTAGCCAGTCAGAGCTGAATCAGACCCGCTGCTGCAATCCCGCTCCCAGGGCCTGATCAGATTTTGACCTTACCATCTCCATAGTCGATGACCACCCCCTCTCGGGTGATGCGATCCAGCTTGAGGCCCTGCCGCGCCAGGGGGTCACCCTCCCGGTAGCGGCGCATGTCGATGATCACAAAACGTTCTGCCGCCACTTCATTGTATACATGGATGGTGATCTCAATATTCTTCAGTTTCTTCTGAATCTTAGCTGGCAACTCCCAGATCTCGGGGATACGCGGTTCTTCTACGACCACCGCTTGCACGGTCTCCTCAACAGCCTTCCCGGCCGCCTCCGGTGCAGGTTCTTCGGCCGGCACCTCAGGCTTCTCAGATTTACTGACCCGATCTGTCTTGACCTCCGGTTCAGGTAGAACAACGGGGGCTTTCGTGGCTAACTCGACAGCTGGTGTCACTGCGGCTATCTGCTGCGTAGGGACGCTGCTCTGGTCTGCCTTGGACTTGGCTTCAGGCACAACAACGGGGGCGGCTTTCTTGGGCAGCTCGACAGCTGGAGTCACTGCAGCTATCTGCTGCTTAGGGACGCTGCTCTGGTCTGCCTTGATTGCCGGCTTGGGCTCCACAGTTACTGCTTGAACAGGTAGCTTGGCAGAGACCGCCGCAGGTATGTCCTTGCTTTTAGGCACAGCCTTCGCTACTGACGGCACTGCCGCAGATCTGGCCAGGGGTTGTGCTTTTACAGCGGCTATGGGCATAGACGGCAAGGCTGCTTCAAACAGAGGCGGCGCGTTGGTCTCTGCCTGAGTCTGTGCGTTTGAGACCGGATCGACCGGTGGCTGCGGCGCTGCTGGACTGACTTGAACCGACGCTAACTGTGACGGCGCTGGTGTCACTTCGACCACTTGCCGGACCGGGGGTGGAGCTTCACGCGGCATTGCCTGGGGCACCACGGGCTGGCTCTCCGGCCGGACCTTGTCCGTCCGCAGTTCCGCAATCTCTGGAGGCGATCCAGTGTCAATCAGCAGCCACCAGATGGCGAAATTGACCATTATCAGTCCAGCACCAAACAACCAAAGAATGGGTCTTTGCCATAATGGCTTGGGTCGGGACAGGGGTTCTTTCCGTTGGGCAGGGCCACGAGCGTTGCGCTCTTGTTCTGCGCGCTCCAGCGCTTCCAGGATGGATGACATCGTTAACCTCTGTCCAGGGCCGGAGTATTGGGATCGTGCACTGCGGACTTCAGCTTGATCAAGGTTTGCCGACCGACGATGCCGTCCGCCACCAGGCCCATCTCGCGCTGAAAGTTCATTACCCGCTCCGTCAGCTGCCAATCGAAATGCGCCTGACCAGGGGCGACGAGTTGTCCTGCGGACTGCCCGTCGATCCGTTCCAGCATCCCACTCAGCCAATGTACATCAGGGCCGATGCTACCCTGTTTGAGGTATTCGCTGCTCAGTTGGGGAGGCCGCCAGAGAACGATATAACTTCCGCTCCAGAGGGGGTCAAGTTCACCTTTAGGCACGCTGATACGCTGCTTGCCAAGATCAAGGGTCACCTGATCCTCATCCAGCCCAGCCACCACGACGTGATAGCGCCTGCCGTTGACGAGCAGCAATTCGATCACTGCGGGACGGTTGTAAAAGTGCAGATTGTCCCAGTCGCCCCTGCCATAGAGACACTGCAGACCGACCTGGGCGGCTTTTTCACAGGCCGAACCCTCGGCTGAGATGGGATATTCGCTCTGCCAGTAACTGAACAGGGTGGTGAACGCGTTGGCGATGTCATCGAGCAGACCCACCAGGCTCAACGCGCTGTCGATGGATTGGGCCACCGGCTCTTCAACCCCTGCCAGCTCAACCGGGGTCGTTGAGGGTAGCGGAGCAGGTTCAACTGCCGCCAGTTTGTCCACAGTGGTGGCAGTAACGGATGCAGGCTCCTGGGAGACAGCCGCCGCAGTGACAACGACGACTTCAGGAACAGTGTCAGATTTACTGGCAGCCGCGCTCATTTCTGCGTCTGTCTCCTGCGGAATGGACAGCTTGCGAGCGGAGGGCGCCGCATCATGGGGCGCAAGCATCGATAAGCTCGTCAGATTCAGCAGCGCATCCGGCAGACTGTCGGGATCCAGCGTGCGCCAGGCACTGAGGCCCAGACCGACACCGAGCAGGCCGACCAGACCCCAGGCCCAGCTCAATTTGAGGGGCCGTTTGACACGCCCTTCCAGTTCTTTCGCCACTTCACGCAGCATGCGCCGGGTAATGATCTCCTGGTGTCTGCCATAGGCCGCTAGCATCGCCCGACCGCACAGCACGTTGATCAACCGGGGCACGCCGCCGGTCAGGCGATACATCTGGCGCATGGCCCCGCTGGTGAACAGACGCCGCTGATAGCCCGCCACTTCAAGACGGTGATGGACATAGGCCTGGGTCTCGTCAGCGTCAAGCGGGGTGAGGTGGTAACGCGCGGTGATGCGTTGTGCGAGCTGTCGCAGTTCGGGCTGGGCCAGCAGGCTTTTCAGTTCGGGCTGACCAACCAGAATGATCTGCAGCAGTTTCTGCGTGGCGGTCTCCAGGTTGGTGAGCAGGCGCACCTGCTCGAGGGCATCGAAGCTGAGATTCTGCGCCTCATCGATGATCACCACGGTACGCCGGCCGGCGCTGTGGTTCTCCAGCAGGTAGGCGTTGAGATGGTCCACCAGCACCTTGATGCTGCTACATTCGGGGGGATAACCGATATGCAGCTCGTCGCACAGGCTCGCCACCAGCTCCAGGGGAGTCTGCCGCGGATTGAAGATGAGTGCGATATTGAGCTCGTCCGGCAGCAGCATCAGCAGGTTGCGGCACAGAGTGGTCTTGCCGGTCCCTACTTCGCCGGTCAACTGCACGAAGCCGCCGCCTTCGGTTACCCCATACACCAGATGCGCCAGCGCCTCACGATGGCGCTCGCTCAGAAAGGTGAACTTAGGATCCGGCGTAATCGAAAACGGGTCTTCACTCAACCCAAAAAATTCATGGTACATGGGCTTTTAGTTCGGGTGCACTTCCGGTACACCTCATGCAAAGCAGGGCCGTATTGAAACAGCCCCTGCTATTTAATTATTTTCAGGCTGCCCAGTATACACAATGCAAGGCAAAGACTTCGAATCTGATTCGGTAAATTCTCAAGCAATGAGCCTAATCAACGGCCAACCTCAGATGATTCCAGTGGATGGCTCCATCTGAGGTTTCGGTATAATCCTAACCGCTACGAAAAACCGCGCTGCATGCCGGCAAGCCGCATCAGGGTTTGCTGTGGCAGTCACCGCAGCCGACAGGCGTCCCTCTGGCAAAAAAGATCCTGTCGCCGTCATCATCACGCAACAGGGAACGATCCGTAGCGGTGCGGGAAAGCACCGTACCATTCAGGTCAGCGCCATGGCAGGTCTTGCAGGAAGCGGAGTCGCGCTCATAGAAGTCTTCATGCTCCAGGTTCCAGGCACTGCTGTTGACATTATGCATGCCGTGGGGACCGCCCAGAGTCAATGGCAGATCGGTATGACAGACACCACACTCGATGATGGTGCCGCTGTAACCCTGCAGATCTTTGGCCGCCTGATTGTCATTCGAATCCGGGTTGGCATTGGGCCAGATCGCATGGGTGGAGCCATGACAGGCCTCACAGGCCACATCGCCATGCCCCAGGCTGTTGCGGTAGAGGGTATTGTCCTCTTCGGCAAAGCGTTTATTACTGGCGATGATCGGGGTGGCGGATGCATCCCCTTCCAGCCAGGCTTGACGCAGCCGGATATTATCAATATTACCGTCGGTATCGACCGTATTGACTACAGTATCGGTAGCACCTGCCAGGTTATTCAGGGCATCGCCGGAATGGCAGGATTCGCATCTGGGCTCATCCAACCAGGGCTCACGGGTATCGCTGCCCACCGCGAGCATGCCGCCATGGCAGTCCTGGCAGACGATATCCGCATTGCCCATGGCGCCGCGCAGACACTTGGTGGTCTTGCCCGGGTGGCACTGGTAGCAGGTCTCCTCCAGGGTGCCATCGGACGGGAACAGCAGCTCATTGGTCGCCGGATCGGTCAGCTGGCCATGATGGCTGTGCATCACCACGGACATCTTATCGTTGTTCAACTGCTCACCGGCGGGGCCTGTCCCGGCCAGATCCAAAGCCGCCGAGTAGTGGCAACCCGCACAGAGCACCGGAGTCTGGTTGAGCAGGTCAGTGCTGTGTTTGGCATCGTGCAGGGCCAGAATGTTGTGTTTGGCCGCCTCCAGTATGCTGTTCGGGTCATTGATATTATCCGGAAGGATAAAATCTATTGTGCTGCTGACAGGTGCAGCCACTTCCCCAAGGGCATGGCAGTTCTGGCAATCCGCCTCGGCGGCCACCGGCAGCACCACATCCTGACTGGCCAGAACATCCCCAGTGCTCGGATCGGTGGCCGTGACCCGCATCAGGGGGTATGGATTCGACTGACCTTTGTCATCGATGGGCATAATCGGTATTCCATCCGCGGCAAACCACATCTTGTCAGGATCGAAGTGGTTGAACGGCTGCGGGTCATTGGCCGTGTATGGGTTGAGAATCCCAGGCATCGCCTGTCCGAAGGCCAAACCTTCATCGGGCTGCGGATTACTACCGAACAGATCGAAAACATAGGTGTTTCCGGTATCCGGATTGATGTCCCAGAAGTTGGTCTTCCAGACCCCTGACTGATTCTGACTCGTGGTATTGATCGAATCGCTCATGTCGGATGCATCCTCAGCCGCCTTGTAATGGAGGTCGACATCCAGGTTACTCAGGACCCGCGGCTCCGCACCCTTCTCAATGACGTGGCTGTGCACTACGTTGAAGGGTGGCAGGACAATGAAGGTGGAGGCATCCAGATCTGCGCAGTGCATGCCCAGGTCATTGAAAGCCAGCACCTGATGGGTCTTGCTGGCGTCTATTTCGGTCAGCGTGGAGCGCCATCGTGATCGTCATCCCCATCGCCCCTACAGGCTGCGATTGAGATTGATAGGATCAGAGTGGTGATGATTTTGTAGAAAGGTCCATGGCAGGTTCACCTTGATGTGATAACGCAACTGATTCTGAGTGTAGCGAGAGAATTTTGGGAATATTATCCTAAACTCACCAAAAGGGCATCAGTAACTTCCCCTAGGCGTTATTTCAGTTACGCCTGACGAAACTAATTCATGATATATCAAAGGGGTTGATTGTTAATAACCGGGAAAAGAAAAAAGGGCTGGCGCATCGCACCAGCCCTGATTAAGTACTCAAAGACTCGATCAGTTACCGAAAGTACCGGTAGCAAGACCTTCTTCTGATACGCTCAAGCCCACATCAAAAAACTGGCAGGCAGGATCCGCGTCGATCTCCTCATTGGTCATCTTTTCCAGGGTTGCAAAACCCAGCGATTCATTGAACTCATTGCGTCCTTCACACGCCCATTGCAGAGGGGTGCGCGGGAGGTCAGGCTCAGTTGCGGTACAATCCCAATGCACCGACCGACAGGCATCCCGATCTCCATCACCCCGCACGGCTATGCTGTGTATCCCCATGCGGGAGATTTTCCCATCAGCGACAATGACGCCTCTGACCGTAGAAGCCGTTCCTGCACCACAGACATTGACATGCCGCCCGGTCAGGCCCCAGGTCTCCTGAGCTGGATCGCCTTCGGCAATCGGCGCCGGCTTGCGCACACTGATGCGGAGCCGCTCATTGGCGAAATCACTCATTTCCGACCACTTGTAACAAACCAGAGCCACCTCGCCTTCGTCATTGGCGTCTGATACTGCCTGGGATATCGGCAGGCCGGCCAGCACAGTCGCAATGACTGTTCCCATGGCAAGCCTGGTGTATTTGCTGCGTTTCATCGCATGTTCCTCCTGAAACTTTTAAATTCCGTGGCTTTCGACTCGCCGCACAGTGTGCAACTGATCGAGCAGAGCCACGACTGGACTGGGGCTGTCTTATCAGCCTCAATCACCACGCCGGTCACGGGCCTGCATGCCGCTGGCAACGCCGGAACCCCTTTCATTGGAATCCTCAAAGGTATCCTTATCCTCGAATACGCCACACAGAGGATCATCCGGCGCCGTGTCGATGGCGATCAACTGCAGCTTGGATTCCCCGTGATAGACATCAAACTCGTTGCGGCTCTGGCAGGTCCATTCCGATGGTGTTAAGGAAGCTTCGTCGGAGTAACACTCGATACTTACCGAACGGCACACGTCATCTCCGTTGAACTTCTCCTTACCCCGGCTCTGGGGCGAATATATACCCAGATGGGAGCCGGTATCCGTCTTTAATACCAAGACCCCGACCAGCGCCGAATTGGTGTCGCGGCCACAGCTCCCCACATGCTTGCCATGAATACCGTGGGTGCGCTGCGCCAGCGCCTCGGTGGCAGCCGACAGAGGTCCGCCACCTCTGACATTGAGATTGATGCGCTCACTTGGAAACGCACTCCAGGAGTAGCAGGCAAGGGTATCGTTGGTTGCCCCATCGGCCTGCACCAGGCCAGTGAAACCCATGGAGCCGGCCAGGACCACCGCAGTGGCCAGCGACCCCAGACATGTTGCTTTGCTCATCCGTTTCTCCTTCGGTGACTGAGCCTTGGATCTGGTGTCTTCACAGACGGGGAATAACCCGCTTGAGCGGGAAACATTGAACTTAGTCATCGTCTCTACCCCTCCTGTCGCGTTTGGCGCGTTTGGACTTCAAACCACTCGCACTGCCCTGTCCATCGGCAACTGGACCATCCAGATCTTCAAATGCATTACACAAGGGATCGGTAGCTGAATTTTCCACCAGCTTGAGTTCCGATTCGCCATGGAAGACATCGAACTCGTTGCGACTGCGGCATTTGAATTCCGTTGGCAGCTGCACGTCCTCTTCGGAGATACAATCGACCACGATACTGCGGCACCACTCTTCGCCACCCAGATAGCCATCACCCCGAACCGAGGAGGAATGCAGACTGAGATGCGAACCAATGCCCAGGTCAGCAATAAATGAGCCATCCACAGCGCCCACGGTATTCGTTCCACAGGGACCAACATGTTTGCCATGTACGCCGTGACTGGTCTGAGTCTGGAATGCCATGAAGTCATTGCGCGGGTCGGTAGTCACCAAACCACCGTAGCGTTTGATGCTGAGGGCCAAGCGCTCGTTGGGGAAACGGTCCCACTCATAACAGCCCATCAGTGTCGGACCTTCGGTAATAGCATCCGGCGGAATCACCGGCGGTTCGACACCACCGCCACAGCCCAGGGGATCCGGATCCGTGCAGTCACCCGGGAAGGTCAGCGCATTAATTTCATCGATGTTGATGAATGTGTCCTGATCAGAATCCAGAGACTCGATGCTGGCTAATGCGCTTACTACTCCAGCAGTGGTATTGCTGGTTTTGGCAGCAGCAAAATCGGCACCATAGATATTGCGGGCACTGCCTGCATCTGGATTCGCATTGACATGACACACCTGGCAGCTGTCCAGTGTTGTCGCGTTGGTTCCATACAGAGCATTGAAGTCATTCATGTATTGATTAACAGCCCAAGCTGCCGGGGCAGCCGTCAGCATGGGTATTCCTGTCGCCAGCCAGACGGCTGTCGAGATCTTTCTCTTCTTACACCGTTTCATCTCCATCCTCCTTTAAGGTAACGGTATGACGTAGTCACGCCGGATGAGCAGAAGAAACTGAAGATACGATGACCGTCTGAATTGTGAGCAGCCAGGCTTTCTATGGTTATTATCTTTGGGTTGAAAATATAGATTTGAATCCGTTCATGCTTGAATCCGTTCATGCCGGCGAAATTCACCGACATGTAAAGGTATTTTCAGTTCCCTGCGGCGCTATTGATAATGGAAGTGAAAACAAAAATCAATAACAAGGTTCCCATTTTTAACCCCTATCACTTCAACGCAATATTCTTATAAATTCAATTATCTAGAGGCATCCCACTGTTAGTATAGGAATATCATTCCACCTATCTAGGGAAATCATAACCAAAAAGGGGCGGAGCACTAAAAGCACTCCGCCCCTTTCATTGGTTTGCTTTACTGCTGATTGGTCAGCAGGGTTCCATCATGGCCTACGATGACGAAGTAAGGCGAATTCACTCCGTCATCCACCCAGGTTATGGCGCCGAGTTGTACATTATCGTCGACCGCATTGGTCGGTACGCTGTAGCCGCCCACGGTATCAGGGCTGATGGTGAAGGTGCCCGCGGAGCCGACGGCAGCCAGAGGCGCCAGGATTGGATTTGCCGATGTAACCGGGTATGAATCCCACTGCACGACACCGATAAATGCGATGCCAGGCGTGCCGGGTACATACTCGGTCCAGGTGATGCCATCCGGACTGCTCAGGATAGTATCGTTGGAACCGACGATACCGAAATAGCTACCGTTCCAGGTTACATCATTGAGGTCATTGTTACCGATCGTCTGTACGGTCCAATTCAGCTCACTCCAGGGCAGGTTCTTATTATGGATGGTGAAGATCTTGCCGTTGGTGCCGCTCATCACGATGGTGTCGCCACCAACCGCCACGCCTTCTAGGGTTGTGTTTGACAACTCCGAGGCTACAGTCTGGCTCACCCAGGATGCGCCTATGCCAAGATCACTGCTCATCAGCACTGTGCCACTCTTGCCTACGATAATATATTCACTGCCGGTCCAGGCCACATCTTCCAGGTCGATGCTATCCACACCGATATCCTGACGAGCCCAGGTGACGCCATCCGAGCTGCTGATTACTGTGCTGCCGGCGCCAACTGCCATATATTTAAGATTGGCCCAGGTGATGCCGGTCAGCGATTCAGTGATCGAAGGGTCTGTTGCAGAAGCCCATGGATCAGTGGTTCCATTAGGACTGTTGAGGATTACACCGCTGTCTCCCACTGCGACCAGTGTGTCCACACCGTTCCAGACTAGATCATTGAGATTGGTATCCGTATCAGTTTCCTGAGGTGTACCAGATACCTCTGCAGAGGGCACGGATGTTTCACTCCCCGCTACCGCGACGACGAGATAGTAATAGGTTTGTCCTGCATAGACGTCAGGTCCGGAATGGACGATATAGTTATTCCCTGTAAAAGACGGCACAACCTTAGCGCTGCTGGTGGTCACCCCGGGGCTTGTGCTCCAGTAGACTACATGGCTGGTTGCGGTTTCGTCATAGGTCCAGGAAATCGTGTTGCGCACATCACTCCCGGTATACCGATCACCCGACACGACCTCTACGTTCTTCGGAGGGACATCCGGATTGAATACCGGCCCATCATCACCACCGCCCCCACCGCAAGCGGTGAGAAGCCCTACAGCAGCTATGGCCGCCAGACTCATGAAAAAGGAGCGTTTGATTTTCAACATTGCAATTTCCTCCTGCAGTTATTATTTATGGGATTCACTCCCACACCTGATCCATGGCGTATCCGGATGATAAAACCAGCTACCCCGAAAACAACCATCTACCTGCTTTATACTCTAGCAATCACTTATTTCCCAGGAATTTCCGGACTGTAAGAGTTTGTATCCCATCTGTTGCAAAGTATTTCAGAAGCGGTAAAAAGCAGGCAACGAGTCCATCCGAAACCGTTTTTCTAAACCGTCAGCCCGATCCCATGAATCATTCGGGCTAACGGATGATAAAGACTCATGGCGCCTAAGACTTTTTGTCCACACCAGCAGTCCGTAGGCGAGACACCCATTGACCGCCCAGTTCGAAGCCCAGCAGCCCCAGCATGATCAACAGGGCGCCCAACCAGACCTGGCCATTGATCATTTCCCCGTTCAACCAGTGACCCATCAGCAGCGCGATGACGGGGGTTACCAATGTGATCAGGGCTACCCTGGTCGCCTCGACATGCCGCAAGACATAGTAATAAAGTGCAAAACCGAGCACTGAACCCACAACGCCGAGATAGAGAATTGATGAACTGACCCTTGACTCAATTTCCACGGGCCAGGCATCACCTTGCAGAAACCAGGTCAACAGAAATAACGGCACCGACACCAGCAGCCCACCAGTGGTGATTACCAAACCATGTAAACCCGACTCCATGCGCTTGACCCAGACCGCACTGGCAGAGTGGCTGATCACTGAGAAAAGCACCCCGAGCATACCGAAAAGAAACTGCTGTCCCTGGTCGATGCCGAGATTGAAAATCACTGCCAGTCCTGACAGGGCCACCAACATGGCGGCGAAGCGCACCGGAGTCAGACCCTGCTCAGCGAGCCAGACCCTGGCCATCAAGCCCGTGACTATCGGTGTCAGCCCGAACAACACGGCAATCCAACCGGACGGGATAAACTGAGCTGCCCAATAGACTGAGATCATTGCCACATAGATGCCCAGCCCCGCCGCCAGGTAGGTGTATCGAGCCGCAGGGTGCCAGGGCAGCCGCAGGCGCATCAGATGGACCAGCAGCAGGGCCAGCACCACACCAATGACCATACGTCCGGTTACCCCGAACAGGTAACCCACACCTTCACCACTCCACTTGATGGCCAGCGGCGTGGTTCCCCAGATCAGCACAACCCCGAGATAGGCGGCTGGGACAGACATGACAGTTTCCCCCTTTTTCAGTGAGCTAAAAACAAAAAGGCCGCAGATGTCGCCATCTGCGGCCTTTTGGAAATTCGAGCTGTTTACAGTTTAAACCCTAATCGATTCTCTCCAGACACACAGACGGCAATCTGACCGCCCATACGGACAGTCGGCGCATGACTTTTAGATACTCTGTGTGCTGACTAAATTCCATGCCATGAGCTTGCCTTGTCTGTGGCCTGCCGTCAAGTCATGACATGAACAGGTCAACCTATCGATTCGCTTAAGAAAACCAATAATCAACCGCTATTAATTCCCAGTAATTTAAAAACATAAAAAAAATTCCTGATCCGCAATATTTTTATGTCGGGCTTATTGGGAATAAGAAACATATCGGTGTTCTAGCATGCAAATCCATCCTAAGCAGAGAATCAAGCATCTACTTACGGCGGGCTGTGTAACTTCCAGCATTTTTTGCAGCCCGCTGTTTGCCGGGGAATCCATTGACGATTATTTAGACCTGCCCCTGGAAGATCTGCTTTCCATGGAAGTCACCTCAGTCTCGAAGAAAAAAGAAAATATCTCTGAAGCTGCAGCCGCGATATTTGTTATTACCCAGGAGGACATAAGACGTTCCGGCGTGACCAGTATACCGGAGGCGCTGCGCATGGCGCCGGGTGTGCAAGTGGCGCGTATCGATGCCAACAAATGGGCCATCACCGCGCGGGGTTTCAACGGCCTGTTTGCGAATAAACTGTTGGTTCTGATGGACGGACGCAGCGTCTATACACCAGCCCACTCAGGAGTCTATTGGGATGTACAGGATACACTGCTGGAGGACATCGACCGGATCGAGGTGATAAGAGGTCCCGGTGCTACCTTGTGGGGGGCCAATGCAGTCAATGGCGTGATCAACATCATCACCACAGACGCCGGCAATACCCAGGGAGGCTTGATAGCCCTGGGTGTCGGCGATAAAGAAAAGGGCTTCACCAGCCTTAGATATGGCGCAGAGCTGAGTGAAAATATCCAGGGCCGTATCTATGCCAAGTACTACAAGCGGGACAGTTACAAGTTGGCAGCCGACGGCAACGATGCGGGAGATGACTGGGAATCCCTGCGCGGCGGCTTTCGAATCGACGGTGCCCCTAGCGAGTTTGACAACTGGACTCTGCAGGGTGATATCTACAATACAGACGAGAATCAGATTGTCAGTAATCTGTGGCTGGACCCCTCGACGATCGACCCGGCCAGCCTTGACCCAGCCATCCCAGCGGGAACCCTGATTCCTACTCTATCCCCAGGCTACTCAGACGCCATTGAAAATTCCGGTTGGAACCTGCTTGCAAGCTGGAACCACACTTTCTCTGACCAATCCAGTACCAGCCTTCAAGTCTATTACGACCATACCGAAAGAAAAGAAACCGTCCTCACTCAGATCCATGACACCTTGGACATCGAGTTTCAGCATGACCTGACACTCGGCGAGAAACAGGCGCTGATCTGGGGGCTGGGCTACCGCAACATCACAGAGGATTTTACCAACACCTTTGGAATGTCGGTGGAGCCTGACCAGGTATCCCAGGATCTGTTCAGCGCCTTCATACAAGATCAAATCCAGCTGCTCCCTGAGGCTTTTTACCTGACGATCGGCTCAAAATTCGAGCACAACGACTACACAGGCTTCGAGATCCAGCCCAGCATTCGAGGGCTGTGGAAACCTGATGAGAAAAGCTCACTCTGGGGTTCGGTTTCCCGCGCTGTGAGGACGCCTTCCCGGGTAGAGACTTATGGCCGTGTCGTCACATTCACCGGCATTCTTACCACCGGAAATCCTTTTGCTCCCGTAATACCGATGACCGGTGCGGTGACTGGAAACGAGGCGCTTGACTCGGAAAAATTACTTGCCTACGAGCTGGGTTATCGTATCCAACCCTTGGAGAATCTCTCCGTGGATCTAACTGCCTTCTATAACGACTACGAGGATCTGCTGACCTTCGAGACCACCGACACGGCATCTTTCAGCTTCGATAATAAAATGTCCGGGCATGCCAGGGGGGGGGAAATTGCGATTGACTGGCGTCCCTCCATCTGGTGGCGGATTCAGGCCAGCTATTCCAAGATCCTTTTCTCTTTGGAGCTTGATGGCGACAGTCTCGATCCCGCCCTTTCACCTCAAGTCAGCGCAGGCTCCAGCCCGGAAAATCAATTCTCCCTGCGCTCCAGCATGGATCTGTCAAAGGCATGGGAACTGGATCTCTGGGTCTATTACGTTGATGAATTATCTGCATCCAGCATCATCGCCTATCAAAAAGAAATCGAGATCGACAGCTACACCAGCCTGAATGCCCGCTTGGGCTGGCGGCCCCGTAAAAATCTACAGTTCTCTCTGGTAGGGCAGAATCTGCAGGGGGGCGAACACGCCGAATTTGCCGCAGAGACTTACAATGGCGTGATCGAAATTGAACGCTCTGTCTACGGCAAGGTCCGCTGGGATTTCTGACATGGCCTATATCGCGCACTCCAGTCCATTCGATCAAGAAAAGCCTAGAGCAAACGCTACAGTTAGCAGCCAAATTACCAGATTGCGGGTAAACCCGTTTGGATATTTGGCAAAGCGTTCTAAGCCAACACATTCAGGAAACGATGATATGTTTACCCGTACAACAAGCTATGGCAAAAGCATCGACCTGCTCACCAGCATCCTCTCTTGCACCCTCTTGGCCTTGCCGGTGCAAGCTAGCGAATCGATTGAAGGTTACCTTGATCTACCGCTTGAGGATCTGCTCTCGATGGAAGTCACTTCGGTTTCCAAGAAGAAACAGCGTTTGAACGAAGCAGCAGCAGCCATCTTCGTCATCACCCAGGAAGATATCCGACGGTCCGGAGTGACCAGCATCCCCGAGGCTCTGCGCCTGGCGCCCGGGGTGCAGGTGGCAAGGTTTGATTCCAACAAATGGGCAATCTCCAGCCGAGGCTTTAATAGCCAATTCGCAAATAAGCTGTTGGTGCTGATGGACGGGCGCAGCGTTTACACTCCAGCCTATTCCGGCGTCTATTGGGATGTACAGGACACCTTACTTGAGGATATCGAGCGGATTGAGGTAATCAGAGGCCCTGGTGCAACCCTGTGGGGCGCCAATGCAGTCAACGGTGTCATCAATATCATCACGAAACTCGCCAGTGATACTCAGGGAGGATTGATAAGCCTCGGCGCTGGTGATGAAGAAAAGAGTTTTGCCGGCTTTCGCTATGGGGCAGATGTAAACGAATCCACCCAAGGTCGTTTTTATGCGAAGTTTTTCGAGCGTGACAGTTATGTATTAGAGGCCGACGGCAGTGATGCAGGTGACGACTGGAGATCCCTGCGTACCGGATTTCGGCTCGATGGCACACCCAGCGAACATGACAGCTGGACTCTGCAGGGCGATATCTACGATACAGAGGAACACCAAATCGTTGGAAACCTTTGGCTGGATCCGAGCACATTCGACCCATCCAGTATTGATCCGGGCACTCCCCCCGGCACTTTCATCCAGACTGTGAAAACTAATACCCCAGACACAATCAAAAGCAATGGCTGGAATCTGTTGGGACGTTGGAATCACATTGCCAATGATCACTCTAACACGACGCTACAGATCTATTATGACCGTACCGAACGGGATGAGGCCTACCTTGCCCAGATTATTAACACCCTGGATATCGATTTCCAGCACAACCTGAGCATCGGTGAGCAACAAGAGCTGGTCTGGGGATTGGGGTACCGCCATACTGAAGACGAATTCAGCAACACATTCAATGTTTCAATCATTCCCGAAGACTGTTCGCTGGACCTGTATAGCGCCTTCATTCAGGATCAGATCGAACTGGTCCCAGAGACTCTCTTCCTGACGCTCGGCTCAAAATTCGAACACAATGACTACACCGGCTATGAGATCCAGCCCAGTATTCGGGGGTTGTGGAAACCCGATGGTAAAAGCTCGGTCTGGGGCTCGATATCCCGCGCGGTCAGAACCCCATCCCGGGTGGAGGACGATGTACGAATTATCACTACGGCAGGTGTTGTCACCACTGGTAACCCATTTGTTCCTGTGGTCCCCACCACAATTGGGGTTTATGGAAATGACGATTTCAAATCGGAGAAATTGCTGGCCTACGAATTGGGCTATCGCATCCAACCCCTGGAAAACCTCTCTCTCGATCTGGCCGCCTTCTACAACGACTATGAGAATCTGCGGACTTATGAGTTAATCGATCAATCTACGATCAGCTTTGATAACCAAATGTCAGGATATGCAACGGGATTGGAAATGGCTTTCGACTGGCGTCCCAATACCTGGTGGAGAATTCAAGCCAGCTATACCACCATCAATCTGTCACTGGATCTCGACGATGGCAGCGCGGACATATACCAATCCATATCGATCGGTGAGAGTTCTAACCCCGAGCATCAATTTTCCCTGCGTTCTTCAATGGATCTGACGAAAGATTGGGAACTCGACCTCTGGGTCTACTACGTGGACGAAGTGCCTAACGCCAGCCCCGTAGCCGCAATTTATGAAATCGATATCGACAGCTACACCAGCCTGAATGCCCGCCTCGGCTGGCGGCCACGTAAGGATCTGGAACTCTCCCTGGTGGGCCAGAACCTGCAGAGTGATGCCCACAGCGAATATGTCTCGGAGTATTTCAGCGTCTTGACTGCGGTCGAGCGATCTGTCTATGCAAAAATCCGTTGGGATTTCTAACATGGCCCATCAGCAGGAAAACTCAATTCTTCATTTGGCACTGAATTTATAGACACAGATTCTGGAAAAGTTGATATGTACACGCCCATTACAGTCAAAGGCAAAACAATCGCCATAGTGTCCACTCTCCTCTCTTCTACACTTTTAGCTAATCCAGTGCAGGCAAGTGAATCATTGGAAAGCTATCTGGATCTGCCGCTGGAGGATCTACTCTCCATGGAAGTCACCTCGGTCTCCAAAAAGAAGCAGCAGCTTAACGAAGTCGCGGCTGCGGTCTTCGTGATCACTCAGGAGGACATCCGACGCTCCGGGGTGACCAGCATTCCCGAGGCCCTACGCATGGCTCCTGGACTACAGGTGGCGAAGATTGACAACAACAAGTGGGCGATCTCCTGCCGTGGCTTCAACACTCAATTCGCCAATAAACTGCTGGTGTTGATCGATGGCCGGAGTGTCTATACCCCCTCCTACTCCGGTGTCTATTGGGATGCCCAGGATACCCTTCTGGAAGACATCGACCGCATCGAGGTGATCCGCGGACCGGGCGCGACTCTGTGGGGTGCCAACGCGGTCAACGGGGTGATCAACATCATCACTAAACTGGCTGGCCACACCCAGGGTGGCCGGCTGGTGGCCGGGGCGGGCGACGAGGAACAGAGCTTTACCAGCCTACGCTACGGGGCTGAGTTGAATGAGAACATCCATGGGCGCGCCTATTTCAAGTTCAATGAGCGGGACAGCTCTTACAATCCCACGCTACAGGACGAGTGCCGGAGATGACTGGAGAAGCCAACGCGCCGGGTTCCGCATCGACGGCCAGCCCTCGGAAAGCGATCACTGGACCCTGCAGGGAGACATCTATGATGCGGATGAAAACCAGACCCTCAACCTGTGGCGGGACCCGTCCGACCCTGACAACCTGGTACATGCCCCCTTTTTTCTGGATGCCAACGTGGAGGATGAGATTGAATCTTCCGGCTGGAATCTTTTGACTCGCTGGGATCACCGATTTTCCGACCATTCCGGCACCAGCCTGCAACTCTATTTCGACCACACCAAACGCGCTGATGAATTCATGACCCAGGAACAAAACACCCTGGATATCGATTTCCAACATCAATTTCAGCCATTCGATGGTCACGAGTTGGTCTGGGGACTGGGTTACCGGCACATCGAAAATCGACTTCAACAATACCTATAACGTCTACTTTATCCCCGACAGCAATTCATTCGACCTCTATAGCGCATTCGTCCAGGACGAGATCGAGCTGCTACCAGAGCGTCTACGCCTGACCCTAGGCTCAAAATTCGAACACAACGACTACACCGGTTACGAGATTCAGCCCAACATCCGCCTGGCCTGGTTGCCGTCTGAACAGAGCACCCTGTGGGGCTCAATCTCACGAGCCGTGAGAACACCCTCCTTGCTCGAATCCGGTTCCAAAATCGTCTCAGTCATCGCCCCCTTGCCCCCCACCTACACGCCAACGGAGTTCCATACTATTGGCAATGAGGACTTCGACGCTGAAAAAATGCTCGCCTATGAGGCAGGATACCGCTTTCAACCCAAAGAGAACCTGTCTCTCGACTTGGCCGTTTTTCTTAACGACTACGAGGACCTGCAGACCTTCGAGGTCTCATCGACAGATTTCACGGACGAGTTGTTCGACAACAAGCTGTCCGCTCACAGTTACGGCCTGGAAATCGTCTTCGACTGGTTCCCCTTAGAGTGGTGGCGTCTGCAAACCACCTACAGCCACATGAGGATCTCCGCGCAACTGGAGAGAGACAGCAATGACCGCGTCGGCATCGACAGAACTATCGAGAATTCTACCCCAACCCAGCAGGCCTCCCTGCGTTCAATGATGGACCTGAGCCGGGGAATAGCCTTCGATCTGTGGGTCTACCACGTGAGTGAACTGAAAAGGACCAGTTTTTCCGTTGGGCTGCCGGTGTCCGAGTACACCAGTCTGAATGCGCGGCTTGCCTGGCAGGCTAGAAAAGACCTTGAGCTTTCTCTGGTCGGGCAAAACCTTCTCGATGACTCTCATCTAGAATTCGTCGGCGAGAATATACTCATCCAGACCGAGGTCGAACGATCGGTCTACGCAAAAGTCCGTTTGGATTTCTAGTCAATCGATGATGTTACCCAAAGCAGGACGCAACATTTGATGCTTAATCCGAGCATGACAGGTCTTCCACGAATCGCCGCTGTCTTCAGGCCGATGTGTATTCTCCTGTTGCTGGCGGGGGTCTCTGTCAATCTCTCCGCCGCCCCTCCCACTGCCGAGTACAAACTCAAGGCAGCGCTGATCTATAAACTGACCAAATTTATCGATTGGCCCCAATCCCAGACAGGTAATGACCGCGATGATTTTGGCATCTGCCTGCTCGGGGATGACGAGTTTGGCGATGCTTTGGATGCACTGGAAGACCGCAAAGCCAAGGAACTGCCGATCACTATCTATCGCCACTCACAATCAGAGGCCATCGACAATCGCTGTCAAATTGTCTTTATCAGTGATTCCAAACAGGCCTTCCTGAAGCCTATTCTACAGTCTCTGCATGCTCGGCCGATATTAACCCTGGGTGATACGGATGGCTTCGCGGAGCAGGGCGGCATCCTGCAGTTCACCCGCGGCAAGAAACGTATCGGTTTTATGGTCAACCTGCAAAGCGCGAAAAAGTCACAATTGACTATCGCAGCGCCACTACTTGACCTGGCCACGGTTGTGGGCGCTGCTCCACATGCAGTAAAAGAATGAGATTTCTAACCAACATCAGCATTGCCCAGAAGCTCCGGCGCATCATCCTGTTGATCAGTGGCATCGCCCTGATCATCGCCTCGCTGGCCTATGTTGCCATCGAAATAATCTCCTATCGTAAAACCCTGGTTGAGCATATATCCGTGCTGGCGGACGTGATTGGCACCAATTCCACTGCAGCGCTCGCCTTCGATGACCCTAAAACTGCCCAGAAACTGTTGAGCTCTCTACAAACAGAAGCCGCCATTAGCATGGCAGCGATTTATCAGATGGACGATAAGGTTTTTGCTGCCTACTCTATCAGTCGTGAACAACCAAAGAGCATAGCGGCAGAAGATCTTGACTGGCTCAGAGCAGCCGTGCTCAGCAAGAAAATCACCCATCGCTTCGACGATAACAATCTGGATCTTTTTCAACCGATTCTACTGGATGACGAATTCATCGGTTATTTACATATCGAATCAAGCCTGAATCCGCTGTATGACCGGATAATTAATTATCTGCAGATTGTTGGCTTGCTGCTGGTTAGCCTGATGCTGGGGGTCTACCTGCTCTCATACCTGCTGCACCGTCGAATCTCCAGTCCGATACGGGATCTGGTGGGCGGCATGCACAAGGTATCTCAGGAGCAAGACTACGGCCTGCGATTGGCGCCGGGGGATAATGACGAAGTAGGCGCCATAATCGAAGGGTTCAATGAAATGCTCGGGCAGATCGAGGAACGCGATAAATCCCTGGCTTCATACCGGGATGAACTCGAGGACAAGGTCCAAAAACGAACCGCCAGCCTGCTGGATGCCAAAGAGGCTGCGGAAGCGGCAAGCCGAGCCAAGAGTGATTTTCTCGCCACCATGAGCCATGAGATCCGCACGCCGATGAATGGTGTGTTGGGTATGACTGAACTCCTGCTCGATTCCGGACTGGATGAACGGGCCCGACGTCTGGCCGATACCGCACACCGGTCGGCAGAAACCCTGTTGGATGTGATCAATGATATTCTCGATTTTTCCAAGATCGAAGCCGACAAGCTGCAACTGATTCATGAGGATTTTGACCTGCGTTTGCTGCTCGAGGATACCCTGGAACTGGTCTCCGGCCAGGCCCACCGCAAAGGTCTGGAACTGGTGCCAAACCTGCCCCCTGACCTGCCCCAATGGGTCTGCGGCGACTCCGTCAGATTGCGCCAGATTCTCATCAATCTTTTGGGTAATGCGGTAAAGTTTACGGAGCGGGGAGAAGTGCGGCTTTGGAGTCGTGCGGTCGAACGTAAGGTCGATCACTTCAAACTGGCATTCGAGGTATCCGATACCGGCCCCGGCATCAAGCCTGCACAACAGGAAATCATTTTCGACGCTTTCAGCCAGGCTGACAGCTCCACTACACGCCGTCATGGCGGCACGGGACTCGGTCTGGCCATCGCCCAACGACTGGTGGCTCTGATGGGCGGAACCCTCGAGCTGGAAAGCTCAGCGGATCTAGGCAGTCATTTTCGCTTTACGATCCGCATGGATGTGGCGCAAGAGTCGCAGTCTGAATCCTATGACCCGGGAATTCTGCAGGATGTGAGAATATTGGTAGTGGATGATCATGCGGTCAACCGGGAGATTCTGCATAATCAGGTCATTGCCTGGGGTATGCGCAATGGTAGCTGTGCGTCCGGCCTTGAAGCACTCAGAATGCTGCAGGACGCTACCAAGAAACAACAACCCTTCCAGATTGCCTTGCTTGACTGGCATATGCCCGGCATGGACGGTCTTGAATTGTCGCGCCAGATCCAGGTTGATCCAACGATTCCCTCCCCGCACATCGTGATGCTGAGTTCCAGCGGCTTCGATCCAACTTCAAACCTCACCCAGGGTGTCGAGGTGTCAAGGTTTCTGCAAAAACCAGTGCGTCAGCATCAGCTACTGGAAAGCTTGTGTGAAGTACTGGGTCGAAAGATCGAAAGAACTGAGGCACCTGACGTCGGTATACCTCAGATAAATGCCCGGGTTCTGCTTGCGGAAGATAACCCGGTGAATCAAGAGGTCGCGCTAAGCATGCTGCAGATCCTCGGCTGCGAAACCAGCTTGGCCGAAAATGGCGCCGTGGCACTGGAGTCAGCAACTAAAACCGCTTTCGATCTGATCCTCATGGACTGTCACATGCCGGTGGTTGACGGGTTCAGCGCTGCCAGTGAAATCCGACAGATGGAACAGTTACAGGGGCGCATCCGGGCGCCCATCATCGCATTGACCGCCGACGTGCAGAAAGGTATTCGGGAACAGTGTCAACAAGCCGGCATGGATGACTACCTCAGCAAGCCATTCAACCAGACTAAATTGCATGAAATACTGCGCAAGTGGTTGCCTGAAAAATCTTCTGTGGAGGAAGCTCCAGACCAGAAGGCACAACCGTTAATGCAGCCCACAGACAGCATTCTCGACCTTGAAGCGCTGCATCAACTGCGCGAATTGGGCAACATGAGTGGCAGAGATGTCTTGGGCAAGGCCGTTGGCCACTATCTGCAACAGACGCCGGAACAGGTGGTCCAGCTGCAGGATGCCTGGAATACTCAGGATGCCAATACCTTGCGGCGCATCGCACATACCCTCAAGTCCGGCAGCGCCAATCTCGGGGCCATGAAATTTTCTGCTGACTGCGCTGAGTTGGAAGCCCTGGCTAGCGAGCAGCGACTCGAAGAAGCCTCCGCTATCCTCGATAATATCCAACAATCCCTGCCTCAGGTTTTGGCAGCCTTGCAAGATATCGTATCCGATGCAAGCCAAGCGGTGAGCGAGGAACCCGTAACACCAACCGATGGCGCAAAATTACTCTTGGTGGACGATGATCCGGGATTCAGGTTGACCATGCGGGAAGCCCTGTCGGGTTCAGGATTCCAAGTCGTTGAAGCAGCGAATGGCCAAGAGGCCATCAACAGTATTCTGCGTGAACAACCAGAGCTGGTTCTGCTGGATGCGCTGATGGATGATATGGATGGCTTTGAGGTTTGCCGCCGTCTGCATGAAATCCCCGATTGCAAGAACATACCCGTTTTGATGGTTACCGGGTTGGATGATATCGACTCGGTCAATCGAGCATACGAATCTGGCGCTGCCGGCTTCATCACCAAACCCCTTAATTACACCATCGTAATACACCGCATCCGCTTTCAGCTGAGAGCCGTGGCGAATGCCAAGGCACTGGAAGAGAGCCGCGAACAACTGTCTACCGCACAACGCATTGCACGGCTCGGATACTGGCGCTGGAACAGCAATACCGATTCCTTTGAAATCTCGGAGCATCTGGCGGAGATGCTAGGCACCACTGTGGAGAGCTTCGGCAATGATCTGCAGAACTACATCCGCCTGGTACATGCAGACGATCGTGACTACATTGCTCATCAACTCGCTTCAGCAAAACAGGGCGCACCCCTGGTACCGACTGATTATCGGCTATTAACCGAGGGGCAGCACACGATCACTGTCCATCAGGAACTCGACCTGATTACCAATGGCGACCAGGTCATACTGGGAACGATTCAGGACATCACCCAGCAACGCAAAGCAGAAAAGCGCATTCGTCAACTGGCCTATTCTGACGAACTGACCGGACTGGCAAGCCGGGCCTATTTCTACAAACATGTGGAAGATGTCATCAAAGCGGCCCAACGGCGTGATGAGCGTTTCGCCTTGCTCTATCTCGACCTGGACGGCTTCAAGGACGTGAATGACAGCCTGGGGCATGATGTTGGCGATCTGTTGCTGCAAACCGTCGCAAAACGTATTCATTCCGTATTACGCCAGACTGATTTTGTCGCCCGCCTGAGTGGCGATGAGTTCTGCATTCTGGTGGATAATGTGAACAGCGAATACGACGCCTCCGATGTGGCCAAACGTTGCCTGGAGGTGATCAATCACCCTGTCGAACTCAATCTGCAACAAGTCAGGCCCAGGAGCAGCATCGGCATCGCCTACTACCCTGAGGATGGCAAGGACCTGCAAACTCTGTTGAAGGCTGCGGACAGCGCCATGTATGCCGCCAAGGCCGAAGGCAAGCACCGCTTCTCATTTTACCAGCCTGAACTGACCGTTCAGGCGGAGCAGCGCCTGCAGATTGAAGAGGAACTTCGCCAGGGTCTCGAGAACGAAGAACTGATACTCCATTATCAACCGCAGATCGACCTGATCAAGGGCAAGCTGGTCGGAGTCGAGGCCTTGGTGCGCTGGGAACACCCCCGTCTCGGACTGGTGCCGCCGAATGAATTCATTGGCATTGCGGAGCGCATCGGGCTGATCAAAGCGCTGGGAGAGTGGGTTTTGAAAACAGCCTGTGATCAGGCAATGGAATGGCAACGCATGGGACTACCCGATTTACGCATGGCAGTTAACATCTCTCCAATCCATTTTCAGGACCCGGTAATTACTCAAACCCTCTTAGACACGCTGAAGACAACCGGTCTCCCTGCCACTAACCTGGAACTCGAGATTACAGAAAGCGTAGTTCAAACCACCGGCGACAATCTAGAAATCTTTGAAAAGATTAGGGCAATGGGCGTGAGGATCGCGATCGATGATTTCGGCACAGGATACTCTTCCCTAGGCTCATTGAAAAAACTGCCCATCGATTGCCTCAAGGTTGACCGCATGTTTATCACCGATATGCTGCAAGACCCCAACTCTTCCATTCTGCTCGGTACAATCGTAGGGGTTGCCCAGGCCCTGGGTCACGAGGTAGTTGCCGAGGGTGTAGAGACGCTGCAGCAGGTCAAAGTATTGAATGGTATTGGCTGTGATATTGCCCAAGGTTACTACTTCAGCCGTCCGGTCCTCGCAGCCAAAATCCCGGCATTGATCAATACCTGCTTTCCCGTTGCCGAGGAAGAAGATCAGGATTTTTCAGGCCGGCTCAAGATAATCAACTAATACAACCGCCATAATAATAATGAACGTCCGTTCTTCTGAGATGTCGCTGCTTGATGAGCTGGCTATCAAACAACTACCTGTCCTGCCACCTGGCGCACCTTTCCTGCTCAAGTCGCTGAGCGATGAAAACATAAGCATCAAAGAGCTATCCGCGATTATCGAGCGTTTTCCAATCATTGTCGCCCGCTTGATTACCCTGTCCAATTCCGCCTGGTCTTCACCGGTCACATCAATCACCTCCCTTGACGTCGCTTGTGCTCGACTGGGTTTTGGCGTGGTTCGCAGTGTCAGCATTGCACTGGCCGTATCAGCACCCTTCAACGCAAACCACTGTCCCACGTTCGACCCGGAGCGTTTCTGGTGCAGTGCGCTACTGGCTGCTGACGCAAGCAACTGGCTGGCGATGGCGGCACACTCTAGGCCTGGCCTGGACAGTGCGACCGCCCGTGCGGCCGGTCTGTTACATAATCTAGGCATTCTCTGGTTGACTGATCAGTTGCCAAACGAGATGCAGCAGGTATATACGCAATTGCGGCAAGCTCCGGGGTTACCATTGAATGAGGTACTGCAAGACACCTTCGGTATCGACTTTCATGTCGCGACGGGTCGACTAGCTCAAATATTGGAGTTACCTGAAACTCTGGTCGTTGCGATGTCTCAGCAAGGCAACATCGCTTACAGAGATGAAAATTGGCAGCTGGCTTCCTTAGTCGGCGTGGCGGTCAGAATGGTTTCTTCTTTGTATCACGAGTTGCCCTGGCAAGCAGACGAGTACAGGCTTCACAAGCTTTCCATCTCGACCACCGAATCAGATGAAATCTTCGAGCGTCTCTCAGCACAGTTCGAACGCACTCGGGAACTGGCAAGCTCGCTGTTCAAGGGCTGACCTCACGCCTCACATCAGTGAGTTGGTATAAACCAGCGCCACACCGAGTCCCAGGGTTACCAGACCCACCCCCCCCTTCAGGCCGTTGTGAGCCCAGGTCATCGACTTCGCCGAATAACGCAAAGGTACTGCAATAACCAATGCCAGCAGCCCCATGCCGGCCACAGAGCCTAAGCCAAATAGCGAAATATAAAGAAGTCCCTCCATGGGTGAAGCGACAGTCTCAAGTGTCAGAAGTATGAGCGCGGCGGAACCCGCCATGCCGTGCATCATGCCAACAAAAAGCGCGCGCATGGGAAACTGCTGCGCATGACGATGGTCATGTGGATCAAGACCGTGCTCCATATCCGTCTGGTGTGAATGCGCATGAAAATGTGCGATCTCTCCATGAGCATGCACATGGAAATGAATCCGTTCGAGATACAGACGCCGGATTACATCTATTCCGAGCAGAATCAGCATCACCCCAACCGTCAATTCGAGAATATGCGCTAGCTGGGTCGGTATCACCGTGTCCATCATCAACACCAGACCGGCAAAGACAAATAACGTCAAAGCATGCCCAACACCCCATATGAGCCCCTGACGGGCCGTTTCACTGAAACCCCGGCCATGCGTGACAAGGGAGGCCACTGCGGCAACATGATCTGCTTCCATCGCATGTTGCAGACCAATCAAAAAACCTAGCAAGAGAATCGATAACATTTGTCAACCTGATTGGAGTTTATTCATTACATGACTAACAGGGAGGAATTTTTCCTGAACTATAACAAATGGATAACACCTGGCCATCTGAACACAACAGAAGCAATGCTACAATGTTTGCCATCAATTCCCAGGCATTTCCAAATTCATGGAAAGTTTAACTTTGTTCCCGCCAGAAGTGATCATGGTAACCGCCACTCCGCAAATGTGGGAATCCCCCGTCCTCCAGGCGGAGGAGCAATTGATAGCCCAGGCCAGCAGTAAAAGGCAGCGGGAATTTCGTGCTGGCCGGCATTGTGCTCACACCGCCCTGCAGCAACTCGGGCTTGCCAAACAGGCCATATTACGGGATGCCAATCGCGCCCCGCTATGGCCCAAAGGGTATCTGGGCAGCATCTCTCACTGCCAGGACCTATGCATTGCAGCTTGTGCTAAACAGCATCCCATCATCAGCCTCGGCCTGGATGCCGAGCCAATGCAGCCAATCAAACCCGGTGTCGAGCAGTATATTCAGACGAAAGCAGAAATGGCATACCTGAAATCTCTTGTACCCAGGCTCCCGGAGCGACTGGTGTTCAGCGCCAAAGAGAGTCTCTATAAGTGTTTTTATCCTTTATTAAAGACCTTTTTTGGATTTCATACCGTGGAGATAGTGATTGATGTAGAAAAAAAACACTTTGGCTTTAAACCGGTCAGAAATGCAAAAGTCGATTTCCCCAAGAATATGACTTTTCATGGCCGTTACGAAATGACCGCAACCCACCTGGTGACTGGCTGCTACCTGACGCCAACTCAGCCATGATCACTCTGAGGCGGCGTCCGTCTCCACCAGACTCGCATGGCATCGATCTAACCAGTTATCGAAGAAACATTGCTTGCGGTCCACCGCCCACCACCTAAAACAGGTTTTCCCATGCTGTTCCATAGCTGAGCCATCTGTTCCAGAGAAATGGCATGTCGTGGTGTATATGCCGTTAGAAACCCGCTGATATTTGCCGCTGTTTGACCTCAGACTGAAAATCACCGAATCCTGAGCGTTGCACATAGTGCAACCGCTTTTGCTCATGGATCGAACCAGATTCATGCCTGATCAGATGACATCTGACCGGGAAAAAGGTATGGAAGGGATCGCCGAGGAGACAGGCATAACGCCAGCCAAGATTTGACGGTCAAACGCTGACGCTATGCCCCAAACCGTGCTTTCGCACAGCCAGTCCATGGTCTCACCAAGACGGGTCAAAAACCAGCCCTCATCGGCCTTGTTTGCCGATGAACCCCACTGCCCGGCTGTTTCACTGCGCACGTTGCCACTGCCAGGTTATTGTCTGTCGAGACTGTGACCGCGGAAACGTCTATTGCGCAAATGGCTGCGCCGGGCAGGCCCGATCCGCCTCGCTGAGCCGGGCGGCCAAACGCTACCGTTCAACCCGCCCCGGCCGGCACAGTAACGCGGATCGTCAGCGCCGCTTCCGGGCACGTCAAAAACAAATAGTAACGCATCAGGGTTCCCCACCAGTGATCCGCCTTGCTCTACTGCTGTCTGCATTGAACACACGGAAAAGAGATCAGGAAGCGGTGCGCAATCGCACGGAAACGGCCATTTATTGCCATTTCTGTCAGCGCGAATGCACTCCCTACCTCAGAAATGACTTTCTGCGACCACCGCAACGCGGCAAACCACGCAGATCGCCGTGATGACAACCCTGGATTGAAGGAGATGACCGTTGGCGATAAGTAAAGAGCTCGAAGCGAAGATTCTTCGCTATCACTTTGTGGAGCGCTGGGGACCCTATACCATTGCTATCCAACTTGGCACCCATCACTCGGTGGTGGACCGGGTGCTGTCTCAGGCCGGCATGCCCAAGGCCGAACGCGCGCAACGGGCTTCGATGATCGATCCTTATCTGCCGTTCATTATCGAGACCCTGACGCAATTCCCCAAGCTCACGGCCGCGCGACTCTATGCGATGGTGCAGCAACGCGGTTATCCGGGCGGTTCCAGCCATTTCCGGTCTCATATAGCACAATTGCGTCCACGCAAGCCGAGCGAAGCCTATCTGCGACTCAGAACCCTGCCCGGTGAGCAGGCACAAGTTGACTGGGGTCACTTTGGTTATGTTCAGGTCGGCCGGGCAAAGCGGCCCTTGATGGCCTTCGTGATGGTGCTCAGCTGGAGCCGCCAAATCTTTCTGCGTTTTTATCTCAATCAACGCATGGAGAGCTTTCTGCGCGGCCATGTCGCCGCCTTTGATGCCTGGGGTGCAGTGCCCAGAGTGCTGCTGTATGACAACCTGAAGTCGGCCGTGCTCGAGCGGCGTGACGATGCGATCCGGTTCCATCCCACGCTGTTGGCGTTATCCGCACACTACCGCTTCGAACCCCGACCGGTCGCCGTTGCCCGGGGTAATGAGAAGGGCCGGGTCGAACGCGCGATACGCTATATTCGCGACAGCTTCTTTGCCGGCCGTCAGTGGTCCGATATCGATGACCTGAACGCGCAGGCCGATGTCTGGTGCGCAGGCACCGCCGCCAACCGGCCCTGCCCGGAAGATCCGCGCATGACGGTGAGCGAGGCCTTTTCCCAGGAGAGTCCAAAACTGCTGGCGTTACCGGACAACCCCTTCGAAACCGACGAGCGGGTCGAGGTCAGTGTCGGCAAAACCCCTTACATCCGCTTCGATCTGAACGACTACAGCGTGCCGCATACCCAGGTGCAACGCACCCTGACGGTGATGGCCTCGCTGACCCGGGTGCGGGTGCTCGATGGCGGCGAGGTAGTCGCCGAGCATCCGCGCGTCTATGGCAAGGCAGAGCAGATCGAAAATCCCGCGCACATCGAAGCGTTGATCGAGGCCAAGCGCAATGCCCGTCATCACCGCGGACAGGACCGGCTGGCGCATGCCGCCCCGTCGAGTCGTGAGTTATTGCAACAGGCCGCGCAGCGCGGCAATCCACTGTCGAGCACCACCGCCCAACTGATGCAACTGCTCGACGACTACGGGGCCGCCGAACTTGAGCAGGCCATCGCAGAGGCGCTCAGGAACGAGGTACCCCATCCCAACGGCGTCCGCCAAGTGCTGGAACGGCGCCGCGAGCAGCGGGACCAATTACCGCCGTTAACGCTCACGCTGCCGGACAACGACAAGGCGCGAAACATCGTCGTACGTGCGCCATCGCTGGCGGCCTACGATCAAATCGATACCGATACCGATACCGATACCGATACCGAAAATGATACGGAGCAAACCGATGACAACAACAGCTGATCCGATCCTGCACGACGAACTCAAACAGCGCGCTGTCGCGCTCAAACTTCATGGTCTGGTTGCCCACTGGGATGAGCTACCCGTGGCCGAACTGCCCTGGGTGCAGCGACTCATCGAGTGGGAGGAGATCGAGCGCAGGCGTCGCGGACTCGAGCGGCGACTGAGTGCAGCACATATCGGCCGCTTCAAACCGCTTGCCGACTTCGACTGGAGCTGGCCGGATCAATGCGACCAGGCGGCAGTGTCAGGGTTCATGACGCTCAGCTTTATCAAGGAGACCGCCAACCTCATCCTGGTCGGACCCAATGGCGTCGGCAAATCGATGATTGCGCAGAACATCGCCCACCATGCCGTGCTGCAGGGGCATAGCGCACTGTTCATCAACGCCGCGCAAATGCTGGGGGATCTGGCTGCTCAGGACGGTGACAATGCGCTGCGTCGCAGACTGAAACACTACGCACATCCGGACCTGCTGATCATCGATGAGGTCGGGTACCTCTCCTACGGAAACCGCCACGCCGATCTGCTGTTCAACATCATCAATCGCCGCTACGAACTCAAGCCGACCCTCGTCACCACCAACCGCCCGTTTGCCGAATGGAGCGAGGTGTTCCCCAACGCCGCCTGCGTCGTCTCCATTGTCGACCGACTGGTGCATCACTCAGAGATCCTGGTGATCGAGGGCGGATCCTATCGCATGCGAGAGGCAAAAGAGCGCGCCGCCAGCAAGAAAAGAACTGCCAAATCACGTCGTAAACCCGCGGGCCAAGCGGCAACGAGAAAACCGAGGAACTCCCCATGACGATGAATACTACACGTATGACCACGTACTGGACCACCGGCGAGGCTGCTACAGTCATCGACTTCCTCGACACACTCCGGGATGCCTTATGGGAGACCTACGGAGAGCAAATCACCCAGGATGCATCGTGAGGCTTACGACGACTGCATCCGAGATGCCAATCAGTGCGAGTGTGAGTTTAGATGACGATATCCCGTTCTGACATGCGGGAACCTCAACAGCACATCGACCGCTCCAAATGTCCGTGGTCGCGTACCGAGCGTATTTAGGCAGCGGCAAATAACCTCGGTTTTACGCCGTCAACAACACGTGACAACTCACTGGCCTCTCTGCGTAATGCATTGATATATTGATCTTTTCCGACTAGATTGATAAGCTGCTGGTAATCGATCTCGATTGAAAACTCCTCACTCAGAAGTTGTAGTACGTCCTCCATCTGATGGGTTTCAATCAATTCTGAGGCGAGCCGTGACAGTGCCTCTTCCTCGGCCCGCTTGATTTCAGCTGCGGCCCGCCTGGCCTCCAAGCCATTAGAGATGCGTTTTTCCCAGTTATCTACGGCAGCATCAACAAGTGGAGAAACCAGATGAGGGTAGATCCCTGCCAGTTTCCTAAGAATAACAACAGCCTCTTCAGCAACGCTGATAAATCCTGCATGGCTCAAAATAATCACCAACAAATCGTTTAGATATGTTGATCGATTCGGCCCGGTTCAGCACATCTTTAATCCTAAAAAGAGGTCGATTGGTTAGAATTCAGCTTAAATCTCCTGCCGTGGATTCCAACTGTATTGCCCGGAGAAGATGTCGAACTGAAGATTCCATATAGTCGCGGACGATGTTTCACTTTATACTTCGAGTCCCTCTCAAACCCATCATTTTCTACCGATTCGATGTACACCATTAGCAAAGAGATCCATTTCTGTTATGGCCATCGCCTGCTGAATCACAAGGGTAAATGCCGGCACCTTCATGGCCACAACGCCACTGCCGTCATTCGGCTTGAGTCGACTGTCCTGGATGAGCTGGGCATGGTCTGCGATTTCAGTGATATCGGTGATTTCGTCAAGGCTTGGATCAATGCAGAGCTGGACCATAACATGCTGCTGCATCAGGATGATCCGATCCTACCCGCTCTGCAGCAGGCCGAAGAGCGGACATACGTGATGAAAGAGAATCCCACGGCTGAGAATATTGCCAAATTGATTTACAACCATGTGGCAAGCGGCGGCTTTCCAGTAGTCGAAGTCGCTATCTATGAGACCGCCAGCGCCCTGGCCAGTTACCGGCGGGACTGATATTGCCGGCACCTCTTCACTGATTCAACGTGTGTTCACCCAGCCTTTCATGAATCGAGCCCGAGAAGGCGCCTGGGTAATGATCTCGGGCAGCTGCTCAAGAGGCAGCGAGATATCCACCACCTTGACGCCGCTGATGGCGCTGAGCTGCTCGGTGAGAACCTGCCGAACTACTGCCGAGTCATCGACAATCAACACCTTGATGTCGTTCAATAATCTGTCATCCCTTTAAACGGGCAAAAACCCGTTGATCAACAACTCCATCGCTTGAATACCATATCGGCCAGTATCTGAAGTCAACGTCGTTTCATCCGACACCACACGGCGGGCGGCCAGGAGGAAGTGATTCATCCCCATGGTCCCAGCCACCGAATCGTACATGCAGACTGAGACGCAAGAACCCAGCAGGGTCGATAACAACACTGGAGTTGGGCTGACCTGGTATTCCCCAGGATGGAGCACAATCCGCTGGTTCATGAGTTGCTCCTTCAACATTGAGTCAGGGCCTCAACGCCAGCTTGAGAAATACCGAAGGCTTCAGCATCTGGAGTTTGCGAACAGGCCGCCAATGCCCCCCCTGCTGTTAGCCAACTCGGTGTCTCTCGATGCCTCGACGACTTGGCTCAACTGCACTACCAACGCAGAAAAACGTTCAGTCAGGTTTGTGATACTGCCGTCAGCCAGATTTCGTGACGACTCGATATGGCGGGAAAAGATCGGGAACAGCTACGGCGGGAAAAGATCGGGAACAGCTACAGGGGGATACGTTCAGGTTCCTGGATGTATTTGTTTAGCTGGGTAGCGGCTGTTTGCGCGTGCGCCCGCTAATGTGGCCTGACGGCTTGGAGTTTTCCCTGAAGCGTTGTGTGTGCCTCCATTTCAGTACTGCAGCAGTTACAATCAGTAGAAGTACAGCAATCACTGGCTGGAAAGAGATTCCACTGAGCAGCAAGATAGCCGCACTTCCACACACACCCAACAAGCTAAAGGTATGCCACCTATCCAAGGCTTCGTTGCTATCTGATTCTATTGCCATCATGCCCTCATAGGTCCTGCTCTCGCAGCTATTTACGGCTGAAGTATCTTTTTCATTGATGCGATAAGGGGGTTGATTAATTCTGTTATCCGCTTTGTCAGTTCCACTACGGCGAACTGCAAATTCACTTTACAAGATCGTCCATTGACTGACTTTTATGGTTATCGGAGAGGTGGTTGTTATCTTTAGAATAAAACAAACGGGGTTCTTGCCGTTTTTTCTGACATTGGTATGTACATTGGCGGACTCAGTGTAAGTCGCTCAATCTAATAACGAATGATGTCGCTGGCAGGGATTCTCTTCGAGAGTTGGTGATGATACCGGCCATTTGAGCAACTGCAGAGACCAAAAAGCCCGCTGGAAGCGGGCTTTGTATGGTCTTAGGTTTAAATCAAAATCACAGGTCGGAATAACCGCGCTCCTCGTGGAGCGCGATATCCAGGCCTTCGGACTCTTCTTCGCGGGTCACTCTCAGACCAACCAGTTTATCCACAACCTTCAGGATAATGAATGAGACCACAGCCGTAAAAATAACCGTGGCCACCACACCGATTAACTGCACTTTGAATTGCCCACCCATGGTCTCGATGCCATCGGCAAATCCATATCCCGAAAAGACCCCGAGACTGGTTGCAGATAATACACCTGCCAACAATGTGCCCAGAATACCTCCTACGCCGTGGACTGGAAAAACATCCAGGGAATCATCAATCTTCAGCACCTGCTTGAGATAGTTGGTGGCGGAAAAGCAGATTACACCGGCCAGAAAACCGATCACCAAGGCGCCGGCTGGACCGACGAACCCCGAAGCCGGTGTGATGGTGCCGAGACCTGCCACCATGCCGGTCACTGCACCCAAAGCACTGGGTTTCCCAAATTTAATCCACTCCCGGAACAACCAGGTCATTGCCCCGGTAGCAGCCGAGATATGTGTCACCAACATCGCCATCGCGGCATCTCCATTGGATGCCAGGGCGCTGCCACCATTGAAGCCAAACCATCCGACCCAGAGCATTCCGGCGCCCCCAATCGTCATCGTCATGTTATGCGGCATCAAGGCAGCACTACCAAAGCCTTCTCGCGGCCCCAGCACCAGCGCAGCAACCAGGGCCGCCACGCCAGCGGTGATATGCACCACCGTACCTCCGGCAAAGTCATAGAGGCCCATTTCCTGCAACCAACCACCGCCCCACACCCAATGGGTCACCGGGACATATACCAACATCAACCAGATCGCACTGAACAACAACATGGCAGAGAATTTCATACGCTCCGCAAACCCACCAATTATCAGCGCAGGGGTGATAATGGCAAAGGTCATCTGAAACAACATAAAGATGGACTCAGGGATATCGCCTGAGAGACTTTCCTTACCAATCCCTGACATCAGGACCTTACTGAAATCACCGATCCAGGCGTTCCCCTCACCAAATGCCAGGCTATAACCCATGATGAACCAGAGTATTGTGGATATACCGGCTATCGCGAAACATTGCATGAGAACAGACAGGACATTCTTTGCACGAACCAGGCCGCCATAGAACATGGCGAGCCCCGGCAGAGTCATAAACAGCACTAATGCGGTTGAGGTCATTATCCAGCCAGTGTTGGCCGAATTGATTGTCATATCTTCTGCCAGAGCAATTCCTGGCAACAGTAAAATCATGAAGAATGAAAGTATTCTTCGGTAAGAATGAGTAGTTGGCATTGACAACCCCTTTAGTCATGAGTGGATACAGTCGACGACCCTGCTTTTTTCTAGCGATATTGTATGAGAATTCGCGAAAAATTTAAAATTCTAACAATATCAATTTCTTATACTGCACCATTGTTTTTTTGCTGAGTCACCACTCAAGATTTATCGGTAAAAGCCGTACATTGTTAAAGGTGACGATCCGTAACACATTGTCACAAATAAGAGAAGCTGTATATTAGTAACTGATAATTTTATGTTGTATAATTCTTGCCTGTATCGAGCATATCAAATGGTGAATCCAGTGTGGCCCCGCAACCAATTAGAGAATAGCTACATCATCCAAGCCGAGGATATGGGTATGCTTACCATCAAGGTCGGGGAAGATGCACAACATAACCCGGATAGAGCATGTGGTGAGTTAAAACAATACTTTGACGATCTCGAGTCATTGCTTACCCGCAAGCAAAATAATCCCGACCATGATCAGCCCAAAGTGATCCTGACAGAGATCTCTCAATTCCTGCAATCGCAAGAAAATGAGATTCTTGGCGACGGCTACACCTGCCTGCTCGACCGCCTCACCCAGATTTACACCCAGGGTCTCGAGCACCATGACAACCATGTCTTCACAGATACCGCCGCCAATTACGCGGGCGTAATACAGCTCGTCAGCCAAACACATTCAGCTTATGACTACAGCGAGGTTATCGGGCAACTGCTGCACTACATGAACCAGCTGTACAAAAACCGGGAAAAGAGCTGGCTGCGAATTTTCAAGCACCTCCTCAGCATGCCGGACTCCATCCAGGGAATCCAGACACTGAAAGAACGTCATCTCAACGAAATCCAACAGTGGATTGAAGAGGGTGTGGACAATCTATTTGAACTTCGCGATGACCAGATACAATTGTATTCTGAGAAAATCGCAGAATTGGCCAGCGCTGAAGAGCGCGTCGAGCAACAACTGCAGGATATGGAGGTCAATCCTGACCACCATATCCTGCCGATCACCTGGTTGAAGGATAAAGCAACACTCAAGACGCTCATCCAGCAACGCGATCTATTAATCGAAGACCTGGAGAATAGGCAAGAACTGGTGGATCTGTTAGAGCAGAACATGCAGGAGTTCGAGGAAATACTGCTCACCACACGTCGTGCCTACTTGATACATTCAGTCTAGCTGGCATCAGCCCGTGCACCGCCCGGGTAATGTTCCTACACCTTGATACTCACCAGTACCCCAAGTCCTGCAGAGATATCAAGTAAGTGAGTGCTTACCATTGATAAAGGACGCCGAAGTGTCCCTGAATCGATTTTGGTAGCAAGGGGCAGATTCGAACTGCCGACCCCAGCATTATGAGGGGTAGGTCCGAATACCAACCTTATTCAATTCAATAAGTTAGGCGGGCATCCGCAATGCCAACCGCATAACTTCGTATATACCGCGACTACACACCACACATTTTACGCACAACTATTCTAATTGGCGTAGAAAATAACCGTGTTGATGGTTACCTGATTATGCACTGGCCCATTATAGACGCAGGCCTCCAGAATGATTCTCCGAAGGTAACGGCCCAGAGTCGAGGTGGGGACCACAATCCGCTTCAGACGGTAGATCAGGTCGATCACCCCAGGATGTTCACAATGATTTCTCTTCTGAAACTCATCTCAACCCGAGCTTTTCGGAGAGCCAGTTTCAAGAGATAGTTTCAAGATGCTAGCAGCCGCAAAAAGGCTTCTCCCGGGGTCTTGGCCTTCGTCTCTGAAAAAACGGTCGTTTCTAAGAGAGTACATCGATTAAGCCAGGCCTTCATTCATTGTTATCAATTTAAAGTGACATCTGAAATGACTAGACCGTGCTCAGAGAAGACATTCTTTACCTCAAGTAAGTACATCTGCAATGCCAACCGCATGACTTCGTATATACGGTTCATCCGACTAAAGCATACTTGGATTCATGAAGTCCCTTGATCTTCAGTTTGAGAAATTCCATATCCCGAAACCCATAGGCCATCTTCTGAAGCGTCTTGATCTTGTTGTTTGTGCCCTCCAGTGGGCCGGTAGAAAGTCTATCGAAATCATAGTAGGCCAGGATACCCGAACGATAGGCTGCGAGAGTCTTGGCAAATTGTTGCAACATTCGGATGCCTGATACGGCAGCCCGTTTGATCCAGTCATCCAGCAAGAATGCAGCAGCCTCTTTGTCCTCCTGTTTCCAGACTTGGCGCAGGTCATCTTTCATGTAGTAGGCGGTGGCTAAGGGTTGATTGAGCCGTAGCGCTTCTTGCAGTCGGGTGTGTTCGTCATTCTCCACCAACAAGTGACAGGGATTTTTCATCAACAACCAGCGCGTCCCTTTGAGGGTTTTTTTCCCAGGGCATCCGCCTCATTCGCCACCGCTCGGCGCAGATTTGAGAGCTTTTCATTGTAGAGTTTGACGACGTGAAAGTGGTCGAAGACCAAGGTGGCCTTCGGCAGATTCTCACGAACTGCCTTGATATAGGCAGGCCCCATATCCGTTGCCACGGCCTCAACCTGCGCCCGACTCTGTTTCAGTCGTTTCCAGAAAGGATTGAGGGCCGCTGCATCTTTACCCTCAGCGACTTCAATCACAGCGCCACTGCCCAGATCCATCACAACCGTCAAATAGCCGCTACGTTTACCAAGATAGATCTCGTCAATGGCGATCCGTTTGAGCTTGCCCAGTTTGGGCTTATCAAACCGCCGATGCAGATAGCGCTTCTGGATATCCTTGATCGTGTCCCAACCCACCTGGAGGTGGTGCGCCACATCTTGGATCGTCATGTGGCGGGACAAATCTAACGCATAGCGCTCGAAGCTCTTGGTATAGCTTCGTCTTGGTTCGGCAAATTGGACGTCGACCTGGCGCACAGCACCACATGCCAGGCACTCGACTCTCTGCACAGGCAACTCGATGAGAACGGAGCGATTTCCCACTGGCGTGACCTTGAAGGTGCGTTCGGTAACGCCCCGTTTCTTCACCTTCCGATTTTTACAGCATGAACAGCGTAGGCTGGAATCCTCCTGCTCCACTCTGAAGATTGTGCTCCCTTTCTCGTAGCGTGTATGGACATAGTCATAACCCCGGATTCCCCAGGTGTGATACAGCAGGCTCGTGGACATGAGTGCTCCTGAATATAGGTGATTGGCTCCAGACCACTATGCCAACCTATTTTACGCTAAGACACCACCATGTATCCTTCCACCGGAAGAGCCGTATATACCGCGACTACACACCACACATTTTACGCACAACTATTCTAATTGGCGTAGAAAATAACCGTGTTGATGGTTACCTGATTATGCACTGGCCCATTATAGACGCAGGCCTCCAGAATGATTCTCCGAAGGTAACGGCCCAGAGTCGAGGTGGGGACCACAATCCGCTTCAGACGGTAGATCAGGTCGATCACCCCAGGATGTTCACAATGATTTCTCTTCTGAAACTCATCTCAACCCGAGCTTTTCGGAGAGCCAGTTTCAAGAGATAGTTTCAAGATGCTAGCAGCCGCAAAAAGGCTTCTCCCGGGGTCTTGGCCTTCGTCTCTGAAAAAACGGTCGTTTCTAAGAGAGTACATCGATTAAGCCAGGCCTTCATTCATTGTTATCAATTTAAAGTGACATCTGAAATGACTAGACCGTGCTCAGAGCAGACATTCTTTACCTCAAGTAAGTAGACCGCTGTCACCCTATAGCGGAAATAGGTGGATAGTGTTGTTATAGTCAAGAGTCGGCCGAAGCGGACTTCATGCCTGCCAGGTTACAACAATCGTTGTCACCCTATACCGCCTTCGAATTCCTGCAAAGCTATCAATCGAATTTAAGATGGAATATTGACATCTCGATCCGACACATTTCTTGTAATGTGTAGCAGAATTATTTGATGCTAGGATACAAGTATTCTGTGCCTTGGTGTGGCGTTCAAGGGGAGCATATATGAAAAGGGCTTGGCTGTTACCAGCTAAACCCTTGTATTGTCAAAATTAGTGAAAAAGTGGTGGATTTGGACTTCTGTTTAACATCTATTCGGGGTTCTGTGCCTCGATCCACTCAAGAATCGCTGGGTTGTCAATACGGTAGTTGAGACCTATGGCTACGCACTGTGCATCTCCCGTAGATGTTAGCGCCACGATAATTTCTTTTCCTTGTGGATTCTGCCAAAAAACGGGTCCGCCAGAATCCCCAAAACAGGTGCCCTCTTCATCGAAAACCGCTTTTTGCGACGTATGCAGGTAGACTCGGCTCAGTGCAACGTATTCGGATTCTGCTACCTGGCGTATTACATCCTCATAATCCAATACGGGCGGTGGCCAGGATTCAAGTGCGCCGCCATAGCCCACAAAGGTAAAGTAGAGACTATCCCAGAAGCCACCTTGCAAGATTCCTTCTTCCTTCAGTTCAGTCAGCAACTCCGGGGCCGGCAGTTTCGCCGGTTCCATATTATCAACCGGCTCGTTCAAGATTACGACTCCTACATCATGAGGATCGGCGACCCCCCATGTATAATCGGGATGAGGAACCGGTGTACCCTCAATCGCTATAGTGCCGCCATTAGGATAATCAGGAACATATGCGATATCGGTGTTAAACCAGACGCGCGCAGCAGTAGCACCATCCCCAACACAGTGACCCGCCGTTAGAAAAACTCTCGGTGCAATCAGTGTGCCCGTGCAACGCCATTGAGGTTCGCCATTGATATCGGCGATCATCAAACCCACATTCGGATGGCCTTCACCATCGGTTTCACCACCTGTTATGGCTGAAACAGGTAGTGTGTTGATCAGCAAGCTTAAAATAATCAAATAAAATAGCTTTTTCATTTTTCCTACTCCACTGTGGAAAACTGCCAGAAAAGCCAATAAGTTATATTCTCAATTGATATCGATATGCTTAAACCTTTCTCTCAAATATTGATGTTAAGCATCTATACTAAATGGTCGAAAACATTCAATTCGGCCCGAGGCTTATCTCTCGGCATGTTGGCACCTATTCAAAGGGATTAGGAGATGCCGGGAACCGAACCGTCGCAACACCGCACATTTCCCCCTCTGTCAGGGAGATGGGTGTTTCTTGTTCTAGCCGTTGATTCCGTGACGTATCCCGATTCCTTTGCCATCTACTGCTAATACTAAATATAGAATTATTTTTTCTTGTAGTGGTTAGATGATACAAACTGAAACAAAAAAGCTTCCACCGGTTACAAAGCTGTAACAATTCAGTTCTATATAACCAATGAGAAATGTTCATTAACCGCGAGATATTTGACTAAAGACCAGGCCCCAGCAGTATTTTTCGAGTTATTTTTACACTCTGGGTGAATTCCGGACATTGAGCTAGAGACTTTGCTAAATCCGCTGACACACTATAGCGTGCATAGTGAAGCAACCTTTGATATTTAGAAATCACCCAATCATATGGGAATAAACATTTGAGCTTTATGCTGATAGCAGCCACTCAAAATTGGAATGTAAAAGAGTGATAGCGGTACATCTTGATACTACAAGTGACCCTGTTACTCACTCAAACTATGAGCTTAGAGGACGTTCTGAACGTTGTGAAGCACATTTACCAACTTCAATGTATATCGATTTACGTGCTTAATTTTTACTACTACCTGAAGTTTATTCCAGAAGCTGATATCTGGCACCTGCTTCTGGAATATAACACTATTAAGGAACTACTGGCTGATTAATCCGAACGACCAGGGGGTGAATTGCGGAAGATGTATTGACCGAGGTTCTCGGTGCTGTACTCTCCCGTGTACCAGATATCTCCACCTACATACAATGTTCTCTTGCTCGAATCCACGAAAAGAGAAAGACCCTCTGCACCCAGTCCTTCATCTAGCTTGTTCCATTTTCCCTGCCAGTAAGCAATCCCGTCTGCTTGCGACCCTTTCTCTCCAACCACATGAAAACTACCGGTGACAATGAGCTTGCCGTCGTAGAACAACACATCCTCTACCCTTGCCGTGTAAGTGTCTTGTCTGCCTATTCCACCTTCGAACTCGTACCAATCTCCAGAACGGTAATACCATAGATTTCCTTCAACAGTATCGGGAGAAGGAAAGCTTTGTCCAGCCGCGATGAGAACATCTTCTTCTCCATCATAATCCATAGTAGTAAGTGAACGAACCAATGCGACAAACCCAATATTTCGCCAGTACGTTCCGTCTTCCAGGTATGCGATAGAACTGGTCTCATACGCAGCGCTGAAAGCACCACCGGCCACCAACTTATCATCCCACTCAGTCAGGCAATGGACTGGATTTGGTCTACCCGAACCTACTGCAGACCAGTTTGTACCATCCCATTTGGCTATATTCTCGGTAGTTATAGTTCCAGCTTCGGTGAAATTCCCACCTGCATAGAGTTCATCATTGAAGACATATAATGCGTACACACCTGGATAGTATTCCCCTCTGACACCTGACCCAAGAGGTTCCCAGCCACCCGTCCAGCTATTCCATTTAGCAATGTTGTTGGCCTCTGATGATCCAGCTTGTCAAAGCTACCAGCGACGATTAGGTCACCATTATATACCACCATTGCATTGACCACTGCATCTGTGCCTGTGAGGCCCGTGCCAATGGAGTGCCAAACTGATCCATCGAATGCTGCGATGTTGTTCGCGTAGATGGTTCCACTGAGTATTCCACCAACAGATCCGAACTCACCGGCAACTAACAGTGCATTATTATATTCAATGATGTCATAGACGCCGCCATCCGGTCCGCCGTAATTGATGTCGGAGAATAGGTCTGTCCAGCCACTAGGTTTCGGAGCGGAGATTGATTCGCTTACTGTAAGTGAAAGAGTCAAGACTACGACTGAGGCCAATGCAAATAATCTTGATATATTCGTGAATTTTAATTTCGGATACTTGAACATGTTTTACTACCTCCTTGCGCCGCTACACCCATGCTGTGAAGATGCACTAATTTACTACTGTCCTAAAATAAAACCCATCCTTCCTCAGATCACATACAATTACTTCCCACTATTATTTCTCCATACAACTTTTTTAATTAATTTGATTAATTCAATTATTCCTTACTTGAATATAGGAAATAAATTAATAAGACGTGTTACAAATTGTTTCAAAATACAAGAATATCAATGTCAGGGAAGGTCGGACTCTCTTTTTGTCTATAAAATCAGTAAATGGTATGGAAATTCAAAGTCGACGCAGAGATCGGAACGTACTATGGATTCCTGATTCTGTACGATTGTATCAGGTGCACTCCTGTTATCTAGTGGAAGATCTAGCAGCTCTTGCGAGTAAATATTTCCGTCATTCCTAGAGCCTATCCATTAATGACGGCTCTGTCGGCAGAACTGTCGATTTAGCACATAATCTCAATAAATCGGGCAGGGCGATTTTGGTAGTTGACCTACAGATCGGGATGTCCGGT
>CAWCOA010000005.1:0-53232 GCA_963797085.1 uncultured Gammaproteobacteria bacterium
AGTATGCCGAAATGCTGCACTGCGACGAATGACCGGGCTGGCCGTTTTGAGCCGTTCTACCTTGGACTTGAATTCTTCCAGGCACCATAATTTTAAGGATGATTTCGCTTTCATTTCCTTAGCGACGTTTTTTGTAGAGTGTCTATTACGACCCTAACACAGGAGTGGACCCTAACAGGATATAACAAGCACACCTGGATTGAGTGTGAGATTATTTTACACTGGCTTTGGCGGACGGATGTGTGTGTAACGCTCATGCAAATATCAGCTCCTTCGGTACTTTATCGGGATAGGTCCTATGTTGTTGCAATAGGTATAGGATTTGGATGTCCGAGATCCATAAACGTATTAGTTTCCTGGTTATTCTCACGACCCCGAATGTTCTAATGAGCAGCTCCGACACAACACCGAACGCTTCCAGCACCCTCGCATCACGCCTGTTGGCGATGCCGGCAGCAGGGGTGGTGCTGTTCCTGCTCGCCAGGGGGCTGGCCTACTCCCCCTGCTGGGGGATTTTCTTCCTTGTGGCCCTTGCCGCCTGGCCCATCTGGCACTATCAGCAGGAGTACGTCCTGTTCCAGCGGCGGGCGATGTTGGAGCGAGCCACCAGGGAGGGCAGCGCCATTCGTGACTGGCTATGGGCCGGGCGTGTCCTCCGTGGCCTGCAGGTCTTCGTAGCCTTGGTGTTGGCCAGTTTACTGTTGGCCTTCTCGATGCTGTTGGAACCAGAGCATTGGCTCGTGCTGGCGGCGGATGTACTGATATTAGCCCTGGTGGTTGGCCCAGTGCGCAGGCGTTTGGCAAGCCAGGTGCAGGCTCAGCAGTTGGGGGTGCTGGTACGCCGCTGGCCGCTGTTCCTGCCGAACCTACTGATTCTGACCGCTGGTTTCTTCGTCATCGATTTCTTTATTGTGGGCGCACCCGACACCAGGGACATGACCTGGTATGCGGTGACGGAGCAGACCCTCGGCGAGTTCGCTGCCAAGGCGAGCTGTCCGTTGTCTGGCTTCCTGGTGGGGTTTCTGGCGGCCGTGAAACAACTGACCTGGCACCTTTCGGAGGTGCTGATTCCGAATCTGCATCATCCCGAGCTCAAGCTCGCTGCTTGGGTGTTGTTCCTGCTCCAGGCCGGTGTCTTCGCCTACGCCTTCACCCGTTTTCAGCTCGGCGTTGTTGGACTGCTTGATGCGCGAAAACTGCGCTTGACGGCTTTAATCGGGGAAGGCGTTTTCTCCAAGTCTTTTTTTCTCACCATTTTGGTACTCGCCATTCCCTACCTATATGCGGTGGTCAAGCTGCAGAAGTTCGATCCGAAGGTCCTGCAGGAGAAGGGACAGGAGATTCTGGACTGGTCCAATCCCTGCAAACCTGATAAGGCGGCGGTGGATGCCCTGGAGCAGAGCCTTGAGTCAGCGAGTTGGAAATCGTCCGCGCCAGCTTAAAACGAGACACCGCGAGACAGTTGGACGCCACCGTTGGTGTGCTGTTCGATGATGTCGAGCAGGCTGTGGACGACTATCTTGATTGGTACTTCACCATCATCGGAGAGTACGAACGCCTGATGGCGCTAGCCACTGGAGAAATCGGACAAATGATGGCTGAAGAGATAGAACGCCGCCTGTTTGAAAATACCCGCTTTGGTGAGCGTCTTGCGGCCGCCAGCCAGGCAATCGCCGAGAATTCGGTGCAACAGATGGCCACTTTGAACGAGCGTCTTGGTCAGCAGGCCAATCTGGACGCGCAGGCCAATCCCTGCGGCCTCGGTGGCTTGGACCTTTCCATGTTCGGTAATCTCGGGCGAGACGGTATGCGGGCATCGGCCGCGGCGGGGGGCGCCACCTTGGTTGCCGTTACCTCATCGAAGCTGTTGGCGAAAAAGACCACTGCGGTGGTAGTGAGTAAGTTTGCCGCCAAAAAGAGCTTCGTCACTGCCAGCAGCCTGTTAGGCAAAGCCTCGGTGAAAAAGGGCGGATCCATTCTGATCTCCGCCGCCGGGGCTGCCGCGTTGTGTTCTCCCGGAGGCCCTTTGGCGGTGCTGTGCGGTGTCGGCGCGGGTGTCGTTACCTGGCTGTTTTTTGACAAGGTGTTCTTGGAGATTGACGAAGCATTGTTCCGGGACCAGATGCGAGCCGATATGCTGGCGGTTTTGACAGATCAGAAGCAGGAAATCGCTGCCTCGTTGAGGATCCAGCACTTCGCCATCATCGACCAGATGTCCATGGAAATACAGAGTGCAACCAAACGGGTATTTCTACCAGCGCGGGATGGGTTGTGACCTGTCCGGTGAAAGCTTCCGGAGAGTTAGCTCAGGGACACCAGGCATCATGTCAGGACCTGTAATGCAACATCTATCGTAGCGTCGATGACTGCAACTCTTTAACGCCGCTCATTAAATCGACAGTAAAGTCCGTGTTTCTCCAACTAGAGCAGACTTTCTATCTGCTGGTTAAGACAACAAGCCCCAAGATAATCCTTGATCCATCGTCCAAGTAAATGGTTTGGTCAAGACCGTTTATCCCCATTACACAAGGAATAGATTGAAAACACTGGGGTCACTTAAGTCTGGTGGTGAGAAGCGGTTGTAGATCATGAACCAAGGGAGTATATCTAAACGAACTGTAAGTTAGTACGCTTTCAACCTGATATTGACAGGATGATGCCATCCCGAATATCAATCTTTGAAGCAGAGTATAGGGACATTCGAATTGAACGCGTCTTCATCGCCAATCGTATTCCATGCAGAGGCTATCACCAAGACCTATCAGATGGGTGAGGTGCCGGTCCATGCCTTGCGCGGTGTCGACCTTGAGCTGCGTGAAAGCGAATTTGTCGTGTTGCTGGGGCCATCGGGCAGTGGAAAGTCGACGCTACTCAATATCCTCGGCGGACTGGATGTACCCACCAGCGGAACCGTGCGCTACAAGGACCAGGATCTGACCGCCTACAATGATTCCATACTTACCCATTACCGGCGTGAAAACGTGGGTTTTGTCTTCCAGTTTTACAATCTGATTCCCAGCCTCACGGCGCGCGAAAACGTTGCCCTGGTGACCGAAATATCGCGAAACCCCCTCACCCCCGAGGAAGCGCTCAAGCTGGTGGACATGGGGAAACGACTGGATCACTTTCCGGCGCAAATGTCCGGTGGCGAGCAGCAGCGGGTTGCAATTGCCCGCGCGATAGCCAAACGCCCCGATGTATTGCTCTGCGACGAACCAACAGGCGCGTTGGATCTGCAGACTGGCATTGTGGTGCTGGAGGCCATCGAGCGTGTGAACCGGGAACTCGGTACCACAACCGTCGTCATCACCCACAATGGAGATATCGCACAGATGGCCGACCGGGTCATTCGTTTGAGCGATGGTCAAATCTTCAGCGATGAGTCCAATCCAGACAAAAAGGCACCATCGGAGCTGGCCTGGTAGCTATGAACGCACTGGACCGAAAAATGTGGCGGGATCTAATACGTCTACGAGGACAGGCGTTTGCGATCGCCGCCGTCATGGCCAGCGGTGTCGCCTGCTATCTCATGTTTCTCAGTACCTTGGACTCGCTACAGCTCAGCCGTGAACTGTACTACCGCGATTACCGCTTTGCCGAAATCTTCGCACCACTAAAACGCGCGCCGGAATCGGTGCGACAACATATCGCCGAGATCAACGGCGTTGACAAGGTCGATACTCGCGTCGTGGCCCCATTGACCATCGATATCGAAGGTTTCCCGGACCCGGTCGTCGGTGTTGTCACCTCCATCCCGGATAGACGGCGATCCGCTGCTTAATCGCATCTATCTAAGCAGCGGCAGGCTGGTTGAGGCCGGTCGCAGCGATGAGGTGGTCATCAGCGAACCCTTCGCCGAGGCTCACGGCTTTCAGCCAGGCGACAAAGTACACATCATCATCCGTGGCAAGCGCAAACAGCTGCGTATCGTCGGTATCGGGAGCTCACCAGAGTATATTTATCAAGTACCGCCTGGTGGCATGTTTCCGGACCACGAGCGTTTTGGCGTGTTGTGGATGGCGCGCACCCCGCTGTCACATGCCTATGACATGGAAGGCGCCTTTAACAGCGTCGTGCTGACCCTGTCCAGAGACGCCAACGCGCAGGATGTGATAGACCGTCTCGAATTAATGCTGAAACCTTATGGCAGTCCCGGCGCTATTGTGCGAGATGATCAGGCTTCGCATAAATTCCTTACCCAGGAGCTTCAGCAACTGGAAAACATGTCGGAAATGTTCCCGGTCATCTTCCTCGGGGTGGCGGCGTTCTTACTGAACGTCGTCGTCACTCGCCTTGTCGGCACCCAGCGTGAACAGATCGCGGCACTGAAGGCATTCGGTTATGGCAACCTCGCCATCGCGATCCATTTTCTGAAGATGATCCTGTTGATCGTGATGGCGGGAATCGTTATGGGTGTTGCGGCTGGCGCCTGGCTGGGCGTTATGTTGAGCGAGATCTATGTCGAACTGTTTCGCCTGCCATTTCTGAATTTCGAACTGCGTCCCTCAAGAATCGTGCAGGCCGCGTCATTCACCGCGGTGGCAGGCCTGCTCGGCACACTCGCAGCAGTACACCTCGCGGTTAAATTACAACCAGCCGAGGCGATGCGACCGGAGGCGCCAGCGGTCTATCGCCAGACCTTCATCGAGGCGTTTGGTCTCAAGCGGCTGTTCTCCGCGCCGACGCGCATGATTCTCCGACATATTGGCCACAAGCCGTTCAAGTCGGCTTTATCGGTGCTGGGCATCGCCTTTGCCTGCGCGATTCTGATGACCGGCCGCTTTCAGGAAGATACCATCACTTTCATGATGGATGTGCACTACGGCTTATCGGCACGCGACGATATATCCCTGCTTTTCAGTGAACCCACTTCTTATAAGGCGCTGTCAGAGCTGCGCAACCTGCCGGGTGTCGAGTATGGCGAGGTGGTCCGGACCGTGTTTGCGCGCCTGGTATACAAGAATCGCAGCTATCGCCTCTCTATCAGCGGTTTGGAGCCCAAGGGTGAAATAATTCGGCTGGTAAATACCGATCTGAAACCCGTCAGCCTGCCAGGTTCAGGTATCGTGCTGAATGAATATCTGGCAAAAGAGATTCTCGGCGTCAGGCCCGGCGATCTGCTGACCGTCGAAGTGTTGGAAGAGAGTCAGCCTAGCCTGCAGATCCCCGTTGTATCACTGGTGCGCAAGCACCTGGGTGTCGGAGCCTATATGGATATCGAGGCACTCAACCGCGTGATGCGTGAAGGCAAAACGATTTCAGGTGCTTTTCTCTATATCGACAATTCCCGGAAAAACGAGATATTCCAGCGACTCAAGGAAAGGCCCCGCATCGTGGGTACGGTGGTACGTGAACGGTCGATCGAGAACTTCCATCGCACCATGGACGAAACCATGCTGTTCTGGACATTTGTCGCCACCCTGTTCGCCGTCGTCATCGCCGTGGGCGTCGTTTACAACAGTGCGCGAATCACTCTCACCGAACGCAGCCATGAACTCGCAAGCTTGCGGGTGCTGGGATTCACCCGGAGCGAGATATCCTACATTTTGTTGGGTGAACTTGCGCTATTGACGCTGTTGGCGATTCCTCTCGGGTTAATATTGGGGAATGCACTGTGTGGTTACATTGCCGTATCGCTTGATAGTGAATTCTACCGTGTCCCGTTGATCCTGGCGCCACACACCTATGCCTTTGCCGCATCGGTCATTCTGACCGCCACAACCGTCTCCGGGCTGCTGGTCAGACGCCGGCTGGATCATCTCGATCTGATCGAGGTCTTAAAAACCAAGGAGTGAACATGAACTTAGTATGGCGAAGAAGACTCATCTGGTTCACGATACTGTTGTTGATTATTGCAGCCTTGTTCTACGGATTCCGGCCACAGCCAAGACTGGTGGAAATCGCCAAGGCAGCACGCGGCCCAATGCAGCTGAGTGTCGAGGAAGAGGGTAAAACCCGTGTCATCGATCGCTATATCGTCTCAGCGCCAGTGGCCGGGACCACCTGCCGCACCGACCTGGATGTGGGTGACAGCGTAATCAAAGACCAGCCCCTGATCACCATCCGGCCACTGCAGTCCCAGGCACTGGATCCACGCAGTCGCGCCGAGGCCGAATCCCGGGTTGCCGCTGCAGAGTCAGCCCTACGTGCTGCCGAACAGAGTGCCCGCTCCGCGGCGGCCGAGGCCGAACTGGCCGACAAAGAGCTCTCGCGCTTGCAGCCGTTAGCAGAAAAGGGTCATGTGGCGCAAGACAAGCTCGATCAGGCAGCGACCCGGGTACGCAGTACCCGGGCGGTCAACGCTCCGCAGAATTTGCCGTCGATGTGGCGCGTGCATGAACTGGAGGCTACCAAAACCGCCCTGCAATATACCGGTAGCAAAACCGAGCCAAGCCCTACTGAAATCGTGCAGGTCCGCGCCCCGGTAACCGGCAAGGTGTTGAAGGTCCATCAGGAGTGCGAAGGAGTCGTCGCCAGAGGACAGCCGCTGCTGGAGATTGGGGATACCCGATCATCTGGAGATCGAAACGGACGTGCTCTCGGCGGACGCCGTAAAGATAAAACCGGGCATGCGCGTCTTATATCCATCGCTGGGGAGGTGAAAAACCATTAGAGGGCCAGGTACGCATTATCGAGCCGGTTGGTTTCACCAAGATCTCCGCACTCGGCGTGGAGGAGCAGCGTGTACTGGTGATTTCGGACATCACTTCTGAATCAGCCCAATGGCAAAACCTCGGTCACGGTTATCGTGTTGAAGCCGAATTTATCCTCTGGGAGGACGATGATGTACTGCAGATCCCCGCCAGCGCCTTGTTCCGTATAAATGATAGCTGGGCTGTATTTGTTATGGAAAATGGAAAGGCGATACGCCGCATGGTCAAGGTGGGTCAGCGCAACGGTCTCTCCGCCCAGATCCTAGAGGGTATAACGGAAGGTGAAAATGTAATCACTCATCCCGACAACACCATTGAAGATCAGGTGCGTGTAAAGCAGAGGTAAAAAAGAGGCGGGCAGAGGACCATAAGATATGGCATGTTTGATTGACGGTTTAGTGACTGGTTTCGAAAGATCACTGAGTCACAGCAAAGGTCCACTTGGAGCACTTAAGAGCAATATACTGGCAGCGATCATATTCTCAACTGGTATCTAATGACCGCACTAGGGTAGCGTGTTAGCTGTTACTAGTTAATTCAATTCATATTTGAACAACTTAGTTTTTTGTTGCAGAACTACTCCCTAGGCATTCTGGCCTATAAATCCTTGCTATCATATCGCTCAAAACCAGTGAGGATACAGGCTTGTCGTTACCCATACTCTATTCTTTCAGACGCTGTCCCTATGCGATCCGCTCACGCATGGCTATTGCAGTCAGCCAGCAACAGGTAGAGCTTAGGGAAGTTGACCTGAAGCACAAACCGACGGAACTATTAACCTGCTCACCTAAAGCTACCGTCCCCGTTTTACAACTCGATAAGCAAAATATACTCGAAGAAAGCCTGGATATCATGCACTGGGCATTACAAATCAACGATCCACAAAACTGGCTGGCATTTAACAATGAAGCCATGACAGCAAAACTGATTGATGAAAATGACAATAAATTCAAGCAGCATCTTGATAGTTACAAATATGCTGATCGTTTCCCGGAGAATTCATTAGAATACTACCAGCACCAAGCCTGTAGTTTCCCCAATAGGCTTGAAAACCTGCTGCAAAATAAACGCTACCTGTTATCGAACCAACCGACATTGGCTGATGTTGCAATTTTCCCCTTTATTCGCCAGTTTGCTTTTGTCGATAAAAAATGGTTCGACCATATGCCCTGGAAATATTTGCAGCATTGGCTCGATCATTTTTTGAATGATCCACTTTTTGACCTGGTAATGGAAAAAACCCCGCCATGGCAAGCTACCGGCCAATTGAAAATATTCCCGTAAATATGATGTACATGAAGCGGAGGCTGACTGAAAATATCCGATTTTAGCAGATACCGATGAATAGCCTTTCAGAGGTGTGAATTTCGACAGTGAAGCAGTCGAGTAGACGAAGAGCACCTTCGTACAGAGTAAATCATAGTCTGCAATGATACAGCCGCGCTCAATTCAGATGTCAGGCAATCCTTGGTTTGCTATCAGGCTATTTGCTAAGAAAGATAATCAAAAAACCCCGACTCAGGGTACTGAATCGGGGTTCACTGTTTTTTCCACTAATGGAAGCACATTAGTTCAAGGTAATGCTCCAGTAACCCGCGATAGCGCCATCACGAATATCCGGGCCAACCGAGCCTTTTCCCCAGAAATAGTCGTTGATATTCGATTCGCCATTATGGCCATAAACACCCATGACGACCGGCACTACACCGTCGGGTTGGTTGGTCTCGGTCGCTTCAAACCAGGCAGTACGTACCTTCATCGGACTGCTCTTCAGTAGATTGTCCGCGAATTCACCTGAAAAGCTCATCCATGCATAGGCATTCGTATGGAAACCCAACAGCCTATGAAACCCATCGAATTCCTGCTTCCAACGATCAAAATGTGACATACCACTCCATTGATCTTTCAATACCTGGCACGAGAGGAGTGCCAGCCATTCCAGGTCTTTGTCTCCCCAGTCATCCGTGGCGTCGTTATGATCCAAGGTAACGTCATCGTGTGAGGAGTCTTCGAAGGTGAAACCTCCGCCATACCCATCGCCAACGTAGAATGTTATATCGGTATTATCGATCCAGTTGCTGTCGCTGCCGGCCTTGAAGTCTTGCTCCCAGGCATTGGTCCCGGACCAGCTGAAACGTTCGGTAACGCCACCGCTTAGCATGCGGTTGATAAAACCTTGTTCGAGATCACCGAATTCGTTGGTGACTGCGTTCTCGGTGCCATAGTCGGTGATACCACCAACTGCCTGCACTGAGGGCAACAGGGTATCCAACAGGCTGGAAACAGCCTTTCCAAGATAACGCAAGAGAGCGGGCGAGCGGATAATGCTCTTGGTTGCGATGCTGACCTTACTGGTAGCTACCGTTTCGATACCGTTGGCATCTGTCACCTTCACTTTTCTCGGTCTGAAATACCTGGCTAATACTACCCAGGTATTTACCCATTCCTGACTTGTCGATTTACCTGTGCTGACTGCCTTAAGGATCATCTATGCGCGCCCATTACCTACAGCAATTCCCATTCGAAGGTCTAGGCAGTATCGAGTCATGGCTCAAAGCAGCCGGTTATCTAATAACCAAGACACGGTTATTAGATTCGGCGAGTTTGCCGGAGGTGGATGATATCGATCTGCTCGTGGTGATGGGTGGCCCCGTGAGTATGAATGATGAAAGCGAATTTCCCTGGCTTTCCCTGGAGAAACGCTTCATTTATGACGTCATCGAGTCCGGAAAATCTGTTTTAGGCATTTGCCTTGGCGCTCAACTCATCGCCAGTGCGATGGGCGCACGGCTCCATGGCAATCCAGAAGAGGAAATGCTTGCTGTACCGGCCGAGAAATACCGGGCGATCAATGATCTGATGGGCGATGTGCTCTCTTTCCTGCAGGGCGCGAAAAGATGAGGAGGGCGTTATCCCACTAGGTGCTTCATAAAAGTGCGCCGAAGGAATGGGTGCGGTACATCGTGGTGCACTTTAGTCAAACTAGGAAGCAGTTGCGATTAATCTTGTACAGAAAATCAACCTAACGCACTTTATTTTATAGGGAATATATTGTTGGTATCTAATTTGCTGATACTACTGATAATCGTTTTTTCAGAAGTATAAAGAGGAACTATCCATGTCGTATTTAGAACCTACCGAGTTTGTATCGAAGATGGTCGATCAAGGCGAATCGAAGGTCTACATGTCCGCCAAGGACACCTTGATTCGCGCATTCATGGCCGGCGCCATTCTCGGTCTGGCCGCTGTGTTCGCCATTACGGTAGCCACCAAGACCGGTTCACCCCTGGTGGGCGCCGTACTCTTCCCGGTAGGTTTTATCATGCTCTATCTGATGAAGTTCGACCTGCTGACCGGTGTGTTCACCCTGGTACCTCTGGCGCTCATCGACAAACGCCCCGGGGTCACCTTTGGCCAGGTGATGCGCAACTGGGGCCTGGTCTTCGTCGGTAACTTTGCCGGGGCGTTGATGACCGCATTTATGATCGCCTTTATCCTGACCTACGGCTTCAACACCGACGGCGGCGTACTGGCAGAAAAGGTCAGTAAAATCGGTGAGTCACGTACCCTCGGTTACGCCGCTCACGGTGTGGACGGCTGGTTCACCATTTTCATCCGCGGCATGCTCTGCAACTGGATGGTATCCATGGGTGTGGTCGGGGCCATGATCTCCACCTCTGCCACCGGTAAGATGGCCGCCATGTGGATGCCGGTCATGCTCTTCTTCTTCATGGGCTTCGAGCATTCCATCGTCAACATGTTCCTGTTCCCCTTCTCCATGATCATGGGTGGCGAATTCACCTTCATGCAGTACATCATCTGGAACGAACTACCCACCGCTTTGGGTAACCTGGTCGGCGGATTCGTGCTGGTTGGCCTGCCGCTCTATTACACCCATGTCCGTACCAGCCCGGAGCGCATCCTGAAAGGCCACGCCAGCCCCGCGCCCACAGTCAAGGCACGCGCTTGATGAAACATCTCGGCCCCGCAAGGGGCTGAGGTTTTACACCTATGCCCACTCCACTACAGATTGCTATCGGTCAATGTTCCGACCAGGGGTGCAAACCGCTCAACCAGGATTTTCATGCAGTGATGATCCCGGAGGAACCACTGTTGAGTTCCAAGGGGATCGCTGTAGCGCTCGCTGACGGTATCAGCAGCAGCGACGTCAGTCAGATCGCCAGTGAAACCTCGGTCAAAGGTTTTTTTGACGATTACTACTCCACCTCCGAATCCTGGTCGGTGAAGACATCGGTACAGCGGGTGTTAAAGGCGACTAATTCGTGGCTTTATGCACAAACGCGCAACGGCCCTTACCGTTACGATATGAATCGTGGTTATGTCTGCACCTTCAGTGCATTGGTGCTCAAGTCAGTAACCGCACACATCTTTCATGCCGGCGATGCGCGTGTCTACCGCCTCATCGACAACCATCTAGAACAGTTGACCGAAGATCACCGTATGTGGGTGTCTCGTGAGAAAAGTTATCTCAGCCGCGCCCTGGGTATGCGTGATCGGCTCGAGATTGATTACCAGTCAGTCGCCGTCGAGATCGGCGACACCTTCGTATTGGCAACAGATGGTGTCTATGAATTTGCTGAGGAAAAGTTCGTCGTTGGGACGATACAGCAGCATCAGGATGATCTTGACCAGGCAGCCAGGTTGATCGTGGATGAAGCGTTAGATAAGGGAAGTAAGGACAATCTGACAATCCAAATTTTACACATCGAACAGTTACCGCTCCATGACATCGAAGAATTGCACCAACAGGCATCAGTGCTGCCCTTCCCGCCGGAACTCCGGCCACGGATGCTGTTCGATGGTTATGAGATTGTACGTGAAGTGCACGGCAGCAGTCGCAGTCACGTTTACCTGGCGGTTGATGAGGAATCTCGAAAGCAAGTCATCATCAAGACTCCTTCAATTGACCTTCGGGAGGATGCTGCTTACCTGGATCGTTTCCTCATGGAGGAGTGGGTGGCCCGGCGCATCGACAACGCGCACGTGTTGAAACCCTGTGACCAGACACGTAAACGCAACTACCTCTACATCGTTACCGAATTCATCGAAGGTCAAACGCTGACCCAGTGGATGACCGACAATCCCAAGCCTGATCTCGAAACGGTGCGCAATATCGTGGAACAGATCGCCAAGGGCTTGTACGCATTACACCGCCATGAAATGTTGCACCAGGATCTAAGGCCCAACAACATTATGATCGACAAGACCGGGACGGTGAAGCTCATCGACTTTGGTTCCGTAAGGGTCGCCGGTGTAGCCGAGATTGCAGGTGCTGCCGAGCAGCACATTCTCGGTACCGCACAATACTCTGCGCCCGAGTATTTCCTGGGTGAAGCAGGCACGACTCGCTCGGACCTGTTCTCGCTCGGGGTGATTACCCATCAGATGTTATCAGGGCGCGTACCCTACGGTACGCAAGTGGCAAAGGCTGTCAGTCGAACCGCGCAACGCAAGCTGGTTTATCAATCCGTGCTTGATGACGAACGCAGCATACCCGTCTGGGTTGATGAATCTATACGCAAGGCGGTTCATCCCAACCCTTACAAACGCTACGACGAAATTTCCGAGTTCATCCATGATCTGCGCCAGCCCAACCGCATCTTCATGAACAAGAGCAGGCCACCACTTCTGGAGCGTAATCCAATAATGTTCTGGAAAGGCCTGTCGTCAATCCTCTTTCTCATTATTGTTTTCTTGTTAAGTACTCATCCTGTGTTAATGAATAACACCTAGTGGTGACCAGTTTGTAATATTCCATGAACCGATAAGGAGCTTAAAGATGAAAAAGATAGAAATGACTGAAACCATTATGGCAGCGAAGAGCCAATCTGGCCTCGGCTGGGAAGAAATCGCTGCCAAGGTAGGTTTGGCTCCGGTATTTCTTACCTCCGCCTGCCTGGGTATGAACAGCCTCAAACTGGAATACGCCAACAAGCTGTGTGAAGTGCTTGGACTTCCGTCTGAGATCTCTGAGACTTTGCAACAGTTCCCACACAAAAGCTGGGATAAGACTGTGCCCACAGATCCGGTTATCTATCGCTGGTATGAGATTGTCGGGGTCTACGGTGATACTATCAAGGAGTTGATACACGAAAAATTTGGTGATGGCATCATGAGCGCCATCGACTTCTCCATGCATATCGACAAGGAGGAAAATCCGGCTGGAGATCGTGTGCTGGTTAGGATGAGCGGCAAGTTTCTCCCATATAAAAGTTGGTAATACTATCCCTATAGCCTGTCGAGTTTCCATTACAATCGCAAATGGATTGACCCATTATTGCTCGGCAGACTGCGTGTATGCCTTAACCTAGAGCATCGAGAGTTTCATCATGGCAATGAAACTCATTACCTGTCTCTGTCTCGAACAGATTACTGCTGACGAATTATATCGCTCTGGCAATTCGCGCTTATCTTTGGACCGCCAAACCTTTTACTGATCAGTAATATCGCGGCAATAGTGGCAAGCATCATGGCAAAAGAGGGGAGGGCGTGAAGAGACAGCATCGGCATACCTGACAGCAACAGCGCATCATTGCCCCCTGGCAACATGGCGGTCCCCATTCCCATCAAGGCGCCACCACCCATTACATGGCTTTGATGAAACTCATGAGCATATAGGCACAGAATCTCTGCCACTGTCTTGACACTGCACAGGCTGGCCCGGTGGGTAGCAAACCCCAGGACCGCTGCAGCAACCAGGGAGGGTGCAATGATCAGCAGCCCTACGAGATCTGTTACTATTTTTAGAGTTCAGCTGATTTGAATACCAGCATTTTCTGCACCTGCATATCCCGCAGGGTATGGGGAATGCCACCGACTCCCAGACCGGATTCATGCAACCCGGCAAACGGCATCCAGTCGACCCGGAATGCGGTGTGGTCATTGACCATCACAGCAGAGGCGGCGAGTCGCTTACAGGCACGAAATGCGCCGTCCAGTTGCCGGGTGAACACGGCAGCCTGAAAGGCATAGGGCAGGCTGTTGGCCCGCGTGATCGCTTTATCCATGTCTGATAGGCGTAGACGCAGATGACCGGTCCAAAGACCTCCTGCCTGCTCACCCGACAATCGTCCGGGGGATCTAGCAGCACCGTTGGCTGATAGCAGGTTTCAGAGATTCTTGCTCCACCGGATATCAGCTGGGCACCGGCATCGATGGCCTCATTGACCCAGGCTTCGACTCGCTCAACCTCCGCCGGTCGGATCAATGGCCCGATCTTGTGTCTCCGGGAGGGTCGGGTCGCCAACAATCATAGCTGATGTCCGGCGGCGGCCAGTCCTTCGGCCACCTGCCGGGCTAGCGATTCATGCACGAAAACCCGTTGCACCGAAACGCAGACCTGGCCTGCATGATAAAAACCACCCTTGGCGAGCAGCGGTAACATGCCGTCGATGTCCGCATCCGGCTCGACGATGACCGGCGCCGCGCCGCCATGCTCCAGGGCGCAACGGGTACCGGGGGCGAGACTGGTGCGCAATTGCCAGCCGACCTTGGCGCTGCCGATGAAGGAGAAGAAACCAACCCTGGAATCTGCAATCAGTTTACCTGCGGCCTGATTGTCGATGGTCAGGAGCGCCTGGGCCCAGGCACCCGGCAGGCCTGCTTGATGCAGGATGTGGATGAAGCTTAGGCAGGAGAGGGGGGTATCCGGGGCCGGTTTGACGATCACCGGACAACCGGTTGCCACTGCCGGGGCCACCTGGTGGACAATCAGGTTCAATGGGTGATTGAAGGCGCTGACCGCCACCACCACCCCGATCGGCTCATGCAGGGTGAAGGCCAGGCGTCCCTCGGAGGAGGCGTTCACGCCCATGGGGACGACCTCGCCAGCATCGGTGCGCAGGGTCTCGGTACAGATCTTCAGCCCGTCAATGGCGCGCGCCACCTCTACGCGGGAATCGATCAGGGGCTTGCCCCCTTCACGCGCCGCTTCCAGAGCTAATTCTTCAAAGCGTTCCTGCATCAGTTCAGCGGCCTTGTGCAGGATCTCAATGCGTCGGCTCTGCGATAACCAGGCTTCCCGGTCTTGAAACAGGGCATGGGCGGTCTGCAGGGCCTGTTCCACCCCCTGTGCGTCAACGGTGTCCACGCTGGCGATGGGGCTGAGGTCGTAGGGGGCGTGAACCTCCAGGCGACCGGCCGCTTGCACCTTAGCTGCGATCAGATGTGAATAATGTTCTGGCATGTTCCTGGTCTCTCCTAATGTTTTTATGTTTAGCGAAAAATGAGTCTTAGGTTGCTCAGATCGGGCAAACTAGCCCTCCCAGTTGTTTCGTCAGCTTCATGTTTTCAGCGTAATCCACCGGGCAGTCCACCACCACTACCGTGTCATCTGCAATCGCTTTCCTCAGGATCGGCAACAACTGATCCGCTGCTTCCACTCGGTAACCCTTGGCCCCAAAGCTCTGCGCATACTTGACGAAATCCGGATTATTGAAATCCACATGACCCGAGCGGCCGAAGCGGCGGTCCTGATGCCATTTGATCAGTCCATAGCCCGCATCGTTCCAGATCAGGATGACCAGGCTGAGTCCGTGTCGCAAGGCGGTTTCGATCTCCTGAGAGTTCATCATGAAGCCCGCATCACCGGTCACGGTCAGGGCGGTTCGATCTGGATGAGCCAGCTTGGCGGCCAGTGCTCCCGGCACGCCTATGCCCATGGAGGCGAAGCCATTGGAGATGATACAGGTGTTGGGACGCTCCGCCTGGAACATGCGGGCCACCCACATCTTGTGTGCTCCTACATCAGAGATCAGGATATCCTCCGGTTCCAAGGCCTGACGCAGATCCCACAGGATCTTTTGTGGTTTCACAGGAAAACCGTCGTCCCCGGCATACTCCTTAACCCCGTCGATAATGGTTTGCCGCAACGCTTGTGCGTGGTTCTCCTGCTTGCGGGCTCGCCAGTTCGCTGATTTGCCGCAAGGCGGCCCCGACGGAGCCGACCACTCCTACCGCCGGGATATAGTGCTCGTCCACCTCGGCAGGCGCGGCATTGATATGCACGATTTCCCGGTCCTTGTTCTTGTGCCATAGGTGGGGGTGATACTCCACGATGTCATAACCGACACAGATGATGACATCGGCCCGGTCAAAGCCGCAGGACACATAGTCTGTCGCCGCCAGGCCCACGGCGCCAAGTGACAGTGGATGAGTCGATGGAATCGCTCCCTTCGCCATGAAGGTGGTGGCCACCGGGATATTCAACCTTTCTGCGAATTCCACCAGGGCCTGAGCGGCCTGGCTGCGGATCACCCCGTTGCCCGCCATGATGATCGGATGGCGGGCAGCGGAGATGATCCCGGCGGCCTGCTCCATCTTCTCGACCGGTGGCACCGGATCGGCCGGTCTCAGCACCTTAAGCGGGGTCTTATCCTCGACCTGCCTGGCGGCGATATTCTCCGGATAATCGATAAAACTGCAGCCCGGGGCCTCGGCTTCCGCCACCTTGAAGGCCTTGGCCACCACCTCCGGAATGATCTCCGCCTCCAGGATCTGGGTCGAATACTTGGAGATCGGCTTGAACAGATTTACCAGATCCAGGATCTGATGGCTCTCCTTGTGCAGCCGATGGGTGGAACCTTGCCCGGCGATGGCGACGATCGGTGCGTGGTCCATATTGGCGTCCGCCACCCCGGTGATCAGATTGGTAGCCCCCGGTCCCAGGGTCGCCATACAGACTCCGGCCTTGCCGGTGAGCCGCCCATAAACATCCGCCATGAAGGCGGCGCCCTGCTCGTGACGGGTGGTGATGAAGCGGATGGAACTGCCGAGCAGGGCATCCATCACGTCCAGGTTCTCCTCGCCGGGGATACCGAAGATGTACTCGACCCCCTCATGTTCCAGACAGCGGATAAACAGTTCTGCGGATTTCATAATCTCACTCGCTTGGTTATTGATTAGAACTACTCGATTAGTATGGCTTTTGGATTCAGCATAACCGGTTGGCCTTGCAAATCGAATCAGTAGATTCCGTCAGACGAGCTACGGCAATCCGCAATCAGTAGGAGAATCGCTAGCCTTTTGTTTCAGTTTCTACGAATGCCAGTAGCGGGCACTGTCATCTTATGAGATTTGGCGTATACATAGATATACCGGACGATTTTTGAGATATCCTCTTCCGCGATTTCATCCCAGAGTAGTCGACCACGGAGTACGAGAGGTGATGGCCATTCCAGGGTCAGATTCGCATGGATAAATTGTGGGATAACACCAGTAACACTACCCGAGGTGAAGAAGGTCGTTTAGAATATTTTCCTTTGCCGTGGGAAGGCGTAATCTCAGATCATTAACGTTTCGTTACAAGCGTTTTACAACGGATCAAGGGGATACAATGGAACCTTTAAACCTCCTGTTAACTCAGCTTACCCAAATCGCGAAGTCTATGGTGGCAGCCATCCCGCAGATCCTGATCGCCTTGATTATCATCGTGCTGACCTTTCTAGCGGCCAAGGTAACCAGTTCGATCATGCGCCGTGTCTTGGGAAAAGCGCGCCTGCGAAAAAGCCTGAATAATCTCTTCTTGCTATTGTCATCAATAGCTGTATGGGCATTCGGTTTGATGCTCGCCGCGCTAATCGCGTTTCCGAATCTCACACCAACCAAGCTGCTCGCTACGCTGGGTATAGGGTCAGTCGCCATCGGCTTCGCATTCAAGGATATCTTCGAAAATTTCCTTGCCGGCATCATCATTTTGTTACGCAGGGAAATGCGTATCGGCGATTTCATCGAGTGCGAGGGCATCGAGGGAAAAGTTGAGGATATCCTGGTTCGGGAAACACATATCCGCCTCACCGACGACCAGTTAGTCATCGTCCCAAACAGCATGATGTTCAAGAATCCGCTGCGTATCCTTACCGACCGCGATCAGCGGCGGACGACCATCATCTGCGGTGTTGCTTATGGCGAAGATGTTGATGAGGCAAGAGAGGTCATCAGGGCTGCGGTCAAGGACTGTAAAGGTGTACTGACTGACGAAAATCCGATTCAGATCTTTGCGCAAGAATTTGCTGATTCGGCGATCAACTTCGAGGTCACCTGGTGGACCGGATCCTCACCCCTGGATGTCCGGCAATCCCGGGACGCCGTCGTCGCGGCAGTCAAACGTGCCCTCGATGAAGCCGGTATCGAGATTCCGTTCCCTTACCGAACACTGACCTTTGCAGAGGCTATTCCAGTTCGTCTCACCGAATCGAAGGACTGAACAAAGTAAATAATACCCGGTATTTTACATCATCATTATTCAGGAGTAACGAACAGCCATGTTGTTCAAACAGTTAATCGAAACCGACTCATCCACCTATACCTATCTGATCGCTTGTGAGGAGTCTCGCAAGGCTATCCTGATTGATCCGGTAATCGATACCGTGGAAAGGGATCTGCAAATCGTGAAGGATCTCGAACTTGAGTTGATCGCCACCTTGGAAACCCATGTTCATGCCGATCATCTGACGGGCGCCAGGCGCCTGAAGCAGCGGTCAGGCTGCAGTATCGCCTGTCCGGCGATGCTCGAACTTCCCTGTGCCGATCTGGGCGTGAAGGAAGGCGCGGCTTTCCCCGTCGGTACGCTCGAACTGCATCCGTTATTTACCCCCGGCCATACCGATCATCACCACGCCTATCTGATCGATACGCCAATCCAGAAAATACTGTTTACGGGCGATGCCCTGCTCATCGACGGCTGTGGTCGCACGGATTTTCAATCGGGCAATGCCGGTGATCTTTACAACAGCATTCACAACAAGTTCTTCTCACTGCCCGATATGACGCTGGTATATCCGGCGCATGACTACGAAGGACGCTTTGTTTCCAGCATCGCCCAGGAAAAAGCGCGCAATCCACGCCTGGGCCAAGGCAGATCGAAAGAGGACTTTGTCAGCTTGATGGATGGACTCGATCTACCCTATCCGCGAAAAATCGATTTTGCGGTGCCGGGCAACGAGGCCTGTGGTGAATGCCCTGCGGACGTGCCCGAAGCGTTCCGCGGCCCCTGCGTGGCCAGTGACCAGGGATGATAGTATGCTGAGCCAGGTTTGGAAATGGTTTTTGCAGGGTATCGCCCTGGTCGCGCCGGTCGCCCTGACGATAGCCTTCCTGGTCTGGCTGGGCACCTGGTCGGAAAACACCTTCGGTGGGTTGATCAGATCACTACTGCCTGACGGTTGGTATTTCAAGGGTCTGGGACTGTTGAGCGGGATTGTCATAACGCTTGCGGTCGGGCTTGCTGCCAACCTTTTTCTGGTCCGCTGGCTGGTGCGTCTGGTCGAATCCATCCTCGAGCGCATTCCGCTGGTTACCTCCCTGTTCCAGGCGTTCAAGGATGTTGCACGGCTGTTTTCTCAGGATGTCGACCAGCAACTCGGCCAGGTTGTCGCGGTCGACATAGGCAGCATGCGCCTGGTGGGATTTGTCATGCAGAAAGATGCCCATCTGCCAGGACGCTTCGATGCAGCAGACGAGCCGCGGGTCGCCGTTTACCTTGCCATGAGTTATCAACTGGGCGGCTTTACCGTGCATGTACCGAAAAGCAGCATCACACCGCTGGATGTTCCTGCCGATCAGGCGATGCGAGCGGTGCTTACCGGAGGATCTCTCCATTCCGACCCATAGAAAAACATAGCAACTGTGCGACGCCAGGTTTATGAAATGATGGATTCAGACTGTCGCCATTGACTCGACGCCAGGTGGCCGCGCACCAGTCTTCATAGTTCATCGGCCGCGTTCGAATTCAGCAGGTTCTCCTCGCCAGCCGTCTGGTCCTCCGCGGCGACTTTCTGCTCTATGGTTCTGTCAACCGATACGTCGCCAGTCGCAATGGGTTCTGCATCGGCGCGCAGCGAAGAAGGCTCCGGGCGCAGAACCACGCGATTCGCTTCGGCTACCGAAGCAGTCGCCGATACTGATCCAGCATCGAATAAACGCACCTTGTAAATCGGTTCCGGCATCACGATGCCTTGCCGATCGAAGGCCTGTTTGACTAAGCGGATCGATTCACTGCGTACTTTTGGGAAACTGAAGTTTCTCTGATCGACCCAAGCGTAGCAGCGGAGAATTACGTTCGAGTCGCCCAGCGACTGCACGATCACCATAGGTTTCGGATCTGCCAGCAAGCCGTTCACAGTGGTAAGTATGTGCAGCGCCAATGCTTGCGTTGCCACCAGATCCTGATCGGTGTCGACGCCGACATCAAACTCGAATCGGCGCTCCGGATGACGGGTGAAATTGGTTATCACCGCCTTGAATACCATCGCGTTCGGGATGCGGATGTGGTTGCCATCGGGCGATAACAGGATGGTCGCCCGCGAGGTCAGCTTGACGACGTTGCCCATGTGCCCGTCGATGTCGATGAAATCATTGACCTCGAACGGATTCCGAATGCTTAGCAGAATACTGGCAATGTAATTTTCAACCGTGTCGCGCACCGCAAAGCCGACTGCAAGCCCGATGATCCCGGCCGCCCCGAGGATGGTTCCAAGCAGAGCGGTTGCATCGAGCAGGATCAACGCCAGTACAAGACCCAGGATAAGCAACAGCAGTTGCGTCACCTGGCCGAGCAACGAGGCAATGAAATAGTTTGGGCTTATCCGTCGAAACAGGCTGTGCCTTGCAGCCACCCAGCGACCGGCCAGCCAAAAGAGCAGCAGCACTGTTAGTGCGAGGACGAACAAGGGTAGGCCGGCAAGCAGTTGCTGACCGAGCGCAAGGATCTTGCGCCAGGTGGCCTGCAGTCGCGGCTGCAAATCGCGGTTAACGGTCATCCCGTTCTGTACATCAACTACGCCTTCCACCTGGCGTGCAAACTGTAAAGCCTTGTCCTCTGTGGCGGCTGAGTCGACCTCACCCTGCAGGGCAACCACACCGCCGGTAACACTGATCGAGATTCCCTGAAGCGTCGCGATTTCAGAGAATATCGATTGCAGTCTTCGGCTTATCCTGGTGTCGTCTTTTTTTGTATTTTCGGTTGATATCACCCGCTCGACGGACGTCGCGGGCTCTGCGCTTTTGCCGGTCAGCAAATCTGTCAGTTCGTCCGCCTGCGGAGCCACGGTCGAAACCAGGCATCCGAGACAAAGGCAAGCCAGCAACAGCCGGTGTTGCAACTGACGATAGATAGCTTTGTTCATTAAAGGATCCTCTGGGAATATCGCAAACCTAATGGCCGGTTCGATGCATCCTATTTTTGCCGAGATAGGTATCGGCTTATTTATTTACAACCGGTGGCAGACTGAAGAAAGTTCTGATTCAGGGAGAAAATCGACTCGTCAGAACAAGGAGCTTCTTGTAGCGCTGCTTCAAGTCGGCAACATCATAACTTGTCAGTTCCTTATCCGTGATTTCGTTCCAGATTAGTTGACCGTGGAGTGCGAGAATAGCCAATCGGTCTGTGCGTGTCGTCAATTCAGCAAGCCGGCAGAGCGATTCGAAAAGACTGACGGTCACGGAGACTTCGGACTTTGCGAACTGCCTCAACTGGGCATAAATCGCCTTCATGATGCCGGGGAAATGGGTAAACTTTGCCAGCAGCCTGGGGGTTCCATCCTGGTCGAGGAACACACTCCCAGGCAAGTCATGGTCAACCACCTGCACGAGGGAAAGGCTGAACCAGTCGATACAGGTAATGGCCGTTTCTGGATCATTGATCCCCGGGGAAAGTGCGCGAGCCGCCAGTTGATTGAGTTGAGTGATGGGATACTCCGGATCCTGTGTCGGTGTACGTATTGGCCCGCATATGATGTACCCGTTGAGCTCGTTGACGGCATCCGACAGCTGTTCCGCAGGACAACCAAAGACCTTGAACAGACAGATGCCCTCGACAATGAAATCACCGGCTCTGCGGCGTACTTGCAGGGTGCAGTCGTGTTCCACGCACCAGTTGACGAGCCCCGGGTAGTCGATCGTCTGCAGATAACCCTGTTGTGAAGAGGCGATAAGATGCGGTCGATATGAACGCGCGGCACGCCGCCAAGGTAGGGTGTCGATGCTCCGTGCGCTGGATTGTTCTGTGTTTACCAGATTGTTAAAGGCGCTCAGCAGTTGTCGGCCGATGCGCTGGATTATTTTATCCGCCTGCAGGTCGGTCGCCGTGAGATGAATGAAACGGATAAATCCGAGCAAGGCGACAAAGGCCAGCAGCAATGCACCCAGCACCGTAAGGTGGGGTTGGTCGGTTTCCAGATATCCCGTCAGCACGATGAGGGAGTAGACATAGGTGCCGAAAAACAGGCCGAGACTGATCTTGCTGTCGTTGTCTTCAAGAAAGTGGCGCAGGACCTTCGGGCCATACTGTCCGGAAGTCAGGGTCAACGCCACCATGGTCACCGAGAAGGAAACCCCGCCGACACTGATCACCGATGCCGCAATCACACTCAAGACCTGACGGGCGGAATCGACCGGCATGGCGAACATCTGCGGGCCCAACTCGAGGGCATAGACTTGACGGTCCAGCCACAGCATCGAGAAGGCGAGCATTGCCCCGACCAGACAAATAAGCATCGGGATCAGCCAGATGCTGGTATCGAGTTTTTCCCGCAGATAGGCTAGTCGTCGCAGCATCGGGTTATCTGAATGGGCTAAAAACCATTGGAAAAGCAAGCTACTATGATTCCAAGACGGACTCAATCTTACAATTTTGTAAGACTCTAAATTAAGCGTGAGGATTAGCTTGAGCCTTTATGGTCAGGGTAAATTAAAGTCATTTTATTTGAATCTGGAAGTGGCTGACTTCATCGCGTCGCCAAAGCTGTCCCACGCACTTTCAATGCCGGCCTTCAGGTCTTCCCAGGCATCATCACCTGCTGCTTGCAACTCGGAGAGCTTTTCGTTGGCTGTCTCCTGCATGGAGCGCAATTCCTCAATTTTTTTGTAATACTCAAGTTGTATGTCAGCTTCCGCGTCATCCGCTTGCGCCTTGAGTTTATCTATTTCCGCTTTCCACTCATCAAGCTGTGACTGGAGTTTTTTCTCGTAGGCCTCTTTCATGCTCATGTGTCAAACCTCCTGTATTGGTAAACTGGAATGAACTGCCAACTTCAAAATGACGATAACAATTGTTGCTGGGAATAGCAAAACAGGCCCAGGCCATAAATACCCGGAGATTTGCCGACTTTATACAACTATCACTCATGGTAGGTTGACCTAAGAAGATTCTGGGCTCCTTTCCGAATTGTGTGGGTAAGAGACGGATCTCAGGAGGGAGAAAGTAGCACAACATATTGTGTTTGCAGTAGAGTCTGACAACACGTAACTACAGCCACCAAGGCCAGCAGAAGAACCCATGGATCAGTCATCACTCTTCACCGCAGCACTTGGCCTTCAATCTCCGTGGGAGGTGGTGGATGTACATTTTTCGGAACCTGCTCGCAGAATCGATTTTGAGGTGGCCTTTGAGCAGGGTGCCCGTTTTTCCTGTCCCTCTTGTGGAGCTGAGGCACAGCCTGCCCACGATACATTGGAGCGTGAGTGGCGCCATCTCAACTTCTTTCAGTTCGAGGCCTATATCCATGCCCGCATTCCCCGTGTGCGCTGTGGTCACTGTGGCAAGACCACGCAGATTGTTGCTCCCTGGGCACGTCCTCAGGCGGGGTTCACCCAATTGATGGAAGCCTTGATTATTACCCTTTGCAAAGCCATGCCCGTTGCACAGGTGGCTGACCTGCTGAACGTCAGCGGCAACCGGCTCTGGCGGGTTCTGGAGTACTATATCCCAAAGGCCAGAGCGCAAGAGGATCACTCCCAGGTGAGAGCGATAGGGCTGGATGAGACCGCCTGCCGCCGTGGGCACAACTACATCAGTCTTTTTCATGATCTGAATGCAGGCCGCGTACTCTTTGCCACCGAGGGACGCAAGGCAGAAGTCGTGGAACAGTTTGCCGACGACCTGGAAGCACATGGTGGTTGTGCAGAGAACATCCATGATGTCTGTATCGACATGTCTAAGAGCTTTATCGCTGGGGTTGAATGGACCTTGCCTTGGGCAAAGATCACCTTTGATGAGTTCCACATCATCCAGATGGCCAACAAGGTTGTCGATACCGTACGACGAGAGGAGGTCCGGACCGAGCCCCTTCTGAAGAAGAGTCGTTGGGGCTACCTGAAGGATGCCTCGAAGTGGACAGCGAAACAGAACCAGCAGATGCAGGCCCTCTCTAAAATGCGTCTCAAGACCACTAAGGCATGGCAACTCAGAGAGGCACTACGAGAGATCTTTCAGACGGTCAATCGTCGTGATGAGGCGGAAGAGCTCCTCAATAGCTGGTACAGCTGGGCGCGTCGGTGCAGGGTGGTACAGATGAAAGAGTTTGCCTTGACCATCAAGCGACATTGGCAAGGCATACTCAACAGTTTCGACTCTCAGTTGACCAACGGTCGGGTCGAGGGGATTAACTCACTGATCCAGGCAGCCAAGGCAAGAGCAAGAGGCTATCGAACCACGAAGAGCTTGATCCTGATGAGCTATATGATTGCTGGAAATCTAGCTCACCTACCTGTTTCTCCTTTCAAGCCAGACACAACCTCTTGTGGTCAGGAGACCGCTTAGGAGTGATCAGTTTTGACGGTATTACCCATACGAAAAGGAAAAGAGCCAGATTCTGATTATCCAGAAATCGTATATCATAGACCTGCTGATCACCCATTCCAAGAATACGATGAAACAGCACAGCTTAGCAGTCACAGGCTTTGAGAAATACCGGAAAAAGACCCGCAAGGAACTGTTCCTTGATAAGATGGAGAAAATCATTCCTTGGGGGGAACTCTATGAAGTCATTGAGCCCAATTATCTCAACCCACTGATTCACTCGATCGCAGTGACGCCAGCCAATGTCCATGATTCCCAGGTGCTGGAAGACCTCTTGCATGGCAATGAGACGTTCGTATAGGGTGATGCTGCCTATGCCGGACAAAACTATACTGCCATGAGCACGCGCCACAGGCTGAAGATTTCACCCAGATTAAAGGCAGTTGTTCTCGTCAATAAACGAGGCAGAGCAGTCGGCCAAACGCTACAACCGCATTGCCGATGTTCTGGTCTGGCTGAGCAGGCGAAAGACACTCGGCGATATGAATCGTGCGTGATCCTGATCAACCAGGAAGTCAAGTTACCCGTAGAGGTATCGCCTCACTCCGCAAGGACTGATCCTTACCGCCATGGAACATGCGTCCGCCGTCCAGGTGGACATACCACGCATGTGAGGTCGCCGGTGCGGCGGTCGTCGAACTCCAGTACCAGTTGGGAAACAGGTTGAAAAAGCTGTGTCCCACCGGCAAGGGAGGCCGGGTTTGTTGGTAACAGAGCAGGCTGCGCAGTTCACGACGATTCGGAACACGCCAATCCGTGTGGCCAAACCGCCGCGCGTGATTCATTCGAGCGACATATTCCAGGGCCTCTGACCAGGTCATCGGATAGCCGGCCAGATTGGCATCTCGTAACCAGTCCAGGCCGGTCAGGCGATCGTGCACGCTGTTGTCTTCAGTCACGAAGCGCGGGTCCGGCCACTGAATGCCGCGACGTGATACTGCGTCCTGGCCACTTCCGTCGCAGGCAACGATACCACCCAGTTCATCGTGACATCCGGTCTGTCCGGTACGCAGATAGCAGCGGGTTAGAGGCATCGAATTACACTGTTCCAAACGAAAAGCATGATCATCGCATGCTTGTGTCCATTACGCATCTAGCGCAACGGTTTGGGATCGCAGGATGCTTTGTCTAGGCAACAACCCCGTGTTCAGCGATCCTAATCCGATGGAGAAGGCTCAATAAACCACTCACGAGAAGTGTTTTCGACGGTGGTGATAACCTGGCATGCTGTAGGATGCAAATATTTGTTGGCATTAGATTTGCCAGACATGGATCGTTGGCGGAACTCACGCTATTCTTCTCAACCGGAAAATATTCAAAATATGAATTTGTCGCAAGGTGATCTATGAATGTTGAAACCCTGCTGCAGCAGCAATTCCTCGGTAATCCTCTGCAGTCTTGGCTGTATGCCAGCCTGGCGTTTTTCGCCACCGCGGTTGGTGTGCGTCTGACGCTGCGCTTTCTGGCCATGCGCCTGGCGGTGTTCGCAGAGCGCACCGAGACCCGACTTGACGATGCGGCAGTGGGATTGATCCGTCAGACCAAGTGGTGGGTTCTGACAGCGTTCGGTATCTATGCGGCTGCGCATTTCCTTGAGATGCCGGAACGGCCGGATGAATGGATTCGAGGGGCTGCCGCGGTCGCGTTTCTTGTCCAGATAGGTATCTGGATCAATGGAATGATAGGCGCGTGGATAGAGAATTCGCGCAAGCGCCGTCTCGCCAACGCACCTGCGGCTGCCACGGGCCTGTATGCAGTCGGGATTGTCGGTCGGGTGATTATCTGGATAGTCGTACTGCTGCTGATTCTCGACAACTTTGGGGTGAATGTTACCGCGTTGGTCGCCAGTCTGGGAGTGGGCGGCGTCGCCGTGGCACTGGCCGTGCAGAATATCCTGGGTGATCTGTTTGCATCTTTCTCGATCATTTTTGACAAGCCATTTGTGGTCGGCGATTTTCTGATTATCGACAAGTATATGGGTTCGGTTGAGCACGTAGGCCTGAAGACTACCCGCGTGCGTAGTTTGACCGGAGAGCAACTGGTGTTCTCGAATTCAGACCTGCTCGGCAGCCGCATCCAGAACTACGGCAGGATGCACGAGCGACGTGTGTCGTTCGAGATTGGCGTTACCTATCAGACACCGCGAAAAAAATTGGAACGCATACCGGGAATGCTGAAGCGGATCATCGAGCAGCAATCAAAGACGCGGTTTGACCGTGCTCACTTCAAGTCGTATGGAAATTTCTCACTGATCTTCGAGACCGTTTATTACGTTGGCGTCCCAGACTACAACGTATATACGGATATTCAGCAGGCCGTGAATCTGGGTATTCATGAAGCATTCGAGGGGGAGGGGATCGAGTTTGCGTACCCAACTCAGACAGTGTTCATGCGACAGGAATCCCAGCCCAGTGTACCCAGTTTGAGTACGCCGTAGTGGAGGAGGGACTGGAGAAGACAACGCAGATTACTTCAAACCTTGTGGTTTATCCTCAATGCACTGATCTTGTCACCCATACTTGAATTTCCGAGCTTCGGGAGCTGTTCGTACACGAGCCGGCCAGTTCGGTCGTGTATGCAAATCCACCATGGTCAGTGCATTTCCACCAATTTGATCCGCTGTCGCAGCGAACGAACCTCTCTGACGGTTATTCGCTGGTTAAAATAGAACTGGCATTCGGATTGCTTGTCAATCAATACATACCCCACACCAGCCCGCATGACTGCGGTCACAGCCAGGGTAGCGTGCACGAGATGCGTGCACCATCAAACAGACATTGCTGGCGGAACGGGTGTAGAAATAGCAGTTGGTATCAAGACGAGCAAACGTTGCCGGGAATTTTCCCGGCCGCGATTTTACCATGTCGTCGACTATTGGGAGACGACCTGATCTACAGAGGAGAAGAAGATGCAGTCCAAACAAGCCTATCAACAGAAGATGCAAGCGAAACTGGATCAACTACGCGCCGAGATTGACAAGATCAAGGCGAAGGCGGGTGAAGCGGATGCCGATGCCAGGATTGCCTACGAGCAAAAAATCGATGAACTCGAGTCCCGGCAGGCAGCCGCCAAGGCCAAATTAGATGAACTTCAGCAGGCCGGCGCGGATGCCTGGGAGGACATGAAAACAGGCATCGAAAAGTCCTTTCAGGAACTCAAGGAAGGTTTCGATGCGGCTGCTTCGAAGTTCAAGTAGTGGCCACATAGTGAACCAAGAACAGAACAATACGGGGAGAAGAACATGAAAAGCGAAATCGGTAAACGATCAATGAATAGTGCTGGAATTGTATTTTTCGGCATGCTTTTGGCAGTTCTGGCCGGGCCAGCCTGGAGCGGGACGGACACTGGCGTCGCCAATGACCAGAAGAGTACACAGGCATCAGCGGTCGATTTCCAGCAACTCAAGCAGGAATGGGGGGAGGCCGTGGAGACGCTCAAGGGCTATTCTGTCAAGCAGCGAGACAAGGCTGTGGCCAACACTAAAACGACCCTGGACGCCATGGACCAGCGTCTCGAGCAACTTGAGACCCGCGCCGAAGCGAAGTGGAGTGATCTCAGTCGCGAGACCCGCGAACAGCGTAAGGCTGCGTTACGCTCGTTGCGCAAACAGCGCAACCAGTTGGCTGAGTGGTACGGCGGCATCAAGCACAGTTCCGGGGATGCCTGGGAAGAGGTGAAACAGGGCTTCGTTTCCGCCTATGATGCACTCTCCGAATCCATGGGAAATGCCATCGACGAATTCGATACTGACACTGCGCAACAGTAAGTCAGGGACACCCTTGTATATGTGGTGGAATCGAGTATCCAAGTGGCTTTATAATTCAGCCCGGCCGGCGACGTAGCGGTAGACCGTCGAAAACCCGCTGACCGGCGGGCGTGAGAACCTGAACGTTCGAGCCGCCCTGCTGCATGTCATTGGGGATCTGCTGGGCTCGGTAGCCACTCTGGTATCCGGAGCCGTCATACTGTTTTCCGGCTGGAGCCGAGTAAACCCTCTGCTGTCTCTAATCATCGTCGTCCTGATCCTGGGGTCCGCTTTGTGGGTGCTGTTTGAGGCCCTGCAGACCCTCATGGAGGGCGTCGCGCGGATCGGGAGTGCTCGAACGCACCTGCTGCATAGGAGATGACGGGTTATGGAGATCGTAGCGAGAAGATGGGAGAGCGGTGGATCCGTGATGATCCGACAGGCTCCTAAGCATCCTTCCAGCTCTTCCAGAGGCCTTCCAACTGGTCCAAGGCACAGTTTGGATCCATGACGCGCATTGTGTACGCCGTCGTGGATGTCCGGGTGACCGCCGGTAAGTTCGCTGGCGTCGCACTCCGTCTGTTCCGTGACGATACGTCGGACCCCATGAGGGATTTTCTCTTTGCGCTTGAAGCGGTATGGCATGTTATGGCTTCCTCTGTTCCTCTGGTTGGTCGTCGTTGTGCTTTTACGGCATTTTGAGACGTTGGAGTCCGCTTACCGAAGTTCAACTTCGGCGATGATGAGACCGGCATTTTCACCGTGGAATTCATCGACCTCCCAGGTCAGTCCCGCGTGGCGAATCCGGTAACGGTCTTTCTCGATCAGTACGCAGGTTGCTTCAAGTCCGGCGCTGTAATTGCCAAAGCTGGAAATATTTCATCCTGGATGATCTGCCGCGGTAGCGGAAACGCATGTTTCGCCTGCGGACGCCATTGTTCCAGTTTTCGTTCGCACCTGACCAGCAGCTTAATGTCCAGCAAACCATTCCGCAGCTTGATATTCTTCCTCTCACAGCCGGCGGACAGGACATAGACTTCCCGGCTTTGTCGGCGGCCGGTTGTATCGTATCGGTAGACGATTTCTTCCGCCAACCCGAAATTTTGCGCAAAGACGCGAAATTCATAACGACCGCCTGTCGCATCCATAACCGATCCCTTGAATCGAAAAGATCACCTCATCAATACGTAAACGTTCAGCACGCCGGTTCAGTGTCTTGTTGTCTATTCACTATCATGCAAGTAGGGTGCCAGCTTGAAAACGGGAGATACTGTTACCGGCTGTCGATCTCGAGTATTCCGATGCTCGAGACGACTTTCCTGTCACTTGAATGATGCAGCCGAGGCTTGTTCCGCTCCATTAATGTAGAGTTGCGTTTACTGCTGCAGGCCATGCAAAAAGGAAGTCGAAGCGCATTTTTACAAGGCCTGTTGCAATGGGGGTTCGCTAAGGCTTTCGCGCCGCCTTACCATGAATTTGGTGGAAAACAGCCAATCTCGGTGGAAATGCACCATGTGATCAAGCTGAATTCCTCAATGTGCTCAATATGGATATATCTGAGGAGTAGTCAACCAGTGGTTACTGCCACCGCCCACAGGTTGGATACCAGCACAGAATCATGAGGCGCAGCACGTGATTCTCAGCCCCGCCGCTGATGCTGCAATCAGTGGCCGCCCTAGACGCAAGCCCATGTCGGGACCACGGACAGTGGCGGATATTGCGGTTTTAACGAGGCCCTTGACGGCAGTGGCAACGGTGATTGCGAACACCTCCAAGGACAGGGAAATATCAGCCTGACTTATGCGTGCGACCGACTTTGTGGGTGATTTCAACCAATGATTGTAACAATCGCAAACTTCAGCGACGGTTAGCCAGTGGTTCGAATGCGCCGTCCAGTGCTGAATTGACCTTGATCAGGCTTTTCCGGTCTGCCGCTGATACTGAGGATCAGTTCGATTTCGCGAGGTCAGCTTGATCGAGCTCCGGTCCGCGCGCCGCTGTCCAAACCACGAGAGTCCGTCCGGTTACACTGCCTGGTGCGGATATTGATACACTCTCAGATAACTCAAGCCCTGAGTTGACGTTACTATTATCAGGTTCGGGAGATACATCGTCATGGGAAAGGCAGGCAAAGCCACAGTAGCAGGACTTCGGGTTCTTTATCCCTCTCCAAGTGAGGCACCTCTGGAAGGTTTATATCTGAGCCATGACCTGCGAGATTGTGTTTCCAAGTATGGTACTTATGTCTATACCAACTTTGTTGCCAGTTTGGATGGGACGCATTGCGCTGGCGCACGAGAATGGCGCTCGGCAAAAGGTACCTCAGGCTACCGCGAACCCGCGTGACTGGAGACTCCTGCTGGAGTTGGCGGCAGCTGCCGATGCAGTGATCGTCAGCGGGCGCTTGATACGGCAGCTGGAGGAGGGCGGCGCGCAGTCCCCACCGCCCCTGGAAGGCGAGGTCCCGGAGGATATCCTGGTATTCCGTCAACGCCTGGGCCTGCCGCCACAGCCTGCGCTGGTCGTGATCAGCAACAGCCTGGATCTTCCGCAGCAGGCGCTGACGGAGCGCCAGGGACGGCGTGTCCTCGTCGCCACCAGTGAAGCCGCCGATCCGCAGCGAATCAAGGCGCTGACTGATGCGGGAATCGAGATGCTTCTGGCTGGCACACACGAGGTTGAAGGTGATCTGCTGTTGGCCGCTCTGGTGGAGCGCGATCTCAAGCTGATCTACTCTGTGGCGGGGCCGGTTGTACTACATACCTTGCTGGAGGCAGAGGTGCTGAACCGCTTATACCTGACAACTGTACTCAGGGTCCTGAGCGGTGAAGACTATGCCACCCTTGCGCGGGGGCCGCGTCTGCACACGCCTTACGATTTTCAACTCGCTGCTATGTACCTCGATGCGAAAGGGCCTGACGGGGTGCAACAGTTGCTGCAGGTATTCGAAAGGCGCAGGGCATTGCCAGAGAACCAGCCTGCGGAATGCTGAGCACAAAGCCGTTTCTGTAATGCCTGACAAAAGTATTCCAGATCCGCGGGCTGATGATAAAGCCAGGATACAGACTGTCAGCAATCGGGCATGACAAGGATTGGAATGAATACTGCTTGAACAATGTCAGGAGGTAACACGCAATGCCAGATATCAAGAAAGTCATAGACAATCCGGATACCAATAACCCAGAGATCGTCAATCGGGCTCTCGATCTAGAGGGTTGGGATGAAGAGCGAGGACGGCAGAATGCCAGGCTGGAATTCACCATCAAGCGATATTCTGATCACCATGGAGTGACTCGGGAGTTGCAAGATCTGAAAGCTGGAACGAAGCTGTTGATGTCCGAAGCATGAGCGGGTATGCATTCTTTGCAGGATCCCGGAAGCCTGGTGCTGCCACTCGATTCACCACAAGCTATTTGTGTGATAGGAGGTTGAACAGATGTCGCATTTTGAAATCAGTATGATAGTAGGCTTGGTGATACTTATCCTGGCCATCCCCTTTGTCGCAACCATTCGTCATCCAACTCAGAAGCCCTTGGCGGCATACCTGATTTTCCTCTCCGTTTTTCTCTTGAGCGCCATGATCTTGTTCAGCCTGCTGGCTTGGCTGGTCAGCACCCTGGGCATGGGGCCGGCACTTGCCGACCTTGGACCGGCAGTGCTGTTCTTGGCCCTGGTTTTTGTACCGGCTGTGTTAGTCGCTTCATGGCAGGCGCGTCAACCACCTTGGCGACGAGAACCGCCCTAAAGCATGCCGCTGCTGACCCGGACTGGAGAGTATCGCTATTAACGAATGCCACTCGAGTTGTTACGCAGGGAAATACGTATCGGCGGTTTCATCAAATGCGAGGGCATCGAGGGCAAAATTGAGGATGTAATGGTTCGGTAAACACCTTATGCGGTTTGATTTGGTCCTTGCTGCCAGACGGCTGGTATTTCGAGGGCCTGGGGCTGCTGAGGGGCATTGTCATAAAGCTTGCGGTCGGGCTTTCCGCCAACCTTTGCTTGGTGCGCCTGGTCGAGTCATCCTCGAGCGGATTCCGCTGGTCACTTCCCTGTTCCAGGCGTTCAAGGATGTTTCGCGGCTGTTTTCTGGGAATGTCGACCAGCAACTCGACCAGGTGGTCGCGGTCGACATCGGCAGCATGCGCCGGGTGGGATTTGTCATGCGTAAGGATGCCCATCTGCCAGGTGGCTTCGATGCAGAAGATGAGCCGCGGGTCGCCGTGTATCTTGCCATGAGTTATCAACTGGGCGGCTTTACCGTGCATCTCCCAAAAAGCAGCGTCACGCCGCTGGATGTCCCAGCAGATAAGGCGATGCGCGCGGTGCTTACCGGAGGGTCCCTGCAGTCAGACGCCTAGGGATATGCGACAATTGTGTGACTTTGCGTCCTGCGTGAAAAATGTGTTCCGTCGCTGGGAACGCCGGTTTCGTTCAATGGAAGCGGATATCGCCGCGCAAAAGGGCGACGATATCCGCCTGCAGTCCCAGCTGGATGCGCTGCTGCAGCTCTCGGTGGAGTTTGATCTGCATGTCATCGTGCCAATGGTTACCCTGCCCAGCGATATGCAGCGCATCAGGCAGGTGCTGGAGGAGTCCGCGCAGCGGGTCAACACTTCGTCTCTGCCGAAGCTCGGCGCCATGATCGAGACACCTGCTGCAGCCCTTGCGGCAGCAGAGATCGCTGAATATGTGGATTTTCTGGGTTTCGGCACCAACGATCTCACCCAGTGCGCGTTCGCCGCGGATCGGGAAAATGCGGCGGTTGACGCTTACTACGATGATAGTCATACAGTCATATTCAGATCGTTGAGCGTCGTGCACGAAGATGCGCCAGATATATCCCTCTTAATCTGCGGAGAATTGGCGGGTCGTCCTGCCCATACGTCCAAGATCCTCGCCTGTGGTGTACACACTCTGAGTGTTGCGCCCCCATCGATTCCGATTATCAAGGAAGCGATCCGGCGCATCTGATGTGCAATCCCTCTGTTGCAAGGGTCTGGACTGCTTCAGATGGTGGCTAGCATTGACGGCCCTGGTCTGTTCCGTTCGTGATTCGATAATGTATCGTATCCTAAGTATATATCATGCTTAAATCAATTGTTTCTGGCCATCAGAAAAAACTATTGATTGATAAAATAATGAATTACATCTAATTACGCGACTCATGGCGTTTGAATAAATGCTTCGTATACGATATATTATGTGCTTTCAAAAAATCGATATAGCATGAGTTCACAGATCGATCTATGCGACGAAGTCCTGGTGGCCCTACGCCGCATCACCCGGGCAATCGATATGCATTCCCGTCGCCTGGTGCAGAGCCATGGACTCACCGGCCCCCAGGCGCTGCTGCTGAAAAGCCTGCTGGCCAGAGGCATGACGACAGTTGGTGCGCTGGCGCAGCAGGTTAGTTTGAGCCAGGCTACGGTAACCGATATTCTGACCCGCTTGGAAAAGCGTGGTCTCGTCTGCCGCATCAGGTCAGAAGTCGACCGGAGACGTGTCAACGTCGAGGCGACCGAGGAGGCATCGCGCCTGTTGGGAAATTCATTGCCGCTGCTGCAGGAGCAGTTCGCCGAACGCTTCAATGGCCTTCAGGACTGGGAACAGACCCTGATGCTGTCCACCCTGCAGCGGGTATCCGCGATGATGGATGCCAGGGACCTTACTGTATCTCCGATCCTGACACCCGGTCCTGTCACCACCCCGCCGGAGGTCATTGACCAAATGGAGAAAGCGTCGCTTGCAGCGCAACAAGAGCGAGAGCCGGATGCAGAGGGCTGAACACAGCCGGTCAACGCTGCATCTGACGAACACCTTGCCCATCGTGTTGCACGCAGGAGTGTATTCATAAGCGTTCTTTTCTCGCGGTTGGCACTGCGCAACTATCCGCGGCGCTGCTAGCCACGGCTGTTGGATTCAGCCAACTATCATCAATCACAGAGGAGGATAAAATGTGTGGCCTTTGCGGAGAGATTCGCTTTGACGATCATCTCCCGTCAACCCGTGTAATAGCACGGATGAATCAAGTTCTGTTTCCCCGTGGTCCCGACGGCAGTGGGATTTATCAGATGCAACAGATCGCCGTCGGCCATCAACGGCTCAAGATCATCGATCTGAGCGAGCACGCGCAGCAACCGATGATCGACAGTCAACTCGGTTTGGGTATCGTATTCAACGGCTGCATTTACAACTATCGGGAATTGCGCACCCAGCTGCGCGCGCTTGGTTTTCGCTTTTTCTCAGAGGGCGATACCGAGGTGATTGTCAAGGCCTATGCAGCCTGGGGTATCGAGTGTGTCGATCATTTGCAAGGGATGTTTGCCTTCGCCATCTGGGAGCGTGATTCAGGACGCATGATCCTGGCGCGCGACCGACTGGGTATCAAGCCACTCTATTACACGGAACTGGATGGCGGCCTGCGGTTCGCCTCGACCCTGCCGGCATTGCTTGCCGCGGGTGATGTAGACACGGATGTCGACCCTGTGGCATTGCACCATTACATGAGTTTTCATTCCGTAGTCCCCGCACCGCTGACAATCCTCAAAGGAGTGCGCAAGCTGGCGCCGGCGACGCTGCGTGTGATCGAGCGTGACGGGCGCAGCCGTGATCACCGCTATTGGTCAGTGCACTACGGGACGAGACCGAACGAAGAGCATTTCAGTTATCAGGACTGGCAGGATATCACCCTGGATAGACTTCGCCTGGCCGTCGAACGACGTTTGGTGGCGGACGTGCCTGTCGGCGTACTGTTATCGGGTGGACTGGATTCCAGTCTTATCGTCGGACTCCTCGCCGAACAGGGTCAAAAAGGTCTCAATACCTTTTCGGTCGGGTTTGAGTCGGTCGGTGAAGAAAAGGGTGACGAGTTTCAGTATTCCGATATCGTTGCTCAGCACTTCGGCACGGAGCATCATCAGATACGGGTCTCTACCAAGCGTCTGTTACCAGCGCTGGCCGACTGTGTGCGGGCGATGAGCGAACCGATGGTCAGTCATGACGTCATCGGCTTTTACCTACTTTCGCAGGAAGTCTCGAAGCACGTCAAAGTGGTGCAGAGTGGGCAAGGGGCGGATGAGGTGTTTGCCGGTTACCACTGGTACCCGCCCCTGTTGGAGAGTGATGATCCGGTGTCCGACTACACCCGTGTATTCTGCGACCGCGACCACAGGGAATACACCGCGGCCGTCGATCCACGCCTGCTTGAAGACGATTACAGCCGGGCCTTAGTCGAACGGCACTTCAAGACGCCTGGCGCCCGCGAAGCCATTGATAAGGCGCTGCGCCTGGACACCAACATCATGCTGGTGGATGACCCCGTCAAGCGGGTGGATAACATGACCATGGCATGGGGCTTGGAGGCGCGGGTGCCATTTCTCGATCACGAACTGGTGGAACTGGCTGCGCGCATTCCAGCCGAGCACAAGCTGGCTGCACAGGGCAAAGGTGTGCTCAAGGAGGCCGCCCGCAGCGTCATACCCTGGCAGGTGATAGATCGGCCCAAGGGCTACTTCCCGGTGCCGGCACTGAAGTACATCGAGGGTCGCTATCTCGAGTTCGTGAAGGCGGTTCTCGACAAACCGGATGCCCGGCAGCGCGGTCTCTTTCAGGGTGCTTATGTAGAAAACCTTCTGCAAGATCCACAGCAACACCTTACGCCGCTGCGTGGCTCGAAGCTGTGGCAGATCGCCTTGTTAGAGTATTGGTTTCAACAACACGGACTATAGGATGCGCCAGTCATGAGTAGCGAGGAACATTATCGTCGACGTTTGACGCGTCATCGCACACCGAGTGTCACCGGTGCCTTTCCGCACGGCAACAGCGCGCAAAGCGCGTCGGCCGTGGTCGAGTGCGGCTGGGGAAGATTGATTTTTGCCCATACCTTCACCGACAACCGCAAACTGGCCGACGCCCTGCTGGAGGAAAGGCCTGGGGAGCGTGATATCGCCTTTTATGTCAGCGATCCGCATGTGGTCCTGGCGATGGAACCCCAGGCGATCTTCCTCGATCCCTCACACACCTACCGGCTGTGGCTGGACCGCTATCGGGTGTCGCCACTGCGGCCGCGGGGTTTCAGTATCCGGCTGCTCAATAGCCGGGAGGATGCTCAGGCGATCCACAAACTTTATCTGTCTCGCCAGATGAAACCACCGCCAGTGGAATTCATGTGGCGGTCACGCACCTCACGCACAATCAACTACTTCATGGCGGTGGATAAGCATTCTGGTCAGGTGCTAGGAGCAGCGGCCGGTGTCGATCACGTTGAGGCCTTCAACGATCCTGAGAAAGGTTCCAGTCTGTGGGCGCTGGCAGTGGATACCCAGGCTGCGCAGCCCGGTATCGGTCAGGCGATCGTGCGCCACATGATCGAGTTTTTCATTGCCCGGGGTCGCGCCTATATGGATCTGTCCGTGATGCATGACAACAGCCCCGCGATTCGCCTCTATGAGCGCCTGGGATTTGAACGGGTGCCGGTATTTGCCCTGAAAAACAAGAACTCCTTCAATGAACCCCTGTTCATTGGCGCGCAGCCGCAAGGGCAATTGAACCCCTATGCCATGATCATCGTTCGCGAGGCGCAGCGCAGAGGCATTGCGGTCGATGTGATCGATCCGGGGGCTGGCTATTTCGAGCTGAGTTTCGGCGGACGCAGCATCATCTGTCGAGAATCACTCAGCGAACTGACCACGGCAATCGCCATGAGCCGCTGCGACGACAAGGCCGTCACTCACCGGCTGCTGCAGGGGGCCGGATTGCGGGTGCCGGCCCAACTCGCCAGCAAGGATCACACGCGAGCGGTGAGCTTTCTCGAACGGTATGGCTCGGTCGTGGTGAAACCGGCAAGCGGGGAACAGGGTGAAGGTATCAGCGTGGACGTGCGCAGCGAAGGATCGCTGAAGACCGCGATCGAGGCAGCGCGCAGGTTTTGTGCAACGGTGCTGCTGGAGGAGTACGTGTGTGGTGAGGACCTGCGAATCATCGTGATCGATTATCGGGTGGTCGCGGCGGCCGTACGCAGGCCGCCGCGGATCCAGGGTAACGGCCAGGATAAGATCCGTCGCTTGATCGAGAAACAGAGCCGCCGGCGCGAGGCGGCAACCGCCGGGGAGAGCTGTATTCCCCTCGACGCAGAGACCGAGCGATGTGTCGCAGACGGCGGTTATGCACTGGATGACGTTTTGCCTTACGGCGAATATCTGACGGTGCGAAAGACGGCCAATCTGCACACCGGCGGAACCCTGCACGATGTTACCCGCCAACTGCATGCGGATTTGCGCGACGCGGCGGTGACGGCTGCGGAAGCCTTGCAGATTCCCGTCACCGGTCTGGATATGATCGTGCCTTCACCCACCGCTGCAGACTATGTCATCATTGAGGCGAATGAACGACCGGGGCTTGCCAATCACGAACCGCAGCCCACTGCCGAATGCTTCGTCGATCTGCTTTTTCCACAGACCGCGGCAAGCTGATCTTATTCAGACGGCTAAACGGAACATGAAGAAAATCACCATCGATCAGACCTATCTGCAGGATGTCTTGTTTCGGCTGCTGCGCACACCGAGCCCGAGCGGCTACACGGACCGCGCGGTGCATCTGGTGGCCGATGAACTGGACCAGCTGCGGGTACCCGTTGAACTGACCCGGCGCGGCGCCATCCGCGCCACCCTCAAGGGACGGATCAGCAGTCCTGACCGGGCCGTTGTCGCTCACATCGATACCCTGGGTGCCATGGTCAAGGCGTTGAAACCGAATGGGCGTGCGGAAGTGGTGCCGATCGGCCACTGGAATGCACGCTTTGCCGAGGGCGCGCGGGTGACCCTGTTTACCGATCTGAGCATGCATCGCGGTACCCTGTTGCCGCTCAAGGCGTCCGGCCACACCTTCGCGGAGGAGGTCGATAAGCAGCCGTCGAACTGGCAGAACCTCGAGTTGAGGATCGATGAGGTCTGCGAGAACCGTGAGGCACTCATGCAGCTTGGGGTACACGTCGGTGATATTATCGCGGTCGATGCGCAGCCTGAAGTGCTCGAGAACGGGTATATCGTATCGCGCCACCTGGATGACAAGGCCGGTGCCGCAGTTCTGCTGACTGCCATCAAGGCGGTTCAGGACAGCGGTGTCGACCTGCCGATCGATTGCCACCCGCTGTTCACCATCTCGGAAGAGGTCGGTTCGGGGGCTTCAGCAGTGTTGCATGGGGATGTAGCGGAGATGCTGACCCTGGATAACGGCACCACGGCGCCGGGGCAGAATTCCAGTGAATTCGGGGTCACGGTATGCATGGCCGACATGAGCGGACCCTTCGACTATCACTTGACGCACTACATCATTCAACTCTGTCAGGAGTTCGAGATTCCTTATCAGCGAGACATCTTTCGTTACTACCGCTCGGACAGTGCGGCTGCGGTCGAGGCCGGCAACGACCTGCGCACCGCACTGGTCGCATTCGGTATCGATGCATCCCATGGTTGGGAGCGCATCCATTGGAATGCCCTGCAGTCCCTGACTGAACTGGTTGCCATCTACATGCAGTCGCCGCTGTTATACGAGCGTGACAAAGGCGTATTGGGACCGCGTACCGGATTTCCCACCCAATCCGGCTGAAGGTCGCTGTGAGCCAGGTCTGTTGTTGCTGGCCGTCTCCGGCCCTGGTCAGGATAGCCTGCTGAACTACTGGTATCGAGTTGTTTCCGCAGATAGGTTAGTCGTCACATCATCGGTTTTATCTTATGCGATTTGCACCGAATCTGCTTATTGAGTGGTAACTGCGACTCGGTCGGGCACCCATTGACACCTCGAGGCAGGATAATCCAGATTTACAGGCTACCAGGCGTCGGCTCGCCCCTTTATCGAGTGCCACAGCACTTGCCAGGCTGACAAAGGGCTGTTCACTGTAAAGCATGATGCCATGGCAAATGAACAATACCGGAGGGCGACATGACTGAACAAGATCAACAGGCGGTCCTTACCGAGATCGAGCTGGTGCGCCGCGCCCTAGAAAGGGGTAAGCATAAGCGGGTTCGCAAGCTGCTGAGGGGCATGCATCCCGCCAAGGTGGCCAGTCTGCTGGAATCTCTCCTGCCAGAACAGCGCAGCGTGGTCCGGCAGGAGCTTGATGATGCCACGGAGCAAAGTGTGCTGATACATATCAGCGAGGAGTTGCGCGAGTCGTTTGCCCAGGACACGGAGCCCGAGGCGGAGTCGCAGACGCTGGGAACGGAGTTCCATACCGAATTGACGCGGCTGCGCGAAGCCCTCGAGCGGGGTAAGCTCAAGCGTGTGCGGCGCATGCTTCAGCAGGTACATCCCGCCAGGGCAGCAGGGTTGCTGGAGTCCGTGCCGCCCGATGAGCGCTCCACCGCCTGGGGATTGCTGGAGAGTCAGGCGTCCGGCCGCATCCTGGTGCATCTGCACGAGGAGGTACGCACCCGGCTCGCCCTGGAGATGAATCCCGAGGATCTGACTGCCGCCGCCCGCGGGTTGAAGTTGGATGACCTGGTCGATCTGATACAGGATCTGCCGGAGGAAAACGGCCAGAATCTGCTGCGAGCGATGGACCAGCGCGAGCGCGCACAGCTTGAATCCATGCTCACCTATGCGGAGGATTCCGCCGGCGGACTGATGAATACGGATCACATTTCAGTGCGCGCGGATCTTCGTCTGGGTTCGGTGCTGCGCTATCTGCGACTGCTCAAGGACCTGGCCGATAACACCGACAAGTTCATGGTGGTCGACCGTAAACAGAAATATCAGGGTGTGCTCCACTTACGGCATCTGTTGACAAGCCGCCCGGAGCAGCGTGTCGATGAGGTGATGGATGCGAGCTTCGAGCCCATTGCGGCGGGCAGTCACAGTCGGGACGTGGCGCGCCGCTTCGAAGAACAGGATCTGGTCTCCTCTCCGGTGATCGATGCCGATGGACGCCTGCTCGGACGCATCACGGTGGACGATGTGGTGGATGTCATTCGGGAACAATCGGAACGCTCACTGATGCAGGCCGCCGGTCTGGACGAGGAGGGTGATATGTTCGCCCCGGTGCTGACCAGCACCCGCCGCCGAGCCCTCTGGCTTGGCATCAATCTGATCACCGCATTTATGGCTGCCTGGGTTATCGGCCTGTTCGAAGGCACCCTGGAGAAGGTGGTGACGCTGGCGGTACTGATGCCGATCGTGGCGAGCATGGGAGGTATTGCCGGCAGTCAGACCCTGACCCTGGTGATCCGTGGTCTGGCGCTGGGGCATCTGGAGCGGGGCAATGCCCCTGTACTGTTGTGGAAGGAGTTCGGCATCGGCACGTTGAACGGACTGATCTGGGCGCTGGTGGTCGCTGCGCTGGCGATCCTCTGGTTCGGTAGTTGGGAGATCGGCGGCATCATCGCGGCGGCCATTCTGCTCAATCTACTGTGTGCTGCATTGGCTGGAGTGGCGATACCCCTGGTGTTGCAACATTTCGTTATAGATCCGGCGCTGGCGGGCGGGGTGATCCTGACGACTGTTACCGATGTAGTGGGATTCTTTGCCTTTCTCGGGCTTGCGACCCTGATGCTGCTTTAGCCAAACATCTGTCGACATCGCCTATCTACGCTGCCTGCAACTGCATTATGCAGCTGTATAAATCCCTGGAGAGTGGCCGGCTTTATGAGAATTAGGCTCATGCTATGCTGACTCAAAAGAACCGGTGACCGCTTGTTGTCGAAAACTAGAATTTTCAGGTTGCGTGAATCAGTTCGTTAGTAAAGTTTGCTGTCCCTGGATCGAGCCATAAGCGTATTGACATTTTTAAGGAGAAGGCATGAGCGTGACTGGCGAGAGCTATGAAAAACTGTTCCTGCGTGCGTTGCGAGGTGTGGTGGCGGGATTCGCCGCTACGGTGGTACTCTGGGTGCTGAAACTTAGCAGCGGAGCATTGCCGCAGTTGGAGACCATACGGTTTCTTGATCGAGTGGCAGAGGCCACGGCCAAATTTACCGCCCTGCCGGACCCACCAATGGCTGGCTGGATGTGGCATCTGATGATCGGAACGCTGTTTTGGGGTGCGTTGTTCGGGATTCTGCTACCGATCCTTCCTGGCAGGCGCTACTGGATGAAAGGGGTCGCGTTTGGTGTGATGATTGGAATGCTGGTTATGTTGATGGTGATGCCGTTGGCGGGCGCAGGCTATTTCGGCATGCAGTTGACATTACTGGATCCTGTGGTCTCTCTCATCTTTCATATCATCTACGGAGTAACGCTAGGCGCAGTATATGTGTTTCTCTCTTGCGACTCGGCGCCAAGAAAAGCTGATGAGTTTGCATAACGAAGGCTATTTATTACCTATAAAAACCACGTCCTGAGGACGTGGGAAGGTTCGGGGCTTTGGCCTTAAGAACCTGCCCATGCATCCTAACAAAGTTGTCGCCACAACGGAGTTAGGAGAAGCAGCATGAGCAGATTTGAGAAATTATCGCATGTGTTATGGCATTGCCAATATCACATTGTCTGGGTGCCGAAATATCGGTATCGAGTTTTACAAGGTAAAGTGGGCTACGAAGTTGGTAAAAGTATACGAGTTCATAGTGAGCGGTTAGGTTGTCAGCTGATTGAATTGAGTATTCAGGCAGATCATATTCACTTACTGATCAAGGTTCCGCCCAAGGTGGCCATCTCGGAACTGATGGGTCGGGTGAAGGGCAGAACAGCTATACAGATATTTCGGCAATTTCCGTATTTGAAGGAAAGACCCTACTGGGGTAATCATTTCTGGGCGAAAGGTTACTGCGTTGACACAGTTGGAGTAGATGCTGAAATGATACGCAAGTATGTGAAATATCAGGAAAGCGTAGAAAGAAATCTAGAGCTTGATGTCTGAAGTGGCATAAATTGATAAAAGGTGGCAACACTGGCGAGCCTTCTCAGAGGGCTCGCCTTAAACGCCCTTCAAGGGCGAAAGCAAAACCACGTTCTTAGAACGTGGATTTTTAGTTTATTTGTATCTCAACAAAGCAGAGGAAACTTGCAAGATTTACCGCCTTACGACTGATGTCCATTGAAAATCATCAGAGGTCAACAAATGAGTGATCAATTCTTCGAATCCATCAATCCCGCCACTCAGGAAGTCATCAGTCGAACACCAAAATTTGGTGCTCACGAACTCGAGCTGGCCCTCGAGCGGGCGGACAGACAGGCGCGCCGCTGGGCTCAGTCGAGTTTTTCTGAACGCTCGGCGCTGCTTGAAGCTGTCGCCGATCAGCTCGAGAGCCGGCGTGACGAACTCGCCGGGCTGATCACCGCGGAAATGGGCAAGCTGCTCAGGGAGGCGCGCGCCGAAGTCGAGAAATGCGCCTGGGTATGCCGCTACTATGCCGAACATGGTGAGACCTTCCTGGCTGATGAGGCGATCGAGTCGGATGCCGGACGCAGTCTGGTCGCCTATCAGCCCCTCGGCGCCGTGCTCGCCGTGATGCCGTGGAATTTTCCCTTCTGGCAGGTCTTTCGCTTTGCCGCGCCCACCGTTGCGGCGGGTAACGTGGGGTTGCTCAAGCATGCCTCGAATGTCATGCAATGCAGCGCATCGATCGAGGATGTTTTCCGCACTGCCGGGGCACCGGAGGGGCTGTTTACTCATCTTGCCATCGGTTCTGACCAGGTTCAGAAGGTTATCGGCGACCATCGGGTGCGGGCGGTTACCCTGACCGGAAGCGAACCGGCGGGGCGCGCGGTGGCCGCTGAGGCAGGTCGGTCGCTGAAGAAGAGCGTCCTGGAACTGGGCGGTTCGGACCCGTTTGTGGTCCTGCAGGATGCGGATCTCGAACTGGCGGTCGCCAAAGGTGTTCAGTCGCGTTTCATGAATGCCGGGCAGAGTTGTATCGCCGCCAAGCGCTTTATCGTGGTGGAGGCGGTTGCGGATGAGTTTGCTCAGCGATTTGCCGAGGCGGCTGCCGATCTGCGGCATGGTGATCCACTGAAGGAGGAGACTCGGCTGGCGCCCATGGCCCGAGAGGATCTGCGTGACGAACTCGATGCACAGGTGCGCGATGCGCTCGAACAGGGCGCAGAACTGCTCACCGGTGGAGCGCCACACCCAGGTCGAGGCTGGTTTTACCAGCCCACGGTCATCAGCGGGGTGACTCCGGGAATGCGGGCCTACTCAGAAGAGCTGTTCGGGCCGGTGGCGAGTATCCTGCGGGCCGAGGATGAAGCGCATGCCCTGCAAATCGCCAATGACAGCAGCTTCGGCTTGGGTGCCAGTGTCTGGACCCGCGACCGGGAGCGGGGCCTGGCCATGGCGCGGCGTCTCGAGTGCGGGTGCGCATTCGTCAACGAGTTGGTGAAAAGTGACCCACGCCTGCCGTTTGGCGGCATCAAGACCTCGGGCTACGGGCGGGAACTGTCACACCATGGCATCCGCGAATTCGTCAATGCCAAGACCCTATGGATCGATTGATTTTGCCCGCGAGGTATAGCCTGATGTGGAATCGGAACTCAAGCACACGCCAGGTGTTCACGCGATGGCGGAAATAAATCTCAAGACATCGAGAAGCAGCACCGTGCAGCCGACAGGCTGCCGGGCCAGGAGGAGGGTGGTTTGGTGCTGGTCACGGTCCTGGCTGCAGGGGCTCTTCTTAGCCGGTTTGCTGGGTACGGTAAGGGCTTCCGCCAGTGAGGCGCTGGTTGACTATCAAGAGCAGATCCAGCCCCTGTTCGATCGCTACTGTGTGGCTTGCCACGCCTGCTTCGATGCGCCCTGCCAGCTGGATCTGACCCATGCAGCGGGTGTCACACGCGGTGCCAGCAAACAGCCGGTCTACGATGCAGCACGACTGGATCCCGCGCCGCCGACCCGGCTCTTCATCGATGCCGGCAATACAGCCGCATGGCGCGAACTGGGTTTCTTTCCGGTAACCCAGGGACAGGATGGCGATTCCGCCTTGCTCATGCGCCTCCTGCAGCTCAAGCAGGCGCATCCCCTGGCGACCGGCCAGTCTCTGCCGGATGGCCTCGAGATCGGCATCCGGCGGCATAACACTTGCGCCGCACCTGCCGAGGCCAAGGCGTTCGCCGAGCAGCATCCGCAACTCGGGATGCCATTTGCTCTACCCGGTCTGCCCCAGGATGAGCTGGCGCTGATCCAAGCCTGGCTCAATCAAGGGGCAGCTGCCAAATCGTCGAGTGCGACTCCGACTGCCGGCGAGAATCAGCAGATCTCGCGCTGGGAAAGTTGGCTGAATGGGGCCGGGCCGGAACGGGCGCTGGTGGCTCGTTGGCTGTTCGAGCATTGGGCATTCGCGCGCCTCTATTTCGATGGCGGCGAGAGCGGCCATTTTTTCCGCCTGGTGCGGTCTGCCACACCGCCTGGCAAGGCGGTGGCGGAAATCGCCACGCGGCGGCCGAATGATGATCCCGGCCAGGCCTTCTTTTATCGTTTCAGGCAGCAGCAGGGGACGCGCGTCTACAAGACCCACATTACCTTCCCCTTGCATGATGCGTTGCTGCAAAGGATAGAACAACTGTTCTTCGGGAGTGAGTGGCGGCTTACCAAGACGCCGGGGTACAGTGACCAGGAGCGCTCCAATCCCTTCACGACCTTTGCGGCGATTCCGCCAGCGGCGCGCTACCGGTTCATGCTGGAACATGCGGAGTATTTCGTGCGCAGCTTCATTCGCGGCCCGGTATGCCGCGGACAGCTCGCCACCGATGTCATCCGCGACCACTTCTGGGTGATGTTTCAGGCCCCGCATCAGGAGCCCTATATCACCGATGCCGGCTTCCGCCAGGCGGCGGATCCGCTCCTGGACCTGCCCAGCCTGGAGGATAATCTACTGGCGGGGGCGGAGACCTGGATCAGCTCGACGGAGGACAGAAATCGCTACCAGGCGCTGCGCCAGGCGGCGCTGGCGAGACACCATCCTGCAGGGCCGGGGATCGCCTCGATCTGGGATGGCGATGGGACCAATCGCAACGCTTTGCTGACGGTCTTTCGCCATCATGACAGCGCCACCATCAAGCAGGGGTGGCTGGGACAAAAACCACTGTCCATCTGGTGGATGGACTATCCGCTGTTCGAGCGCAGCTACTACAATCTGGTGGTCAATTTCGATGTGTTCGGCAACCTCGCCCATCAGGCCCAGACCCGGCTTTACTTTGACCTGATACGTAACGGCGCTGAGCAGAACAGCCTGCGTCTGCTGCCCGCCGATAGCCGTCAGGGCATTCTGGATCGCTGGTATCAGGGCAGCGGCAAAATCAAGCTCTGGATGAGCTACCAAGCCATCGATACCGAGCAGCCGAGCCGGCTCGACTTGCCGGCGCAGCGCCCGGTCAGTGAACTGCTCAGCCTCCTGCTGCGGCGATTTTCCGGTCTCAACGCAACCCCCGATCCGATCAATCGTCCGGTCGGTGATTTTGCTAACCAGGCAGATGCGCAGCTGTCGGGCTTGAGCGGGATTCCCGCTGCCGAGATGCCGGCGATCGGACATCTCCCTGATGCCTCGATCCTGCGCCTCACCCATGACGATGGAACCCGCGGGATCTATACCCTGATCCGCAACCGGCGCCATTCCAATGTTGCCTTCGTGCTCGGGGAGTCGTTGCGTTATCAGCAGGAAAAGGATGAGATCTCGATTGTGCCGGGGGTCGCCACCGGGTATCCGAACTTCATCTTCCAGGTGCCCAGCGAGGAACTGCCGTTATTTGTGCAGACGCTGCGAGACAAGACGTTGAAAGATCGTGAGAGGTTCGTACAGGCGGTCATCGCACGCTGGGGAGTGCTGCGCAGTCATGCCAGCTTCTGGCAGCAGTTTCATGACATCAATCGATTTCTGGTGGAAACAGAACCGGTTGAGGCGGGGATCCTGGACCTGAATCGCTATGTCGATTTTCCTCTGAGAGAAAAACCATGAGTGAAGCGAGCAACGAAGAGACCAAACCGGCTCGGCAGAATTCGATACTCGAGTCGGGCAGGAACTGTTGGCAGCAGGCGCCTGCCTCACGTCTGGCGACGCTGGTCGACACCGCGGACTATTTCGCCGCCTTCGCCGAGGCCTGTCTCGCAGCAAAACGGCAGATCCTGATCCTCGGCTGGGATTTCGATCGCTGTGAGCGCCTGCATCGGGATACGCAGGATGCCGAGATTCCGGATCAACTCGGCGCCTTTCTGGTCTGGTTGGTGAAACAGAATCCAGCCCTGAATGTCTACCTGCTGTCCTGGGATTTCAACATGATTTACGCCGCCGAGCGCGAACTGCTGCCGGCGCTGAGATTGCGCATGCAGGCGCCGCCGCGGTTTCATTTCCGTCTCGACGGCGACCATCCCAAGGGGGCTTCTCACCATCAGAAGGTCGTGGTGATCGATGATCGGGTGGCCTTCGTTGGCGGTATCGACCTGAGTCGCTGGCGCTGGGATACCGCCGAGCATAAACCCGACGATCCGCGCCGCATCGATCCCAACGGCAAGCCCTACCCACCTTTTCACGATATGATGCTGCTGGTCGAGGGCGAGACGGCGGCCCGCCTGGGGGATCTGGCACGCGAGCGCTGGCGCCGCGCCCGTGGCCGGAAGATTGCCGCACCGCAGGTTGTCGAGGAATCGCCCTGGCCCGGCGGTGTCGCCAGCGAACTGGACGAGGTACAGGTGGCGATCGCCAGAACCGAGCCCGGCTATCGCGGGCGTAATGCGGTTGAGGAGGTGAAACAACTCTACGTCGATGCCATTGCGTCGGCACGGCGGCATATCTATATTGAAAATCAGTACCTCACCGCACATTGCTTGCAAGAGGCCCTGACAGAGCGCCTTGCACAAGCAGACGGCCCGGAGGTGGTTTTGGTGCTGCCGGAAAAGACCGGCGGCTGGTTGGAACAGGTCACCATGGACGTGGTGCGGGGGCGCATCGTGGAACGGCTGCGCGAGGCGGACCGGCACGATCACCTGCGCATCTATTATCCCTATCAACCCGGTCTCGGCGATGCCTGCATCAGTGTTCACGCCAAACTGCTGATCGTCGACGACCGCCTGCTGCGCATCGGATCATCCAACGCCAGCAACCGATCCATGGGGCTGGATACGGAATGTGACCTGGCGATCGAGTCCCGCGCGCCCGATGATGAGGTTGCCCGCTACATCAGTGGTCTGCGCTCACGTCTGCTCGCAGAGCACCTGGACTGTGAACCGCAACAAATGCAAGAGAGATTGGCCGGCGAGGGCAGCCTGATCAAGGCGATAGAGAGCCTGCAGGGCGAGCAGCGCAGTCTGCGACCTCTCGATTGCGAAGTCGCCCCAGAGGTCGATGAGATGGTGCCGGACGCGGGGTTGATCGATCCGCCTGAACCCTTCAGCCCAGACTATTTTGTCGAGGAATATGTGCCCCAATCCGGCAAGCCCCAGGGCCGTCGGCGTCTGTTGCTGTTTGCCGGGGTGGTGGTCTTATTGCTGGGGCTTGCCTCCGCCTGGCGCTGGACGCCTCTGGGAGACATCCTGTCGCCCGATCTGATCGGGCGCTACCTATACTCGATCGGATCGATCGAGGCTCGAGCGGCGGTGGCGGTCGGCGGATTCATCCTGGCTAGCCTGCTGATGGTTCCCGTGACGCTGCTTGCCGTCATCGGCGGGGTGGTATTCGAGGGTTGGCAGGCCTTTATCTATGTCCTCGTCGGGGCCATGGGGGCCTCGGCGATCGGTTTTTTTGGCGGCAAGTTTCTGGGACATGGGGCGATCGAGCGCTTGAGTGGTTCTCGCCTCGAGCAATTGAGCAAGCGCCTGGCAAAACGCGGTACGGTGGCGGTGGCCATCCTGCGCCTGGTGCCCATTGCTCCTTTCGCCGTCTTCAATCTCGTTGCAGGCAGTTCTCACCTGGGCGCCCGCCAGTTCCTCCTCGGCACCCTGCTCGGTATGGCGCCGAGCCTGGGGGCCATCACCCTGTTTTCGAACTCACTCTGGGAAGCGCTGACCGCACCTTCATTCACCAATGTGGCCATTGCACTCGGGGTCGGCGGCTTGTTGGTTGTGTTCGCCTGGTTGGCGAAGCGCTGGCTGCGCAGCCGTTGAAGCGGATTAATGCTGCGCGTCGCCACCTACAATGTCCACAACTGTATTGGCAGAGACCGCCACTTCCTGCCGGAGCGAATCGGGGAGGTCCTGTTAACCCTGAATGCGCAGGTCATCGCCCTACAGGAAATTACCCTGGATGCCGCGGGAGAGTTGCAGCACCACTTGGAGAAGACCTTGGACATGCAGATCATGGACGGTACGCTGTTTGAACGCGGGGCAGGGCGCTACGGCAATGTTTTATTGTCGCGCTACAGGATCGTTGAACAACGATTGCATGATCTTTCATTTGCCGGACGTGAGCGCCGGGGTTTGTTGGATGTTGTGCTCGATGATGATGGTCAGAGATTGCATATTTTCGCGACCCACCTGGGTCTGGGGCGACGAGAGAGACGCAGGCAGATCGACCAGCTTTGCAGCCGGCTCGCGGTAAGGTCAGGGCCGAACCTGCTGCTGGGGGATTTCAACGCTTGGCGCGGCGGCATGGAATTGCGTCCGATAACCGCGCTGGGTTTCGAACATTTACCCGTGCGTAGTTTCCCCACCTGGAGGCGGCCCCTGTTGACCCTGGATCATGTTTTCAGTCGTCCACCTGCTTTACTGCAGCGCTGCTGGCGTCACGACACACCTTTGTCGCGTGTCGCTTCAGATCATTATCCGATCATTGCCGAGATCCAGATGATGGGGTGAGCATTATCCTAGGAGCATGGATTCCACCCGCGCATGACTGACGCATAACGCTGACTGTCACACTATCGATGACACTGATTGCTGTCTTTTCTGGTACTGTTTGCATTCTGGTCCGGAATACGCATCATTTGCAAGAATAGCCAATGTCCGTTTACAGCATGGAGCGGGTATCAGAATCATTTATCAGATCACCGAGCAACAAATAAAAGCATCGAACAATAACTATGACTGCTCCATCCGGCTTTCAGCCGTAACCCGAAGCCACCAGCCTTTAGCCGGTGGAGCAGACACTGGTCAATTGTCAAGATACCCATAATGGTATGAGTAAAAAACCCAGCGATGTATGAAAAACTGAAGCTGAGGACAAACAATCAGTGGGCTATTGACGGGAAGAGTACGGCACCCTCCCGAAAAGATTTTTTTTATTCGATGCAGTCATTAAAGTCTGAAGAAAGAGTGAAGGACTCGGGAGGCAACAAAGGCAACCGCTGGAGTGGTTCACCTTCGATCTCCGCAGTTGGCCGATACGTGGCTTTCTCTTCATACTCCAGCGATCTGGTACCAGAAGATACTAACGAGGCTTACGATATCTTTGTGCATGACCTTTTAACGGGCAAGACCACTCGGACGAGTGTCGATTCGGAGGGTAACGAAGGTGTAATGGGTATGGTAACGCTTCTATCTCAGCCGATGGTCGCTAACAAAATGATGTGTGTCCCACTGTCCATATCTGTAAAGCTGGCCATTCTGAAGTTGTTGTACTCTGTGCTCGAACGACCTGTTGGATTCACAGTTTGATTTGGTACTCTCTATCTATCCACGAATTCTGATATTCGATGATAGAATTGCCGACAGAGCGGTCATTGGCCTCAGGCAATTAACATCTCTTATCAAGCCGAGAAAGCGGTCATTGAGGTGAAGGGTGGTGATGCACTATCATCAGGCGACAGCAGGGCACACATTAATACAATGTTAATCGGTATACTGTCCCCTGAACTTTCGTGTTGTTCCGGCAAGTGTGCGTGACCCATTGACACTGAGCTGATTACGATACAGACGGTCAATAACAACCGTCGGAGATCGTATGAAAACAGCCATTGAGTCCAGTTTAACCCTGCCAGAAGTGGCCGACCATTTCCAGCAGTGGCGCCACATGAAGCAGCCCGGGGAACGGATACCGGATCAGCTGTGGCGTGAGGCGATCAGCCTGGTGGGCACCTATGGGGTCACACAGGTCACCCGCACCCTGCACCTCAGCAGTACCGACTTCAACAAACGCCGCAGGCGCATCGAGGCAGGCCAACGCCAGCCAGATGCTGCAGGGGCAACGGCGTTTGTGGAGATCAACCCTCAGCGCATGGATCGGACCCCGGAGCCGGCAGCCTCTGCTGGGTGGCTGGAACTGGAACGCCCGGACGGGTGGCGTCTGCGCATCCAGCCCACGCAGGGCGCAGAGCGGCTGGCGCTGGTCGAGCGTTTCATGGGGGTCTGAGCATGTTGCAATTGACTCCACAAAGCCGGATTTTTTTGGCCTGTGAGCCGGCGGATTTCCGCCGCGGTATCGACGGCTTAGCCGCCCTGTGCCGGCAACGGCTGCGGGAAGATCCGATGGCTGGGGCCATCTTTGTCTTTCGCAACCGTCGGGGCAGTGCACTGAAACTCCTGAGCTACGATGGTCAGGGATTCTGGCTGTGTCAGAAACGCTTGTCCCAAGGGCGGCTGAACTGGTGGCCATCCACACCACAAGCCAGCGAGCGGCTCTCCGCGCGGGAGCTGCAGATCTTATTGTGGAACGGTAACCCCAAGACGGTGAAACTGGCCGAGGACTGGCGGCGGGTGGCGTAACGGCAGGTCTTGCTTGACGCCATCCTGGGTGTCCTGAGTGTTCCAGGGCAACCAGGCGGTGGGATCGGCGAACACCGCGGACCGGTTTTCCATCAACGCCCTGAGATAGTCCAAGGGATTGATGCCGGCGAGCCGACAGGTCTCGATCAGGCTGGTGAGCACATCACCGACATAGGCGCCGTGCTCGTTCTTGTAGAACAAGCTGTTTTTCCGATACCGCAGGATCATTTTGAGCGCTCTTTCGGCGCTGTTATTATCCAGCGGCGCACCGGGCACGGTGAGAAAACGGGTCAGGGCCTGCCAACGCTTGAGCAGATAGTGGAAGGCGCCACCTAAGCTGCTGTTCGGTTCTACACAACGGTCCTCGAGCTGTTGTTCCATCCAGGCCTTGAGATCGTCCATCAGCGCACGACTGTGTTGCTGGTGGTAGGCGAGGCGTTGATCCGGCGTGAACCGTTGTTTTTGACACTCGGCCTCGTGCGCATAGACCTCGCCGATGGCGTCGATCACCCGGGCGCACTGGTCGGGAAAAAACGCATCGATCTCAACAAATTTCCGCCGACCATGGACCAGACAGTTGAGATCGAGGGTTTGGTCTTGATGCTGCTGGGGGGTATTGGCCGCCAAGCCGTCCGACATCCATTGTATCGGCGGTAGCTCAGGATCCCGATAGGCCAGAATATCATCCAGATTTTCCCCGGCGTGTTGTCGGCCGGTCAGGTAGAGACAGATCCGATGTTCGCCTTCGAATTGCAGATGTACATGCCCTGGCGTGACGGCGGTGGTTCGCTGTGGTTTTCCCGGATCAAGGATAACACCCGGGCACCGGTGTCGTCTTGATAGACCAAGGCTTGGTTAGCGCCGAGGTGCTTCAGCGCCTCGTAGACCGGATAGGCAGCGTCAGCGACTTCTTCCACCAACTCCCATTGGGTCGCATCGGGTAAGGGCATGCCTACCAGGTTCTGGAAGGATTCGATGCGTTTGAACGGCAGGCCCAAATGATAATGGGCCACCGTCAGGTTCACTTTGAGGCTAATGTCATAGGTTTCTGGCGGGGCCTCGGGCGGCATCGAGGCCACCCAGAGGGCGCCGCAGCTATTGCAGCGCAACTGACCGAGTTCATAGCCGGTGACCTGGGCCAGGGGTTGACCGGTAAAACGCAGGCGGACCAAGGAGCGAAAAGCATACAAGCGTCCCCTTTCGCACCGCGGACAAGCCTCGCCCGGCTGGTGCTCAAGTACGGGACAAACAATCCATTCGGCGCCGCGATAGTCGGCGGCCGCCCGGCGACCATGCCCACCGTGGGATCTCTGCTCATCCTGCGATGGATGGGTCGAGGTGGGTGGGGACGAAGCCACGCCCTGATCCTCCGATGGTGTCCCGGGACCCGTCCCGGTCTCCGGCTGGCTATCCGGATCGCTCGCGCCGTCATCGTTGTCTGTGTTCGGACCTTTCGATGGGCGCTGGCTTTTTTCGGTCCGCTTGCCGAACAGCAACCGCTTCAATTTCGATAGACTGATGCGGGTCGTCAGCAGGGACTGTTGCAGCCACAGCAGGGTCTTCAGCAAGGGAATCAGCCGCTTCTGCTCCTGAGCCGTCAAGCGCCCTTGCTGCGCCTTGTCCATCAGCTGCTCGACTTCGGTATCATCGATCTCGGTCGGTTGGGGACCCTTCATCGACATAAGGCCCCCTGGACATTGCGCACCAGCGGGTAGACCCACACGTCCTTGATCGGCACCTGGCCGAGGCGATGATCCCCCAGCTTACCTCTGCCCTGCGTCTGCCCCAGCCAGCGCCAGTTCGCCGCCCGATAGCAGGTCCCCGCAAAACGCCCGCTCTCCACAAAGGTCTCCAGCAGCACCGGACGGTAGCCGTAGCGGCCCTCCCAGTCCTGCGGCAACCGCCGCGCCGCCATCGATAACAGTTTACTGCCCAGCGACTTGACCCGCACCCAGGGCAGAATAAGAAACCGGGCATTGTTGACCACCCCGCTGAGGTTGCGTTCGCGCTGTGCTGCGCTCCAGCCAATCCACGCATCCCGCGGCGCTGTCATCCAGGCCGCGGCGCCAAAGCCCAACAGCGCCACGACCTGTTCTCCGGCAGTGGCAAAATAACGCAGCTGGGCGCCCGGCAGGGGTTTGTAGCCCAGATAATGATAGCGATCGATGTACTCGTTCCACAGTGCGCCATTCTGGCGTCCCACGACTTCCAGGTGCAACGCCGACAGTTCATGCACCACGCCTTCGAGCAATGGGCCGGGTTCCGCCTGAGCCGTACGCCGGGAAAAGGATCGGCACGGATTGACCTTGTGTCGTGGCGCCGGTAACTCGATCAACCCTTCGCGGTGCATGCGCAACAGCGCCACCCGGCAGCTCATATCCTTCAGGCTACCGTCCGGTTTGCGCCAAGCAAAGTGTTCGCATACCCGATAGGACAGCTGCTGACGGTTTGCCTGGGGATTGGCCCCGATGAGTGCCTGGACCTGCTCGATATCTTCCCGAGAAAATGCCCGACCGCTGTAACGTTTGTGCGCAGATGATTCCATGCACGACGTTATAGCGGAATAAGCTTGACGTGTCCCGCAGATATTTTTTGGGTGAGGATAGATTTTATTTAAGGGGCCTGCTTCCCCATCATCTACCTTAGTGTTGGATGGCGTTCAATTCACACACAGTTGCCG
>CAWCOA010000006.1:0-465000 GCA_963797085.1 uncultured Gammaproteobacteria bacterium
TAATTAGATTTTCAAAAGCTATTGTGCATTTATGGTTGAAGTTGTAACTGTAGAAAAACACTTACTTTGATAAAATAAACACACCAAAGCAAGCAGCCAAGGGTAACGGACGATGGCAAGGTAAAAGGACAGAGAACGATAATATGAAAAGGACTGCCCCAGCTGCAAGCTCAAGCAACACTTCTTGAGAAATACACAGCAGACGACACCGCAACAGATCAACATCAAACGCGGAATCACCGAAGTATAGAGAGTTATGTCTGATTGAACGGATCAAACAGAAAATCGATTCAGAAAGGGGTCGACTCAGCTAAAGAAAACATTTCGGAATGGTAGAAGCCGTATTAGGTCTTATCACCGATGCCATAGGGATCAAGCGATTCAGTCTCAGGGGCAAACACTAGGTGGTTGGGCAATGGAAGTTGATGATGATACAGAACATGCTCAAGATTCATCGTATGGTTGAGCATGGGAATAGCTTTAATTATTGTAACTATAAGTTACGCACTGTTTGTTAAGGTATACTAGGTAGATAAAATACTATGAACGTGGTGAGTAATTTCCGCTTACCCTCGAGATATATAGGATAGATTTGTGAAATTATTATTGACATTTCTTTTTTGTATCTCCAATAGTTTTTTTACTTCTTTATAACGCTATTTTTATCTATCTACCTATTAGATAGAGGTGATGGGACTCTTCCTCTATCGTATATTTTCTACATAATTATAATCGATATAGCCATGCTGTTCGTATTATTGTTGTTTTATCAGTTTGTAAAGAGGAGAGCAAAAAATATAAGCCGTTTGAGTACTACCCCGTATTTGTATGGCTTGGAAATCAACAGGAAGGGTTACATACTCTTATTAATAGCTGCAATTTCCATATTCTTTTTTCTAGTTTTCAATGTGTTTGGAAGCTTTGATGTATCATATGTATATAAATTTAACCAAATATTTTATGCTCAATCAAAAGTTGGAACAGCGTGGATATTTTTTTTCCTGCAAGCATTTGTTTTTGTCGCCCTTTATGATATTTATTTGAATGGTTACTCGAAATTCAAAATATTTTGTGTATTAGCATTAATTTTAATTAATGCAGCCACAGGAAGTAGAGGAAATGTAGTTACGTATTTACTTCTCTTTATTCTTATTTATGGCGTCATATGGAGAGGGAAAAATGTAGTGTTTATGGGAGGAGTGATTTTTATAATTATTTCTTCAACGCTTTTATATAACACTTTTTATCGAAGCGGTGCTGATAGTTTATCAAAATATTTAGAAAGTTCTTCCAGTACCGCTGATCTTAATCAGGTTTATGCTATAGCAGACTCTATTGATTACTGGAATAAAAATGGTGCATGTTATACATGCTTACTCGAAGATATATCTAATTTTTTTATACCAAGATATTTTTTTCCAGATAAGCCTATTTAGAAATGCAGAAAATTCAGGCACGTGTACCCTGAAGTTGCAGCAACTGGATCAACATATACTTTTGGTCTTTATATAGCAGGTATAATAATGTCGTATTATTTTATTTTCATACCGGTATTGTACTTTATTTACTCGTTTGGATATTTTCATTCTCTGTACGCAGTAAAAAAGACATATTTAAAGTTTTTCTTAATTTATTGTGGGGTAAATGCCGTGCAATTTGTAAGGGGTGGAGTTTTTGATATCAGATTAATTAGGCTTTTACTTACATTTTTATTGGTGTACCTCATATATAAATTTATATTATTGTTCTTTGGCAAACGTGTTTCTGTGAGGCAAGATGGATTACAGGGTCAAGTATGTTCAATACAAATCATGAAATAACACAATCTGTTTTTTGTTTAAAACAATATAATACTGTCTTTTATTTTGTTCCAGCATATGGTTTTGGATTTTCGTTTGCGTTTGTTCAATGCATCTCTATAAATGGGAAGATAATCATGATTAGCTGAATCACTATAACTGATTAGTTTTTGATTGTAATGAAGCAAATCTGGACTTACGACGCGCATAAGAGTCGAAGGGTTGAATAAGCTTTGTGATAACTGCACACTAGTGCTACGCGCCATGGAGAGCGAAGCGAGGTCGCGTAGTCCCCGGGAATTAAAGACACGAGCGCATTGCCGAAGTAAAAAGGGACCGAGAGATCACGTAGCCTGAGAAGGCAATACACAGAGTGCATCCGATACAACTTCCAACAATTTGAAAGAGTACTGTGTAGCGTAAACCGATCGAGTTATTAGTCTGGCGAAGCAACAGGGACATAGGGCGGCTGGGCACAATAGACTGTCGTGACAAGCAAGAGCGAAAGAGGGGCTGGAATGTCCTAATTCGCATCCTACGCGTCACGACACACATGATTGGAATTTTCAAATATTTAAAGACCTAGTATATTCTTAATTACATAGTAGTACGTTTAACAAGTGACAAGTAATCGGATATATATGTTATGTATTTACTAATCATTGGGCTGTGTGAGTATTGGAATAAGTGGGCTTGTCATGAAGTAATCAATTTCCGGCATAGTAAATTGGACTTGTATGAATTATGAAATTTCTCCTGGTTAATAAAAGTCAAGTGACTGACGAGGAAGGTAATCTTGTCGATACATCAGATGTTTATAATCTTGAATTTCTTGAGGAAGTAAACAACCTGTCCAATAAGTATGGAGGAATGACGGATTATACTAATGAGATTTTTTTATATTATTATCTTCCTTTTTTTGAGAAGTACAGTTTTATAAAAAAATCTCTTATTGAAAAAGTTTTTATTAAAGGCTGGAAAGGCCTTTTCTGGTTTGAAGCGGCAAAAAAGAGTGGAATATCGTTTTCAATCCTTAGAAAGTCAGGTTTCTTTATAAGGGCTTTGTACCTTTTATTGATTTCTTTTTTTATAATGTTTGCATTGTTGATCATATTGCCTGTTTTCACGATATTTAGATTTAGAAATTACAAGATTTATACTCCATACGCTAATGCATTTGCAGTTATAAGAGCACCAGCCACATTATCAAAGATGTCTTTTCTAGAGGCTCAAGGGGTGGTGTTTTTTTGTGATGATTTAATATTTAAATCATCTGGTTTACTGAGTATTTATCAAACGCCCCTGAAGATAAAGTTATTATCTTTGTTTTATGTACCGTTTTTTGGGATTTTAGAATTTTTTGCACTGTTTAAAGACGCAAAAAAGATGCTTGGCTTTTTGTTAGCCTGTGATGTGATAAAATATTATATCAAGCGAATCCCACATAAAGTTAACTTACAATTTTATGTAGAAAGATTGTTTAAGCGCTATAGTGCAGCCACTTTTTATACAGGTAATAAGAGGATAGATTTGCTCTTTTAGAAAGAGGCTGTGTTTGAAACATGGATTAAAAAGTATATGTATTCCTCACGGGCTTGAGTATTCCTTTAGAATGCCTGCTGGGGCTAGTAGTAGGTGATGTTTTTTATGTAAATAGTCTTTACACTAAAGAATATTTAGAAAAAATATATGCCAACAAAAACTGAGTTCGTATTTGAACTTATGAGTCAAATAATCGAAAAATGTCTGTCCATTCACTAAATCCAGTTCAAAAGAAAACAATCTGTTCCTTTTGAGTCTCGGGAACCAGAGAAAATATCAGATATCATAAAGATGCTTCAGAAGTCAAGGGAATTCAAGTTTTCATCTAAAATTACATACTAAAAGATTGCATCGAAAACTATTCACCGTATATCAACAGGGATATGTTCAGTGAAATTTTAATCGAGGCCATTTCAAATAATATTTGTTTGGCAAGAAAATCAACAATTTTATCTAGAAGCTGTATACAACCAAATCTATTTCGATTGCTGTATTGGTTTCGATTCAAAGAACAAAAAATTTTTCGAGTTTATGTTTCCTTCACTCAATGATGACATATTTTAAAAAGTTTATTTTTCGAACAACTAAAACAGTTATTAATTAAATTAAAGGCTAGTCATGTTCAAAAGTAATAATTTATTAATTACAGGTGGTACAGGTTCCTTTGGGAATGCTGTACTAAATAGGTTTTTAGATACGGATTTAGCTGAAATAAGAATATTTAGTAGAGATGAAAAAAAGCAAGATGATATGCGAAAAAAATATACGAACTCTAAATTAAAGTTTTATATTGGAGATGTTCGTGATTATCAAAGTATATTAAATGCAACTCGAGGTGTGATTTTATTTTTCATGCCGCGGCTTTAAAGCAGGTTCCTTCGTGTGAATTCCATCCTGGAAGCGGTAAAAACAAATGTATTAGGCACAGAAATGTCCTTGAGGCAGCAATTCAAAATAACGTTAAAAAAGTGGTTTGTTTGAGTACAGATAAGGCTGTATATCCAATCAATGCAATGGGTATTTCAAAAGCAATGATGGAAAAGGTCATGGTGGCTAAATCGAGAAATGTCGATGATACTAAAACCATCATATGTGGCACTCGTTATGGCAATGTCATGGCATCCCGTGGTTCCGTGATACCACTGTTTATTGAGCAGATTAGAGCTGGTATACCTCTAACCGTAACCGATCCAAATATGACTCGATTCATGATGACGCTAGCGGATGCGGTTGATCTGGTTTTGTATGCATTTAAGCATGCTAATAACGGTGATATTTTTGTGCAAAAATCACCCGCAGCAACGGTTGAATTTTTGGCCAGAGCTTTGGTTGAACTGATGGGGAAACCAGATTTCCCGATTGATATTATAGGTACTCGCCATGGTGAAAAGTTGTATGAAGCCTTGTTGAGTCGTGAAGAGATGGTTAGTGCCGAAGACATGGGAGAATATTTTCGTGTTCCTCCAGATTTACGAGATTTGAATTATTCAAAATTTGTAGAGATGGGTGAAGAGAGATTATTTCTCGCATGGAAGACTATAACTCTCATAACACTGAAAGATTAGATGTTGATGGTATGAAAAATCTTTTAATGAAACTAAAATTTATGCCGGCGATTGTTCGTGGAGAGCAAGTAGTGCCTGAGGAATAAGGATGAAGGTTTTAATTACAGGAGCTAATGGTTTTATAGCAAAAAATTTATTGGCTCATCTGTCTGAACGTCAAGATGTTGATGTAGTTATCTTTACTCGCGATCAATCTTTATCTTGATCTCTCAGAGTTGATTCACGGAGTGGATTTTATATTTCATCTGGCCGGAGTGATATAGGCCCAAGAATGTGGAGGAATTCAAAAAGGGAAACGCAGATCTTCAGTTACTTTATGTTCTCTTATTGAGGATTCGGGGAAGAATGTTTCCATCGTGTTTGGTTCCTCTATCCAGGCTGAATTAAACAACCCCTACGGTCAGAGTAAATTAGTTGCTGAGAAAGCATTGTTAGCATTATCTAAGCGAACTGGAAACCCAGTTTTTTTATTCCGATTACCCAATGTCTTTGGTAAGTGGTGTAAACCAAACTACAACTCAGCAGTGGCAACATTTTGTCATAATATTGCTTTTAACATACCCATTATAATCAATGACCCATTGGCATTAATAAATCTCGTCTATGTGGACGATGTTATCAATCGGTTTATCTCCATCATGGATGGGGCTGTTGTTAATGATGCTTATTGTGACGTTAATCCTGTATATGAAGTGACTGTTGGGTCATTGGCTGAAAAAATCTATAATTTTAAGGCAAGCAGAAAGACCTTAGTAACAGAGCGAGTTGGTACAGGTTTTGATCGTGCTTTACATTCAACCTATTTAAGTTATTTTCCACCTGAAAAGTTTTCATATGACTTAATCAAACACGGCGATACAAGAGGCGTATTTGTGGAAATGCTTAAAACTAAAGACAGCGGGCAGGTTTCATATTTCAGCGCGCATCCCGGCATCACACGTGGTGGTCATTACCATCACACTAAAACTGAAAAGTTTTTGGTGCTAAAAGGAGAGGCCCTATTCAAGTTTCGCCATATTATGACTGATGAGTTTTATGAGTTGAGAACAGCAGGAACCAAACCCACTGTTGTAGAAACCGTTCCCGGTTGGACACACGATATTACAAATATTGGTGACGAAGAAATGTTTGTAATGCTATGGGCAAATGAGATATTTGATAGGAAGTCTTCAGATACTTACACAAGGCCGTTGTAAATTATTAGCATGAAGAAGTTAAAAGTTGTAACCGTAGTTGGCACTCGTCCAGAAATTATCCGTTTATCACGGGTGATGGCGAAGCTGGATGTATATTGTGATCATATATTGATTCATACTGGTCAAAATTATGACTACGAACTTAATGAGATTTTCTTTACAGATTTAGGTATTCGTAAGCCTGACTATTTTTTGAGTGTAGCAGGTCAAAGCGGTGCCGAAACGATTGGCAATGTCATTATTGCGGTTGATAAAGTATTGACTGAAGTACATCCCGATGCATTGTTGGTGCTTGGCGATACTAACAGTTGTATGGCTGTTTTACCTGCTAAGCGTCTCAAGATTCCGACATTCCACATGGAGGCAGGTAATCGCTGTTTTGATCAGCGTGTTCCTGAAGAAATTAATCGCCGATTAGTTGATCATATGGCTGATATTAATCTAACTTACAGCAGTATCGCGCGAGATTATCTTTTAGGTGAAGGATTGCCAGCTGATATGGTGATTAAAACCGGCAGTCCAATGTTCGAGGTTTTGAACGCTTATCATGAGGGCATAGGAGCTTCTGATGTGCTTGAACGGTTGGGCATAGAAAAATACAAATTTTTTATAATAAGCGCACATCGTGAAGAAAATGTAGATTCAGATAAAAACTTTTTAAATCTGGTGGAAACACTCAATACAATAGCTAAAACCTACCAGTTGCCTGTCATTGTTTCTACACACCCGCGTACCCAGAAGCGTTTTGATACCATGGGTGTTAAATTCCACCCATTGGTGAGACTGTTGAAGCCTCTTGGTTTCAAGGATTACAACAAACTTCAACTTTCTGCCAAAGCATCCTTGTCGGATAGCGGAACAATTAATGAAGAGTCTTCTATTCTGAATTTCCCTGCACTTAATTTACGTGAAGCCCATGAGCGACCAGAGGCTATGGAAGAGGCCTCTGTCATGATGGTTGGTTTGAAGGCTGAGAGAGTCATGCAAGCACTGTCGATTTTAGAAAGTCAATCTAGAGGTGATGATCGATTACTACGACAAGTAGGTGATTATTCTATGCCGAATGTCTCCGATAAGATAATACGGATTATTCATAGTTATACTGATTACGTAAATCGTGTAGTTTGGAAGAAATATTAATCTATGATTTTGATTGTATCAGCATTATTTCCTCCAGAACCTGTTGTTTCGGCAAACTTGTCATTCGATATAGCTTCTGAACTTTCATATCGCAATGACGTCGTTGTAATTACACCAGAGCCGACTCGACCTTATGGCATGAAATTCAATCCAGGCCACAAAACAAATAGTCGCTTTAAACATGTAATTCTAAATTCTTTTACTTATCCTAGATCGGCGATTTTAGGTCGATTAAGGGAGAGCTATAGCTTGGGTCGTCACGCCAAACATTATATTGAAAATAATCATCAGGATATTGAAGTAATTTATGGAAATGTTTGGCCCTTGTTTGCCCAATATTTGCTGGCAAATACAGCTTCAAAATATCGTATCCCTTTTGTTATACATGTGCAGGATATTTATCCTGAATCACTAAGTAGTAAATTAGGTATTCTTGGTTTTACAATACGAAAGCTTATACTACCAATTGACAGAAATACTTTACATAAAGCAAAGAAAATCATAACAATCTCTGAACAGATGAAAACTTACCTTGAGCAAACAAGGGGCATAAGTAGTGAAAATATCACTATTATTAGGAACTGGCAAAATGATGCTGCATTTCTAAGTTTTAAAAAGAATTTTAATTATATTGAAGGTAATAAATTTTGCTTTTTATATTTAGGAAGCATTAATCCTACAGCGGGTGTTAGGTTGTTGGTAAATGCATTTGGTAAGTCTAACTTAAACAATGCCTGTTTAATCATCGCAGGTAATGGGTCAGATAAACAAGCCTGTATTACTGATGCAAAAAAATATGTAAATGACATTAGATTTTTCGAGGTTACTCCAGACAAGGTTCCGGAGATTCAATCAATGGCAGATGTTCTATTGCTCCCCTTAAAAAAGGAGTTTCTGGTACAGCATTACCATCAAAAATGACGGCTTACATGTTTTCCGGAAAACCAATTATTGCTACCATGGATAAAGATAGCGAAGTTGCCAGTATTATCGAACAAAGCCATGGTGGATTGGATTGTTGAGCCTGAGAATGAGCAGGATCTTATGAATTGCATGAGTGAAGCATTGAATTCTGATGTAAGCGTTTTAACAAAGATGGGTTTAAATAATCTAGATTATGCAAAACATAATCTATCAAAAGACGTTAATCTTAATAAACTAGTTATGGTTATCCAAAACGCAAAGCAGGAAACTGATTAATGTTGAAAAGGATTTATTTATCTCCCCTAGGTTACCTAATTTCAATTATTCAGAATATACTTTCGGTTATTCACCAGCCATTCATGGTTTACGGGTTTTATAATAGTGTACAAAAAGATTTAAGAAGAATACACGAATTAGCTCATCAACGAAGATTGTACATAGAAATCAATTAGATATTGGTAATAATGTTTGGATTGGTCATTATTGTGTTACTCTGATGCTAGCAATAAAATTAAAATTGGCAACTGCGTCCAAACAGGCTCGCATATATCTATCTATACACATAGTAGTCATATTTCAATCCGGTTGTTGGGTGAATCATACTTGTCAACTGATAATAGAGTTGGCTATATACAAGGGGCAGTTCATATAGGTGATTTTTCTTTTATTGGTGATTCGGTAGTTGTTTTTCCTAGTGTGAATATTGGAAAAGGTTGTTTAATAAAAGCTGGGTCAATTGTTACGAAATCAGTACCAGATTTTTCTATTGTTGATGGCTCGCCTGCTAAAGTTGTTGGTAGTGTGTTGGATATAGACAAAAAATACTTTTCTGACCCTTCAGTAAAAGAGTCGTATTTTAATCGCAGCTTAATTATTGATAACCCGCAGGATTTTATATGACCGATTTTATTCGATTTGCACTGCCTGATATAGGGGAGGATGAGATAGCAGAGGTTGTAGATTCTCTAAGATCAGGTTGGATTACAACCAGGCCCAAAGACAAGGAGGTTTGAAAGAAGTGAGCTTCATTGATTTTGTTGGTGGAGATATTGATGCTATTGCAGTAAATTCAGCAACAGCCGGTTTGCATCTAGCTCTAGAGGCTGTAGGTATTAAATCAGGTGATGAAGTAATTACAACATCACACACATTACCGCAACAGCCGAAGTAATTCGATATCTTGGTGCTCATCCAGTATTTGTTGATATCGATCCTAACTCTTTCAACATAGATGTTACTAAGATTGAAGAAAAAATCACATCACACACTAAAGCAATAATACCAGTTCATTTTGCTGGCCTAGCTTGCGATATGGATGCGATTTTTGAAATCGCTGAACGACACAATCTTAAAATTATCGAAGACGCCACCCATGCTTTACCAACAACTTATAAAGATTGTCTTATTGGTACACTACGGTCTGATGTTACGGTATATAGTTTTTATGCAACCAAAACAATTACCACCGGTGAAGGGGGCTTGATTCTGACCAGAGATAAAAATATTGCTGAACGCTGTAGAATTATGCGTCTACATGGAATTAGTCGAGATGCATTTGACCGGTATCAGTCAACAAAACCATCTTCATTATGATGTGGTTGCCCCTGGGTTTAAATATAATATGACCGATATCAGCTGCTTCAATGGGTATTCATCAACTCAAGAAGGCAGTAAAATTTCAAAAACGACGACAGGAACTAGCTGAGTATTACGACTGTGAACTGAATCGATTACCGATACTGTTACCACCCCACGCACCAAAGGGTGATCAACATTCTTGGCACTTGTATGTTATACGATTGTCAGAGGCGCTTTCAGTGGGGCGTAACGAATTTATAAACTTGATGTCTGACAAAGGCATAGGTTGTAGCGTTCATTTTATTCCACTGCATCTTCACCCTTACTGGCGTGATACGTACAAGCTTAAACCATACGATTTTCCCAATTCTCTTCATGCTTATGAATATTCGGTGAGCTTGCCGCTTTATACTAAAATGAGTGATCATGATGCTGAAAGTGTAGTTACAGCTGTCAAGAAAATCCTGACAGGTCAATGATTTTTAAACGCATCTTTGATTTGTTTTTTGTTGTACCTGGGTTGTTAGTTATGCTTCCAGCATTTGCTCTAATTGCCGTTTGGATAAAAATAGGCTCCAGTGGACCAGTTTTTTTCAGGCAGGAACGAGTAGGTAGATATGGCGTGCCATTTCACATTTATAAATTTCGTATTATGGTAATTGATGCGGAATCTTTAGGTGCTAAGGTAACAGTCGGAAATGATCCAAGAATAACCGGAAGTGGTCGTTTTTTAAGAAAATATAAACTGGATGAATTACCTCAGCTGTTTAATGTCTTTACCGGGGAAATGAGTTTGGTTGGGCCAAGGCCGGAGGTTCCTGAGTATGTCGCTTATTGGCCTTTGGAAATGCGAGAATTAGTGCTGTCAGTCCCACCAGGAATTACTGACTTTGCATCTATTGAGTTTTGGGATGAAAATAAACTATTACAGGGTGTCGCCAATCCTGTTGATAAATATATCAATGAGATTATACCTATAAAGCTTAGGTTTTATGTTCGTTATGTAAATGAGCGAAGTGTTTGGTTAGATTTGAGTTTAATTTTAAAATCAATTGTTGCAATTCTACGGTAATTCTTATCTAGTAACTTGAATAGCACCGTACCCCAACCTCCTGCAGCCATACCTCAGGTCGAGGCTTAGTTCACACTCGATGTTTATTCATCAAGGCGGTAAGTATTATCTTCATGATTACCTTTGTGATTAGATTGGTTCTTTTATGGCATTAACTGATGCTGGTCTATAAGTATCGATAATTGGCTTTATGGATGACCATGGCCGCATTGCTGCTTGCTTATACATTTTATTGCTGCTGGATGGCTTTTATCCTGGCTAGGTGGCTTCTCGTTTATCTCTTTTTGAATTGACTTTTAATCTAGGTTGGACAGGGGATCTCTTAGCAACTTATCTCTGGTTTGGCTAATCAACCTGTATAACTTCATGGATACGGTATTGAGGCAGTGACTGTCTGCCTGGGTGGGGCTGTGCTGTATGGGTTGTCTGAGGCCGGTGGTTCTGAGTGGGAATTACCGCTCGTGCTAATGGCTGCAGTCGTCGGCTTTCTTTTCTGGAATTTTCCGAAGGCCAAAATTTTCATGGGTGATGCAGGCAGTGGATTTATCGGACTTGTACTCGGGGTGTTTTCTATCCAGGCTGCCTGGGTTGCCCCAGAACTGTTTTGGGCTTGGTTGATACTGCTTGGTGCTTTCATTGTCGATGCGACAGTAACATTGCTACGACGAGTCAGGCGAGGAGATAAGTTCTATGAGGCGCACCGTAGCCACGCTTACCAGTATGCCTCGCGCAAGTTTGGTGCACACTATCCGGTGTCGCTTGCCTTTGGTGGCATTAATCTGTTCTGGCTGTTGCCGATAGCAGCGTTGGTTACAGTAGGATGGCTAGATGGTTCTCTCGGGATAGTTATCGCATATTCACCTATTATGTGGCTGGCGTTCCATTTTAAGGCTGGGGCGCGGGAGTTACAGGAAGTATAATCACTCGGGCGTTTTGATATGTACATTAGGTCGTGGTAAAAGCGGTGATGATATAATTCTCTATAGTTATAGGCCGATCTGGTAAGACTTAATTGTGCACAAGGGCTACCGCAAAGTGTTTTTTTACATACTCGTAAGTATAAAGGTAGAGAATGAACAAGGAATTTATACCACATCGTCTTCGATCTCAGGGCGCTGCATTTATACATGATGCTTTGATGATTCCTATCTCATGGTTTCTAGCCCTCTGGCTTCGTTACAACCTTGGCCCTATACCACCTACAGCCTTGGAAAACGCATTGCTATCTCTTGCCATCATCCTTCCTATTCAGGTATCCAGCTTTATAGTGTTTGGACTATACCGTGGTATATGGCGGTTTGCATCGCTTCCCGACATTATCCGAATTATCAAGGCTGTTGTGGTCGGTGCTATAGTCTGCATCGCACCCATCATCTTTTTTTCAATCAATGGTGGGATCCCTCGTTCAATTCCAATTATTTATACAATACTGCTGGTAATGTTTCTCAGTGGTCCAAGGCTATTGTATAGATGGTTTAAAGACCATCATCTATATCGTCGCCCTGGTCAACGTATTCTAATTATAGGTGCGGGAAAAGCAGGGGAAATGCTGGCAAGAGATATCCTCCGCAATCGTAGTGATTCGTTACTTTCCGGTTGTATTTGTAGATGACAAATCCCGCCGTAGGGGCAGAGAACTTCACGGGATCCCAATAGAAGGCCCTATCATTGACTTACCAAAATTTGTTGTGAAGCATAACATTGACATAATTATGCTGGCTATTCCCTCAGCTTCTTCCAGGCGGATGAGACAAATTGTTTCGATATGTGAGCAGACAAACGTCCCTTTTCGCTCTGTCCCACAGCTTAAAGATCTGATGTCTGGAAATATACGCTTGAATGACCTTCAAGAAGTCTCCATCGAAGACCTGCTTGGCCGCGATCCCGTCTCATTGGATTGGCCGGCTATTTGTGATGCATTATCAGGCAAGACCATTCTCGTAACAGGCGGCGGCGGCTCTATTGGTTCTGAACTATGCCGTCAATTGGCAAGACTGAAACCAACTCGATTGGTTATCCTCGAAAATAGTGAACTCAACCTCTACTCCATTGAAATGGAGTTATTAAAAACCTTTCCAGAGCTTGAATTGCAGTGCCATCTTGGTGATGTCACCGACCGAGTTTATGTAGAGGATGTTTTCGCGCGTCATCGCCCCGATGTGGTTTTTCATGCCGCTGCCTATAAACATGTACCCATGCTCGAACCGCAGATTCGTCAGGCACTTCGAAATAATGTTTTGGGTACGAGAAATGTTGCTGAGGCTGCTGACAAAACAGGTAGTAAGACTTTCGTATTGGTTTCCACAGATAAAGCGGTAAACCCGGCCAATGTGATGGGGGCGAGCAAGCGCACTGCTGAAATTTTCTGCCAAAATTTAAATGCGCACTCTAAAACAAATTATATTACTGTTCGGTTTGGTAATGTGCTTGGCTCTACTGGTAGTGTCATCCCACTATTTAGAAAACAGATCGCCACAGGTGGGCCAGTTACCGTGACTGACCCCCGGATGGAGCGCTATTTCATGACAATTCCCGAGGCCTCTCAGCTTATTATGCAAACAGTTGTCTTGGGTAGCGGGGGGTGAGATATTTGTACTGGATATGGGTGAACCAGTGAAGATCAGCTACCTGGCAGAACAGATGATTCGTCTCTCGGGAAAAATTCCTGGTGAAGACATCCATATTGAGTACATTGGCTTGCGGCCCGGCGAAAAGCTCTACGAAGAGCTATTCCATGAAAAAGAACAATTGGAAGGTACCGGCCATAAGAAAGTATTTCTCGCCCAGCACCGAAAAGTCGACTGGCAGTGGCTGATTAAAATGCTTGATGAAATGGCTGTTGCCTGCGATAAACTAGACAGTGATATGCTAAGGAAGCAGCTGAACCAGCTTGTGCCTGAACATGTGGAACCACCCACAACTTCTACTGTTTCGAAGGGCGCTGAAGTGGTCTATCTGAAAGTATGATCCTTCCCTGTCCTTACTTGCTTTACCGCGGAAGAAAATCACGATATGCTGGCCTCACTATTCACTCAGCTTCTATAACAGTGTCGTTACCTTCCTGTTTGTAACGATTAACTTTGCTCACAAACTCCGCGATAAAGGTACTGAAAAGACCAAACATTATTCCAAATAGAACCGATACTACTGCTATTAAGCTTTTTGATGTCCCAACGAGTTTCTGAGAACGCGTGGGCTCCGTAACAGTCTCGGTGTCAATTATATTTGATAACTGTTCATTTAAAATCACTATCTGTTGTTTTAAAGTTTCTATTTTCTGTTCACGATCAGCAGGTATTTTTACTTTTTCCGCCTCTATCTCAGCAATATCGGTTTTCTGCTTTTCTACATCCATTTTATTTTCAATGATATATTTTTCTAGATTCTTTTCTTTTACATCAATCAGCGCCATTTGATGCAATTGTTCACGGTCGTTGTCATCGATCTCTTTTTGTAATTCTGAATGCTGATTTTCCAAATCGATATAAAGCCTCTCTTCAAGCGTGGCAAGCCTCGTCCTGTTTTGCTGCAGTTCATTATCTATCATGAGCATTGCCATACCCTGTGTACCACTCTTTGTTTCTGCAGCACTTTCCTGTTGCAGTTTGGTAGCCCCTTTTATCTGCTCTTTCAGTTCTGCAATCTGATAGATCAGTAAGTCACTCAATCTGTCTAACCGCTCCTTTTTAGTCTTTAAGATAGATGCTCTTCCTTTGAGGGATGCCAATTGGTTCTTTTCATTTTGTAATTGAATTTCCAGGGCTTTGAGTTTGTATCCCTGAATTGTAGGATCCTCTAATTTTTTCAGGCTGATTTCAGCCCCCTTAATCCTTGCTTCCATATTCTTAATGATGGGTTCATAAAAACGCTGGTCATTCTCCCTTTTTAATTCAAGCTCCTTAAGCATAATGGATGCATTAATTCTTGCCTGAATAGGCCTGAGGATACGATCATGATCTGTTTCTATCGCCTTTGTCATCTCTGAAATGATCTCTTTGAATTGCTCTACTTCGTCTTCTTTCACTTTTGTCTGGATCAGCACAAGATCACTGTTTTTCGGGATGGTTACATCGAATTCCCTCAGCCTGATATCTTCATCTTCGTACTGACTGAGTGTCTCCGGCACCAATGCATTTTCCAATTTTGCCTTTACCGTTTCGGGGGACTCGAGAAGAATTACTTGGTCATCCTGGATGGTTTGACCGATACCGATTGTCGATGTGATTGAGTATTTTTTTGGTATCACCAAGGCAACAATCAACCCCAGAACCAGTACAACACTGAAAACATACCAAAAATACTTTCTTATGCTTAACGATCACCAACCAGAGATCTATCAGGCTGATTTCATCTTCAGGGTAAACATATTGAGGGATGTTTACTGGAAACTGTTGAACATCTTTTTGCATATCAGAGTAAAGCCTTTTCAATATCCCTGGGACAAGTTTTAAATAATAATTGGCAAATACAGGCTGCCATAGTCGCTACTAAGTTTCGGCAGGCTTAACCAATGACCACATATCAACCAAAGATTACGCCTTCTGGTAATCTAGTCACGTCAATAGTCATTCGTTTAGCTGCGTAATCAAGTAACTGATTAAAGCAACTCACCAAAACAAGTGAATACTCTTTAGCCAGATTTAAGTCATTGGCGAATTGCTCTGCGCTCTCCATGTATTCATGGACTAATCGATTGCGTAGTTTACGGGCTTCCAGCCAACGTTCTACATCTTCTACTACACCCAATCTTTCAGCACGGTTGAGCGTTTCAATCTGACTTCCCGGCGTTTCAGCCATGGCTGTAAGCCAGCGGGGTAAAAGTTTACCTGCTATGGTGTCCTGCATTCGGCCAAAACGCGAGACAAAAGCATCCAGGCGCTCGGCCAATTCCGGATCATTCTCCAATTGTTGCACCCAGGAGGCATCGATCTTTTGTGAGTACAGCTTTTCCCAACTATATGCCAAATGAGCAGCTTCCCGGGAAACGATCCCCAGGGTCTGCAGAAAACGCTCTGTCGGTAAAAGTTCGCTCAAAGTTTCACCCCCATGCGCAGCGCTTCTTTATGTACTGGTTGCTGTAACGTTTCCGGATCGATTACCAATACATCAATAGGTTGATCTCCCAGGCGTATCTGCAGACGCGCTACAAGCCGTAGGGCTTTTTGCTGATTTTCCTGGTCAGCCTTATCCACCTGGACCAGTAAATCAATATCGCCCCCACGGACAGCATCATCCACCCTGGACCCGAACAACAATACATTGGCATGCGGGCCAAATATCTCATGCACGGTTTCACGGATAGTTTTTCGAGTGTCGTTGTTCAGGCGCATGACATATTTAATGATTTTATTTTCTCCGTATCAACCGCTGATCAATGTATTCCTTCTCACTTTAAGAATATGTCTACCGATAGGGGATAAAATCGGCCTGATCGAAATGTGTGAGCGTATAACAAGATGATTTTTTTTAGCTTCATCCGTTCTGTGGACATAAAAACTGCTATCGCACCAGCCCGGCTTCCACCTGATCGCGTTTTGCCCGGCCTTCCAGCTTCTCGATCAATTCCAGGGCAAAGTCCATTGCGGTGCCGGGTCCACGCGAGGTTACGATTTTGCCATCAACCACTATTCTCTCCAGTTGCACATCGACCCTGGTGAGATTCATTTTATCCAGCACACCAGGATAACTGGTTGCCCTGCGTCCATCGAGGAGGCCTGCATTGGCCAGGACCTTCGGCGCGGCGCAAATCGCTGCGGTATATTTGCCCTCTGCTGCCAGGCGTTTAAGCAGGGTATGGATTCGTGGGTCGCTATTAAGATGATCTGCTCCGGGCAGGCCACCAGGCAGTACTATCATATCGAAGGAATCCTCCATGACTTCATCAAGCGTCGTGTCGGGAATCAGGGTTATACCCCTTGAAGCCTTGACAGGTTTATCATCCAGTCCGGCAGTGACTACTTCAATGCCTGCCCGGGTTAAAATATCGGTGACTGAGACTGCTTCGAGTTCTTCACATCCTTGGGCAAGGGGGACGAGGACGCGTGCCATGATCTATTACCTTCATTAGTGAGCTCTGAGGCGGGTACCAATTCTACCCCGAGTGCCTCTAATTTAGGTAGTTCTTCAGCTAAAATAGCGACCGTTTCTGGATATGGATGGCCAATCCCTATTGCCTGGCCGGTAATTTTCGCTAACTCAACCAGCTTGTAGAACTGCTTGCGTATCTTTTCTTTATCTTCTTCATTATCAAGAAAAATATCCCGACTGGCGGAGTCGATCAGGTTCTTTTGCGCGACTTTACCCGCAACGGTTTTTTCTGTGGTGCGGCTATCGATAAAGAACAGATCGTCGTTACGGATGGAACTCATCAACCAGCGCATGGCAGTTGGATCTCTGGTCAGCAGACTGCCCATGTGATTATTTATCCCCGCAGCATAGGGAACCGAGGCCAAGGATTCTTTCAAGGTATCGATAAATTCGACTTTTGGCATCTCCAGGGTCAAGCCACCCTTACCCAGTCTATTGCCATGGTGCGATTCCATGGGAAGATGCAGCATCACCTCTTTGTCGATTAGATGCGCCTTGGTTGCCTGCTCCCAGGCATGCGGAGTATGAGGTAGAAATGCGTAGGTAACTTTTCCCGGCAACGCAAGCGCCGCCTCACCTGCTGATTTGTGGTTACCCAGATCATCGATAATCAGGGCTATTTTTGCTTTTGGCTGGAAGACATCTTGAATTTCAGCCAAACAACCTGCCGCTGAAAAACTCCCAACCCACACCAGAAACCAGCAGAACAGTTTTCTTTTGATCATAGAGAACCATTCCTAAATTATTATGCTTCTTGTCAGCGATGCAAGATAACCAATCCTTTCAGCAGGTTAAGTGCCTCACCGAGTTGATAATCCTTAGCGGCAAGCGGTGCTTCTTCTTTATCTGCGTCTATTATTCTTTGGCGCTTCTTCCCCTTCGCTATCACCATTGCCATTCTGCAGATGCCGCGATAGATTTGACTCCTTTAAGGGTTTCACATGTTTAGCTTCCGCTTGAGAAACCTTAACGTCTTCAAGTTCAATATCCGGTTTGATGCCTTCCGCCTGGATGGATCTACCTGATGGGGTGTAATAGCGTGCTGTTGTCAACTTGACTGCAGATCGCTTATCAATCGGGATAATAGTTTGCACAGACCCCTTACCGAAGGTCTGTTTCCCCATGATGACTGCTCGGTTATGATCCTGCAGCGCTCCTGCCACAATCTCTGACGCCGACGCAGAACCCTCGTTAACCAGTACAACAATGGGTGCGCCCGCCATTGCATCATCTGGCGCAGCTTCAAAACGCAACTCTGAATCCGCTTCGCGCCCTTCCGTGTAAACAATCAAACCAGACTCCAGAAAGGCGTCACTGACCGAAACCGCACCATTCAAAACACCTCCTGGATTGTTACGCAGATCCAGGATCAAGCCCTTCAACGGACCCTCAGTCTTGATCTTTCAATTTCTTCAGTGCCTTGAGCATGTCTTCATTGGTATGCGATTGAAACTGGGAAATTCGGATATAGGCAAAATGCTCTTCCAGCAAACGGCTTTTGACACTGGTTACTTTAATGACATCTCTGACTACATCGATTTTTAGTGGCTTCTCTTCCCCTTCCCGAACGATGGTCAGGCTGAGCTTGGAACCCGGCTTGCCCCGCATCAGTTTAACGGCCTCATTCAGGGACAGGCCCTTGACCGGGGTGTCATCCAGTCGCACGATGAGATCGCCACTCTTGACCCCGGCCCGCTGCGCCGGGGTATCATCAATCGGCGCTATTACCTTAACGAAGCCATCCTCCATGCCGACTTCAATCCCCAGACCGCCAAACTCGCCTTTTGTACCGACCTGCAGATCCTTGAATTCATCGGTATCCAGGTAACTGGAGTGTGGATCCAGGCCTGAGACCATGCCTCTTATTGCGTTTTCCAGTAAGACCTTATCATCCACTGGTTCTACATAATTTGATTTAATGCGGCCAAAAATTTCGGCAAAAACCCTGAGCTGTTCCAAGGGCAAGTGTTCATTGTCCGTGTCATTCTCTGCTGCCGACGCGACGTTGAGGGCCAGTCCTGTCATTAAAACCAGGCAGAAACCTGTCACTTTGAGTTTGTATAAGGGGTTGGTCATCCAATTCTTCCTTCGATCAATCCGCATTAGAGCGGCTCAATTATAAGTCTGTTTAAGTGAGACAACGTCTCACCCATAAAGCTTCTTCACATCTTGCTCAAAGATCTGCCTGCACACGGTTCAGGCGTGTAATCTGCCACACGCAAGTCCCGTTGGATTGGCCTTTAAACACCGTTGAATCAGGCCTCTGATTATCTCAATCTCAGGTACTGCAGCACCAGCAATGCGGTTGCCTTTCAGCCGCTTACACCATTTTTTTGGATCTTTTGCTTTACCATTATGCCTAATGCCAAAGTAGACTCCCGGGGTGCTGCGCCCGCCGCTGCTGCCCACTTGTGCAACCACTTCGCCTGGCTCAACCCATTCTCCAGTTTCCTTGAACAGACTTTGATTATGGCCATATAAGCTCATATAACCATCGCCATGATCCAAGATCAGCAGCAGACCAAAACCACGCAGCCAATCGGCAAATGCAACCCGGCCATGATGCACGGCCCTTACCTCCCGGCCTTCGGGTGCCGCTATCAATACACCATCCCAACGTAGCTTGCCGACCTCTCTAAAGGTGCCAAATTTGGCCGTCAATTGACCTTTCGTGGGCCAAGGGAGCTTGCCTTTCCGGGTTTTGAAGGGATTAAACGAGGTTGGATCAAGGGGAATATCCGCCAGCGCCTCCTGCAAATTGATCAGCAACGATTCCAATTCCTTCTCATTGGCCTTCAGGCCATCGAGCTCTTGGCCTTTGTTCTTCAGTTTTCTGCTCAAGCCTGCAATGATCTGCTTTCTGTCTTGCTGGGCTGCCTCCAACTGCAGCTTTTCCTGCTCCTCTTTGGTAAATAGCTGCTGCAGGCGCTGTTCCTCTTCAGTTATTTCCCGCTCTATCCTGGCAAGTTTCCTTAAATTTACCTGGATCAGGCCCATCTGTTCCATGCGGGCTGCATTGAGATAATCGTAATATACCATCAGCCGGCTGACTATGGCCGGATCTTGCTGATTGAGGAGTATTTTAATCTTTTCCTGACGCCCCATCGCATAAGCAGCCCTGATCTGACGCTCCAGTACCTGGCGGTGTCTGTCCAGCTGCAGGCGGGAATCTGCACGCTCATGCTCCAGAGATGCCAAGCGCCGCTGTTGCCGCTTTAAGCGTTGCCCAACAACTCGAATGCGGCGAGCTATCGCGCCAATCTTCTTCTCCGTCATGCTCAGCGCACTGTTCTGCTCCCTGCGTTCACCTTCAACGGCACTGAGCTGCCTGCGTAATTGCAGTATCTGGGCTTTGATCTGCTCCAATTCACGGGCCTTATTGTCTACCTGGTTCTCCGCTGCGACAGCTGTCGATAAAGCCGGCGATAATGAAGCAATGGCCAATGACAGGCAGAACAGCCTCGCGAGCAACCTCATCAGAGTCAGTCCAGAAACCTTAACAAGGGGTGGCCTTTCATCTCAGATGGTTGCTTCAAGTGCATCATCTTCAACAGTGTTGGAGCAATATCACATAACGCTCCATTCTCTTCCAATGCAGCTTCCCGACCGACGTAGATCAGTGGCACAGGATTGGAGGTATGCGCAGTATGTGGCTGATTGATTTCGGGATCCAGCATCTGCTCCGCGTTTCCGTGATCTGCAGTGATGAGCATCTCACCTCCAACCCGGTGCAGCGCTTTCTTGACTCTCCCCAAACAATAGTCGACCGTCTCTATCGCCTGGACAGCGGCATCCAGCTTGCCGGTATGCCCCACCATATCTGAGTTGGCATAGTTACAAATAATTGCATCGTACCTGCCACCCTCAATGGCTTCGATCAGATGATCAGTTACCTCATCCGCACTCATTTCAGGTTTCAAGTCATAGGTCGCCACTTTGGGGGATGGCACTAGGATACGATCCTCTCCCTCAAAGGGTTTTTCTCTGCCTCCATTGAAGAAAAAAGTCACATGCGCATACTTCTCGGTTTCCGCCAGCCTTAACTGTCGCATGCCCTGCTTGGAGACATATTCACCAAAGCAATTACTGATCCTTTCCGGGGGGAAGGCCACCGGTATATCGAACTTGCTGTTGTACTCGGTCAAGCTTACGAAGCGCTTCAGTTTCGGAAGACGCTTTCTGACAAAACCGTCGAAATCTTTTTCGATGAAGGCTCGGGTCAACTGCCTGGCGCGATCTGAACGGTAATTGAGAAAGAGCATGACATCTCCATCCTCTATCCTGACCGGACTCGCCCCCTCAGGCACGATTGAGGTCGCCCTGACAAACTCGTCCGATTCACCCCGTTCATAGGCCTCTGCCAAGGCATCGCAGGCGCTTGCTGCTTGATATTCACTCTTACCATCAACCAGTAGAGCATAAGCCTGTTCAACCCGCTCCCACCGATGATCACGGTCCATCGCATAGTAGCGGCCAATGACACTGGCGATCATGCCCTTGCCCAGTTCCTGGAAAACCTGATTCATTGCTCGAATTGAGCGGTCTGCGCTCTTTGGCGGGGTATCGCGCCCATCAAGAAAGGCGTGTACATAAATCCGTTTGGCGCCTCTGTCAGCGGCCAATCTGGCCATGGAGTGCAGATGCTCTTCATGGCTGTGCACCCCACCGGCTGAAAGCAATCCCATGATATGCACAGACTTATGCCGATTGACCGCCTCATCTACGGCCTGGGTCAATGTCCGGTTTGTGTAAAAAGAGCCGGTGCGAATTGAGCGGCCAACCCGCGTAAACTCCTGATAGATAACACGCCCCGCTCCCAGATTGAGATGCCCCACCTCCGAGTTACCCATCTGCCCGCCCGGCAGGCCAACTGAAGCACCCGAGGTACGAATCAGCATATGAGGATTTTCCTTCCACATGCGGTCCCAAACAGGTATGCGCGCCGCAGCTATCGCATTGGCTTGTTGGTTTTCGCTGTAGCCCCAACCATCCAGGATGATCAGAACAACAGGCTTCGGAGTATCCTTCATGATGGGCCTCAAGACATTCTAACTGATGAAAAAAATTGGACTTTCCAGTGCAATTTTAATCACATGCCGATTAAAGCAGCTATTATATGCAGAGGCCAGAAATACCACGACCTCACTCCCTTACGAAGCAGGTAAAACCAGAAAATTTCAAAGGCTTCTCAAAACCCACTAAAACAGCGTATTATTGTATTAGGTAATAGTGTAAGGCCAAGCCCATGGAACATAAATTCAGCAGAACCAATAAACCCGTTCTAAATGCAGACACCAGCGAGATGGATGCGCTGTTTGCCAATGACGACGACATCGACCGCGCTTCGCGCTCACTCAAGGCCATGTCCCACCCGTTGAGGCTGAAAATCCTCTGTACCCTGGGAGATGAAGAAGTCAGCGTGCAGGACATCGTTGAACAGGTTGGCACCTCTCAGAGCAATATCTCACAACACCTGGCAATTTTACGTGACAAGGGCATTCTCGCCTCGCGCAAAGACGCCAACCGGGTCTATTACCGTGTGAGTGACTTCAGGACGTTGAAACTGATCGGCATGATGCGCGAGGTCTTCTGCACCCACGTGTAACTCTAAAACCCTCGTTAACAGGGTCTCTCTGATACCTTCTGACACCCGTGTGTCTAGATCATTTGGCTTGCTAGAGTCGAATGAGGGAATTGTCTGGCTTTAGCGACCAGGCCTTAACCAAGACTCCCTACTGTTATACACTCTCACCCCTTTACCCTATCTGATCACGTTTACGAGGCCTTTTCATGCAACAACTCATCGAGTTTACGATGAATCACTTGATCCTGGTGCTGTCCTTCCTGATGGTTGGCGGATTGTTGATGTATACCCTGCTACAGGGCAGCAAGGGCAGCGTGGATCCGCAGAGCGCCACTGAAATGATTAATCACCAGAATGCCCTCGTCGTAGACGTTCGCCCTGCCGCCGATTTTCACAAGGGGCACATTATCAATGCCGTCAGCATCCCGATAAATGGCTTCAAAAACCAGATAAACAGCCTCAATAAACATAAAGAACAACCGATCATCATCAGTTGCCGCTCCGGCTCACAATCTCAGGCTGCCTGCCAGCAATTGAAAAAACAAGGATTTGAGCAGGTATTCAACCTTCGCGGGGGGATACTGGCCTGGCAGAGCGCAAACCTACCCGTTACCCGAAAGAAATAACCAAAGGAATCCAAACAGATGACAGAAGAAGCCAAGCAGGAAGAGAACAAACGCGAATTCGCACTCCAGCGTATCTACACCAAGGACATCTCCTTCGAAACACCGAACTCCCCGGCAGTGTTTCAGAAGGAGTGGAAGCCGGAATCGAATATCAATCTGAATACGGAAGTCACCAAACTGGCTGATGCCGTGTTTGAAGTCATGCTGACCGTCACCATCACGACCAAGGTAGGCGAGCAGACCGCTTACCTCGCGGAGGTCAAGCAGGGTGGGATATTTGGCATCAACGGTTTTCCCGATCAAGAGATGGGCCCCCTGCTGGGCTCGTACTGTCCAAATATGCTCTTCCCCTATGTGCGTGAGGTGGTTTCTGACCTCGTCACCAAAGGTAGTTTTCCACAATTGGTCCTGCAACCAGTCAATTTTGATGCGCTTTATGCCCAGCATCAGCAGGAGATGGCGAAAAAAGCGGCTGAAGAACAAGCCAGCGCCAAGCACTAGTGAGCGCTCGGGCCTCCATCGCTGTACTCGGTGCGGGCTCCTGGGGCACCGCACTGGCTATTCTGCTCAGTCGAAACAAACTGGATGTACGGCTTTGGGGCAACCTGCCGGACGAGATTGCCCAATTAATCAGTGAGAGGCAAAACAGCCACTATCTTCCCGGCATCGAGTTTCCCGCATCGTTGACGCCCATGGCGGATCTTGCAGAAGCCCTGCAAGGCGTGGCAGAGGTACTGGTTGTGGTACCCAGTCACGCATTCCGCTCGGTCACTCAGGCCATCGCACCGCTTCTGCCTCCCCAAGCAGGCATCTCATGGGCGACCAAGGGATTTGAACCGGGCACCCAGCAGTTGCTCTCTACGGTAGCGACTGAAACCCTGCCCGGGCGTAATATTGCGGTCATATCCGGGCCAACCTTCGCCGGCGAAGTGGCTCGCGGTCTTCCCACCGCGATCACCGTTGCCTCTGACTCTCTCAAGCACGCTGAAAAACTTGCGGCGCTCCTGCACGCGCCTTGGTTTCGAGCCTATACCAGCAACGACATGATCGGCGTACAGGTCGGCGGCGCCAGTAAGAACGTATTGGCGATTGCCGCCGGTATCGCCGATGGTCTGGGATTCGGGGCGAATACCCGTGCCGCACTCATCACCCGCGGTCTGTCGGAGATCATGCGCCTTGGTACCAGACTGGGCGGCCAGACGGAAACCTTCATGGGCCTGGCCGGTTTGGGAGATCTGGTTCTGACCTGTACCGACAACCAGTCCCGCAACCGCCGCATGGGGCTTGCCCTGGCCAGAGGTTTATCCATCGATGAGGCCCGCCAGGAGATCGGTCAGGAAGTAGAAGGGGTTCATACCGCCCAAGAGGTCTATCAGCTGGCGCGCAAAGCTCAGGTGGAAATGCCTATTTCCGAACAGGTCCACCGTGTTCTATTTCAGGGCCTGGACCCAAAAGAGGCTGTGCACAACCTCTTGGACAGAAGCCAGAAGGCTGAGAATCGCTAACAGGCGCCAAGATACCCCTGTTGCCGCCAGGCCTCGTAAAGAATCACGGAGACTGCGTTCGAGAGATTCAGACTCCGGCTTTCCGCGAGCATCGGTATTCTCAGCAGAGTCTTGGGATTAAGCCGTTCCAACAAAGATTGCGGCAGGCCCCGGCTTTCCGGCCCGAACAGCAACGCATCGCCCTCGGTAAATTTGGCGTCACTGTAAAATTGTTTCCCTTTAGTGCTGCAGGCATAGAGGTTTTGGGGCGCAATGCGTTGGAGAAAAGCTTCCAGGGAATCATGCTCCTGCAGATCCGCCCATTCATGGTAGTCGAGGCCAGCCCGTCTCAAGCGCTTGTCATCCAATTCAAAACCCAGCGGGTGAATCAAGTGTAAACTGCTGCCAGTATTCGCACACAAGCGTATGATATTCCCCGTATTCGGCGGTATTTCCGGTTCGTAGAGTACAATCTTGAACATCCCGTTACCTATATTGACGTTTTGAGCAGCAGTTGTAAGCTTGGCCACCCAGTGAAAGTGAACATTTCCTCTTATCGATTACTCAATGATCCACCACTTGTTGCCGCTATGGCTATCAGTCCATTGATTGACTGAGCCTAGTGAGACCAGATGCTGCAACCCTCTTTGGCGAAAATGGAACAGAATAATATGCCCGACATCAACCATTCCTCCCTGAATATCGAGTTCTGTGGTATGCCGTTCACGACACCTATTGTACTGCTCTCTGGTTGCGTGGGTTTTGGTGAAGAGTACACACGGGTGAAGGGTTTCAGCAATAAGGAAACTGGCGCAGTCTGCCTGAAAGGGACCACGCAACAACCTCGTCTGGGCAACCAGCCACACAGAATCTACGAAACACCCAGCGGCATGCTCAATGCTATTGGTTTGCAAAATCCCGGGGTTGATAAAGTCGTGGATGAGATTCTTCCAACATTGGACTTTACTGAAACGCGTTTCATTGCCAATGTGTCCGGTTCAACGGTTGAGGAGTATTACGAAGTCACCCGCCGTTTTGATGACTCCCCAATCGATGCCATTGAAATCAATATCTCCTGTCCCAATGTGAAGGAGGGCGGGGTTGCGTTCGGCAATGATCCGGCCATGTCCGCCAGAGTCGTTGAGGCCTGCCGCAAGGCAACCCGGAAACCACTAATCACCAAACTCTCCCCCAATCAGACCGATATTGCAGGTAATGCAAAGGGTTGTATCGAGGCCGGCAGCGATGCCTTTTCCGTGATCAATACGCTGATGGGTATGGCTATTGATATCGAAAGCCGCGTACCGATCATTGGCAACAATCAAGGCGGCCTCTCCGGCCCGGCCATCAAGCCGGTTGCCCTGCTCAAGGTGCATCAGGTTCACCAGGTGTGCAGGGATCACAACATACCCATCATAGGTCAGGGCGGCATCAATACCGCTGAAGATGCTTTGGAGTTCATCATTGCCGGAGCACATGCGGTTGGCATAGGTACGGCGCTTTTCTATGATCCGTTGATCTGTCAGAAAATCAATGCGGGAATTCTCGACTATCTGCACCGGCATGATCTGCCATCAGTCAATCATCTGGTCGGTACGCTTCAACTTCACCAGCAACAAGTTGCAAAATGTGGCTGTTAATTGACCAGTGTGAAACAAACTATGGATAGTTCTCATAACCACCCTGATCCGGGGATCCTCGCCAAGCTGAATCCAATGAATGAACTCAGCAATGTCCAGTTGGATCTGCTCGCCCAGGCCTTACACATTCAATCAGCTCCCAAGGGTAAGGTCCTCTTGCAACTGGGTGATATCGAAAATTTCAGCCTCTATCTACTCAGAGGGAAGCTGCTGCTGAGTTCTGCAGATGACCGCAATATTGAGATTGACCATCAATCAGCCCAGGCAAGCGGACCCATCGCTAATCTGATTCCCCGCCGCTATGATGTCACCGCACTGACTTCGATCGAATACCTGAAGGTGGAAAACCACCTGGTAGACGGCTTGCTCGCCACCCAAACCGGTGGGATTACCGCCACAGAAATCTTCGCGGATGAGAATCCTCACAGCCGGGTTGAAACAGAGAATCTGCTCTCACAAGCCTTGTCCGAGGATCTGGCGCATGATCGTCTGATCCTGCCCAGTCTTCCCGATGTTGCCATGCGGGTCGGCCAGGCGATGAAAGATGAAACCACCAACGCACACAAACTGGCTAACATCATCCAAACCGACCCCGCCATTACCGTCAAATTAATCCACGCCGCCAACAGCCCGCTATATGGGGGGGTCACGAAAATAGCTTCCTGCCAGGAGGCAGTCGTCAGACTGGGCTCAGGCACAACGCATAAACTGGTGCTCACCTTCGCCCTGCGTGAGCTCTTTAACGCACGTTCAGCGGTGCTGAAAAACCGCATGCGCCAGCTTTGGGAGCATAGCGTCAAGGTCAGTGCCGTCTGTTATGTGCTGGCCAAAGTGACAAACCAATTTAACCCTGAACATGCCCTGCTTGCCGGGTTGCTGCATGATATCGGCGTAGTAGCGATTCTCAGTTATGCAGAACGGTTTCCGGAGGTATCGAAAAACGAACAAGAGCTCGATAGCGTGATCCAGGACATGCGCGGACCGGTCGGGGCACAAATCCTTCAGGCATGGGACTTCAATGAAGATCTGGTAACAGTCGCCAATGAGGCGGAAAACTGGTTGCGGGACACCACAGGGCCGGCCGATTATGCAGATCTGGTGATTATTGCCCAGCTACACTGTTTTATAGGCACCCCTATGATGCAGCGGGTACCCAGTCTCGACCAGGTTCCCGCACTCAGAAAACTGGAGATTCGTGAACTCACTCCACGATTGAGCCTGAAAATCCTCGATAAGGCAGAGGAGAAGATTGCCCGCGCCGAAGCACTGCTCAGAGCCTAATATACTGACACATTCAGTGAGTCAGTTATTTCCATCCTGCCCCAGCATTACCGAGATGCCGCGGGTTTCATCGTTGCTGTCGAGAATGATTTTCAAGGTCATGGTCAAGGGTACCGAGAGAAACATGCCAACCGGTCCAAGCACCCAGCCCCAGAAAACCAGTGAGACAAAGACGATCAAAGGTGAAAGGCCAAGCCCCCTGCCCATAAACCGGGGCTCTATCATATTTCCCACCAGACCATTGATCACCAGATAGCCCATGCCGGCCCACAGGGCAGACCAGGGGCCGAGTTGGATCAAGGCCAACAAAACTGCCGGTACCGCAGCAATGATGGAACCGACATTGGGCACATAATTGAACAGAAACGCCAGCAGACCCCAAAGCACCGGATAATCCACATCGAGAATCAATAGCCAGACGGAGACCAGAATACCGGTCAACAGGCTGGTGCTGGTCTTGATGGTCATGTATTGCTTGATGCTGGAGGTTATCGCCTCAATTCGCGCAACAGAACCCACCGGGTCTGCAGAAATCGCCCGGATCTTCTTCTGAAAACCTGTAGCTTCGAGCAAAATAAAGATCACTGTAATCAGGATGAACAACGCCTGCGTCAAGACATTACCCAAGCCACTGAGCAGATTGCCCACCAAGGCCATGGCTTTTCCAGGATTCAGATAGGCAAGCAGCGTTTTTTCGTCGAGCACGACACCATAGTTTTGCAAGAGGACAATCAAACCATGACTCTGGGTTGCCAATCGCTCCTGATACTTGGGTAGATTATCGGTAAAGTTATTTAGCGACCCCCCGATCATCCAACCCAGCACCAGGCCGACCAGCACGATACCAATAACGACAATGAGCATCGCCAGCCATTCAGGCAGGCCTCTGGCTTGCAGAAAGAACAGCGGTGGAGCAGCTATCACCGCGATAAACAGCGACAATAAAAATGGTACCAACAGTGGCTGGGCTGCCTGCATACCAGCCACCAGAATCACGAAACCCGCTAAAACCAAAAGTATGCGGGTTGCTGATGAGAGATTGTTGAGCGGTTGATTCAAGAGATCGGGTTCACTTTATTTGAAGGCGGGAAAAGGACTCTGCAGTGACCATTTTTCTGTCTCTTCATCGTATGTCCAGATCTGCTGATCAAACAGCTCCTTGACACTTTGACTGGTCTCGTGGACATATTGAATCATAACGCTCTGCAGCGCCTTATCCTCGCTCACCTGAGTCGGACCCTGGACAACTTCGTATTGGATGATACGCAGATCTTTGTTCCGGCCTGGGTCGTAGGTTGGGATATCCTGTGATGCAAAACTCTGCGCCTGCTGTATGGCGCCCCAGCGCAGTGTTGCTTCATATTGTTTCAAGGTTTCTACCAGAACATCCGTCTGCCTTTTCTCAGTCAAGGTTTGGCAACCGCTGACAGACCATAACATCAGGGAAAGTAAGAATATTTTCAGCATTGCCATAGATGTCGCGCCTCCCTTGCTTTTGTTTGTGACGCTAGACAACGCGCGTGGGGATAATGCCGCGTTCTTCCAGGGCCTGAATCATCTGCTCCACACAGTCCTCCAGGGAGGACTGTTCAGTATCCACCAGGATCTCCGGCTTCAACGGTGGTTCGTAAGGTGAGGAGATGCCGGTAAATTCTGGAATCTCCCCAGCTCTGGCCTTTTTATACAGTCCCTTTACATCCCGCTCTTCACATTTCTCCAATGAGCATTTTACATAGACCTCGATAAAATCCCCATGTGGAAACAGTCCTCTGGCGCGGTCGCGATCTTCGCGAATCGGCGATATAAAGGCTGTGAGAGAAATAACGCCGGCATCGACAAAGAGTTTCGCCATCTCACCGATACGGCGGATGTTCTCCGTACGGTCTTCAACACTGAACCCGAGATCTCGGCAGAGACCATGGCGCACATTGTCCCCGTCAAAGACAAAGGTTCGACAGCCTCGCTGATGGAGCTGCTCTTCCAGGGCATGCGCCAGCGTGGATTTACCTGACCCTGACAGGCCGGTAAACCAGAGTAGTTTTGCTCTATGCTGGTTTAGCTTTTCTCTACGCTCACGGGTGACTGTAGCCTGATGCCAAACGATATTTTTGTCCATTGATAACTCCTTCTGAATTAAGGCCGTAAAAAACATTCTGTAGCGTCAGAAATCCTTCCAACTGTATTACGGTTTAAGTGCGATATTCTGATCATTCTTTTTCGCTCCTATCCCGGCTGGCAAACTGAAACACTACTGGTTTTGTTGATACCAAAATCATCAACCATTTCCAAATAAGATAGTTTGGCCGAATCGAGAGTAATCCATGAACCGCCCAGATCTCGGGAAGCGTAATTGTACTATAGGGAGGATTTCAAATGGACAAATCAAAACCAAGTAACCAATCTTTATTGCTAACCTTTATTAAGGCACCAGATAGCTTTATTCGAGAAGTGGCGTAAGGTGAGAACCAAGATGAGAGACTAAACACACACCGATCTCGAAACGCTGATAGAATGCCCGCATTCCAATAATGGTTTGGCAAATCAATATGCATAATGATGAACAGGAACCCCAGATTGATCTCAGCCTTGGTGAAAGCCGGGTCACCCTGTTAGGTACAGCGCACGTCTCAAAAGCCAGTGCTGAAAAGGTCACTGAATTACTCGGGAGCGGTGATTATGATGCTGTTGCCGTGGAGCTCTGTCCCAGCCGTTATAACGCATTGCTCAATCCTGACGCTTTGGCAAAAATGGACCTTTTCAAGGTCATACGTGAAGGACGCGTCACCCTGGTCATGGCCAGTCTGGCACTGGGCGCCTATCAGCAACGCCTTGCCGATCAATTTGGCATAGAACCAGGCGCCGAGCAGCGTGAAGCGATTCGCATTGCCCGCGAATCGCATCGACCGTTGCTGCTCATTGACCGCGAGATCAGCATTACGCTGAAACGGGTCGCCGGCAATCTGCCCTGGTGGAAGCGTATTGGCCTGTTCACTGGGTTGCTGGCAGGCATCATGTCCAAAGAGGATGTCTCCGAAAATGAAATAGAAAAACTCAAGGAAGGGGATATCCTGGAAACCACATTTGCTGAGTTTGCCGAAGATCGTCAGGATCTGTTCATCCCTTTAATCGATGAACGTGATCGCTATATGGCGGCGCGGATTCGCGAGGAGCTTGATCTCAAGGGACACGAAAACCTGCTGGTGGTGATTGGCGCCGGCCATATGCGCGGCATTGCCCGCTACCTGGAACAGGCGGAGAGTGAACCACAGGTCATTATCAGTGAACTCGATCAGCTACCCAGGCCAAGCCGCTGGCCCAAAATCATACCCTGGCTGATTGTTGTGCTGGTGCTTGTCGGCTTCTATGATTGGCTTTCTTCGCAGCCCGGAACTGGGCTGGCAACTGATTGCAGACTGGGTATTGATCAACGGCGGGCTTTCCGCGCTCGGTGCCTTGTTGGCCGCAGCTCACCCTTTGACCGTGCTGACCGCATTCCTGGCTGCCCCAGTGACCTCACTCAACCCGACTATTGGCGCGGGCATGGTCACTGCGGCTGCCGAGCTCTATCTGCGAAAACCCACCGTGGCTGACTTCGGAAAATTAAGAACAGACACCACGAGCTTAAAGGGATGGTGGCACAATCGGGTATCCAGAACCCTGCTGGTATTTTTTCTCAGCACCTTAGGTTCTGCGGTCGGCACCTATCTAGCCGGCTTCCGCATATTTAACCGCCTTACCGGCTAATCCGCCGGCTTCTTCAATGCGCCTTTGATGGCTTTCAACCGCAAATCATGAAGCGCCAAACCAACCGCTTTGCCTTGCGGGATTTCCTCCAGACTGCTCCTGTCTACCAGGCTCGCAGTCTGCATTAGCCAAAGAAACCTCCGCGCTTGAGGATACTCCTTGTTCTCGAACCCCTTACGGCCTCGATAATCCGCCTCACACACCAGCAGGAAACTGCTGAAGCGCTGCGGATGCCTGAAAGCATCCGTTCTCTGCAACACTTTCAGAATGGTGCTTGGCTTCAGCTCATCCAGGCGATGACAATGGGTATGGTACCTGGCGCTCTGCTCGGCCAGCAGACGATATTCGTTTGGTATGCGCAGCCGCTGACACATCTCATTGACCAATCGAGCGCCAGCCTCCTCATGCCCGGAGTGGCTGGGCAACAGATGCTTCGGTGTCAGGCCTTTACCCAGATCATGAACCAGCGCAGCAAATCTGATTTCAGTCGACGGCGACAGGTCACAAGCCATTCGCAGCGCCATCATGGTATGGGCCCCACAATCGACTTCAGGATGCCATTGAACAGGTTGAGGAACCCCCCAGAGCCTGTCCAACTCGGGGATCACCCGTGCCAGTGCGCCGCAAGTTCGCAGTGTTGCAAAGAATGCTGCGGGATGCTCCGTGGAGAGCGCCCTGTGCAGCTCCTGCCAGACACGTTCAGGAACCAATGCGTCCAGCGCTCCCTGAGTGACCATTTGCTGCATCAGCTGCAGGGTTTCCGGGGCCACCTTGAAGCCCAGCTCATGGTAGCGTGCCATGAACCGTGCAACCCGTAATACACGGATAGGGTCTTCTATAAAGGCTTCGGAGACATGCCTGAGCAACCGCTGTTCGAGGTCTTTTCTACCCCCGAACGGGTCAATCAGTCTGCCATCGTCGGATTCCGCCATGGCGTTGATGGTGAGGTCGCGTCTGGCAAGATCCTCTTCGAGGGTTACTGCGGGATCTGCATGGGGCCTGGCGTCTGCGCAGCCAGTCCCGCAACCTCTCAGGATCCTGGCCAATGCATACTCTTCATGAGTTTGCGGATGCAGAAAAACCGGAAAATCCCTGCCGACCTGCTGATACCCGAGTTCCAGCATTTGTGCAGGTGTCGCCCCGACCACCAGAAAATCACGCTCCTGCGGTGGCAATCCCAGAAGTCGGTCGCGCACGGCGCCACCCACCAGATAGATCTGCATCAGGATGAACTGCGAACCTTTTGTAGATTCTTTTTTGCCGCCTCCACCGCTTCCTCGGCTTTTTTTATCTTCTCAAAATACTCTGGGCGGATGCGCCGCTTACCGCCGGCGAGTGATTGCCTATCTTCATCCTTCAAAGTCTTTGCCTCAGTCAGGCGCAACTCTGCCTCTGCCAGTTTCCGTTCTGCCTGCTGGATGCGCTCGTTACGTGAACGGGTCTGCCGCGAACGTTGTTTTTGGACCTGTTTCAACTGCTCACGAATAGCTTTATTGCGAGTCTCAGCCGCCCTGATCGAGCCAGGTGATGGCCCGGGGGGCAAATCAACCCTTTCAACCTGACTTGCATCTTTTGGTGGCGAGTCGGTAAAAATCACCTGACCTGACTCATCCACCATGCGGTATATTTCAGCCGCCAGGCTCATGGCTGGCCATGAGCATAGGCTGAACAGCAGACATAGATTAATCGGGTGCAACATAGACCCCTCCGTTATTCAAAACCCCATATTGCGCATTCCAGGAAAAAAAAGACTGAAATTCGCGATTCATTCCACCAAGCCCCTTGAATCTCAGAAAACTCTCCTCTAAACATAGCCTGACAGAAAATTGTCTGATTAACATTATCCGTCACAACCCAAGATAAGTTGCTAGAATCTGCTTAAGCCACAAGATCTTGTGGTGTCATCGGATGAAACTGAAGGAGTATGCCAATGTACGAATACGCCGAAAAGCGTGATTTTCTACGTATACCCATCGACTGTCCCGCCCAGATCCGCATCGCGGGAGCTGAAAATACCTCCTCCGCCATCGTCAAAAATCTGAGTAGTACCGGTATGCTGATGCTTTTCGAACAGGAAATAGACCCTGGTACACATTTGGCCGTTGAAATCACGCCCGGCAAAAGCATTACGCCTCCGCTGTCTGCAGAAATGAGCGTACTGAGAAGTTATCCTTCCGATACCGGTAACTTCAATATCGCCTGCACCATCGATCGTATTCTATCCGAAAGGGAAATGGGACCTGATTTCCCCTAGTACTCCTCACTGCCTGTTGCAGCAAACAACTCAACAGGCAGTGATTCCATCTCAAGACTTACCTCTCAGTCCTTGTAGGCCTTGTGACAGGCCTTGCAAGCCTTGCCCACTTCACTAAAAGCGGCCTTGATTTTACCCTGATCCTTAGCAGAGACAGCCTCGTTGAGGTTATTACTGGCATCCTGCAGATTTTTAAACTTCTGTTTGAAATCCTCGAAATCCAGCCAGATGTCTGGCAGGGCATCCGTCTCGCCTGCATCAGAATCTTCCGGAAAACCGCTGATAAGATCCACACTGGCTGCAGAAGCAAGATCTTTTGCATGTCTGGCGAATGCAGCGGCATCATATGGCATTTTGTCTTTCATCATCGCCCCCATGGGTTTCATGTTCCAGCCCATGACATTCATGACCGCCTGTCGGTATTCAATCGCCCGCTCATTGTCACCCTCCTCCCCGGCATGGGCATTCACGACTAGAGACAAGGCCATCACCAGACATCCCCAGGACCATAGTACCGCTTGTGTTTTTTTCATCATGCTTATTTCCTCAATCAGTTGAAACCGTTCATGGATCATTGATTGTCAATGATCCCATTACATTCAATGGGCTACAATAGTGCTTCTGATTCCATCCCTTATTGGCATATCCCTTTATATCCCTTTGATGAACAACCATCAGCAACCACGCATTCGCGAGATCCCTTACAACTACACATCATTTTCTGACCGAGAGATAGTGATCCGGTTCCTCGGTGAGGAGATTTGGACGCTGATCGAAGAGTTACGGGGCAGCAGACGCACCGGCCGCTCTGCGCGGATGCTGTTTGAAGTGCTGGGAGACATGTGGGTAATCACCCGCAATCCCTATTTGATGGATGATCTGCTGGACAACGAGGCACGCCGCCAGGCCCTGATCGAAGCCCTCCAGCACCGGCTCATTCAATTTGAAGCGCGGGCGAATGGTAATCAAAAGGCATTGGAGCTGATGCAGGCTACGCGTGACGCGGTAGCGGCATTCGCTGCTCGTTTCACGCAACAGATTCAATTGCGCCATGTAACCCGGCGCAATCTGGCAGGGCTCACGCGCCGGGACAATGTGGATTTCAGTGCCATTGCCCGGGTTGCCCACGCCACAGATGCCACCGACTGGCGGGTAGAGATCCCCTTCGTCGTTATCACACCAGACAGCGAGGATGAGATGGCAGCAGTCGTCCGGGGCTGTATAGATTCTGGTCTCAGTCTGATACCCCGCGGTGGCGGTACCGGCTATACGGGCAGCGGTGTACCTCTCGATCCCTACTGTGCGGTAATCAATACCGAAAAGCTCGAGCAGCTCAGCCCGGTGGAAACTATTCAATTGCCCGGCGTCGAAGGCAAGGTCCCGACTGTCACTACGGGTGCCGGGGTGATTACCCGGCGTGTCTCTGAACTCGCGGAAACCAACGGACTGGCCTTTGCAGTGGATCCCACCTCTCAGGATGCCTCCACTATCGGCGGTAATATCTCCATGAACGCCGGCGGGAAAAAGGCTGTGCTCTGGGGCACCACCCTGGACAATCTCGCCAGCTGGCGCATGGTAACGCCAAACGGCGAGTGGCTGGAGGTGGAGCGTCTCGACCATAACCTGGGTAAGATCCATGATCAGGCAAGGGTCCGCTTTCGCATCACCCGCTATGACGCAAAACGCCAAGCGCTGACTGCAGAGCCCGAGATCCTGGAAATCCCCGGCACTACATTCCGCAAGGCAGGCCTGGGTAAAGATGTCACCGACAAATTTCTAGCCGGTCTGCCCGGGGTTCAGAAAGAGGGTTGTGATGGACTGATTACCTCAGCGCGCTTCATTCTGCATCAGGTACCGTCGCAGATGCGCACCATCTGCCTGGAGTTTTTTGGCACGGATATCGGCAATGCAGTACCCGCCATCGTGGAGCTGAAGGATTATCTGGACAGCCATGAACAGGTACTGCTGATCGGTCTGGAGCATCTGGATGAGCGTTATCTGAAGGCCGTCAAATACTCCACCAAGGCGCCGCGCCGGGAGCGGCCGAAGATGGTGTTGCTGGCCGATATCGCCGCTGATGACGCAGCAACATTGGAGTCGACCTGTGCCGAAGTGGTGCACATGGCCGAGCTTCGTGAAGGGGAGGGATTTATCGCCAGCAGTCCCGAAGCCAGACGCAATTTCTGGCTGGATCGCGCGCGCACTGCTGCGATCTCCGCGCATACCAACGCCTTCAAAATCAATGAAGACGTGGTCATCCCCCTTGACCGCCTGGCTGACTACAGCCGCGGTGTGGAAAGAATCAATATTGAGGAGTCGACCCGTAACAAGATCCAGATAGCCGAACAGGTGCTCGAGCATCTTGAGCATGAGGATCTGCTGCGCATCCTGGGGGATGAATATGAGGCCAGCAGCGAAAACCAGCTCATTCTTCAGGCAAAAGTGGATCTCGCCCGACAGGCGGTAGACCTGGCAAAGCAGCGTTGGGAACAGATTCTTGACCAGCTTGAGTCCCCGGCAATGGATCATGACCAGCTGTTACATGACAATCAACGAGCACTGGTCCGGGAGGGTGACCGGTTGCTCGACCTGCTGCTACGCCGGGATCTGGTGATCTCCTATAAACAGGAGATCTCCTCACGCATGGATGAGATCTTTCCAGGCCAGGAATTACGGCCGTTGCGGCACGCCTTGCGGGCGATTCACAAACGCCTGCGGGATGCACGGCTGTTCGTAGCCCTGCACATGCACGCCGGCGATGGCAATGTGCATACCAATATACCTGTTCACTCGGATGACTATGCCATGCTGCAGCAGGCCGACCGCATTGTCGACCGCATCATGCAACTCGCCACTTCGTTGGGCGGCGCCATCTCCGGTGAGCACGGCATAGGCATGACCAAGCTGCAGTACCTGGAAACCGAAAAGCTCGAGGCCTTTGCCCGCTACAAGAATCAAGTCGACCCCGAAGGCTGGTTCAACCGTAACAAGCTGCTCTCGGGGTCGGACCTCACACAGGCCTACACCCCTTCGCTGAGACTGCTGGAGCAGGAAGCGATCATTCTCGAAGAGAGCGAACTCGGCATCCTCAACGATAAAATCAAGCACTGCCTGCGCTGCGGCAAATGCAAGCCCGTCTGCATGACGCATATTCCCCGCGCCAACCTGCTCTACTCGCCGCGCAATAAGATCCTTGCCACGGGACTGATTATCGAGGCCTTTCTCTACGAAGAGCAGACCCGGCGTGGTATCGCACAACAGCACTTCAGAGAAATGAATGACGTCGCCGACCACTGCACCGTGTGCCACAAGTGTGAGAATCCCTGTCCGGTAAATATCGATTTTGGCGATGTCACCATTCTGATGCGTAAAATACTCGTCGACCGGGGCAAGAAACGGCGCAGTCTTGGCACCAGTGCGGCAATGGCCTTTCTCAATGTCACCCATCCCCGCACCATCCGCTGGATGCGCAAAGGGTTGGCGGAATGGGGCTTCAAAGGCCTCAACCTGGCCCACCAGATGGCGGCCAGGGCCGGGATGGTCAAACCAGACCGACAACCCCCCAAGGCAACCTGTGGATCACCCAGCCCCGGCTCACTGCTGGTCGAAATGGTCCAGAAACCGATTCGTGTCGAGCCGCCGAAACTGACCCTGCGTGATGCCTTGCAACTCGAGGATAAAAATTCCGTACCCATTCTGAGTGACCCGCAGAAAGTCACGGAAGAGAGTGATGCCATCTTCTACTTTCCCGGTTGTGGTTCAGAACGACTCTACAGTGAGATAGGCCTGGCCACCCTGGCCATGCTTAGTCATTTGGGTGCAGAGACCGTACTGCCCCCCGGTTATCTATGTTGTGGCTATCCACAGACCGCCGGCGGCCTGAGTGCGCGGGGGCGCCAGATTACCACCGAAAACCGGGTGTTGTTTCATCGCATCGCCAACACGCTGAATTACATGGATATCAAAACCGTGCTGGTATCCTGCGGCACCTGCATGGATCAATTGATGGAGTATCAATTCGATAAGATCTTCCCCGGCTGCCGGCTCCTCGACATCCACGAATACATGCTGGAAAAAGGGGTTACCCTGGGCGGTCAACAAGCCACGGAATACCTTTATCACGACCCCTGTCATACACCGATCAAGCAGTACAATCCTCTGCAGGTCGCCGCCAAACTCACCGGCAAGCAGGTGCTGCTCTCGGAGCGTTGCTGCGGTGAAGCAGGAACCCTTGGCACCAGCCGCCCGGATATCGCCAACCAACTGCGCTTTCGCAAGGAGCAGGAACTGCATGATGGGTTGCATAAACTTTCATCCCGTAGCGGTGTTCAGCCCCCTCAGATCAAACTGCTCACCTCCTGTCCGGCCTGCCAGCAGGGTTTGAGCCGCTACACCGACGCTACCGGCTTGAAACCCGAGTACCTGGTGGTTGAGACCATTCGACACCTGCAGGGTGAGCAATGGCAGCAGCGGTTCATCGAGCAGATGCAACGAGGGGGTATAGAGCAGGTACTGGTCTAGCCCGGACCTCAACCAAGGCTGGGCAAGCCATATTACTTCTTGATGGTGATGACCCTGTCTCCGGTACCATGGAAGTGCCACATCGAACCTGCGGCATTCATCACCGTCACACTGCCCCGTCCCCGCCCATTGGCGCAGGCACTGAATGAGATGCTGTGGTTTTGGCGCAGCAGTCCTTTAAACAAGGTGTAGGGCTCAAGGTTATCAAACACACAGATCTGCCAATCATCCCGGGAGATGTTATGGATCACCAGATGAATGGGGTCTGGATATTTGATAGCCCTCAGCCTTGCCGTATGATCGCCCGACCAGCAGGCGTCCCAGATCTCCGCATCTGACATAGCGGGGGCGGCTGAGACAGGAACCATGCCAAGCAGAAGGGACCAACTCAGCAGTAGAAGGAGATTCCATTTCCTACCGGCCGGCCGGTTATCAGTTCGCGAGGCGGCAATCGCATGAAGAAACACTGCATACCCTCTTCGAATCCTATTCAGACAGTAATAAGACCTTTCTGATAAGAATTCAGTTCTGTCCTGATAACAGTTTAGTTCCTTATCAGGATTGAGATGAGATCCCGCATCAACACTATGAGGCTTTCACCTCGGCATAGAGTGATTTCAGCTCTTCCAGACGTTTATGTGCTTCCTCAATCCCTGCAACGCCGGAGAGCTGTTGGGCGAATACATCTCCCTGTGCGCAGATTTCACCCAATTGTATAGGATCGAACAGGGTTACTGCCGCCTCGAATTCCTCCCGCCTGGCGCTCAACAGGCTGGGAAGTAAATCGCTCTCCTGGATGACGGATTCTGGATCGAGCAGGTCTGCTACCAATGGAAATTCCAGCAATTCAAAATGGGTCTTGCGTGCTTCCTCCTCCTGTCCCAACTCCTGGTGAGCCAGGCTATCTGTTCCCGCTCCCTTCCAGACCGCCTGCATGATCACCTTCACCAGTCGCTTGATCGCTTCCTTGTTGGGGGATTGATCATCCGCCAGGCGGCAGGCCGTTTCATAAGACTTGTCGAGCCTTTCCTTGAGCTCGAGGATGACATCGCTCTGTTCATGGGGACCCAAGGCAACCGCCTCGCCGACCAGTTTGCGCAGGTCTCCGATATAGGCAACTAACTCCTCATGATCGAGGCGTTGCGCTTCGTTCAATTGATCTGGAGTTAGTTTGCGCTCACTTTCAGGAAAAAGCTCGTTATTATGCTTACGCATCAGATGCCGTTCATGACGCCCCGGCATTTCACTAAACAGCAGTCGCATCGATCTCTCTCAAATTATTATCATTTGGACCCAGATACTAACCTAACAACCCTCATCAACATCCATATCAAAACCGGGATTTATCGCCTCATAAAGCGCAGAATAGTCCTCGTCACAATATCCGGCAATGCAGCCCTTTTGAAAAATCTCCAACATCGACTGGGTTAGCATGGATTCGATACCATTCTTTTCCGCCGCGCGCTGAAACAATGCCACATCCTTGATCAAATGCTTCAATGGAAAATTCGGGATTAGCGTAATTGTGCTCGAGCATTTTACCGAGCTTCTTATCAAAGGTTGGGGCATACAGCGCACTGGCCCTGAGTAACCCCATAAACTGCTCTACATCAACCCCCTCGGCTTTAATTAAACCGAGGCTGAGGGAAAATCCTGCGGTTAAAGACGCGATCAGCTGGTTCATTGCCAATTTCATTGCGCTGCCCTGACCAATCGTACCGACGTGCTCCACATCCTTGCCCAAACAACGCAGCACCAGAAGACAGTGTTGATAGACAGGGTCGGGACCCGCAGCCATCACCAGTAAAGAGCCATTCCTGGCCTCCGGTATACTGCCAAGCACCGGAGCCTCTAAATAGTCTCCACCCGCGGCCAATACCCGCAGATTGATTTCCCGGCTCTCATCCGGAGAGATGGTCCCCATCTGGATAAGCTGCTTGCCGTTCAGTCGGGTATCGCCCGACTGCTCGAAGAGGACCGTATCGATGGCATGGGCATCACTCAGGGTGAGAATGATAATCTCGGCATGACTGATCGCAGCGCTCAATTCCGGCTCTACCTTGAGCCCTTTTGACCGGGCATGCTCAAGCCGTTCGACAGTGCGATTCCAACCCAGCACATCATGGCCACAATGCTGCAGGCGCAACGCGACAGGTATGCCCATCAAACCTAAACCCAATACGCTGATTTTCATGGCTTGTCTGTTTTTACCCTGGTAGTTCGTGACTATACGGTGAAGTAAATACTTACTCTGAGTGGTAAGGACGGCTCAGTTCATGAACGGCTTCAATAAAGACACCTGCATGCTGAGGATCGATTTCCGGGTGGATACCATGACCAAGATTGAAGACATGGCCGTTACCCTTGCCAAAGCTTTGCAACACCAGACCTACCTCTTGACGAATCCTTTGCGGAGATGCGTAGAGCGTGCAGGGGTCCAGATTGCCCTGCAGTGCGACCCGGTCTCCGACTCGCCGGCGTGCGTCAGCCAGACTCAGTGTCCAGTCTATGCCCAGGGCATCGCAACCGCTATCGGCCATCTTCTCCAGCCAGAATCCACCCCCCTTGGTGAACAGAACCACTGGCACCCGACGCCCTTCGGACTCGCGCTTGAGGCCTTTGACGATCTGTTCCATATAGGCCAGCGAGAATGCCTCATAGGCCTGAGGGGTCAGCGCACCACCCCAGGTATCGAAGATCATTACCGCCTGTGCTCCGGCATCTATCTGGGCATTCAGATAGGCGGTGACCGAGACAGCCACCTTGCTCAACAGGTTATGCATCAGCTCAGGGCGGTCGAACATCATACCTTTGACCTTGGAAAAATTCTTCGTACCGCCACCTTCGACCATATAGGTCGCCAGGGTCCAGGGACTGCCGCTGAAGCCGATCAACGGCACCCGGCCATCCAGCTCCCGACGGATGGTGCGCACTGCGTCCATCACATAACCGAGATCATCTTCCATATCCGGCAGCCCCAGGGCCTTGACCGCGGCCTCATCCTGCACCGGGCGTTCAAATTTTGGCCCTTCACCCTCGGTAAAATAGAGCCCCAGCCCCATGGCGTCAGGCACTGTCAGGATATCCGAAAACAGAATCGCTGCATCCAGCGGATAACGCTCAAGGGGCTGGATGGTCACTTCGCAGGCCAGTTCCGGGTTTCTACAGAGATCCATAAAACTGCCGGCCTTGGCCCGGGTCGCCCGGTATTCCGGTAGATAACGGCCGGCCTGGCGCATCATCCAGACTGGTGTGACATCAACGGGTTCGCGCAATAACGCCCTCAACAGGCGATCGTTTTTCAATGCTGGCACGGAAGATTCCTTTGGTAAACAGTAATTGTTATGGATAATGGTCAGGAATTGTACACAGAAACGGCCTGATCTGCCTCACACCCCTGTGAGCCGGAAACGGATTCATTTCGTAGAGAGTGGCTATCGCAAAGCAATGCCAACACGACTCACTCACTCCTGGGACCTGTCTCCCGCTGAAGCTCGTGAGCTGCAGCTTGAGCTGCGCAACCGCATAGTAACATCGGATCAGTTCACCGCACCGCATACCGTAGCCGGGGTGGATGTGGGTTTCAAATCTCAGGGCCGGGTCACCCGGGCAGCGGTAGCGGTTTTAAGCTTCCCTGATTTACTCCCGCTGGATCAGGCCGTTAGCTACCAACCGACGCGGTTTCCCTATATACCCGGGCTGCTCTCGTTCCGCGAGATACCGGCCATCCTGGAAGCCATGAATGCACTCAGCATCAGGCCCGATATGCTGTTATGTGATGGGCAGGGTCTAGCGCATCCACGTCGCTTTGGTCTGGCCTGCCATCTGGGGCTGCTGACTGACATTCCCTCCATTGGTGTGGCGAAGAGCCGCTTGATTGGGACTCATGGAGATCTTGAGTCAGGAAAAAGGCGCCTGGGTCCCGCTGCTGGACAGGGATGAGATCATCGGTGCGGTGCTGCGCACCCGGGACCGGATCAATCCCCTGTATATTTCAATCGGCCACAGGATCAGCCTGGAAAGCGCGATCCATTACGTACTGGCCTGTACCAGCCGTTTCAAACTCCCCGAGACCACACGAGCGGCGCACAATCTGGCCTCAAATTGAACTGTGGATTATTTGCGAATGTGCTCGATATAGTGTGGCCGGTCATCCATCACCAGCTTGACGCCTGTGGCCACTGCTTTGAGTGATTCGGCCTGGCCCTCGATCTTCAGGTCACAGTGGGCTCGTCCCCTGCTTTCCAGGGGCAAGGAGAGCATATCGCGATAAGTGTAGACGTTTTCTCCCACATCGCCCCCGGTACAGACACAGGGGCATTCAGGTAACTCGCCTTCGACCTCAGCATCTTCGAAAACCAGGTCTCCGGCCTGCCACCAACGGGTCTGTTCTTCCGAATCACTCATGGTCTTAATAATGATGGCGCGGGAGAATCGTACGATGAGCGCTCCCTCTTCCAGGGAGATCGATTCAATTTCACTGCCGGGCAGTTCAATCGTAGTGGCATCCATAATGTTATATATACCTGCGGTAAGCTCTGTTCTGCATAATTCGCAGATATTAAACCTGTATGGGACGAAACCGAAGGTTTCTTACCACGAATTTTTTAAGGATCTAGTGTACCTCGCTTTGCAGGCCCAATTCTTTGATCTTTCGGGTCAGGGTGTTGCGGCCCCAACCCAGCAAGCGAGCGGCATCCTGACGACGACCCGCAGTATGTTCCAGGGCTATCTCAATCATAATGGTTTGAAATTCAGGTTCAGCCTCACTCAACAGGCCTTCGGCTCCCTCCTGCAATCGTCTCCGCCCCCAATTTCTTAGCAACTGACGCCAATCACCCTCGACCGGCTGCTGACTCTCTTCCTCTTTCAATTCCAGCGGCAGGTCATCAATATGAATCTCCTGCCCCGAAGCCATCACTGTCAACCAGCGTGCGGTGTTTTCCAGTTGCCTCACATTACCCGGCCAATTTAGTTGTTTCAGATAATTCTCGGCTTCCGGTAGTAGTATCTTCGGCCCCACAGACAGTTCATCTGCGGCTTGCGTCATGAAATGCGCCATCAACAACGGAATATCTTCTCGCCGTTCTCGCAATGCGGGCAGATGTATCCGGATGACATTCAGACGATGAAACAGGTCCTCGCGAAAATCACCTCTTTTTACCAGACCAGCAAGATTCTGGTGAGTCGCGGCAATGATACGCACATCCACCTTGACCGGTTCATGTCCACCCACCCGGTAAAATTCACCATCCGCCAATACCCTTAAAAGGCGAGTCTGCAGTTCAGCCGGCATATCACCAATCTCATCGAGAAAAAGTGTGCCTCCATTGGCCTGCTCAAAGCGCCCCTCACGCCTGTTCTGTGCACCGGTAAAGGCACCCCGTTCATGGCCGAACAGCTCGCTTTCCATCAGATCCCGCGGGATCGCTGCCATGTTCAAGGCGATAAATGGCGCGGATGTCCTCGGGCTATGTCGGTGCAGTGCGTGAGCCACCAACTCCTTGCCGGTACCCGATTCACCATTGATCAGTACCGTAATATTGGAGCGGGCCAGCCGTCCAATAGCGCGAAACACCTCCTGCATGGCAGGAGCTTCACCGATAATTTCTGGACTGCTGATTGATTCTGTTGCCGCATCGCTGGTTTTTTGTGAGGACTGCTGACGGCAGGCCCTGCGTATCTGATCCACCGCTTCATCCACATCGAACGGTTTTGGCAGATATTCAAAAGCGCCACCATGATAAGCGGAAACCGCGCTCTCCAGATCGGAGTGAGCCGTCATAATGATTACCGGCAGTTCCGGGAATCGCGCATTGATGAGATTCAGCAGTTCCAGGCCGTCCATACCCGGCATGCGGATATCGGAAACAACCACATCAGGCTGTTCCCGGTCCAGGGCCTTCAAGACTTTTTCAGCACTGTCGAAGCAGGCAACATCCATTTCTGCTTTCTGTAAGGTCTTTTCAAGAACCCAGCGAATCGAACGATCATCATCGATCACCCAGACTCGACACGAATTATCCATTTAATTGCTCCAGGGGAAGTAACACTCTAAATACCGTATTTCCGGGCTTGCTGGTAAATTCGATCAGCCCATGATGCCGGTTGATCAGGGCTTGGGAGATCGACAGGCCGAGGCCCATGCCTTCATTTGTACCTGTGACCATGGGAAAGAAAATTCGCTCTTCAAGTTCTTTGGGGATGCCCGGTCCGTTGTCAGTGATTTCAATGCAAATGACCAGCTTGTGGCGTTTACTACCGATGGTGAACTGGCGCAGAATTCTGCTGCGGATACCCAGCACCCCGTCATCTCCAGCGGCCCTGGCTCCATTGCGGAGGATATTCAGGAACGACTGTATCAACTGGTCGAAATCTCCATACATAGACGGGATACTGGGGTCGTAGTCTTTCTTGATGGTCAGACTACCACCTACTTCCACCTTGACCAGGTTGCAGACTCGCTCCAGGACCTGATGAATATTGACCTCCTCTGGCTTCGGCAGCTGGTTTGGGCCAAGCATGGTGTCTACCAGTTTTTGCAGTCGATCGGCTTCCTGGATGATGATCTGGGTATACTCTTTCAGTTCATCCTCGAGCAGTTCCCGTTCCAACAGCTGCGCCGCTCCACGCAGGCCACCCAATGGATTCTTGATCTCGTGGGCAAGTCCACGCACCAGCGCCCGGGATGCCTGGTTGCGGGACAGCAGCAGCTCTTCTCTGGAAATTCGCAGCTGCCGATCCACCTGCTGTATCTCCATCAGAAATTCGATGATCTGGCCCTCCTCCCGAATAGGGGACACCGTGCAATCCACGGTCAGTTCTCTACCGTCCATCAGGGTCAAATGGTGCTCCCGTTCAGTAAACGGCTGGCCTGATTCGTTCGCGCGGTTGAGAATAGACTCAATCTCGGTACTGGTGCAGAGAACAATATCTTTCACATGCTCACCGATGATCTTTCTGGCGCTGATGGCCAGGAGCATCTCACCAGCTGTATTGATGTAGCTTAGATGCAGCTCTTGATCAAACAGCAACGTCGCAGAACTGAGGGTATCCAGCACCCGTGATTCCAGGCTGTCTGGTAAATTCTGATGTGTCATGCTGTTTATCTAGCAAAAAACAAACCAAAACACTTGGTAGGCCCATCTTACCCTGAGACTCCAAGAAACTATTCAATAAAAACAGTGAGTTGTAATTAGGACAAGCTGCCAGATTAAAATTTGCCAGCGTTTAGTTGACTGTTTTAAAGGCTAAAGCATTATTTATACAGGATAGGGATTTTAGATGCGCCATTATGGTGCAAAGTGGCTGGGGTTGCCTGACTTGCTCAACGATTCTTAATCGAAGCCTTTCTTAAATGGAAATTGATCGAGTCTGTTGATTTAAGCACCGTACCTTCAGCATCAACAATCTTTGCCTGAAGTGAATGCGTACCTCGGTTCAGGTCATTGAGGGAGAACTGTGTGGTGGTAATCTCTGCATCCAACTTAGTACCATCCACAAAGACATGGATTTTATGCCCCATTAAGAGTGTAGGCGACAACGACAAGCCGACCGAAACGGTACCTTCATTGCTCCGGATGGTCTCATCATTTTCTGGCTGTGCGATAGCAAAGCTCTGGTATTCGTCGTCTTCTGCGGTGGAGTCGGATGATTGGGGGTTTTCTTTGGAGCTTGTTTGTTTTTTTACCGAACTCCCATGATCGCTTACGGTCACCCGTTCTGAACCTGGGATGTAGGTGTCTGAGTAGATCACAACACCATCATCGGAAACCGATCGGTAGACATCCCTCGCCCCACAGGGGGCAAGCACTGAGATTAGAGCCAAGAAGAGCAAAATACGCATGAGGCAAGAATAGACCATGCCCAGGTATTTGAACAAGCAATTAAATTCTAAAAAATATTCACTGACGCACAAGCTTATTAGCGACTGTTCATGAGGATTAAAAAAAGCGCCAACCCATCGACTGGGTGGCGCTTTTTGACTGGTCAAACGGTTAGCCACTCATTACTAGAATGAGTAGCTGCCAGATGGAGGATGGATTACAGACTATAGTACATATCGAATTCAATAGGATGGGTGGTCATACGCAGACGTGTTACCTCTTCCATCTTCAGTTCGATATAACCATCGATCAGGTCATCGGTGAACACACCACCCTCGGTGAGAAAGGCACGATCTGCATCCAGCGCTTCCAGGGCCATGTCCAGACTGTGACAGACAGTCGGTATGTTGGCGGCCTCTTCTGCCGGCAGATCGTAAAGATCCTTATCCATGGCGTCCCCAGGATGGATCTTGTTCAGGATGCCGTCCAGACCGGCCATCATCATGGCAGCGAACGCCAGGTAGGGATTCGCGGTGGGATCCGGGAAACGTACCTCGACGCGACGTCCCTTTGGATTGGAATCCCATGGGATGCGGATCGAAGCTGAGCGGTTACGGGCGGAATAAGCCAGCATCACAGGGGCTTCGAAACCAGGTACCAGTCGCTTATAAGAGTTGGTAGAGGCGTTGGTAAAGGCATTCAGGGCACGGGCATGCTTGATGATACCGCCGATATAGTAGAGCGCGGTCTCTGACAAGCCACCATACTGGTCGCCAGCAAAGATATTGTCGCCACCTTTACCCAGAGACATGTGTACATGCATACCTGAGCCATTGTCACCGACCAGAGGTTTGGGCATGAAAGTAACCGTTTTGCCGTAGGCGTGGCCCACATTCCAGGTACAGTATTTCTGAATCTGAACCCAGTCGGCACGCTCCACCAAGGTGCTGTAACGGGTGCCGATCTCGCACTGTCCAGCAGTAGCCACCTCGTGATGGTGAACCTCAACCGGGACACCCATCTCTTCCATGGCCAGGCACATGGCGCCACGCAGGTCGTGCAGGGAATCGACCGGGGGAACCGGGAAATAACCGCCTTTAACAGTAGGACGGTGACCGATATTACCGTCTTCGTAGACCCGCTCGGAGTTCCACTCGGCCTCATCAGAATCGATCTTGACCATGCAGCCGCTCATGTCGGCGCTCCAGCGCACGTCGTCGAGCACGAAAAATTCTGGCTCCGGGCCAAAGTAGGCAGTATCGGCAACACCCGTGGAGGCCAGATAGGCCTCGGCGCGTTTGGCAACAGAGCGGGGATCACGCTCGTAACCCTGCATGGTGGAAGGTTCAAGGATGTCGCAACGGATAATCAGGGTATTTTCATCTGCGAATGGATCCATTACCGCAGTATCTGCTTCGGGCATCAGGATCATGTCGGACTCATTGATGCCTTTCCAACCTGAGATGGAGGAACCGTCAAACATCTTGCCATCGTTAAACATACCCTCGCCAACTTCACTGCTAGGCAATGTCACGTGCTGTTCCTTACCGCGGGTGTCGGTGAAGCGCAAATCTACAAACTTCACGTCATTGTCTTTAATCATTTTGAGGGCTTTTGAGGCCATGCTTTTCTCCAAATATCAGTAATTATTTGTTGTCAAAATTTGTTCAGTCGTTTCTTCGAGACACAAAAACAGCTGAAAACTATACCAGACAGTTCGGGTACAGCTAATGAGCATTATTCATGCCATGTTGCCATTCATTGATCGATTCATCAGCATACAAGTACCAGATTACCTTGCTTGGCACTTAACACTCTGAGTAAATAAAGGATTAATCAGCCGGGGAATGCCGGATCACAATTCATTCATATAGGGCAATACCAGGATGCGTAGTTGAAGATAAATAGATGGATTGATTTAACGCACAATAATAGTGCGTTTAGGATAATATTTGCACCAATTTAGTGCTTACCAAACCATAATCTTACCGTTCTGAAAACATCGGATGCTTCTATGCCCCTTTGAAAGGCGCCCCTGAGCTCCGAAGCATGCTCCAGGGAGTCGAAACAACTCATCGGCAGATAGAGGTCTATATCAATCTTTCCCGAGAGATAGTGAAAAATCACTCTTTGTCTGCTGTTATAGCAGGCAATCTCCTTCCAATGTTCTTCGAGCAACTTTTCCGCTGCATTTCGTAGCGGCAGATTTGCACAGGATGGCCCCTCTTCATCATCCTCCGGATCGATATGCACAGTGACATCCGTGAGTAATTCGACTTCATTGATCAGACTCATCTGCACAACTTCGGATATCCGGTGTCCCTCAGAAACACTCAACCAGGAATCTACCTGAACATGTACGTCCGCTGATGCCTGCCCGCCCATTTTACGGGTGCGCAGCATATGCACACTGTTGACCCCGGATACCGAATTGATGATTTTACGAATCTCTTTGACCTGTTCCTCTTCAAGGCCGGCGTCTACCAATTCTTGCATGGCTCCCCAACCAATATTCCAGCCAATGTGTATGATCATCAAGCCCACCAGAACTGCGGCTATAGCATCCAGGTACGGCAGACCCGCCATGGTTCCGGCGATACCGACCAGTACCACGACTGAGGAAATGGAGTCGGTACGATGATGCCAGGCATTTGCCCGTAAGAGTTCTGATTTAATGCGCTTTGCCAGGTATTGCGTATAGTAGTAAAGGCCTTCATTCGCCAGAATGGAAAACAGCGCCACATACAGCGTATAGGATTTTGGATGCAGCAGAGTCTCTGGACTGAAGAGCCTGTCACCGGCATCCCAGATAATGCCTAGTCCAACCAGGCTCAGAAAAGCGCCCAGGGCCATGGCGCCCGCGGTTTCGAATCGGCCATGGCCATAGGGATGCGCCTCATCCGGCGCTTCCTTGGCATGACGGGCAGCAAACAAGACCAGCCCATCGGACAATAGATCCGAAAGCGAGTGAATCCCGTCTGCCAGCAGTGATTGAGACTGCCCGAGCACGCCAAACAAGGTCTTGACCAAGGCAAGCACCAGATTGACCACCGCACCGACGAGCGCTGCCTGGCGCGTCAAGCGGTATCTGGTCTCTTGCTTATCTGATATGTGATCCACGTACTACTCCGTTTCAGCCACTTCAATAACCACTACATACTCAGTGGCTTCACTATGTGTTTCGAGTACCTTGTGACCATTGATACGGCACCAGGCAGGTATATCCTGCAAAACACCGGGGTCAGTGCACTGCGCTTCAAGGATACTGCCCGCTGCAAGCTCCGCCACCCGATCCTGCACCCGAATCACCGGCATTGGACAGAGCAGTCGACGGCAATCCAATACGATTCTGCTCAAATCAACCACCCCTTAGGGACATCATGCGGCAGTAGAGGCACTGCTGTGAGTCTTCTTGACCGGCCATCCCGATCAGTGAATTCCAGTTCCACCTCCTCACTATCACGCCCCTGACTGTAGCGAGCCACCAGTCGGGCTGCCAGTTCAATGTCTTCAACATCCACTTCACCATCGATCAGCGCCAAGGGACCCGGATGGCTGATGGTCTTCAGACTGGGAAACTGTTTTCGGTAACCCTGCAGGAAATTCCCTTCACCCTCTTCACGGGAGATGATCAGTTTGAAATGGGGTGCTGGACGTAAATGCCTACCCACCTTGAGCAGCATGATGTCATCCATTTCGTACTGCTTGCTGCCGCGCGCCTGCCACAGATCAGCGAGCTTGACGGAATATTGAGCATCCGTCAGAAAACAACAACCGCCGGCTGGCTGGGCATAGTCCTCAAATCCATATTGGTTTGCCAGTGCTATCTGCGGCTTACGGCTACGGCCGCTGAAACCTAACAAGCGCTCCCTGTCCACCCAGCCTTCCCGCTCTGCTAACGAGGGTGGAAGATTTTTTGCACATAACGGTCTCAACAGCAGCTCCTCTGCACCGGATTCATCCGCCACTACGGGCATAGTTTCCTTACGCTGTGACATGGGCCTCTGTCCCATCACTTCTCCGGTAATGATGAAATCGAAATGCTTTGACTGGATCCATTCCAGGGCCTTTTTCACCATGAATATCTTGCAATCCAGACAGGGATTCAGATTGGCGCCGTAACCATGCTTTGGATTGAATACCACAGCCTTGTAATCTTCTAAGATATCGATGATATGTAACTTTATACCTAGCTGTTCAGCTACCCAGAGCGCATTGTTTCTTTTCGGCTTTTGCTGGTCTTTCTTGCGGATAGCATGGGTATGCCCTTCCACGCAGAATCCTGTGTAGAAGTTGATTCCTTCCACATGGATACCCTGCTCCTGAATCACCTTGGCGGCAAGCAGAGAGTCGAGGCCGCCGGAGATTAATGCAACGGCTTTACGCTGTTGTTTCATTTTCAATCATGTGAGCTAGAGAAGTAGGCGGAATTATACGGTAACGACGGCCGACAAACATCCGCCATCAGTTAGCCATGTGATTGATGCACCGTTATAATCAAGCGGTTTTTTAATTCACCATGGACTCTGCATGTGAACGGCGCTTCTGAAAACAATAAATACGATCTAACGACTTTCCAAGGCCTGATTTTCGCACTCCAAGCCTACTGGGCGGAACAGGGTTGTGTGATACTGCAACCCTATGACATGGAGATGGGGGCTGGTACCTTTCACCCGGCAACCTTTCTCCGCTCGATCGGTCCGGAGCCCTGGAGCTGTGCTTATGTGCAACCTTCCCGGCGCCCTACGGATGGACGCTATGGCGAGAATCCCAACCGATTACAGCACTACTATCAGTTTCAAGTCATTCTCAAACCCTCACCCATGGAAATCCAGGAGCTTTATCTCGGCTCACTCAGAGATCTGGGTATCGACCCATTGATTCACGACATACGCTTCGTCGAGGACAACTGGGAATCACCCACACTGGGTGCCTGGGGGCTGGGCTGGGAAGTATGGCTGAATGGCATGGAAGTCACCCAGTTTACTTATTTTCAGCAGGTCGGTGGACTTGATTGCAGGCCCGTCACCGGTGAAATAACCTACGGTTTGGAACGCATCGCCATGTATCTGCAAAATGTCGGGAGCGTCTATGATCTGGTCTGGACCGTCGGTCCCGACGGCCCCGTCACCTATGGGGACGTTTTCCATCAAAATGAAGTTGAACAATCCACCTACAATTTCGAACAGGCCCATGTCCCCTCCCTGTTCAGCTGGTTCGATACTTGCGAAAAGGAGAGCCAACGGTTGATCGAATCCGGATTGCCGCTACCTGCCTATGAGCAGGTTCTCAAGGCCTCCCACACCTTCAATCTGCTGGATGCCAGACACGCGATTTCCGTGACTGAAAGACAAAGGTATATCTTGCGGGTTCGGGCGCTGGCCCGGGCTGTTGCACAAGCCTATTACGACAGCCGGGAAGCTCTCGGTTTCCCCATGCTGCAGAGCGATCAGGAGGCAGCAGTCAATGAGTGACAAGAGAGACCTGCTGGTAGAAATCGGCACCGAAGAACTGCCTCCCAAGGCCCTGGTCAAATTGAGCGAGGCGTTTACAAGAGGTATAGACGAGCAATTATCCCAACTGGGGTTAAAACGGACCTCGATAGCGTCATTCGCTACCCCACGGCGTCTTGCCGTACTGGTCAAAGACCTCGATTCCGCCCAAGAGGACAAACAAGTCGAGCGCAAAGGCCCCGCTGTCAAAGCCGCCTTTGATGCAGACGGAAATCCCACCCGGGCCGCCCTTGGCTTCGCCAAGTCCTGTGGTGTAGCGGTTGAAAGTCTTGCCACCCAGGACACGCCTAAAGGCGCATGGTTGATCCATAAACAGATAGAGAAAGGGCGCTCAACCGTTGACCTGTTACCCGAAATCATAGAAAAATCCCTGGCCGGGTTACCGATTCCCAAACGCATGCGCTGGGGTTCACGGAGTGAGGAGTTCGTCCGTCCTGTTCATTGGGTCGTTCTGCTCTTCGGTGACCAAGTGGTGCCGGGTCAAATCATGGGCCAGACGACCGGCCGGGAAACCCGTGGACATCGTTTCCATCATCCAGCAGTCATCGAGATTGATCTGCCCAGACATTATGCCGAGGCACTTCAAGAGACCGGCTATGTGATTGCCGATTTCAATGAACGCAAAAGAATCATCGAAGATCTGGTCCATCAGGAAGCGGAAAAGCACAATGCCGTGGCTGTTATCGATCAGGAACTACTGAATGAAGTCACTGCGCTCAACGAATGGCCTGTGGCTGTTCTCGGGAGCTTTGATGAAAGCTTCTTGGAGGTTCCCTCCGAATGCCTGATTCAAGCCATGCAGGGCCATCAAAAATATTTCCCCGTAGTCAGTCAATCCGGTGACCTGCTCCCTCACTTCATCACTGTCAGCAATATACAGAGCAAAGATCTCGACCAGGTACGTGCCGGCAACGAACGCGTTATCCGGCCCCGCTTCAGTGATGCCGCATTTTTCTGGCAACAGGATCTCAAGCACCCCCTGGAACATCATATCGAGAGCCTGAAAACTATCAAATTCCAGGATAAGCTGGGTTCACTGCACGATAAATCAGGGCGTATCGCATCCCTCGCAGACAGAATCGCTGAGCATACTGGTCTGGATAAAAATCTGGCCATGCGCGCTGCCTGGCTCTGTAAATGCGACCTGATGAGTGAAATGGTTGGTGAGTTTGCCAATCTACAAGGCGTCATGGGACGCTATTATGCAGAACATTCCGGCGAAGATCCTCAGGTGACACAGGCCATGGAAGAGGTCTACATGCCGCGCCATGCTGGAGACCAGTTACCACAAACCGACTGTGGACGAACGATTGCCATTGCTGACCGCCTCGACACCCTGATCGGAATCTTTGCCATCGGTCAGCGACCCACCGGCGCCAAGGACCCTTATGGCCTGCGCCGTGCAGCACTGGGCACGCTGCGCATCATGATCGAAGCACCGCTTGATCTCGACCTGGAAGAACTGCTCAAAGACGCCGCTGAAGGCCTGCAACAGGAGATAGATGCTGCGCCCTATGTTGATGAGGTTTTTGACTATATGATGGAGCGCCTCAAGGCCTACTACACTGATCAATCCATACCTGCTGACTCAGTGGATGCGGTACTCGCCCGCAGGCCGACCCGACCCGCAGATTTCAATCAACGGGTACTTGCCGTGACAGAGTTTCGTAAGATGTCTGAGGCGCAAAGCCTCTCAGCTGCCAATAAGCGGATACGCAATATTTTACGTAAAACAGATGAAATCGTTCCCGATCAGTGGGACCAGAATCGGCTCGAACATGATGCAGAGAAAGCACTCGCTGCCTCACTGCAAGAACTTGGACCCAAAGTCAGTCCACTGTTCGAGGAGGGACGATATACCAAAGGCCTGCAGATCCTCGCAGGTTTGCGTGAACCGGTGGATGAATTCTTTGATCAGGTTATGGTCATGGCCGAAGATACCTCCTTACGGCAAAACAGACTAGCCTTGCTGACACATCTGGAAAACCTGTTTCTCAGCGTCGCCGATCTCTCAAGGCTTCAATAAACGGGGTGAACATCAATATGAACAGGGACTCATACGCGCAGATGCTTGCAGAAGTGGCCGCCTTCCATCAGAAGCACCAATTCAAGGAACGCGGTGGTGAAGAGATGACCTATAGAATCTCACTGATGGCTGAAGAGTTAGGGGAAATCTCCTCCTGTGTCACCAAAGGTAAAAACCCACAAGATCTGGCTGAAGAGGTCGCTGATCTGCTGATTCTTGTGATGGGAACAGCGATAGCCCAAGACTTCGACCTGAACGATGCTTTCTGGGCAAAAATGGACAAACTGAATAAACGCCAGTCACGGATGGTCAACGGACGTATCCGCGTTTCCGAGTTCAGGGATGTACAAAAGTAAGTACTCACTCTATGAAAACAATCATTCTTGATCGGGATGGCGTAATCAATCAGGATTCTGATGATTTCATAAAGTCACCAGACGAGTGGATAGCGATTCCAGGAAGCCTGGACGCCATTGCCCGTCTCAATCATCTGGGTTACCTCGTCTATGTTGTTTCAAATCAATCCGGCGTTGGGCGTGGATTATTTGATATAGAAACACTCAACGCCATTCATTTGAAATTCAACAGCGAATTACAAAAGATCGGCGGGCGCATTCAAGCCATCCTATTCTGTCCCCATGCTCCTGATGAAGGCTGTGATTGCCGTAAACCTAAACCTGGCCTTTATGAGGAGGTAGCCAGACGTTCTCAAGAATCCTTAAACAATATTCAAGTGATTGGCGACTCATACCGAGACCTTGAAGCTGCAATGGCAGTTGGTGCAAGACCGATACTGGTACTGACGGGCAAAGGCGAGCGCACACTAAAAAAAGATGCAAAAAAGCTGGTCGGTGTACCTAAGTTCTCAAATCTCTCGGCAGCCGTTGATTCACTCATTGAGGAAACAGCCTCAGGCACATCATGATTCTCATCAGATCGCTGATTTTTTTTCTCTTTTTTATTATTAACACCATTTTACTCGCAGGCACGGGCACCCTAATCGGTTGGCTTTTACCACCAATGAAGCGCTTTGTCATAGACGATGCCTGGAGCAGACTCAATCTCTGGGGCCTTAAGATTATTTGTGGCCTCGACTACCGGTTAGAAGGCCAACAGAATATCCCTAAGGGCGCTTGTATCATCCTCTCAAAGCACCAATCCACCTGGGAAACCATTGCCCTGATCAGTTTGATTCCTCATCCCAAGGCCTGGGTACTCAAACGTGAACTTCTCTTCGTACCTATCTTCGGCTGGGTCATGTATCTCTTCAAACCCATCGCTATCGACCGAAAGTCCGGCAGGAGAGCAGTCTTCCAGATCATAGAACAGGGCATACAACGGCTAGAGTCGGGCCTATCTGTAGTCATCTTCCCAGAAGGCACCCGTGTCGCCCCTGGCACCCATAAACGCTACGGTGTAGGCGGTGCATTACTCGCAAAAAAATCCGGCTTCCCGGTAATCCCCGTAGCGCACAATGCTGGCGTCTTTTGGAAACGCCGTGGAATTCTAAAATATCCAGGCACCATTGATGTCAGGATAGGGCCTGTCATGAACCACGATGGAAAAAGTGCTGCAGAGATAAACAAAAAGATCGAAGAGTGGATTGAGGGAACACTAAAAGAACTTCCATCTGTAATATAAGCAGGCCTAATGGTAGTAAGTAATTACTATCAATAGGCCTGCTTTTTATCTTTAGATTTAGATTAACAAATAATTAAATGTCTAAATTCTCTACCGTCAAGGCGTGAGCTTCAATGAAATCTCGACGCGGCTCTACCTGATCACCCATCAAGGTCGTAAAAATCTGATCAGCTGCTACAGCATCTTCAATACTCACTTGAAGTAACCTGCGACTTTCCGCATTCATGGTGGTTTCCCATAATTGTTCGGGATTCATCTCACCCAGACCTTTATAACGCTGAACGTGCTGGCCTCGTTTGGCTTCTTCCATCAACCAGTCTAAAGCCTGCTTGAAACTAGCTACCTCTTTGGTCTTTTCTCCTCTTTTTACATAGGCATCATCACCAAGCAGATCTGTTAATTTTTGACCGAGTTCCGTGATCTTTCGATATTCGACACTCTTAAAAAATTCAGTGGGAATAAAGTGGTCGACGCCAATACCGTGCACCTTACGATTGATCATGAAACCTGATTCATTTTCATCTACACCAAAATTCTTTATAAAACTTACTGAACAGCCTTCAGAGACACCCAAATCCATATTCAATCTTGCCTCTATCTCCTTGACCCAATCAGCAAGAGCGCTTTCCTGTTCAAAAACCTGCTGTTCAATGGCAGGCATATAGATCATTTTTTCCAGGAATGCAGCATCATAGCGGCGAGACAGCCTCTCAATGCTGGCCATCACCGCAAGGAAGTCCCGTGCTAAATCTTCAAGGCTCTTACCCGTCAGTGCCGGGGCTTCGATATTCACATACAATGCGCTGTTATCTAGCGCCGTCTGCAAGAAGTAATTATTCAGATCCTGATCATCTTTGAGGTATTGTTCCTGCTTACCTTTTTTGATTTTGTACAATGGAGGTTGCGCGATATAGATATGCCCACGTTCTATCAGCTCGTGCATTTGTCTGTAGAAAAATGTCAGCAGTAATGTTCGAATGTGAGCCCCATCAACATCCGCATCAGTCATAATAATGACACGATGATATCGCAGTTTATCCGGATCAAACTCCTCTCTCCCGATCCCACAGCCCAATGCTGTGATCAATGTGCCTACCTCAGCCGAGGCCAGCATTTTATCGAATCTAGCTTTCTCAACGTTAAGTATCTTGCCTTTCAAGGGTAAGATGGCCTGAAATTTTCTATCCCTCCCCTGCTTTGCCGATCCACCTGCAGAGTCACCCTCTACTAGATAGAGTTCTGACAAAGCTGGATCCTTCTCCTGACAATCCGCTAATTTTCCAGGTAATCCTGCTATGTCCAAGGCGCCCTTCCGCCTTGTCATCTCCCTCGCTTTTCTTGCAGCTTCACGGGCTCTAGCTGCATCAACCATTTTTCCAGCAATATTTTTTGCATCAGCCGGGGTTTTCAAGTAAAAAGTCATTGAGATGCTCTGCTAATAAGTTTTCTACAACAGCCTTAACCTCTGATGAAACTAGTTTATCTTTAGTCTGCGATGAAAATTTCGGGTCTGGTACTTTTACTGAAAGAACAGCGGTAAGGCCTTCCCTGGAATCGTCACCGGTAGTGTTTACTTTTTGTTTTTTGGCCATCCCGGCCTGTTCAATATATTGATTAAGCGTTCTAGTCAATGCACCTCTAAAACCAGCCAGGTGGGTGCCGCCATCACGCTGTGGAATATTATTCGTATAACAAAAGATATTTTCCTGATACGACTCATTCCATTGCATAGCGATTTCAACAGATATGTCGTTTCTGGTATCGGAGAAACTAAAAACTTTTTCATGTAGAGGTGATTTGTTTCTATTCAAATGCCCTACAAACGCGATTATTCCGCCTATGTATTCAAAAACATCCTGCCTGTCTGTCTCCTCCTCCCTGAGCACAATCTTCACACCAGAGTTAAGAAACGACAGTTCACGAAGCCTTTTTGCCAATATATCGTAGTGAAATTTTATATTTGTAAAAGTCACTGTACTAGGCTTGAAGGTTACACTTGTTCCAGTTTTATCAGTCTCTCCAACTTCTCTTAAATCTTCAACAGGCTCTCCATATGCATAGGTTTGCTTCCATACTTTACCTAGACGATAGATCTCTAGAACGAGTTCTTCTGACAAAGCGTTTACAACTGATACACCAACCCCATGTAATCCACCTGAAACCTTATAAGAATTATCGTCAAATTTACCTCCTGCATGGAGAACAGTCATAATGACTTCAGCAGCAGAGCGATTTTCTTCCGGATGTATATCTACAGGGATTCCACGACCGTTATCTACAACAGTTACGCTTTGATCAGAATGAATCGTTACCTTTATTTCATCGCAATGGCCAGCTAATGCCTCATCAATAGAGTTATCGACCACCTCGAATACCATATGATGAAGACCTGTGCCATCATCAGTATCTCCAATATACATACCCGGGCGTTTCCTTACGGCGTCTAAACCCTTGAGAACTTTTATATTTGATGAGTCATACGTCATAAGACATCCCAGTAAAACATTGAAAAATAATGGAGATTGATATTATACGCTTCATTAAACCCTAGTACTCATACAATCTCACCTTGTTCCACGTGGAACATTTTAAAACTTTCATCATCCAGGTTTTTTTGATCTAATTTTGTAGTTGTCATAAAGGTTTGTAGTTTTTCGGTCTTTATAATATTCATTAGTTCATGAAGATTTTTTTCATCAAGCTCAGCATGAATATCGTCAAACAAAAAGATCCCAGATTCTTTAGTATTATTCCTGAGAAGTGACATATTAGTAAGAACCAGAAGTGTCGCAATTATTTTTTGTTGGCCCCTTGAGAGAATTTCTTTAGCAGGCCTATCATTAAACTTGATTTGCAGATCAGCTCGGTGTGGTCCTACTGAGGTGTAACCCTTCTCTTTATCTTTTATAAAACTTTTCGCAAGACTTTCTTCAAATGTCATTTTATTGTCCCATCCCTGTGCATATGAAAAAGTGAAGTTATTTTGGGAAAAAAATTTATTTAGCAAAATAGTAATTTTTATTGTTAAGTGTTCAAGATACTCCATTCTCTTACTAGTAATTTGTTGAGAAAGAATGGCTAATTGGTTATTCCAAACATTGATGCTTTTTGTATCTATTTGTAACGCACTATTCCTTTGCATCAGTACCTTTCTATAATCACTGATTGTTTTTTGATAATCATGTTCCACGTGAAACACTGCCCAATCGATTAAACGGCGTCTATTCTCAGGTCCCTCTTCTATCACTCTATGACTGTTTGGTGTAACGATTCCAATTGGAAGTGCTTTTGCAATAATTGTTAGCTTTCTTTGACGCTGTCCATTGATTGTATAGACGGTTTTTTTGGGAGTTTTATTTAATGAGAGATGCTGAGTATATCCAGATGAGTAATTTATAGATGTTTTTATTGTCAGCTGTTTTTGATTCGATTTGATTATATTTCTTGACGAAGAAGACCGAAAACATCTATTGCGGGCTAATAGATAAATTGATTCAAGTAATGTCGTCTTGCCTGCTCCATTGCTCCCGTAAAATAGATTGATACCAGGATCTGGAGACAACTCAAGACTCGATATGAGTCTGAGGTTGTTGATATTGAGATTGGTTAGGTACAATTTTTTAATAAAAAAACCGGCGTCATTTGCCGGTATATTAAAATTATAATTTGTAGTTCTATATGCGCATTGGCATCACAACATATCTACTAGTGTCATTACCTTTCCCATAAATGAGTGCGCTACTATTTGAATCCTTGAGTTCGATAATAATTTCTTTCTCGCTGATAGCAGACAGTGCATCTAAAAGATAACCAACATTAAAACCTATCTTTATATCGTCACCATTGTAGCTGACTTCGAGTTCCTCCTCTGCTTCTTCCTGTTCTGGATTATGCGCCTGCAATTGCAATGTACCTTCCATCACTGAAAAACGTATACCTCGATATTTTTCATTGGAGAGAATTGAGGCTCTTGTCAGAGACTGCTTCAATGTGTCTTTATTCGCTTGTAGTTCTTTGTCTGCCGAGGCTGGCATGACTCTTTGATATTCTGGAAATCTTCCGTCTATTAATTTTGAAGTAAAGATGGATTGGGCAAATAGTACCTTTATATAGCTATTACTAAGTTCAATCTTTATCGTTTCATCATTATCAGAAAGAAGTCTTGAGAGTTCGATTACAGCTTTTCGTGGAAGAATAACTTGAATGTTTAGATTGTTATCGAACGTATTTTTTAATTCGCAGAGCGCTAAACGGTGGCCGTCTGTAGCAACAGTCCGGATGTGATTATTATCTATTTCTAGAAGCATGCCGTTTAGATAATAGCGAACATCCTGTTGAGCCATTGCAAAGGCTGTTTTATCAATTAGTCTTTTTAAAGCAGTCTCCTGTAGTGAGAATACAGCATTACCCGCAGAGGCTTCTATAACTGGGTAGTCTTGTGCGGGAAGTATGCCTAAGGAAAAGCGGCTGCGCCCTGACTTTATATGAACTTTATCAGTATCTATTTCTAGGGAAATTTCAGCATCTTCTGGCAGCGCTTTACATATATCAAGGATCTTTCTGGCTGGTAGAGTGAAATCTTTTTCTCCATCACATTTAGCAGCTGCCTGAGTTTTGAGTTCTACCTCTAAATCAGTAGCTGTCAAATTCATCATTCCGTTACCTGCATTGATCAGAATATTTGCCAATATGGGTAAGGTTTGTCTTCTCTCGACGACTGAGCCAATTTTTTGTAATGGCTCAAGTAAGTCTTCACGCCGGGTTATAATCTTCATACTATGACTCTTGACTTAGTTATAAGTAGATAGCTTTATATAATTCTATATTATTACTATTAAGCATGTTGATAACATATAAATCCACTATAACTTACTGATTATACGTAATTTTATAGAGATTGAAACATATTGGTGTAATCATAGTTTCTCTGTTGATCTACTGTGGATAACTTACGCAATTCTGAACGGTTATTTTTCTATACAGCTTTTCCACATCAACTACTCAGTGTTCTGAACAGATTAGAGTAGTCCTCGCCTATTCTAGGGTCAGTTTCACGGAGTTCTTTAATTTTCCGGTTAGCGTGGATCACGGTCGTATGATCTCTACCACCGAATGCATTACCTATCTCCGGCAAGCTGTGGTTCGTCAATTCCTTTGCCAGTGTCATGGCAATTTGCCTTGGTCTGGCTATTGATCGGCTTCTCTTAGCAGAGAGCAAGTCTGAGGAGCGCATCTGAAAGTATTCAGCAACAGTCTTCTGGATACTATCTAGCGTGACCTGTTTGTTATGGGCCGCCAACATATCTTTTAAGGCGTTTTTTGCGAAATCCAGGTTGATTTCCTGACCTGTGAATGTGGCATTGGCGATGACCCTGCGAAGAGCACCTTCAAGTTCTCTGATGTTCGAGCGTATTCGTTTGCCCATAAAAAACGCTACCTCACTTGGAAGTTCTGCATTAAGCATGAGAGCTTTGCTTTGTAGAATAGCGACTCGTGTCTCTAGATCAGGTGGTTCTATTGCTACTGTGAGTCCCCAGCCAAAACGGGATTTTAAGCGTTCTTCAAGACCCGTAACCTCTTTTGGAAAACGGTCACTTGAAAGTATGATTTGCTGTTGGGATTCAAAAAGTGCATTAAAGGTATGAAAAAATTCCTCCTGTGAGCGCTCTTTCCCAGCGAAGAATTGAATATCGTCGATCAGTAAAGCATTGAGAGAACGATATTTCTTTTTGAATTGATCGATAGTGTTGTGTTGCAGAGCCTTGACCATTTCCGAAACGAATCTTTCTGAATGCAGGTAAACCACCTTTGCATCAGGAGTATTACTCAATATGGAATTACCAATGGCATGCATCAAATGGGTTTTACCTAGACCTACGCCTCCATAGATGAATAGAGGGTTATAGGCTTTACCGGGATTGGCGCCAATCTGCATTGATGCTGCACGGGCGATTTGGTTGGATTTACCTTCTACGAAGGTCTCAAAAGTAAAGTTTGAATTGATATTAGGATCGAGACTGTTCTTCTCTCTAGCAACGGTTGTGCTTGACTGTTGTATGTTTTGCTGATTCGGTGTTGTTGTGGTGGTGGGTTGACCTTTTTTCTTGGACCCGATTTCTACTGACACCTGTGGCTTTGAGTCGCCACAAAGTGTTGCAAGATGGTTCTCGATGGTATCCAGGTAGTGATTACGTACCCAGTCGAGGACAAATCGATTGGGGGCAAGCAGTTTCACCTGTTGATCGTTTTCAATGACCTGTAATGGGCGTATCCAGGTGTTGAACTGCTGTGCAGATAACTCATGTTCTAGGTGCTCAGAACAGCGGTGCCAAAGTTCCAAGATGGATCTCTCCGATTACTAATAGATGGTTGAAAAGAAATGACCCCGACTTGTCTTGTTAAAACCGGGCTTGAATAACGACTCATTCCTTTCAGAGTCTACTCTCCAGTACTAGACTTATCCACAGTTTCAGAGTCATTTGAAAACGATAGTTTGGATTGACAACTGGGCCATAATGGGGCTACGATGCCGCTCTTTTTTCATTTGGATTATTTCCGCCAGAGATTGGCTCAACCCTCGGTAATGTGTCATGAAAAGAACTTTTCAGCCCAGTAATCTCAAGCGTGTACGGAATCATGGTTTTCGCGCACGCATGGCTACCCGTAATGGACGTAAGGTGATTAAGGCACGGCGTTCGAAAGGACGTGCTCGCCTCGCATTGTAAAGCCTTATCCTTGGCGGTAGTTGAAGGGAAATTTTCCCGACGCAGTCGATTGTTGAAGCCCGACGAATATCGTCGGGTTTTTGATGCTGGCAAGCGTTCTAGAGATCAATATTTCATGGTATTTGCCCGAGTCAATGGTTTGGAATATGCGCGGCTTGGCTTGGCTATCACGAAAAAAAAGACGAAACGTGCGGTGGACCGCAACCGACTTAAACGACAGGTGAGAGAGAGCTTTCGGTCCTATCAACATCTCCTTACCGGTTTGGATCTTGTCGTACTTAATCAGAAAGGGGAACTATTGGCAGATAATAGCCAATATCGCACCTCGTTATCTCAGCACTGGCAAAAACTGGTTAAAAAATGCGCGCAATCCTGATCTTTCTGATTCGGGCTTATCAAGTACTTATTAGTCCATTTCTAGGGAACCATTGCCGTTTCTACCCTACTTGTTCCAGCTATGCAGTGGAGGCTTTGGAAAAACACGGTTTCATAAAAGGCCTTTGGCTTTCCCTGCAGAGGATCTCACATTGTCATCCCTGGCATGAAGGGGGTGTTGATCCTGTTCCTGAACCCATAAATAAGAAGCATCATGGATAATATAAGATTAATTCTCTTTTTTGCCCTGGCCTTTATAGGACTTCTAATCTACCAGGCCTGGATTGAAGACTATGGTTCAAAAGAGACAGTGGTTTCTCAGCAGTCTTCGCCTGTTGAGGGGTCTCCAGCGGTCGAGTCGTCCGGCATTCCTTCAGCGGTTATGGCTCCGGATGGATCAACAACGTCAACACCTGATGCGGCTGTACCGCAGATTGACAGCCCCCCCAGAAGTATTGGTGGAAAAGTCATCAAGGTTGAAACAGATATCCTACGGGTAGAAATTTCCAGTATTGGCGGTACCTTGCAGCGTGCACTGCTACTCGATTACCCGGTTTCACCTGAGCAGCCTGATGTCAAATTCGAACTCTTTTCCCCAGAATTACCGGATTTTCTGATCGCCCAGTCAGGGTTGATCGGTGCTGCTGCGGGAACTGTCCCGACCCACGAAGCCGAGTATGAGTTCACCCAAACCGAATACACGCTTGGCGAAGATCAGGATCAGCTTGATGTGAGCATGACTTGGAAATCCGGCAATGGAATTCAGGTCAAAAAGCATTTCATCTTCCGCCGAGGCAGTTACCTCATCGATGTAAAACACGAGGTGATCAACCAATCTGGTGAGATCCTGACTGCCAGGGACTATGCACAGCTACAGAGAAGTGAACCTGAAAGTCGTTCTGGCTTTACCACTTATACCTATACGGGTGGTGTTTATTACACCCCGACGGATAAATACGAAAAAGTCGATTTCGATCAAATGGCGGAGAAAAGTCTCAATGTCGAATCAACCGACGGTTGGCTCGCAATGATACAGCACTATTTTCTCGGTGCCTGGATACCGCCAAAGGAGCAGTTGGAGCACTACTATACGAATAGCCTGGCGGGACCAAAGTATATCATTGGCAGTTACTCTCCAACGGTCAATGTAGCTGCTGGTCAAACCCATGAATTCGCCAAGCGATTATATGTGGGGCCAAAACTGCATGATGAACTCCAAACTATCGCTAAGGGATTGGAACTGGCGGTGGACTACGGTTGGTTGACCGTCCTAGCCGAACCCATATTCTGGCTTCTGAAATACATCCACAGCTGGATAGGTAACTGGGGTTGGTCGATCATAATCCTGACCATCATGATCAAGGCCGCTTTCTACAAGCTGTCGGAGACGAGTTATAAGTCGATGGCCAATATGCGCAAGGTAACTCCGCGACTCCAGGCACTGAAAGATCGTTATGGGGATGACAAACAGCGGCTCAACCAGGCCATGATGGAAATGTATAAAAAGGAGAAGATCAACCCTCTAGGTGGTTGTCTACCGATCCTGGTACAGATCCCGGTGTTCATTGCCCTGTATTGGGTCTTATTAGAGAGTGTTGAATTGCGTCAGGCGCCATTCATGCTGTGGATCAATAACCTTTCAGCTAAGGACCCCTATTTCATCCTACCCCTGATCATGGGCGTCTCGATGTTTGTTCAGCAAAAATTGAATCCTGCGCCGCCTGATCCGATGCAGGCAAAAATCATGATGAGTCTGCCTTTCGTGTTTACCATCTTCTTTGCCTTTTTCCCGGCAGGTCTTGTGCTCTATTGGGTAGTCAATAACCTCATCTCGATTGCACAGCAGTGGTATATAACGAATAAGATCGAAAAGTCCGCTAAATAGTCCAGTGTAGTGTGTTGCAAGCTGGTGACACTATTGCAGCCATTGCCACCCCGCCGGGACGCGGTGGCGTGGGTATCGTGCGGATCAGTGGGCCACTGGTGCAAAAGATATCATCCAGAATCATTGGCTGGCTTCCTGAACCGAAATTTGCGAAATATTGTCGATTTCGTGATGACCAAAATGAGGTTATGGATGAAGGCATAGGGATCTATTTCCCTATGCCCGCCTCTTTTACCGGTGAAGATGTCCTGGAGCTTCAGGGCCATGGCGGGCCAGTGATAATGGATATGTTGCTGCAGCAAGTCTTGCGACAAGGGGCCAGATTGGCAAGACCGGGTGAGTTCAGTGAGAGGGCATTTTTAAACGGCAAACTGGATCTCACCCAAGCGGAAGCCATTGCCGATTTGATCGATGCCGATACCCGTTCGTCAGCACGTCTGGCTTGCAGAACACTGCAAGGCGTGTTCTCAAACAAGGTACATCAGCTGGTTGAAAAGTTGATTCATCTGCGACTTTACGTAGAATCAGCAATCGATTTTCCAGAGGAAGAGATTGATTTCCTCTCTGACGGAAAAGTAAGTACTGACTTACAATCAATCATTGATGAATTAAGGACTGTTCAGCAGAGTGCCCATACAGGAAGGTTACTTCGTGATGGCATCTCCCTGGTAATCGCAGGACGCCCGAATTCAGGAAAATCGAGTCTGCTGAATGCGCTGGCTGGCGCGGATACGGCAATAGTGACCGAGATTCCGGGGACCACTCGCGATCTTTTGCGGGAGCGGATTCAGATTGATGGAATGCCTGTACACATCATCGACACCGCCGGCCTGCGCAAGAGTGACGATCCTGTTGAAATAGAAGGAATGCGCCGCGCCCGGGTAGAGATTGCTCAGGCTGACCAGGTTCTTTGGGTGTTTGATGACAGATCAGATCCAGATCATCTGGCCCTGGATCGTACGACCCTTCCTGCAGATGTACCACTGACTCTGGTGCGCAACAAGATCGATCTGAGTGGAAAGGAGGCCGGGGTAATTCTGACTGAGACTGGAGCAGAGATTTCCCTGTCAGCAAAACAGGGTCAGGGAATTGATCTGTTGAAAAAGCATCTCAAGGAGAGTGTTGGCTTAGGTGATGCCAGCGGCGGCGAGTTTAGTGCCAGGCGTCGGCATTTGGTTGCTTTAGAGCAGGCTTTGCATCACCTACTCCAGGGTCTGGTTGTGTTGGAGCAGCAGTCTGCCGGAGAACTTCTGGCCGAAGAGCTGCGCATGACACAGCAGGTTCTGGGTGAGATAACCGGAGAATTCAGTGCCGATGATCTGTTAGGTAGAATTTTTTCTACCTTTTGCATCGGTAAGTAAATTGATTGTTATTTGTCCATTGATAAATAACAGCCGCAACCGATAGAATTGCCAAGCATAATAAAATTTGAGGAGACCGATCATGTTGGGAGAATCCCACCAACTACTGCATGAGTTCCCAGAACATATAGAAAAAATTGCTGATCTGCGGGCAAATAATGAGGTGTTTCACCATTTAATGGATGAATATGACTGGCTTGATTCGCATATCCGCAATCTAGAAGAGGTCAAAACGCCTGTTTCAGATTTTCATATCGAAGAAATGAAGAAAAGGCGCGTATATCTCAAAGACAAGCTGTACATCATTTTGAATAAGTGACATTCAGCGGGAAGGCTTCCTCGGTCTGAAGCTGGTGACCAGACGCAGGAAATCCCGCTCGGATTTTTTGCAGCTTTGACCGGCATAGCGGGCGCTGATGTAGAGATTGAAAATTCTCTGGGTCGCTGCAGAGAGATCCGGGCGTAGGCTGGCGACCCGGTGTGAGTAGTCAAGCGGTCCTTCACTGGGATTGCGGGGCAAACCGATCCGTGCCAGCTTACGGCAAAGCCTGTTGTAGCCAAGCAGTATGGCTGGTTCACGCAATCGGCCTTTCAGCAGTATGAAGCTGATGGTCAGCAGCAGGAAAAAGCCAATCAGGGAGAAAAGCAGGCCAGTCCAAGCCCAGGATTGGGTGAAACTAAAGCCAAAATTTTCCAGCAACCTGAATTGGCGATCCTGATTGTAACCAATGATCCATCGCCTCCAGCCAAGGTTCGCTGCATCCATGGCCAAACCAAGCTGATCGAAGACAGTCGTCAACAACCCTCCCCCTTCGAGGCGAAACAGAACCGGCGAACCGATCCCTGCGTAGTCCAGTTGAATGGGATGCCTGACCCTCTCCGGGGCAACGGCTGCGGTAGGATCTATTCTTCGCCAACCTTGTTGTTCCAGCCAGACTTCCGTCCAGGCGTGAGCGTCTGACTGACGTAGGATGAAATAATCTCCCAGAGGATTGTATTCACCGCCCTGGTAGCCGATTACCATGCGCGTGGGGATGCCGGCAACGCGCATCAATTGGGTGAAACTGCTGGCATAGTGTTCGCAGAATCCTTCTTTGCCGTCAAACAGGAATTGGTCAATCGGGTTGTCTGTATAGCGGGGGGGCGCGAGCGTATAGACATAGGGTTGTAAACGAAAATGCTGCAGCGCCAGGCTGATGATTTCCCATTCATCAGACGCTTGGTTTTTCCAGCGATCCACCAGGTCGAGCTGTCTTTGTGTGATGTTGTCGGGCAGTTTCAGAGCGCGTTGCAGCGCAGCCTGATCAGGCTTCTGCGTGATATAACGAGTATAGGAAGTCGCCTGATATTTGCGTGCCTGGTTGACTGGCTGGTTAGCGATTAGCAGATAATCAGGGGTCATGCGGCTGCCCGCAGGGACAGACGCAGGCAGGTCCAGGCTGAACAGCCATTTTTTGTAATGGGGCTCGAGGTGTATCTGATAACTGATGGACTCAAGCGTCTGGGCCAGTCTTGGCGGTGTCACTGAATGTGCAAGCGCTGACTTGTTGAACCAATCAAATCCATCGGTATCCCAGATCACCAGACCCCGCCAATACCGATCTTCCGGGGCTGGCGGGTCATTAAAAAAACTGACGCGGAATGCAACGGCAGGCGATTGAATCAATTGACTGATACTGCCTGGCGAGACCCGATCATCCAGGCCGGTGAGGCCCTGGCCGGTATTTCCAAAGTTCCAAAGTGGCTGACTGATTCGGGGAAACAAGATGAAAAGCACCGCAGCAATTGGAATGGCCTGCAGGCTGATGGCAAGCGTTGCGCGTAATGGTTCCAGCAGCCGCTTGGAGGGTTTCACCCGATTGAGTTCCAGCAACAGGGCGGTAATGCCGACGACTGTGAAGAGCAGATATAAGGTAAGAAGAAAAGACTGGCTGAACAGAAATTGGGTGACAATGATGAAATAACCCATAAAGCAGACCACATAGATATCGCGGGGTCGATGTATTTCCATCAATTTCAGCGTCAACATAATGGTCAGCAGGGAAACACCCGCATCCCGCCCCATCAGGGTCTGATGTTGGCTATAGACCAGCAGGACTCCCAGCAGGGTCAGCAGACCGAGAAACAAGCGGCCTGGAGTGAGTCGAGGAATCGACAGGCCGATAAATCGCCAAATGACGAGTAAGAGGAAAAACAGACTGACCAGCGGCGGCAGGTGCCAGGCATGAGGCAGGGTTGCCAAGACAGACAAGATCAGCACCAGACGTAAGTATTTAGTTTGCAGAGACCGTTCCAGGCTTTTCATGAGACTGACCGGAACAGCGCAAGACTGGCCAGGCATTTTTCCTTATGCGGCTCGTCGTTGCCTGCCGGAATTGACAGGCCGGGGAGCTTCAAGTCATAGGCCAGCCGGCGCTCATCTGCAAGCAGGATAAAACGGCAGAGCTGACTCAGGCGCACTTCAGGGTCGGCAGCATCGAGAAGCTGCCAATCCAGGCTGATCTGATCAGTCCGGTCTCCGCCAAACATTTTGCTGTACAGGCCTCTTTCACGCGCCAGCGCCTTCCAGTCCACATGGCGTGGCGAGTCACCGTATCTAAAGTCGCGCAGTCCCACAAAATCATCGGCTCCAACACCTCGATCACCTGAGTCACTTCGATTGTAGGCAAGGTTGCTGGGTGGCTCCCCCTGCTCCGCAGGTTGGGGATAGACTAAACAAGTCATGTCTGGCTGTGCATAGGTCCAAGCATGGAACAGACCTAATGGATATCGAGAGTGAATACTTACTACAGGTAGCTTGAGGTAACCCCGTTGGAGTGCAGGAAGCATTACCCGCTGATCCACGCTGGCCTGTTGCGGGAGGTCGCAGGCAGTTCCGAAGCCACCTTTTGTGGTGATGGAAATACCGAAACGCGGTAGTCCCGTTGGATTACCCAGCAGCAATTTGAAAGCGGCATCCTGTCCCGCAAACACAGCAGCGACCTGCAGCGGTGAGAGAGTAAGTCCCAGCAGATTCCGCCAGGTATGCAGAATACTCGTCAGCCAGATTCCTCCCAACAGGAAGGTCACCAGATAGCCGAGGTTACTGCCGTAATTGACAGAGCCGATCAACATGAGGATCAGCACCAGGGCCAGAACCAGTCCCTGCTTGGTGGGCAGGATATAGATGCTGCGGGCGCGAATCCTGGCGCACCCGCTGCCATCTGTCTTTGCAGTGCGGCGAAAAGTCTTTATCCATTGACTGATGAGCTTCATCGGGTCCCAGATCAAGGAACTGGAACCGCATCCAGTAGCGCTTGAACCCCTGCTAAATGGTCTGCTGAGCCGTTATCCGCCAGGGGTTGCAGGCGGTGTCCGACGGTTGCGGGCAGGATCGCCTGGAGGTCTTCCGGCAACACTGCGCGCCGACCTTCGAGCAGCGCCCAGGCTTTGGCGCTTTGCAGGAGGGCAAGTCCAGCCCGGGGGGAGAGCCCGTGTCGGTAATCGGGAGAGTTTCTGGTATAAGCAATGATGTCCTGGCAATAATCGATCAAGGCATCTGCAACGAAAACTGCGCTAACCTGCTGTTGGATCAGCCCCAACTCCTGTGGTTGCAGGATCGGTGGATGTTGTTTAATGATGCCCCGCCTATCGTCACCGGTGAGTAGTTCGCGCTCGGCCTTTCGGTCCGGATAGCCAATCTGCACCCGCATCAGAAAACGGTCGAGTTGAGATTCCGGAAGTGGAAAGGTGCCAACCTGGTGACTGGGATTCTGGGTGGCGATGACGAAGAAAGGTTCAGGGAGTTGGCGGGTTTCCCCGTCGCTGGTGACCTGCCCCTCTTCCATCGCCTCAAGTAATGCGCTTTGCGCCTTAGGCGTGGCTCGGTTGATCTCATCCGCCAATACCAGTTGTGCGAAAACCGGCCCCTGGTGAAATCTGAACACCTGCTTGTCCCGATCATAGACAGACACACCGAGGATATCCGCCGGTAACAGGTCACTGGTAAATTGAATGCGTTGGTAATGCAGGCCCAACAGCCTGGCCAGGGTATGGGCAAGCGTGGTTTTGCCGACCCCGGGGAGATCTTCGATCAGCAGGTGTCCGCGTGCCAGCAGGCAAGCAATTGATAGTCTGATGACCTGTTCTTTACCCAGCAGGATGTTGCCCGCGGCCTCGATTACCCTTTCCAGATCAGTTGCCATGCCCTACCCTCTATGACGGTTTTGCATCATATCGGCTAAAATAGCCTTTTTTTCAATCATACCGGGCAATCGATGTTTTATACCCATACCTTTGACGTGATTGTGGTGGGGGGTGGCCACGCCGGCACTGAGGCGGCCTTGGCCAGTGCCCGCTTGGGCGTCAAAACCCTGTTATTGACCCATAACATCGAAACCCTGGGCCAGATGAGCTGTAACCCCGCTATCGGCGGCATCGGCAAGGGACATCTGGTGAAAGAGGTGGACGCATTGGGCGGTATTATGGCTCATGCGGCGGACCTGGCAGGCATCCAGTTCCGTACCTTGAACTCGCGCAAAGGACCTGCAGTGCGGGCCACCCGCGCCCAGGCGGATCGGGTCCGCTATAAGGCAGCGGTGCGTCATGCCCTGGAAAATCAACCCAACCTTCAGCTCTTTCAGCAGGCCGTGGACGATCTGCTGGTTGAAGGGGATCGGGTGACCGGTGTAGTGACGCAGATGGGTCTAAAATTCCGTGCCGACTGTGTAGTGCTGACGGTAGGTACCTTTCTGGGAGGCCGCATCCACATTGGTCTTGCAAACTATGCGGGAGGTCGGGCAGGAGACCCACCTGCCAATGCCCTCTCCCGCCGCCTGCGGGAGCTGCCTTTCAGGGTTGAACGGCTGAAAACCGGCACCCCACCCCGCATCGACGGCCGCAGCATCGACTATTCACAGCTGCAGGCCCAGCCGGGAGATGATCCGGCACCCGTATTCTCCTATCTGGGAAGCATCGAGGAGCATCCCCGCCAGGTCAATTGCCATATCAGCCACACCAACCCGCAGACCCATGACATCATACGTCAAGGCATGTCCCGCTCACCGATGTACACTGGGGTGATCGAGGGTGTGGGTCCGCGTTACTGCCCTTCGATTGAAGACAAGATTGTCCGTTTTGCGGATAAAGACTCGCATCAGATCTTCATCGAACCGGAAGGCCTGGATACCTATGAGGTCTACCCCAACGGTATCTCTACCAGCCTGCCTTTCGATGTGCAGACCGACCTGGTGCATTCCATGCTGGGTTTTGAAAATGCGCATCTCACCCGGCCTGGCTACGCCATCGAATACGACTATTTCGATCCCCGGGACCTGAAAGCCTCACTGGAAACCAAACATTTGCATGGATTGTTCTTTGCGGGGCAGATCAACGGCACCACCGGTTATGAGGAAGCAGCGGCGCAGGGCCTGTTGGCGGGAATGAACGCAGCCCGGCTGGCCAGGCAGCAAGAGACATGGAGCCCCAGGCGCGACCAGGCCTACCTGGGGGTGATGGTGGATGACCTGATTACCCGGGGGACCCTGGAACCCTACCGGATGTTTACCAGCCGGGCTGAATATCGTTTGTTGTTGCGCGAGGACAATGCAGATCTGCGTCTGACTGAAACAGGCCGTGAACTGGGCTTGGTGGATGATAGACGCTGGGCCTTTTTTAACAGGAAAAAAACCGCCATCGAGCGCGAACAGCAACGTCTGCAGGGTCTCTGGCTGCGCCCGGAGGAGCTGAATCAAGCCGATTCAGAGCGACTCATCGGGGCTGAACTGAGCAAGGAGGCACGCGTCCTGAATCTGTTGGCAAGGCCCAATGTGAGCTACCGAAAGTTGATGGAGGTGGAGAAGCTCGGTCCCGGTGAATCAGATCCGCAGGTGGTCGAGCAACTCGAGGTGCAGGCGAAATATGCGGGGTATATTGATCGTCAGCAGGATGAGATCGACCGCCAGCGGGGCACCGAAAAGGTCGGACTACCAATCGATTTTGACTATGAAAAGGTGCGTGGGCTCTCCTCGGAAGTCAAAGAAAAATTCCTGCGCCATCGCCCTGAAACCCTGGGGCAGGCGGGGCGTATCCCCGGCGTTACACCGGCGGCGATTTCGCTGCTGCTGATCCATCTGAAAAAACAGTCGGCCTGATGCCTGAAGTTGCAGTCAAACCGGCATGGGGCAACCGACTGGATGAGGGTTTGAAAACCCTGGATCTGTCGCTTTCAGGAGATGTTAGTAAGCAGTTACTTCTATTTTTGGCCCTGTTGATCAAGTGGAACCGGGCCTACAATCTGACCTCGATAAAAGATCCACTGGAGATGGTGGATCGCCATCTCATCGATAGTCTGTCGATCCTGAGCTACGTGAAGGGGAAGAATATCCTGGATATGGGCACCGGGCCAGGGTTGCCAGGCATACCCCTCGCCCTGGCCTTGCCTGAGAGCCGTTTTGTGCTCCTCGACAGTAACAGTAAAAAGATCCGTTTTGTGCGCCAGGCAGTGATGGAACTGGGCCTGGAGAATATTGAACCTGTACAGGCGCGGATTGAAAGTTACAAATCGAAATTGCCGTTTGACTGCTTGATTTCACGGGCCTTCACATCGCTGCCTAAGATGCTGGTGCTCACCGAGCCTGTACTAGGAGAACATACAAGGCTACTGGCGATGAAGGGGGCTGTCCCGCTAGATGAGATCAATCAGATCAGGCCATGGTATCAAACCAAAACGGTTGCCTTGAAGGTTCCCTCGATGCTTGGGGAGAGGCACCTGATTGTGATTTCCAAGAACACCTGATTGGTGGCAATACAGGCTCTGACTAAAAACTTATCCTATCCAGGTGTACCACTCTGGTATTCCTGCGGCTATTATAGATTGTCAATAATCTCTTCCAGTGAATACTTCATGGGTCATATCATTTCAATCGCCAACCAGAAGGGTGGCGTGGGCAAGACCACCACGACGGTGAATCTGGCCGCTTCACTCGCGGCAATGAAAAAAAAGGTGTTGATGGTGGACCTTGATCCCCAAGGCAATGCCAGCATGGGCGCCGGAGTGGACAAACACAATCTCGAACATTCAAGTTGTGATGTATTGCTGGAAGATGTCCGCATGCAGGAAGCGATCGTCAAGGCACCGGAGGCAGGTTTTGATGTGCTGCCGGCGAATTCAGATCTGACCGCTGCTGAAGTGGGACTGATGAACGCGTCGATGCGCGAGAAGCGTCTGAGACTGGCGCTGACCAGCATCAAGAACCAGTATGACTTTATTCTGGTTGACTGCCCGCCTTCACTAAACATGCTGACATTGAATGCCCTGGTGGCGGCAGACGGTGTTTTGATTCCAATCCAGACCGAGTATTACGCGTTGGAGGGCCTGTCGGCATTGATGAACACAGTAAGCCAGATTCAGTCGCATCTGAATCCCGCCCTGGCAATCGAAGGTTTCCTGCGCACCATGCATGATCCCCGCAATAACCTGGCCATTGATGTCTCCACGCAGCTGATCTCCCATTTCAGAGATGAAGTGTTCAACACTATCATTCCGCGTAATGTCAGGGTGGCTGAGGCGCCGAGTCATGGCAAGCCGATTTTACTGTATGATAAGTCGTCGCGCGGCGCGACGGCCTATTTGGCGCTTGCCAGTGAGTTGCTGCGAAGACACCGCATTAGAAATTCACAATTGAAACAGGCATAACGGAAAAGCACATGGCGGCGAAAAAGCGTGGCCTCGGCAGGGGGCTCGATGCCCTGCTTGGCGGCATCAATAACGAAGTCGAAGCGACAGCGACGCCTGTCGCCGTTGACCGTTCAAATCTGACCCGGCTGCCTGTTGATCTGATCCAAAGAGGCCGCTATCAGCCACGCAGAGAATTCGATCCCGATAGTTTGAGAGAATTGGCGGACTCGATTGCCGCGCAGGGCGTGATTCAGCCGATCGTGGTAAGACCGGTTGAGAATGAGCGCTATGAATTGATTGCGGGTGAGCGTCGCTGGCGAGCCGCCCAACAAGCCGGCCTGGATGAGATCCCGGTGGTCATCAAGGACGTGACGGAAGAAGCCGCCATGGCCATGGGGCTTATCGAAAACATCCAGCGGGAAGATCTCAATCCCCTGGAAGAAGCTAATGCATTGAGCCGTCTGCTCCTGGAGTTCGAGTTGACGCATCAGGCCGTCGCCAGGGCGGTTGGTAAATCCCGCACGACAGTGACCAATCTGCTGCGCTTGCTGGAACTCAACGAAGATGTAAAAGGCTTGGTCGAGAAAGGCCAGTTGGAGATGGGACATGCCCGCTCCTTGCTGGGCTTGAAGGGTGATAAACAGAGCGAGGCTGCCGCCAAGGTTGTAACTCAGGGGCTCTCAGTGAGAGAAACGGAAAGACTGGTGCGGCGTCTTCAGGGCCAGGAAGAGAGTCCTGCGAAGACTCCCGCGCCCGTCGCGGATGACCCGGATATCCGCCGACTGCTGAATGATCTGACTGACCGTCTTGGTGCCAAAGTCGATCTGCAGCAGAACGCCAAGGGTAAGGGAAAACTGGTAATCAGCTACAACAGCCTGGATGAACTTGAAGGCATTCTCGACCATATCAAATAGATCGGCCAAGCGAGATTTATTAACCCATCCTTTGACCTTATATCTCGCAACGCTTATACTCCTCCAACCTTGCGGGTAAGTGCCAAAGGGGTACCGGAAACTGTGATGCAGCTTACCGGAAACAGCCAGATCCGCCATGTCATATGGGCCCAATATGGGTTTACAGTTGTCATCGCACTAGGCCTGTCATTCATCGATGAATCATATGCCTGGTCTGGATTGTTGGGTGGTCTGGTTTCCGCATCGGTCAATAGCCTGATTGCGTTGAAGGTATTTGTACCCTATCGTGCCCAGAATCCTACTGAGGTGCTTGGGCGGATGCTTAGCTCTGAAGTGTATAAGCTTCTGCTCACCGGAATATTGTTCGCGGTGGTGATACTCGTCGTGCACCCATTGAGTGTCGGCTCGCTGTTAGGAACTTACCTTTTCATTCAGGTCGCAGTTCCCATCATTGCGTTATTGACTGAAGATCGACTGAAGACCAGGTACTAATAAAAATGGCAGGCGATACTCTGACATCAGGTGAATACATCAAACACCACCTGACCAATCTAACTTTTGGCGAGATAGATGGTACCTGGCGTTTAGCCCACGATGCCGCGGAAGCGAAGGCGATGGGTTTCTGGGCCATCCACGTGGACACCATGTTCTGGTCGATCCTGCTGGGCGTGATTTTCCTGTTTCTGTTCAAGAAAGCCGGTGAGGCTGCAACCAGTGGTGTCCCAGCCGGACTGCAAAATTTTGCCGAATGGATTGTTGAATTCATCGACAATAGCGTGCGTGGCTCATTTACGGCAAAGAATTCACTGGTGGCCCCTTTGGCGCTGACCATTTTTGTCTGGATCTTCCTGCAGAACCTGATGGACCTGGTGCCTGTTGATGTAATACCGGAGTTGTCGAAACTACTGGGTATCCATTTTATGAAGGTGGTGCCCTCCACCGACCCGAATGCCACGTTTGGTATGGCCATCGGTGTATTCATACTGGTCCTCTACTACAGCATCAAGATCAAGGGTGTGGGTGGTTTTGTGGGTGAGTTGACCCTGCAGCCATTCGCAGCCAAAAATCCACTGATTATCGCCCTCTTCATCCCAATCAATTTCTTACTCGAGTTCGTCAGCCTGGTCGCCAAACCCATCTCTCTTGCCCTGCGTCTGTTCGGTAACATGTACGCCGGCGAGATGATCTTTATTCTGATTGCCATCATGTATAACGGCGGCCTGGTGCTGGGGCTGTTCGGTGGCACATTACAACTGGGTTGGGCGCTCTTCCATATACTGATCATTACGTTGCAGGCCTTCATCTTTATGACCCTGACCATCGTTTATCTGGATATGGCGCACAACGAACACTGATCCTACTACTCACTATTTAGTTCATTAAACGGGAGACCAATAATGGAACAAGCACTGCTGTACATAGCCGGCGCAATTATGATGGGCCTGGGTGCTCTGGGCGCCGCGGTAGGCATCGGCGTACTGGGCGGCCGCTTTCTCGAAGGCGCAGCACGTCAGCCGGAACTCATCCCCATGCTGCGTACCCAGTTTTTCATTGTTATGGGTCTGGTTGACGCGGTACCGATGATCGCTGTCGGTCTGGCAATGTATGTACTGTTCGCTGTTGCCGGTTGATCCGGTCCATGATGCGAACTGACTATCATCTCGTCCAACGAGAGGTAATTCCAGGATGAACATCAATCTGACGCTGATTGGTCAGCTTTTCTCCTTTATGGTGTTCGTGTGGTTCACGATGAAATACGTGTGGACCCCCATCATGGGAGCACTCGAGTCCCGTAAAAATGAGATTGCGGCCGGATTGGCTGCTGCAGAACGTGGTCAGCATGAACAAGAGCTTGCCAAGGAGCGGGCCAAGGGTGTGCTGCACGAGGCAAAATCTCAGGCTGCCGAGATCGTTTCGCAGGCGCAAAAGCGCGCGGCCGAGATCATCGACGAAGCAAAAACCAACGCCCGGGGCGAAGGTGAGCGTATCCTCACCGCCGCTCAAGCGGAAATAGAACAGGAAACGAATCGCGCTCGTGAGCACCTTCGCGAGAAGGTCGGCGAACTGGCGGTTGCCGGCGCTGAGAAGATCCTGAGAAAAGAGATCAACGCTGAGACACACAAAGACATCGTCGAAGCCTTGGCGAAAGAGATCTAAGGCATGGCAGGAGAAGCAACAACTATCGCACGCCCCTATGCCGAGGCGATTTTTGCGCGGGCCGTAGAGATCGATAAGCTGGATCTCTGGTCTGAAATGCTGGATCTGTTGGCCGCCGTAGTGAGTGATCCGAGCATGGCGGGGATTGTTAAGAATCCCTTGATTGATCGTAATGAGCTTACCAGTCTTTTGCTGGAAATAGGCGGTGGTCACCTCAACGATGAAGGTGCAAATCTTGTCAAGTTGCTGGTTCAGAATGGCAGATTGCCTATTCTGCCTGAGATCACAGAGCTGTTTGCGGAACTAAAAGCGGAAAAAGAGCGTGTACTCAAAGTGCATGTGGCTTCCGCTTATGCGCTCAAACCAGCCCAGGAGAAGCAATTAGCCGATGCCCTGAAAGAAAAATTGGGCAGAAAGGTCACCATTACCAGTGAAAAGGACCCTGATTTGATCGGTGGTGTCCACATCCGTGCTGGAGATACAGTGATCGACGGCTCAGTCAAAGGCCAACTGCAGCAACTGGCGAACGAATTGGGAATCTAAGCGAGAAGCCAACATGCAACTCAATCCATCCGAGATCAGCGAACTGATCAAGAGTAAGATCGAGAAATTCGATCTCAAGACCGAAGCCCGCAATGAGGGAACGGTCATCACCCTGACCGACGGTATCGCCCGTATCCATGGCCTGGAAGATGCCATGTCATACGAGATGCTCGAATTTCCAGGTAACACCTACGGCCTAGCCTTGAATCTGGAGCGTGACTCCGTGGGCGCCGTTATACTGGGTGACTACAAACATTTGACTGAAGGCGATCCGGTTAAATGTACCGGTCGTGTATTGGAAGTCCCGATTGGCGAAGGACTTCTGGGTCGTGTGGTTGACTCCCTGGGCAATCCCCTGGATGGCAAGGGTGCGGTCGAAGCGACCGCTACAGCCACGATCGAAAAGGTCGCACCAGGGGTTATCGAGCGTAAATCGGTTGATCAACCTGTGCAGACAGGGCTAAAGGCCATCGACGCCATGGTGCCAATCGGGCGAGGTCAACGTGAATTGATCATCGGTGACCGCCAGACCGGTAAGTCCGCGGTGGCGATCGATGCGATCATCAATCAGAAAGGTACAGGCATCAAGTGTATCTATGTGGCTGTCGGGCAGAAAAATTCAACCATCTCTCAGGTGGTGCGCAAGCTTGAAGAGCATGATGCAATGGACCATACCATCATTGTTGCGGCGCCCGCGGCAGATTCAGCGGCGATGCAGTTCCTGGCGCCCTATGCCGGATGCACGATGGGCGAGTATTTTCGGGATAAGGGTGAAGATGCCCTCATCATCTTTGACGATTTAACCAAGCAGGCCTGGGCGTACCGTCAGGTATCCCTGTTGCTGAGACGCCCGCCGGGCCGTGAGGCCTACCCGGGTGATGTTTTCTACCTGCACTCACGTCTTCTGGAACGAGCTTCCAGGGTCAACGAGGCGTTTGTGGAAAAGGCTACCGGTGGCAAGGTCAAAGGCAAGACCGGTTCCTTGACCGCCCTGCCGATCATCGAGACACAAGCCGGTGACGTTTCGGCCTTCGTACCCACAAACGTGATTTCCATTACTGACGGTCAGATCTTCCTTGAGGCGGATCTATTCAACTCAGGTATACGTCCTGCGATCAATGCCGGCTTGTCAGTCTCCCGTGTGGGTGGTGCAGCGCAGACCAAAATCATCAAGAAGCTCGGCAGCGGTGTACGTTTGTCGCTTGCACAATATCGTGAATTGGCGGCCTTCTCACAGTTCGCCTCTGATCTCGATGAAGCCACTCGAGCACAGTTGGAGCGGGGTGAGCGTGTAACCGAGCTGATGAAACAGAAGCAGTATTCTCCATTGAGTATCGCGGATATGGCTGTCTCACTGTTTGCTGCCAATGAAGGCTATCTGGATGATGTGGATGCGAAAAAGATCGTCGATTTCGAATCTGCCCTGCACGGTTATATGAACAGCAGTCAAAAGGCATTGATGGATCAAATCAATGAAACGGCGGATTACAATCCGGAAATTGAGCAGTCCCTGCATGATTCCCTGAAGGACTTCAAGGCCAACCACACCTGGTAACCGGAAGTTCACAGAGACATCCAAAGATAGGGTTTAGAAAGTTATGGCAGGCGCAAAAGAGATACGCACCCAAATCGCCAGTATCAAAAATACGCGTAAGATAACCAGCGCAATGGAGATGGTTGCGGCCTCAAAGATGCGTAAGGCTCAGACGCGTATGATTGAGACCCGGCCTTACGCAGAGAAGATGCGGAATGTTATTGGCCATCTCTACCAAGCCCATCCGGAGTATCGCCACAGTTTTATGGTGGAGCGGGAGGCCAAACGGGTTGGTTATATCATCGTGTCTTCTGATCGGGGACTTTGTGGCGGGTTGAACAATAACCTGTTCCGTAAGCTGCTCAGGGAGATTAAGGGACAGCAGGCCGAGGGCGTTGATGTTGCCTTTTGCACGATCGGCAACAAGGCCTTAGGTTTTTTCAGTCGCTTCGGCGGCAACTTGATGAGTCAGGCTGTACACATGGGCGATGCTCCGCATATCGAGGATCTGATCGGTACAGTAAAGGTCATGCTGGATGCCTATGAAGCGGGTGAACTCGATAGTATTTACATCGTTTACAATGAGTTCGTGAATACCATGACTCAGAATCCGAGCATCGAGAAGCTGGTCCCCATCACATCGGAGCTTGACAAGGAGCTGCGGCATCATTGGGACTATATCTATGAACCGGATTCAAAGGATGTACTTGATAATCTGTTGAGCCGCTATGTTGAGTCACTGGTCTATCAGGCCGTGGTGGAAAATGGCGCCTGTGAACAGTCCGCGCGAATGGTTGCCATGAAAGCGGCATCTGACAATGCAGGTGATCTGATCAACGAGTTGCAGCTCATTTACAACAAGGCGCGTCAGGCCGCGATTACTCAAGAAATCTCAGAAATCGTTGGCGGAGCTGCGGCGGTTTAGCCGTCCTGGTACAGAATCTAGTCTTTAACATTTAGTGAGTCGCTTGGTGCGACGAGAGGAACCAGCAATGAGTTCGGGCAAAGTGATACAAATCATCGGCGCCGTAGTGGACGTACAGTTCCAATCCGGTCATATGCCGAAGGTCTTTGACGCTCTCAAGATCGAAGAGTCAAGCCTCACCCTGGAAGTTCAACAGCAGATGGGCGATGGTGTTGTTCGCACCATTGCCATGGGCTCGACGGATGGACTGAAAAGAGGCGTCGAGGTGGTAAGCACAGGTGCGCCTATCTCGGTGCCTGTTGGTCAGGGTACTCTTGGACGCATCATGGATGTTTTGGGCAACCCTGTGGATGATGCGGGTGAAGTCAAGTGCGATCTGCGTATGCCCATTCACCGTTCTCCACCAAAACTTGAAGATCAAGCCTCCACCACTGATATTCTCGAGACCGGCATCAAGGTTATCGATCTGATCATGCCGATTGTTAAAGGCGGTAAGGTTGGCTTGTTTGGCGGCGCGGGTGTGGGTAAGACCGTTACCCTGATGGAACTGATTCGTAACATTGCGGTGGAGCACTCCGGTTTCTCAGTCTTTGCCGGTGTCGGCGAACGTAGCCGTGAAGGTAACGATTTCTTTCATGAGATGCAGGAAGGCGGCGTGCTCGATAAGGTGGCGCTGGTCTATGGCCAGATGAATGAGCCCCCGGGCAACCGCTTGCGTGTTGCCCTGACCGGCCTGACAATTGCGGAAAACTTTCGTGATGAAGGCCGCGATGTACTGATGTTCGTGGATAATATCTATCGTTATACCCTGGCCGGTACCGAGGTCTCCGCGTTACTGGGCCGTATGCCTTCAGCGGTGGGTTACCAGCCAACCCTGGCTGAAGAGATGGGTACGCTGCAGGAACGTATCACTTCGACCAAGACAGGTTCTATCACCTCCTTCCAGGCTGTGTATGTACCCGCAGACGACTTGACCGATCCCTCCCCCGCTACAACCTTCGCGCATCTGGATGCTACCCTGGTGCTTTCCAGGCAGGTTGCTGAACTGGGCATCTACCCGGCCGTGGATCCACTCGACTCAACCTCGAGAATTTTGGATCCAAACGTGATCGGACAAGAGCATTATGATACTGCCCGTGCCGTACAGGGCATCCTGCAGCGTTACAAAGAGTTGAAGGACATCATTGCGATTCTCGGCATGGATGAGTTGGGTGAGGATGACAAGCTGGTCGTGCAACGTGCTCGTAAGATTCAACGCTTTCTCTCGCAACCCTTCTTTGTGGCAGAGGTGTTTACCGGTTCACCAGGAAAGTACGTCAGCTTGAAAGACACGATTTCTGGTTTCCAGGCCATTGTGAATGGAGAATATGATCACTTGCCCGAACAGGCCTTCTACATGGTGGGCGGTATTGAAGAAGCCGCGGAACGTGGCGGTGACGTCTGAATATCAGACGGGAGAATAAAACATGGCAATGACGATCCATGTTGATATCGTAAGTGCTGAAGGCGAAATCTTCTCCGGCAGTGCTGAGATGGTCTATGCGCCTGCAGCCATGGGCGAGGTTGGTATTGCGCCCCGGCATACGCCAATGGTGAGCCGCTTGAAGCCAGGAGAGGTGCGGGTCGATACAGGCGCTGGCAAGGAGATGCAACATTTCTATGTATCGGGCGGTATCCTTGAAGTTCAGCCGCATATCGTGACCGTATTGGCGGACACCGCTTTGCGTGCTGCTGATCTCGATGAAGCCGCAGCGCAACAAGCCAAACGGCGCGCAGAAGAAGCCATTTCCAACAAATCCGCAGAATTCGAATATGCCAGGGCCCAATCAGAGCTCGCGGAAGCTGTAGCCCAGCTGCGTGCAATTCAAAACGTCCGCAGGGGCAAACGCTCTTAATCACCTTATTCTGAATCAGGGCCTGTTATTACAGGCCCCATCCGGGTTAACTATGTCAAACGAAATCATCAAAACAGGGAAGTTTGTTTCCCTGACCTATTCAATCTCAGATACAACTGGCAACATCCTTGAACAAAGCGATCTGCCGGTAAATTATATCCACGGTGGAGAGACTGAACTGATCGGTGGAATGGATAAGGCCGTGGCGGGGAAAAGCCCCGGTGATGAAGTGTTGATCAGTATCACTCCGGAACAAGGTTTTGGTGAGCATGATCCTGATCTGACTTTTACCGATGATATTGAAAATGTGCCAGCTCAATTCAGGCAGCTAGGTGCAGAAGTTCAGATGCAGAATGAAGATGGAGACGCGAAAAGTTTTTTTGTGACCAAGATTGAAAATGGTCAGTTGACCGTGGATGGAAACCATCCATTGGCCGGTAAGAACCTCAAAGTAAAAGTGAAAATCCTGGAAGTACGGGATGCTACTCCGGAAGATGCGATGCATATCGGAACTCCAGGGCAGACTCCAACAATAAATTAAACCATTTTTTTGGGCTTTATTGTCCTCCGCAGGGCTAGGCATAGTTCTGATTCATCCTATCTGATTGGAGTACCAGAGCGTTTACAATCGCCAGTTAACTGCTTAATCCTTGTGTTGTGAATGGATTCATCAACCAGAATTAAAATATTTACGGACCAACTTCCCTGTTGATACCCTATACTTGTTCTCTTGCAGATTTGCACAGTTTTCTCATTAAATGGAAGTCTCCATGAAATTAGGTGTTTTGATTCTAGCCGCTGGTGAAGGAACCAGGATGCGTTCCAGTCTGCCAAAGGTGCTTCATCCGCTCGCGGGTAGACCATTGTTATCACACGTCATCGATACAGCACGAGATTTCTCTCCAGATGAAATCACCGTTGTCTATGGCCATGCGGGAGAGCAGGTTCGTACCCTGTTGGATGCTGATGACTTGGATTGGTGCGAGCAAAAAGAACGTCTTGGCACCGGACACGCGGTGATGCAGGCGCTGCCCTTCCTGCAGCGCGTCGATCAAGTTTTTATCCTCTATGGTGATGTGCCGCTGATCAGTGATGAAACGCTTAAGGCGATGTTGCTAAGCCTGCAAGACACCGACTTGGTCTTGCTCACTGTCAATCTTGCAGATCCCACGGGTTATGGGCGAATTATACGGAATGATGCGAATCAAGTTCATGCAATCGTTGAGCATAAGGATGCCAATGAATTTCAGTTGGAGATCAACGAGATCAATACCGGCATCATGGCGGTAAACCGAAGCAAATTGGAAACCTGGCTCAGCAAAATAGACAATAACAATTCGCAGAATGAATATTACCTGACTGACATTATTGCCCTGGCTGTTAAGGATGGTGTAGAAATCGGTGTGATTCAACCTGCTGAAGAAGAAGAGGTCATGGGCATCAATGACCGCCTGCAGCTCGCCTATCTGGAGCGGCATTACCAGAGAAAATTGGCGGATAGATTGATGGCTTCTGGGGTAACCCTCGCGGATCCAGGCAGAATAGACATTCGCGGCAAGCTGACCACCGGCCAGGATGTGTTCATCGATTGTAATGTGATCATTGAGGGAGATGTTGATTTAGCCCAAGGTGTTTCTGTCGGGCCCAATGTGATTATCAAGAATTCTGTTATCAAGGAAGACGTCGAGATACTGGCAAACTGTGTTATTGAAGATGCGGAAATAGGCGCAAGTTCAAGGATCGGTCCATTTGCACGGATCAGGCCGGAAACGAACCTTGCCGATCATGTCCACGTCGGTAATTTTGTAGAGATAAAGAAGAGCCAGGTAGCGAGCGGCAGTAAGGTCAATCATTTGAGTTATATCGGTGACAGCCAAATTGGCAGCAAGGTCAATATTGGCGCAGGAACGATTACCTGTAACTATGATGGGGCCAACAAATTTCAAACGATCATTGGTGACAATGCCTTTATTGGCTCGGATACGCAGCTGGTTGCCCCGGTAACCGTTGGCGAAGGTGCGACGATCGGAGCCGGCTCGACCATTACCAAGGATACGCCTGCAAATAAGTTGACTCTAAGCCGCTCAAAGCAGCTCAGCGTGAACGATTGGCAGCGCCCGGTAAAACAACCGAAATAGCAGGATACAGGAGCCTTATGTTATGTGTGGCATCGTAGGAGCAGTTGCGCAACGAGATGTAGCGCCCATCTTATTGGAAGGCCTGAAGCGCCTGGAGTATCGGGGTTACGATTCCGCTGGGCTTGCCGTGCTGGATGATACCCATTGCATCACGCGTCACCGGACACTCGGCAAGGTCAAGGAGCTGGAAGATGCCTACAATGAAAACCCCTTACCTGGCAAGATAGGCATCGCGCATACTCGATGGGCAACCCATGGCGAACCGTCTATAAAAAATGCCCATCCTCACATCTGCAAAGATCATGTTGCGATAGTGCACAATGGCATTATTGAGAATCACGAGATACTCAGGGAGTCGCAAAAAAAGGCCGGGCATAGTTTCACTTCTCAAACCGATACAGAGGTCATTGTACATGCGATTCACGATCAACTGGCCACGGGGCTTGAATTGTTGGAGGCAGTCAGAAATACCACCAGAATACTGGACGGAGCCTATGCATTAGCCGTGATCAACCGCGAAGAACCCAATCGAATGATCGTTGCTCGGCACGGCAGCCCTCTGGTCATCGGACTGGGTATCGGTGAAAATTTTATTGCTTCAGACGTCTTTGCTCTGCTCCCGGTCACACAAAAATTCATCTTCCTCGAAGAAGGCGATATCGCAGAGGTAAGCCGGCTTGGAATCATAATCTTCGACCAGGAAGGCAAGCGTGTAGAAAGAGCCATCAAGGAATCAGGCTTATCTGCAGATTCTGTAGAACGTGGCGAGTACCGCCACTACATGCTGAAGGAGATATTCGAACAGCCGAGGGCTATCGCCGATACCCTGGAGGGACGACTTTCCAACAACCGGGTGCTGCCGAGCAGCTTTGGCTTAGGCGCCGAAGAGATACTCGAGTCGGTGCAAGCCGTACAGATTGTCGCCTGTGGCACTTCATATCATGCCGGTCTGACGGCACGATACTGGTTAGAGTCTGTTACCGGCTTGCCTTGCAGTGTAGAAGTCGCGAGTGAATACCGCTACCGGAAACATTTCGTGCCTGCCAACTGCTTGTTTGTCACTATCTCGCAATCCGGTGAAACAGCAGATACCCTCGCGGCATTGAAGCTGGCCAAGCATCTCGGCTATGCCAGTACACTGGTCATTTGTAATGTGCCCGAGAGCTCGTTGGTCCGTGAGTCAGATCTGGTTCTACTGACTCGTGCCGGGCCGGAAATTGGCGTCGCTTCTACCAAGGCCTTTACCACTCAACTTGTCGCATTGTTGTTTTTGATAACAGTGTTGGGGAGGTACAACGGCCTTACCGAAGAGGCGGAGGAACGCAGGGTCGAGACCTTGCGTTCCCTGCCGGGAAAAGTAGAAGCTACATTGCAACTGGATGGCCAAATCAAACAACTGGCTGAACGGTTCGTTGATAAAAACCATGCGCTGTTTCTCGGTCGTGGCGATCAATATCCGGTTGCCATGGAAGGTGCGCTGAAGCTCAAGGAAATCTCATACATCCATGCAGAGGCCTATCCAGCAGGAGAGTTGAAGCATGGTCCCCTGGCATTGATCGATGATGAAATGCCCGTTATCACGGTAGCGCCGAATAACGAGTTGCTTGAGAAACTCAAATCAAACCTGCAAGAGGTGCGAGCCAGAGGCGGAGAATTATTTGTATTTGCCGATGACCGGCTGCAGATAGAGAATGAAAAGGGCGTGACGGTTATCAAGGTGCCGAATGTCGATGGTTTCATTGAACCCATCATTTTCACCATACCATTACAGTTACTCGCCTATCATGTCGCTGTGCTGAAGGGCACCGATATCGACCAGCCGCGTAATTTGGCAAAGTCCGTCACAGTAGAATAAAAAAACCGAGTACTCTTTCAATGTCATATTGAAAGAGTACTCGGTTTTTATTGATAGTTCATTTCAACTCAATCAAAGCTGAAATGAACTGGATAAATCCCATAAAGCTCTTCGCCGTTTTTTCGAACCGGAAGAAGACACGGCGATAGTACTTCAGTTTACCCCAAAGTGATTCATATATTCGCTCCCAATGCCTGAATACCCGCCAAAATCGTAGAGATCAGGCGCGTCTCCTGGGCTATTTTGAATCATGATTAGTATTTCTGCGTATTTCTCGAGAAGTGTGCAGTTAAGTTAACTAGCGCAAGTTTATACCCCAACCTGCTCAGCCAAGCGACCTTCTGTCAAGCACACCACCCAGCGAAACCATGTGTTGTCACAATTGATGCTTCATACAGATCGAAAACTCAGAAATCACTCTTTAACCTAGAATCCGCAGTTGGATGGGTTGAAGGGTGCGTCCATGGGGGTGCAGAGCAAGGGTCAACGACGCGGAATAGTTATTCTATTCCAAGGAGTTGCAACGCCGCTATGCGCCGCCGTGGGCGTGCCATTCGGCCCGTAGCATGATTCACCCAGCGGTTGAGCAAGCAAATTAAAAACAAACGGACAATCTATCAGCCCTTTAATATCAGTAAGGGGCGGTTTCTACGTTTAAGATTGTTGGTCAATAAAATCGCCAGCTGGTCGATGATTCTGGGAGGGAAAGTTTGTTTTAGTTTCTGAGATTTTTCTGACCTTCCTATTGAATAATCTGAAATCAAAGAAAAGATATTGCGCACCCGGATATGCATAAATTGGATTACACTGTGGGTAGTGTAAGTACATGATGAATATCATAAATGATCTGAGAAAAACTATTGAATATTTAATTGATATCCGGACCGATGGGTCTGTTGAATTAGCTGTCAAATTAAAATGGAGCCGCATGGGTAGATATAGAAAACGAAGTTCAATTGTATCTGATACCGTTCAAGTTGGGTCTCGCTTGCCTTGGTGGGGAGCTTTACTCTTAGGTGCAATATTGTCGTTTCTTTTCTGTTTTATAATGCCTAACTGGTTAGAGGCTAAATTAGCTGCACAATCAGGTAATACGTTTTTCCCCATTCTAGAATCTATTTTTGGTCGTCGAATTCATTGGTTTCAATGGATTGGCGCAGCTTGTGGTTTAGTAGGATTGTTTTTTGGTGTTAGGAATTATTTATTTGGAAACACTGCTAATTATTATGAGCGTAGCATCGTTGGTTTTTTAGCTCGAATGTTCGGTCGTGACATCAGCTAAATAGCAATATAACAAGGCGCTTAAACGGAAAAAAACAGTTGGTTATGTTTCGTGCCTCAACAATTTTAACCAACTAATATAGTCCGCTTAGCGCGGCGTTATAGGACAATAAGAAGACCGTTAATAACTTGAATGTTCATATTATAAAGTAATCGTTGTTGAGCATAAGGCAAGCCCTTTGGTAGAAGCAGATGACAACCTTGAATAAAATATTTTCTAACATGAATTGAGAGCGCTAGTGAAATTACCTAAACGATCGAGAACACATCAGCTAGAAGAACTATCAGTTGATAAATTTAAATCTCTTCTTCCTGTTACCTGGGTATATCGAATACCTTCGCACGATTATGGAATTGATGGTGAAGTCGAAATATTCGATGATGAAGGCTACTCAACCGGTAAAAAGTTCTTAGTTCAGCTCAAAGCAACAGATGAATCTAATTTAACAAAGGCGCTAAAACTCCGACTAAATATAGAGAAGTTTAACTACTACCGCCAATTAGATCACCCCATTCTAATTGTTAGATACATAGCAAAAGATGATGCAATCTATGTCAGGTGGTTTCACAGTGTAAATCCTGCTGACGACACAGTAGCAGAAAAAAGCTTTTGTATTAAATTTCAACAAAAGCATATTTGGTGTGAAAATAAGTTAGCTTCGGTAGTTAGTGAACTAGAAACGTATCAAATGTTTACTAAACACCATCTTAATAAGCCTATCGTAATTGATGCTGTGTTTTCATCTAATTCTGCTTTATCTATCTACACCCCTCAACTTGCTACTAAATTGATACGCTCTGGCGAAGTTGGCGAGAATGTTTTTTCTTTTTGTGTCGGTTCGGATACACCGAAGAACCCTGTCTTTGTTGAATTTTTCGATAACGAATATCATGTTTCTTTAGGTGGTGTCGCAAGTCTAAGAAGTAAATTTAAATCTCCAGAGACAATCGAAGATATTGATATCATAGTCGCCAATGTAAACATATCACTGGCAATTCTTCTTCAGAAACTTGACCATAGTGGTGAGTCTGAAATGTTGTTTGACGTTTTTCTAGATACATCAAGTATAGGAGAGACTGATTTATCACTTACTGCGTATGTAGGTGCTAAAGCGAGAACAAACAAGATTGGTGATGCTCTGGATTATCTTGTTAGTATTTCTGGAAAAGGGGCGTTGGAACGCGATGAATTAAAGAATTCGATTCAAATGATCATGGCGCTGGTTACGCGTATAGCTTCAAAAAAAGACGATAGAAAAATTGAATCGACATATTTGGCGTTAGCAAAAGAATCCCTCTCTATAAATTCAGTAATGACGTCTATTCTTCATTATAATTTAGGAAATTTCTTGAGTAGTAGATACAGGAATAGAGATGCTGTAAAGCAATATATTATGGCTGCTAAATTAAATCCTGATTATAAACTTCGTTCTTATTGGAAGAGGGAGCTAGCAGGGCTCTTTTTTGATATTGGAAAGTATCATAGGGCAATGGCTCTTTATGAGAATGTGCTAGAGGATAATCCTTCCCCTGAAATTAGGGTTCTTTTCGCTGATAGCCTCATGTTTAGTGGATTCTTCAAGCGAGCTCTAAAGGAGTTTGAGTCTGCGCTTTCAACCCTCGAGGGAAATAATCAAGAGTGGTGCCTTAAGCATTGGTGTCTTGAACAAATCGTTCATGAGTTAGGTGTTGATGCTCAAGTTGTTGGTCCTTGTGCTGGCCTAGAGTTTATCAAGGTGGCCTCTGAGGAGGCAGTAATTGACTATTTAAAGACCACAAATTCTTTATGTCCTGATTGCTGGTTTTTTATTGCAACAAAACTTGCAGAGCGAAGTGATTTCGAGAGTGCTACTGTTTGCTTTCTCATATCTGCTTTTTCAGATGAGCAGTGTAAAGAGGCATGGATGAGATCGTTGCAATGTTCTTTTGGTTCTAAGGATAGTGTCGTTGCACAACATATTATGCAGGTTGTAAGCAGTAAATTTGGGAGTGAAGCGATTAGTGACTTTTTTTATTCTTTGGATAATAGTAACGATCCAAAGCTTCATGAAATTGCATTACAGGTCATAAATGCTTGTGAAGAATTCAATAATGATCGAAAGCCCGAAGGTCTAGAATTAAGATTTGGAGATAGCCAAAGTCAGCGATCTATACATATTTAACCTTGTCAATTATGGTCAATAAAATAGCATTTTCGACCGGACTAATTGAGCCAGCAAAATGTCCAGAAATTGAACAAGGCTAAAAATTTATATACTTTCATTGTTTCGCATGTTGCCATATAACAAAGCGCTGCCTTCGGACAAGTTTTCAGCTGCGTTCCAAATTTGCCGCAGAGCGCGGCGTTAGGTTTCAAATAACTGGTTACGCACAATGTTTGACAGAAAAGCGCATTGGCAAAACATCTATCGAGAAAAATCTGCCTTAGAGGTAAGTTGGTACCAAAAAGAACCAGCTCTATCATTGGAGCTTATCCGCCGTACTCAGGTTGATAGTGATGAATCAATCATTGATGTTGGTGGTGGTGCATCAATGCTGGTGGATTACCTGTACAAAGAAGGCTTCACGCATTTAGCAGTTTTAGATATTTCTAAGAACGCACTTTCTAGTGCTAAAAAGAGACTTGGCGATTCAGCGAATAATATTGAGTGGTTTGAAGCTGATATTACTAGGTTTGAAGTGCCTGATCAGTTTTCATTTTCTGACGGATCAAACAGATAGAGAGAATTACGTTAAGGCCTTAAAACACGCGCTATGGCCAGGCGGCCATCTTATTATTGCAACATTTGCTATCGGCGGCCCCGAGAAATGCAGTGGGCTGGAAATTGCGCAATAAGACTCTGAGAAACTGAAAGCGGAGTTGAGGGAGGAATTTGAATTGGTGGAGGAAAGAAATGAAATACATATTACTCCTGGTAACAAAGAACATAAGTTTACGTATTTTCGTTTCATTAGAACGCTAGAGAATATAAAAACCTAGCACACATGCATTCGGACTTCAAAAAGCACCGCTCGTTCCTCGTACTGCTTTTAGCTGCCGGTGATCTGAGGCGTTTTACCACTTGGTTTGTCGTGTCTTGCGAATCGAAACATCGCCTCAGGGCGTTTTTAAGGGAGACCATTCAATGAAGAGAGAAATTGGCCACAACATGTACCTTTTTACCGAAGGAGCGGCGAACCCTTCTAAGGTCGTGATCTCCAGTCACGGTGGAATCTTGGCGACAACAGACATGTTTCAAACGCCAGTTGAACTGGGCTTTCTTGGGAATACAGGTGAAAGTGTCGCCCTGGCGTTGGACAACGCGATCGCGAACTTCGATTTCTCGAATCGCCAGCAGTTCGAGGTAGAGCCTGCCGGTACGCGTGTTCGCGACTATAAGCTTTCCAAGTTCCAGGGACGTCACACTGCGCACAGGAACAAGATCTCGCATCTGTGGGGAAAGCTCACCTGTCAAAACCATTACGAGGAAACCTACTCAACGATCGAGGCCGACCTTGCCAACTATAGTGATGTCGGTGTTCTGACCATCCGCAACAGGACTGGCAGGCACAAAGGGGATGTCCGTCTCTCCGATGCGGTCGTTGCGCTGGATGCGCTTGGCATAAACAAGATTCTCTGTCTGTTCTGCCGAGTTCATACGGTTTACGAACAGGTCGATACCCTTCCGGGCGGCATGTTCGCGGAGTTGGAAGGTCGTTTCGGCCCTCCTTAAACTGACGGTGGCCTGCGGTTAGTTAGCCACCATTTATTAGCACGTTGTCATAAATGCGGAATAAGGCATGCACACGGAGGCCGCGAGCCGAGTAAAGTGGTTTGATTTGAGTCGCTCACGCGGCCCCGATGATGCCTATCGTTATGCCAAAGAAACGAAATGTTGACCACAACACGGGATAGGGAGATACGGCCATGAATACTAAATTAGCAAATGAAAACACAGGCGTACTAAGCCTGCGCACACCTAATGCTTGCCGATGGACCAGCGTGCTGTTGCGCTGCGTCGGTGGGTTCGTGTTGTCTATGCTCGTCGCTGTGTTTACCCCGCTACCTCTTATTGATGAGGTCAATGCAAGTAGTCATGTGGGTAGTCCTAATTTTTGTCTTGGGCACGGCATGGTAGTCAGTCGTGAAGGGCATTCCAGAAAAAAGGGCACGGCAGAAAAACGCGCGCGACGCAAATGGCGGGAGCGTGTGCGCTGGTTAATGCCATGGAGCTGGGGTCAAGCCGATTGGAGCAAGGCACAAATGCGCGATTACGATTGTCGAAAAAAAGGGCGACGCTGGTATTGCCGCGCAAAAGCAGTTCCTTGTGCATGCGCCAATCCACCGAGTTGCCATCCTAACTAAACCAAAATTGGGGAGTGTCACGGGTTGTTGCATGGTTTGCGGCGTTCTCCGGATCAGCTACGGGCGCGATGCTCTTGATTGTGGCACTTTTGGAACCGTTGTCTTTAAAAGCAACGCAAATCTAGCTCGCACCAGGAAGCTTCGTTGTGACTTTGCTTTTTACAGCCCTGTTGCTTGGTTTTCTACTGTGGATTTTCCGTCAACTGAGGTCCCCTTATGTGTTGAATGTGCGAAAGGAAGCGGGGCTAACTACGGCTAGTCCGCGATCTGCCTACGTACTTGGCCTATTGTTGGCAGTCGGATTGGGCTTCGCTATGTTCGTCGTCAACTAAGGAGCTTTGTTGAACAGGTTATACTGGACAGCAATGGCGACGATCTGGCTAGCCTGACAAAAACCCTGCGGGTAAGTCCCGAAGGGAAGAGCGCCTACTTGACCGCGCTGACCGGCCAGTTGTACGTGTTCGCACGGGATGTCATAGCCGGTACTCTTACAGCGCAGCAAACCTTCAAGGCCAAGTTTGATACCATCGAAGGTGTTGCGGGCCTGGCCAATGCCCAGGATGTAATCGTCACCGGCGACGATCGCTTTGTTTACGTCACCGGTAATATCGAGGGCGACCCCATCAACTCCAGCGATGACCAGTACAGCATTGTCAGCTTCAGCCGTGACACTAACGATGGCACTCTTGCCTTGATCGGCGCAACTACCAACACCACGGTGGCCAATAGTGTTTCTGACTGGGATACGTTGTGGGAAGTCAATAGCCTCGCTTTGGGCCCGGAGGCAGATCAGAAGTTTCTCTATGCCGGCGCGAATATCTTTGGCTCGATAAACGTATTTCGACGCGACCCTAGCAATGGCAGCCTCCGCTGGGTCGGGTGGGTGGAACATGATCGTACTGCTGCCGCCAGCGTCGATCTATCCGGTGTTGAGCGTATCTCCCTGTCGACCGATGGCCGCCACATCTACGCAGCATTGGCAACAGGGATCGGCGTACTCGATACCCGTGCCGACCTGTCGCTGGTCAAGACCGACAGTGTGGACCCGGTTGCGCCAAGTGGTTCCTTCGCCTATACCCTGGCGGTAACCAACAATGGACCCAGCGATGCCCAGAATGTGCTCGTGACCGATAACCTGCCAACGGGTGTTGGCTTCGTCAGTGCCTCGGTGAACTCCCCCCGGAACCTCCTGCAGTGAAGCCGGCGGGACGGTAACCTGTGACCTGGGAGATCTGCCCGCTACTGCTGCCGTTACTGCCACTTTAGAGGTAACTGCGCCGGTAACTGTCGGGGATATCACCAACACGGCGTTCGCCATTGCCGATCAGCTCGACACCAGCACCGGCAACGACAGCAACAGCGAGGATACCGCGGTGGTCAGTAGCACCGTTACCGTCTCTACGACCGATACCACCAGTAGCACTGGCGGTGGTAGCAGTCTCGGCCTGCCCGGCCTGCTGGCGCTACTGGGCGTATGGGGCCTCGGCGTTCTCCGCCGGTCGAGACGCTAGATTGATTGCTGACGAGCTGTAAAACCAAGGGCCCGGTTGAGTGAACCGGGCCCTTTTCTTTTTTTGAATCTAGATGTGAGCCTGGGGCTCAGATCTAGATGCTAACCATCTTTCCTGCCGGACATGCAGTTGCCTGCTTCACACGGGCGCAGTCACCGTGGTTGCTTTGTGCCGTATAGCATCGCCCTGCGATGCGTGATTGAAATCATGATTTAGCTGCAACCCAGTTCTTCGCTGATCTCTTCCGCTTCCTCCAACAGCTCCTCGGCCTCTTCCTCGGTGAGGCCCCCGTTTCTCTCTAGCGTAATCACTTTGCGGATGAATAGTTCAAGCTGCCCGCATGCGCCACTGTCATTCTTTGGGCTGTTGTCAGTGAGGAGTGCGAGGGCCCTCTCCAGGGGTTCAGTCAGCTCAGGGGCAATCTCTCCCACTTCTTCGATCAGTTCTTCGATTTCTTCGTTGATCTCGTCTTCGATGGATGGCGTTTTCTGTCCAAACACTACATAGCTTTCACCCGCTGGATCCGCACTAGGAGCCCCGATGATCAGATCATCGATGCCGTCGTCGTTGATATCGCCCGCTCCACTCACGGACATGCCAGATATATCATTGGCATCGATGCCATTGATCTGGAAGCCGTTACTGCCGTCAAGGTCGGCAAGGTTGAAGCTCGCTGGGAACCTGGCTAAGCTACCAAACACCACATAGCTTTCACCCGCCTCAGACTGGTTATTCGGATCCGCCCAACTTGCTCCGATAATCAGGTCGTCGATGCCGTCATCGTTGACATCGCCTGCCCCACTCACCGACTGAGCCAAGCTGTCACGCTCATCGATAGCATTGATCTGGAAGCCGTTGCTGCCGTTTAGGGAGGCGAGGTCAATGCTCGCAGGGAACCCGGCAGAGCTGCCAAACACCACATAGCTCTCACCAGGATAATCCAGGCCATCCGGACCCGCCCAAGGAGCCCCGATGATCACGTCATCGATGCCATCGCCATTCACATCACCCGCCCCGCTCACCGAATGGCCCGAGCGGTCATACTCATCGATGCCATTGATCTGAAAGCCATTGTTGCCGTTCAGGGAGACGAGGGCGAAGTCTGCCGGGAACCCGGCTGAACTGCCGAACACCACGTAGCTTTCACCGGCAGGGTCCGCATCTTCAGCCCCGATGATCAGGTCGTCGATGCCGTCACCGTTGACATCGCCCGCCCGACTCACCGAACCGCCCGCGCAGTCACCGGCATCAATGCCATTGATCTGGAAACCATTGGTGCCGTTCAGGGATGGCAAGATCAAGGCTCGCCGGGAACCCGCTTGTACTGCCATACACCACATAGCTTTTTCCAGGATCAGGCGGGATAAATGGATCAGAACCCCCACCAGAAGCCCCGATGATCAGGTCGTCGATGCCGTCATCATTGACATCGCCCGCCCCACTGACCGAAACGCCCGAATAGCTACCGGAATCGACGCCTTTGATCTGGAACCCGTTGCTGCCGTTCAGGGCAGCGAGGTCAAGGCTTGCAGGGAATCCGGCTGAGCTGCCAAATACCACATAGCTCTGACCCTTACTATATTGTTCGCTACCAGGAGCCCCGATGATTACGTCATCGATGCCGTCGCCGTTGACGTCGCCCGCCCCACTTACTGACAGGCCCGTTACGTCATAGGCATTGACGCCATTAAGTTGAAAGCCATTGGTGCCGTCCAGGGAGGCGAGGTCGAAGCTTGTCGGGAACCCATCTGATCCGCCAAATACCACATAGCTCTCACCTACCCAAGTCAGGTCATCGAGATACGCGAATCTAGCCCCGATAATCACATCATCAATACCGTCGCCGTTGACATCGCCCGCACCACTCACAGAACAGCCCGAGAAGTCACCTTGGTCGATGCCATTGATCCGGAAACCGTTGCTGCCATCGAGATCGATCAGATCGAGGGCCAGGGTCGAAGTGGAAACGAATCCCAGCCCCATGGCCAGTAATGTTGCGGTTAAGCGCCTTGCGAGATATTCGGTGTTTGAAGTGTAGAAGCCGATTCGATTGTTCGGAGACAGTACTGCGTGAAAATTCCGTTGAATGTGCAACTTTTATATCCATTATAACCTCCTGTTACATTGCTTTGATCAGCGACCCTCCTGGTGATGACATGAATGAGTTCAGTCTGTGTTGCGGAGGCAGTCGCGGTTTACCACCTACAGAGGACGGTGGTGAGGGAGAGGCAACCTGTGCTTAAACCGCTGGCAAGGTCAGCCTGTTTCGGGAGGGCTGATATCAGCTACTTTGGCCCCAGCAATTTCTTGAGATCTAAGTTGGTCTGTCTTACGCAAGCGCATTGTTTGTTGGCTGCTATTAATTCACTGGCGTGATCAGAATCTCCATCGATGGAGACACTGTTGGTCAGGCTGCCAGGACCTATGATGGGCTTGTGAATAGGTCAAAAATTTAGGAAACCAATTCTTATTGTACTAGTGTGTCCTCGGATTATAAATACCCAGCAGATAACCCTCGATTAGTTCGCAACTCAATACCTTTGGTACGCCATTACTCAGTATTCCGCCCGATTTAAAGACGAAACGCGTGTTCTTGGGTTTTTTATATAAAGACCGAGGATGATAGACCGAGTCTGGATAACCGTATGGCATCGAGAAGCGTTGATCCCTCATACAGTCATGTAATTCCTGTCCGAGCGAGAGTTCATTCTGGTACTCAGCAACATGACTGCCGGCCATCCTGTCGATTTTGTTTTCTAGTGACACTTTCTCTAAACCCGTATATCTATGTCTTAATGCTTCCAGCGGCCGTGACACCTTGTCATGACAATCAGATCTCAGGCTCAGTGAAAACCCCCACAGGGTAGAATGATAGTAGAGAGGTGTTTCAAAAAAATTAATGAAACAGCTGAAGCTGTTACAACATGTTTCAATGCTTCGGTTAGTTATGCATGTGAGTTGCGTGGAATATCCAATATGAATGATGCAAGGCTGGTCGAACTCTTGGTGAAACTTCATGCTGGCCTGCCCCGTCTGGGGCCTGGCAGCAGGGAAGCGACTCTTGAAGCGCTGTCTCTATGTCATGATTTACCGAACAGACCGATGATTCTCGATGTGGGTTGTGGGTCGGGTGCCCAGACCCTGGTGTTGGCGTCCGCGAGCCGGGGTCGGATATTGGCTACGGACCTCGTTGCGAAATTTATCGGGCAATTACAGAGGGCTATCCAGCAGAATGACCTGCATGACCAGGTTCGGGCGGTCAGGGCGGATATGAATGCCCTGCCCTTCCCGGCAAACAGCTTTAATCTTATCTGGAGTGAGGGTGCGATCTACATCATGGGTTTTGATAACGGACTGCGCAAGTGGCGGCCACTTTTGAAGCCCTATGGTTATCTGGTCGTATCCGAGATGGTATGGTTCCGGTCTGATGCGCCTACGGAATTGAGAGACTACTGGGAACTAAACTACCCAAGTATGCGTGGTGTAGAAGCCAATCTTGCTGCGGCACGGAAATTGGGATGGATGCCGGTGGGTAACTTCCATCTGCCGTTTGAGGCTTGGGCCGAGAATTATCATGCGCCGTTAAAAGCGCGACTCTCGGTGTTCCGAGCCAATCATAAAAATGATCCGGACGCTCAGGTGGTTGCTGACATGACTGAGCATGAAATATCACTGATGCAGCATTATCACGACTACTGCGGCTATGAATTCTTTGTCCTGCGCCGGCAGGATCATCCCAAATAATGGTGTTTAACGGATGTCTTCGATTGCATAGTGCTCATTATGACTTCAGCGTACTGCGATTCAGGACCTAGATTGCTCAAATTTGGATCATGGGATCCGCAGATGTGATTGATCCTGGTGCGTAGATCGGTGTGAATTAGAATCTGCCCGGCCAATTAAGGGCAGTTCAGCAGCCTAGTGAGACTGGCGCATTAATTGCTGTAGAATACACTTAGCGCTTGGCCTAATTCTCTTTTTGGCAGACGGTTGCCGGTAATGCCGTTCACCATATCCTGCCAGGAAGAACAGTACGACATGAAATGCCTCTTTTGGGGCACCAAATAATAGCTATCAATAATGCGGAGGGTAACCCTATGACCAGCACACACGATGGAGCATCCCGAACAGGAAATAAGAAACTCTTGGAATGGGTAGATCAGCTTGCGGGGTTGTGCAACCCGGATCGAATCTACTGGTGTGATGGTTCACAGGAAGAATACGACCGTTTATGTAATGAGATGGTAGAGGATGGCTCATTTATCAGGCTCAATCCGGATAAAAGGCCAAACAGTTTTCTTGCCCGCTCACACCCGAGTGATGTAGCCCGCGTCGAGGAACGCACCTTTATCTGTTCTGAGCGCGAAGAGGATGCCGGACCGACCAACAACTGGATGGCTCCGAAAAAGATGAAAACCATCCTCAAAGGTCTGTTCCGGGACTGCATGCAGGGTCGGACCATGTACGTGATCCCCTTCAGCATGGGCCCGCTGGGTTCCCCGATCGCGCATATCGGCGTAGAGATAACAGATTCGCCTTATGTGGTGGTGAATCAGCGTATCATGACCCGGATGGGCCAGCAGGTGCTTGATGTATTGGGGAAACGTGGCGAATTCGTTCCTTGCATCCATTCCCTGGGAGCGCCACTTGCACCAGGCGAGCAGGATGTGTCATGGCCCTGCGCCAGCAACATAGAAGATAAATATATCACCCACTTTCCCGATACCCGCGAGATCTGGTCATTCGGTAGTGGGTATGGCGGTAATGCGCTTTTGGGTAAAAAATGCTTCGCCCTGCGTATTGCTTCAGTGATGGCTAGGGATGAAGGCTGGCTTGCCGAGCACATGCTGATTCTGGGTGTGGAGTCACCTAAGCATGAAAAGAAATATGTGGCGGCGGCATTTCCCAGCGCCTGCGGTAAAACCAACTTTGCGATGCTGATTCCACCGGATAAGTTAGAGGGCTGGAAGGTGACCACCATCGGTGATGACATTGCGTGGATAAAGCCGAATCCCAAAGATGGAAAGTTTTACGCAATCAACCCGGAATATGGTCTATTCGGTGTTGCCCCCGGGACTAACGAACATTCCAATCCCAATGCCCTCGCGGCCCTGCGGGAAAATTGTATCTACACCAACTGTGCCCTGACCGATGACGGCGATGTCTGGTGGGAGGGCCTCACCAAGGAACCCCCCGAGCATCTTATTGACTGGAAAGGTAAGGATTGGACGCCTGGCTGTGGAACCCCGGCGGCCCATCCCAATTCCCGCTTTACGGCTCCGGCGTCGGCCTGTCCCTCTATCGATCCTGAGTGGGAGAATCCGGCTGGTGTGCCCATCAGCGCCTTTCTGTTCGGTGGGCGGGTGAGCCACAATTTTCCGCTGGCTTTCCAGAGCTACAATTGGGAGCACGGCGTGTATATGGCGGCCACCATGGGTTCTGAGGCCACCGCTGCTTCCATCGGCCAGGCGGCAATGCGCCGGGATCCAATGGCCATGTTGCCATTCTGTGGCTATAACATGGCGGATTACATGAAACACTGGCTACGCATTGGGCGCAAGAACGTCGCCACACCGCCGGCCATTTTCCGCGTCAACTGGTTTCGCAAGGATGAACACGGCCGTTTCATCTGGCCTGGTTTCGGTGAGAATATGCGGGTCTTGAAATGGGTGGTCGATCGTTGCACCGGGTGCGCGCCCGCGATTGAAAGTCCGCTTGGCTGGGTGCCGGGATATAATGCCATTACCTGGGACGGCATCGAATTCAGCAAGGAAGAGTTCTATCAGATCATGAACATCGATCGGGAGGTGGCGCGCCATGAGACCAACGATCAAGAAGAGCTGTTCACTCGATTTGGTGATCATCTGCCGCGGGAAATGGAGATAGAGCGTGAGCTGCAACTCGCGCGGCTCTATCATTCCCCTGCGATCTGGGATCTGTCACAGACCTGTGAAAATTGATCAATAAATAGCGGGAGTCTGTTGTCGAGCAAAGGGATTTGCTCCTGAAATAATCAATCCCCTGGCTGTTTAACGACTGGACTCTTGTACGGCTTCCCTGTACGAAGTTTTGTAAGACTTCCATTCCTGCTCACACCCCTAACCTAGATCCATCTTGGCCTACAGACAAGCTCTCTCCAGACGAGCCAGAAAGCGACCATGCAGGGTTTGTTTATCTATAGGGATTTCCGCTTCTATAATTGACAACAGGGAAGGATAACAATAATTCAACGATATCCATTAAGACACGCCAGATATACCTATCTCAGACAGCATCAGTGAATGTTGCTAATCTGAGAATCGCTGAAAAATAAATGAAATAATAAGCCGCAAGGATCGATAGCCATGATTGATGGAAGGTTTTATTACTACACACTCTCGGGTGTCTTGAGCGCCCTGGCCATATTTTTCTGTATCCTGGTTTATCTTGCCGGAGAGTTCGAACAACAACAGTTCGGGGCATATTTTTTAACCGGTATACCGAATTACTATTTTTTCTATATCATGATTCTGCCGTTTATCAGTACGGGCTTTTGGTTTGCCCTGCTTATGTTGACACTGGGCACATTGGTGATTTTGTTCATAAAGACGGAAAGAAACCAGATATATAAATATGCCAGCGTCGTAGCCGGTGTCAGTTCTGCCGCAGTTGCCGGGCTCAGCTGGTTCAAGCCGGAGATATTTCAGCAGATTTTCGAGATTGTCATAGGTCTTGGCTGGGTCTATGGATCGATGTTCTTGAGTATATTTTGTCTGGCGCTCTACCTGGTAACCGATCATTTCATCACTAATTATGAACAGGAAATTCTTCAGGAACAGTAGCAGTGTTTGCATGGGTCTTATGTTGCTGTTGCTTTCATCGGCCGGCGTTGCCGGTCTTTGCTCTGAAGTTGGTTCATTAAATCGCTTCAATAATCTCGACCGAATCACCAGCGACTTTTTTGACGAGTATTTCATCCGAAAGAGCAATGGGCGGTATTTTGTCTATGCCGATAAAATGGCCTCGGTTGATTTTGCCAGCGCAACAAAAGTAATGAATCACCTTGAGTCACATCCCAGCTTTATTCCCGGCTATCAGTCAATCAAGGTGTTGCGCGGTCCAGATAGGGAGATCCTGACCGGCATACGGTTCCGTGCGGCCTTTTCACCTTTCTCTTCCAGCTTCACCAATCAAGTGGAAATCATCGATGAGCAGGATCGCTACAAGCAATGTTGGGAGCAGCTTGCGGCCGAGGACATGCGTGTGATCGAAGATCAGAAGAATGCGCCCAAAGTGAATGTGGGCTACTGGTGGCTGGATAAGATATCGGAGTCCAGCGTGGAGATTCGCTATTTCAGCGTGGTTCAACCCCCGTTGGCAATTCCGGCATGGTTGTATACCCGTATTGTCAAAGGCAGTTATGAGGAGCTGTTTGACAGGATAATCAAGCGTATTAAACAGGTGGGTGGTGATGCCCTGCCGGACCAGCAGGCGGCAGAACCCGATATCCAAGATTACATCATGAACTGACCTGGCATCATCCTAGAATCTGCAATCCATCTCGTAGCGTAGCTCACTCAGCGGGTGAATCGGTCTATCAAACAAAATACACATGAATTCAACTCGTTAAAAGTAGAATGGAGCATCCAACTGCAGAATCTAGGATCATCCGCAGGCAGGAAGATCCAGCTAAGCCAGCTGCTCTGTGGAAGAAAATGTCACGCCGTCAACCGCCTGTAATCGCTTCAGATCTGCTGTGCGCAGATTGACTTCTTTGACAGCCTTTTTGTAGAAGCCCCGCAAGTGGCTTTTCAGATGACCGGTGACAGATGAATTAGGGATGCCTTTCAGTACTGCAAAGATGGCCAGAGCATAGGTTGCCTCCTGTTCGGAGAGATAGGCGTCGCGGTTGGCATTCGGGTTATAACAGCTGCCGCAACCACCCTTGAAGGTGAAGGCGCTGTTGGCAAACATGAGGCCAAAACCCAGATAGACGGCCAGCAGTTCAGTCACCTGAGGCCAGTATTCAACACCCCCGGGTGGCGGGGTTTTGGCCATCTGTCCCATGTAGTGGGCCAGGGTATGGCTAAAGGAAGCGATCATCCCTTCCGGTTTGCTGATCTGCTGCGGGTTGTAGGGGATCAGCAGGCGATGTTGATCGGCGACCGATTCATCGATGACTCCCTTCGGACCGCGCAGTGCGCCTTTGATCTCGACCTGTGGCGCATTGAGCAGGGAACAACTGCTTTGGTCGGCGAGTCTGGTAGGCCAATGACTGATGCCTGCATGCTGTTTGACTTGGTCAAAGATCAGGCTGGCCATGCCATGCACGCTGTCGACCCGTCCTGGGAAGAACTGGTTGGTCGGCAAAACCAATTCAGTGTCGTTATAGAAAAGGTCCGCGTCGAAATTGTCCAATGACCAGGCAAAGGCATCGAACAGCCATTGTGACGCCGATTCTTCCAGCAGGGGCTTATTTTCAAACAGACCAAACATCAGGGCGTTATCCACTTCTATTCATGATACAGCGCATCATACCAAGGTGCATTTGTCAGCGTGATTGGGATTAATACCCATTTTCCAATGAGAAGGGGCTTGTTATTGTCAGGTTGGGACGGCCTGCTCCTCGAAAAACACAGTGCGGTCCTTGCCCGTCACTTTGGCTCGATCCCTGCGCTGGTCTACCAGGTCGATCAGATCATGCCAGTCCCCTACCCTGTCCTTCATGCGTTCCGCCGCCCCGATGCTGACAGTCACCGGTTTGCCGTCCGGCAGAGAACCTATGCCCTTTTTACGTATCCGCTCGACGGTTATCTGCATCCCCTTACTGTCTGTATTCGGCAGGATCAGTAAAAAGACCTTTTCCCCCCAGCGCACCAGTATGTCGTTATGCCGCAACTCCTCCTGCAGTACCTCGGCCGCCTCCAGAATCGCATGGTCATAGGTGGAATAGTCGTATTCAGCGATGATTGTGTCCACATTGTCCAGGTCGACCAGGGCAACGGCGAAATTGTCGTTGTGCATCAGGGCCATCTGATATTCCCGCACCAGCGCATCCAGTCCCGATCTGCGGGACAGGGCTCCGGTCACCGGGTCGAAGGAGGGTCGGCTGACCAGGGAGATCATGTATTGGAGCTGGATCGTGGCGGAAAACAGCACCAGGCCCACCAGCATGAGCAACAGCCAGATAGAGGGTATCAGCTGGCTCAGGCTTGCTGTGTCGAAGAAACTCCAGCCAGCGATAGCGATAACCGATAACGGTATGGCATAGGCCAGGGCCTCATAGACCGTCAGTGTAAAGACACCGAGCCCGGCGACCGACATGTAAGGCAACAGGGCATAGATCTTGGCGAGCAGTAGACTGGCTGCCTTCCAGTGGAATGCCGCTGAGGAAATAGCTTGAGCTCAGGAAGGTAACCGGCAGATTGAACAAAAAGATCCCCAGAGACATTCTGCAGGCAGAGAGTGAATTCTGGGTTTTTCGAGGCCATGCCTGATACAGGAACAGCAGCGTTGAAATGGTTCTGATGAAGGCCATCGGCAAGAAGAGTTCCAGCGGAAAGACCAGATAATCGATAACCAGCCAGAGGGGCATCAAAACCGCAAACAAGGCAGCAAAAAAACGCACCCGCTCGATGGTCAGGGTGGCGCGATGCTCATTGATGAAGGCGGGATGTCTCTGGGTGGAAAACAGGTCGGAGAACTGTTCCGGGGTATAGATCCGGTAATTGGCGCCGAGGTGTTGGAAAAACTGCTGTAACTGTTTCATGATAATAACAATCAAGATACTGGCTCGATCCGACATTTAAACACACTTGCTGCTGTTCTCGGAGAGGCGGGCTTCTTGCCCGCCCCAAAAAATGAAACCCTAGCTGGTATCAATGACAGATCGCACAGCCGATGGGTGTTCCCTGACTCACCACGACCGTGCCGTTGTTCTCGGTCTCCAGGGTGCGGTCCGCCTTGGCCAGAGACAGCACGGTGCCCTGGTTGTCTTCCCTGGAGCCGGGACCATGACAGACTGAGCAATTGGCGCCATTATTGACCTCCGCAAGATTCTCGTGCCCGCCTTTGGCAAAGTCAGTGTTGCCGCCTACCGGGTGCAGGCCATGGGGGCCGTTGAGTGTGTTCTGGTTATTCATCGAGGTGCCATGACAAGTGCTGCACTCGACAATGGTTCCGGTATGCCCCTGCAGCTGATTGGCGGTGACATTATCATTGGCGTTCGGATTGGCATTCGGCCACTCTGCGTGGGTGGCGCCGTGACAGCCTTCGCAGAACACGCCGCCATGTCCCGTACTGACTCGGTAGAGCTTGGGGTTGCCTGCACCAGGGTTGGCAAAGCCATTGAATGTGGCGGGTACCGCCGGTTCGGCAAAGCGCTTGTTGCCGGGCACGATGGGGGTGGCCTTGGCGTCGCCGCTCAGATAGGCCTGGCGCAGACGGATGTTGTCCGTGTTGCCGTAACTGTCCGCGGTATTAACGATGGTATTGGCGGTACCGACCAGATTGTTATTCGCATCGCCGGTATGACAGGAGCCGCAACCCGGTTCATTGGCCCAGGGCACGCGGGGTTGCGGGTCGTTCGGGTCGTAGAAGTCGCCGCCCAGGATAAAGGCCCCGGGATTGCTGGGTGAGACGCCGGTGCTGAAGTCGGCGCCGACCTGCAGCATGTCGCCGTGACAGTCGTTACACAGCATGCCGCCGTTGAACATGGCGCCGCGCAGACAGTCCGTAGTAGAGCCGGGGTGGCATTGGTAACAGGTATCCTCCAGCACGGCCAGGCGTTCGCTCTGGTTGGTGATGGTGCCGCTGGCATTCTGATCCGGCGCCGGCATGGACGGGAACAGGCTGCTGAACTGGCCATGGTGGTTGTGCATCACCCTGGAGTTGCTCTGGTGCGCCAACTGGTTGCGCCCGTTGGCTTCGGTGCCGGCTGCGCCCGCCTTGGGCCCGACCTGGGCCAGGTCCAGCGCGGGGGTGTAGTGGCAGACCTGGCAGACCACCGGACGGTCCTGCACCAGGGCCTTATTGGTCAGGCAATTGCTGTCGCCGTCACCATTGTTGGTGGTGATATCGCAAGGTGTGGGTTGATTGGCGGTATCCACATAGTTCGCGCCGTGCTTGAGGTCATGCAGGCGTAGCACATTGATGTCCGAGGCATACTCGACACTGACCACTTGCGGCAGGTTGTCATCCGGGTCATCCAGACTGGTGACCACCGGCAGCCCGGCGTTGCTGAGGGTGTCGGTGGGCTGGCTGGTGCGGCTGCCCTGCACATCCGCGGGGTCGGCATGGCAGTTGACGCAGCTTGCTTCGCCGGAGATCGGCAGCACGGTATCCAACGTGGCCACTACATTGTTGTTGAGCGTCGCAGCGACGCGCACCAGGGGGTAGGGGTTTTCGCGGCCGAAGTCGTCAAAGGACGAAAACGGGATGCCTGCGCCTTCATACCAGTTAACATCCTCAGCTACATAACCGAAGGGAAAGTCGACGAAGAACGGCTTGTCCGTATAGTGTTCATCGATCTGCTGCGGGGCGTTGATGATATACGGGTTGGTCAGGCCGGGCATGGCAAACTGAACGGCGGTGAGTGCTTCATCGCCGCTGTTTACCAGGCCGTCAGCCCCTATGTAGAGATGCTCGACATTCGGCGCTGGCAAGCCTACGTCAGTGGTGACGCTCCCGGAGAGCGGGGTGACGACAGCTGGATAGAAGGGATCGTAGGCCTGCTTCAGGATGCTGTCCCAAAAGTTGGTCTTGTAGGTGCTGCCGTCGTCCTTCACGCCGGTGAATACATTTGCCTGGCTCAGAATCGGGTCATTCGGATTAGCGGCAGCGGTATAGCTCAGCGTTACGCCTGCTGGATTGAGGTTCGGTGAGCTGCCTTTTTCTATGACCTGAGCGAGGAGCACCTGGAAGGGCGGCAGAATGCTCGCGATACGGGTGTCATAGTCTCCACAATGCATACCCAGGTCGTTGATCGCGATGATGCTGTAAGCAGAATTCGCCACAATCGGCTGTTCTGCCACCAGATTGACATTCTGCCCAGCGGAATCCTTACTGGTGGAGTTGATGGAGGTGTTGGGGGCGGGCGGCAGATCGGTAATGTCGGCGCTTGTCGCGTCAGAACCTGTTGCGCCATCGTTATCCGTGACCGTCAGAGTGACGTTATAGCTGGCAGCCGTTGTATAAACATGACTGGGGTTGGCCTCGCTGCTGCCTGCGCCATCTCCGAAGTCCCAGGCGTAGCTGACGATATTACCGTCAGCGTCACTGGATCCGGCACTGCTGAAGGTAACACTGAGCCCTGTGCTGCCGGCATAGGGACCGTTAGCTTCAGCGATTGGTGCGCTGTTGCCCGGCTGTGAAGTGATGCTGGCGCTGGTCGAGTCAGAGCCGACGGCGCCTTGATCATCCGTGACCGTCAACACAATGGTATAGTTGCCTGATGAACTGTAGGTGTGATTAGGGTTGGCCTGATTGCTGCCGTTGCCATCACCGAAATCCCAGGCAAATGAGTCAATGCTTCCGTCCGGGTCATTAGAACCCGCGCTACTGAAGGCAAGCGCGTTTCCTGTGGTGCCGCTATAGGCACCGTTGGCTTCGGCGATGGGCGATTGGTTGGCCGCAGTCTGTGCGTCTGCGCTACTGCTGCCGCCACCACAGCCATTCAGCGTCAGCAAGAGTAGAGCGCTGAGGCTGATGTATTTGAGGTGTGAGATGAGGGATATGATTTTTATTGTTTTGTTCATGGATCTGGTCCGGTGCTAGTAAGGCCTGGGAATTGGCGGGAAGGGAGACAACTGCAATTTTTAGAGTTATATTTTATGGGAAAATAGTCCCAATTATCCCGAAAATCAAGCCATATCCGATGTTCGCTCTGTTGCAACTGGTCCCGGACCATCTCTGAATGAATCGGTTTTAATAATTAATTTGATAGTGATAACAGATAGTTAGCGGATAATTTTTTGACTGGCAATTATTCAGCGCTGGGGCGGGTTGATCGTACAGTTAATGAATCTAAGTAGTTATGCGGATCTGGGAGTTGTCGATTTATCCAGGGGTTTGACGGCGCTGGAGGAGGGTGGTGATCTCTGAGTCTTGGGGATTTAGCAGGCTGATGGAGTCGCTTTTTATGGATATTTTTTAGGGTGCATCCCTGCACCTGTCAGCTCGGCCGCTTGACGATTATCGGCCTTCGCGAAATTGCCTATTGATGGGCAATCGGGTCGGGATCACCATCCGGATCATCAATTGCAGTGCCATCCGTGTTGGGTGGCGCCTGATGCAGTAAAATACCGCACACATGGGGTGCAGCCATCGAGGTTCCTGACATGGTAGTCGTGCCACCGCCGAGAGCGGTTGAAAGCACGGCAACGCCAGGTGCGGCATAATCCACCGGCTCGCCCCAGTTGGAGAAGCTGGCGAAGACATCGCTGCTGTCAATGGCGGAGATGGTGTAGACATTCTCGGCATCGATGTGGGCCGGCTCGAAATCCTCTGCATCAGCGCTTTCGTTGCCTGCCGCCAGGGAGAAACGGACACCTTTTGCCGCTGCGTTCACAATAGCATCGTGCATGCTCTCCTGATGGCCCGGACCACCCAGACTCATATTGGCGCAGTCACCCGCGGCGGCATTGGCAGCGACATAGTCGATCCCGGCGACGATCCAGTCAGTCATGCCAAAACCGCTCTTTGACAGGACTCTGACCGAGTGCACGGTGGCATTGGGCGCGACGCCGATCACATCGATCTCGTTATCGATAGCGGCGATTGTGCCGGCCACGTGGGTGCCGTGACCTGCGGCATCCTGCATATCTTCTGGATCGTAATTAGCGCCGAGAGTCACGAAATTGGCCCCATAACCCACATTCAGGTCCGGATGATCCAGATCGATACCAGAATCGATGATCCAGGCGTGCATGCCCGTGCCATCGATTGCGCCACCGATACGAGCTATGCCCCATGGCGTGACTTGGGCGGTGGGCTCTTCACCGTCATCGTCGTCATCGCGTCCAGGCCCCTTGCCAGGAGAGGCGGCACCCTGCCGCTCCTCATCAGATTGACCGAACGAAATATCTGCGGCCCAGTAGATCTGATTCGTCTCGTAATAGGCAATATGGGGGTTGGTACCGAGTTTTTCCGCAGCTGCAGCGGACAGAGTAGCCGAAAAGCCTTTTAAGGCATTTGTATACACGTGGCGCAGTTGACCGCCGGCTTCTTTGTTCATTTGGATGGCATAGCCGCGAATCTCTCCTTTCGGCACAGATTCTTCAAAGACAAAGATGTAACTGGATTCTGCTTCTTCAAGCAGCGCCTCAGGGACCTCCAGCGGCAGGCCTGTTGCCGCAAACACCGGATACAGCCAAAACAGGCTCAGTACAAGGGCAGCTATCGATTTGATAGGTTTTATACGCATGATTACCTCCGTTTGTGGATTGCGTGCCTAATGGTAAGGAATCCAACGGAAGGTCGAATATGACCTGGTGCAGCTAGAACCCAGGTAAGGGTTTCAGTGTGTAACCGGCCGTAACAGGCTGTAATGATTGGAACTGTTGAAACACTCTGTAACAGAATGATCGATTTCAGAAGTGAGGGAGAAACATTTGTTAAGTAGACTAGTTACCAAGTTAAAGGGGTTTTGCAGGATCAACCGACAAAATGATCAGCCGCTGTTCCAATCATACCCCGACTCAGGTCAGGCCCGAACTCAACGGAACCTACCAAGTTGCTTCAAAAATTGAGCACTTCGTATGTTACATGAGAGACGGCTGGTATGTAGAGACCCGGTACGATGAATACGGGCCTTTTCAAAGCCTGAGAGAAGCAGAGGACTTTTGCGAAAGCAGGTTTAACGCAGTTGAGTCTTGGAGCCATGAAAGACATGAGTAATTCGTATTGCCTGGGATGTGGAAAGGAATTGGTGAGAAAGCCTGCAATGCATGGCAGTCCATACCGGGTTTGCAGTGAATGTGCGGAGATCATGCAGATGGATTTCCACAAAGATTTTTTTAAGGTAATGAAAACAGTGTCCAGGAATTTGGACCAGGTGCGAGCCGAGAAGTAATCGAGCACCACTGGTTCAGGTTATCGGCAAGACCAAACCTGGCTTGGCAGAGCTTCCCAACGGGGGTGACTACCCCCCTTCCTCCTTTAGCCCCCTACCCCAGGGGGCGTTTCTTTTTTTGGCGTATGGTAACATCCACTTTTGATTTCTGCGCCGTTGAGCGCTGTGCGGATTATTTGTGCTGCTCGAGCCAGGCAGTGACCGCTTCCAACAGCAACTCTTCCTCGCCTTCGAAGAAATGATCGGCCCCGGCGATCTGTTGCTGGGTATAGTCCGGACTCGCCTGCATGGCGACTGTGCGGCGCTTTTCAGCACTCGCGATGACGCCTTCAAGATCTTCGCTGCCATACAGATCGAGCATGGGCAAGTCGATTTTCTGCAGATGCTTCAGGTTATCCATCGGACCACCGGCGATTCCCGCTCCCATGCCGATGGCCACAAAACCCTCGACCGGCTCAGTGCGGTACTTGAGAGAGTAGGCGGTCATGGTCGAGCCCTGGCTGTGGCCGATCAGCACCACTCGCTTCGCCCCGGCCTGCCGGGCATGGCGAATGGCGGCATTCACGCGTCCCGGCACCCAGTCGTAAATGGCGGCATAATCCTTGTGTTCCGCGTCGTTGTGCAGCACCGGCATTTGAATCGACAGGGTATGCCAACCGGCTTGCGTCAACTCAACGCGCAGGGGTTGCACGACTGTCGGCCAGTCCGGATGCACCCCGGTGCCGTGCATGATGATAGCGACCTGTTCCTGGCTGCCGTCACTGGATGGGGTTTCGATGGCCAGAAACTCTCCCCGGCCGTCATTCAGGTGGATGGCATCGCCGTCCAGCAGGGCATCGATGATCTGATTTTCCCAGCGTTTTTCCTTCGCCAGATCGGAGGCCTGCAAGCTGCAGACTGCGAGGGCCAATAGAGCTCCCAATAAGCTGTGTCTGAATGTCATGATTTCTGTTCCCAAGGTTTCTTGTTAAGTATTTGTTAGTTTACGCAGCTGGCGAGTGGTTCCGTGCAACTCTGTGATAGCAATCCCACTGTCTAATCATACCCGGCCATCTCCAGATAGCCGCTGCCGAGCAAGTCTCCCGACGGCTCTTGCCTGACCTCTACCGCCCCCTCCCAATATCTCACGCTGAGGTGCATCTCCTGAGCGGCCAGCAGGGCCCTGATGTGCCAGGAAACGGGTTCGCCCTGCAGTTGCATACGCCACTCGATGGGATAGCGTCGGCCGTCTGATTCCCAGTATTTGAGTGGAATCAAGTTGATGTCTTGTGCTCTCAAACGTTGTTGCAGCCCATGCTCATCGCTGATAGACCCTGCGCTGTGTGGATCGACGGTGCCATCCTTGCGCCGCAGCTGGTAGTACATCAGATTCCGACCATCCTGCAGCTGCAGGGAGAACCAGTCCCAGCCCTGCTGATCGACCCCGAGGGCGCTGGTGCTCCACTCCCGGTCGAGCCAGCTCAGGCCGGTCACGCGAAGGTTTTCTCCCTGATGGCGGAGTGCGCCTTGGGCCTGCAGGCGGGGAATCGAATAGTAGTAGGAGGCATTACCTGGCGCTGCGCTTTTTTGACTCAGACCCTTGTCACCCTGCAGGACGATTGGACTCACTGGCCGCAGTTCGAGGCGAAGTTCAAATTCATCAGTAGGAATATGCAGTGTCCACAGCTTGTCATCAGCTGTCTTCAGCAGCTGCCAATCTTCCAGCCAGACCTTGAATGGCTGGCTCGTGGCGCCGGCCAGGCCCACGCCCTGTCTGGCGAAACGTTCGTAGGCGCGATGCTTGCCGGCAGTGAGATCAGATAACGCCACATGCCCCATCCAAAGCTGGTTGGTGCGCCAGGCGGAGGGGCTTTCTATCGGTTCGGGTTGCATGGCGATGCGGAACAGGGTGACCTGAAAACCGAACCTCCGTCCGTCCTCCGCCAGCAGATTGCCGGTCAGGTACCACCATTCGTTGCGGAATTCCGGATGGGGTCCATGATCCTCCGGAAAACGGAATTCCCGTGGATCGAAAGCGCGGGCAAAACCCTCATCACCGGCGCCTCCCAAGGCCTCTGCGACCTGCAACGGCTTTGGTTCGGGGCTTTCTGCTTGGCAGCCAAACAGTAGTAGAAAAATCAACCAGGCGATCCAGGGCATTGGCTCACTCCTCGCGCAGGGCCTGAGCCGGGGAAACCCTGCCCATGCGCCATGCCGGGTAGACCCCGGCCAACAGCGCCGCGCCGACCGCCAGCAGCAGGGCTTCCGCGACTGCGTCAGGGGGCAGCAGGGTGGTAATGCTCCAGCCAAAGGCACGGCGGTTGATGACCTCGATCAGCACCTTGTGACATCAGCCAGCCCAGCGGCAGGGAAAAGAGACCGGCATACAGGCCCATCAAACCGGTTTGCAGCAGGGTGAGTCGGGAGAGCTGGCCGGGAGTCACCCCGGTAGCGCGCATGATGGCCTGCTCACGGGTGCGTTCGAGCTGTAGCGCCATCAAAGCACTGAGCACACCGATGAAAGCGACCCCGATCGCCAACAGGCGCAAGACCTGGGTGATAGCGAATGTGCGGTCGAAAATCCCCATCGAATATTCGCGGATCTCCCGGTTTGAGCGAATCCTCAGCTGTTGATCCAAGCCCTGCAGGGCTTGGCGAATGGCCTGCAGGGCGCTGGCGGGCTCCACATCCGGTTGCAGAATCACGCCAACCGTGGCGAAGGTGTCATCGCCCCAGTATCTGCTGTAGGCACTCGCCGGCAGGCTGATCAAGCCTTTATCCGATCCGTAGTCGTAGAAGACCCCGCCGATGGTCAAGCTGAGGGTTCCCTCGAGGGTCTCCAGCGTCACTTTATCACCGGTATGCAGGTCATGCCGGAAGGCATAGGGTTCGGAGATCAGCAGCGTCTCGCCACGTTGATAGCCGCTCCACAGGTCTTCGAGAGGCGGCTCAAGGAATTTAAAGCCTTTGTGGGTGTTGGCGGCAAAATCCAGGATCAGCAGATCCACCGGTCCATGCTGGCCTTGAATGGTCACCCGGCGGCCGGTGCTGGTATCGGCCACCTCCGGCAGGGCCTGGATGCGCTGGCGAACCTCTGGCAACAGCGCCGCGTCGGAGCTGCTCGCGCTACTCGAGACTGCCGAGACATAGATGTCACTGCGCAGGGTGTAGGCAAGCCAGTCGGCAACCGTGGCGCGGAAGCTGGTTATCATGATGCTGACCCCGAGTGTCGCGGCTACTGCCACGCTGAGGGCGGCGATGGAGAGTCCAGTGCGGCTCAGGTTGGCACCTATACCCCGCAGGGCAAAACGCAACAGCAGCCTGCCAGGTTTACCGGATCGATTGGGTCGATTGCTCAGGCGGCTCAACTGGGCGACGCCTAGTGGGACGAGCAGGCTGTAACCGGCAATGATCATGAATAGACCGCTGAATCCCCCCAGCAGATTTTTCCCGGAGGCGTCGATCAACAGCCAGCCGATCAGCAGTGTGGCAATGCCCAGCACAGCTACCCAGGGCAGGCCCCGGTGTGCACGTAGTTCCAGTTGCGAGCGGCGCAGCGCGCTGACCGGCAGGGTGCCTGCAGCTTCGATGGCCGGGGCGAGCGCCGCGAGCAGGGTGACGCCGAGACCGACCAGTATGCCTTTGAGCAGGATCAGCGGCTGGATGCTCAATTGGGTAACGGTGAGCACGAAATAGAGATCATTGATGGTGCGGGTCACCAGTTCCACCAGATATTGCGCAGTGAATATGCCCAATGCCAGGCCCGCAGCGGTGCCTACCAGGCCCATCAGCAAGGCCTCCAGCAGCAGTAGACTGAACAGGGCCTGCCGCGTCACGCCGAGCAGACGCAGGGTGGCGAGCAGCTGGCGGCGGCGCAGTACGGAGAAGGTCATGGTGTTGTAGATCAGAAAGGCGCCCACCAGCATGGCCAGCAGGCTCATGGCGGCCAGGTTGATTTGGAATGCCTCGATCATCTCCAGCATCACCCGGGTGCGGGAGGACGGGACTTCGAGTCGCAACCCCGGAGGCAGGTCGGCGGCCAGCGACTCGGCCTGCCCCGGTTGCAGGATCAGGTCTATGCGGTCGAGGCGCCCGGGGCTGTCGAGCAGTTCCTGGGCAGTGCTGATATCAGCCAGCAGCAGGCCCTCGAGGACGGCGGGATTGTCCCCGGTCAGCAGCTCGACAACCTGAAGAATGACATGGCGTCCGGCGATGGAGACCCTTAGCTCATCACCCGGACCTATCCCCAGGCGGCCGGCGGTGATGCTTGAGAGCAACACGCTCGCGGGTTGCAGCAGCAGGCGTCTGGCGGCATCCGACTCCAAACCACCGCTGAGTTGCCGGAAACTCTCCTCTGCCAGGGGGTCGACACCGACCAGCTGGAGGTTTTCGACCCCCAGTTTGACCAGCCCTTCGACCACTGGGGCGCTGCGCCGCAGGCCGCGCTCGAGTCGCAATTCACGATAGAAGGATTCGGCCACGCCGGCAGGACCGCCGACGATCTGATGGGTTGCCTTGCCGGTAAGGCTTTCGGCAGACAGCAGAAAGGCCTGACGGGCGCTCTGGTTGGCCAGATCGATGGCGACAATGACGGCGACACCGAGGGCGATGCCGAGGATCGACAGCCAGCTCTGCCAGGGGTGGCGGTGTAGATGGCGCAGGGCGCTCAATAACAACAGTCGGCTCACCAGGCCAACTCCGTGCCCTGTTCCATGAGTTGACCCTGCTCCAGGGTGAGGATGCGGTCGGCGCGGCGGGCCACTGCCAGACTGTGAGTGACCAGCAGCAGACTGCTCCGTTCTTCCTTGGCCAGGGAGATCATCAGATCCAGGGCCTTTTCCCCTGCCGTCTGATCAAGATTGCCGGTGGGTTCATCAGCCAGCACCAGGGCAGGGCGGTGCACCAGCGCGCGGGCAATGGCCACCCGTTGCTGTTCGCCGCCGGAAAGTTGGTCAGGATAGGCGTCGGCGCGCGGAGCCAGGTCCACGGCCTCGAGTATCTGTTGTACCTTGTCAGCAGCGGCGCCGCGCGGGAAGCGGTTCAATTCCAGGGGCAGGGCGATATTTTCCGCACTGGTGAGGGTCGGGATAAGGTTGAAAAACTGATAGACGAAACCGATCCGACGACGCCGGAACAGGGTCAAAGCCGGCTCCTTCAGCCGGGAAATATTTTCCCCTTGAATGATAATCTGTCCGCTGTCCGGGCGGTCGATGCCGGCAATCAGATTCAGCAGAGTAGATTTGCCGGAGCCGCTGCGACCCAGCAGAGCCACGCACTCACCGGCTTGAATCTGCATCTCTGCCTGGCGAATCACGGCATGGGTTCTATTGCCTTCGCGAAAACTGCGGCTTAGGTTTGACAGGTCTACCGCGGATTTATGCATGATTTTTGGGTTTCGCGCAATATGAAAGGTAACTGATGTCAGTACTCCTCATAGTACTCCATCAAGGTCATATTGATGAGATCAGTTGGTCTGTCAGCGTTCATGGCAAGACACACCTCGCCGCGAATGGCCCGAGTCCTTCGCAAGAGGCGTAACGCCGCCATGGGCGCTGACAGGCCAACCCTTCGGGCGCTACTGTGGTGTCCCGCTACTGCGTTACAGCGCTTGACAAGGACTCGGGCCATTGCCTGCGCGCTGTGCCTTGTGGCGAAACACCACAGTAACGCTGAACCCTTCAATATAGCCTTGGCGGAGTACTAGTATGCCCGGGAAGAGACTGCTGCCATCATAACCAGTCACTGTTGGTTTCCCAAATACGCATGATTCACTGGTTTAAGCGGGAGGGATTTTGCGGCATCCTTTGGACTCCTTAATCCAGCTGAGCAAAGCACTGGAGTCTGACTATGCAAGCACCCCATATCAAAACCGCCATTCCTCTGCAGCGCCACCAGATTGGCAGCTTTGTGGCAACCGTGCTGGGAGATATCGATAGCGATGATCCGGTGGATTATCGTTACATCATGGCGATCGTGGAAGACGGCAAGCAGGAGCCCGCGCTGTATGTGGTTTCGGAACGGAATACCGGTCCGTCAGCGGCGGAAGGGCGCTTCAGGCTGCGGGTCATCATGGGAGATCAAGAGAAGCTTCTCAACCCCTCGGACGAATGGGGCGAGGTGGATAAGTTCTCCCTGGCCGGTATGGGGGTCATTGCAAAACTGATGCGGCTGGAAGATGAAACCCCGGTCAGATTGATGTAACCCGAGGCTCGCATTGCCTGTCTATTTACTGCTGAATTGTCAGCGGCCAGGCGTCTTCTCTGCAATTCCCGTAGAGGTTAATCCGCCAATCTGGGTGGGCTGCAGAAAATTCTTCATTGAAATTGAATCCAATTGTCAGGACAGACGCGTATTAATTTACAACAACGCGTTGCCAGTCTTTTTAAATTGAATTTTTACACGATGAGGAATACGAAGATGAAAAAAGTCATAAGCTCCATAGCCATTATGTTGTTTGCCGGAACCATCAATGCGGCGACTGACGCCGAGATCTACCACGGTTTCGCCAAGGGCAATCCTGACCTGGAAACAGGGTCTGGGTATGATGTGCACAGGTCAGCCGTGCAACCGGGTATCGGCAGCGGTTCCGGGATGATGCGCACAGGAGGTTTCTCGGCCAATCAGATCTATCATGGTTTCGAACGTGGAAATCCTGATCTCTATTCCGGTTACAGTAGACATTCAGTAGCCGCTGTTCCGGGCATTGGCAGCCGTTCAAGCGCTTCGCGTCATTCAGTGGCAACTGATAATGATATCTATCATGGCTTCGAAAAGAACAACCCAGACCTTTGAGCAGGGTTTTGGTCGATGATCATCCGCAACTGAATTATCTACCCAGGGCGTCAGAACCCTTGGGTGGATACTATGCTGCTAGAACCTTTGTTTAGGAAACAGCTTCGCCAAACCCAAGGGATTCAAGATGAGTAAAGTAGCGATAATTCTGCATGCGGAACCGGGTACCCATGATGCCTTGGGCAGGGAGCTTCATGCGCTGCTCTATGCTACGGAATTACATGAAGAGGGGCATGATGTGCAGTTGGTTTTCGATGGTGGAGGTACGAAATGGATTGAACAGTTCAAGCAACCGGACAGTCAACTGGGGCCCATGGATGAAGCGCTTAAGCAAAAGGGGGTCATCTCTGCAGTGTGCGACTTTTGCATTGAGGCCTTCGATGGAGATAAGGATCTGGTGCGGAGTGAGAATCTCCCCCTGGTTAGTGAATACAATGGCCATCCCAGCGTGGCGAAACTGATCTCTAGCGGCTGTCAAGTGATTACCCTCTAGCCAGGCAAGAGCATCTGCGGGTCAGAACTCGAAGGCGCCGCCAACCCGGAGCTTACCAGGGATTTTCTTTATCCGGCTTCCGGCAAGATAAAGATCGCCCCCTACCTGCAGATCCTTGGGCAGTTTACTAATTTCTACTGCACGCAAATCCAGCCAGTCACCGACATTCAAGCCGCTGGGCAAGCGTTTGAGCGGTGTTCCCACAAGATTCAACCAGGCGCCTATCCTCAGTCCCTTGGGCAGTTCGGCAAGCGGAGTTGCCGAGAGGTCCAATCCTCCTCCGAGAGACAGTCTTTTAGGCAGACTTTTGATCTCAGTATTGACTAGATAGAGATCTCCGCCGACGCACAAGCCTTTTGGGATTGATTCGATCAACGAACCCGAGAGATTCAGGTCGCCGCCGACGGCCAAGCCCGCTGGCAGGCGTATGATTCTGGTGTCCCGCAGATCGAGAGCGCCTCCAACATGCAGGGATTTTGACAGTCGTTTAATTCTTGAGCCACATAACCTGAGATCACCTCCTACCTTGAGTCCTTCCGGAAGCTCCCGGATAAAGGTTGCAGAGAGATCGAGGCTACCTTGCACGCTCAGGCGCTTGGGAAGTTTCGAGATATCGGTGCCAGCGAGATTCAGACTGCCATGTACGGTAAGTTTTTTGGGTAAACGGGTGAGTTCCGCATGGCGCAGGTCAAGGTCACCCTCGACAACCTGGCCGATAGAAATAATACCGGACGGCTGTCCGCCTTCAGTCATGTTAATAATCACCTTGTTTTTCATTTCGCGCTATCGCTGTTAACTCGTTAAAGTCCAGAAAAACCCCTCCCTGGGATGTTTCTGGAACGGAATCGAAAATGCGATTTTTCGATTCCTTCATTTTCACCGGCTTATTTCCTTTGTAAATGCTGGCACGCCCCTGTGCCAGATTAGTTTCCGTCTTTTACGGACGGAAACTAACTAGCAAGATTCGCCAGAAGACCAGGCATCCTGGTTTCAATAGACAATAAACCACTCTGGTTGCAGAGGAAAACAATGACTGACCTTCGATTCCAAGCAAGATCCTGTTTATCTGAGCCGCTAAGGAACCTTAGGCTGGACATTAGAGTCAATCTGTTGACTGAGTCCTTGTCATCAGTCAATCTGCCTGAGTCTTGGACCAGATTGTTTGGCAGGCTTGTGACCACCTTGCGACAACCACCCAGCAGCCCTCTTAACAGCCGGAGATTTTTACCCTCAGCATGAAGATCCAACGATCCGCCCTCAGGCTAGGCCTGCCTCTGCTCCTGATTGTGCTAGGTATCGGCAGTTTCTCCTATCTGAAGGCGAGCCGGCCGGAACCACCAAAACCTGAACCCAAAGAAAAGGTCTGGCAGGTGGATGTTTTCGAGGCGATGCCCCAGGAACTGACGCCCAGCCTCACCCTGTACGGTGAGGTCGAGACACCGGCCTTGCTGCAGGCTGCAGCGCCGGGACCCGGGCTGGTAACGCAGATCCAGGTGCGCAAAGGCGACATGGCCGTGCAGGGACAATTGCTGCTGACCCTCGATCACCGCGACTTCGAATTGGCCGTGGCCCAGGCCGAGGCCGATGTGATGGATCTACAGGCACAGCTCGCCGACCTGGATTTGCGCCACCGCTCCAATCAGCAAGCCCTGCAGAAGGAACAGCGTTTGCTTAAACTGGCCCAGGCCGACGTTGCCCGTGAGGAGCGGTTGCGTAAACAGAACCTGAGCTCCGAATCTGCGCTTGACGAGTCGCGCAGCGCCCTGGGTCGCCAGGAACTCTCGGTTATCTCCCGCCAGTCGGAGGTGGAGCGCCATGCGGCCAGCCGCCAGCAGTTGGAGGCTCGTTTGCAGCGTCACCAGGCAAGTCTGGCGGACGCGCAGTTGGCATTGGAGCGCAGCCAGATCATTGCCCCTTTTAATGGCGTGGTCGCCGCAGTACCTGTAGCGGTCGGCGACCGGGTGCAGATCGGCAAGGTGTTGTTGACGCTCTACTCCACCACGAAGCTGGAAGTGCGGGCGCGCATTCCGGTGAGCTACCAGGCCGAGATTCAAGGCGCCCTGAGCAGGGGACAAGAACTCGTCGCCCATGCCGAGTTGTCGGGGCATGCGGTCGAAATGGTCCTGGATAGACTTGCCGGCGAGGCCGATCCGAGTGGCATTGACGGCTTCTTCAGGGTGGTTGCCGGCGCAGACCGGTTGCGTCTGGGCAACCTGCTGAAGCTGCATTTACACCGTCCGGCTCAAGCGGACCTGGTGTCGATACCCTTCCAATCGATCTATGGCAACAGCCGCATCTACTTGCTGCGGGATGGCCGCATGCATGGTATTGATGTGGATAGCGTCGGCCAATATCTGCCGGCCGATGGCCCTTCCGCATTGTTGATTCGGAGTCCTGAAATCAAGGCCGGCGACAGTATCATCCGCAGCCATCTGCCGAATGCGGTCTCCGGCCTCAAGGTCAAGGTTGCAGAGGGATAATCCTGGAATCCTCAGTTGACCGCTATGCATATGAATCATTGTATAAAAGACGAGCCTTATGAGTGTTGAGAGATTTCACTTGTTGAATATGCAGCACTACACCGCGAATGGCGCATTTGTGGTGGTGCATGGCCGGTTTATGTTCCAGACAAAACCGGCATTCCCCACATCCCTGTGGGTCAGCTGCGTTACAACTCCTTGGAATAGAATAACTATTCCGCGTCGTTGTGCCTTGCCATGCACCACCACAAGCGCACCCTTCACGGTGTTCAACTGAGGATTCCAGGATGAACGACGCCTTCGATCAGGCGGGCCAACACCGTACCGATCTGCTCGGGATCTTCGCCAATCACCGGGTCGCTGCGAACCTGTTGATGGTCATCATGCTGCTGGTGGGCAGTTTGGCGCTGCATAAACTGAATGTGCAGTTTTTCCCTAATTTCCAGCTGGATACCATCTCAGTCAATACCATCTGGAGTGGCGCCAGCGCGGAAGATGTGCAGACCGGCATTACCATTCCGCTGGAGCAGCGCCTGCGTAATGTGGATAACCTCAAGGAAATGACCTCCTCCTCGGCACCCAGCGTCTCCGGCATCACCCTGGAGTTCGATGAAGATACCGATATCATCCTGGCGCTGGATCAGGTGAAAAAACAGGTCGATGATTTTGTCAGCCTGCCCCAGGACGCGGAGGAACCGAAAGTCTCCCAGACGGTCCGCTACGAGTCGGTGGCGCGGCTGCTGGTAAGCGGTCCGGAGGACCTGGGGGAGTTGCGTCAACTGGCGCGGCAATTCGAACGTGAACTGCTGGCCAAGGGGATCGACAAGATCAGCTTCGAAGGACTCCCTGAAGAGTCGATCGAGATCCGGATTGCCTCTGAGCAGTTGCGCCAGCTGGGTATGTCACTGGCACAGATCGGTGAACGGATCGATGATTTGAGTCAGGATCTGCCAGCCGGGTTGATCGGTGAAAACGATGGGACCCGCGAGCTGCGTAGTCTCAATCAGCGCCGTGAACCGGTGGAGTTCAGTGATCTGCCGATTGTTGGTAACGAAGGTCAGCGGATTGACCTGGAGGCAATAGCAGAGGTTGCGCGTAGGCCCAAACCGGGCAGCGCGACCATTACCAATGATGGCAAAAAGGCCGTGGTGATGCTCCTGCAGCGAGCCGAGTCGGGCGATTCGCTCAAGTCGGCGGAGATTCTGCAGCAGTGGCTGGAGGAGAGAATCCCAACCCTGCCGGAGAGCATCGAGGTTACCGTCTTCAACGAACGCTGGGAGCTGATCAAGCAGCGCATCATGTTACTGGTCACCAATGGAGCCGGGGGACTGCTGCTGGTATTGGGGATTCTCTATCTATTCCTCTCGGCCCGGGTTGCCTTCTGGGTGGCTGTCGGCATTCCGATCTCCTTCATGGCCACCCTGGCGGTGCTCTATGCCATGGGTGGCAGCATCAACATGGTCAGCCTGTTTGCCCTGATCATGGCCCTGGGTATCATCGTCGACGATGCGATTGTCGTGGGAGAGGACGCCCAGGCGCATTTCGACATGGGCGAAGATCCACTCAAGGCTTCCGAGGGCGGCGCCAGGCGTATGCTGGCCCCGGTGATGGCCTCCTCACTCACCACTATCGCTGCGTTTCTGCCGCTGATGCTGATTGGCGGGCATATGGGCAACATCATGTTCGCCATTCCCCTGGTGATCGTTAGCGTCATTTTCGCTTCACTGATCGAAAGTTTTCTGATCCTGCCCGGCCACCTGCGGCATGCCTTTGGACATGGCCGTCACCGACAGCCCTCGCGCATCCGTGAACGCCTCGATCAGGGGTTTGCCCGCTTTCGTGACGGCGCCTTCCGACGCATGATGGAAAGGGTGATCGAATTTCGCTGGACCACCATCGCCTTCAGTATCGGCTGTTTGCTGTTTGCGGTCGGTCTGCTCGTCGGTGGGCGTGTCGGCTGGCAGTTTTTCCCTTCCCCGGAATCGACCACCGTCTATGCCAATGTGCGCTTCGTGGCGGGTACCGCCGAAGACAGGGTTGACCGGTTTCTACTACACCTGGAGCAGACCCTGGAACAGACCAAGGCTGCCTTCGATGAGACGGTGGTGGACACCACCTATGTCAGCCACGCTGCATCGAGTGGCCGGGGCAGGGCGATAAGTGGTGAGCGGGTCGGTTCAATCTATGTGGAGTTGACCGCGCCGGACAGCCGCAGCGTGCAGAACAACGAGTTCATTCGTGAATGGCGTAAACGGGTAAAGCTTCCTGCCGGCATCGAGAGCTTCACGATTGCCGCGCGCCGCGCCGGACCGCCAACCATGGATCTGGATATCCGCCTCTCCGGTGATGATCCCCAGGTCCTCAAAAGCGCCGCCCTGGAACTGCAGGAAGCGATCAAAGTGATCTCCGGTGTCAGTGCCGTTGACGATGACCTGCCCTATGGCCGGGAGCAGCTGATCTACTCTTTGACCTCAGAAGGTGAAGCCCTGGGTCTGACCATTACAGATCTGGGCCGCCAGCTGCGCGCCGCCTACGATGGCATCCGCCTGCAGCGTTTTCAGGATGGTGCAGACGAGGTTGAGGTGCGTATCCAGCTGCCTGATGAGGAGCAGCGAAGACTGACCAGTCTCGATCAGTTGCCGATCCTTCTACCCAATGGTGAGTTCGCCCCCCTCGGCAGTATCGCGAGCTGGCGATCCAATTTGGGTTTCGAGGCCCTGCGCCATGCCGATGGTCAGCTTTCGGTTTCAATTACCGGGGATGTCGATCCGGCGTTTGGCAACACCCAGGAGATCGTCAATGGGTTGACTGAGACCACCTTGCCGCAACTGATCAGTCGCTACGGTATCAGTTACTCTCTCGAGGGCAGTGCTGCCAGCCAGCGCGATACCCTGACCGATCTGCGCATCGGCGTCGGACTGGCCCTGATACTGATCTACCTGGTGCTGGCCTGGGTATTCGCCTCCTATGGCTGGCCGTTGATCGTGATGACAGTGATTCCCCTGGGCCTCACCGGTGCCATCCTCGGCCACTGGTTGATGGGCATGAACATGACACTGCTGTCAGTCTTTGGTTTTTTCGGCCTGTCGGGGATCGTCGTCAATGATTCGATCATCCTGGTTACCTTTTATAAACACATCCGCGCCACTGGGATGGCGGTGCGTGAGGCGCTGATAGAGGCCGCCTGCCAGCGCCTGCGCGCGGTATTACTGACTTCACTGACCACGATTGCGGGACTGACTCCGCTGCTGTTCGAGACCTCCCGGCAGGCCCAGTTCCTCATCCCGATGGTAACTTCGATCGCCTTCGGCCTGGGCTTTGCCACCATCCTGATCCTCTTGGTCGTGCCGTCTCTGCTGTCAGTCTATGAAGATGCTCTGGAGTGGATCAGCAAACACCGGGCTGTGCCGCTCGAACAGCTGTCCTAGCGTTTTCAACAAAAGATCAACTCTGCCGCTGTGATTCCGGCAATTGCAAGGCGAGAGGAATGGGCTTGTTCTGATTGATAGGTAATTAAAAGCTTTTGGATATAATGGAACCATCGGAATTACCTATAACAATGGATTATGAATCTTAGGGACTTGAAGTACGTCATCGCGGTTGCCGAGACCCACCATTTTGGCCGGGCTGCAGAAAGGTGTTTCGTCAGCCAACCCACTCTCAGTGGTCAAATCAAGAAGCTGGAAGAAGAATTGGGGGTGGTGATCTTCGAGCGTACCAAGCGTTCTGTGGAGATAACGCCGATTGGCGCAGAGATCATCGCACTGGCTCGACAGCTGATGGAACAGGCGGATGCCATCGAGCAGGTCGCACGGGCCTACAGTGACCCGTTGGCCGGACCGTTGCGTATTGGCGCCCTGCCTACCCTGAGCCCCTATCTGATGCCGCTGATACTGGTTCCGTTAAGAGATCAATACCCGCAGCTCAAGTTGGTGCTGTTTGAGGAGGTCACGACTTCTCTGCTAAAACGCCTGCGTAGTCATGAACTGGATGCCGCTATTATCGCCACCCCAGTTAATGAGCCGGACTTGCTGCAGATTCCGCTGTTCAACGAACCGTTCTGGTTGGCCCATCCGCAAAAACACCCGCTCTACTACAAGGATGAGATTACCCAGGAAGACCTGGCGGGCCTGGATCTGCTGCTGCTGTCGGATGGCCACTGCCTGGCACGCCAGGCCATGGAGGTGTTTGGCTTGACCGACAGGCCGCTGCAGGGGCAGATGGGTGATTTGCGGGCGGCAAGCCTGGAAACACTGCTGCAACTGGTCGGGACTGGTTTCGGCTGCACTTTGGTACCGGCCCTGGCGGTGCGCGGCCCTTGGTTGACCGACAGCGGCATCATTGCCCGTAAATTGGATCTGCCCAAGGCCTATCGCCAGGTATCCCTGGTATTTCGGCAAAGTTTTCCACGCCGTAAGGTGCTGGATGCCTTGATCGAGGTGGTGCTCAATCATCTACCTAATACGGTGTATCCCCTGACCAGTGTGGAAGCCTGAGAAGCGCCTTCGTTAAATCCGCTGTTTTGACATCTTATCTTCATCATCCTGGCTTAGAATCGAAGCTTGCCATCGACGAGGTACACGCGTGAGCCTGCCGACCTGGATTACCGCTTTCAGCACGGAAGCAGCAACCTGTCAGGCGCTGCAATTTTCCTATGGAGTGCACCCGGGTCAGGTGGCTGTTGAATATACGGACTGGGGGCCTTTCTGCTGCGATTGGCTGCATGGCCAAGGATACGAACAGGTGTGGCGATATTGACCCAGGGGCCTTCACTGAACAATCCCCACGCCAGCCACAGCATGGAGTTCGCTAACCTGTCCTACCAGGTCAGAGGATAAGGTCGCGTTCGAGATCTATACTTCTGCGCAAGGGTTGCAGGCCATGGTTGCCTTGAACATGCCAGTCAACATGATCAGTGTGGCCAAAACGGCGGAGCTGATACACCAGATACAGACCGCGTGAATGACGAACAACTCCAAGCTGGTCAGGTAGATCGAAAACATCACTCCGAAGATACTGAAGGCGAGTAATCCCAGGGTAGCTCTTTGACCCCAGTGACCAGTCCGCAGGCGTTGCATTGCCCAGAGAAAGAGGATGCCGAGATAAAAGACCACACCCCACATCGACATGGGTATGCCGAGCATTTTGGAGTAGGGGCTGGCCTGCACACTCAGGCAGTCGCCAATAGGCCCGCACATGGCATCACTATGGCTCAGGGCCGCCGAGCTGAGGTAGACGCCGATGCCCAGGCCGAGCAGGGCAAATAGCGGCAGACTCCAGGAGTTTATGGCTGGGATATCCAGCAAGGCATGGCCTTTTTTCGCAAGGCGCCAAATGCTGTAACTCAGGGACAGCAACATGGCAAGCAGCACGGTCCAGGCAAGACCGGTCGCTATCGAATCGCTTGCGTTCTCCGTTTCCGCTGCGCTGTTGTACTCTTCACCGTTGATCAGTTGCTGGAGTCCGGCAAAATCAGGCCAGTTGCTAAGTTGAGGGGTCTGGTCAGCTGCCAGCAGAGCGGGTAGTTGGGCTAATATCTCTTGCTCGCCGCGGAGTAGCAATCCACCGCTCAAAACGGCAGGTCTCTCCCAGGAGTCCGGCCTGGCGCCATAGCGCTCCAGTACCTGTTTGAATACCTGGTCGCCGGGCGCTTCGGTGATATCCACTGGAAATAGCTCAAGTCGCGCTCCTTGCTGAGCTGTCAGTGGCATGAGAAATTCATCGATGACTGCCGGACACTCCGCACAAAATGATGGATAAAACAGCACCGCCTTCATACTGGCGGGGTCATTCGCCATGACTTCTTGTAGCGGGGCCGACATCAGCAGCAGTAGAAACAGTAGGTGGAGGTTTTTTCTTGCTATTGGATGCATCTCAATTCCAGTCGATTCCATGGGAAATTTACCCAGTGTTGCGGTGAATTCTATTCGACCGAATATATTCGAATTAGATTCATGGAGAGAAGTATTTTCTGCGAATTTCTAAGCGTTCTGGTGATAATTTTTCCAGATGAGCCTGATTGAGGAGCGTTGTGCTATAGGTACATTGCCGGTGGACTGTTCAGCCAAGCTCGGAATTGCGGTCTGGAGAAATGTAATTCGGGGTGAGAAGTTGCCAAAGTGTCGCGGCATCCGCCGGCCGGCCGAAATGATAACCCTGGGCAATATCACAATTGGCCCGTTTGAGAAACAAGGCTTGCTCCTTGGATTCGACCCCTTCGCCGACAGCCTCCATACCCAGTTCATGAGCGATAGCAATGATGGCTTTGGTCAGGCTTGCATCATTGTTATCAACCAGAACGTCGCGGATGAAAGATTGATCGACCTTCAAAACGTCCAGGGGGAATTTTTTCAAGTAGCTCAGGGAGGAAAAACCGGTGCCGAAGTCGTCTACAACCAGGCGTACACCCATTTCAGTGAGTTGATGCAGTAGTTGCAGAACTTCGGGTCTGTCTTCCACTAGCATGCGTTCGGTAATCTCAACCTCGAGTTGATTTGCCGGAAAGTTGTTTTTGCTAAGTGAATTCTCAACGATGTTCAAAAAGTGTTTAGGCTTGAGTAATTGACGACAGGAGACATTCACGGCTACACGCAAATGTGCGGCGTCCTGACCAAGCTCCGCTATTGTCTCCAAGGCGCGTTGAATGACCCAGTCGCCAATATCCAGAATCAGACCGGATTCCTCCGCCAGAGGAATGAAATTGGCGGGCGAGACCGCTCCCAGTGTGGGATTGGACCAGCGTATCAGTGCTTCAGCGCCGACAATCTGCTCATTGTGCAGGTCAATCATGGGTTGAAAGTGGAGATTGAATTCATTCTTTTCCACCGCGCGGATGAGCTGAGTCTCAATGGCCTGGCGTCGCTTGGCGTGCCGATTCATCTCCTGGGTGTAAAAACGGTAGGCATCGCGGCCGGCCTCCTTCGCTCGATAGAGCGCCAGGTCAGCGCACTTCATCAGCGTTTGAGCATTGGCCCCGTTTTTTGGTCCTATGGCAACGCCGATGCTCGCAGAAATGCTGAATTCCTGGTCATGGATGCGGAAGGGTTGAGAGAAATTTTGCTTGATTTTTTCGCAAATCGTCTCAGCAGTATTGATATTCTCGACATCGGGTAACAGGATCAGGAATTCATCACCGCCCAGCCTAGCTGCGGTATCAGAGGCGCGGATGGACTGTTGTAATCGTTGTGCCGCCTGCTTCAGTAGCAGGTCTCCGGCATCATGCCCCAATGTGTCATTGACGTTTTTGAAGCGATCCAGGTCGATAAACATGCCTACTACGTAGCGCTGCTGCCGTTCTGCACGAACCAGGGCCTGAGATAGTCGGTCCATGGCGAGGGTTCGGTTCGGTAGTCCGGTCAATGGATCATAATTGGCCTGATGGGTGAGTTTGTTTTCATACTCGTGGCGTTTTTGTATCTCCAGCTCCAGCAGCTTATTCTGTTGGTGTAAGATTTTTGTATGTCGCTTGGAGGCATCAAATTTTGTCTTTAAGACAAGATTATGGGATTGCGTGCGATGGCCGACTATCACCGTGAGCAGCACAAATAGCGCCATTAACGCTAGGGAAAACAGATACCAGGGAGACCCGACCAGGTAAGCATTCTTTTTCACCTGTGGATTCTGCGCTGCCAGAATGAAGGGTGTTTCCGGGACGGGAATCTTTACATAGGCGGTGAAATTGTTGTTTTCAGTAGCGGGATATCTCCAGTTGGCTGTTTCGCCCTTAGCGTCGTTAAGAGGCGAACCTTCCTCTGTCTTGTTTAGCAGCACAGCAGGGTCCTTGATCAGCAGTACATATGAGGGATTGGCTTCACCCGTCTGCTGGACCAATTTATTGAATACTGCCTGGTGGTTAATTTCGGCAATGATGGTGCCTGCTCTTTCATCTTTGTAGAGATAGGGTACCAGCAGCAGTATGTGGAAGTGGCCTGCTTCCTGGTAAATGATGTGTTTTGGGGTTTTGACATCACTTAACCAATGGTTGCCCCAGTGTTCCGGCTGGCCCTGTTTTGTCCCTACATCTACGAGTCGATTGTTATCTGTATCGACAAAAAGAAGACGCAGGTAGGCAGGGTCAGTGTCGATTTTCTTCTGCTGCTCGAGCTGCTCGAAGCGTTTTTGCATGTTGAGCAGGCTGGCGCGCAAACCGTATTGCATCGACATGCCCAGCGCCCGGTTGGAGGAATAGGCGGAAAGTGCCCGATCCTCGGCCAGGGTCGTGATATCTGCTCGGCGCTCGGTATGGAAATAACTCAGGGCGGCAGCGCGTTTATCCAGATTCAATCTGAGTTCATTACGAGTGGCTTCGAGCAGATCCTGCTGAGCCTTATAAGTGGTGCCCAGAAGCAGCAGTAAATAAGCTACCAGCAGGGGCCCGGCTGCGTAGAAAAGGACGCGGCCAACGCTGAGTTTTGCTTTCTGTTTGTCTTGCGTGACAGACATTAGTCGGCAAAAAAATCGGTATAGTAAACGAATACAGACGGATAATATTTCTTGACCATTTTGTTATAGGTTCCGTCCCGGCGGATTTTTTCCAGGTATAGGTTGAACGCCACTCTCAGGTCGGGTGAGTTCTTGCGAAACCCGGCTCCCATGACCTGGTTGTGGGAGATCGGCCCGATAACTTTTAATGCTCCGGGCCATTTCTCCAGGGCTATCAGGGCGTCCGGTACATCCAGCAGGGTGGTTTCAGCTTCATGGTTGAGGATAGCCGGAGCCATTTCATTGAGCTTGAGCTGCTGATTCGGTAAACGGATTTCTGCTTGGGTCTCGGACATGCGGTAGAGGGCAGGGTCCAGACAGGTGCTTTTCAGGGCGAGTACGCTGTAACCATCCAGGGAACTCTTCACCAGTGCGATGTCGTTCTCAAGGGAGCCGGTGGGCCGGATGGGTGACAAGTTTGATTCTGCCCGTGCAATCAACCAGACGGCAGAGGGGAAGGTCGGATTGGAAAATTCGATAACATCCCGGCGCCAAGGCAAAACCGTCATCCCACTGGCAATGACATCGCCTTTGATGGTCGTCTCAGCTAATAATACAGCCCCATTCTCCCCGCGGCGCGCGTGGCGGCCAGTCAGGTCACCAAACACATTTTGCCAGTCTGTTGCGACAAACCGGTATTCAACGCCTAGTTGAGCGGCGAAGCCTTGCATGAGTTCAACGTCGAGTCCATCACCACTGCCGGTTACGAAATTCGCATAGGGTATGCCGAGGTGCCGTATTACCCCGCTGGCAAGGATCTCTTGCAGATCCCTGGAATGAGCGCTGCCGGGTAGTGTGAACAGCACCATGATAAATACACAGAGAGAGCGGATTTTTGCAGGAGAATGTTTGCCCATGGGAGTTCCTTCTGCTGTCTGGATGGGAAAAAAAGTAGTGGTATCGAATTACATCGGCAAAAAGGGGTGACTCTTGAACGCTTTCGGAAAAATCCTTTTAATGACTAGGATTTCATGGAAAAGCAGAATCGACGGGTCAGTTTTCTCACCGGTATTGCCGGAGAAAACAAGCAAATTCCCATAATGGGTGAAGAAGTATCAGCCCGATGCGACTTTCGTAAGAATCACCGCAAGTGGTTAGTTCAGCGAACTCTTGGGATGTGACGTGTGTATGTAACTCATTGTCTTAAAAATAAAAAACCACAACTTGCAGGCAAGTTGTGGTTGTTGTGAGTTACGGACGGGGGTCTACTGCAGGTCCTGCAGCAATGAATCTCGAACGACCGCGTCCAGTTCAGAAACGTTGTGGTTGTAAGCGGGGTGGTCGATGCCCATCGAGAGATTGGCGCCTCCATGCAGCGCATCAACCATCTCCTGGGACAACTCGAAACGCATGAAATGAACTGAGGAGGTCTTGTCCTCTGTCTCACGGTCCAGGTCCTCATTGGCGATGGGACGCACCTTGTCGAAGCCCGCGACCTGCACCCATACCGCCTTATCGATGCCGAGCATCTTGGCCAGAGAGGCTTTGCGCTCCTCCACATCGTTGATTTCGATCATGAACGTGGCTTTCCAGTTTAGCCCATCAGGGATCAGTGGATTGTAGACATCCAGTTCTTCCTGGATACCCTCGGGCTCGAAGATGCGCTCGATACGCAGCATCTCCTGCACCTGATACTGCATGGTCAGGGCGTCTTCGAAATAGAGCGCCGCATTGGGTCCGATGGGGACGCGGCGATGCTTCTTGTGCTCCATCACCCGGGCGCGGAACTCCGGGCGGATGCGGGCATATTCCTCCAGGCTATACAAGTCTGCATGTGACAAGTGGCTCATTAGATTTTCTCCAGTCACTCGTGGGTAATGGGTTTGTCGGTAAACAGGTAGTCTCTCAGTTCCTTGTCGAAGCTGGGATCCTGACGGCGAATCCACTCGAGCACCATGGAGGCATGCTCTTTCTCCTCGTCCCGGTTGTGCGCAAGGATGGCGCGCAGTTCGGGGTTGGAGCAGGCATCAACCCGCTGGTTGTACCAGTCAACTGCTTCCAGTTCTTCCATCAGAGAGAGAATGGCCCGGTGCATGTCGCGGGTCTCATTACTCAGTTGTTCGAGGGGTTCGTGATAACCTTCATTTGCCATTGTTTTCTCCTCTGTATCTAGAGTGTCGCCCAAGGCAACACTCTGATGTGATTCTTCTAGCTGTCGAAATATGAAGTTGTTTAGATGCCGTAGGCTTTGCGCAACATGCTGATGGGGTGTTCAGGTTCACGACCGTCCTGCAGCCCATTTTCGATATGGTGACCCGCCATCGGGCAATCGCTGCCGTAGTGGTCGGCCTGCATCTGTTTGACCTTGTTCACTACCGGACGACCGATCTTCATGGCATGTTCGTGGAACTCACTCTTCACCGCATAGGTACCGTCATGGCCCGAGCAGCGTTCGATGATCTCAACCTGGGTATCGGGGATCAAGGCGAGTAGTTCCTTGGTCTTCTGGCCCACGTTCTGAACCCGCTGGTGACAGGCGGCATGATAGGCGACCTTGCCCAGGCCCTGCTTGAAATTGGTATTCAGTTTGCCGTGTTTATTGCGGATCATCAGGTATTCGAAGATATCAAAAATAGCCTCCGAGACCTTCTTTACCTGCGGATCATCGGGAAACATCAGCGGCAGTTCCTGCTTGAACATCAGTGCACAGGAAGGTACGGGGGCGACGATATCCCAACCTTGGTCCACCAGTTTGGCGAGCACCGGGATATTGGCCTCTTTGGCCTTTTCGACAGCCTTCAGGTTGCCAAGCTCCAGTTTGGGCATACCGCAACACTGTTCCTTCTCGGCAATGGTCACCGGGATGCCGTTGTGCTCGAAGACCGCTACCAGGTCTTCGCCCACTTGGGGTTCGTTATGATTGCCATAGCAGGTGGCGAACAGCGCTACCTTGCCTTTGGTCTCCCCTGCGGGCTCGCCAGCCGCTTGAACATTGCGATGGTCTGACAGGCGGCTGCGCAGGGACTTGCTGTGAAACTCAGGCAACTTGGCCTGCGGATGGACACCCAGGCTGTGATCCAGAATCTCACGAAAATTCTTTGCTTTGTTAAAGGTATTGACCACTCCGGAAACCACTGGAATACCCGCCAGTTTGCCAAGATTGTCTGTGCTGGTAAGGATGCGGTCACGCAGTTTTACATCACCTTTTTCATATTTCACCGCCTTGGCGCGCAGCATCAGGTGGGGGAAATCGATATTCCACTCATGAGGCGGTGTGTAGGGGCATTTAGTCATGTAACACAGGTCACACAGGTAACAATGGTCAACGATCTGCCAGTAATCCTGCTTAGCGACACCATCAACTTCGAAGGTATCAGATTCGTCTACCAGATCGAACAGGGTTGGAAAACTCTGACACAGGCTGACACAGCGGCGGCAGCCATGGCACAGGTCGAAGACTCGTTCCAACTCGGTGAACAGGCTCTGTTCGTTGTAATAGTCCGAGTTTTTCCAGTCGATAGGGTGACGTGTGGGAGCATCCAGGTTGCCTTCTCGTTGACCAGTGGGACCTGCCATGATGATACCTCTTGATTTTAGATGGGAATGGGCGGCCCACAGGCCGCCCTGAGAAGGATTTATTCCATCTCGTTGAGTGCTTTCTGGTAACGGTTGGCATGAGAACGCTCGGCCTTGGCCAGGGTCTCAAACCAGTCAGCCACTTCATCGAAACCTTCATCGCGGGCGGTCTTGGCCATACCCGGATACATGTCGGTGTACTCGTGGGTTTCACCCGCTACAGCGGACTTCAGGTTGTCAGCGGTGCCGCCAAAGGGCATGCCGGTGGCGGGATCGCCGCATTGCTCCAGGTACTCCAGGTGACCATGAGCGTGGCCGGTTTCGCCTTCAGCAGTGGAACGGAACAGGGCTGAAATGTCGTTGTAGCCTTCCACATCAGCCTTAGAGGCGAAGTAGAGATAACGGCGGTTGGCTTGAGATTCTCCGGCAAAAGCGTCTTTCAGGTTTTGCTCGGTATTGCTGCCTTTGAGTTCCATTGAGTGGTTCTCCGAAATTGAGTGATTATTTGGATAGTTGGTACGTAGGGTCGAATTCCACCCTTGCGTGGTTATTAGAATAGCTCTAAATTCAATTCCTACCTAATGGTAGTTTCAATGGTATTGATAGGTATGGCCTATTATTCTGGAGAAGCAGGTTTCTGGCTCCTGAATCTCACCATTATCTAGTGTGAATACAGGAGCGGTCATGCCTGAGTTTTTGTCTCGCTTTGATCTCTCTGCTATCGTTTAATGAGAATGATTTATACTTCGGTTTATGATGGGCGCAGCAAACAATCATAGTTCAGACCCGTTTGGTGTCAGGCAGCGGTTAATCGAGTCTGATATTACACCTACGCCACAGCGGGTTGCTATTGCAGAAGTATTATTTTCCGCTCATCAGCATGTCACCGCAGATGAGTTGTTTGAGACCGTCAATCACACGCGCGAAAGTGGCAAAAGAGTTTCGAAAGCAACGGTTTACAATTCCTTAGGATTGTTCGTAAAAAAAGGTTTGTTGAGGGAGATATTCACGGATGCTTCCGGTACTTTTTACGATACGAATACGCAGCCGCACCACCACTTTTACAATCTGGATTCGGGGCAGCTGATCGATATGGAGGAACGATTGGTGCCTTTTGTCCTGCAGACCAGCCTGCCTGAGGGTACGGTAGTCGAGGATATTGATATCATGATCCGCATTCGCAACCAGACTATCGATGTGGACCCCGGAAATAGCTGAAGATCTGGATTTTTCAGAGACGGGTATTGAAGTTGATGGGATAAAATAAGCGTTACATTCCTATTTTGTTGAGAATAATCATTGCCGAGCACTTTAGAAAGATTCTAATCTTCCCCCACCAAGAAAAGTGTCGCTCCGCCAGCACCTATCCAGGTGTTGATGGTGAGTGAACAAGTAGTATTCAAGGTGGAAATCATGAAAGTAACAAGCTATCTGACGACCTTTGCCCTGTGCAGTATCACCGCGTTGCCTGCTCTATTGTCTGCAGCTGAACCCATTCAACCTATCCGGCCTGTGCAAGAGATCAATCTGGCCCAGGTTGAGCTTGGCAAGAAGCTCTATTTTGATCCCCGTCTCTCAAAGTCAGGCTTTATATCCTGTAATTCCTGCCACAATCTGAGCATGGGTGGCACGGATAATCTGAAAACCTCCATCGGCCATAACTGGCATCAGGGCCCCATCAATGCGCCCACGGTGCTGAATTCGAGCCTGAATCTTGCCCAGTTCTGGGATGGACGCGCAGCGGATCTGAAAGAACAGGCAGGTGGTCCGATCGCTAATCCTGGTGAGATGGCCTTCTCCCATACCTTGGCGATTGGGGTATTGGCATCCATCCCCGAGTACGTGACTGAGTTCAAGCAGGTCTTCGGTAGCGAAACGATAACCATCGATGAGGTCACCCAGGCCATTGCCGAGTTTGAAAAGACCCTGGTTACGCCTAATTCCGCGTTTGATTTGTGGCTGCTGGGGGATAAAGATGCCCTGACAGCTGAGCAACTGGCAGGTTATGAGTTATTCAAGAATAGCGGTTGTGTGGCCTGTCACAATGGCCCTGCGGCCGGTGGCAACTCATTCCAGAAGATGGGCGTGGTAGAACCTTATCACACAAAGAATGGAGCTGAGGGCCTGGCGGCGGTTACCGGTAATGATGCGGACCGCTTCAAATTCAAGGTGCCGACCCTGCGCAATGTGGAGATGACCTATCCCTACTTCCATGATGGCGAGGCAGAGACCCTGCAGGAAGCAGTCGACATCATGGGGCGTTTGCAACTGGGCAAAAAATTCACTGAAACGGAAACCGCGCAGATTGTTGCCTTCCTGAAGAGCCTGACCGGTGACCAACCTTCTTTCCCGATGCCTATCCTTCCCCCATCGACCGAAAAAACACCAAGGCCGCAACCTTTCGATTGATTAGACGCTTTGCATACGCAGCCAGTCCATCCCGTTTGGGTGGGCTGGTGGTGGAGTTTGTGGTCAGTCCACGACCCAGTGATGCCAGTTGGAAGTGTCGAGCCCCATCCTTTCCGCGGTCTCGAGCAGGGGCTCAAGCCAGGCTGCTGGTCCAGCCAGGTAGACATCAACCCTCGGTGTGCCGGATATGGCGATCGCCAGGAGATCCGCAAGTTCTTCCGGAGAGGCCTCTGCAGTTGTGGCGGAGTAGACAAAATTGTCCAGCGAGTCATTCCATGAGCGGCAGAGGTTTTCCAGGGATGAGTTCGGCGGATTGCCGCCGACTTGAATCAGCTGCAGGCCCTCCGCATTATCGATAGTGATCGCCTGCTCCACCAGGCTCTTGATTGGGGCAAAACCGGCGCCTTTAGCCATGAAGAGCGTGGGGGCGGTAGATTCCTCCTGTAAGACGAAGTCTCCGCTGGGGCCCTTACGAGAACCGTCTGCTTTGCTCAGGCTTCCGTCGAATACCTGTTTACTGAACGGGTCCGCCTGTTATGGGAAACGATGAATTGCAGGTTGCGTCCATCACAAGGACAGCTGGAGATACAGAGTTCGGTGCTGCTGTTATCCTCGGCGGTCAGCTTAACCTGTTGTCCCGCCTTGAAACGCAAGGATTGGGTCCGAGGTGTCTGGATATTCAGCAGGGCCAGACTATCATCCATTAATTCGAGTTTACGCACCATGGCGCGGATCTCCTGAAACGGCAGTTCCTCTTCCATGCCGGCTTCGTTGCTTCGATGACCAGATCGGAGATGGCGGTATTCGAGCAGGCCAGGACATAGCCCTCTTCCTGTTCCCTGGCGCTGATGACAAAATCGTGGTCCCGTAGTTTACGCACCGCACCTGAGACCACTTTGCATTTACAGGAGCCACAATTTCCGCTGGTGCAGCCATAATCGAGGTAGAGTCCTGCCTTGAGTCCGGCATCCAGGATCGAGTCGTTGCCCTCGAGAAAGAATTCATGGCCGCTGGGGAGCAGGCGGATGCTGGCGGTGACGATTTTAAGCAAGGCATCTTTCGCGAACAGTGCAGCACGTGCATCCTCCGCCCGTTCCATGCGCTGCATGGCCTTTACCGAGCCGTTTGATAGACTTGCTCGACGGCTTTGCGCAATGTTTCATTTGGCGCATTGAGCGAGGATGTGAGTTCATCAGCGTCTCTTGTACCAAGGCTTCAGACGCATTCAGCGACGATTTTGTTTGTACCAGGGTGTGCTGGAATTCCTTGAGCCGACTCATCAGGACTTCAGGATCAGGCATCCAGCCATCACTGTAATGTGCCTTGGGCTTGGCATCCGCGCGGATTTTTTTGACTCGCTCCAATACCGGGTCGGTTTCCATGTCTATGTGAGGATACAGTTCCAACAACACATCCACCGAAAGCTTGCCTTCGAAGGTCTTGGCGTCTTCCTTACGAATGCGTTTTTGCAGTTCTCCACGGCTGATGCCCGCGAGGCGGGCGGCACGGGACAGAGAGAGTAATTGTGGCATGGCAGCGCTTCCCCTGGGGTTTCGATTTTTCGCTATAGCTTGAACGTTTATCATCAGGCTGGCAACCAGCCAACATGGATCTTTGTCGGTTATTGCAAGGCCGCGTAACGGGCGGCTCCCAGGAGTGCTGCCTTATCGTTCAGGATGACCCTGAGCGGCATCGCCTCCACCAGATGGCGCATCCGGCCCTTATTAAAAAAGGCCTGGAGGAAATCCGCCTGTTGCAGGCGCGGAAGAATCTTGGGGGCTATGCCTCCGCCCAGAGAACACACCATGCCTGGCCATGATCTTAAGGGCATGGTTGGCGGCTTCCCGGGCGTAGAGGGTGACGAATAGATCCAGTGCCTGTTCGCAGATTGGATCGTGCTTTGCCAAGGCAGCTTCTGAAATGGCCGGGGCGGCTGCCCGATTGACTTATCTTCTGCTGCAGCCATTCGGGTTCCGTGACTGGTGTGGTAGTGACGCAGGAAGGCATGGATGTTTTCCAGCCCGGGCCCCGAGACCAAACGCTCCCAGCTGACATGGCCATATTGTTCGGCAAGATACGCATGGAGATCAAACTCAAGTCTGTTTGAAGGGCTGAAGTCGGTATGCCCGCCTTCGGATGAGAATGGGCGATGGATTTGTCCATCCCAGTAGAGCCCAGCCTCACCCAGCCCGGTTCCGGCGGAGATGATAGAGGCATTGCCCATGCGTCCTGGCTGGCCTGTGTTGAGGGTATGGAAGTCCTCTTCTGCCAGGGCCCCAATGCCCCAGGCATTGGCTTCCAGATCATTCAGCAGCCAGCAGTTCTGGAAGCCGAATTCATTTCTGATCGATGCGGCGCTGATGCGCCAGGGGAGATTGGTGGCATCGCAGGTCTGATCGATGATCGGGCCGGCAATCCCGAAGCAGGCCCGGGTGACATCTGTTTGCTCAGCCTGCAGGAAGGTCTTGAGGATCTGTTCCAGCGTTTGGAAGTCCCGGCTGGGAAATATCTGCTCTGAGATGGCTTCAAAGGTTGCGCCGTCTCCGGTCTGGAAGATTGCCAGTCGGGTGTTGGTGCCGCCAATATCGCCTGCCAGTAATTCCATCGATCTCCACTCCGCTTCAATATGAAGAGGTTAGTTTAACGGATAACCCTGTTAGAATGATCCTAGAACCCTCAGATGACCGCTATGCGCTGTTGTTAATAGCCTGTAATTAGCAAGCTGTATGAGTATTGATAAATTGTATCTGTTTGGTGAGCAATGCTACACCATGAATAGCACACTTGTGGCGGCACATGGCCGGTTCATGTTCCTGACAGAACCGGCATTTCCCACATCCTTGTGGGTCAACTGCGTTACAACTCCTTGGAATAGAATGACTATTCCGCGTCGTCGTGCGCTGTACAAGGAGGTACGAGTGTCGTGGGCACAGGATGCGCTGGAGCGACCCTGGCCCTGCACCACCACAATTGTACCCTTCAAGGTGTCCAACTGAGGACTCTAGGATACCCGATGGATGTCTCTCTGATTCTTGACCCCCTGAATGATGCCCAGCGTGATGCAGTCACCGCTCCGGTTGGCAATCTGCTGGTATTGGCGGGCGCCGGCAGCGGCAAGACCCGAGTCCTGGTGCACCGAATCGCCTGGTTGCTGGCGGTGGAGGGCGCTTCGCCCTGGTCAGTGCTGGCGGTCACCTTCACCAACAAGGCTGCGCGGGAGATGCGCAACCGCATCGAGGAGTTGCTGGGTCAACCGCTCGGCGGCATGTGGGTAGGGACCTTTCATGGTCTGGCGCATCGTCTGTTGCGCGCCCACTGGAAGGAGGCGGGGCTGCCGCAAAGTTTTCAGATCCTCGATTCCGACGATCAGTTCCGCCTGGTCAAGCGGGTGCTGAAGGCTCTGGATTTGGATGACAGCAAATGGCCGCCCCGCCAGCTGCAATGGTATATCAACGGGCGCAAGGATGAGGGGCTGCGCGCCGAGCACCTGGACGACGGTGGCGATCCCTACCAGCGGCAGTTCATTCGGGTCTACGCGGAATACCAGGCCGCTTGTCAGCGGGGCGGTATGGTGGATTTTGCCGAGCTGCTGCTGCGCGCCCATGAGCTATGGCGTGAGCGTCCGGATATCCTGCAACACTACCAGGAACGTTTTCAGCATGTGCTGGTGGACGAATTCCAGGACACCAATGCGATCCAGTATGCCTGGCTGCGCCTGCTGACCACGCAGCGCAACAACCTTTTTATCGTCGGTGACGATGATCAGTCGATCTATGGCTGGCGCGGCGCGCGGGTGGAGAATATCCAGAGCTTTCAAGGGGACTACGGCAACACGCGGCTGATCAAGCTGGAGCAGAATTACCGTTCCACCGGCAACATCCTGAATGCCGCCAATGCCCTGATCACCAACAACCCGTCACGCCTGGGCAAACAGCTCTGGACCGCCGACGGTGAGGGTGAGCCGATCAATCTCTATGCGGCGTTCAACGAGGTGGACGAGGCGCGCTTCGTGGTGGATCGCATCCGCCACTTTGTCGAGGAGGGTCATGCCCGCACTGAGTGTGCGATTCTCTATCGGACCACTGCCCAGTCGCGACTGTTTGAAGAGGCGTTGATCCAGTCCTCCATCCCCTATCGGGTCTACGGCGGCCTGCGCTTCTTCGAGCGTGCGGAGATCAGGGATGCATTGGCCTATCTGCGATTGTTGAATAATCCGCATGATGACGCCGCCTTCGAACGGGCGGTTAATATGCCACCGCGGGGCATCGGGCCCAAGACTATGGACGGGGTGCGTGATCATGCTCGGGACTTCGCTTGTCCGCTTTGGCAGGCCACCAGGGATCTGCTGAAAGGCGGGGCTTTGCCGAAGCGGGCAGCCGGCGCCCTGCAAGGCTTCCTTGATCTGATCGAGGAGCTGAGGGTGGATACCGCTCCTCTGAGTCTGCCGGAAAAGGTTGAGCAGACGCTGGCTGCCAGCCGCTTACCGCAACATTTTGAGAAGAGCCGTGACGGCAAAGGTGTGGATCGCAAGGAGAACCTGGAGGAGCTTGTCGAATGCCACTCGTCAGTTTGGCTATGAAGCCCATGAAGACGAGGAGCTGGATGAGCTGTCCGCTTTTCTCTCTCATGCTGCCCTGGAGGCCGGTGAGGCGCAGGGTGACCCGTTCGAGGATTGTGTGCAATTGATGACGCTGCACTCCGCCAAGGGACTGGAGTTTCCATTGGTGTTTCTGGTCGGGCTGGAAGAGGGGTTGTTTCCCCACAGCATGTCCTCGGATGACCCCGCCAAATTAGAGGAAGAGCGCCGGCTCTGCTATGTCGGCGTGACCCGTGCCATGCAGGTCCTGTATCTGAGTCATGCGGAGAGTCGCCGGCTGCATGGCAGCGAGAGCTATCCCCTGCCCTCCCGGTTCATTCGCGAGATGCCCGCGGACCTGATGCGCGAGGTGCGCTCCGGTCCGCAGATCACCCAGCCGATCTATAGCTCTACATTGACCCTGGGCAGCGAGGAGCTTACCGGATTCAACCTCGGGCAAAGGGTGCGTCATGCCAAGTTTGGTGAAGGGGTGGTGCTGAATGCAGAAGGCCAGGGGCGCAGCGCACGGGTGCAGGTGAATTTCGAGACCGAAGGCAGCAAATGGCTGGTCGTGGCCTATGCCAATTTGTCGCCTTGTTAAATTTGCCACGGGGACACAAAGTACAAAGAGATTGGTTCAGTCAAGAGTTACAGTGACATGGAGGGTCGAGCTTTGTATCTGGCTAACAACGAGTGAGTAGCAATTTCCCTCTGTTTTCTCTGTGCCTCTGTGGCAAAAAATTCATAATCGAGGAGCAATTTAATGAAGCGTCGTAACTTTATTCAGAAGGCTGGGGCGGGATTACTGGCAGTCGGTATCGGTGTGTTGCTATCGTCCTGCGGCAAGGAAGAGGCGGTCGCAGCAGGTGCAGACTAAAGCCGAGCAGCAGACCTTCGAATGGAAGATGGTCACCACCTGGCCGAAGAATTTCCCCGGTCTGGGCACCGGCGCCAATAAACTGGCGGAACTGATCACCGAGATGAGCGGCGGCCGGATCAAGGTCAAGGTCTATGGTGCGAAGGAGCTGGTGCCGGCCTTCGAGGTCTTCGACGCGGTGTCCCGCGGTACAGCGGAGATGGGCCATGGGGCGGCCTACTACTGGAAAGGCAAGAGCGAGGCGGCACAGTTTTTCTCCACCGTGCCTTTTGGCATGACCGCCCAGGAGATGAACGGCTGGATGTACCATGGGGATGGTCTCAAGCTATGGCGGGAGCTGTATGATCAGTTTGGTTTGATCCCGGCGCCGGCGGGCAATACCGGGGTGCAGATGGGCGGCTGGTTCAACAAGGAGATCAACAGCGTCGAGGATCTGAAGGGCCTGAAGATGCGTATTCCGGGACTGGGTGGCGAGGTCCTGAAACGGGCCGGTGGCACACCGGTCAATCTGCCGGGTGGCGAACTCTTCACTTCCCTGGAATCCGGCGCCATCGATGCCACTGAATGGGTCAATCCCTACAATGATCTGGCTTTCGGCCTTTTCAAGGCGGCTAAATATTATTACTACCCGGGATTCCACGAGCCCGGCACTACGCTGGAGGCGATCATCAATAAGCCAGCCTTCGAGCAATTGCCGAAAGACCTGCAATCGATCGTGCTGAATGCCTGTAAGGTGGTTAACCAGGAGATGCTGGCGGAATATACCGCACGCAATCCAGCGGCCCTGCGTACCTTGGTAGAGAAGCACAGGGTGGATATCCGCGCCTATCCGGAGGATGTGCTGGCCACTCTGAGGCGATATTCGGAGGAGGTAGTACAGGAGCTTGCGGAAAAGGATGAGTTCACGAAACGTGTCTTTGATTCCTACAGCGCCTTTCTGCAAGGTTCGCGTGAATGGGGTGCACTCTCGGACCGTGCCTATCTGCATGCCCGTGACGGCGGTTGATGGAGGATCGGTTCCCTCCCCTGTCACTCTATATCCACTTTCCATGGTGTGTGCGCAAATGCCCCTATTGTGATTTCAACTCTCATGAGGTGAAAGGCGAGTTCGACGAACAGGCCTATGTGGATGCGTTGCTGGCCGACCTTATGCAGGAACTGCCGGCGATCTACGCCGCGTCCCCTGCAAAGCATCTTCATGGGGGGTGGGACGCCAAGCCTCTTCTCCCCAGCTGCAATTGCACAATTGTTGTGGGGTGTCAGGGAAAGGCTTGATTGCCCGGATGATCTGGAGATCAGCATGGAGGCCAATCCAGGAACTCTGGAAGCTGCCCATTTTTCAGGTTACCGGGATGCGGGAGTCAATCGGCTTTCCATCGGCGTACAGAGTTTCGATGCGGATTGCCTCAAGGCGCTGGGGCGGATTCATGACCCTGATGAGGCCTATCGCGCCGCGGAACGAGCCAGGCAGATGGGTTTTGAACGAATCAATCTGGACCTGATGTTTGGCTTGCCGGGGCAATCGTTAGCTGTTGCCGGGACGGATATCAGCACTGCGCTGGAGTTGGACCCGGGGCATATTTCCTACTACCAGCTGACCCTTGAACCTAATACTGCTTTTCATCATTCCCCTCCCCAGTTGCCGGTTGAGGAACTGATCTGGCAGATCCAGGAGCAGGGTCAGTTGCTCCTTGAAGAAGCCGGTTATGCCCAATACGAAATCTCCGCATATGCAAAAGATGGCAATCAATGCCGTCATAATCTGAATTATTGGACTTTTGGCGACTATCTGGGTATTGGTGCGGGTGCTCATGGCAAGATAACCAACCCGGATGGGGAGATCCGGCGTAGTGCCAAATACCGCCATCCCCGGGATTATCTGTCCAATGCGCTGCTGGGAAAGGCCGTGCAAACCAACTGGAGTGTTGCAGCCGATGAGCGGCCACTGGAATTCATGATGAACTGGTTGCGGCTGCATGCAGGATTCAGCAGAAGTCAGTTTGAGAGTCGAACCGGGCTGTCGTTCACCACAGTGGAACCGATTATTCAGGAAGCCATTGGGCGTGGGTTGATGATAGAGAAGACTAATGTGATAGTGAGTACTTACAAGGGAAGGCTGTTTCTGAATGACCTGCTGGCCCTGTTCTCGCAAGGTTGAACCAAAAAAGATATTGCAGCGCAATCCTGATCCACAGGCTCAAGTCGATCCCTGGTGGTTATTGTCTCCGCAGCTAAACGGTATTCGTGCCGACTCTAGCGCCCTGAGTGAGTCAATTGTTTCTTCGAGGCTAGGTGAAATATCCCTTCAGAGGATGACTACTAATTCATCGATAGCAGAGGTTGTTAGTTAAATAATAATTCAACTCTGAAGAACGAACTTGGCGCGATCACCAGGTTTACGAGTGAATATTTATGGAGTATGTGCATGAATATAAATATAACGGTGGACATTTCAAGGTAGATGTTGAACAAGAAGATTGAATTCCTACTGGGTCTGTAGAGAATTGAGGGCTTCCGTGGACATTTTTTAGCAGCCTTGAATGAATAAAGAAGACGTTGACGGTTTTCATGGGAATTAATTATCGAGCCTGAAGGCATTGAGCAAAACAGGTTTTTTTTGATGAATAGATCTATCTCCGTTTAATTGGCAATAAGCACACTGGAGAAGATTTATTTTACTTCTTCTGTCGGCGTTAATTTTGAGACTGTGTTCGTAGTGGGTGGGAAAAGCAAGAAGGAGTTATCCAGAAACACAACTTCCTGCCGTGTTTCTGGTCGTTCAGATTGCAGGGATTCTTTATTACATGATGTGCTCAGCGTAATAATTGGTATTTGCGATTGGTTGTTCCTATTGCCGTCAATGCGCTGAATTAATTAACTCTGCACTGCTCGAAAAATTTTTCCAGCCCGACTTCTTCGGCATAAGATTTAAGTGCTTTCGGTCTGGGCCCTTTCTCTTTTACCTCGAATACAGTATCAGGCGTGCTCGGGATATTTGTGTATTGACCTGCGGGTATTTTAAGAGTGGTTTGAGTCTTTTTGTTTTTCCTGCGCCTTTTGGTCGAAACTTTTCGCTTTACAGTTTTTGTCTCAGACTGTGCCGGCGTGGCTTGTTCCTTGTCCAGTTTTGTGATGATTCTGCGGACAGTTTTGTAATTAAATCGGATGAATGATTCAAATGAGACACCGGCATCCTCGAGAATCTTCAGAATCTGTTGTCGTGTTTCTTCAAGCGCTTTTTTTTCATTCTCTTCTTTTTGTTGTAACTGCTCCAATTTTAAAATTTTCGCACGCAATGATTCAATTTCTTTTTTTCTAGTTGCCATAATCGATATTTTTTCAGCTGTGGAATTATTGGGTAGCGGAATTCTAAAATGAATTAGATACAATTAACAATAGTATTGAACAAGTTAAATTAAAGCCACAGTATTGCCTGGCATTTAACGAATCCAGTTAACATGTAAAACAACATGGAATAAAACGGCATTTATTCACTCTGTGGCATTGCGGGTAAGGGGCATTGATGGACTAATTCTAAAATATTCATGTTTAATTGTTATTTCCTTATATGGCGCTGAAGTTAAACGACTAGATCTGTATGGGGTGTATTCAATATCGCCCGGTTACCTTTTTCTCTATATGAAATGTCGAGTCATCGTGAACTAATAAAAAAGTTAGATGTGATATTCAGTGAATAGATTAATTATTGCCGATGAATAAGATCTCATTACTTGATGCTCGAATTACTCAGGATGCTTCTGTTGAATAATTACAATCCAATTGACTGTGCCTTACACGAGCATTATCAGCTCGCAGTAATAAAGAGGGCCTCACTCGATCTGGTATGGATTGATGCTGGTGGAATGCACAAAGACAGGGTACTAGCGAAAGATGTCTCTACCCATAGTCAGGCTGAGTATCTTTCAGTTCACAGTAAAACAGCCGGCGAGTTTGAGATTAGACTGGATTTTATTCGCGAAGCTCGATGGGCAATTGATGGTAAATTACTGGGTGTATAACTAGGTAGTCAATTAACCGGCAGTATTTAAAATAATACCTATCTAACTAATATATATGTAAATAATATCCTTTGAGCTGATTTAAGTCGTTATTCTCAGGAAAGCTGTTCCGGGACGAAATCAGGCTGACTGTGGTAGTTTAACCTCGTAGGGCTAGATGAGGTGCAGTGAGATGAAAGAGTTAGATTTCAACACACTTGATTTTGACTCAATGAGTCTGATCGCGAAGGATGATCCACAGGCGTTTGAGCGTCTCCGGCAATCTGCCATTGATAAATTTATTGAGAGTGCGCCCCAGGAGCGCCAGCAACGCCTGAGGTGCCTACAGTGGCGTATTGATCAAGAGCGACGCAACTGCAGTCCTTTGAGCGCCTGTCTAAAGATATCCAAAATGATGTGGGATCATCTGATGAGTGCTGAAGGCCTTTTGGGTCAACAGCATAGCCGGCTGTTGGCAGGCGTACAGGGTGACGATAATCCTGCAAAGGTCATTAGATTCCCCATAACCACTCGTCGCCACTGAACTGCTTCTTGCCTTAGCGCCTCAATTCTTATAGTATTGCGCGCCTTCCCGTTGCCCCTAGGGGCGGTAATCTATTTTTGAGTGGTCTGTTATGAAAGCGGATATCCATCCTAAGTATGAGGATATAAAGGTCGTTTGCAGTTGTGGCAATGAATTTGTCACCCGTTCGACGCTGGGTGAAAAAGAGCTTCATGTGGAAGTATGTTCCTCCTGTCATCCCTTTTATACCGGCAAACAAAAGATTGTTGATACCGCCGGACGGGTTGATAAATTCCGCAAGAAATACCAACGCTGATCAGCGATTTCACCGGTTGCGGCTTATTGCCGCAAATGTCGTACTGTGAGCGCCGGGTCGAGAGTTACTAGAAAGGCTCCGCTATGTGGGGCCTTTTTCGTTGCGTCCTGCTTTCTCTGTTTCCTCTTTCCATCGATTTCAGCAGCAGGTTGCGGCCCTTTCAAACGGGGCGATCCGGTTGAGGTTGCGCAGGTCTTTGATGGCGACACCCTGCAGCTGACTGATGGCCGTAAAGTTCGATTGATTGGTATCGATACTCCTGAAATCGGCCGTGATGGCCAACAGGATGATCCAGGTTCGGTTGTTGCCAGGCAGCGCCTGATGGCGATTCTCAGGGCCAGTAATATGCGGATCTTCCTACAAGCTGGGTCCGAGTTGCGGGACCGATACAAGCGGTATCTGGCGCACCCCTACAATCTACAAGGCCGCAATATTACAGAAATACTCCTCAGTGAAGGTCTGGGATATGTTGTGCATATTCCACCGAACCTCACTAACCTAGAGTGTTATAGGGAGGCTGAGAGGTCTGCCAGGACCAGGCGTCAGGGCCTCTGGCAGCAGAGTCGCCATGCGCTGGACGTAAGCAGAATGAGCGGCAGAGAAGAGGGGTTTTATCACATCCAGGGGGAGATAGAGCGGGTAGGCAAGAGCCGGCGTTCACTCTGGCTGAATCTCAAACAGGGCCCATCTGTCCGTATCGATTGGTCTGACTGGGATCTGTTCAAGCCCTGGCGGGTTGATGAGTTGCAGGGCAAGCGCCTCGAGGTGCGCGGTTGGGTCTACCGCCGCAAAGGCCAGCAACGCATGCAGGTACGGCATCCCGCTTCAGTAGAATGGCTGGAGTCAGATACATGAAAAAAATTAATTTATTAATGCCTCCCGCCCTTTAACTATCAAGTATGAATAGGCTAATCTAGCCTCCTTTCAATTAGCGGCCTTTCTCGCGAGCGCCATCCCGGTTGTCGATAGAGAACGGTCCGAACTCAATATTGTTGAGGAGTTGCCCAAATGTCCAAATCTATCGGAATTCTGACTGCAGGTGGTGACAGTCCTGGGCTCAATGCCGCCATTCGGGGCGTCGGAAAGGCGGCTCAGGGTTTCTATGATATGCAACTGATTGGGTTCAGAGATGGGTTTCGTGGCCTGGTCGAGAACCGCATTATTCGTCTGGATAGAGGGCTGTTGTCAGGAATTCTGACTAGAGGGGGAACCATTCTCGGAACCAGTCGGGATAAGCCTCATCGGATGATGTTCAACGGTAAGAAGCAGGATATGACGGATGTCATTGTTGAAAATTATGCGGCTAACCAGCTGGATGCTTTGGTTTGTCTGGGCGGAGGGGGTACCCAGAAAAATGCCCTGCAGTTGGCAGAGAAGGGTTTGAACATCATTACTCTTCCAAAAACCATCGATAATGATGTCGCTCATACGGACACCACATTCGGATTTGATACCGCCTTGGGCATCGCGACCGATGCCATCGACCGATTGCACAGCACCGCACATAGCCATCATCGGATAATCGTGGTCGAGATCATGGGGCATCGTGCCGGCTGGCTGGCCCTCGGTGCCGGAATTGCCGGTGGCGCGGATGTCATCCTGTTACCTGAGATCGGCTACAAAATTGAAAGTGTGGCAGACGCCATCAAAAGCCGGGTGCAAAGTGGTAAGCCTTTCAGCATCGTTGCGGTGGCTGAGGGTGCACTGCCTGAAGATCAGAGTAAGCAGCTCAAGGCGGCCCAGGAATTTAAGCTGACGGCCACGGATAAAAAAGAGCGTAAACGTGCGAAATTGGAGCTCGCCGAGCTGGAGGCTGCCAACGATCATCATACGGTCAAGCTCTCAAAGAAATTGGAGGAACTGACGGGTCTGGAATCCCGGGTGACGATTCTCGGGCACTTGCAGCGTGGCGGCACTCCCTCAGCGGCCGACCGATTACTGGCGACACGCCTCGGCACCGCTTGCGCCGACCTGATCCATGAGGGGCAGTTTGGTGTGATGGTTGCCTCCCAGGGTGATCGGGCTGTACCGGTGCCACTGACTGACGTGGCAGGCAACAAAAAGCTGGTACCCATGGATCACCCCTGGGTCGTCAGTGCAAAAAGGGTTGGCACTTCATTTGGAGATTGAACTCACTTGTTCGGTTGATTAGCGAATCGCCCGTGTGCCACTGGATATTTTTTGGCCTTTATATTGACCGTCATCAATAGATAATGGTGGATTCCTTTCAGGACGTTCGAATTTCGATGTTAGAATTCTAATCAGGAATTTTCTGAATTAAGGAATGGCCATGAGCACCCCAGCAAGCGAAATGTATACATTGATTGGAAACTCGAAAATGATCCAGGATTCGCCTCTTGGCAGAGAGCTGAGCCCTGAGCAATGTGAAAAATTGGCGGAGGTAGTTGCCGTACTTGGTCTGAAGGATGGTGAATATCTCCTCGAGGAGGCCCACCAGGATGAGACTCTGTATGTGATCGTGGATGGACGCCTGGAGGTGGTCAAGTGTACGGCCCTGGACGATTGCGTGTCCCTGCAATTGCTGAAACAGGGCGATATGGCGGGAGAGCTGGGTTTTATCGACGGTCAGCCGCACAGCGCGGGTCTGCGGGCGTTGAGTAATTGTACGGTATTCAGTCTGGATAAAAGCACGCTTGAAGCATTTCTGGATACGGATCCTGACTTGGTTTACAAGGTGATGCGGGCAATTATCCGTACGGTACATGTGATTCTGCGTAACATGAATATGCAGCACGTGGAGATGACGAACTACATCAGCAAGCAACATGGTCGATATTGACACATGGAAGTCGCTTTCCGGAGCTGTCGGCCGAGTTAGTTACCGGCTGTTCTCCCGCAAATAGAGATTTGATCTGCAGGCTTGGCAAGGACCTGAAAGATATACCCAAAAGGACCGGATGAGTGCCACACCTTTGTCGCCTTGGGTGTGAGGTGCGCTTGGATTTTTCCACGGCAGATCTAACTCGAGGCTCACTCATTTAAGCGATTCTGTGGGACTCTCCGTATACCCCTGCGTGCGTTTTCCCAAGTCACAGGGCTCCCAATCGACTCTGACAGGCCGCATGAGGCAGCGAGAGCCTCTTGCGGATGATCAAAAAAACGCGGAAGTATCTCAACTGGGTAGCAACTCAGTTCTTGATTGGCCACTTTGTTACATTAAACCCTGTCAGTCACTTGGCACGGCAGGGGAAATCACTGATGATCCAGCGAACTGCTGACCGTCAAGCGAGTCAGAGAGTAGAATCCCGATTGATTTGTTCGGGAAATAAGTCGTTTCGCCCGTAAAAAATACTTGGAGGAGAAAATGAAAAAGACATTGTTGGGTTGCGTGTTGCTCTGTTTTTCTGGCCTCGCACTCGCAGAGGTCGTGGGTCAGCCGGTAGAGTACACGGCTGGAGATACTACCTTGAAGGGTTATCTTGCCTACGATAGCGCGATTGAGGGCAAGCGCCCTGGAGTGCTCGTGGTGCATGAGTGGTGGGGGCACAATGAATATGCCCGTAAACGGGCAGAAATGCTGGCAGCTCAAGGTTACACTGCACTGGCAGTGGATATGTACGGTGATGGTAAGCAGGCCAGTCACCCTGAAGATGCGGGACGTTTTGCCGGTGAAGTGAAAAAGAACATGGATGTAGCCACCAAGCGGTTTACGGCAGCCGAAAATTTTCTTCAATCACAAGCCACGGTAGAACCCTCGAAAATCTCTGCAATCGGCTATTGTTTTGGTGGCGGTATCGTATTGGAAATGGCGAGACGTGGTGTCGACCTGGATTTGGTAGCCAGCTTTCATGGCAGCCTGGGAACTGAAAACCCAGCCAAGGCAGGCGCAGTCAAAGCTCGGGTACTGGTCTACAACGGAGCAGACGATCCTTTTGTCAAAGCAGAGCAGATCGATGCATTCAAGGCGGAGATGAAAAAGGCCGAGGCCAACTTCACCTTTATCGATTACCCCGGGGCGAAACACTCATTCACCAATCCAGGGGCCGACCAGTTTGGTAAACAGTTCAATCTGCCTTTAGCCTACAATAAGGAAGCGGATGAAAAGTCTTGGGATTCACTGCTCGAAGCGCTGAGTTCAGTCAATCAAGAATGATTGACCGGGAGGCCCTTGACTGACGCCCTGTTCCAGGGCCTCAAACTTCATCTTCCCGTCGCGCCGTGACAGAGACCTTCTGAGCATCGCAGGATGCAATCAATGTGATGGGGCGGCAACAGACCGCGCAGTCCTCTATATACTCCTGTTGATCTACGCTGCAGTCGATGAGTAATTCTATGGATTCACCGCAATAAGGGCAGCTGATAAACAGGGATTTAAGTGAATTCATTGGAAAAAAACCACGCCCCAGGCTAATAGAAACAGTATCCAGAACAGTACCGCATAGGGGGCAGGATGATTCTCTGAGCGATAGTCCTTGGCGAATACCTCGGGAAATCCAAAGCCTGCGAAGTAGGCTATCAGTCGATAATAGATAATGCCCAGCAGGAGAATAAGCAAGGCAAAACTTTGCCCCAGTGCTTTATCGAAGTCATCCCTGACAAGGAGATACAGGGTTGTGAATAGATAAAGTCCAATGGCGATTTTTTGATGTCTGTCGAGATGCACGGGCAATGGGCCTGAGTGACTGATGTTCATGCTAAGAGTCTGTCAGAACTATAGACGAAACCAAAATCCAGTTGATATGAAAATCAGTCCTGGCTGTCATGCTAGGATGTGGCCCAGGTCGTTTCTAAAGTAAAAAAAGCAATATGGATAATCAGCAGTTCGACACAATCATTATTGGCAGCGGCCCTGCTGGTGAAGGCGCGGCAATGAAACTGGCCAAGGCCGGCCAGCAGGTCGCTGTGGTGGAGTTCTACAAAGAGGTGGGTGGGGGCTGCCTGCATTGGGGGACGATCCCGAGCAAGGCGCTACGGCAGAATATCCAGATGTTGGCGGATTATCGTCGTAATCCGCTCTTCCAACTCACCGATTACCAGTTGGATGTGGACTATCCTCAGTTGCTCCAGGCGGCTGAGGTGGTGATTCAGGAGCAGGTCAGTACGGCCAATCGCTATTACAGCCGCAATCAGATCAGGGTGATTCATGGCTACGCCCGGCTGCTAGATCCCCATAGCGTTGAAGTGACTGAGAATAGTGGCAAGTTGTTGCGCTTTTCGGCGGATAATCTGATTATTGCCAGTGGCTCCAGGCCCTATCATCCACCAGATATCGATTTTACCCACCCCCGTGTCTGCGACAGCGACAGCATCCTGCGTCTGGATCACACGCCAGGCAGCCTGATTATTTATGGCGCGGGTGTGATTGGTTGTGAATACGCCTCGGTATTCTGCAATCTGGATGTAAAGATCAATCTGGTAAATACTCGGGATCGCCTGCTTTCATTCATGGATGATGAGATTACGGATGCGCTGAGTTACCACCTGCGCCAGCAGGGAACCGTAATCCGCCATGATGAGGCCTATGAGCAGGTTGAGGCCACGGATGATGGCGTGATCCTGCATTGCAAGTCCGGTAAGAAGATCAAAAGTGACCTGCTGCTATGGGCCAATGGACGCGCCGGCAATACCCGTGATATGGGAATGGAGGCGATCGGAATCCAAATTAATAAGCGGGGTCAGATCGAAGTCAATGAGCGATATCAGACCAGTCAGCCACACATCTACGCAGTCGGCGATGTGGTAGGTTATCCGGGATTGGCCAGCGCCAGCTACGATCAGGGTCGCTTTGCCGCGACTTTGATCGCGGATGGGGAAGCGGACTGGAGGCTTATCAAAGATATTCCCACCGGCATCTACACCAGCCCGGAAATCAGTTCAGTGGGGCGTACTGAACGCGAGCTCACGGAGCAGAAGGTTCCTTATGAGGTCGGGCAGGCCAGTTTTAATACGATCGCCCGCGCGCAGATCTGCGGCCATACCGTGGGTATGCTGAAAATCTTGTTCCATCGCGAATCCCTGGAGATGCTTGGTATCCATTGTTTCGGCGAAGGCGCCACTGAGATCATCCATATCGGCCAGGCGATCATGTCACAGTCCGGAGAGGCGAATAACCTGCGCTATTTTGCGGAAACCACCTTCAACTATCCGACCATGGCTGAAGCCTATCGGGTTGCGGCACTAAACGGCCTGAATCGCCTTTTCTGAACTGCCATGTCTGCCGATACAGGCTTAGGTGAATGAATTTCCCTTTGTGAGCGGCGTTGTGAGCTTGATCAGTTGAGCAACTGCGCCATCGTTTGGCCCATCTCTGCTGGTGAGCGCACAACCCGAGCGCCGGCAGATTCAAGAGCATTGAATTTGGCTTCCGCAGTACCTTTGCCGCCGCTGATGATCGCTCCGGCATGTCCCATACGCTTTCCGGGCGGTGCGGTGACGCCGGCAATGTAGGCCACAACTGGCTTACTGATTTTGGCTTGAATATACTCTGCAGCATCTTCTTCGGCCGAGCCGCCTATCTCCCCAACCATGATGATGCCTTCTGTCTGCTCATCATGTTCAAATAGTTCCAGGCAGTCGATAAAGCTGGTGCCGCTGATTGGGTCCCCGCCCAGGCCAACGCAGGTGCTCTGGCCAAGACCGGCCAGCGTTGTCTGGTTTACCGCTTCGTAGGTCAGGGTTCCTGAGCGGGAGATGATCCCTACCCTGCCCCGCTGATGAATGAAACCGGGCATGATGCCGATCTTACATTCACCTGGAGTGATGATGCCGGGGCAATTGGGACCGATCAGGCGGGCTTGGTAGGATTTCAAGGCCTCTTTAACCTTCAGCATGTCCAGGACCGGGATGCCTTCAGTGATACAGGCAATGACCCTGATTCCGGCGTCTGCAGCTTCAATGATGGCGTCTGCGGCGAATGGAGGGGGTACGTAGATCATGCTGGCGTCGGCCTGGGTAGACTCGACAGCATCATGCACGGTGTTGAAAACGGGGCGCTCAAGATGTGTCTGCCCACCCTTGCCTGGAGTGACCCCGGCGACGAGATTGGTACCGTAATTGATGGCCTGTTCGGCGTGGAAGGTTCCCTGTTTACCGGTAAAGCCCTGGCAGATGACCCTGGTGTGTTTGTCTACGAGAATGCTCATGATGCCTATCCTGTAATCTTGAGGTCTAGCCAGCGGCTGTTATGGCTTTTTGTGCAGCCTCAGTGAAGTCGGCGGCAGTGATGAAATCCAGCCCGCTCTCCTTCAGCTTCTTAAGCCCTTGTTCTGCATTGGTGCCTTCCAGTCTGACCACAACTGGGACTGCTACACCGGCTTTTTGAGCGGCGCTGATGATGCCTTCAGCGATCAGGTCGCAACGCACGATACCACCAAAGATGTTCACCAGGATGGACTTGACTCTCTTCTCGGACAGGATGAGCTTGAAGGCTTCCGTTACACGTTCAGCCGTGGCTCCACCCCCCACATCGAGGAAATTTGCGGGTTCTCCGCCGTACAACTTGACCAGATCCATCGTGGCCATGGCCAGGCCAGCGCCGTTGACCATGCAACCAATATTGCCGTCCAGGGTGATGTAGTTGAGGTCATGCTGGGCCGCGGCGGCCTCTTTTTCGTCCTCCTGACTCGAGTCGCGCATGGCCAGAATCTCCTGGTGTCTGTAGAGGGCATTACTGTCGATATTGATTTTGGCATCGAGCGCGATAAGTTCCCCAGCGCCTAGTCACGATCAACGGATTGATTTCGATCAGGCTGATATCTGCATCCATGTAGAGCCGGTATAGCCCCATCACGATCTTTGAGAACTGTTTGATCTGATCTCCCTCCAGCCCGAGCCCGAAAGCCAGCTTGCGGCACTGATAGGGCAGCAGCCCGGTCGATGGGTTGACCAGTGTCGTAAGGATCTTTTCTGGTGTTTCGGCGGCGACTTCTTCAATGTTCATACCGCCGGCAGTAGATGCCATGAAGGCGATACGGGAATGCGCCCGGTCAAGCAGTGCGCCGAGGTAGAGTTCCCTGGCGATATCACTGCCCTGCTCTACCAATACCTGATGCACTGGAAGGCCTGCAGGACCGGTTTGACGAGTAACCAGCGTCATGCCGAGGATCTCCTCAGCGGCAGCTTCCACTTCATCCAGAGTGTTGGCGAGTTTTACACCGCCTGCTTTGCCGCGGCCGCCGGTGTGGGCCTGGGCCTTTATTACCCAGAGGTTGCCTCCCAGTTCTTGCGCCGCAGCCCTGGCTCCGTGAGGACTGGCAACGGTTTTGCCATCGGGCGCAGGGATACCATAGTCAGAAAAAAGTCCTTTGGCTTGATATTCATGCAAATTCATTGTGTTTTCCGCTGTCAGAAAGAAAGAAGCTTGGGATAGTTTTTATCAGTCTAGTCTGTGGCGATTGGCTTGTGTTGACAAGTAAAAAAGTGGGGCCTTGTTGCGATTGACTCTCGGTGGAAGACTGGCGACTCGGTTTAATTATTCATCTGTTTGGAAAAAAATGGCTTTATCAAAAGCTCGACCGATGTTGGTTAGCGAAAGACTCAAATTCGATTGGGCCTGTTGTCGGGAAATTTCCTCGTGCTCTACTTAATTTCCATGCCGGCGTAAGCGGGCGTGACGAATCGATGGATCAATAGCTTTATTGATAGATTCCGGGCAATAAGTGATATTATACAACTCACTGATTTTACATTATTTTTGCAGGCATGCATCTTATCTGTTAGGGTTATACATCTTATGCACTGGTTTTGTGCATGGCCGATTTTAACTGAGCTATTCATGGTTCAATCTACCGCCTAAATTGATTCAGTAATTATGTGCAAGTGGTGCGGGAAATTGGTGTGTGCTGCTCTTTAGAAATTCCAGGATCAGGGTCAGAGAAATATATCGTCAATCCAAGCTGAGGGTCTCTGGCTTGGGAAGGGCGGCAAGTGCTCTCAGTATGAGTGCGGCCTTGGTAAGGTGGAGATTCATGGATGGCAGATATTTCCTGGGGAAGGTCTTTAGTGGTGTGCATGATGCAATTCGCTAACCCTGACTGAATGCAGGGTCAGTCTCGAACGGTTTGATGAGCAGGTCATATGGTTTGGCCTTCCCGATTTCGCCTCAATGTAGGCGACATTTTTTTATACAAAGCAAGCTATGTGTCCATGCTTTGCAAGTAACTGATTACGTGTCGCAACAGATGCGATATTCCTGACTTTGTTTAATTCTGATGCAATGACGCTAATCTGCTGCTGTTCGGACTCGTTTGCGCCTTTTTATGAGGTGGTTTTGCTTGATCAGTTGCACGCTAGTCTTTGCTAGTGTTATTTGGGTGAGTTGTTTGTCCAATCTGTGTGGGGGTTTCAGATAGATATCTGCTCAGTGCGGGTACAGTGAATCTGAATATTTGATCAGTACTAACGTGCTGTTCAACTCTGTTTCTTGGTATAATTTATGCATATCAATTCAGGCCGGGCCTGGATCTGGATATGCCTGGAGAACGAAGATGAATCGAGTCACGATCGTAGGTGCTGGCATGGTGGGTGAAACTGCTGCGCAGATTCTAGCGGAGGCAGAACTTTGTCGTGAATTGGTGCTGATCGATATACGGGAGGATGCGCCTCAGGGTGTGGCGCTGGACGTCATGCAAACGTCCAGCTTTTTCAATTTCGATACCCGCGTGACTGGTTCGAATGACCCATCCGCCATGGCGGGGTCGGAACTGATCATTATAACAGCAGGTGTGCCTCGGAAGCCTGGAATGTCCCGCTCTGATGTTTTGGGTGTTAATTTGGGGATCATTGATGGAATCGTTGATAATGCCTTGGAGTATGCGCCTGATGCGATGATTTTAATGGTAACGAACCCGGTTGATGTTTTGACCTACCGTGTTTGGCAGAGAACACAGTGGCCTCGTCACAGAATATTTGGGCAAGCTGGTGTGCTTGACGCTTCACGTATGGCAAGCTTTATCGCTATGGAGACTGGATTCTCCTCTCTAGATATCACCACTATCGTCTTGGGTGGGCATGGGGATACGATGGTGCCATTGCCGCGTTTTTGCACAATTAATGGCATACCATTGAGGCAGTTTATTAGTGAAGATAAACTCGAGGCGATTATTGAGCGGACCAGGAATGGTGGTGCGGAGATCCTTTCGTTGAGAAAGACCAGCAGTGCCTATGATGCTCCTGCAGCTGCTGTGGCAACGATGGTGGATGCCATTGCTAATAATCGGCGCAGAATTCTACCGACAGTGGCCTTATTGGAAGGTGAATATGGCCAACAGGGCTTAGCTATGGGGGTGCCTTGTGTGCTCAATGAGCAAGGTGTAGAGAAAATCGTCGAGTTGGATCTGGATGATGATGAGCGGCGGTTGTTCGAAACCTCAGCGCAAACTGTGCTAGAGGACATCGGCCAAATCAAACAATAGACTGCAGTTTTCTGATTCAACTAATGACTACTTATGACGTAGTATATGTGTCACAAACAATGTGTTTAGGAGTGAAGAATGGCGGATGTAAAAACATTTACATTGATTAATGATGAAACAGGCCAATCGGTTAAGTTGCCGGTGAGAGAATCTGTTCAGGGCCCTGCCGCTATTGATGTCTCTGCACTCTACAAGGAAGCGGGAGTTTTTACTTATGATCCTGGTTTCATGTCAACTGCTAGTTGCCAGAGTAAAATCACCTACATTCAGGGTGAGGAGGGCCTTCTTGAGTACCGGGGCTATCCTATCGAGCAACTCGCTGAAAATGGTAATTTTATCGAAACTGCTTACCTATTGCTCTATGGTGAGTTACCGACGGCCACTGAACTGCACTCATTTGATAAGGGGATTACTCATCATACAATGTTGAATGAAACCCTGAAGAACTTTTTTAGCGGGTTTCATTATGATGCTCATCCCATGGCAATAATGGTCGGGGTAGTGGGTTCCCTCTCTGCTTTTTATCATGATTCACTGGATATCAATGATCCCCAGCAACGGGAGATTGCTGCTCATAGGCTTATAGCAAAGATGCCATCTATTGCGGCAGCAAGCTATAGGCACAATATTGGGGCGCCTATTGTCTATCCTCGTCACCATCTATCATACTGTTCAAACCTGCTACACATGATGTACTCCACCCCTTGTGATGTTTATGAGCCGGATCCTATTGCAGAAAAAGCCATGAATCTGCTGTTCATTCTACATGCAGATCATGAACAGAATGCCAGTACCTCCACGGTTCGCTTGGCAGGCAGTTCGTTGGCGAATCCTTTCGCCTGTATAGCAGCGGGTATTGCCTCTCTCTGGGGGCCGGCGCACGGTGGGGCGAATGAGGCTGTATTGGATATGCTGGCAGAAATCGGAGATGTTTCACAGATTGATAAGTATATAGAGAAAGCAAAGGATAAGGATGATAGTTTCAGGCTGATGGGCTTTGGGCATCGGGTCTATAAAAAGTATGATCCACGGGCTAATATTATTCGTGATGTCTGTCATGAGGTTCTGGATAAGCTTGCCGATACAAACAATCCTCTATTTGAGCTTGCGCAACGTTTGGAAGAAATTGCTTTGAGCGACGAATATTTCATTGAGCGGAAACTGTACCCCAATGTGGATTTTTACTCGGGCATCATCTATAGGGCGTTGGGCATCCCGAATAATATGTTTACTGTGATGTTTTCTATCGCCCGTACTGTGGGCTGGGTTGCGCACTGGATGGAGATGATGAGTGATCCTCGCCAGAAGATTGGACGCCCAAGGCAGGTCTATAAAGGACACGCCAGGAGAGAATACATCCCGCTTAATCAGCGTTGATTGATCAGCTCCCCAAGTTTTTGCAACGTAATCCCTTGTATGGGGTGATTGTCATCGGGCTCAACAGGGGGGTTGTTGTGTACAATTTCTGGAAAAACAATCAACTCGAAGAGATTGCCATCAGCCGTAAAGCGAAAACTAGGCATGTTTTTGCGGCCTCCAGCCGCGAATTTTATTGAACAATCTTTTTCGTGCCAGGGGATATGCAATCCCATCAGACACAAAGCAACCTCCTCGGGCGTTGATGCGAACAGATGCAGACGTATGCGACTGTTTAAGTCCGCTGTTCCTTCAAATACCGGGCCCACCAGTAATGGTTTGAATTGCTGTAGGGCTTGCATAGCATTAAGTGCTGCATAGCGCATTTTTTCTACCGCTAATAGTTGTTCGTCACCACGAAATAGCCGCTGTTGCTCTCTCAAAGCTTGATATATTTCCTCGCGTTTGGGCATCAAGCGTTTGTTGTTGATGCCAAGTCGAGAGGCGGCCTTGTGTATTGCGTAGTCATGATCATCGATACGGCTGTCCGTAAGTATCCTCGCAGCTTCATAAGCAATGCGACGCTGTATTTCGCGTTTAGCGACTTTCATCCAGTATTTAAAAGGGATCTTCTGCGGGGTCTACTGCCAGTGGAGAGATGTGGTTCTTGCCTAAGGGCCTAGTCACAGTTGTCGGTAATTTTGGGGCGTACGTCTCTCGAAAGATCTCAAATATGGCATTCTCTTGGTTAGTACCCACGGGTTTGCCGGTATCTACGTCAATTCGCATGGTGACCATGCCTTGCGGCTGCTCTGGTAAGGATTCTTCCGTGCCATCAAGAGCAACTTTCATATAATCAATCCAAGCGGGCAACGCGGCTCGCCCGCCTACTTCGCCTTGACCCAGTGGAGAAGCATCATCGAAACCGGTCCAACTTATTGCAACATGATGGCGATTGAATCCATTAAACCAAGCGTCGCGTTGGTCATTTGTTGTACCTGTTTTACCTGCAAGGTCTTTTCTACCTAATTTCCGGGCTAATTTTGCTGTGCCATGCTGTATCACATCACGCATCATCGAATTAATCAGGTAATGATTTTGTTCAGTGATAACTCTTTTCGCACAGGGGGCGGCACTGACTGATCTCGGACTATGGTTACTTTCTATGTCGCTTTTTGATATTTCTTCTGTTTTGTTATTCACGCAGACATGTAATGGGTTGCTTTCAAAGATAATGTTATTTTTATCGTCCTCTATGAACTCTATGTAAAACGGGCGAATACGGTAGCCACCATTGGCCAGAATCGCATATCCCTCTGCCATTCCCAGCGGTGTAACAGCACCACTACCGAGAGCTAATGAGAGATCGCGGGGAAGTTCTTTTTTATCGAAACCAAAACGGGTTATGTAGTCAATCGTCGTATCTATACCCATCTTCCTCAATAACCGTATAGAGACTAAGTTGCGTGATTGGGTCAGAGCATAACGTAAACGCGTGGGGCCAAAGAATTTACCGCTATAGTTTTCCGGACGCCATGCAGTTTCAAGGCTATAATCGTCAAATACTACTGGCGCATCATTGATCAGGCTGGCCGCGGTGTAACCTTGCTCAAGAGCAGAAGAATAAATAAAAGGTTTAAACCCAGAGCCGGGTTGGCGTTTCGCCTGAGTAATTCGATTAAACTTACTCAGATAAAAGTCATAACCGCCTACCAGGGCCCGTATAGCGCCATTTTCAGGTGATAGGGCTACAAGTGCACCAGATACCTTGGGGATTTGTGCCAATCGCCAATACGCTTCTCCTTCTTCTGGTATTTCTTGATAGATTTGAATCAAATCACCCTGTTTTAAGATGTCGGTGGTTTTTTGCGGTACTGGGCCTTGATGATCCTGGTCCAGGTAGTTTCTAGCCCAAGATAGTCCTGGCCAGCTCAGCGTTATGACTTGCCCATCGCCGCTTATGACGACTGCAGATTTATCATTAGTTTCGGTTACAATTGCGTTCTTTAAGCTGGCTACCTGTTGCATGTTGCTAAGGTGTGCAAGTAACTCATCCCGAGTTTCATTGCCTGTGATTTCAAAGTGCCCAGCAACTCCCCTATATCCGTGTCGCTTGTCATAAGCTTGTAATGATTTTCGGACAGCGTAGTTGGCAGCTTCCTGTAATTGGCTATTTATGGTCGTTTGAATGCTGTAGCCGGTAGTATAGGCTTCATCACCATATAAATTGATAGCTTCCGCTCTTGCCATTTCTGCAATATACGGTGCTTCTATTTCATTTTGAGCCTTATGGAGAGATGCGGTTACGTTCGTTAAAATGGATTCATCATATTGATTTTTATTGATATATTGCAAGTCAAGCATGCGCCTTAGCACATAATTTCTACGGATCAAAGCACGGTCAGGATTGGTTATCGGGTTATATCTGGAAGGTGCTTTAGGTAGGCCAGCTATCATTGCTACTTCAGAAAGCTCAAGTTTTTCTATCGGCCTGCCGTAATAGATTTTAGCGGCGGCGCCAACGCCATATGAGCGGTGTCCAAGATAGATTTTATTGAGGTAAAGTTCGAGTATCTCTTGCTTGTTTAGTAGACGTTCGATCTTTAGGGCAAGAAAAATCTCATTGAGTTTGCGGGTATAGGTTTTTTTACTGCTGAGAAAAAAGTTTCTCGCGACCTGCATAGTGATTGTACTGCCGCCCTGACGTCGTTCTCCTGTCAGAAGCAGTTGGATGGCAGCTCGGATTAGACCCTGGTAGTCGACGCCTGGGTGTTCGAAAAAACGATCATCTTCAGCGGCAAGGAATGCTTGGATGATTGGCTCTGGTATCTCTTCATAATTTAGAGGTTCACGGCGCTTTTCTCCGAATTCGGCTATGAGTTTTCCATCGCTCGCGTAGATACGTAATGGTACCTGTAAGTGGATATCTTTCAGTGTTTCGATTGATGGAAGGTTAGAGTCAAAATGGAGGTAGAGGGCAAATAGGACGCCAGCACTTACAGTAAAGGCGCTAAGTGAAAAGAAAGCGATATACTTGACAGATTTGTAGAACGACTTCATGCGTGGATTAACGATCTTTTAGTCACTAGAGCGGTCAGTATGATTTGCGGGATTTAGATATGGTAACAAAATTTTCCGATGATTATTGCCACATATTTTTTAAAAATATTCTTCACAAAAAAATCATTTGCTGCTATATAGTTACTAGATTTAATTAAAGAAGTTTCTTGTTATTTTGCTGCGCATCAGTTAAGAGTTTAGGAAAACCAAATGTTTTTCTTAGGAAGAAAAAAACCAACATTAGTAGGCATTGATATCAGCTCGACTGCTGTGAAATTGCTGGAACTGTCGCAAACCGTTGGACGGACGGGTTCTAACTATCGAGTAGAGGCATATAGTGTAGAGCCGCTACCTTCCAATGCTGTTGTGGAAAAAAATATTGCAGAAGTCGATGCGGTTGGCGAGGCAATTCGTACTGCGTTAAAAAGGTCAGGTTCCAAAGCAAAGAATGCTGCTGTTGCCGTGTCTGGTTCAGCTGTTATCACAAAGGTTATTTCTATGCCTGCGTCGCTGTCTGATCAGGACCTTGAAAGTCAGATACAATTAGAGGCGGATCAGTACATCCCCTATCCCCTTGAAGAAGTCAATATCGATTTTGAGGTCATGGGGCCATCTGAAAAAAACCCTGAACTTGTAGATGTTCTGCTTGCAGCATCAAGAAGTGAGAATGTCGATGATCGTGTGGCGGCATTGGAATTGGCGGGATTGACGGCTGCTGTAGTGGATGTAGAAGCATATGCCATGGAAAATGCTTGTACTCAGCTAGTAGACCAATTGTCTGATGGAGGGGAGGAGCAAACAATTGCTATTGTTGATGTCGGTGCAACGACAACAACACTCAATGTTTTACATAACAAGAAAATTATTTATACCAGAGAGCAAAACTTTGGTGGGCGACAACTTACCGAAGAGATTCAGCGTAGATATGGATTGTCTATGGAAGAGGCTGGGATGGCGAAACGCCAAGGTGGCCTGCCTGATAATTACGTACCTGAAGTACTTGACCCATTCAAGGAAGCCATGGCTCAGCAGGTGAGTAGATCACTACAATTCTTCTTCTCTTCAAGTGCATATAGCAGTGTAGAACATATTGTACTCGCCGGAGGGAGTTCCTCAATTCCAGGGGTAGATGATCTCATTGAAGAAAAATTAGGCACATCGGCATCAGTGGCTAATCCTTTTGCAAATATGTCGGTATCCAGCAAGGTAAAACCTCAGGTGTTGAGTGCGGATGCACCAGCTTTGATGATTGCATGTGGACTTGCTCTGAGGAGTTTTGACTGATGGCTCGTATTAATTTACTACCTTGGCGTGAGGCAGAGCGGAAGAGACGTCAAAAAGACTTTGGCCTAATGGTTTTAGCTGCTGTTGTAATGACCATATTTCTACTGGTTGGAGCGCACATGCAGATAGAAAGCCAGATTAATGCGCAAGCACAAAGGAATGCATTTTTACAACAAGAAATTGATATTGTTGAGCAGCAAATTACTGAGATCAGAGACCTCGGTAAAACAAAGGCCAGTTTGCTGGCTCGGATGAATATCATTCAAGAACTACAAAGCAGTCGACCGCAAATCGTGCATTTGTTTGATGAGATTGTTTCGATACTTCCAGATGGCGTTTTTCTTGATGTGATTACACAGAGTGGTACGCAGGTTGAAATGGTGGGTCAAGCCCAGTCTAATGCAAGGGTTTCATCATTTATGCGCAATATAGAGAAATCAGCTTGGCTTGGAAAGCCAAGGTTAGATTTTATCGAAAGTAAAGAGGCGACAGGCACAGGTTTAAGCCACTTTAAGTTGACTGCAAGTCAAATCTCCCAGGTTGTGGAGGTGAAAAAGTGAATCTTAATGAATTAAATGAGCTTGATTTCGGCAATATTGGTGTATGGCCGCTCCCAGTAAAGGTCGTTCTTGTTATCTTGGTTTGTATTTTAGTAGGAGTAGGGGGCTACTATTTAGATATCGAAGAGCAGCTTAATAAACTTACAAAGATTGAGAAAAATGAAGTTGAATTGCGTAGAACCTTTGAGGTTAAACAAGCTAAAGCAGCAAATCTAGACGCTTACAGAAAGCAACTTGAAGAGATGAAGCAATCATTTGGTGCAATGCTGAGGCAATTGCCAAATAAGACTGAGGTTGCTGATTTACTGGTCGATGTATCGCAAACTGGTTTGGCTGCAGGATTGGAGTTCGAGCTTTTTAAGCCAGAATCTGAAGTGCCTAGGGAGTTTTATGCTGAACTTCCTATACAGCTGAAAGTGACTGGTCAATATCATGAATTTGGCGAATTTATCAGTGGGCTTGCGGCCTTGCCACGTATTGTTACTATTCATGACATTCGGATTAAAGAACGAATAAAAAATAAATCAGGAAAACTCCTTGCGTTGGAAGCTACAGCGAAAACTTATCGCTATCTTGATGATGAGGAAGTTCAATGATGAGAACATTCCTCAAATACTTACGTTTAATAGTAACCAACTTAGTAATTATTGGGCTCATCGGTTGTGCGAATCCTGATTTGCAGGATCTGCATAACTTTGTTGCTGATAGAAAGTCCAAATCACCCGGACGTATTGAGCCAATTCCAGAAATAACACAAATCGACACTTTTCTTTACGAGCATCAGGGTAGACGGGACCCCTTCGTCCCGATGGACAGACAAGTCTCAAAAGAAGTGGATGTTGTCGAAAATGGTATCAAGCCTGATGGAAATAGGAGAAAGGAAGAGCTAGAGAATTATTCATTGGATGCATTACGAATGGTCGGAATAATAGAGCAATCAAGAATAACTTGGGCGTTGGTCCAGAGCAAGGAAGGTACCATACACAGGGTTCAAAGTGGTAATTACATGGGCCACAATCATGGCAGAATTATGTTGATAACTGAAGATAAGATTGAGTTGAATGAGATTATTCAGGATGGTTCTGGCGGCTATAGCGAGCGTCAGGCCACACTGGTTTTGACAGAGTAGTCAAGAGGAATTTAGAAATGAGAGGTTTGCCCAAGGCAATCAGCAGCTTAGTAGGTAGCAAAGCTATCTTAAACAGGGTTTTGTCGAGAAACTTGATATCTCTTTTGTTTCTTGTTTGGTTACTCCCCACGCATGTTTGGGCAGATGTATATCTGAATGCTATTAATTTCTCAGTGCTCCCTGGAGATAAGGTACAACTAAATCTACAAATGACTGAGCAGGTGTCTGAGCCAGTGAGTTTTACGACAGATAACCCTTCTAGGATTTCACTGGATTTCTTAGGCGTAAAGAGTGACTTGGGATATAAAACTAAATTGATTGGAGTCGGATCTGTACATTCAGTTATGGCGTTGGAAGCAGGCAATCGAACCCGAGTTGTCATAAATCTTACTGACTCGGTTGGCCATGAGGTAGTGGTCAATGGTGACCAGGTAAAGGTTTTGCTTGGAGATAACCGCAGGGAATCTACTCCCATGATTAGTACTTCTTCTATCAAAGTCACCGAGTCCCAAAATACTGTCGATAATACGGTTGCGTATAATACGGGAATAAGCAATGTTGACTTCAGGAGGGGGAGTTCTGGTGAAGGTCGTGTGCTAGTAACCCTTGCAGATCCATCAATCCCTGTGGATGTAAGGGAGGAAGGTGGACGGATTATCGTTGAGTTTTTCAAAGCGAGTATTGCCCCATCGATGATGCAGACTCTGGATGTTGTTGATTTTGCGACACCAGTAACTGAAATAGAAACCAGATCGAGCGGCGAAAATACTTTAATAGAGATTACTCCTACAGGTGAATATGACTACCTTGTCTATCAAGCTAATGAAGTATTTGCAGTAGAGGTCAGATCCTTATCCAAGCAGGAAAAGGAGGCGCTGCAGAAAGAGCGCATGGTGTTTACAGGCGAAAAGCTCTCGCTGAATTTTCAAGATATTGAAGTTCGCTCTGTTTTGCAGTTGCTGGCAGACTTTACTGGTCTGAATCTTGTTACCAGTGATACCGTGAGTGGTAGAATAACACTGCGTCTGAAGAATGTTCCTTGGGATCAGGCTTTAGACATTATTTTAAAATCAAAAGGTCTCTCAAAACGACAGACAGACAATGTAGTTATGGTTGCGCCGACTGAAGAGATAGCAGCACGCGAGCAGCTTGAACTTGAGTCGCAGCAAAAAATAGAGGAACTTGCCCCATTACGTTCTGAGTTTATTCAGGTCAACTATGCTAAGGCACAAGATCTGGCCAGTTTGTTCAAGTCTGAGGAGAATAGACTGCTTTCCGAGCGTGGTAATGTCACGGTGGATGAAAGGACAAATACGATCCTCATACAGGATACTGTTGCGAAGCTTGAAGATATACGACGCCTTTTACTAAAACTCGATATCCCTGTTCGTCAGGTATTAATCGAGTCTCGAATAGTTATCGCGAACAATGATTTTGCTAAAGACCTAGGTGTGCGGTTTGGGGCAACCTATAATGGCAATACTTACAATGGTATTAACGGCAGTTCTGTACAGACAGTCACTGGTGGGCTAGAAGGCTATATTAGTGGCACAAACTCTTTTGTAGGGGGAGTTGAAATCCCCGGTGGGTCAGGTCAGGAGGGTTTGATGGTCAATCTTCCTGTAAATGCCCCATCTGGTGCAATTAACTTCCTAGTTGGGAAGTTGGGCTCCAATCTGCTGCAATTGGAACTGTCAGCCATGCAAAGAGAGGGTAAGGGAGAGATTATATCAAGCCCTAGAATTATTACATCAGATCAAAATCAAGCCTCGATCAAGCAGGGATTTGAAATTCCTTATCAGGAGGCGAGTTCAAGTGGTGCGACATCAGTGAGCTTTAAGGAAGCAGTTCTGAAGTTGGATGTGACTCCACATATCACACCTGATGATCGCGTTCGGATGGATCTTCAAATCAATAAAGATAGTCCGGATTTTACTAACTTGGTGTTGGGCGTGCCTCCCATGGAGACGCGAAAAATTGAAACTACGGTCCTAGTTGATAACGGAGAGACTGTGGTTCTAGGTGGTGTATTTGAGCGGACTAAGACAACTGGAACTGAGAAAGTACCATTTTTCGGAGACATCCCTTATCTCGGTGTACTATTCAGAAGAAATGAAGAGAAAGATGAAAATAAGGAATTGCTAATATTTGTTACTCCTAAGATCTTGAAGGAAACCCTGAGCGTACGTTAAGAGAGCTTAGGAACTGATAAAGGCGCACCATATGGGTGCGCCTTTTTTATTACAGTGAGCTGGGTGGTTTCTTCAATGCAGGTGTTAATTAAAGAATTTAGCGGGTATTTTACAGGTGAGCTTGCGCTAAGGGTCAAATCTGACTTATCTTCCACTCATGAATCGTAAACAGAATTTGTTCATTATAGGGCCTATGGGTGCAGGCAAAACTACTATTGGGAAGCAGTTGTCTCGTGTGTTGGGCATGGAATTTATTGATTCGGACCAAGAGATTCAACGTCGTACAGGGGTTGATATCCCAACTATTTTTGAATTTGAGGGCGAAGAGGGCTTTCGTACACGTGAAAGGGCCGTGATAGATGAGTTGACAGCTAAGGACGGAGTTGTGTTAGCGACTGGCGGTGGCGTTGTGTTGGATGCAGATAATCGTCGAGTGCTTTCATCGAGGGGGTTTGTGATTTATCTTCACTGTAGCCCTGAACAGCAATATGAAAGAACATTTCGAGATCGAAATAGACCTCTTATACAGACTAATGACCCTCTAGGGAAACTTAAAGACCTTATGCAGCAGCGCGAACCTTTATACCGCCAAACTGCGGATTTAGTTGTCACCAGCGAGCGTAGGAATGCACAGGCTGTAGTGCGAGAGATACAATCTGGACTTGAATCTGTTGGCTAACAGAAAATAGTTAAACCAGGCAGGAGGAATTTTGAATACTGCGCTTACAAGTCTGGAAGTTGCTTTAGGTGCTAGGAGTTATCCGATTTACATTGGTATGGGGATTCACCAAAGCAGCGAGTTATATAAGAAGCACATTAATGGCAATCAGGTGATGGTGGTGACTAATGAGACAGTTGCACCTCTCTATCTCAAAGATACACTGGAAGCATTGAAAGGTTACGATACAAAAAATGTCATTCTTCCAGATGGTGAAATGCATAAAACGCTGGATGTTCTGAACCAAATATATACAGCACTACTCGAAAGCCGATTTACTCGCAAATGCACGTTGATTGCTCTTGGAGGGGGAGTGGTTGGTGATATGACGGGTTTTGCTGCAGCGTCTTACCAACGTGGTGTACCGTTTATCCAGGTTCCGACCACCTTGCTTTCTCAGGTTGATTCGTCAGTTGGCGGGAAAACCGGTGTGAATCATGTTTTGGGAAAAAATATGATTGGCGCTTTTTATCAACCCAAGGCCGTATTGGCTGACACAGCTACGCTCAAAACTTTAGATCAGAGGCAGCTCTCGTCAGGGATAGCTGAGGTCATTAAATATGGTTTGATTGTAGATGCCGAGTTTTTTTCCTGGCTGGAAATGAATATGGATGCCCTGCTTGCTCTTGATAAAGAGGCATTGGCCTATGCGATTCAACGTTCCTGTCAGTGTAAGGCCGATGTGGTTGCAGCCGATGAGATGGAAGCCGGACAAAGAGCTCTGCTTAATTTAGGCCATACATTCGGTCATGCGATAGAAACAGGAATGGGCTACGGCGAATGGTTACACGGGGAAGCGGTTGCGGTTGGGATGTGTATGGCTGCCGACCTATCACATCGATATGGTTGGCTCTCTAAGTCTGATTTTGAAAGGTGCTGCAGATTAATATCTCGCGCCGGGCTGCCAATCAATCCCCCCACGGAAATGAGCGCTGATCGTTTTATGGAGTTAATGGCGATAGATAAAAAAGTCTTGGATGGCAAGCTAAGGCTTGTGTTATTAAAAGGTATAGGATCATCATTAGTCACCAATGACTTCGATACAGACAAGCTCTTCCTCACATTAATTGAATATGGACGCTGAGTGGTTTGTTCAGGGTGCCCGTGGACGTAAAAATAACTGATTACTTCACAACATTAGAGGCGTCACAAAGATTTGATCTGATACGTCATCTCATTGAAAATAGTGAAATTATTCCTCTTGTTCGGGGCTCGTTAGGCATAGGTAAAAGCCATCTTGCGGCCCGTATACAACAATCGGCCCCGGATAATTGGTCAGTCTGTCTTTTTGAGGCGAGCGCGACACTATCGCCAGAGCAACTTTTGACATACATCGCAAGATGTTACGGCTGGTCGGATGCGGAGGTGCAGGAGGACCCGCTGCAAGGTTTGGTCAGGCGATTTGAATCGATGCGCGAACAGGGACTGGTTCCTGTGATTCTGATCGATGACGCACAATTGCTACAACCAACAGGTTTAATAACGTTACTAAGGCTGTTTGAAAGACAGCAAGCGGGCGAGCCGTTAGTCAGTATTGTGCTTTTTGCCGACGAGCAGATTGATATGCTGCTTTCTACTCCTCAACTGCGGACAATGTCTCCACAATCGATCCAGGTTATCGATCTTCAGCCATTGAACAGAGAAGATGCAACCTCATTTATGCATTTTCTGCTGCAAGTGGAATCTCTATCAGCCGATCTTGAGCTGGATAGTTCAAGGCTGACGCAGTTGTATAGACAAACCAAGGGCATTCCAGGTCTGCTTCGTCAGGAAATCCTGAATACAATCAGTAACCGAGGTGAGGCGCAGGAATCCGATCAGAAAAACGTAGGTCGAATTATCTACTTCGCGGTACCAATACTGTTTTTATTGGGCGCGGTCCTACTATTTGAGGATGATATAAACCAATTATTCAACAGCGCAGAATCTACTACAGTTCCTATGCCCATCGAAACCCAAGATCATAGCCAAGTTGAGATGGCTGGTGAGCAGAATTCTGGCAAATTGGAATATCCAGCCTTGGTGCAGCATCAACAGACCCCACCGGAAACCGAGAAAGAACTATTAGAAATTACTGCGACCGCACAGGTAATTGAAGATAATAGGGATGCTGATTCAATGCAGGCAGTGCCAGAAAGTGGTAATACCAATGAGAGTACTGCAGCAGATCATGACGGGGCACTAGCATTAGCGGTTGATCAGGACGTGAAGGCTTTATCAGAGCCCTTACTCGTACCATTAGATCAGCCAGTAGCATTATTGGAGAGTACCCAAGAACCTGAGGTTTTTATACCCCCCATTCCCAAGAGCGCCGTTGAAGATAGTCCTCAGGAACTGGAGACTGTGTCTGCAGTAGTCAAAGAGGAAGATGGGCCTCTGCTTGAGCAAGCAGTTGCTGTGCAGCGGCCGATAGATTCTCTTAATGGAAGCGAGTGGGTTAGCACGCGATTGCCAGAGCACTACACCCTTCAATTGTTGGGTGTCGAGAGCCTGATATCGCTGAAAGAGTATGTTTCAAAGCATGCTTTAAAAGGCGAAGTCTTCTACATAAAAACTCTGAGGAATGGAAAACCCTGGTTTTCACTGATATGGGGTGAATTTCCGGATAAATTGAGTGCAATTAATGCACAAAGACATTTACCGCGATCAGTGAAGCGTGCTGGCATCTGGTCAAGGTCATTCGGAGAATTGCAAAAATTACTTGATCAATGAAATTTGATCAGGATAATTTCTAATAGAATTAGTTGGTTATGAATCGATTGAATATGCATATAAAAGCATATTCGACTTACCAAGCTCATTTATTGCTGCCCTGAATAGTAAGATGCTTTCCTGAATATGGAATCTCAAGTATCCTACGCGGTTCTTCGTTCGCAAGTCGGCGTTTGGACGGCATGATTACGTCGCAGAATTAACTTATACAAGGTTATTGCAGATAGCTCTACCGTCGGGTTACGGTCGGCTTGTGGGCCAAATAACAAAATAGAGGTATGCAATGGGTCAAAGTAGTTTGCCTCCAAGACAGGGTCTTTATGACCCGGTCAATGAACATGATGCCTGTGGAGTTGGGTTTGTAGCCAACATCAAGGGTGTACAAAGTCATCGGATCATCCGGCAAGGATTGGGGATTCTCGATCGTTTGACTCATCGCGGCGCAGTTGGCGCCGACCCTCGGGCGGGTGACGGAGCGGGGCTGCTGCTGCAGATACCGGACGCCTTCTTCCGGTCGGTTGTCGATTTCGAGCTGCCGGCAAACGGAGAATATGCAGTTGGTATGGTATTTCTGCCCCAACACGAGGGTAGTCGCAATGAGTGTGAAGAGACCATTGAGAATCTAGTTCAGGATGAGGGCCAGAGCCTTATCGGTTGGCGCGATGTGCCGGTCGACAACGCCGGACTGGGCTACAGTGTTAAACCGACAGAGCCCGTGATACGCCAGATTTTTGTCTCCCGTGGAGAAAATTGTGGTGATCAGAATAGTTTCGAACGTAAACTTTTCGTGATTCGTAAACAAATCGAGAAACTGATACGGGATGCCGAAATGGAGGGCGGTGATGCATTCTACTTCACCTCATTTTCTTCCCGCACAATTGTCTACAAGGGTATGCTGCTTTCGGATCAGGTTGGTGAATTTTATAAGGATCTGAAAGACGAGCGGATGGAATCCGCCTTGGCCCTGGTTCATCAGCGTTTTTCCACCAACACCTTCCCGACCTGGGATCTGGCCCACCCGTTCCGCATGATTGCCCATAATGGCGAGATCAATACGCTACGTGGCAATGTCAACTGGATGGCGGCGCGTAAGAATTCCATGGCTTCAGACATTTTAGGGGAGGACCTGGATAAAATCTGGCCGCTGATCCCGGAAGGTCAGTCAGACTCAGCCTGTTTCGACAACGCGCTCGAATTGCTGGTTGCCGGAGGTTACAGCCTGTCTCATGCCATGATGATGCTGATACCCGAGGCCTGGGTTGGCAATAAATTGATGGACAAAAAACGCCGGGCATTTTACGAATACAACGCGGCTTTGATGGAGCCATGGGACGGTCCTGCTGCCGTGGCCTTCACCGATGGCAGACAGATCGGCGCCACCCTGGACAGAAATGGCTTACGCCCGGCACGCTATCTGATCACTGATGATGACCTGGTGGTGATGGCCTCTGAGATGGGAGTGCTCGACATCCCGGAAGAAAAGATCATCAAAAAATGGCGTCTACAGCCCGGCAAGATGTTCCTCATCGACATGGAGCAGGGCCGGATCATCGATGATGCCGAACTCAAAGAGCAACTGGCTGGAGCTGAGCCCTATCAAGACTGGCTCGACAAGACCCAGATTCATCTGGACGAACTGCCATCTGACGTGGCACCTATGGCGCCAGACGAAGAGACCTTGTTGGATACCCAGCAGGCGTTTGGTTACAGTCAGGAAGATATCAAGTTTCTACTTACCCCGATGGTTATGACGGGGCAAGAGGGGACTGGCTCCATGGGAGCGGATAACCCTCCTTCGGTACTCTCATTGCGAGCCAAGCATCTCTCGACCTATTTCAAGCAGAATTTTGCACAGGTGACCAATCCGCCCATCGACCCGATTCGGGAAGAGCTTGTGATGTCCCTGGTCAGCCTGATCGGTCCCAGGCCCAATCTGCTGAATCCGTCAGATGCCGGCAAGCACATGCGTCTCGAAGTTTGCCAGCCGATTCTCACCAATGAGGATCTGGAGCGGATTCGCCATGTGGAAGACAACACGGCAGGCGCATTCCGGACCAAGACGCTGGCCATCACCTATCCGGTAGCCAATGGTGCGGAGGGTATGCGAGAAGCATTGACAGCCCTTTGCGAACTGGCGGAGCAGAAGGTGACGGAAGGTTACAATATCCTGATTCTGTCAGATCGCAATGTGGATGCCGACAACATTGCCATACCGGCGTTGCTGGCGACCTCTGCCGTGCATCACCATCTTATCCGCAAAGGTCTGCGTACCGAGTCAGGCCTGGTCATCGAAACAGGCGCTGCATTGGAAATACATCACTATGCGACCCTGGCGGGTTATGGTGCGGAAGCGATCAATCCCTACTTGGCCTTCGATACCATCCAGTCACAGCTGGCGGATTTTCCCGAGCGACTGGATTTCTCCAAGGCTCAGAAACGTTATATCAAGGCGATTGGCAAGGGTCTGAAAAAAGTGATGTCGAAAATGGGCATCTCCACCTACCAGTCCTATTGCGGCGCTCAGATCTTCGATGCCGTCGGCCTCTCCAGTGAATTAATCGACACCTACTTTACCGGCACCACAACTACCATTGAGGGCGCGGGACTGCTTGAAATCGCGGCTGAAGCCATGAAATGGCATGACAAGGGATATGGGCATCAGCAGATTTACCGCAAGCATTTGGATGTGGGAGGCGACTACGCATACCGACTGCGAGGGGAGGACCATAACTGGACCCCTGAGACCATTGCCAAGATTCAGCATGCGGTGAGGAATAATGATTGGCGTACCTATGAGGAGTACGCCCGTTCGATGAATGAACAAAATGAGATTCTGCTGACATTGCGTGGCTTGTTCGAATTCAAATGGGCCGCCGAGCCCGTGCCTCTGGATGAGGTAGAACCCGCCAGCGAAATTGTAAAACGATTTGCTACCGGCGCCATGTCCTTCGGCTCGATCTCGTACGAGGCGCATTCGACCCTGGCAAAGGCGATGAACCAGATCGGCGGCAAATCAAATACCGGTGAGGGCGGTGAGGAGCCTGAGCGTTTCAGAGCGCTTCCGGACGGCTCCAGAAATCCAGAGCGATCCGCCATCAAACAGGTTGCCTCAGGACGTTTTGGAGTGACCACCGAGTATCTGGTCAATTCCGACGATATACAGATCAAAATGGCTCAGGGCGCAAAACCTGGTGAAGGTGGTCAACTACCTGGCCACAAGGTCAATCAACAAATTGCGCGGGTGCGGCATTCAACCCAGGGGGTGGGTTTGATATCACCGCCGCCGCATCACGATATCTACTCCATTGAAGATCTGGCGCAGCTGATCCACGATCTGAAAAATGTTCAACCCAAATCGCGCATCTCGGTAAAACTGGTCTCCGAAGTGGGCGTGGGCACCGTTGCGGCGGGGGTCTCCAAGGCCCATGCTGATCACGTCACTATCGCGGGTTATGATGGTGGCACCGGGGCTTCCCCTCTGACTTCCATCAAACATGCGGGCTCGCCTTGGGAGATCGGGTTGGCGGAAACCCACCAGACTCTGGTCCTCAATCAGTTGCGCGATCGCATTGCCGTGCAGGCGGATGGAGGCATGCGCACCGGAAGGGACGTGGTGATCGCCGCCCTGCTGGGGGCTGACGAAATCGGGTTTGCCACCGCACCGCTGATCGCCGAAGGCTGCCTGATGATGCGCAAGTGTCACCTTAATACTTGCCCGGTAGGTATCGCTACCCAGGATCCTGAGTTGCGCAAGCGCTTTACCGGCAAGCCAGAGGATGTGATTAACTTTTTCTTCTTTGTCGCAGAAGAGGCCCGTCGTCTGATGGCAAAGCTGGGTTTTCGCACATTCAACGAGATGATTGGACAGAGCGATCGTTTACATATGCGCACGGCCATCAACCACTGGAAAGCCAGAGGACTCGACTACAGTCGGCTGCTTGCCAAGCCGGAGGCTGTAGAGGGAGTTGGTATCTACAACTCTGCCGTACAAGATCACGGGCTGGACAAGGCTATCGATAATGAATTGATCCGCCAGGCTGCCCCAACCCTGGAACAGGGTGAGCCGGTCAAGATCGAGATCGATATCCACAACTACAACCGCACCTTTGGCGCCATGTTGTCAGGACGTCTGGCTGAGCGCTACGGCCATGCGGGCCTGCCAGATGAGACTGTCTACATCAAGGCCAAGGGGACTGCCGGGCAGTCCTTCGGGGCCTGGGTAACCAAAGGCGTCACCATCGAGCTTGCGGGTGAAGGTAACGACTATGTCGGTAAAGGCCTCTCTGGAGGGCGGCTTGTGATCTATCCGCCGGAAGAGTCGAAGATTGGCAAAGCGGAAGAAAACATCATTGTCGGCAACACGGTTCTGTATGGTGCGATCGGCGGCGAGTGTTACTTCCGCGGAGTGGCGGGTGAGCGCTTTTGTGTACGGAATTCCGGTGCCCAAGCAGTCATCGAAGGCGTGGGTGATCACGGCTGTGAGTATATGACTGGTGGTATCGTGGTCTGTCTCGGGAGTACGGGTCGTAACTTTGCTGCAGGCATGTCCGGCGGCATTGCCTATGTACTGGATGAGCAAGGTGATTTCGAAGATCGTTGCAATCTTGCCCAAGTCGAGCTGGAACCTATCCTGGAAGAAGATGAAGCCCTGGAAGAGATCGATCACCAGGGTGGTGATTTAGAGGGTCACGGCAGGGTTGACGTGAGTCATGATATGACCCGCTTCGACTCGATTCGACTCAAGCAGATGATTGAGAAGCATCTGCACTACACCAATTCAGCTGTTGCGATGCGAATACTGGATGACTGGGACAGCTATCTGCGTAAGTTCGTTAAAGTTATGCCGGTGGAATACCGCCGTGCACTGGAAGAGATGCAGGCACAAAAAATGGCCAATGCAGCGGTAAGTAAGGGGGCCAGTAATCATGGGTAAGCCGACAGGGTTCAAAGAGATTTCGCGCCAGGACCGGACCTACGCGCCGGTTTCAGATCGTATTGCGAACTATAGTGAGTTCGTCATCGATATGAGCGATGAGAATGTCAGCCAGCAGGGTGCCCGTTGTATGGATTGCGGTATTCCTTTCTGCCACACCGGCTGTCCGGTAAATAACATTATTCCGGACTGGAATGATTTGGTTTACCGTGGTGACTGGCAAGATGCTATTGAAGTATTGCACAGCACCAATAATTTTCCTGAATTTACCGGCCGCATCTGTCCGGCGCCTTGTGAGGCGGCATGTACCCTCAACCTGGATGATGTCCCGGTTACTATCAAAACCATAGAATTCAGCATTATAGAAAAGGCTTGGAATGAGGGCTGGGTAAAACCGCAGATCGCCAGCCACAAGAGTGGTAAACGCGTAGCGGTTGTTGGTTCTGGGCCTGCCGGCATGGCCTGCTCCCAACAGCTGGCTCGGGCTGGACACAGCGTGGTTCTGTATGAGAAACAAAACCGCATTGGAGGCCTGCTCAGGTACGGAATTCCCGACTTCAAACTGGATAAAAAGGTCATCGACCGACGCATGGCGCAGTTGCGCACCGAAGGTGTGGAGTTCAAGACAAATGTCCACGTGGGGGTGGATATTCCCTCCAAGAAATTACTCGATGAGTTTGATGCGGTGGTATTGACAGGCGGTTCGGAAAAACCGCGCGACCTGCCAATTCCGGGGCGTGAACTCAATGGGGTTCATTTCGCCATGGATTTCCTGCGCAGCAACAGCCACCGGGTGCAGGGGGACCATGTCGAGAACTTCATCTCTGCAGAAGGTAAGCGCGTCGTGGTGATTGGTGGTGGGGACACAGGCTCGGACTGTATCGGTACCTCCAACAGACATGGCGCCGCTTCTGTTACCCAAATCGAAATCCTCCCCAAACCGCCTGTAAGCGAGGTAAAAGCGACGACTTGGCCCTATTGGCCGAATAAGTTGCGCACATCCAGTTCACAGGAAGAGGGCTGTGAGCGGATGTGGTCGGTAGCTAGTAAAGAGTTTCTAGATGATGGTCATGGGAATCTGGCGGGCATCCGCTGTGTCCAGGTCGAGTGGAACAAGGATGCAAGCGGTAACTGGCAGATGTCAGAGGTCGATGGTTCAGAGTTTGAACTGAAAGCTGAACTTGCTACTCTGGCGATGGGTTTTGTGCACCCCGTTCATGAAGGAATGATTGAAGAACTGGAGGTCGTGTTGGACGATCGCGGTAACGTCAAGGGCTCCACAGAGGGAACGGATGCATACAGAACTTCCCTGGACGGGGTGTTTTCAGCCGGAGATATGCGACGAGGTCAGTCCCTGGTCGTCTGGGCAATCCGAGAAGGTAGGCAGTGCGCAAAGGCGGTTGATGAGTACCTGATGGGCACCAGCGACCTTCCGCGTTACTGAATCTGTTAGGTGTGATAGCCGCTACGCCGCCATTTTCAGTTTGATGCTGCTACGGCAGATGTTGTAGTGTTGCTCGTTTGATAGTGATTAGGATAAAAGCAATGAATCGGAACCTGATGGTATTGCCAAGTATTGAGTTTAAGCAGATTCGTGTCGTTAAGATACCGGACGACCTGGATGCGAATGAGGCCTATCGATTTGCCACCGGGATTATTGCCCAGGCAGAAGAATCCAATGAGAATTATGCCTGGGATGATATCTCAGAAGCATTGGAAGGTAGAGGCTTTGAGCCCTTGGACGTATTGATAGGCCCCACTTTGGACTGACGCCTTAGCGGCTTGGCATTGTCGTCAGTCGAGGTCCTCGTATTCATCCAGGTCCATCTGCAGCAATATCGCCTTGCGCAACAGTTTCTGTTCCTTTCTCATGATCAACTTGAGGCTGCTGATTTCTTTTTCCAATCCCTGAATCCGGTACACCAGGTCGTCGGCCGAAGCGGCCAGCTGAGGTGCTGCGGCTTGGGATGCGCCGGCTGCTGAAGGATGAAGCGATGAGACTGAAGCCAGTTGTGGTTCAGTCTTTTGCGGTTGGTAACTGACTTCCTGTTCGAGTTCTTCGGTGACAGACAGGACAACGTCTTTGTCGATAGTATGCACTTCCTCAAGGCAGCCAAACAGTAACATCCGGTCGCACATGGCGTTGATACGCCGTGGCACCCCCCCGGTGAATTCATAAATCAGGTTAAACACGCCTTCCATGAATTCCGGATCATCATCCCAGCCGACCAGTTGCAGGCGATGCTTGATATATTTTTCGGTTTCTTCAACACTCAAGGGTTCGAGATGATAGGAGGCAATGATGCGCTGCCGGAACTGCTCCATGCCTGGGCTTTGCAGCGTGCGCTTGAACTCTTCCTGTCCAAGCAGGAAGGTTTGCACAAGCGCCTTATTGTCAATTTGGAAATTGGAGAGCATACGTAGTTCTTCAACTGACCGCGCGGGCAGATTTTGCGCTTCATCGACCACCAGCAGGATCTGCTTTCCTTCTGCGTGACGGGCACGTGCAATGGCTTCAAGATTGTGCAGCAGTGTGGCTTTGTTCAAACCTTCGTGAGCCAGACCAAATGAAGCGCAGACCATGCGCAACATGTCGTCAGCGTCGACTTGGGTGGTGACCAGTTGTGCAGCCATCACGTTGAGGGCTGAAAGCTCTTCGAAGAGGTTGCGTACCAGGGTCGTTTTTCCAGTGCCTATGCCGCCGGTGATGACAATGAAGCCCTCGCCCTGTTCCAGCCCATAGCGTAAGTAGGCCATGGCGCGGTTGTGCCCCTTGCTGTTGAAGAAGAATTTATGGTCCGGTGTCAGCTGAAAGGGTTTTCCGTCAAGTTTATAAAAATCATCATACATAGGATAGAGCCGGTAGTGTCCTTGACTCTGAATAACTAGCCAGATTCAGATCCCCTGGACTATAGATTTACTTGTGGTGTATAGAAGCTAATTATGCATTGAAAGCAGTAGTTTGCCTACAGCTAAGCTGCATTTAAGCACTTCTATCGTATCGGTGTCGTATTTGCCTCTGGCTGAATTTGATATTCACCGGATTGGTAAACTCCCTATTGACGTTCTTGCAGGAGGTCAACTATCTTTCACCTTAGCTACTGAGTGGTATCGGTGTTGGCCGAGAGAGACCCGATAAGATGGGTCTTGGGATAGGGAAGCCTATATAAGGCAGGCGACAATAACTATAGCTGATTCAAGCTGAGCGCATCAGGCCTGGTTTTTTTTATTATCCATAATGAGATTGAGTGAGGAGTGGCTATGTTGAAGCCTGGTCAGAATGCACCGGCATTTTCCCTTCCGGATGCGGATATGAAGATGGTGAATTTGGATGACTTTCACGGTAAAAACAATATCGTGCTTTATTTCTATCCGAAAGACGATACGACTGGCTGTACCATAGAAGCGGTCGAATTATCAGATTTGATGGATGAATTTCAAGCCTTGGATGCCTTGGTGTTCGGCATCAGCCGGGATAATTGTGTCAGCCATGCCTCATTCAGAGACAAGCATGGATTGACCGTCCAGTTGCTGGCAGACCCGGAAGGTGAGGTCTGTAAGTCCTATGGTGTATGGCAGGAGAAAGAGAAAAATGGTGAAAAGCGCATGGGGATAGTGCGCTCGACATTTGTCATCGACAAGCAGGGGCTCTTGCGTCAGGCAATGTATGATGTGAAACCCAAAGGCCATGCAGTCCAGGTTCTGGATTTAGTCAGGGCTGTAACCTGAGCAGGGCCTCCAAGGTCATTATCGAAAGGGATTTTACATGAACGAAGTGCGGGGCGTGGCGATCAGCCATGGCCGCTGTTTTATCTAACCAAATCAATCTGTAGTTGGATTTGTATATGCCCTGGTTCTATCAAATCGCCTGAAACAGCCGTTGAAGTTACGCACCCAGATTCTGTTGTTTCTTTTTTTCTTTGGTTTTGCGCCATTGACTGCGATGGTCGCTACCAGTCTGCCATTTGTTCTGGAGCGACTGGAGCTGTTCTATCATAAGGCTCATCTGCAGAATCTTCGTGCGGACTTCCGGGATCTCGATGAGCACCTTGCGAGTCGTCATGAGGTGGTGCGATTGCTCGCCAAGTTGCCGGAGCCGAGTCTGATCCTGGGCAATGAGCAGCAGCCTGGGGACGAGTCGATCGATCAGGCGCGTGCGCGCTATACGAGCTGGGTTAATCAGATCCTCATGGGGCACCTCGATATCATCCAGATCCTGTTTCTCGATCTACATGGCAAACCAAGGTTCTGGCTCGAGCTGAACCCCAGATCCCAACAGTGGGAACCCACTATCCATAATCCGGATATGCCGTCCAGCGCCTTCTTTAACAACGCGATTCAGCAGGAGATTGGTGGGGTTTCAGTGAGTAAGATCAGCCTTAATCCGGAGGCGGCGCTGACAGATACCCGACGCTTTATGACATTACGCTTGATCAGCAATATCATCGGCCATACTGATAATGGCAGGATGGAGCCGATAGGCGCGGTTGTAGTCAATGTTGATGTTGGGGGAATGGCGAGCGCCTACCGGAATACTCTCTGGGTGTCAAATGACGGCTCGTATCTGTCTGATCGCCTGACCGGTGATAATACGCCTGCAGCATTTGAAGATTTCAAGGGACTGGATGAGATATTCTCCGAAGGTAAATTATCTTTATGGGAAGAAAGGGGTACGCAGGTGATATGGGTGCCACTGTTCATGACGGTGGATTCTGGGCCGCTGTGGGTGGGCAGGGCAGTGGACCCATCTCCGGTGTCCCAGTTTCGCAACAATCTGATTATTCGCGTCCTGACGATAGCTCTGACTGCATTGGGCATACTGTTACTATCAGCCAGATGGATAGCGATGAATGTTGCTCGCTTCGGGCAGTCCCTTACTGAGCAGATCGGTCGAGTGATGCGTGACAATGAAGCGGTCCGCTTCGATTGGCGAGGACCCCATGAAATCAGGGACCTGGGGCGTAAATTGACGATATTGGCCGAGACTCACGCCCGGCATGCCAAAGACCAGCGAGAACATGCAAGACAATTGGAAGAGTCGAGTCGTTACAAATCTGAGTTTCTGGCAAACGTGAGCCATGAACTGCGCACACCGTTGAATTCTATTTTATTGCTATCGAAGATTATGCGCGAAGGTGACAGTCAACTCACTGGGGAGCAGTTAAAACAGCTACGAGTTATTCATGAGGCGGGTGTTGACCTGAAGGAATTGATCGAGAATATTCTCGACCTATCCCGAATTGAAGCAGGCCAAGCCAGTTTTAGTCTTGAAGAGATCGATGTTCATGATCTGATCACAGAGCTGATCGATCTTGTTAAACCTCAGTTCGATGCCAAGGGTTTACGGCTGGATGCGGAATTTGCGGACGACATGCCGAAGAGCTTTATTTCAGACTTGGCAAAAGTCAGGCAGATATTGAAGAATTTTCTCGCGAATGCGTTGAAATTCACCCGCCAGGGAGGCGTTACGCTTCGTGCCTATAGTAAAAATAATGCGCAGTCCTGTCCTCTCGCGATTGCTGTTGTCGATACGGGTATTGGCATACCGGCAGATAAACATCAGGTGATATTTGATGCATTTAAACAGGCCGATGGCTCCACCAGCAGATTGTATGGGGGAACCGGCCTTGGTCTAAGTATAAGTCGTGAACTTGCTTATTTGTTAGGCGGCCATATCGAACTGCAAAGCGAGGAAGGGCGTGGCGCCTGCTTCACGCTTTGCCTGCCGCTGGAAACCGACCGCACAGTACAGGCCGTGTCGTATGAAGATGGTGTGTTGGCAATATCTCCCAGCGAGACGCGGGTAATGACGAATCAAGAGGAGGCCGATGCTGAGTCTGGGCTTGCTGACAGGCAGGTTGAGTTTTCAGGCAAGCGGGTGCTGCTGGTGGATGATGATCTGCACAGCCTGTTGGCATTAACACCGCTTCTGGAGAGCTGGGGGCTGGAGGTGACTGCGGCCGGTGATGGCAGGGAGGCGCTGGAAACCTTGGCGGATGATGCGGAATTTCCCATCGTCTTAATGGACATCATGATGCCTGAAATGGACGGCTATGATACGATCAGGGCTATTCGCAATGAGCAAAAACTCAGCGGGTTGATTATTATTGCGTTGTCCGCAAAAATTGCTGCTGAAGACCGGGATCGATGCATTCAGGCGGGGGCCGATGCCTTTATTCCCAAACCGATTGATGCAACTGATCTCAAAGAACTACTGAAAAGTCATCTGAATGTTTAGGTGAACCAGAAACGTATGAAACGCTATACCGGGTTCAAGCTGCTTATCGTAGACGATAACAAACATAACCTGTTTACCCTGCGTACATTGATTGAAAGATACATGGATCCAGTGATTCTGGAAGCGGAGTCCGGCCAACAGGCACTGGATATCGCGGTCAAGGAACCTGGTATTGATTTGATCATTCTCGATGTGCAAATGCCTGAAATGGACGGTTTTCAAACGGCCTCGATGCTGAAAATCCGCAAGAAGACCAAAGATATACCAATTATTTTCCTCACTGCCGCACTTAAGACCGAAGAGTTTCAGCAGAAGGGTTACAAGGTGGGTGGTGTTGACTATCTGCTGAAGCCAATCGACGATAATCAACTGTTGAACAAGATCAGCACCTATTTTCGTCTGATCGAAAATGAGCGGAAGATGAACCGTCTGCTGGAGCAGAAGGTAGCTGAACGCACTGCTCCAACTGGAGGCGGCGAAACAACATCTGGAGAATATCATCACGCATATGGGCGAGGCGCTGTTGGTGTTGGATCCTGAAGGTAGGATCGAGTCTGCCAATCCTGCCGCCTGCCAAATGTTGGACTACACTGAGGAAGGATCTGCAGAGCATGTCGATTGGTGATGTGTTCGAAGAGGAGGAAGAGGAGCAGGCCGGGGCGTTTTTTGGAACCTGGCTGGAGGCTTTGATCAGGACCGGCGCCCTGAGTCGTATCGAAGCACGCTTTATCGCCAAAGATCAGTGCCGTGTGCCGATTCTGTTTTCCCGTACCGCCGTAACAGACAAAGACGGTAAGATCAGCCATATTATCTGCATAGCCAAGGATATGACCGGATATACCCGCGAAATGGATGCCGCGTCAACAGTATCTTGATATGCAGGATGTACCAATGCTGCGCAAGGCAAGGACAGCTGAGAGTAGCGAGAGGAGTGAAGTAATGAACGAGCCGATAGATCCACAATTGTCAGAAGAGGAAAACACCGCCCTGACGGCAAATGCACTCAAGGCAATGGCCCATCCGCTACGCTGGAAGATTCTATGCTCGCTGGGGGAGAGCGAACTCTCGGTCGGCGAGATCGTAGAGCGCACTGGTACCTCACAAAGCAACATATCACAGCATCTTGAGCAGTTGCGGAATAAAAATATCGTGGTCTCCCGCAAAGAAGCGAACCGTATTTTCTACCGCATTCGCAACCATCAGCTGCTGGATTTGATCGGTATCATGCGCAACGTACTCTGTCCCGCCAATCTGGATGATCGGTATCCCCGTTAATGGAAGAACGCATCATCGAACTGGAGAGCCGCGTGGCCTTCCAAGAAGAGGGTATTCAGTCCCTTGGCGAAACCTTGAGGCAGCAGCAACAGATCATCGAAACCCTGCAATTGGATATTGAGGAACTGCGGCAACGCCTGAAGTCGGCTGCCATCTCCCCGTTGGATGGGAAGGCAGTTGAACCGCCGCCGCCTCACTACTGAGCCTTTTCTTGACCACCGAAATCTGCTAAAAAAATTATTTACCCAGTAGAGATGTAGACTGATATCCAATGCCGGGTAGAGATATATCTCCATCCGGCGGGAGTTGCAATAGATTCAGCATGGTGCCGGGCCTGCCAGGCTGATCTAGCTTTCCTCTAGCTGGCGGGTAGGAACACTCTGCAGTTTCCAGATATCCCGGTTGTACTCTTGCATGGTGCGGTCAGTGGAGAAGCGGCCGCTCTTGGCGCTGTTGATAATGCTCATACGTACCCAGAGCTCCTGATCCTGGTAGGCAAGAGCGGCCTCTTGTTGGGCATTCACATAACTACGAAAATCAGCGGCCGTGATCCAGGGGTCATAAGGGTTGCGGATGGATTCGACGATGGGATTGAACAGGCCAGGTTCAAACTGATTAAAGAAACCGGTTTCCAACAGCTGCATGACCCTCTGGAAGTCGGGATTACTGCCTATGATGACATTTGGATTGTAATGGGGGCGCAGCTCCTCTACCTCCAGAGTAGTAAGGCCAAAGAGGAAAAAGTTGTTGTTTCCCACCTCTTCCAAAATCTCAATATTGGCGCCATCAAGGGTGCCAATGGTAATGGCGCCATTCATCATGAATTTCATATTACCGGTGCCGGAAGCTTCTTTTCCGGCAGTGGATATTTGTTCTGAAAGATCGGTGCCTGGGGCGATGACTTCCATCGCAGAGACTCGGTAATTGGGCAGGAATGCTACTTTCAGCAGATCGCCAACATCAGGGTCATCGTTGATCACCTGGGCGACATTGTTGGTCAGCTTGATGATCAGTTTTGCCATCTGATAACCAGGTGCTGCTTTGCCGCCGATCAGAACACAACGTTTGGTCCAGTTTTGGGTATCACCACGCTTGATACGATTGTAGAGGTGGATGACGTGCAGTATGTTGAGTAGCTGACGTTTGTACTCATGGATCCTTTTGACCTGAACATCAAACATGGCGTCGACGGGGAAGTCCACGCCACAGTCCGCCTTGATCATCAAAGCAAGTCGTTCCTTGTTATGCTGTTTGATAGCACGCCATTTTGCGCAGAAATCAGGATTGGTCGTCTGCTGCTCCAGCTTAGCCAGATCCGGCAGATGGGAGATCCACTTTTCGCCTATGGTTTCATTAATCAGTTCGCGCAGCTCGGGGTTACAACCGGCGAGCCAGCGGCGTGGTGTGACGCCATTGGTCTTGTTGTTGAATCGGTTCGGCCAGAGCTCGAAAAAATCGTGGAACAGACCGTCTTTGAGCAGTTGGGTATGCAGTTCGGCGACACCATTGATCGAGAAGCTGCCGACAATCGCCAGGAAGGCCATGCGCACCATTGGCTCATGCCCCTCTTCGATGATCGACATGCGGCGCATTCGCTCGGTGTCTCCCGGCCAATGCTGGGCGACCTGGCCGAGAAAGCGTGCGTTGATCTCGTAGATAATCTCCAGTACCCGCGGCAGAAGATTTGCAAAAAGCCGCAACGGCCAGCGTTCCAGGGCTTCCGGGAGTAAAGTGTGGTTGGTATAGGCCATGGTTTTACTGGTGATCGACCATGCCTGATCCCAGGCCAGTCCCTGCTCGTCCATCAACTGCCGCATCAATTCAGCGACTGATACACTTGGGTGAGTGTCGTTGAGCTGAAAGCAGTTCTTCGCTGCGAAGTCTTTGAAGCCATCATGATTGGCCCGCCACTCCCTGAGTACGTCCTTGAGGCTGGCTGAAGCGAGTAAATACTGCTGGCGCAAGCGCAATTCTTTGCCGTTCTCACTGGCGTCGTTGGGGTAGAGAACCATGGTGATATGCTCGGCATGATTCTTCGCCTCCACTGATTCGGTATATCCGCCCGCATTGAATTCATCGAGGTCGAACTCGTCAGTGGCGGCAGCCTTCCAGAGGCGTAGTGTATTGACGGTGCCGTTGCGGTAGCCGGGTACAGGAATGTCATAGGGCACGGCAAGTACATCATGCGTCCCAACCCAGCGAGGCGTCCCGTTTATGTGTTCGACGTGTCCATTGAATTGAATGCGTTGCGTATATTCGGGGCGTTCCAGCTCCCAGGGATTGCCGTCACGTAACCAGTGATCAGGGTCTTCAATCTGCTGGCCGTCAGAGATATGCTGGCGAAACATGCCATATTCATAGCGCAGGCCATAGCCTCTGACCGGGAGTTGCAAAGTGGCGCAGCTATCCAAAAAACAGGCGGCGAGCCTGCCCAGACCGCCGTTGCCGAGACCGGGATCCGGTTCACTGTCCGCAATCTCTTCCTGACTCAGCCCAAGATTATACAGCGCCTGATTGACGTGGTCGCTCACGCCCAGATTCAACATGGTATTGCTGAGGGCCCGTCCCATGAGAAATTCCAGGGACAGATAGAAGGTGCGCCTGCAATCAGTCTCTTCATAGGTGCGGCGGCTGATTTTCCAACGCTCGATCAGGCGGTCACGTAGCGCCATCGCCATTGCTTGGTAGGGATAGTGACTGGAGGTACAGTGGTCGTCACGCCCGAGCGTGTGGGAGAAATAGCGCAAAAAATCATCTGAGATGGCTTTGGCATTCATCTTCAGAGGGGGGAGGTTAGTGAGTACTTTATGGCAGGGGGTATCGCGTTTTGAGGTATTCTGTTTTTGTGTTGGCATGAGTCGTAAATCCGAAAAATCCTACAATTTAAGCTATTATGCCGGTTAACCGTGGATCAAAGCCAGTCAGGTATTGTTCGGAGTGAACTGAATCGATGGATTCGACCGCTAAAACTCCTCTTCCTTCATACTCAATCCACCAGGAATATCGAGATCTCCGCTATCATCGAGGCGTATCTTGAGTGACAGGTTGTTGCGGGAATCCGCATGATTCAGCGCTTCTTCGAGGGTTATCCGGCCTTCCTGGAAGAGACTGTAGAGGGATTGATCGAAGGTCTGCATACCACGTTCCGTGCCCTGCTCCATGACCTCCTTGATCGCATGGACATCGCCCTTTTGGATCAATTCAGAGATGTAGGTAGTCAGCAGCATAATCTCCACCGCGGGTATGCGTTGTCCGTTCTTGCCTTTAACCAGGCGCTGAGAAACGACTGCCCGGAGATTCAGCGACAGATCCATGTAGAGTTGGTTTTGCGAGCTGTCAGGAAAGAAGTTGATAATTCTGTCAAGGGCCTGGTTGGCGTTGTTGGCATGCAGCGTGGATAGGCAGAGGTGGCCGGTCTCCGCATACGCCACGGCATGCTGCATGGTGTACATATCCCGGATCTCACCGATCAGAATGACATCAGGCGCCTCGCGCATGGCGTTTTTCAAGGCGTTCTCATAGGAGAGGGTGTCGATACCCACCTCTCGCTGATCGACCACCGATTTTTTATGTGTGTAGAGGTATTCGATAGGATCTTCAATAGTGAGGATATGCCCTGCTTTGTGCTGATTCCGGTGTTCGATCATTGAGGCCAAGGTGGTCGACTTACCGGAGCCGGTAGATCCAACCACCAGGATGAGCCCCCGTGGTTCCATGATAAGATCTTTTAAAATGACCGGGAGGTTGAGCTTTTCGACCGGTGGAATCACGCCCTTGATATAGCGGATCACCATGGCGGCATCGCCGCGCTGCTTGAAGACGTTAACCCGAAATCTCCCCAATTTCTGTATGGATATAGCCAGGTTGCATTCGAATGTGGACTCAAACTCCTTGATCTGCTCATCACTCATCACGCCGTAGGCCAGTTTACGAACCTGCCCTGGCTGCAGTGGTGATGAGCCGATAGGTCTGGTTTCACCCTCGGCCTTGAGGTTAGGCGGTGCACCGGTACTGAAGAACAGATCCGATCCATTCTTTTGCACCATCAGTTTAAGATAGGGCACGATATCCATGCTGTTTACCTCGTCTACCGCTTGTTTGGAACTGGGATGGGAGTTGTTAGTGAATTATTTTTCAAGCTATCGGCCGGCATGCAGAGGAATGAAGGTTGGGAGAGGATTTAATTCAATGACAATGTGAAGGGGAACGCGCTATGGGGGATTTCACAATCACCGGTATTTTCATCTATCCGGTGAAGTCAATGGCGGGAATAGCGGTTCAGGAATCAGCCGTTGACCGTTTTGGTTTGTCGTTCGACCGGCGCTGGATGCTGGTAGATGCCGAGGGTGCTTTCCTGAGTCAGCGTCAGTTGCCGCGAATGGCCCTGATTCAACAAAGGATTAAGGGAAATGAGCTGGTACTCATGGCTCCGGAAGAAGCCGACTTATCACTCCCGCTGACCCCTATTGAAGGTGCTCCGCTACAGGTAAAAATCTGGGGTGATAGTTGTGATGCCTGGTATTGTGGTGCTGAGGCAGAGGCATGGTTGACAGGCTTTCTGGAGTGTTCAGCCCGCTTGGTGTATATGCCAGAGAGCCACTTCAGAAAGGTTGATCAGGCGTATGCTGAGGCAGAGGATCGAACTGCATTTTCCGATGGATTCCCGCTCTTGTTGATATCCGAAGCCTCTCTGCAGGATCTCAATCGCCGACTGCCCGAGCCCGTGACCATGCTTCGATTTCGACCCAACCTGGTAGTGGCGGGATGTGCGCCTTATGCGGAGGATGAATGGACCAGGGTGCAAGCGGGAAGCCTCAGCCTGCGGGTAGTGAAGCCGTGTTCCCGGTGTGTGATTACGACGATTGATCCTGCGACAGCCGCCAAGAGCGCAGAACCACTGAAAACCCTCTCAAGTTACCGGCGACAGGGTAATAAGGTCTTTTTTGGTCAGAATCTGCTGCACGATACCGAAGGGCATTTGTCGGTAGGCATGCAACTGAAGGTACTGGAGTAAACAGATGGAAGCGACGAATTTTTCACGCATAACAGAGCAGTGGGTGCGCAGGGTGGTGGTGGACATGAATCTATGTCCTTTCGCTGCTGAACCCTTGTTGCAGGGACGTATTCGCTATACGGTCTGTCTGGAGAAGGAGCCCGAGGCAATCTATCGTACTTTGCTGAATGAGATGGATGGCATGCTCAGCTTGTCCGCAGAAGAAGTCGAGACCAGCCTGCTGATCCTGCCGTATGGTTTGAAATCCTTCGAGTCCTATCTGTCGCTGCTGGAATCTGCTGAGGAGGCAATTCTGGAGGTCGGACTGGATGGGTTTCTGCAGCTTGCGAGTTTTCATCCCGATTATCGTTTCGAGGGTGTCGCTCCTGATGACCCCGCAAACTACACCAACCGTTCACCTTACCCCATGTTCCACTTGATTCGGGAAGAATCATTGGAACAGGCGCTCACTGGTTACCCGAACCCCGAGTCGATCACACAACGCAATATCGTTAAATTACGTGATCTGGGATTGACTGCAATACGGCGCATATTGGATGAGTGCAAATCAGCTTGAGGCAGGATCCTGCTATTCGTATTCGGTCGCACGACGGGCATCGCCGTAAACCTTTTCTGCAGGGTAGCGTGACTCATTGATCGCCATCTTGCGATAGGCGGCATCGATCAGGTTGATGTCGAGCCGTTCTGCGCAACGGATCAGAAATATCAGGATATCGGCCATTTCCAGTGAGACCTCCTCCTGTTTCCCTGCACTGAGGTTCATGCTTTGTTCCTCAGACAGCCACTGAAAATGCTCGACCAGTTCGGCGCACTCCGCGATCAATGCCATGGAGAGATTTTTCGGGCTGTGGAACTGTTCCCAGTCGCGGGCCTGGGCGAAGGCCTTGAGGCGTTGGTTGAGGTCGTCTAAGGAGTCCTGGGGCATGGCAATGGCCTTTCGTTCGTTAGAAAATGATTTATTTATCACTATTCTGCTGCAAGCAACAGTGATATCTAAATTTCATGGAGCGTCGGCGGATTCAACCGGGTCGAGGATCAGTACCACATTCCATTGCGATGCCAGCGCGCGCGCAGGGGTTGCCTTGCAAGCAGATGCTGCAGGTTGTGAGGGGTTAATCTTGACTGCCCGACAACAGGCAAGGTCTCGGCTAAGGCAGTTAATCGCTTGATGCGTTCTTCGGTAGGCGGATGGGTGCGCAACAAAGATGGATCAGGTATGCGTGGTCCGGGAAGCAGGATCTGACTCAGAAGACCATGTCTTGGGTAGTGCATTTTATGCAACGCGGAAGCCAGGGCGAGTGGGTCGCCAGTCAGTTTCGCAGATCCCAGGTCGGCATCGTATTCGCGATTGCGGGAAAGGGCCAGTTGCACCAGTGCGCTGAGCGATGGTGATGCCAGCAACAGCAGGATGGGTCCCCAGGGCAGTGCGGTATCGCGGAATAAGATCAAGGGTAGATAAATAACTAGCAGAAACTGTCCAGCCAGGGAAAATATTCCAGTGATGCGGCTGGTCAGGTCGGCAAAGGCCATCAATCTCGTGTCCTGATTGACGATATGCATCAGCTCATGCCCCAAGACAGCGGCAATTTCCCGCATGTTCATGCGTCTTAACAGGCCGTCGGATAGCCCAATGGCAGCATTGTCTGGTGTGCCAGTCGTGAATGCGTTCATCACGTTGGATGGCAGGTAGAAAAGCATCGGTGCGCGTGGTAGGCCGGCATGTTGAGATAGGCTATGCAGCAGCCGATAGAGTTCCGGTGCTTGAGCGGGGGTCAGAGCCTGGCCACGAAAGAGGCGTACGACCATCTCTGGGGATGCAACAGGATTTAACTGGTAGAACAGAATGATGAGAGCTGCGGTCAAGATGGCCAATGGCAGGCCGCCGATGAACCAGGAAAGCCAGGCGCAGAGCCCTCCTAGGGCAATTACCAATAGAATGGATTGAATGGTGTTGCGTATTTGGTGTTGGGATAATTGAACCTGATCCATCTATTGATTTATCTGTCAGAGAGCGCGCATAAAAATTGAAAGGCCAATTTGGGTCGGGTGGATGATACTTACGGATTGAAAATTACCAGTATAAATCTACTTTAGCACTGTGAATGGGTTGGAAGAACTCAATGTAATCAGTGGTGCTTCGAGGTCTTGCATCTTAGAAGTAAATCAATCGGTACGAGACAACTGTGCCAGATGGTATATCAGGTATGTTGCTGAGATTGGTAGTTTTAGGCAGCGAGGTAGTTATATCCTCTTGATTCACTATGAAATGGCTGGCCAGAGGGGATTGTAATAATTTGAAACACTTTAGTCTCATAACGAAATATTTGTGTAACACTTTTTTCTTAGCATGCCCAATGGTCAAAGGGCTTTACTGGTAAAAGTGTAGGGTCCCAAACTACATCCAATATTATTTTACGTTGAGTAACGCTGGAGAATTGATATGTATTCTGATGTACAGGTGACCTTTTTTTGGCCGGAAGACCCCTCATGGCCTGACCCCTCCGGTAACGACCCTTACGATATTGCTGAGTGAGCGTAGTCTTTAATTAGGCGGTGAGAATTTTTCATGGTGAATCAATCGTAATAATTATAGTGAATTGCTATTAAATAACCGCTAAGCAATCTTTGCGATCATTTCAGCTATTTCGACCCCCCAAAAGTGTAATTGCCAGTATTTTTAATGGTGAGTCATGATCGCGATGCGTGATCAAATCTGCGTCTGGTAGTTAACAGTCAATGGCATCCGATTGTTATATCTTTCGCAGTCATCAGAATCAAAAAATATGGTGAGAATCCCCGAAAGATAAGCGGGGATTCTTCTAGTGAAAATAGTTTCCTTTCGCCGATTACTGGGTTTGGGTGATGGTTGTCGTTGTAGTGCCATCCGGATTGAATGAAATGTTTACACTGGTTGCCCCATCCAGCATGGATGCATAGTCCAGCAGCCCATCATCAATCATGTTCTCCGTCTGAGTGACTGTCTGTGTATCGATGGTCACAGTAGTCATTCCTGTACCGAGATCGTCGATGGTCATGTCAGCATGAGGTGTGTCGGCGATCAGAGTGTCGATCATTTCATATACATCCGCATCAACCATACCTTCGGCAGCATGATGGGAAAAAGCAGCTGAAGAGGCGATAGCAAGAGACGCAGCAATAGCAGCAATAATAATTTTCACAATAAGCTCCTTAATCAAGTATAAATTACGCTTGTCAGTTTGATTCGATGAACGCTTCAGTGGGCGTCTTGGTCGAATTGTTTTTCGATCCTTGCGTAGAAGGTTATGCACGAAATGTTTCTAAGATGTTTCTCGTTGGGCCTTCTCTGTTTCAAAGTATTTCAAATGACTGAAAATGTGCTGACAACGTGAAGGCCATCACGTTAGTAGTGGGAAGTACATGCCTTTTCATTAATCTAGAAAAGGGCATGGGGCATTGAGGGATGGCAATTGATGACCCTGCAGCGAAAAGCCCTAGTTAATTGTTAACCAGTACAAGTTGCATCCGTCTATTCCACCTCTATGCAATTGACTATTAGTGTGATTTCTTGTGTGTCAGTAAATACCAGACGTGCCTGGTGTCGGATTAGATGAATGTCGCGAGAAATGTTGAGACCAATACAACGGTTGGTGAAGACATGCCTTAACGTGCTCGGTAAGTAATTACCCGTATAATGATGGGGAGAAATTTCAGGGTTACCTGCTGGAAATCCAGCGGTAATTTACGGTAAGCCTATCGGGACAACTCTTATTACCGCTGATAAAATTGCGCTGTAAGAATGGATAATAACTATTCAGTGGGAAGATAATGAAAAAAATCTGGTCAGTCAGTTTTTTTTGTGGATTGTTGCCTCTACTTTTCCTCATCTCTATATCGAATCCGGTATATTCAGACGATGAATTAAATTGTGTGCTTTGCCATAAACACAGAGGCTTGAGCCGCATCGATGAGAATGGCCAGTTCAGGCTGTTTTATATCAATCAGGAGTTATTCGACAGCGGTCCGCATCGCAGAACAAAATGCAATGAGTGTCACACCGATATTGACCGTATTCCTCATGATCCAGCTAAAAAAGTCGATTGCACCCAGGAATGCCATGTCATCGAGCCCTCTGGACAAACCAAGTTTTCCCACAAAGCGGTGGCGGAAACCCTGAGTAAAAGTGTTCATGGGAAACTGGACGAGGATGGTAATCCCAAGGAACATCAGCAGGACTATCCCGACTGTAAGAGTTGTCATGACCAACCCTTGTATCGTCCGTTTTCCGCTTTCAAGGGCAAGAAAATTCCTGGAGTGTCAGAAAGATCAATCAGCCGTTGCAAAAGCTGTCATACCGGCAGCGGCTACGCGGAAGACTTTTACGAGCACATCACGACCCGCTTGCATAAAACCCGATTTCCGATAGAAACTATTGAAGTTTGCGCTAAATGCCATGAGGACGAAGGGTTCAGGGAAAGACACAAACTGGATGATGTCGTCAAAACATATAAAGAAACCTTCCATGGAAAGTTGCTTATATTGGGCTCAGAGCGCATGCCTGACTGTATCGATTGCCATATTGTCGAGGGAGAAAATTCTCATCTGATAGAGGCCAAGGATATGGTGACTTCAGCCGTTCACGATAACAATGTGGCGACCACCTGCAGAACCTCGGAATGCCATGAAACCGCCAGCCCACAATTGGCCAGTTTCCAAACCCATGTTACTTACGACAGAGAAAAATATCCCATGCAGTTCTACATGCTGATATTTTTTAAGGCGCTGATGGCATTCGTGTTGTATTTCTTCTTGGCGCTGATTTTCCTGGAACTATTGCGCCGACTGTTCCCAACATTTTCTTTCTTCAAGGAAGAGCATGCGGATAACTATGACGAGGTAATTAAGGAAATCAAGGCCGAGACAGGCTCGAGTGACCGGTGAGGAAGAGACAATGAGTAAATATGAACCGATAGTATATAAAAATGGCAAGCGGTTTTTCTATCGTTTTTCTGCCCACCAGCGTGTTCAGCATGTGGTTCTTTTCATCACGATAATACTCCTTGCGCTTACTGGTTTCCCGTTAAGGCATGCAGAAGAAGCATGGGCGAGACCAATCTATGATTTTATGGGTGGAACAGAGATTGCTCCACTCATCCATAGAGGCGCGGGGACTGTGTTGTTATTGTTATTTGTTTACCACACGATCTATTGGATCAATTATTTTTACAAGCATCATCTCCTTAAACTCAAGCAGGAGAAGAAGCTAAACATAAAAACTTTTACCAAAGCCCTGTTATCACTGGAGATGGTGCCGAACAAGAAGGATTGGGTGGATATCGTGCAGATTTGGAAATATCTGCTCTATTTTACCAACCGGCCACCCAGACACGACCGTATGTCCTGGCGGGAAAAATTTGATTACTTTGCTCCCTATTGGGGTATACCCATATTGGGTCCGGCAGGTGTTGCCTTATGGTGGCGGGATGAGCTATCGCATATCATGCCCGGCTTCGCACTCAACGCACTTTATATCATGCATACCGATGAGGCGTTGCTGGCGGTATTGTTCTTGTTCTTCGTGCATTGGTATAACGTGCACTATGCGCCGGAAAAATTCCCCTCCGCCACCGTTTGGATTACCGGCTATCTCAATGAGCATGACATGGTTCACGAGCACTATCAGGAATATGTCAAGATCATGATTGAGAACGGATTGGAAGATGAGATCAAACCCCAAAGCTTTGCCGGGGAGAATTACGAATGGTGAAGTTGCTCAAAAAGCTGGTTTTTAAGGCCTATGTTATTTTTCTCATGGCCTTCACCTTATGGTACGGCTATTTCATGTATCCGTTGATATTCGGTTTTGAGGGTAAGGAGGAAGCTGAAGCATCATTGAGGGATCTGGGCCATGCAGGTACTGATGAAGAACGGTTGTTCGTCAATCTGATTGCCACAAAAAGTGAAACTAAAAAGACGGATCTCGGCTATCGCGTGATCGAGCAACCCTACATACCGGGTCGGTTTCATCATATCGGCTTTGAGGTAGAAGAGGATAAAGCCAGCACTTGTGTAAGTTGTCATGGGAATGTGCCGCACAATAAATTGAAAGAGGTCCGGAGCTTCCTGAATATGCATGCCTTCTATACGGCCTGCCAGACTTGTCATATCCGGGCAGAAAATGAGGTGCAGCGATTGGCATTTCGCTGGTCTGACAAACAGACCGGGCAGCAAACGGTGAATCCCAAGGATTTGGTGGAAATTGAGAATAGTTATGCGACTGGCGACAGAGACACCTACCCGACCTATGGCAACTACGGTGCGAAAATAGCTCCCGGTTTGATTGCTGATAATACGTTCTCATTTATTAAGGACAGTGACGAGAAGGTTAAAGCTGTCATGGATCGCTATATCAGCCAGGAACAAAGCTTAACGACTCAGCAAAAGTCTCAGATGAATGAATTCCTGCACAAACGGATCACTAAAGAGCCGGTTGTGTGCGACGAGTGCCATAACGATGAAACCCCCTATATTCCTTTTGCGGAACTGGGGTATCCCCCCCGCAGGGTGGATGAATTGGCGGACAGTTCCGTGGTCGGGATGATTGAGAAATATAAGGAATTCTTCATCCCTGAGTTTATTACACCTATGGATGAGTAGGTATTTGATGTTAGTCCGGACCGCCTGCAATAATTTCAACTGCATTCTGGTCCGGGTCCCGGCAAAACAAGGCTTGGCGGCCTGAGCGACTGGTTGTATAGGCAATGCCCGAGGCTTCTAATCGCTTTTTCAATTGATTGATGTCGTCTATCTGCAACGCCAAGTGCCGGTCTCGGCCCCCATGCTCGGGCCGTTGCTCCAATGGATCAGGGTTTGGCAGTTCAAGCAGGTGTATCTGGGCTCCCTCCAGTTGCAGCCAGGCGCCCGGGTAACCCAGGTCTGGCCTGTTCGAGCAGACTGTAAGGCCGAGCAGGTCCCGGTAGAATTGCAGGGACTTTTCTGTGTCTGCGACAATCACGCTGACATGATGTAACCGGGTCATATTACTATTCCTGCAGTTTCTTTCTGGCGCGGCTGATTGCCGCACGGACCTGGACGGGCGCGGTGCCGCCGATATGATCGCGCGCGGCAACCGAGCCTTCCAGGGTCAGGAAGTCAAACACATCCTGTTGGATGCTGTTGGAAAACTGCTGCAGTTCCTGCAGGGACATCTGTGATAGATCACGCCCCTGCTCCACGCCGAAGGCCACCGCCTTACCCACGACCTCATGGGCGTCACGGAATGCGATTCCCTTGCGCACCAGGTAATCCGCCAAATCCGTTGCCGTGGCGAAACCCCGCATGGTCGCCTCTCGCATATTCTCCCTGCGGCAACTGATAGCGGGGATCATGTCGGCAAAAACCTTCAGCGAGCCCTTGATGTTGTCGGAAGTGTCGAACAGCGGTTCTTTGTCTTCCTGGTTGTCTTTGTTGTAGGCCAGGGGTTGGCCTTTCATCAGGGTGAGCAGGCCGATCAAATGACCGAAGATGCGCCCGGTCTTGCCACGGATTAACTCCGGTACATCCGGGTTCTTTTTCTGCGGCATGATCGATGAGCCGGTACAGAAGCTGTCAGATAATTCGATAAAACCAAACTGTGCGGACGACCATATGATCAATTCTTCTGAAAAGCGTGACAGATGCATCATCAGGATGCTCGAGGCGGCACTGAATTCGATGGCGAAGTCCCGGTCGGAAACGGAGTCGAGTGAGTTTTCTGAAGGACGGTCGAATTTCAGGAGCCGTGCGGTTAGCTGGCGGTCAATGGGATAGGTGGTGCCGGCCAGGGCGGCGGCGCCAAGCGGCATGACGTTGACTCGCTTATTACAGTCGGCAAAACGCTCCCGGTCACGCTCGAGCATTTCAAACCAGGCCATCATATGGTGTCCGAAGGTCACTGGTTGGGCCGTTTGCAGATGGGTGAAGCCAGGCAGGATGGTCTCCGCCTCCTGCTCCGCAAGATTCAGCAAGGCCGTTTGCATGCGGAGTATGGCTTTGCCAATGGCGTCGATCTCGTCACGTAGCCAAAGGCGAATGTCGGTGGCGACCTGATCGTTGCGGGAACGCCCGGTATGCAATTTTTTTCCCGCACTGCCGATAGCCTCGGTGAGGGCGGACTCCACATTCATATGAACGTCTTCCAGTTCGATAGACCAGGAAAACTTACCCTGTTCAATCTGCTCACAGATCTGATTCAGACCGCGGACGATGGCTTCACGTTCGGATTCAGTGATAATGCCCTGAGCCGCCAGCATGGTGGCGTGTGCGATCGAACCCTGAATGTCATACTGGTAGAGGCGCCGGTCAAATTCTACCGAAGCGGTAAAGGCCTCAACGAAGGCATCGGTAGGCTCGTTAAAGCGGCCGGACCAGAGTTTCGCGGGCGTATTGTCATCGCTCATCAAGGTTTATCCTGAAGGTGGAACGGAAAAGCTGAAGATTATAACAGGCGAGGAGAGGATGCTGCAGAGCGGCAAAAAAGAGTCGAATCACTCACAGGGTGAGAAAGAGCATAGCGCGATCTTCTTGCCGAATTTCTGTTCCATTCGGTCCGTCTTTGTGGTGGTCCTTTCCGCACAACTGCTGGCCGTGATTCTGAGTCTGGCCTCAGTAGATGCGCTGAGTGATTTTCTGCAGGAGCTGAGCCTCATTTCCCTGCTCACACAGTGGATTGGCTTGATGACTGCAGCCCTGCTTTGCCTGTTCAGGGGCATTCTGTATCGATTTGGGAACCGGGTGGCGGCCTTGCTGGCCTGGGGGCTGTTGATGTTAGTTACTCTATTGGTCGGTGTAATGTCAGTCTGGCTGAATGGCCAGGCAATATGGCCTCTAGTGAATGATCAGACTTTTATCTTACTGTTAAAGCCCTTGAGTATTGCTGCGATCGTAGGCTTGGTGGTCTTACACTACCTCTATCTCCTGTATCGTTGGAAGCAGCAGATCGCAGCTGAAAATACCGCGCGAATGCAGGCGTTGAATTCGCGAATCCGCCCGCATTTTCTGTTCAACAGCATGAATACGATCGCCAGCCTGACCCGCACCGATCCGCTCAAGGCGGAAGAGATGGTGGAGAATCTGGCGGATCTGTTTCGAGTCTCTCTCGGCGAAGTGGACAGGCAGTCGACTCTGGGTCAGGAGCTGGAGCTGGCGCGTCAATATCTGAGTATTGAAAATCAGCGCCTGGGTGAGCGTTTGAATGTTGTCTGGGATCTGGTGGGCATGCCGGAGTCGGCGACACTGCCGCCACTCACCCTGCAGCCTTTACTGGAAAATGCGGTGTATCACGGTATCGAACCTGCTGCAGGCGGTGGAACGATCGTTATTACGGGACGCTATAGGAAAAAAAGGTTGAATCTGAGTATCCGCAATACCCTGCCTAATGCACCACAATCGACTCATCGTAAAGGCAACAAACTGGCACTGGAGAACATACGTCAGCGGTTGAAAGGCCTGTATGATGAAGCGGCAAGCCTGACCGAAAGCCGGATTGACGGGGACCACCAGGTACGCATCGTCGTACCCTACCCCAGGAGCATGCAGTGAGAATCCTGGTAGTGGACGATGAGGCCTTGGCGCGGGATCGTTTGGCGGCAATGCTGACGGAATTGGGGGAGCCCTATCAGGTGGTCGGCATGGCGGCCAATGGTCAGGAGGCGCTGGAGCTGTTTGTCAGTCAGGGCGCTGATCTGGTTTTGATGGATATCCGCATGCCGGGGATGGATGGATTGCAGGCTGCCAGACACCTGGCCGACAGCCATACACCACCCGCGGTGATTTTCACCACTGCGTATGAGGAACATGCCCTGCAGGCCTTCGAAATCCAGGCAGTCGACTACCTGCTCAAGCCGGTACGCAAGGTTCGGCTGCAAAAAGCCCTGCAGGCTGCTCAGCGGATCACCTTGGCGCAACTTGAAGCAGTGGCGTTGACCACGGGCAGGACAGTACCCCAGTTGAGCGTCAGTTACCGGGGCGGTCTGAGACGTCTGCCCTTGGACCAGGTAATCTACCTGCGGGCGGAAAGTAAATATGTTTCTGTGTTCCACGCTGAGGGCGAACTGCTGCTCGAAGAAAGTTTGAAATCTCTTGAATCGAGATTCAGTGATTGGTTTTTACGCATTCACCGCAACGCGCTGGTGGCGCGCCATGCCCTGCTTGGGCTGGAAAAAACCGCTGGGGGTGTGATGATGGTAAGCTTGCGCGGCTCTGATGACTTGTTGGAAGTGAGTCGCCGCCACCTGCCGGAGGTGAGACGTTTGATAAGAAATGAAGGTTGATGTTGCGTTGAAATTCCTCAAAGTATTGATTCCAGGGTTCGTTCTGCTGACAGCTTGTAGGACAAGCACTCCGGTGATTGAAGAGTCCCAGGAGCAATCTGTCGAAGCTGCCATGGGGGACGCGGTGACGCAGCAGGGCGCAAGCGGTGAGTTGTTGGCAGGCACCTGTTTCGGTTGCCATGGTCCGCAGGGGCGCAGCAGGGCCCCGGCCATTCCATCCCTGGCCGGCCTGTCTGAAAAATACTTTATCAGGGTCATGCAGGCCTACCAGTATGGTGGCCGCTATGGTTCTGTCATGGGGCGTATTGCTCTGGGTTTTGATAGCCATGAAATCGCTCGAATGGCCGACTATTTCAGCCAGTTCGAGGTTCAATCCAATGCCCAGCGCGTGAGTTGGCGGCAGGTCGACAAGGGGCGTCGACTGCACCAGCTGTATTGTCTGGAGTGTCACGGCGATCCGACCCAAGCACCTTCCCAGGAGGCCAATCTGTTGCATGGTCAATGGATGGATTACCTGCGTTGGACCCTGCAGGACTACCTGATCGGTATCAATCAGGCTGATGCGGAGATGTCGCAACAGCTTTCGAGTCTGGTCAGGTGGCATGGCAGCGCTGGGTTGGAGGCGCTGGTCAATTACCTGGGCAGTGCGCGCCAATAGTCATAGAATATCACGGCAAAATTGCCTGTATCCATGACAGGCTTTAGCATAGAGCCCTTCAACGACGCTAAACGAATTAAAAATAACCAAGTTTCTGTTTACTGAGGCACTGTTTGTATATGTCCCAAACCACGATCCGAATTGCCACCCGTAAGTCACCCTTGGCCATGTGGCAGGCTGAGCATGTGGCCGCAGAGCTGAAAAAGGCCCACCCAGGCATTGAGGTCGAACTGCTCGGTATGAGTACCCAAGGCGACAAGATCCTGGATACGCCGTTGGCCAAGATCGGGGGTAAAGGATTGTTCGTCAAGGAATTGGAGCAGGGGATGCTGGAAGGCCGCGCCGATATCGCGGTGCATTCCATGAAGGACGTACCGGTAGTCTTGCCGGAGGGTTTGCACTTGGCCGTGATCATGCAGCGGGAAGATCCCAGAGATGCCTTTGTGTCCAACAACTATGCCGATTTCAGTGAGTTGCCGGACGGGGCCAGGGTGGGAACCTCCAGCTTGCGGCGGCAGAGCCAATTGGCGGAAGTCAGGCCAGATCTGGAGATCATTCCATTGCGTGGCAATGTCAATACGCGTCTGCGTAAGCTGGATGAAGGCGATTATGATGCAATTATTCTTGCATCGGCGGGATTGATGCGGCTTGGTTTTGAGCAGCGCATTACAGCAAAGATCGGGCCTGAGCAGAGCCTGCCCGCCATTGGTCAGGGTGCCGTGGGTATCGAATGCCGTTCTGATGATGACGCGATCAACGCGCTGCTCGCGCCGCTGCACCATTCTGAGACAGCCAGTTGTGTCTCTGCCGAGCGAGCCTTGAATCAGCGCTTGAACGGTGGTTGCCAGGTGCCGATCGCCGGCTATGCCATGTTGGGGTCGGGACAACTTTGGTTACGGGGGCTGGTCGGCGAGCCGGATGGTTCTCGCATCATACGCGGTGAGGTGGAGGGCGGTGTAGAGGAAGCGGAAGCGATGGGTGTCGGGTTGGCTGAACGGCTGCTAGGCTGGGGGGCGGACGAGATCCTGGCGACCCTCTACGGCGAGTGAAAGGAGCTGTTTTGCCTGACTGTGACCTGCAAGGGGCTGGCATCCTTGTCACCCGGCCCGCCCACCAGGCGGCAGGGTTGTGTACGCTGATCGAATCTCGAAACGGCCTTGCCCTACGTTTTCCAGCCTTGGAAATACAACCTGCGGCAGATCAATTGACAGCCGCAACTCTCCTCCGGCAGGCATCCGGGATTGTCATCTTTGTCAGTCCAAATGCGGTGAAGCACGGCCTGCGGCTGATGCAGGGGAATGCGCTATCTGCACAACTGACCTTGGGTGCCGTCGGTAAAGCGACCGCAAAAGCGCTGCAAGAGGCAGGCTACAAGGTTGATCTCATGCCGTCTGAGCGGTTTGATAGTGAAGGTCTGCTGGCGCTGCCTGACCTGCAGCAGATTTCAGGAAAAGAAATCGTTATCGTGCGGGGTGTAGGAGGGCGTCCACTGTTGGGAGACAGCTTGCAGGAACGGGGTGCTGAAGTGGTCTATGCTGAGGTTTATCGGCGGGTTTGCCCGGATGCGGCCCCATCTTCCCTGCTGCGTCGATGGGAGGAGGATGTACACCTGGTCATCGCAACCAGCATCGAGATCCTGATGAATCTAAGGCGCATGTTGGGTTCTAATGGTTGGTCCAGGCTGCAACGGACACCGCTGCTGGTGATCAGTGAGCGGATGCTGCAGAAGGCGGAAGTGCTGGGTTTTGAGACCATTTTGCGGGCTAAGGACGCCAGTGATCTGGCGGTAGTAGACTGCGTCTGTGATTGGATGACAGGCAATGCGAAGCGTTGATTACAAGACTGGAACGAAGGCATGAGTGAGCAGGAGATGGCGGCTTTGGGTGCACAATCAGAGAGTGAAATGGCAGCTGAGAAGGCTAGCGTAGAGGAGCGTCCAGTCGCCTCCCAGCGATTATCCCGTCTGGCGATAGTGCTGTCCCTGGTTACATTAGCTGCCGTGGTGATCAGTCTGTTCCTGGGCTTTAGCTACTGGAACGGAATACAACAGTCCCTGCAGCAGTTTAATGGCTCGCTTGCGCAGGCCGGTCGGGATCAGTCGGAGCTGTATGAACGCCTCTCGGAAACACAATCGACCTTGCAGCAACAGCAGCAGAAACTCACAACCCAGGAGCAGGCACTGGCCGAGCAACGTCTGCTGCTGGAACAGGAGCGTGATTCCATGCGCCAGCAGGGCGTGCAGTTGAATCGTTCCCTGAATGCCATGCAGCAGCGTCTTGGCGGCAATACCAAGCAATGGCAGGTCGCTGAGGCTGAATACCTGATGCGGGTTGCTAATCATCGTCTCGGGCTGATGCATGACCCGGCCACCGCCCTGGGTGCCTTGGCTGCCGCTGATGAGCGATTGCGTGATACCGGCGACCCTGGCTGGAGTGATGTGCGGGAGATCCTGGCCGAGGAGATGAACAGTCTGCGTACGGTGCCCAAGGTGGACAAGGCCGGATTGACGGCCAGTCTATCCGCCTTGATGGAGCAGGTGGACAAATTGCCGTTGCAGGAGGAGGGTGTAGCACTTAAGAGCGTCGAGCCTGCCCTAGTGCAGCAGGGTCAGGAAGAGTCAGCAAAAGGGTTCGATCTACAGCGTATTTGGGAGGATTTGAAGGAAGGTTTCAAATCGATGATGGTGATCCGCCACCATCAGAAACCGATAGCGGCGATGTTGCCCCCGGAACAGGGCTATTTCCTCAAGCAGAATCTACGTCTCAAGCTGGAGGGAGCAAGCACCGCGCTGATGGTGCGGAGCGTCGATTTCTATCGACAGAGTCTGCAGGCTTCTGCAACCTGGGTGGAGCGTTACTTTGCTTCCGGCTCACCTCAGGTGGAAGCCTTCAGCCAGCAGTTGCTCCAGTTGGCAAGTGAGGATATTGCTCCAGCACTGCCGGATATCACGGCCTCCTTACGCGCCTTGCAGGCGCATCGCGAGGTGTTGAATCAGAGGGTCGGCGAATGAGAACCCTGCTGACGGTCTTCCTCAGTCTGCTGCTTGCGGTGGTTGTAACCATCTGGGTGAAAGAGGACAACGGCTATGTGCTGATCGGTTATGGTCATTGGACCATCGAAGGCAGTCTGGCGCTGTTTCTGCTGGCGGGGCTGGTGTTGTTCATTGTCCTCTACCTGGCATTGCGGACCCTGGCCAGGCTCTGGGCGATGCCGGATCAGATGAAGCGTTGGAACAGTCGTCGCTTGGCCGCCAGGGCGCGTCACTCACTCACTCACGGGTTGATGGAACTGGCTGAAGGCAATTGGGTTGCCGCGGAAAAAAACCTGATCCGCCACGCCGCCCGCTCAGAGACCCCACTGTTGAACTATCTCGCCGCCGCCAGGGCTGCGCAACTCCAGGGGCAGGATGAACGCCGCGACGATTATCTGCATATGGCCCATCAAAGCATGCCTTCCGCGGAGATGGCTGTGGGCCTGACTCAGGCAGAGTTGCAGCTTGCTCATGAGCAGTATGAGCAGGCTTTGGCGACACTCACCCATATCCGCTCTCTGGCACCTAAGCACGGTTATGTGTTGACCCTGTTGAAAAGGCTCTATGTGAATCTGGGGGAATGGGATCAGTTGGAGCAGCTGCTACCTGAACTGCAGAAACGCAAAGCGATCAGCGCTGAAGAATCCCGGGAGCTGGAACTCAGGATCTACCGCAAGAGAATGGAACTCATAAGCGCGGATCCGGATGCCCTGGAACAACTATGGCAGCGTGTGCCCAAGTCGATCCGTCAGGATCCGGTCTGCGTCAAGACCTATGTCTCTCATGCTGGTGGAACTCGGTGCGGGGCAAAAAGTCGCGCCACTGATTGTCAACTCGATACAACGGCGCTGGGACCCCGAACTGGTCTGCTTGTATGGCAGAATCAAGACAGAAAGCCTTGCCGATCAACTGTCGATTGCCGAGAGTTGGTTGCAGGATCGCCCCAAGGATCCTGATCTGCTGATTGCATTGGCCAGGCTCTGTCTGCAAAACAAGCTGTGGGGGAAGGCCCGCAGTTACCTCGAAGCGAGTATTGGTATCTCGCCTCGAGTTGAGGCCTATCAGGAGCTGGGATTGCTGCTGGAACAGATGGACGAGCAGGACAAGGCCCTGGAATGCTTTCGTGCCGGATTGAGCCTCGAGCGGCGGCAAACGTCGCGAGTTTTGCCGCGGCTCAATCCTGCATTATCAAATAATCAACTCGCTGGTCCCCGCGTTATCGACAGCATTTGAGCATTTTGTTTAACTAGTTAGAGTCCAGAAACACCCCTCCCTGGGATGTTTCTGGAACGGAATCGAAAAATGCGATTTTCCGATTCCTTCATTTTCAAAGGCTTATTGGCTTTGAAAATGCTGGCACGTCCCTATGCCATATTAGTTTCCGTCCTTTCTGGACGGAAACTAACTAATCAGGCCTTTTCGGTAGCTGCTGCGTATTCGAAAGAATCGGAGTAGAGCCGGTTTTCATCCAGGTTATGAGCCAGAAAGGCCGCTTTGCCGGCATCGATCATCGGTGGCGGGCCACTCATGTAGACATCAAAACCGCTCAGGTCGGCATGATCGGCAACCACGCTGTCATGCACCCAGCCGGTTCGGCCCTGCCAGTTCTGGTTTGGTTCAGACAGCACCGGGATGTAGCTGAAGTTGCTGTGCTCTGCCGCCCATTGCTTCGGCAGGTCAGGCAGGTAGATGTCCTGTTCAGCGCGGACCCCCCAGTAGAGCTGGATCGGGCGATCGATACCCACCTCGAAGGCGTGTTCGATGATTCCCTTCAGGGGAGCAAAGCCGGTACCGCCGCCCATGAGGATGATTGGCTGATCCGAATCCTCCCGCAGGAAGTAGCTGCCCAGGGGCGCCTCGATGCGCATGATGGTCTTTTCCTTCATGCCGTCGAACAGAAAATCAGTGAATGCTCCACCTTCCACATGGCGGATGTGCAGTTCAATGAACTCGTCATCGTGGGGCGCATTGGCAATGGAAAAGGCGCGCTTCTCGCCACCCTCGAGGATAAAGTTGAGATATTGGCCGGCAAGAAACTGCAGGCGCTCTCCCTCAGGAAGCTTGAGGTAGAGGCGAATCACGTCACTATTCAGACGCTCGATCCGATCCACCTTGCAGGGCATTTCACGAATCTCGATATCCTGGGCCTCAGCGATCTCATGGACCTCGATGCGGATATCTGAAGCCGGAACCCCTTTGCAGGTCAGGCAGGCGCCAGCCTGGTTTTCATCCAGCGCTGGGGGTGCGCCTTCCGGGTAAACGAGTTCTCCGGACAGAAGGGTGCTCTGACAGGTTCCACAGAAGCCGTTGCGGCAGCCGTATGGGAGATTGATACCTTGTCTGACTGCGGCATCGAGAATGGACTCTCCCGGTTCAGTGGTGAATTCGTGGCCGCTGGGTTCTGCGTGGACTTTAAAACTCATGAGATTCCCTGATTGTCTACTGACGTTATAAACTACAAAAATCTTAGTAGCGGAATTCTCTCCTATTTTAGTCAGGAATTAAACCTGGGAGTCCAATGGGTTATGAGTGAAGTGTCAATTGTGGGGTGCGGGGACATTGGTTGCCGGGTCGCAAAGGCCTGTCAGGCGGCGGGGGACGAAGTCCAGGGATGGGTGCGGACTGCTGCAAGCCTGGAACAGCTGGAAGCCTCAGGGATAGCGGGGTTGCAATTGGACCTGGATAGCCAGGAGGCAGTGATACCAGAGGTTCAGCAGCAGTTGCTTTTCTACTTCGCACCGCCGCCGGCAGCCGGGCGGCAGGATACCCGGGTCATGCGACTGATTCAGAGCTTTCAGGAAGCGGCTTCTCCCCGGCGGGTGGTCTACCTCAGTACCAGTGGCGTGTATGGAGATTGCCAGGGCGAGTGGGTGGATGAAAACAGAGCTCCGAAACCAGAGGTGGATCGGGCGCGCCGCCGGCTCGATGCGGAGTCGAGATGGCAGGCCTGGAGTCGGGAAACGGGTGGCGAGCTGGTAATCCTGCGGGTTGCCGGCATCTATGGTCCGGGCAAGCTGCCTGTGCAGCGCCTGCAAACTGGCCAGCCGATGGTCAGTGAGGAGGATTCACCTGTCACCAACCATATTCATAGCCTGGATCTGGTGCAAATCTGCCTGGCGGCGATGCAGCGGGGGCGTTCCGGCGAGGTCTACAATGTCAGCGATGGCCATCCCGGCAGCATGACCGGCTACTTCAATCGGGTGGCGGATTTTCTCGGACTGCCCCGACCGCCCCTGATTACCAAAGCCCAGGCAGAACAGCAGCTGTCCCCGGGGATGCTGTCGTACCTTCGGGAATCACGCCGTCTGAGCAATAAGAAGATGTTGGATGAATTGGCGATCAAGCTCCAGTATCCAAACCTCGATGCAGGGCTACCGGCCTGTCTAGCGCCAGAAGCTTAGAGCTTTATCCAGTCGAACAGAGCGTCCCACAGCACCACATCCTTGTAGACCATGGAAGGGGCCAGCTCGAAGATGCCCAGCCCCTGTTCGGCGGAACGGATGTAGTTCTGGCTCTCTCGCAGGTGGGTGACGAAGGGGACCTTTAAATGGCCCAGATACTTTTCCAGATCGTGGTAGATAATGGTGTTCTCCCGCACCCGGTTGGCAACGATGCCGATATTGGTCTCATGTCGGGAGACTCGCCCGCTCTCCAGCAGTTCGCCGAGGAAACGCCGACAGGCGCGCATGTCGATGGGTGAGGGCAGAACCGGCAGGATCAGGGTGTCGACACGCTTGAGCATCTTGTTGATGACCTTGCCATGGGTGCTGGCGGGGGCATCCATGACCAACACATCGGTGCCCTTGGCGGGTCTGAGTGGCCCCGGCTTGGTGGCATCCAGGGCCTGAATGCTCGGTATGCCTTCATAATCCTCCCTCGCCTCCAACCAGTCGATGGTCGACTTCTGTGGGTCGAAATCGGCCAAGGCAACCTGCATGCCGTTATCCGCATACCAGGTGGCCAGATTGGTGGCGATAGTGGTCTTGCCGCAGCCGCCTTTGGCGTTCATCAACATGATGGTGCGCATCTTCTTACCCCATGAGTTATTGATTTTAGAGATTGGTCAGCAGCGCTGAAAAATGTGACCAATCAATTTGATTGTTGGATAGTTTAGCTTATCCCCAGCGCATCCCAAATCGAATCGACCCGCTGTTTCACCGCAGCACTCATGCTGATGGGTCTGCCCCATTCACGGTTGGTTTCTCCCGGCCATTTGCCGGTGGCGTCGAAGCCGATCTTGGAGCCCAGACCGGAGACCGGTGAGGCAAAGTCCAGGTAGTCGATAGGGGTGTTCTCGATGATGGTGGTGTCCCGGGCCGGGTCCATGCGCGTGGTCATGGCCCAGATCACATCGGTCCACTCCCGGGCATTGACGTCCTCGTCCACCACGATGACGAACTTGGTGTACATGAACTGGCGCAGGAAGGACCAGACCCCGAGCATGACCCGCTTGGCGTGACCGGGATACTGTTTCTTCATGCTCACCACCGCCATGCGGTAGGAGCAGCCTTCCGGGGGCAGGTAGAAGTCGACGATCTCCGGAAACTGCTTCTGCAGGATCGGTACGAACACCTCATTCAGCGCCACTCCGAGGATTGCCGGTTCGTCCGGCGGCCGTCCCGTGTAGGTGCTGTGATAGATCGGTTCCTCGCGATGGGTGATGCGCTCGATGGTGAAGACCGGGAATGACTCGACTTCGTTGTAGTAACCGGTGTGGTCGCCGAACGGCCCCTCCGGTGCCATGTCATCCGGCAGCAGGTAGCCCTCCAGCACGAACTCCGCCGAGGCGGGCACCTGCAGGTCGGAGCCGATGCACTTCACCACTTCGGTGCGGGAGCCTCGCAGCAGGCCGGCGAAGGCATATTCTGAAAGGGTGTCCGGCACCGGGGTGACCGCTCCCAGGATGGTGGCCGGGTCTGCACCCAGGGCTACAGCTATCGGGAAGGGTTCGCCAGGGTGGGTCTCCTGCCATTCCCGATAATCCAGCGCTCCGCCCCGGTGTGCCAGCCAGCGCATGATCACCCGGTTCGGGCCGATCACCTGCATGCGGTAGATGCCCAGGTTCTGGCGTGACTTGTTGGGTCCTCGGGTCACCACCAGTCCCCAGGTAATCAGCGGTCCGGCATCCTCCGGCCAGCAGGTCTGGATCGGCAGATCGCCCAGGTCCACTGCCTCTCCTTCTTGGGACTGGGCCTGGCAGGGCGCATTGCGCAGCTCCTTGGGGGCCATGTCCAGCACCTTGCGGAATACCGGCAGCTTCTCCCAGGCGTCCTTCATGCCCTTGGGCGGATCGGGCTCTTTGAGGAAGGCCAGCAGCTTGCCGACTTCACGCAGGGCCTCGACACTTTCTTCGCCCATGCCCATGGCAACCCGCTCCGGGGTGCCGAACAGGTTACCCAACAGCGGGTAGCGCGAGCCTTTGACGTTTTCGAACAGCAGAGCCGGCCCAGCGGCACGCAGGGTGCGGTCGCAGATCTCGGTGATCTCCAGGTTGGGATCAACCTCGATTGGTACGCGCTTCAGTTCACCGCGGGCCTCGAGTTGCTGGATGAAATCGCGCAGGTCTTTGTACTTCATGAGATCGGGTCAGAAATTAGCAGCAGTTCAGACCATACCAGAGGATGAGATGAGGTGAAATGCCAGTTCAACTAAATGACCACAAACTCTGGCAGCAGACCACTATGGGTGTTAGTTGTGGAAAACTGACTTTGACCTGACAGCTTCTTCAAACTGGGCCATTCAGTTGGATAGCGCATCGATAGTCTGTAACTGCCTAATGTCCGGTATTCTGCATGCAGGTACTTTCTACCTCCGACTTATAAAATACTCTTTCATATCCGAGCGACTTGCCAGAACAAAAATAATAAGGTGCATTACAGCGGCGGCAAAGAACATTGATGGCCCGAAAAGCTTGACCATAAAGAATTCTGGCCAGGGATTTGTCGTGTGGATTATGAAGGCGGATAACGCATCCCATATTGCCAGCGCATTCCAGACGATGATCGCTGTCCAAACCCAGAGACCGGTTTTTTTCAAGATCAGGAACGCTATAAAAAGCCCGCTAATACCGATCACAGCATCGCCCAAAAGAGGCATCAGCCATGCCGGTGGCGGATCGCCTGGATTTGCCCCCCCGACACGGGAGAGGAAGGCCAGCGTCATGGCTCGCCCGGACAGCATCAAAGTTAAAATAAGCATTATTTTCTGTTGCATATTAACCTCCATTTTTGACGAAATTTGGAGACGTAATTGAAAATTCTTCACTCTCCAATTGATTGCTTGCATAATGCAAGTGCTTTTATCATACATTTCTACTTGCATTATGCAAGTACTAATTCCGATGGTGTTTTTATATGCATAAACACAAGCCTCAATACCGAAACAGCAGCAAATGCCCCATTACATTTGCATTGGATATTTTCGGAGATAAGTGGAGTCTCATCATCCTTCGAGACATGTTGTTCAAGGGCAAGCAATACTATGGAGAGTTTCTCAATTCAGCGGAGAAATCTTCGACTAATATTTTGGCGAATCGGCTGAGCAAACTGGAGTCGGAGGGATTGATATCCAAAACTCCCGATACGCATAATTTATCCAAGTTTATTTACCGTCTCACTCAAAAAGGCAAGGATTTGCTGCCTTTATTGCTGGAAATGGTTGAGTGGAGTGTGAAATACAATCCCCAACGAGACATGCCCGACAACATCATCTCTGGTGCTCCGTCCAACCTATTAAAAAGATCGCATGAAGATCGGAATGGACTGGTCACCGAGATCTTGTCTAAGCTCAAAGAAGGGAATGAATGAAGGGTTTGCTAATGTATGGGGGCGATAGCTGATGATTCATACGGGATAGATCGAAGGAGAATGGCGGTTCAAGATAAGTTCCGCTAAATGCACACGCACATAAGATATTTCTTGGCGCGGAACTATCAGGTCACTACCGATTGGTGTAAGTTTGTTTGACGACTGTAAACTTCGCATTAACAAATCGTTACTGCAATCATAAAGTGAAATTCTCTTGGCCGTTGTTATAGATAGTTACAGCCAAAAAAAACTTTCCAAGTCTAGGTAAGAACGCTGTCTTCTAAAATTCCTTTTTCAATCAGTTGATTCAAAATACCTGTACTCTTCTCTCTGAACGTATCTCTGAGTAGCCGGACGGCCGGTGTAATCGATTGCCTGCTCGGGCTGATAAGCCACAGTTCAGTGGTTCTAGGTTTGAACTCTGGCATTACGCTAACAACCTTTCCTGATAATAAATCAGCGGACATATCGAGGCAGGATTTAACCGCTATGCCTTTTCCTGCAACACACCAGCGTCTTACAAGGTCGCCATCATTGGAGGCTCGGTTACCACTCATCTTAATTTTATATTCTGTTCCACGGTGCGAGAACTCCCACACATCGTGAATGATGTCGTAGAGCTGGTAAAAAAGCCCATTATGTGACGCTAAGTCATGTGGGTGTTTGGGGGTGCCGTTTTTATCAAGGTACTCCTGTGTCGCACAAAGTATTCCCGGGATATTGCAGATCTTAAATCCATAAAGATTTGCATCATTGGGAGAGCCATAGCGTAGCGCGATGTCCACAGAGTCGCGATAAAAGTCGATGTTGCTATCACTGATATTCGTTTTTAAGCTCACATCCGGGTAGCTATCCATAAATTCATCAAGCCAGGGAGTAACCAGGTTCCGACCCAGGTCCGATGACAGTGCGATGCGCAGTTCACCATCGACAATATCCAGGTCATCCTTAATTTTCTGTTTGGCTTGATCCAGCATGAGCAGGGCCTGCTCACACTGGGGAATATACCTTTCACCCGCACTGGAGAGCCGAAGTTGCCGAGTTGTGCGGACAAATAGCTCTACGCCCAACGCGCTTTCTACCCGCTTAAGTGCCGCACTGGCCGTCGCAGAGCGCATATCCAAATGAGTTGCTGCAGCGGTAATGCTGCGGAATTCAGCCACTTTGAGGGCGACTTGAAGATCTTCTAAAAGCATATTTTCAAATATTATTTGATAATGTTTCAATTATTATGCTGTTTAAGGAGAGATAATCAAGCTCTACTCTTTCATACCAGTCTGACTCACCGGATTTGTTCCTGACAAATCTCGGCATACACCCCTTCCATGGGGATTCACCGGATTTGTTCCTGACAAATCTCGGTATACACCCCTTCCATGGGGATACATTAATTGGAGAAAACCTATGAAAGCTGTTGGCTATATCAAATCCCTGCCTATCAATGACCCTGATTCTTTAACCGATATCGAGTTGCCTCAGCCTGTTGCAACCGGGCGCGACTTACTCGTTAAGGTCAGGGCGATTGCGGTTAATCCGGTGGATTACAAAATCCGCCAGAATGTCGCTCCCACAGATGGAGACTACAAGGTGATTGGCTGGGATGCCGTAGGTGAAGTGGTCGCGACAGGCGAGGCGGCTACACAATTCAAGCCGGGTGATGTGGTCTATTATGCCGGCGATCTCAACCGTCAGGGCAGCAATGCCGAATATCAGCTGGTTGACGAACGTATCGTCGGCAGCAAACCCAAGAGCCTGTCTGACGCTGAAGCCGCCGCGTTGCCACTCACAACAATCACAGCCTGGGAATTGCTGTTTGAGCACCTGGCTATACAACAGCAATCTCCTAACTCAAAAGAGAAATCCGATGAGGTGATTTTGGTTATCGGTGCGGCCGGTGGTGTTGGTTCAATTTTAATTCAGATCGCCAAAGCCATTACCGGCGCCACGATTATCGCTACCGCCTCACGGGAAAGTTCGCAAGCCTGGGTGAAGAAGCTCGGGGCAGATCACGTTATTGATCATACCAAACCACTTCAACCTCAAATCGAGGGCCTTGGTATTGGTCAGGTAACCCACATTGCCAGCCTGAACGGTACCGGATCTTATTTCGAGACTTATACGGAGCTGCTGGCGACTTTCGGCAAGATCGCCATGATTGACGACCCTGGCCAGCCACTGGATGTGATGAAGCTGAAGTTAAAGAGCCAGTCATTACACATCGAGTTTATGTTTGCGCGCTCCATGTTCAACGCGGCTGATATGGATGAGCAGAGCAAACTGCTGAGCCACGTAGCAGACCTGGTAGATCAGGGTTATATCCAGACGACCTCCGGTAAAAACCTCGGCACGATCAATGCCGAGAACCTGAAGGCGGCGCACGAGGAACTGGAGTCCGGTAAAGCAATCGGAAAGATTGTCCTGGAAGGATTTTGAGTGTGCTGACTAACCTTGAACGTAAGTAAACATGGTGCCTTATATACCGGAGCTCGGCATGCTTAAACAGGTTGATAACCCAGGCTTCGAGTCCATCAATCGGGGCTACAATAGCGTGTTCCGTCAGGGCCGCTTGAGCCTCGGGGTGGTGGTGCCGCTGGAGACCTATTCAACGAGCCCAGTGCCATCAATGACCCGTCATGTGGAACGTGTTCAACTGGCCGAAGAACTGGGATTTTCTGCAATCTGGTTACGAGACGTACCATTCAACGTGCCGTCATTTGGGGATGCAGGGCAGACGTTCGATCCCTTTGTCTACCTTGGCCTGTTGGCCGCTCGGACTGAGCGGATCGCACTTGGCGTCGCCAGTATTGTTCTACCGCTGCGTCACCCTGCACATGTTGCCAAGGCGGCGGCCAGCGTCGATGTGCTATCGGGTGGGCGACTCATCCTGGGTGTCGCCTCGGGCGACCGGCCAGAAGAGTATCCGGCACTCAATTTATCCTTCGATGATCGAGGTGACCGGTTTCGTGAAAGCTTTGACTATATCAGGCGCATGTGGGAAGACGCGCCTGCATTCGAGAACACGTACGGCAATCCCTATGGCGGAATGGACATGCTGCCAAAACCAAAGGCCGGAAAATTGCCGTTGCTTATTACCGGAGGCAGCCAGCAGGATCCGGACTGGATCGCGCGTAACGGCGAGGGATGGATTACCTATCCACGCGGTATCGATGCACAGGAAAAAATCATTAGCGACTGGCGGGCGCGAGTTAAGGCTGCAGGGGGTCCCGCCAAGCCGGCAGTGCAGTCACTTTATGTCGATCTTGTCGACGACCCTGAGGCACCACCGCAACCGATTCATCTGGGATTCCGGTCGGGAGCAAACTATCTTCGGGCATATCTGAAATCGCTGGAAGAGATCGGCATAAACCATGTGGCGCTGAACCTGCGCTTTAACCAGTCGGATATTGAGACAACTTTGAAACGCCTGGCCGACGAAATCCTGCCAGACTTCACTGAGCGAGAGGGATAACATGATGCAAAAAACAATTCTTGTGACCGGTTCGACTGACGGCATCGGTTTAGAAACGGCCAAGATGCTGGCCTCGATGGGCCACCATGTTCTGCTACATGGCCGCAATCCGGCAAAACTCGAGGAAGCCGATAAAAAAGTTTCTGGGCTTGCGAAGGGAGGTAGTGTTGAAAGCTATGTGGCAGATTTATCACGCATGGCAGATGTCGAAGCACTCGCGAAAGCTGTCACTGAAAAGCACACTCAACTGGATGTGTTGATAAATAACGCCGGAATCTTTAAAACATCCGAGCCCATCACGCAGGAAGGGCTGGACGTAAGGTTCGCGGTCAATACACTTGCACCCTACCTGCTGACGCAACGATTGTTGCCGCTGCTTGAGCCTTCAGCCAGGGTGATCAACCTGTCTTCTGCTGCCCAATCTCCAGTAAACCTGGAAGCGCTTGCGGGCCGGGTCAGACTGTCTGACGATCTTGACGCTTATGCGCAAAGTAAATTGGCAATAACCATGTGGTCCCGCGCTTTGGCACTTTCACTCAAAGATAAGGGCCCGGCATTCATCGCGGTCAATCCCGGTTCGTTGCTTGGCACCAAGATGGTTAAAGAAGGTTTTGGTATGGCCGGCAAGGACATCCGCATCGGTGCTGATATCCTTATCCGTGCAGCACTGTCAGATGAATTCGAATCGGCTTCCGGCCAGTATTTCGACAACGATTCAGGCCAGTTTGCCTCGCCCCATCCTGATGCGCTAAATCCAACAAAATCCGAGTGATATTGTGCGCGCTATCGAAGCAATTTTGTCTGAAATAACCCAATAGGGTGAAAGTCAATATGTAAATAATTGGATATGACTAGGCTGGGCCAATCACAAAGTCGGACGTGCTGATTGAGTTTGGAACAGAAGCAATATCTGCGTATTTGGCCACTCGTAGATGATTTCCAGGCAGATCAGTCAATACCCGCGTCAAAGCCCTAGGGTTGGCGCTTTCTCAATTCTGTAACAACCTCACCACCTATACCCCAGTTATCGGTATCCACTTCTTCAATGACGACCACCGTGGTTGCAGGATTCTTGTTCAGGGTATCTCGAAGTAGATCAGTGACACCTTGGATTAGCTTGGCTTTCTGTTCAGCGGTGGCGCCTTCTTTAGTGATTTTGATATTGACATAGGGCATAGCGGTTTCCGTTATCGATTTTTAACAGCCCCGACATAATGGCTAGTTAAGTCTTTCCAAGTCAGAGATATTGGCTATCTGTACTTGGTCGGATATCCAGTTTGAGAAATTTACATCAGGTGTTGAAACCCGACTCATCCTCCGAAACACAACGCTCGAACTCAGCGATCACCTGTGCGCCAAACAGCAGGATCAGGGCGGCGAACTCGAAACTCAGCAGAACGACGATGGCCGTGGCCAGCGAGCCATAGACCATATTCACCAACGACAGGCTGGTGAAGTACCAGACCAGGATATGCCGCACGATCTCCCACAGCACGGTGGCGGTAAGCCCGCCGATCAGCGCGTGGCGAAAGGCGATCTGCCCCACCGGCATGACGAAATAGAGCGAGGTCATCAGCAGTATGAGGCCGATCACGCCGAGCAGATAAAGCAGCATGCCCGAGGCTCCTTCAAGCACCCAGGTATAGCCAAACAGGGTCACCTGCTCCCGGTCGAGACCCTGCAGTGCGCCACTGACCAGGGTGACCACTACTACTCCCAGGCCGAGCAGGCCGATGAATATGAAGGGGATCATCGCCGAAACCATGAAATGCCGGCGGTGGATGTTGACCCGGTGGTAAAAGATTACGGACATGGCATTCTCCAGCACCGTGAACGCCATGGTGGCGAAAAAGATCAGAATACCGATGCCGACCCAGCCGATGACCTTGCGATACTGCAGGAATGCGGCGATCTGGTTGGTCATGGCCTCCGCGCTGATCGGGATGATGAAATCCAGATGTGTGCGTACGCTCCCCAGCAGGGCCTCCTCGGGAATAAAATGCGACAGGCCGACCAGCAATAGGGCCAGCAGCGGGACGATCGACAGCAGACCGTAATAGGCTACCGCCCCGGAAAGCAGCAGTCCCTGATTGCGCTGGAAACTCTTGATGACACGCCACAGGAAGGTGCCAGGCCGCTTGATGATATACGCGGCAGTTATTCGGGGTGTGGCGGGCCCTCTTTCTGGTGGTGTGGTGTTGAGCAAGATGACAGTTCCAAATGGCAAGAGAGAAAACTCTTTTAGTTCTATAGAACAGAGTGGTCTCTGAGCCGCGGCACGTCAACCAGGAAAGCCCGAACCGTCCAATTCCAGTGGTTTTTCTCGTTGATCTGGCTCATACAAGTCCATATCGGCAAGCCGCACTGGATTGAAATGAGGGATGTCATTGCGTTTCCTATCCCCTAGTTGAATACTAAAGCCGGATAAATGGAGGTCGTATCATGTCCATGGGTGGTTGTCCGCTTAAGAAAGGTTGTCCGTTTTCAGAGGAGTGCAAGGATCATCGTTGGCTCTGTTTCTGGACCATCTGGTTGGTGCTGTTAGGTTCGGTTGGCTTTGTAGTATTTATCTTCGCAACCGGCGGTTTAGCTTGACAATGCCGATGCGCAGTAGCGGCAAGGCGCCAATGTCCTGGGTTTAGCAGAACATCGAGCGCCGAATTCAGGCTAGGTCGACTCTCGTCAATGTGACGAGGTTAACTGATAGCGGCGGATCATGTGTACGAATTCCTGCAGGGTCTGGATATTGGAAGCCTCGGCCTGAGCGCACCATTGCCGAAGCGCTTCCAGACGCGCCCCGTGGCTTGCAGCCTTTTGTTCCCAGATCTCATGCAGCCGCAGTTTGAATTGATAGACAGTGGCCAAGGCTCCGCTCTGCTCCAGGACTTCTGTCAGTCGCTGGCGATCGGTATCACTTAACAACACGGCCTCGCGTCGAGCCAGCCGCTGAGCTTTTCGGTACAAGCGGCGCCAGCGTTTTTCCACATGGCGCATCTCTTCGCGAAACACCGGACGCAGTACCCTGCGGCTGTAATCAGACATCAGTTGCAAGCGGTTCACGGTCAGGGCCTTGACCACTTCCATGTCGATCTGTGGCCTTTCTGCTGCCAGATTGCGTTTGGGGGCCTGTTTGTAGACGCGGGCCAGTCCTAGCAGGGAGAACAACCGGATGTAGAACCAGCCGATATCGAACTCCCACCAGCGTACCGAAAGCTTGGCCGAACTGGCGAAGGCGTGGTGATTGTTGTGCAGTTCCTCACCGCCGATCAATATGCCCCAGGGCAGGATATTGGTCGCAGTGTTGGGAATCTCGAAGTTGCGATAGCCCCAGTAATGCCCAATGCCATTGATGACACCGGCAGCCCAGAAAGGAATCCAGATCATCTGGATGGCCCAAATGGTGACCCCCAGAGGCCCGAACAGGATGAATTGCAGAATCAACAGCAGGCTGACGCCCAGTAAGTTGTATCTTCTATAAAGGTTCCGCTCAAGCCAGTCATCCGGGGTGCCCCGGCCATATTGCTGCAGGGTCTCCTGGTTCAGCGATTCCTCGCGGTAGAGCTCCGTGCCGCGCCAGAGTACCTCACTCAGGCCCTTTGTCTGGGGACTGTGCGGATCCTCTTCGGTCTCGCATTTAGCATGGTGCTTGCGATGGATGGCGACCCATTCGATGGTTATCATGCCGGTGGTCATCCACAACCAGAAACGAAAGAAATGACTGAGTATCGGGTGCAGATCAAGCGCCCGATGGGCCTGATGGCGATGCAGGAATACGGTAACTGAAACGATGGTGATGTGGGTCAGGGCCAGGGTTAAAACTACATAACCCCAAATAGGAAGCTGGATTAAGCCGTTGAGTATCATGAAATACCTGTTGGAATTGCTGATTGGATTAAGAAACGCTTGGGATAGCGTATGCTAGACATTATGCATATAAACAGTATGGTCTCAATAGATAAGTAAAACTTATGGTACAGATCGCATTCGTTTCCATAACTAAGTCGCTTCGCTTGGGTTGGCTGTTGCCATCGATCCCTCGATACGCAATCCAGCAGGGGAATCAGGCCTGGGAGTTGCGTAATGAGCGCTGATCCGGACAGTCTTTTTCAAACCGACACTACAAGACAAGCCAGAACCAGGATCGGCCTGGCTTTGGGCAGTGGGTCAGCGCGTGGTTGGGCGCATATCGGTGTTATCAGGGCGCTGACGGAAATTGGTATTGAACCGGAGATTATTGCCGGTAGTTCGATTGGGGCCTTTGTCGGCGCTGCCTATGCCAGTAACCAACTGGATAACCTGGAAAAATGGGTTTGTTCGCTGGCCTGGAAAGATATCCTCGAGTATCTGGATCTGTCCTTACGAGGGGGCGGTATTATTCAGGGTGAAAAGCTGTTGGAATTTCTGCCCGATGTGATCAGCGGATCTACCATTGAGTCGCTCTCCCGTCGCTTCGGCGCGGTCGCCACCGAATTGAATACCGGGCGCGAGGTCTGGTTTCGCGACGGATCTCTGGTCGAAGCCGTGCGTGCCTCGATAGGCCTTCCTGGCCTGTTTGCCCCGGTCTGGCTGAAGGACCGATGGTTGGTGGATGGGGGGCTGGCGAACCCGGTGCCTGTCTCACTGTGCCGTGCGCTGGGGGCTGATATTGTCATAGCCGTCAATCTCAATGGGGATATCGTCGGCAAGCATCAGCGTAATCGGGCGAGTAAACATGTCAGGCGGCAGGACAGAGGAAAGAACCAACATGGCCTTCCTGGAAAGGATCTCGAGTCAGTTGAGAAACAGTCTGCAGAGTCGGAAAGATGCGCTGCTTACACAACTGTTTGGTAACAATCGACAGGCTCCAGGCCTGTTCGAGGTGCTGGCCAGCTCCATCAACATCATGCAGGACCGCATCACCCGCAGCCGTATGGCAGGCGATCCACCGGAGGTGATCATCAGTCCACGTTTGTCTCAGCTGGGTTTACTGGAGTTCGATGAAGCGGATACGGCCATTGCGGAAGGCCGGGCAAGTGTGGAGCGGATGCGACCGGTTTTGCAGCAGATGCTTGCTGATCTATAGCAGTCGATCGCCTGCAGTGTCCCCCTGCGGCTCAAATAACCTCCCTAGATCGGTTTTCTCTGGACCTTGAAATGAGTGACAATTCGACTAATATTAGTAGAATCTAATATTCATGCCTGAGCAACTATCATGATTTTTAAAACAAGCCAGGGATTTTCATCGATCCTATTGCTGACCAGTTTGCTTTCACTACCCGCTGTGGCTGAGCTGGAAACGCTAAAAGTGACATTGCAGGAATCACCCCGTGAGTTTCTGTTGGACGGCAGCGTCGAGGCCATCAATCGCACTACGGTCTCCGCCCAGACCTCAGGCCAGGTAGAAGAAGTATTGTTCGATGTGGACAACTTCGTCGAGCAGGGCCAGCTCCTCATCAAACTGAAAGCCACCGAACAGAAGGCCCGGCTGCAGCAGGCCGAGGCGGACCTCAAGGCGGCGATTGCCCGTCTGCAGGAGGCGGAAGATGAGTTTAAGCGGATCAGCGGCATGCACAAAAAACAGCTGGTCTCCCAGTCCCAGATGGACAAGGCCAGCGCTGCACTGAAGTCAGCCCGGGCGCGTCAGGATGCAGCCAGCGCCGGCTTGGTCCAGGTCAGCGAGCAGTTTGAATATACCCGGGTCAAGGCCCCCTACAGCGGTATAGTTACCGAGCGACATGTAGAGGTGGGCGAGATGGCCGCCCCCGGGCAGCCGCTGATCAGCGGCATCTCGCTGGATCAGCTCAGGGTGCTGGTGGATGTACCTCAGAGTCTGATTCCCACCATTCGTCAGCAAGGCCAGGCCAGAGTGCTGCTGCCGGAAGGCGAAGCTATCGAGGCGGTCAAGCTAACGATCTTTCCCTATGCGCATGCCGGTAGTAACACCTTTAAGGTGCGGATCGATCTGCCGGAGGGTATTCCGGGGCTGTTTCCCGGCATGTTTGTGAAGACCGCATTTATCACCGGGGTCAAGAAAGAACTGGTCGTCCCCAGAAGCGCGGTCGTCTACCGTTCGGAGGTGACGGCAGTGTATGTGGTGGGCAAGGACGGGCGCATCAGCTTCCGGCGCATTCGCGCCGGCAGTCATAGCGGCAAAGACATGATCGCGGTGATCGCCGGGCTGTCTGTCGGGGAGCGTGTGGCGCTCGACCCGATAGCCGCAGGCGCCGGGCTCAAGCGCCAGCTGGCGGAGACTCGCGATGAGTAAACTGGGCGTCTCGGGGCGCATCGCACAGCGCTTTCTGATCACTGAAATCACCCCGCTACTGGCCTTGGTCGGGCTGCTGCTGGGTGTCTTCGCGGTAATGATTACCCCGCGGGAGGAGGAACCGCAGATCAATGTGACCTTTGCGAATGTCTTTATCCCCTTTCCCGGGGCCACCGCCACCGAGATTGAGAGCCTGGTGGCCACCCCGGCGGAGCAGGTGCTGTCTGAAATTGACGGGGTCAAGCATGTCTACTCTATTTCGCGTCCCGGCATGGCGGTGCTCACCGTGCAGTTTCTGGTGGGCGAGAACCGGGAGGATGCCATCGTCCGGTTGTTCGCCAAGGTCTATTCGAATCAGGACTGGTTGCCGCGTAATCTGGGCGTGGGTCAGCCCATCGTCAAACCCAAGGGCATCGATGATGTACCCATAGTTACCGCCACGCTCTGGACGGATGATCCGCAGATGGGGGCCTATGAGCTTGGCCAGGTGGCCCATGCTATCGAATCCGAGTTGAAACGGGTGCCGGGCACCCGGGATATCTATACCATCGGCAACCCCGATCGGGTGGTGCATGTGCAGCTCGATCCCCAGGCGCTGGTAGGCTACGGTGTTGATCTGAGCGACCTGCGCCGCGCCCTGCAGGCGGCCAATCATATTCGTGATGACATCAGCGTCACTGCGGAGAACCGTGAACTGCTGGTGCAGGCCGGCACCTTTCTGACCTCGGCAGATGAGATTGGCGACTTGGTGGTGGGGGTACAGGAGGGTAAGCCGGTCTATCTGCGGGATGTGGCCCGTGTGAGTCATGAAGCGGATCTGCCGGAACAGTATGTGTGGCTGGGCAGCGGTCCAGCGAGTGCCGCTAAGGGACTGCCGGAATCCGGCAAGTTCCCGGCGGTGACCCTCGCGGTAGCCAAAAAGGCGGGCACTAATGCAGTGCAGATCGCCAAGACAGTGATCGAACGCTTTGCCCAGCTCGAAGGCACCTTCATTCCTGAAGGGGTGCATGTCACCATCACCCGCAACTATGGTGAGACTGCCGAGGCCAAGGCGAACAAGCTGATCAGCAAGCTGGCCTTCGCGACCCTTTCGGTTGTGGTGCTGGTGCTGCTGGCTATCGGCTGGCGCGAGGCACTGATCGTCGGCGCCGCGGTGGTGGTGACCCTGGCCATCACCCTGTTCGCCTCCTGGGCCTGGGGCTTCACCCTCAACCGGGTCTCCCTGTTCGCCCTGATCTTCTCCATCGGCATCCTGGTGGATGACGCCATCGTGGTGGTGGAGAACATCCACCGCCATCTGCAGCTCGGGGCCAAGAGCCTGCTGGAGGCGATCCCCAAAGCGGTGGACGAAGTGGGTGGACCGACTATTCTGGCTACCTTCACGGTGATTGCCGCCCTGTTGCCCATGGCCTTCGTCAGCGGTTGATGGGGCCTTACATGAGCCCGATCCCGATCAACGCCAGTACCGGTATGCTGATCTCCCTGGTGGTGGCATTCGTTTTCACTCCCTGGTTGACCAACAAGGTATTGGCCGGGCAGGTGGATAAGATCGCGGCGCATGGTCATAACGAGGAAGAGGATACTGCTTTGAGCCGGTTGTTCCGGCGCATCATGAGCCCTTTCCTGGCAGGCAGACGCGGTAACCTGATGCGTTGGCTGCTGCTCGGCGGTATCCTGCTGCTGATCGCCTTGTCTGTATCCCTGGCGTTCAACAAGGCGGTGGTGCTGAAGATGCTGCCCTTCGACAACAAATCTGAATTCCAGGTGGTGCTGGACATGCCGGAAGGGACCAGCCTGGAGCAGACCACCCGGGTGCTGGACGAGCTGGGCGATTACCTGGCGACAGTGCCGGAGGTGAGCGATTATCAGGTCTACTCCGGCACCGCGGCACCGATCGGTTTCAATGGTCTGGTGCGCCAGTACTACCTGCGTGAGGGGGCCAATCTGGGAGATATCCAGGTCAATCTGGTGGACAAGCATGAGCGTGAGCGCAAGAGTCATGAGATCGCCCTGTCGGTGAGGGAGCCGCTGCAGAAGATTGCCCGGGAGTTCAACGGCATTGCCAAGATCGTCGAGGTGCCCCCGGGCCCGCCGGTGATGTCACCGCTGGTGGCTGAAGTTTATGGTCTCGACTACCGGGGTCAGACCGAGGCGGCCTGGGAGATCAAACAGGTGTTCGAAAATACCCCGGATATCGTCGATATCGACGACAGCGTGGAGCATCCCTCCGCCAAATTTGTGGTCTGGGTGGATCGGGCCAAGGCGGCGCGTCTGGGTGTGGCGCAAAGCAGTGTGGCGGAGGCACTGGGCACGGTGCTGAAGGGCGAAGATGTGAGTTTCCTGCATGGCGAAAACCTCAAATATGCAGTACCGATCCGCATCGAATACTCGGCAGCGGACAAGGCCGACCTGGCGCAGGTACTCTCCCTGCGGTTGCGTTCGGAGAGCGGTGAGCTGGTGCCCCTGTCGGAGATCGTGGAGGTCATCCCCCGGGTGCGTGAATACTCGATCCACCACAAGGATCTGCTGCCGGTGGTCTATGTGACCGGTGATATGGCCGGTGAGACCGACAGTCCGTTATATGGGCTATTCGAGATCTCTGAGCAACTGGGCGGTGGTCGCTCCCGGCTTCCTGCCTCCCGCGACACTACTCCATCCCTGGAGGGCGGCGCTATTGAACAGTGGTTTCTCAACCAGCCGGAAAACCCCTACGAATACAGCCTCAAGTGGGACGGCGAGTGGCAGATCACCTACGAGACCTTCCGCGACATGGGCATCGCCTATTCGGTGGGGCTGCTGATGATCTATCTGCTGGTGGTGGCTCAGTTCCGCAGTTATCTGGTGCCGCTGGTGATCATGGCGCCGATCCCGCTGACCATCATCGGTATCCTGCCGGGGCATGCCCTGGCGGGGGCTCAGTTCACCGCCACCTCGATGATCGGCATGATCGCCTTGGCGGGCATCATCGTGCGCAACTCGATCCTGCTGGTGGATTTCATCAATCAGCAGGTCCGCGAGGGCATGGAACTGGAACAGGCGGTGGTGAGTGCTGCCGCAGTGCGCGCCAAGCCCATCGCCCTGACTGCGCTGGCGGCGATGGCTGGTGGTTTCTTCATCCTGGACGACCCGATTTTCAGCGGTCTGGCGGTCTCCCTGATCTTCGGTCTGTTTGTCTCGACGATATTGACTTTGGTGGTGATCCCGGTGGTCTACTACGCGGCGATGCGCAACCGGGTTGCGGAACTCAGGACGAGTTGACTCCCTGCAAGCGGAATATATCGGGTTGGGCACAGATATTGTGCCCGGCCTGGTCGTCTACTCTTGAGTTGAGATTCTTCCTTTCAGGTGTTCATTCTAAACATCAATCGATGTTGTTAGCTGCTTATTTCTATTAAGAAGGGTTAGATTAATTAATAAATTGATGTAGTACATTTCCTAATTATTACTTTGTTGCTGATCAGGTAATATCCCTGAAAAGTATCTGGTAGTTGTGTGTGAGTCAGCGTTTTCCTTCCTTTTCGTATGAGCGGCTTTGCAAGGATGGCTAAGTGCTGGGTGAGATTTACCCAGCTTGCGGATTTGATACTGTGTGACCAGTAATCATTCAGGCGTAGACCGCCAATCTCTCTCACTCGTCAGTTAATGCGTCACAGTGAGTCAAGGTGATGGACTGGGGCATTTGCCGCATTTGGATGTGGCATATCCAGATTTTTTTCACCGCTTATTTTTAGGTGTGGTTGCGTAACCGGCTGAAATAATGATGTTTTAGCGGTTGGCGCTGTCCTTGCAACGAATTCTGAAGGTGTACGCATTACCCATCGAACAGGATCGGTGAATGTACTCCATGTTTATTGCATAAAAAATCATAATTATTAATGAGGAAGAGGTATGAGGTACAAAAGTTTAATGAATCAGATGGCCGTGTTGGGTCTTCTGTCATTGGGGATGACTGCTGCGAGTTGGGCATTTGGACCTGGAGGACCTGGTTTTGGTGGGCCGAGAGCTGGAACTGGCGGATTACCGGCTGCAGTAACGGATAGATGATTTTTTCGATCAGGGCTTGCCAAATCAGGCCAAGGTCGAACTGGGCAAGAATCTGTTTTTCGACAAGATTTTGAGTGGCAATCTCAATACCTCGTGCGCCACCTGCCATCACGTCCTGACCGATACGGGTGATGGCCTGTCCCTGCCGGTAGGCGAGGGCGGCAGAGGTCTTGGGGTCACCCGTGACACCGGAGAACTCTTGGACACGATTCATGAACGCGTACCACGCAACGCACCACCGGTTTTCAATCTGGGTGCGCGAGAGTTCACCTCCATGTTTTGGGATGGTCGTGTGCAGGTGGATCCCGCACAACCTTCCGGTTTTGTGACTCCGGCGGGGGATGACTTCCCGGCGGGGATTGACAATGCGCTTGCAGCCCAGGCGATGTTTCCAGTGACCTCGACGACTGAGATGGCTGGACAGCCAGGTGAAAATTTCATCGCGGATGCATACGTGGATTATCCCGAGCACCCTCTTCCTGAGATATGGAGGCAGCTCGCGGAACGCCTGCAGGCTATTCCGGAATATGTCGAGATGTTCATGGCGGCTTATCCCGAAATCAGCGGGCCGTCTGATATCACCTTCGTACATGCCGCGAATGCCATTGGAGCATTCGAGGCTGAAGCCTGGCGAGCCGACCAAAGCCCTTTCGACCGATTCCTGCGAGGTGAGACAGGCGCCATGAGCCAGACGGCCAAAGCAGGGATGAAGCTGTTCTACGGCAAGGCCCGTTGTTCAAGTTGCCACAGCGGTCAATTTCAAACCGATCATCAGTTTCATGCGATTGCCATGCCCCAGATTGGCCCCGGCAAGGGCGACGGCACCCTGGGCACGGAGGATTTCGGTCGTGAACAGGTCACCGGCGATCCGGCGAATCGTTATCAGTTCCGCACCCTGACTCTGCGCAATGTGGCACTGACCGGGCCATGGGGTCATGATGGGGCTTACAACAGCCTGGAAGCAGTCGTTCGTCACCACCTGAACCCGGTGGAGTCACTCTATAACTATGATGAGACTCAAGCGGTACTTCCGGAGTTTGACCTGGCTGATGACTTCACTGTCACCCTTGATCAGTCGGTGTTGGCCGCGATAGCGCAGGCCAACGAGTTGAAACCGGTGCGTCTGAACAAGAGACAGTTCTCCAATCTAATGGACTTTCTACATGCGCTGACCGATCCGGCAAGCATTGATCTACGCAATGATATCCCAATGCGCGTGCCCAGCGGCCTGACCCTGGTCGAATAAGGTGTCGACTCGCCAATCAGTCAGGTTTTATTCCGGCTGATTGGCGAGGGCCTTGCGCATGAACTGCTTCCATTCATTCAGGCGTTTCTGAATCAACAGCATGCCATCAAAATAGGGGACCACCTGATTTTTGCGGATGACCTCCCGACCGGCGGACCCCAGGGCAAATTGGATGAATTTGTCAGCCTCCTTGCTGTTAGGTCCATTCGGGTTGTAAACCAGAAACAGCGGCCGATACACAAGATAGTTGCCGGTCCTGATGTTCTCGAATGATGGTTCCAGCCCCTCCAGTTTGAGTATCTTGAAATCCCGTTTGTAGGCACTGGCCACACCAGTAACGGCGATGGCGTTAGTATTCTGCTCCACGGCCTTTTCCAGCGGTCCCGAGGATGGATAGAAATGCTCGCTGACAAACTCCATGGCGTAATCCTCGAATAAGTGTTTGCGCAAGCTGTAGCCAACACCAGAGATTTTTCCTTCGCGAATCAGCAGTTCGAGTGGTTTGTCATCCCCGCCCAAGTCCTTCCAGTTGGTGATTTTTCCCTGGTAGATGTCACGCAATTGAGACAGGGAAATGGACTCGAGAGGATTGTTTTTGTGCACTACGACCACCAGTGCATCCCAAGCTACCGGGATCATGCTGACCCCTGTCTCCAGGGAGTTTCTTTTCAGCGTATAACGGCAGGCTCCCCCGATATCGGCATCTTTCGCTGCAATGGAACGGATGCCTTTGGTTGCGCCACCGCCCTCGATGACAATACCGGTGCTGGTTTTTTGTTCATAGGCAGCAGCCAGATCGGCCATGAAGGCTTTGCGGGTAATGCCGCAACCGACCCAGGTTAGATCGAGGGCCTGACTCATTAAGTGACATGGGACTGGATAATGTGGAAATGGCTGATCTTAAGAATCCTATCGAGAAAAGACGAAGCTTACTTGACTCACCGACCGGCAGGCAATTTCTACTGTAGTGTTGGTGTGATGTTTGTCATCGCTATCTGGGGGGCATTGATGCGCAGCCCATTACATCTATCATGGATTAAGAACGAAAGTTGTGAACTAGGTCACAATAACAGATTAAGGAATAAACACTGATCCAGGTCATGGTTGATCAGCATGTCCTTATATACATTCTATTCAAGTCACATGTTTCAATCGGTTGGCGAGATCTATCGATTGATAATTATCAATCAAAACATGTGATTATGAATTGATGGGTTGTAATGTTGTTTATTTGACGCTCGGCTCTCTTTGGATCTGTTTCAACACCAGAGAGTGCGGTCATCATCGGGTTTGGGAAGAACTTAAACTGACTGAGTTGGATAACTTGCAGGTTGTTGACTGTAAGAAGATTCGCTGCCGGAGATGCGCCGAATACCCATCTAAATATAATAAATGGCTCCCTGTAGTGATGTGAAGGAGAGTTCAAATGAAAAGCTTAACTATAATACTGACGAGCGTTCCGCCCATAAGCAGGACCTGCCGGTCAACTTCAATCGTTCCAGCTTCTCGCAAGAAATCCTCCAAGCGCATTACCTACTTCCCTGACAGGGGTTGGTTTGGCAGTCGGATCCCTATTCAAGCGGAGAATCAATGACTGGTGTTAATTGTTGGTCTGGTGAGATCGAGAGGCCGGGATAACGGAATCTACTCGATTGTTTCCAGCAATGATCAGATAGGAGGTGAAGTTTAATAAATAAAACAAGCGTAGGTGCGGTTCAGTCCAGGGAAGGGGATAGATTGATCTTCTGAAGCCGCTTTAGTCCTAAAAAATCATAAATCCAAGATCTGACCAAATAGGAGAGATCTAATGAAATTACTATCTTTAAGTCTGGCGATGCTTCTCGCGAGCACGCCATTACTGGCCGATGACAGCCAGCGGTTGGTAAGAAGCGTCTCAAGTGCTCCGGGCATAACTGAAAATCCTGAGCCGGAAGGCGAGCATGCTTTCATCAAATTCATGAACTTCCATGTACCGAGCCAGAATGCCGCTGGTGAACTGGTGTCCATCGAGTACTATAATATCGATGATGTGCTGGTTAAGACCGAAGAAAAAGCTAAGCCACTTATCAATGTTTACGTTTATGGCCCGGTCATCGGCTTTGAGGAGCCGGAGGCTTCCGGCTTTGCCGGTCACGGTCGACGCGACGCCTTCGGCGCCGTGAGCCTGGACGACGGTGAGACCTGGAAGGTGACCAACCTATCCAGCTCAGCGGATAAGAGTTCATTCGAAGTTTCCACGCCACTTCAGGACCCTGGCGTTGCCGCAGACGAAGGCAGCTCAATTGAGTTTGATGCGGATGGACCCACCCTCGAAGAAGCCGTATGGGATGCCAAGCGCAGAGCTGGCAAGCTCCACGTGCATGGTGATACAGAAACCGACAAGGGTCGTGAACGGGTGACGATCCGCAATGCTGTGACCCAGGACGAGCTGTTTCTTGTCCGTTCCGACCGGGATGGTGAGTTCGAGAGAGAACGCCGTGTAGCCGAGGCTCCTTGTTTTGTACAGGCAGGCATTGATGGTGTGTTTGGCCCGGCAGCAGAGGTCGAGAATGCGCCCGAAGATTGCGTTGGTCCAGACACCGGTGGCGCAACCCTAATCACCGATTATCCTGGTGATGTACCCAATGTCTTCCACGCAGTGGCAGGCAACAAGATCATGGTGGCCTGGCACAGTAAATTCTGCTCATCCGGCAACCCGGTCTGGGGTGATAGCTATGATCGTGATGCAGTAGCAACTGAACTAGGTATTGATAATGACGATTGATCTGTACCTGACCGATCTATTCGGTGCGGCGGGCTCGCAAAGTTCCACCGACTACACCGAACTTGGCGTGGAAGTGGTAGGCGAAGTGCCTTACAGCTGTCTGTGGAGTGCTCGTGGTGTATTACGCGAAGATCCTGAAGCAACGGGCACTACCGAAGTGGTCTGGTTCCAGGCCGAACGTTTGACTTCCGGTGCGCGTGACGTCAACCGTGTCGAAACCTCCTGTGTTGCTGGCGCAGGTTGTGCCATCACCTGGCAGGAAGACCCTGAAGGTGTACGCCCTGGTGAGGGTGAAGGTCCGGGAACCGGCTGGTCTGGTGCTACTACCGCCAGCAAAACCGATATCTGGTACAGCTTTGTTGAATGGGAAGACATTGATATCGTCGATGACGATGGCACAGCAACTCCGCTGGCCGATAACTCCTTCGATACCGGGCGTCCTATGCCTTACGTACCGATGATGTCACCTGTGCGTCTGACCAATAACGACCGTTGTAAATACCCAGTTGCTGACGATGATGTGAGTTACTGCAACGAGGAGATTGCTGGCCCATACGGCATTATTGATCAGTGCGTTGGCTCTGTTGATATCCCATTGGGACCCCAGGGTAACCTGCAGCCCATCTGTGTGGTTGACTCCAACGATGACGGCGCCATGACTGCCGGTGATATGCCTAATCTGGCCAACACCGCTGCATCTCGCCCACGTCTGAATTTGCAGCCACGTGATTCCGATGGCGATGGCGTAGTGGATGATGCCTGGGTCGTGGTTGTATCTGAAGAGGACAAGGGACTGGGTCGTTTTGGTTTCTTAAATGACCAGGTGTGGGCATTAGATAACCTGGATGATACTGCGACCTTCTGTAGTGATGACCCTGACGCCGACTTGACCGATAACTGTGTAAAAGCCGACGTTGGTAAGAACGTGTTCTGGGCCAGCTTCAACTTGGGTTCTCCTGCAACTTCTGAAGGAGTAGGCGTCGACTACAGTCTGCTCAGCAACGTTTTGGTTCAGGGTGCTCAGCTCAATCAGCCAGAAGTTAACTGGCATACCGGTGTCTACTATCCACCGATGGATACTGCGGATATGTGGGACTTTGGCGATTTGAACTACAAGATCTTCAATACCGAGATCGCTCGTCGTACCAGCATGATGTCCCAGCCGGCTTCGAAAGCAACGGCCGGCGGCACACAAGACGGTCTGGTCGCTATGCCACTGTGGAAACAGGGTATTGTGAATCAGGGTGGTCCTGCGGATATCAGTACACGACGCATTGTCGCGCCAGCGGATGTGGATGAAACCACCGAAAACCCATACGATGCCAGTAACATTGTATGTGCGTTTTACGACGGTGAAGGTACAGAGACACTGGGTGTTAAGTACTTTACCGATGGCTCTAACCCGAACTATCCGGATGGCCTGTGCATGGCTGCACCGATCAACCTGTCCGCGCGCACACCTTATACCTGTGAGGCGACTACAGGTGATTCAGGTACTGCCGACGGTCTCTGCCCCGGCGTAGCCGACATGACCTGTGTGGATGATGCAACCTTTGGTCAACTCTGCTCCAGTGTGACCGATCCGGAAGACAGCCAGACCTTCGACAAGATGCTGAGCTGGTATGAGTGCCCCGGATGGGATGGTGACAATGTCAGTAATGATGCCGCTATGGAAGCAGCAGCCTGCGGTACCGAGCCTGACAGTGCACTGATCGGCAGTAACATGGACGATGCGTCCTGGTATAACCCACTCGAGGTGTCCAAGGCACACCGTGGCTTCCTCGATGGCAACCACATCATGATGATCTATGCCTGGTCGCCTAACTGGAAGCTCAATACCGTCGGTCATGACCGTTACGAGCTGTACACAAGGCGTTCTTTTGACGCTGGTCTCACCTGGGGAACTACCCCTACTAGCTTCATCGCTTCCGATGGCGTGACTTATAGTGGTGCCGGTACTACCACCTGTGAAACCATGCGTGATGGCGCAGACTCTACACTGGATACACACATGTGTACCTCGTACGAAGCAGGAGTTCCTGAGCAGTCCCGTAATGTGTCTCAGCTGAAATCGATGGCTAACACCATTCTCGATCCTCGCTACACAGCAGCCGGCGGTATTCCACCTAAAGCTGTACCACCGATGGTGATCTGGAGTGGGCAATCTATGAGCCTATCGATCCAACCGACTTCATTAATCCATCACGTAACTTCGTGGTCTTTGAGGACGGTGATAACACCACGGTTGAATTCGGTGAAGCCGAGCCATTGAATCTGGGCTATGGTCGTGCTGAATTCTTCGGCGATCACTTCACCGTTTGGACAGAACTCGATACTGGCCTTAGTAGCATCGAAGATTGTTATCCCAACAACGCGCATGACGATCCGGACGTTGACTGGGCCGTGGGTACCGGATTCTGTAACGAGTTCGACACCCTCGAAGGCTTCCAGGACGCTCTGTCCGAAGAGGCCAGCATCACTGCCAGTCCTTACGGCGACTTCCTCTACGGTGTATGGGGACAGTTCAATGTGGATGAGCACGGTGAGTTCATTGACGGCGACTCCATGTTCCGTCGGATCTGGTATCTGGATGATTACATCTCGGTGGATAATTCCTACACGCTACCTGGAACATCGGTAGAGTAGGTTGTTAAATGAAAACGCGCAGGGAAGCGCATAAACCATGGCGGGCCGTTGGCAACGACGGTCCGCCTGATAACAATAATCTTCAAGTACAAAACTACCGGAGAGGGTTTCACCCTCACCGTTTTTGTTAAGCGTCATTGATTCCTTGAACTGGACAAACGATCCGAATCCTGTTTCTTTACAAGCAAGCTGTCGCTTGACGGTAGTTTTACGGTGCTGATCAATAACCATTCTCTTCGCCATGCGCTAATAGATTGAGGACAAAATGCAAGTGACACTAATAAAACTCCTTGTGACCCTGCTGACTGTTTCAGTAGGGGGTTATACATCTGTGGGCATTGGTAGCGAGAGCGCCGTTCAGCAAACAGAACAGAGCCCTGTTGCGGCAACCACAGAGGCAGAGCAAGAAGCAGACAGCAAGGAAATTCCAGCACCGGTTGCCGAAGGCACCGTTGTGCAACAAACTGACACCGAGCAGGGATTGCCGGTACCTGTCGAGAGAGCCGAGGCGGAGACTCAAACAACTCTGGAAGAGACCCAATTACCCATCACTGGGGCCTTTGCTATCCCGCTAGGAGAGAGTTTTGCCCCCTGGATGGTGACAAAGATCATCAGCCAGGAAGAGAAGAAGTACAAAACCAGGGGAGAGGGTAAAACTGAATACACCGGTACCCTTTATCAGGTCGAACCGAATACACCCAATCAGTATTTCAACGCTTATTCACTGAAGACCAACAAGGATGGCATCATCTATGCCATTTCTGCTGAGCAGTTGCCGGTTGAAAAGGCGTCTGCTTGTGAAACCACAAAAAAGATCGCAGCCTATCTGGCGAGTGAATACGGAAAACCGCGTGGCAAGGGTATGCTGGGCGATTGGTATACGTTTCGCGAATCGGCAACTGGACCCTACAAGGGAATCAGGCTCTATGCCCAACGCTGTCGAAATGGTCGTTACTCTATTGTTTACAGCGACGACACAGCAATGATGCAGGAAGCGCCGCGAACAGTGGCGCCTGATGAAATGCTCGGATTATAGGTCGGTCAGGTGATAACAGGATCTAAACTAGACTGATTTTATATAAGCTGCGAATTAGCTCGGTTGGTTGGTGCTGTCCAAAAATATACTTTAGCGCTAGTTGTGTGATTGGATAGCCCATAGGGCCGCTGTATATCGGATACGGCATGGCCGAGGTCGAAAATCGAGCAGCTTACCTCTTTCTCGGGCAAACATTCTGATTCTGTTCAGCGCTGCTATCTGGTTACCCCTGGTACGCCAATTCGTTGCCAGTTGATGGCGAATGGGTCATCCGTTTTAATATCCCTTGGTTTGATCTGGTAGGCCGTCATCAGATGTTCTGGGCTGAGTACGGACTTGGCACTGCCCACAGCGAGCACCTGGCCATGGTGCAATAACTGCAGCCGATGACAGAAGTGGGCCGCCAGGGAGAGGTCGTGCAGCACCACGATGACACCCCGACCCGTTTTGCAATAGCTGGAGAGCAGCGACATCACGTCTAGCTGGTGGGCCAGATCCAGCGCCGCTACCGGCTCATCGGCCAACAGGATCTGTGGTTCCGACACCAATGCCCGCGCCAGCAGCACGCGGGCCCGCTCACCGCCTGAAAGGGTGTTGAATGGACGCTCGCGTAGACCTGTCAGATCGGTTTCCGACAGCACCCGCTCGATCACTTTACGGTCTGCCTCAGTCGGTTTTTGCCAGGGGGAGAGTTGCGGCGAGCGGCCGATCTCGAGCAGTGTCTCCACGCTCAGTGGCCAATGAACCTCGCCCTGTTGAGAAAGCCAGGCGATGCATCGGGCGCGCTGAGCCAGGGAGATCGATGAAAAGTCTTTGTCAGCCAGGCGCAATGTCCCGGTGTCTGGTTCGAGCAGACCGGCGATCATTTTCAGCAGACTGCTCTTGCCCGCGCCATTGGGGCCGATCAGGCCGAGCATCTCTCCCGGCTGCAGATCGATATCGACTTGATCGAGGATCTTCCGGCCATCGAGACAGAGTGACAAAGCTGTTCCCTGCAGAAGTTTCATGCGTGCAACCGCCGGCTCTGAATGATCAGGTAGAGGAAAAAAGGCGCGCCAATGAGTGAAGTCAGCACGCCGACCTTGATCTCGGTATGTGCTGGCAGCAGCCGAACTGCAATGTCGGCGGCCAACAGCAACATTGCTCCACCCAGGGCGCTAGCCAGCAGAAGTCGGCTTGGCCGATAGCCGACCAAGGGGCGCAGAAGATGCGGCACTACCAGGCCGATAAAGCCGATCGAGCCGGTTACCGAAACCGCCGAGCCAACCGCCAGGGCCACTGCGAGAAAGATGCGCCAGCGTAGCTGTGGCAGGTCGACGCCCATCGATCGGCTGGTCTCTTCCCCCAGGCTCAACAGGTCCAGTGGTTGCCCCAAGCGTAATAGCAGCAGCCAGCCCAGCAGGGTGCCTGGGAGCATGATCCAGAACTCATTCATACTGGTATGCGACAGGGAGCCGAGCATCCACAGGGCAATCTCCTGTACCGCATAGGGGCTGGGAGCCAGATTCAGCAGCAACGAAACCAGCGCCAGGGCGAAAGCGTTGATCGCCACCCCTGCCAGGATCAGGCTCAGGGTGCCTCCGTGACGACCGGCCAGCAGGTAGACCAGCAAGGTGGCGCCCAGTGAACCGAGGATTCCGCTCAACGGCAGGGCGGCGGGCCAGAGGCTGGTGAGTCCGAAATAAAGGGCAAACACCGCACCGAGCACCGCGCCGCTGGCGCTGCCGACGAGTCCCGGGCTGGCCAGGGGATTGCGTAGCAGGGACTGCATTACCGCACCACAGAGCCCCAGGGAGGCGCCGGCAAACAGGGCGATCAGACTGCGGGGCAGGCGCACCTCGGTGAGAATGATGGCGTAGATACTGCCAGTATCGGTAATGCTTTCGAGCAGGGCCTGATAAAGGGGAATAGTCTGAGTGCCGGTAAAGACCGAGAGGAGAAAAAGCAGCACCAGGCTGGTTGTCAGCAGGCCCAGCAAACGGAGTTGCGCACGTCTTTTATTTGCCATGAGCCGTATTCAAGTCGCGAATGGCATCAGCGATCATCGGTCCGGCGCAGATCCAGTATTTGAACGGGATCTCGCGGATTGGCTGGTGCTCGAGGAGTCGCTGCAGTGCTGGATGCTGGAGCTGCTGCTGGGCTCGTGATTGGGTTCCGGTGCTATGACTCGAGGTGAAAAGCTGCTCCGGCATTGCCAGCAGCAGGGCTTCGAGATCAATCGGGGCGTAGCCTTGGATGCCCTGTTCGGCTGCGATGTTGCGCCAACCGGCGGCCTTCAGGGCTGCATCCTGCAGGGTGCCTTTGCCGCTGGTAAAGCCTCTGGGCTGGTAGAAGATTGCTTTGGCTGGTGAGTCCTGAGCAGTCCCCGTCGGAGTCTGTGCAATCCTGTTTGTCATTATTTGGATAAGCTGCCTGCCTTGCTGCGCGCGCCCCAGCAGCTCTGCCATACGTCGAATATCTGCCTTGATGCCTTCGATGGAGTGGGTCAGGGGGAACTGCTCCACGCGTATGTTGAAATGCTCCAATTGCCGCAGCAGACGGGGATCGGTATAGGCCCCCGCCAGTACCAGGTCGGGTTGCACGCCGAGCAGTTCTTCAATCTGCGCGTGATTGATCGGATATTTTAAAGCCTCATCCGCCACGAAAGAGCTATCGGGATCCCTGGCCAGATGACTGATGGAAGCGATCTGGGCGGGCTCGGCCAGCATCAGAAATAACTGGTCGGTGCACAGATTGACAGACGCCACTCGCTTGGGCACTGCCTCATCAGCCATGGTTAAACATGCTGTCGATAGCAAGCAGAGCAGGAGAGGCGTTGTATGAAGCTGGGGTAGACGGACCGTCATTTTTAATCGCGTTATTTACTTGAACGTATATTCTGCCGATAGCCAGAAGTTGCGTTCCGCTGCGGGGAAATAGGCATCTCTCGATGTGAAGGTCTCGTCAAAACCAACAGCCCCTGAACTGGCGTATTCCTGGTCCAGCAGGTTGTTGATTTTTAAATTCAGACGCCAAGGACTGCTGGTGAAAACTAAACGCGGAATTGACAACTGCGTATTCGTCCAAGGTTGGAAAACGGTTGTCAAAATCGCCGCCCAAAACTCGCTCACTGGCATACTGTACCTCGGCCAGCACCGACCAATAGGTAGTGAGATCCCAATCGGCTGAGAGTCGTGCCGTGCGGGCAGCGACCAAGGGAATGCGCTTGTCCTGGAACGGACCGGCGGTGATTTCAGGGTCGGTATAGGTAAAGCTGCCGCCAATCAACAGTTGACTGTTTAATGGCCATCGACCTTCCAGAATTAATCCCCGGCGCCTTGTTTTGTCCAGATTGATGTTGACGAAACCACTCGCATCGAAACTGATCTCGTCTTCCAGCTGCAGCAGGTATAGCACCATTTTTGCCTGAGCTGTCTGTTTGTTCCATTCAACACCGGCCTCATAAGAAGTACCGGTCTGGTTGTCGATGCCAACAGGTTGCCCGTAAATGACATTGGTATGTTCGTCGACCGTGGCAAAGCGATAGTTCTGGTCAGCCCGTATAAACAGCCGCAAATCCTCTGTCGGTCGATAGACCATGCCCAGGGAACCGGCCGAGACACTGTCATCGAGCCTCACGGGCGGTACTTCACTGTTAATGATGTTTTCTATCTCTGCATAGCGTATGCCTGTGGTGGCAGACCATTGATGGCTGATGGGAAAGACAATCTGAGCATAATAGGCAGCGATTTCCTGCTCCAGGATCTGCGGACCAAAAGCGGTCTGCAACTCATAGTCGGTGCGCTCAAAATCGGCACCGCTGGTGATCAGCAGTTCTCCCGATGAGAGGGGATAGACGCCGATAAACCGCGGATTCAGGCCCTTGACCTTGCGGTCTTGAGTGGCCTCTGTGCCTGGAAAGGTGCGAAAGCTGGTTTGAAAGTTACGCGCATTGTCGCGATAGGTAAATTCGCCTTCGAAGGACCAGTGTTGAGTGATGTCTTGCTGCAGACCGAGACGGCTGAGATGGGATTGGCTATGACTGAAATCCCCTTGATAGGCGTCAACCGATTGTTGCCGGTCGAGGGCGAGTTCATCAGAGAAAAGCGAGCCGGGTAACTCCTGGAAGTCATCGAGGTACTGATGTTCGAAGAACAATGAGCCGGATTGGTATTCCGAGTCGAGGCGAATACTCAGATCCTTCCGTTCTGACTGATTGTTGTCCCGGTAGTTATCGTTTTCGCTTTTATTTCCGGAGATTCTATATGAGAGGCTGTTGGTCAACCGGTCGCTGAGATCGGCATGCAAGCGGTAGCCGGCATAATCTCCCGCGCCTGCGCTTATCCGCGCCTGAAACTTTTCTGGTCGTCTGGTGATGATATTGATCAGGCCGCCCACTGCCTGATTACCGAACAGGGTACCCGCGCTGCCCTGGATGATTTCGATACGCTGAACGTTATGCAGATCGATACTGTTCAGGTCGGGGCTGGCCCGGTCACTGCTGTTGTTGAGACGACGTCCATCCACCAATATCAGCGTGTTGGAGCCGGCAGTTGGGCCAAAACCGCGCATATCGATGGTGGCGCTTTGGCCATTTCCGGACAGGTCATCTATCTGTAATCCACCACGGGATTTCAATAGTTCAAGCAGGCTGCGAGGCTGATGCTTATGGATTTCCTGTTCTGTTATAACCGTGATGCTGGCCGGTGTCTCTATGTTGCTCTGTTCACTACGTGTGGTGCTGATCAGCAGGGTCGGCAATACAACATCAGCATTGGCGTGAAAAAAAGGCAGATAGGCAAGGACGGATAACAGCAATACTCCAGCGCGCAATGTTGACATCTATTTCTCCATGGCGGCACACACCCGTGCCATGAGATTTTCGAATTGGGTGTGTATGAGGGAGAAAAAGGATGCTCGCGCCAGTGCAACCAAGCTGCGTAGCAGGCGTCTGATCCCGTTGAGTCACCCTCCGCAACACCGGTTATTCTCTGAAGGCCGGTATCCGGACTCGCAGATTGGAATGACTCCTGGTTCCAACGCCTTCCCATGCCCAGATTCGGTCTGAGTGCACAGTGGCCAGTGTTGGAGCGATAATCTACTTACCGTTGCGGGGGCAGTGCTGGTTTTTCACCAGCTTCCCGTTTATCCCGATGTTTTTGTATCAGGCACCTTCAGGGACTGGGACGCTACCGGCAATGGCGAGTAAGGTCAAGGAAGGAAAGCTAGTCTTTGGCGAAGTCGGGTTAATGCTTGCCGCTAAATTTGGGTAAGATCCTACACATCCAGATTCAACGATATATGGTGAGAATGTGATCCTCTATCTGCATGGATTGAACAGTTCAGGCAACTCGGGTAAGGCTGCGGTGCTGCGAGAAGCGCTGGCGCCTGTTGCCGTGTTGAGCCCAACCTATCCGGTACAGCAACCGGATCAGGCGGTGCAATCGCTCAGTGCGGAATTGGGGATTCTCGTGGAGGAGGTGAAGCAAGCCAATCAGCCCCTGCTACTGATAGGCAGTTCAATGGGCGGGTTCTATGCTCAGTATCTGTCCCGACAGTTTTCGGTAGACCATCTGGTGATGATCAATCCGGCCCTGGAACCCTGGGAACTGCTCAGACAGTTCATCGGCTGGCAATTCAATGAGGCGCTGGATGAACGCTACTATCTATCGGAGGAGATGGTTGCGGCAACCCGCCAGTTCGCCATTGATGCTACTGATGGGGAAGTGCCAACCACGCTGTTGCTCGATAAGGGAGATGAGCTGATCGATTGGCGGATTGCCGATTCAATCTACTCGGGTATTGCTGAAATCCACGCCTTTGAAGATGGCAGCCATTTGTTTGAGCATATGGACGAGGCGGTGAAGATCATCGCCAGTGTGTATCAGCTCTAACTGGATGATTGCCGGATGCACCCAAAGGGCGGAACTGCGCGTTATAGTTTTGTCTCTTCAGGTAGATCGTAAGGCTCGGCAAATGAGCAGTCCTTCTGCGGGCAGACCTTCTCTGTGCCGCTGCGTTTGGTGGTCTTGATGGTCAGTACCGGCCAGCCGCAGCGGGGGCAAGGTTCGGCCACCGGTTCGTTCCATACCGCATAGTCGCAGTCCGGATAGGTTGAGCAGGAGAAGAAGATCTTGCCCTTGCGTGACTTGCGCTTCAGCAGTGTGCCTTTATTGCACTTGGGACAGGATACACCGGTATCCTGCGGTTTCTCCAACGGCTCGATATAGCGGCATTTCGGATAGCTGGAGCAGCCGATAAATTTGCCGTAGCGGCCCCGTTTGATCACCAGCTCAGAGTTACACTCCGGGCAGCTGCGACCTTCGACAATCTCTGGTTCCTCTTTTTCCGACTTGTCGGCGTTCAGGTCCCGGGTATAGTCGCAGGTTGGATAGTTGTTGCAGCCGATGAAGCGGCCGTGCCGGCCAAGCCGGATGGACAGGGGTTCGCCACATTTCGGACACTTTTCGTCCAGTGCCTCGTGAGTCACATCACTGCGTTTGACGTTTTCCTGGGTGTGGTCGATGCGTTCCTTGAACGGCCCCCAGAATTTTTGCAGCAGCGGAATCCACTCTTCTTCGCCGCGGGACACCGCATCCAGTTCGTCTTCCAGATTGGCGGTAAAGTCATAGTCCACATAGCGGGTGAAATAATCGGTGAGGAACTTGTTGACCACCCGGGCTACGTCAGTGGGCTGGAAACGCTTCTTCTCCAGCACTACGTACTCCCGGTCCTGCAGGGTGGAGATGATAGATGCGTAGGTTGAGGGCCGGCCGATGCCGTATTCCTCCAGGGCTTTCACCAGACTTGCTTCGCTGTAGCGCGGCGGTGGTTCGGTAAAGTGCTGTTCAGGCCGGATCGCCCGCAATGGAACTGTTTCTCCCTCTTCCAGCTTGGGCAGCATCTTTTCATCACCATCCCCGGCAGCTACATCGTCCTTGCCTTCCAGATAGACGGCGATAAAACCTGGCTTGGCGATGGTCGAGCCGTTGGCGCGGAAGATATTGTCCGTTCCACACTGCAGGTCAGCCGCCACGGTATGTATGGTGGCGTGGATCATCTGACAGGCCACCGCACGCTTCCAGATCAGCTCGTAGAGGCGAGCCTGGTCCTTGCTGAGATGGGTCTTGATCTCATCCGGCGTGCGCAACACGGAAGTGGGACGGACCGCCTCATGGGCCTCCTGGGCATTCTTCGCCTTGGTTTTGAACTGGCGAACCTCTTTGGGTAGCTGGTCATGACCGTATCGCTCGGCGATGAAGCTGCGGATCTCGGCGGTAGCCTCATCGGCCAGATGGACCGAGTCGGTACGCATGTAGGTGATCAGGCCAACGGTACCCTCACCCGCATCCACCCCTTCGTAGAGCTGTTGCGCAGTACGCATGGTGCGCTGGGTAGTGAAACCGAGCTTGCGTGAGGCCTCCTGTTGCAGGGTCGAGGTGGTGAATGGCGGTGCCGGATTGCGGCGGCGCTGTTTCTTCTCGACCTTGATGACCTGCAGGCCGGCCTGGCCCGCCTCCAGCAAGGTCTTTTCAGCCTCTTTCGCACTGGCCTCGTCGGTGATGCTGAACTTCTCCAGCTTATCGCCCCGGTAGTGGGTCAGGCGGGCGCTGAAGGCTTGTTTGGACTTTTCGGAGTCCGCCTCGATGGTCCAGAACTCCTCAGACTTGAAGGCTTCGATCTCCAGTTCCCGTTCCACGATCATGCGCAGCGCGGGGCTCTGAACACGGCCGGCGGAGAGTCCGCGGCGAACCTTCTTCCAGAGCAGGGGGGAGAGGTTGAAACCTACCAGATAGTCCAGGGCGCGGCGCGCCTGCTGGGCATCGATCAATTCGTGGGAAAGCTCCCGTGGGTTGGCGACTGCATCGTTCACCGCCTTTTTCGTGATCTCGTTGAACACTACCCGGTAGACTGGCTTGTCTTTCAGCTTACCCTTCGATTTAAGGAGTTCGGAGAGATGCCAGGATATCGCTTCGCCTTCGCGATCCGGATCAGTCGCCAGATAGAGAGCGTCTGATTTCTTCAGTGCCTTGGAGATGGCCTGCACATGGCGGTCGTTCTTCTCGATCACCTGGTACTTCATGCTGAAGTTGTTGTAGGGGTCTACTGCGCCCTCTTTCGGTACCAAATCCCGCACATGTCCGTAGGAGGCGAGGACTTCAAAGCCCCCTCCGAGGTACTTCTTGATAGTTTTGGCCTTAGCCGGTGATTCAACAATAACCAGGTTCATGAAAAATATCGGTGTCCAAAAAAAACGCGGGGCATGATAGCGCCCCGCGTAATTGAAGCGTTAATGACTAATGTAGAAAGACCGGGGCTTCGTTGTAAACCATGTCTTCCATACGGGCAAAGGCGATTTCCTGGCCGGGTTGATTCATCAACACCAGCAGGATGATCCACTTCAGCTCTTCTTCGGTGATAAAGGGCGTGTCAAGGGCCAGGGCGCGCTCAATGACCAGCTCTCTGGCAGTCTGGGTAAGGATGTTGTTTTGCTCAAGGAAAAGCAGCAGGCCACGAGAGTCCAGATCGAGGCGCGCGTTCTCCTCATCGGTATAGATCCGCAGTGACTGCTTTTGATGGGCTTCTCCCCCGGGTGATTGAGAATTGTGGGCCAGATCGTCCAACCAGTCGAATGCCTTGTCGATCTCTGTGGCGGGAAAGCCGGCCTGCAGTAGTTCATCACGAAGCTCATTCTGATCTGAGGGTGGTGCCTGTTCGCCGTCCATGTAGTTTTCGTAGAGGTAGATCAATATATCGACCACATTTTCGTTCATGCTTCCTCTCTCCCGGCCTTACGGGAATCAGATTTACCGCTGCGGCAATAATAACCGCCAAGTGCAGATGATACATGTCCATCCAATTCAAGCAATAGCAGCATGGACGAAACCGACTCCGCGGTCAATCCGGTACGGGTGATCAGTTCATCCACAGAGATGGGGTCGAATCCCATGGCTTCAAGCAGTTTTTCATAATCAGGGTCCAGGCTGGCAGTTGTTTGTGCGATTCCCATGCTGGGTTTTACAGCAGTAAGATCAAGACTGCCTAACAAGGTTCCCAGTTCATCGATAATATCCTGAGCTGTTTCCACGAGCTTTGCGCCTTCACGAATCAATCTGTGGGCACCCTTGGCCTGTGGATTGTGAATCGATCCAGGGATCGCGAAGACTTCTCGACCCTGTTCAAGGGCTAGGCGAGCAGTTATCAATGAACCGCTGCGCAGGGTCGCTTCCACCACTAGGGTACCTACCGAAAGTCCGCTGATGATCCTGTTACGGCGGGGAAAGTTTTCCGGTCTGGGTTGAGTGCCTGGTGGAAATTCGGAGACCAACACCCCCTGTTCGACTATCCGGTGGGCCAACTCCTTGTGACGGGCTGGGTATACCCGGTCCAGACCAGTGCCGGTGACCGCGATGGTCGTGCCGCGCTCCAGCGCCCCCTGGTGTGCTGCCCCATCGATACCAACCGCGAGTCCGCTGATGATGGTCAATCCTGCGCCGGCAAGGCATGCGGCGAATTCCCTGGCATTGTTGGTTCCCGAGGGTGTGGGATTACGGCTGCCGACGATAGCAAGTTGGGGTTGGCTGAGCAGTTCTGGATTTCCGTGTACGAAGAGGACAGGTGGTGGATCGTGAATTTCAGCCAGCAGGGTTGGATATTGAGGATCGGCAAGAGTCACCAGGTGACGGTTGGGTTGACTCAGCCAGTCCAAGGAGGGTTGGACGAGTTCCCGGTCTCTTTTGGAGAGGAAATCAATAGCTGGCTTTGGAGCACCGGCATCTTTGAGCTGAGTTGCCGATGCGGCAAGGATTGCATCTGGGGTATCAAAGCGGGCAAGCAGCTTCAGAAATGTCCTGCTGCCAATCCCTGGCGCCTGGCTGACCAGCAGCCAGGCTTCTGGATTCAAACGGGGCCTCGTTGGTTGATCATCCATGACACCCCCAGATCTGATTGAGAAGGTTAACCTTCTCTGGGAGGCCGGACCCAGTCCAAAACATGGAGTGGTTTTGTGGCATGCATGATAAGTGCAAAGCTGACCCGGTCGAAGGTGCGGAATACCATCAGGTGACCAGCCTCTTCAAGAGGCAGGGTGACAGTCGCTCCGCGTCCTATGATGACATCACGGATTTCGTTTCCGCCTTGCAGGATTTCCAGTACGTGGCCTGGCTCGAGTCCGTCTTCAGCGCCCTTGTTTAACACCACTACATTGTAATGACCGATCTGCGAGACACCATTCAACACAGAGATGATACGTCCTTCGATCTCCGTCTCGGGGACAGAGGGTTGGAAGTTAACCATCGGTTCTTCGTCCTCGATTCTGATCAGACGGTCACCGATCACTGCTTCCATCTCTGAGCTTGAGATCAGTAATTTGGCGGGATCACCAGTGCGTTGCAGATCGGCGTCACCGATGAATGCCGCTTCATAGCCCAGAATCTCATCTGTATCGGGATCTTTGTAGGGTTTTCCGGGTCGGACCAGTGAGTAACGGGATGGCTCCTGCTCATCGATGCTTCTTGCATAGAAACTGATTCCAGCGCCACCTACGATGTGATCATCAAGAAAATGCAATACATAGGGTGCTTGCTCCAGTTCACCCTCTTCGATGACATAGGGTCGGGTGAGGAATTGGGCGATGGCATCCATGGGAATAGTAGGTATGGCTGTATCCAAGGGTTTGGTGCGAATGGAGGGTGAAAGCTTTTTGTGACCTGAGCCTGAGCCTCTGTGCAGAGTCAGCAGTGGTCGGCCATCCGCATAGGTCAGGACTATCTCGTCACCCGGATAGATGAGATGTGGATTCTGGATCTGAGGATTGACGAACCAGACTTCCGGCCAGAGCCACGGATCTCGCAGAAACATGGCAGAGATATCCCAGAGAGTATCGCCTTTCACGACCACATGGCGTTCCGGGTGTGCGGGGTTCAAATTTACCGGTCCGGCAGCCAGGGCGCTGCAGGAGATGAGCAGGCCAATAATGAATCCGATGATTTTTTGATTAAAATAAGGCATGTTGTTTCCCTTAATACGAACCAGGTGTATTTCTTCTGAATTGCGTTGATTGCTGCCGGAAATTATTCCCAGATTCCAGTATGATCATAATGTTAGCGCAATATCTTGCAACTGTTTAATAGAATTTGGAAAAACTGATGGCGATACTCGATATACTCCATTTTCCCGATCCACGCTTACGTAATCGGGCAAAAGCCGTAACGGAAGTCAATGATTCTACCCGCCGTCTGGTGGATGATATGTTTGAAACCATGTATGAGGCTCCCGGGATTGGACTGGCGGCGACTCAGGTGAACGTGGCCAAGCAGGTTGTGGTTATTGACCTCTCTGAGGAAAAAAATCAGCCGTTGTGTCTGATTAATCCAGAAATCCTGGAGAAAGATGGTGTGGAACAGATGGAGGAAGGTTGTCTTTCCGTGCCTGGAGTCTATGAGCCTGTGACCAGAGCCGCGCATATTCGAGTGCAGGCCATCAATCGAGATGGCGAGCCTTTCGAAATGCAGGCGGAAGGCTTGCTGGCAGTCTGTATTCAACACGAAATGGATCACCTCGCCGGTAAGCTGTTTGTCGATTATCTGTCCAGTCTTAAACGGCAGCGTATCCGCAAGAGACTGGAGAAGGAGGGCCGGCAAAATCTACCTGATACCGACGCTCATCAGGTAATCTAGCGGCCTGCCGGAAAATATATTAAGTACTTTAATTATCGTCAGGACAATGTCTGAGATTTTGATCCCAATCCTGATGATCAATACCTGTATTCCCCAAGGACTTGTGTGTGGCTGAACCGCTGAAAATAATCTTTGCCGGTACCCCCGATTTTGCTGCAGAGGCGCTCAAAGCGCTGCTCAACAGCGAACATAGGGTGATTGCTGTCTATACTCAGCCTGATCGTCCTGCCGGGCGTGGGCGTAAGTTGACCTATGGTCCGGTGAAGCAACTGGCGCTGGATCATCAGATCCCGATCAAGCAGCCGAAATCACTCAAAGGAGAGCCTGAACAGGCAGAATTACTTCAGTTGGATGCAGATCTGATGGTGGTGGTGGCCTATGGTTTACTTCTACCGCAGGCGGTGCTGGATGCCCCGCGCCTCGGCTGCATTAATATTCATGCCTCATTGTTGCCTCACTGGCGCGGGGCTGCGCCAATTCAACGCGCTATCCTGGCCGGTGATCTGGAGTCTGGGGTCACTATCATGCAGATGGAGGCAGGACTTGATACCGGTCCCATGCTGCATACCCTGAGGTGTCGAATACACGATGATGATACAGGTGGAGCCCTGCACGACCGGCTGGCCGTCCTTGGTGCTCAGGCGTTACTGGAAGTCCTGCCAAATCTGGCGGCTGGTGCCATTACACCGGAACAGCAGGATGATGCCCTGGCAAATTATGCCAGTAAGCTGGATAAGCAGGAGAGTCAAATCGACTGGGGTCTGCCGGCACTAGAGATTGATCGTAAAGTGCGGGCCTTCAATCCCTGGCCGGTGGCACAGGCTGATTTTCAGGGGAAAGTGATGCGCATCTGGGAAACCCAGGTTATCGAGGCAGGGACTCAGTCGGTTCCTCCCGGTACAGTCGTGTCGACCGGCAAGGATGGTATCGATGTGGCCACTGGACGGGACCTGTTGCGAATCCGCAAACTTCAGATGCCGGGGAAACGGGCCATGGCGGCAGCAGATTTTCTCAATGCCCACAGGATGGATGGTATTGTCCTCGGTTAAAGTGGCGGCAAAAGGCCGTCAGTCCAAGGATTTCAATACTCGTCTGGTTGCAGCGTTGATCCTTAGAGATGTCTTCGCGGGTCGTTCCCTCTCTGACGCTGTACCGCATCATCTAACCAAGCTGAATGATCCCCGAGACCGGAGTTTCTCCCAGGAGTTGAGTTATGGCGTCATGCGCTGGTATCCGCGCCTTGCCCGACTGTTGCAGCAACTACTTAAAAAACCCCTCAAGTCGAAAGACCGTGATGTCAGTGCACTACTGTTTATCGGCCTTTATCAGCTGCTCTATCTGCGCGTGGCTGATCATGCCGCAGTGCACGAGACTGCCGGAGCAGCCAACGGTTTGCGCAAGCGCTGGGCGGTGGGATTGATCAATGGCGTACTACGTGAATTTCAACGTCGCCAGCAAAGCCTGCTTGAGGCCTTGGAAGGAGATGCCGAAGCCAGGACCGCCATACCCGCCTGGTTATTGCATCGCATACAGCAGCGATGGCCGGAACAGTGGGAGGAGCGTACTGCAGCGATGAATCAACGGCCTCCGATGAGTTTGAGGGTGAATCGACGGCTCGCGGGGCGGAATGAGTATCTTGAACACCTCCGGCATCAGGCGATCTCCGCAACGGCAATGCTGCAAACCAGCTCCGGGGTGGTCCTGGCTGAACCGGTTGATGTCATGTCGCTGCCTGGTTTTGCGGAGGGTGTGGTCTCAGTGCAGGATGGTGGTGCTCAGTTGGCGGCTGAATTGCTGCAGATCCATTCCGGACAAAGGATTTTGGATGCATGTGCGGCACCTGGTGGTAAGACGGGTCATATCCTGGAATCGGCCGAGGCGTTGAGGGTAACCGCGCTAGATGTGGATGCAGCGCGTCTGCAAAAGATCGATCAGAACCTGACGCGCCTGAAGTTGAATGCTGAAGTAGTAATGGGTGATGCTGCAAGGCCTCAGGGTGAGTGGAGCAAGCGTCACTATGACAGGATCCTGCTGGATGTGCCCTGTTCAGCCAGTGGTGTCATACGGCGTCATCCTGATATCAAATATCTGCGCAGGCCTGAGGATGTCACGGCATTGACGAAATTACAGCACCAGATCCTGGTTGCAATATGGCCGCTTCTGAAACCAGGCGGATTATTGCTCTATGTTACCTGTTCGATTCTGCCTGAAGAAAATGAACTGCAAGTTGCTGCCTTTCTGGGGCAGGAGCCGAGTGCCCGGGAACTGCCAATTCCAAGTTCTTGGGGTGAAGCGCGCAAAGTGGGCCGGCAGATTGCGCCCGGCATGATGGGGATGGATGGATTCTATTATGCGCTCTTGGAAAAGGCTCCTGCATGAGCAGCATGCAGCGCCTTTTCTGCCTGTTTCTGCTGCTCTGGACTGGCTGGGCGGGCGCGGCGGATTTCCACCTCAGAGAGGTGCAGATTGAAAAACAGGGTAATCAGTATCTGTTGAGTATGCAGGTCGATTATCAATTGAGTGAGATTGCTTTGGAGGCCTTGAGCAATGGCGTGCCTCTGACTTTGGAAGTACGGATGTTGGTGGAAAAGGTTTGGGGCAGCTTTTGGGAGCAGCCTCCAGCGGAACACAGGCTGCGCTATCAGATTCGTTATCTTGCTTTGACAGACCTGTATCGGGTTGTCGATCTGCAAAGTGGTGATGAGGAGAGCTTCGTCACCAGGGATGCAGCACTGCATACGCTCGGTGACCTGCAGCGTATGCAGCTGGTCACGACTGATGAGTTGTCGCCTGACGAGGAATACCATGTTCGTCTGCGTGCGGAACTGGATATCGAATCACTGCCGTTGCCTCTGCGCCCACTGGCCTATCTGGGCAAGGGTTGGAAATTGACGAGTGAATGGAGCCAATGGCCTCTAAAACCGTAAAACGTCTGCGTTTTGGCGGATCGTCCGTCGCTCTGCTGTTAGTGTTGCTCCTGGTCTCTTTGCACCTGATGAGCAGCGCGGTACAGAACTCCGCTGAACTCAGCCGCTATTTTGTGCCTCTACTATTGGTCAACCTGTTGGGGATGTTCATTCTCATCGGTCTCATCACTTACAACACCATTCGTCTGATACGCCAGTATCTGCGCCATCGTGCCGGTTCTCGCTTGACGGTTCGCATGGTGGTTATCTTTGTCATGATCTCGCTGGCTCCTGTGGGGGTGGTCTATTATTATTCCTTCAGCTTCTTGCAGGGTGGTATCGACAGCTGGTTCGATGTAAAGATCGACCAGGCCATGGAAGATGCCCGTGAGCTCGGGCAGGCGTCGCTGGGTTTGAATCAACGGGTGTGGCTGAAATACACCGAGCAGCAGCTACTTAGTATCGATGATACCTCCGAAACCGCGCTTTCCCTGACCGTAGCGGAACTTCGACAGCAGTCGGGGGCATTGGAACTCTCTCTTACCGAATTGGGTGGCCAGATTATTGCCTACTCGAATGCAGTGGCAACTGAACTAGCGCCTGTAAAGCCGGATAATTTTATTCTGCAACAGTTGCGGGATGGCCAAAGCTATGTGGGACTGACCCGTGAAAATGACGAACTCATGATCAGGGTTGCGGTACCGGATCCCCTCGGCAGACCTTTTGCTCTGCTGGGTATTTATCCTTCGTCAGAGAGGGTCAGCGCACTGTCAGACAAATTGGAGCTGGCCTATAACCGCTACAAGGAGCTGTCCTTTCTACGCCAGTCTTTGAAGCGTAACTTCTCATTGACACTGTTTCTGGTGATGCTGTTTGGCGTGTTGTCTGCGGTTTGGATCGCGTTTTATACCGCTCGCCGTCTGGTGTTGCCAATTACGAATATCGCAGCGGGTACCCGGGCCGTGGCGGAAGGTGATTATGATCGGCAGTTACCGGTGCCACGCAGGGCGGATGAACTGGCCTTTCTGGTGGCTTCATTCAATGCCATGACCCGGCGTATCGCCCAGGCAAGGGATCAGGCAGACAGGAGTCAGCGTGAGGTGGAAGGGCAGCGCGCCTATCTGGAGGCCGTACTTGATCGGCTGTCTTCCGGCGTATTGACTTTCGATGCCACGCATAGGTTACGCACTGCCAACCCGGCAGCGGAAAAGATCCTCGGCATTAGCTTGCAGCAGATGACTGATATGCAATTGAAAGCGCTTGCTTCTGAGTCATCTGTGTTAAAACAGTTTGTCGATGGACTTTATGAACCTTTAATGGAAACACAGCAGGAATGGCGTGGAGAGTTGACGCTCCAAGGGACTGGTGGGCGAAAGGTGCTGACTTGCCGTACCACACCATTTGCCCAACCCAACGGGCGCAAAGGCCACATTGTTTTATTTGACGATGTGACTGCCCTGATCAGTGCCCAGCGTGATGCTGCCTGGGGTGAAGTCGCAAGGCGTTTGGCGCATGAAATCAAAAACCCCCTGACGCCTATTCAGCTCTCCGCAGAGCGTTTGCGGCGTAAGTATTTGCAAACCATGCCCGCCAAAGATGCAGAGATCCTGGACCGGGCAACCCACACTATTGTGCAGCAGGTGGAAGCGATGAAGTCTATGGTGAACGATTTTTCCGAATATGCCCGACCACCCAAGGTGGAATTGAAATCGCTCGAAGCAGACAGTCTTCTCGATGAGGTTGTGGAACTTTATCGCGGGGTGGATCAAGCAGTTGAATTCCAGGCTGAATTGAATGCGCAGGGGGCTAGGGTTGAGGTCGATCCATTACGGGTGCGGCAAATGGTGCACAATCTCTTGAAAAATGCCCGCGAGGCAGTGGCTGATCAGGGCGATGGCAGGGTTGTTTTAATCACCCAGCAGATCACTAATGATGATCGCCCTTTTTATGAAGTGCGCATCGAGGATAATGGTCCGGGATTTAATGAGGCAATGATGGAAAACCTGTTTGAGCCCTATGTGACCAGTAAACCCAAAGGCACCGGCCTTGGATTGGCGATCGTGAAGAAGATTGTCGAGGAGCACGGGGGGAATCTCTGGGCTGAGAATTTGGCAGTGGGCGCCCGGCTGGTGGTGCAGCTCCCGATGCTGGACAACGTGGAGAATGAAGTATGAGTGGGGCAAAAATTCTAGTTGTGGATGACGAGCCGGATATTCGCAATCTGGTGAAAGAGATTCTCGAGGATGAAAATTACGAAGTCGTTGCGGCGGAAGACGGCAAGTCAGCGAAACAGGCACTGCGTGAACGTCGTCCCGACCTGATTCTGCTGGATATCTGGATGCCGGATGTGGATGGCATTACATTGCTCAAACAGTGGGGTGAGGATGAAGAAGGCCTGCCCTGTCCGGTGATCATGATGTCTGGCCACGGCACTGTCGAAACAGCGGTTGAGGCCACCCGGCTTGGGGCCTACGATTTTTTGGAGAAACCGCTTTCGCTGGCGAAGCTGCTCTTAACCGTGGAACGCGCCCTCGAAGCAGAACAGTTGAAACAGGAAAATGTCGGCTTGCGGCGTTATGGTCAGACAGTCCACGAGCCAGCCGGCCGCAGTACAATGATGCAGCGTCTGCGGGAGCAGGTGAAGCGCATTGCCCAACACGATACCTGGGTATTGATTACTGGTGAACCGGGGAGTGGACGTGAGACGTTGGCGCGTTATCTGCATTCACAAAGTATCCGTCGCGATCGGCCATTCGTGGATTTGGGGGTCAGCGCGATTGCTAAGACCAATGCCGCGAGGGAGTTGTTTGGTCAGGAGGAGGGTGGACGCATTCACTACGGCCGATTTGAGCAGGCGGCGGGTGGCACGCTGTTCCTGGATGAGGTAGCGGATATGGACCTGGAGGTGCAGAGCCAATTGGTCGGCGCGCTCGATACCGGGTCATTCCTGCGTGTAAGCGGTACTGATCCAGTCAGCGTGGACGTAAGAATCATTGCCGCTACTCGACATAATCTTGAAGAATCTGTGCAATCCGGTGTGTTCCGTGAGGATCTTTTTTACCACCTGAATGTGGTGCCTTTGCACGTCCCTGCCTTACGTGAGCATGCGGAGGATGTTCCCGAATTATTGGGATTCTACGTGGACTGGTATGTGAACCATGAAAAATTACCCTACCGTCATTTTACAGTAGGCGCGCAGAACAAACTGCGCAACCACCCCTGGTACGGTAATGTCCGGGAACTGAAGAACCTAGTGCAGCGACTACTGATCCTCGGTACGGGTGATGAGATCACCCAGGAAGAGGTTGAGTCAGCGCTTGGGTCATCGGATCTTGGCGTGAGTGTGGGTGGTCTGGAGTCGATGGTTTCGTTCGATCAGCCTTTGCGGCAGGCCCGCGAACAGTTTGAGAAGGTTTATCTTGAGTATCAACTGAAGCAGCATGATGGAAATATCTCGCGCATGGCAAAGGAAGTGGGTATGGAGCGGACTCATCTCTATCGCAAGCTCCGTTCACTTGAGGTTGAGATCAAAGACCGTCGTTAGTTGCTTGCAAAGCGATGGCCAATTCGACATCAGGATGGCTCCTTTGGATCGACTCGAATCGAGAGGATTTTATAGTCATTCTCTGGCCGATTATTTCAGCAATTGCATAAGGTTTTGTGAACAAAATAGACAGCTATGATCGGCTTGTTTCCCGACAAAATTTCACACTGAAGCCCGTAAGTCCTCCCTTCACGCCACATTTGAAATCGGCCTCTGCTGCCGGACGATTGCCAGGTTTCCCTCCAGGCTCAGTCACTTACTGGGACTCCAAAAAAGCGAGTAGTTAACCAAATGTATTCTAAACTAAAGTTTCTCGCCTAACTGTCGCAACAACCATTGTTGTCTTTATAATCAATAAGTTGGCCATGGTGGCGGTAAATACTATGAGCCGAATGGGCCAACCGTCTAATCGTCTGAATCAGCTTGATGTGAAGCTTTAGATTTTACTGACCAGGCAAAAGTTGAATTGTGTTTGAAGTTTCCCAAAAAGTTTCTCTAGTCCGATATAGTGACAGTATGCGTCTGAAAACCACTGGCAAAATAACTGGTGATGATTAGCAAGCAAATAATAGTTTTTGTGATTTCAGTGATTGCTGTGCTTTCCGCAATCGTTATTGATCTCACGTTTGAGAACTGGATAAATGACTATGGCATTTGGATTGCCCTCTCCCAAGATGTCATGTTGCTACTTGCATGCTGGGGATTTTTCAAGTTGTTCTGGATTGATCGGTTAGCATCCACAGCGAGTGTGTTCAATGGCATGAAAGATTCTGGCCATATTGATCTTCGATTTCGGATTAATCAAAGTGAAAGTGGGGTTATCGGAAAATTATGGGCAGGGATCAACGGCTCTATGGAGAAAACCGAAAATGTATTGATGGAATTTGCCGCCTCCGCGTCGCGTCTGGTGCCCATGTCAAAGGAACTGGCGGAAACTTATAACTCTATTTCCCAGGTGGCGATAGTCCAACAGACATACAGTGATGGGGTCTCTCGAGGTATGGAGGATCTGCTGAGCGCAGCCAGCACGGTTTCCAGACATGTTACGGAGATTGCCGAGGCGGCTCAGGATGGGAAAATATCTGTTGATGGCAGCAAGGGGATCGTAGAGCAGACTATAACCAGTATTCACAGCCTGGAAGAAAAAATGAATCAGGCGGTGAATGAATTAACCATCCTAAGGCAGGACAGCGATACCATTGGAAGCATTATTGAGGTGATCAACGCCATCGCGGAACAAACCAATCTCCTGGCCCTGAATGCTGCCATTGAAGCGGCCCGTGCTGGTGAACAGGGTCGTGGATTCGCCGTGGTGGCAGACGAGGTGCGTACCCTTTCTGAACGCACCCGCCATTCCACCAGAGAGATCCAGGAGATGATCGAAAGAATCCAAAGCGGGACACAGAAGGTAGACGAAGCGATGCGGCAGGGTTGTGAATCCATCGACGATACGGTCAAAAAGACAGAAGCGTCCTTGACTCAACTCTCTCGTATCGATAGTGAGGTTCAGCGGATTGGAGAAGTGGCAGTTGCCATCGAAACAGCAAACTTACAACAATTGCAAACAGTGGAACAGGCAAAATCCACAGTACTTACCATGATGGATCTGAACACCAATGCCCTCGAAAATGCGACCCATCAGTCAGTGGGTACGGATGACTTGATAAAACTGGCCCGTGCGATGAAAGGAAAGCTTGATAATTTTGAGCTGAGCGAAGACCGTTGGGACGAGGAGGAAAGGAAACCTAAATCGAGAAAGCAGACTCACTGATATAAATCAGACGGCTGGCATACCTCTTTCTAGAAAGCATACTCTCCTTCGACCAGCCTTTGCACCAGGTGCCTGAACAGTTTGAAAATGTCTGCCTCGGATATCCCCTGAAGCAGCTTGGTGGGAATATCTCTCGCATGGCAAAGGTTGCGTGGATGGAGTGGTTGAATCTCTATACTAGGATCCATTCGCTTGAAGTTGAGATCGAAGATCGTCGTTAGGGAGGTTTACCAGGTCTTCCGTACTCCGCAATCCTACACCCACCAGGTACCAAGATCCTTGCCCCAGATTCGGTTGGCCTGTTCAAGTAGATTCGCGCAGTCTACACAAGTGGCGCACCCCGGCAGTATTCTGTGCCGCTCTGGCGGGATCGGTTCACCGCATTCTTCGCAATGACTTGAGTATCCGGGTGTTGCACTTGAGTAGTTATTCTTAGACTTAGCGAGGGCTGTTATGAGTCGATCCTCGATCTGTTTATCAGCCATATCTGCGAGATCCATAGTTATTTACCTCTAATTGTCGATATTTCTTTTGCGTTTATTCGGTTTCAGTTGGTCAAGTTCAGCGCAGACCAGGCCATCAATACAGTTCGAGAAGTCTGGATCGACATTGAAGGCAAGGTATAGTCGACCAGGTAGATGGCCTTGTCATCCCGAGTCGATCCCAACGCTTGCGCATTTTTCAGTTCAGCTTTGATTCATTGTTGAGGTTGAGGTTGAGGGTGAGCAGTGGATTTCTCCGTGATAAACACTCCGCTCTTGCTACGACCAACCTGGTATACATGCTTTTTTATCATCTTGACCTGGGTGCGTAGTGCGAATTCAGGTCTCCGCAAGCTGTCGTTGGGGATCATCTCTCCTATCCGTATACTGATAGTGCGGGTCTTCCGGGCAAACATCTCCTGTACCAGGAGCATTGCCGAAAGCGGTTTGTAGACCGCAGAAGTAGCATAGAAAAGGGAGGAATTACGGGCTTTTATATATACCTGCAGTAAGGACGAATTGGTGCGCCTGACAAAACGCAGGAAGCCGCTGTTCCACTTGCTGTCCCTGACTCCATTGGCCGGATCCGGGAGACTTCACCGGCGGGGAAGAAGATAATCGCTTGCTCCTTCAGCAGTGCGTGCTGTATTGCTTTGATCTGTTCTTTCTGACTTGAGCCGCCCAGGTTATCTACCAGCAGAAACAGGTTGCTCAGTGGTTTTTAGGTGGGAAAGCAATTCATTCGCGACGACTTTCACATCGGAGCGAATTTCACTGAGGTCAGCCTGATAATGGTTTTATTTCAATTCCAGAGACCGGAACAGGCTGGTGCTTCTATCTCTTGCTATTGTCTATCTAACTGGAGTCCAGATTGATGAGAGAATTGATGATGTTGGTAGGTGAATGTGCACTTTCTGTTATACAAGCCGTTTGTTACCCACAGAGTCTTGGGCATTTTGTGAATAACTCGGTTAAGATTCAGCATCTTTCGTCTGTAAGCGGGTTGCAAGAATGAAAATAATCATCCTGGGTGCAGGCCAGGTCGGCCGCTCCGTTGCCAATGCATTGGCCAGTGAAGCCAATGACATCACGGTTGTGGATCAGAATGAAGAACTCTTAAATGAGTTGCAGAATCGGCTAGACCTGGGGATCGTCAAGGGACATGCTGGACAGCCAGGAGTCCTGCAGCGGGCTGGTGCAGAAGATGCGGATATGATTCTGGCGGTTACCAACAGCGACGAGACCAATATGGTCGCCTGCCAGGTTGCTTATACAATTTTCCATACCCCCACCAAAATCGCCCGGGTGCGATCACAGGGGTATCTTGATTATCCAAAGTTATTTGAGCAGGAAGCCTTTCCTGTGGATGTGTTGATCAGTCCTGAGCAGGTGGTTACTGACTATATCCTGCGCTTGATCGAATACCCGGGAGCCTTGCAAGTGCTCGACTTTGCGGGTGGTCTGGTACGATTGGTGGCGGTCAGGGCGTATGACAATGGACCGCTGATAGGCCACGAGCTCTCTGCGCTCTATGAACATATGCCGGAAATCGACGCCCGGGTTGCGGCGATCTACCGCAAAGGCGAGGTGATACAGCCGAAGGGAGATACCCGGATCAAGGTCGACGATGAGGTTTTTTTTATCGCTGCGACACAGAACATTCGCGCCGTCATGAGCGAACTACGCAAGCTGGAAAAGCCTTATAAACGCTTGGTAATTGCCGGTGCTGGTAATATCGGTCGCCGGCTGGCTCAGTCGCTGGAGCAAAAGTATCGGGTAAAACTCATCGAGAGAGACAAGGCAAGGGCAAGGGAGATAGCCAAACGTTTGAATATGACCATTGTGCTGCATGGCGATGCTGCCGATGAGAAACTGCTGCTGGAAGAAAACATAGAAAACACAGATGTCTATTGTGCGGTGACCAACGATGATGAGGCGAATATTCTCTCGGCAATGTTGGCCAAGCGGTTAGGTGCCGGGCGTGTGATGTCGCTGATCAACCGCTCAGCCTATGTGGATCTGGTACAGAGCGAGACAATAGATATAGCGATCTCACCGGAACAGGCAACGATCGGCAGTTTATTGACCCACGTGCGTCGTGGAGATGTGGTGCAGGTTCACTCCTTGAGGCGGGGTGCGGCAGAGGCCATTGAGGCTGTAGCCCATGGTGATAAATCCTCATCCAAGGTAGTCGGCAGGGCGATCGAGGAGATCAGGCTGCCTGCCGGGACCACGATTGGCGCCATCGTACGCGGCGAGGATGTATTGATAGCCCATCACGATACCCTGGTGGAAACCGGCGATCATGTGATTATGTTTCTGGTGGACAAGCGCAAGATCCGTGAAGTGGAGAAACTCTTCCAGGTCGGTGTGACATTTCTATGAATTCCAGGTAAAGGATTTCCATGCATCTTTTTGTCGTACAGCGCATCCTTGGCGTCCTCCTCATGGTATTCAGTCTCACCATGCTGCCACCCATCCTGGTCTCTCTATGGTATGAGGATGGCGCCATTCTCGGCTTTACCGATGGTTTTATTCTGACCCTTGGTCTGGGTGTCGCTATCTGGGCGCCGGTGCGCAGCAGTCACCAGGAACTACGGGTCAGGGATGGTTTTCTGGTGGTGGTCATGTTCTGGACGGTATTGGGATTGACCGGGTCATTGCCTTTTCTGTTTGCGGAAAACTCTAGCGATGTCGATCACCGATGCGGTCTTCGAATCGATATCCGGATTGACCACGACAGGTGCAACCGTCATCGTCGGGCATCGACCAACTGCCGATGTCCCTGCTCTACTATCGTCAGCAGCTGCAATGGCTGGGTGGCATGGGCATTATCGTGCTCGCCGTGGCGGTGCTGCCGATGCTGGGTATTGGTGGTATGCAGCTGTATCGCGCAGAAACGCCAGGCCCGATGAAAGACAGCAAGCTGACGCCGCGCATCACCGAGACTGCCAAGGCGCTCTGGTTCATCTATCTGACGCTGACGATAACCTGTGGCCTGGCCTATTGGGCGGCTGGCATGCAGCCGTTTGATGCTTTGGGACATGCTTTCTCTACCGTGGCAATTGGCGGCTTTTCTACCCATGACGCCAGTATGGGCTATTACAACAGCACACTGATTGAAATGATTGCCGTGGTCTTCATGCTGTTGTCGGGAATCAATTTTGCATTGCATTTTCTGGTCGTCAGGCGGCGCAGTCTTTGGGTTTACTTCAACGATTCCGAGTTCCGCGGCTACATCACTATCCTGGGCTTGGTCTTTCTGGTGGTCTCTGTTGCCTTGTACGGCATGGGGGTTTACAACAGTTGGAGTGAGTCATTCACCCGGGGCCTGTTCCAGGCGGTTTCCATCGGTACGACGACAGGTTTTACCACGGCTGATTACTCACTCTGGCCAGGGTTCATCTCGATTATTCTGCTCTTCACCAGCTTTGTCGGGGGTTGTGCCGGGTCTACAGGTGGTGGGATCAAGGTGATTCGCTTTCTGTTGCTGATCAAACAAGGGGTAAGAGAAATCAATCGCCTGATTCACCCAAATGCCGAAATTCCTATCCTGATTGGGCATAAGAGCATTCCCCGACGCGTTGTGGATGCTGTGTGGGGATTCTTTGCCCTCTATGTGGCGAGTTTCTCGGTAATGTATCTGGTGCTGGCCTCTACCGGACTCGACCTGATGACGGCATTTTCTGCGGTGGCCGCAAGTATCAATAACCTTGGGCCCGGTCTGGCAGGTGTGGGTTCCAATTATGCCGGTCTGGACGACGCTGCAAAGTGGATCCTCTGTTTCGGCATGCTTTTGGGCCGCCTGGAAATATTCACTCTGCTGGTGCTTTTGACCCCCGCTTTCTGGCGAAAATAGACCTTGAATACTCACCGTGCCTAAAGAAGAAAGGTTAACGATACCCATGGACACAACGTCGGAGACACTGCCCTGGTGGCGCTAGCCAGAGTGCTGCAATCCAGTCTGCGCGACACAGACCTGGTTGCCCGCTTCGGTGGCGAAGAGTTCGCCTGCCTGGCCATCTGCGCTGACAGGGAGGCTGTTAAGGCCATTTTCGAGCGGTTGAGAAGGTCTGTGGCGGCGATGGCATTACCTTTGGCCGAGGGTGTGCTGACACTGAGGGTGAGCATCGGCGTCACGACCGAGCTTGCCGGTTCTCTTGAGAAGATGCTGGCAATTGCGGATCAGGTCCTGTATGAGGCAAAACAGGCGGGTCGAAACCAAGTAGTCTGTCGCTGATCTATACCCCCAGCAGACCGAGCAGCAGTGCGTAACGCAAGGCCTTGCCGCAGCCGATGTAGAAGATTGCAGGCAGGAGTCTGATGCCGCTCCAGCCGGCAGCCAGACACAGCGGGTCGCCAATCACTGGCAACCAGGATAAAAGAAGCATGGGGCTGCCTCTGCGTGAGATGCGTTCTACTGCCTGCCGGTGTTGGGGGTTGCTGAGTCCCTTGTCAGGAAAGCGTCTGGCCAGCCACCAGCCGATCAGCCAGCTGCTCAAGCCGCCCAGGGTGTTGCCCAGGGTGGCAATCTGCCAGAACTGCATTTGCAGTTCCGGTTGTCGATGAACGGCGAACAGCAGCATGGCCTCTGACCCTCCCGGCAGCAGGGTGGAGGCGAGAAAGCTACCGATAAAAAGGCCTACCGGGCCGCTGGGAGCGGTCAGGATTTCTGAAAATGCCAGCATCGGTGGGATGGATGACGGCGAAAATCCTCCGGCACCGTTTGCTGAGTGATCTCCTTCCATGAACTACTATTCATGAGCTCCGGGTCCGCCTTGAATTTGCGCCGATTGGTGGAGAAGAAGAGCTCACCCCCCTGTTTCAGGAGCGGCAGGCAGGCAGAGATCAATCTGACATGGTCTCGTTGCACGTCAAGGGTCGCTTGCATCATTTTCGAGTTTGAAAAACTGGGGGGATCGAGCACGATCAGGCCAAACTGTTTGCGCTCCCGGTTGGCCTGTTCGAGATAGCTGAAGACATCATCGCGGATGAAATCGTGGCGTTCGGAATCTAATCCGTTTAATTGCAGGTTACGTTTAGCCCAGGCCAGGTAGGTATTCGAGAGATCGACACTGGTCACGGCATGGGCGTTACCGGCCGCGGCATAGACACTGAAGCTTCCGGTATAGGCGAACAGGTTCAAGACCCGTTTGCTGGTAGCCCTGTCCCGCACCAAGGCGCGGGTATTGCGGTGGTCCAGGAACAGGCCGGTGTCCAGGTAACTCTGCAGGTCCACCTCAAAGGAGAGGCCAGCTTCAAGCACGGTGAATGGCTTTCCGCGGCCGCCAATTTTTTCATATTGGTTGAGGCCTTTCTGGCGTTGTCTGGTCTTGAAGGCCAGGTTCCCTGTCTGGATCTCCAAGATCTCGCAGATCGTCTGGGCGATACGCTCTTCCTGCTCAGCCGCCAGCTCTTCTATGCCCTTTCTTGCGAAAGTCTGCGCATGTACGCGTCCCTCGTACCAATCGATCGCAAGAGGGAATTCCGGAATGTCCCTGTCATAAATTCGAAAACAACTGATCCCGCGTCGTCGTGCCCATTTACTCCAATGCCGTTGGTTCTTGCGCAGGCGATTGGCGAATGCCGTGGTATCCATTACCTCGGGAGACGCCAGGCCGCCAGCGCCAGGCTTCCCCAGCCGATGATGAAGGCCAGACCGCCGAATGGAGTAACCATCCCTAATGAACGATTGCCGGTCAGGGCCAGCAGGTAGAGGCTGCCGGAGAAGAGCAGGATACCGATCACGAACAACCCCCCGGACCATGCCAGGAGCGTTGAGCTCCGATGCAGAGCGAGCAGGCCGACGGCCAATAGCGCAAGGCTGTGCAAGACTTGATAATCAACGGCCTTTTGCCACCATTCAAGGTGATTGGCCGGGAGCTGGTTTTGCAGGCCGTGTGCACCAAATGCACCCAGCATGACACAGAGTAATCCGCTGAGAGCGCCCAATACAAGGAATTGTCTTGCCATCAGCTGTGCTCCAGCTGCTTGAGTTCCCGGAGGATGCCGAGCACCATTTCTTCCGTCGGGGTGTCCATTTTTTTACACAGCTTGTGTGGATCCCGTTCCCCATTGATCAAAGGCCGTATCACCGATGCCAGGCGGGCCATGGGGCCGCCGACCTTACTCATCTGCTCCGCCATGTTGGCAATAATTTGCAGGGCCTGGCTGTTGCCCGAGGCGGCCGCGTGAATCATTGAAGCCAAACCGGGAGCCGCCATCGCGGGGTCGGCTTTGCTATTGGGGTCAGGCAGGGAGGCTGGATCCTGCAAGCCCCTTAAAATCGCCTCGGCAATGACCTGATCTTCTTCATCCAGGGGATTGAGAATCTCTATGTCGCGCCGGCCTGACTTGATCTGGCGAATAGCGCTGACCAAGTCGTTCCATCCATTATCTGCAGCTGACTTCATCAATTGCTCGAAATCTCCCGTTCTCTGGGAATCCTGTATGCAAAGCACCACTTGGTTGATAAAGCTGCTGTGTACGGCGAGGATCTGTTGTTGTTTGTTCATGGTATCAAGCTGGCTTGTTGAATTGTTCCAATGATTCAGCGGCAATCTCGCGGACATCCGGGTGCTCATCCTGCAGAAGACTTTTCAGTGCGGCAATCGAATCAGTGTGTTCGATCAGGCCCAGATAATGGGCCGCATCGGCACGAATATTTGCCTCGGGGGCACTGGCAAGCTGCAGGAGGGTGGGGAGCCCGTGCCGGAGTGCGGCATTGCCCTGCAGATCCTCCAACACCACACCGATGCCGATTCTGACACTCATTGGCGTCTGGGGATCCTGCAGCAATTCCATTAACTCGATGATCGAAACTGGAGTTTGAAGAATGGCTTTCGCCACCTTATGGGGGCGTTGTGTCTCAAGCAAGTGGCTGTAGTAGGCGCCCAGACCCTTGCCCTCAGTGGCAAGCTGGGTCCAGTTCGCCAATTCTGCGGGGGATTGCGCCCCATCGAGTTCAAATGGACCGATCCGACACCAGGGAACACTGCGTGTCTCAGCCTGTACTGCGGCATCCGGGTGGGCAAGGATATTCACAACTTCAAGCCGACCCAACTTGCCGGCTTTTAGTAGCCGGCTCAGCCCATCCAGCACACTGGGGCAGTGCGCGCAACCGGGGGCTAGTAGAAGATAGGCGTCTGGTAAATGATCTGACATGATGCAACAGATTAATGAATTTTCTCGACACTTTACCTGAATCTCTACAAAGGTGCAATAAATGTGGCTGATGAGCTTACTTAAATACGTGAAAAAAAAGTAAAAAATGTGCTGTCAGCTTTTTTCGCATATACCAAAAGAGATAGAGGCAAGATCCTGGTCTTGTTGGTTCTGTGTATCTAAATGTCCATATTTTATAAGGTGTTATTGTATTTTTCTTGGATAAATAAGCGGTTACAAGGCTTAGTGAAATAGTAGGTTTTTCAATAAGCTAGAACAATAAGTGCAGTTTATGAGGCCTCATTAAAAAATTGTTTGGCACATCAGGAACGAAAACTTTATTGTGTGCCGTCCTGATCGATAGCTATGCGCTTGCGTGAAGCTGATTTCCTGGCAAAGCAGGTCCGGAAAGATCGGGACCATTTCATGGTTAGGGTTCCCTCAGTTGGAACTGAGCCAGGAAAATAGATAAGTGAATGATATCGGGTGGTTAACCCGGTTGATCTTCTTAATGCCGCAGCATGAGCGGCGGCTGAATCACTGCAGTGAAACCTAGGAGAAAAAACCATGCCTACATTTGTGCGTACTGAGAAGTGCGATGGCTGTAAAGGCCAGGACAGAACCGCGTGCATGTACATCTGTCCTCACGACCTCATGAAGCTGGACAAAGACGGTTCTGAAACCGGTCATGCCATGAAGTCCTTTAATCAGGAGCCTGAGCAGTGCTGGGAGTGCTACTCCTGCATCAAGATCTGCCCGCAGCAGGCCATTGAAGCACGTCCTTACGCTGATATCGTACCTCTGGGTGGTTCCGTACAGCCTCTGCGCGGTACCGATTCCATCATGTGGACCATCAAGTTCCGTAACGGCACCATGAAGCGCTTCAAATTCCCCATCCGCACCACTCCGGAAGGCTCCATTGATCCATACGGCGGCAAACCTGCAGCGGACATTGCCAAGATCGGCGAGTCAGGCTTCTTCAACCATATGGAGCAGAATGGTTACCGTGCCGGTGATCCAGCAGAGTTGATTCGTAAGTAATCGCGGCTCTCTTAAGGTTCAAACAGAATAACTCCAATATACGAGGTATAAGTAATGGCTGGAGAATTTGGAAATCCCGAAGTTGTCGAAGAAGAAGTTGACATCCTGTTGATCGGTGGCGGTATGGCCTGCTGTGGCACCGCATACGAGATCGGTCCCTGGATCGAAGCTGCTGGTGGCGACATCAAAGTGAAGTTGGTTGACAAGGCCGCCATGGACCGTTCCGGCGCCGTGGCTCAGGGCCTGTCCGCTATCAACACCTACATTGGCTCAGAGCAGGATCCTGCAGACTACGCCCGCATGGTCTCCAATGACCTGATGGGTATCACCCGCGACGACCTGGCCTACGATCTGGGCCGTCACGTCGATGAATCCGTACATCTGTTCGAAGAGTGGGGTCTGCCGATCTGGAAGACTGACGAGAACGGTGAGCGTCACGATGGTTCCAAAGGCATGACTCCCCTGAAAGATGGCGGCAAGCCTGTACGCTCCGGTAAATGGCAGATCATGATCAACGGTGAATCCTACAAGTGGATCGTTGCTGAAGCTGCTAAAAAAGCTCTGGGTATGGACAATATCCAGGAGCGTATCTTCATCGTCAAGCTGGTTAACGACAAGAATGATCCCAACCGTATCGCCGGTGCTGTCGGTTTCTCCACCCGTGACCACAAGCTGTTCGTCTACAAGGCCAAGGCCATCCTGCTGGCTGCCGGTGGTTGTGTGAACATCTTCCGTCCCCGCTCCGTGGGTGAAGGCCAAGGCCGTGCCTGGTATCCGGTATGGAACGCCGGTTCCACCTATGCAATGGCTGCCGAAGCTGGTGCTGAGCTGACTCTAATGGAAAACCGCTTTGTACCGACCCGCTTCAAAGACGGTTACGGTCCTGTTGGCGCCTGGTTCCTGCTCTTCAAATCCAAAGCTACCAATGCCTTCGGCGAAGTCTACATGGACCGCAATAAGGAGATGCTGGACGACTATCCTCCTTATGGCCAGGCTGCCGTACCGGCTTCCTGCCTGCGTAACCATCTGATGCTGAAAGAGATGAAGGAAGGCCGCGGTCCCATCTGGATGGACACCGTGACTGCTCTTGCCAACCTGCGTGAGACCCTGTCTCCCCGTGAGGTTAAGCATCTGGAAGCCGAGGCATGGGAAGACTTCCTGGATATGTGCATCGGTCAGTGCGGTATCTGGGCTGGTGAGAACATCGAGCCGGAGAAGAAGAACTCCGAGTTGATGCCTACCGAACCCTATCTGTTGGGTTCCCACTCCGGCTGCTGCGGCATCTGGGTCTCCGGTCCCGAAGACGTGGGCGCGCCCACCGAAGAGACCGAAGCCGGTGTGCCTGAGCATCTGCCTTCCGGTTGGAACTGGGGCTACCGTGGCATGACCACCGTAAAGGGTCTGTTCACTGCTGGCGACGGTGTAGGCGCCTCTGGTCACAAGTTCTCCTCCGGTTCTCATACCGAGGGTCGTATGTGTGCCAAGTCCATGGTCAAGTATGTCATGGATAACAAGGACTTGAAGCCTGAGCTGGATACCACTGTAGATGAGTTGATTGAAGAGATCTACCGTCCGGTGCGTACCTACCTGGAGCACAAGGATTACTCCACCGCGATTGATATTAACCCGAATTACATCACCCCGCGGATGCTGCAGTTCCGTCTGCAGAAGGCTATGGATGAGTATGTGGCTGGTGTTGCTACCTACTACACCACCAACGCCAATATGCTGGAAGTTGCCGAGCATAAGCTGAACGATCTGAAGGAAGACGCCCTGAAAATGCGTGCGAAAGACCTTCACGAGCTGCTGCGTGCCTGGGAAAACTATCACCGCATACTGACCGCGGAAGCCCACATGAAACACATTCAGTTCCGCGAGGAGTCCCGTTATCCGGGCTTCTACTATCGCGCCGACAAAAACTTTGTCGACGAGGAGAACTGGAAGTGCTTCGTGAACTCCATCTATGACAAAGAGGCGAAGACCTACAAGTGCTTCAAACGCGCTCATGTAGATATCGTCGACAAGTCCAAGCTGTTCAAGTAAGTCTTACTTGAAGGCCTGATGGCTTTAAAGTCCGGGTGCTGCAAGGCGCCCGGACTTTTTTATCTCAACCTGACCGTAAATGAATGTCCATTTTATGCGGACAATAGTCTCCAACTATTAATTACACAGTCTTAGCGGTAATTGATATTCATTTGCAGTTTATAATCGAGCCTTGGAACTTTATTTCGGTGATGAGCGATGAGTGAAAAATTTGATATACCCTTTAAAAGCGATCTGGTACCAACCATTCTTGATCCCAACGCGGAAATTCAGTTCAGTTGCCACAAAGGGATCTCCTGCTTCAATGCTTGTTGCAAGCATGCGGATATTCAGCTGACGCCCTACGATATCATCCGCCTGAAAGATCACCTGGGAATTTCGGGTACCGAGTTTCTTAAGAATCACACCGTTCCCTTCGAGATGGACAAGGATGGTATGCCGGGTGTGAAACTGCGCACTGATAACGATGGGGCCTGCCTGTTTGTCACAGACGAGGGCTGCAGCGTTTATGCGGACCGCCCAACGGCCTGTCGATATTATCCGGTGGGTCATATGGCAGTGCACATGGCCGGAACGACAGAAGATGAGACTCGTTTCTTTCTGGTTCAGGAAGACCACTGCAAAGGGCATGAGGAAGACCGCACAATCTCCATCAGCGACTATCGTAAGGAACAGCAGGTCGAGCAGTACGATCACATCAATAAGGATTGGATGCAGTTGATCCTAAAGAAGAAGTCTGCCGGGCCGACCATCGGACGCCCCTCCGATACCAGTCTGCAGTTCTTCTTCATGTGTTCCTATGACATTGACCGCTTTCGCCGCTATGTGCTGAGTGATTCATTCCGGGCCTCCTACGATCTGGAGGACAGCTTCTATGACACTATGGAAAAAGAGGATGTGGCGTTGATGCAGTTCGGTTCACGGCTCCTCAAGCAGGTCCTGTTCGGTGACCAGACCATCCCGGAAAAGACCGGGGCGGCTGAAAAACGCGTCGAAGAGAGAAAAGAGATTTTAGAACTCCGCCGTAAAGTCGAAATTGAGCTCCATGAACAGAAAAAAGAACAGGAAATGAAGGACGCGATATCCTGATCATAAAGTCCTGTAGATCATATCAACCGCGTTTTATGACGCGGTTTTTTTTTGCCTCACTCGTAGAGGTCATCCGTTCTTGCGGACATGATGAAATCTTTCGCTTGCAGCCCGTTGACACAGTGAGTCCACCAGCTGACAGTTGTCTTGCCCCATTCGGTCAGAATGGCAGGATGATGATCCATATCATCGGCTAGTTTGCCGATTCTTAGTGTGAACGCCAAAGCATCACTAAAGTTATTGAAGGTATAGGTCTTTTGCAGAAAGTCCATACCCGCCTTCGAGACGAGCTTCCAACTTGGCAACTGCTGCAATAGGGCTACAATCTCTGTGTAGTCGAGTTTTCTATCGGTAACTCCGAATGACTCACACTTTTCACTGGATATTTGGTTCATTGTATGTCTTTCATATGAGCATAATGTTGATGGTTAGACAGCTTATTCCCTGTAGGATCGATCATTAAGCAGGTATAAAAGATACGGAAATCGCAAGCTCCTGCATTAGGTGTTAGATGAATAAAAAGTGCGCCCTCATTGTTGATGATTCAAAGACCGCCCGCCAAGTACTCGCGAAGAAGTTGGCAGCCTACAAGATCGAAGTGGAGACGGCTGATTCAGCGGCAAATGCGATAGATTTTCTATTCGGAAATACCCCGGATGCCGTGTTTATGGACTATGAAATGCCTGGTATGGACGGTTTTCAGGCATTAAAGATCATCAAATCCAATCCTCAGACTGCAACAATTCCGGTAATGATGTACACCTCAAAAGAAGGAGGTATAGCACTCAGTCAGGCACGAGCTTTGGGCGCCATCGGTGTTTTACCCAAACAAATGGAGGCTGAAGGACTAGATGCGGTAATCGAGCAGCTGCATCTTCACCCGCATCAGCGCTCGTTAGTTGAAAAGTTTCAGGATGAATTCGACCGGTACAACTCCAAGGCGACTTTTAGGGCAGAAACAAATTCTACTGCTAATGTCGAGTATTTGAATCGCCCTAAGGATATCACTGAGAAAGTAGAGTACCCGGAAGAGGTCTTCGATGAATCTGTCTTTGTCCTCAAGCGTCAGACGAGGATTTATCAAAAGGAGTTGATGGCAGCGGAAAAAAGAATATTAAATCATATTTCAAAGGAGGTTGAGCATCAAAGGGAAGCTTTGCATGAACTGGCGAGTACGCAGAAAGAGATTGCTGATAGACCCAAGTTTAACCACATATTCTTGTATCTGCTCACCTTGATGGTGTTGTTGTTGGTTGGTTATTCAGCCTGGCAGCAATATGCACGGGAATATGCAACAGGTCCATCCCGCGGTCTCCGCGCCATTGAGACTGAGATGTCTGACATCAAATATCAAGTGAGTAAACTGACTTCTGAACTGCAAATGACTGAACAGTCATCCATAGCTCTAGAGGAAAGCGGTGCGTTTCTCGATGAGACAAATAAGTTGCAGCATCGAGTTGAATTTCTCAGTTGGGCGTCAAACCGAGGTACAGAGTTTCAGTATGGTGAAAATCCATTCGATGATATGCGCGTGGCATGGCTTTCAGAAATGGTCAGTCAATTAAACAAGATTGGTTTTAGCGGAAGTATCAACCTTAAAGCTCACTACGGTAACTTCTGTTTAAGCAAGAGTGAAACAGGCGCGTTAGTTTTGGCAAGTGATCAATTAAGAATTGAAGACTGTATTTTTTCAGCTGATTCCAAGCAAACTGGATTTGCCCAGAGCAGTTATCAAACGCTTGGTTTTGCAAACTATCTCAATTCCATCGTATCGAATGAAGATATCCCAATAGAGATTTTTATCGATGAAGATAATTTTGATGATCCTTTACTGCCCTACCCACAACTTTATTCGGTGAAAACAGCAGGGGCCTGGAATAGAGTGGCAGCACAGAATCAACGTATTTTAGTGAATCTCTATCAAAAGATGGAGTTTTGAGTGGATATGAAGAAAAATTCCAGCTTGTAACAACAAGTCGTTAACAAAGAGGAATAAGTTTCAACTGCGATTATTGTTGTTAGCATTTAGAAGCACAAAAAGGCCGCACATTGCGGCCTTTTTGTGTTGAAAGAGCAGACTTTCCTGTCTGACTTACAATATGGGCGGTTTATTTATTCGCGATCTCTTCCAACTGCTTGGCGGGAATAATATGCCCATCCAACGCCGCATCCTTGGCACTCCGTCCAAAAGCTACACTCATCAGGGTCGAGTAGTAGACGATGGGCATCTTGAACTTGGTGCCGTATTTATCGTTGATCTGATCCTGATAGATTTCCGTGTTGGCCTGGCACAGCGGGCAAGGTGTGACGATCATGTCGGCGCCGTTATCGTAAGCAGCTTCTATGATGCCCTTAATCATCTCCTGAGATTTCTCAGGCTCGGAGAAGGCGAGAGCACCGCCGCAACACTGTACCTTCTTTTCGTAGGTCGGGATTGAGTCAGCGCCGACCGCTTCGACCATCTTGTCGAGATACTGTGGATTCTCAAAAGATTCCCCGTCGATGCCAAAGGGGCGGTTGGTCTGACAGCCGATGTAGCCGGCAATCTTCAGGCCTTCGAGGGGTTTCTTGACCTTCTCTTTAATACCGTCGAATCCGATGTCTTCCACCAATACTTCGACCATGTGACGAACATCGGCTTCACCTTCGTATTTGAGTCCTGCTTCAGAGAGTGCCGCGTTGGCATCCTTGAACATTTGCTCATCTTCGTGCAGGCGCTCCTTGGTTTCGCGGGTGGAGAGCCAACAGGCCGCGCAGGTAGCGACGATCTGTTTGCCGGGGTTGTGCTGCTCAGACAAGGCAATGTTACGCGCTGAGAGGGTCAGACGAGGCAGTTCGCCACCGCCGCCGTAACCGACCGAGGCGCCGCAGCAATTCCAGTCCGGAATCTCGTTGAGTTGGATATCCAATTCCTCGCACATGGTCTGGGCCGAGACAAGGTAGTTGGATGAGGTTGCTCCTTTTTGTGAGGAACAGCCAGGGTAGAAGGAGAGTTCTATTTTAGCCATTTCGGTTTGTCCTCACTTACTTGAAGTCCTGGAGTTTGGCTTCTTCGATTTCCTGGGCCTTTTTGATGATCTTCTGCAGGTCACCAGGGTTCTTGATCCCGTGACCGCCGAGAAATTCCATCGCATTCATGCGCTTGGTCTTCATCATCTGTTGTCCCAGCTTCTGGTTGGCCATGGCATTCTTGATGCCTTCACCGAAACCATCTTTGAAGTACATGGAAAGTCCCAGCTTTAATTCATTGACGCGGCCCTTCTTCATCAGGTTATCCCAGAAAATCTGCGAGAACTCGGCAGTTGGCTGCTTCTTCGGTGTCAGCCCAAGGCGTTTGGAGTAGACCGCCAGTCCGTGCATGATGTGGGTGATCGGCAGGCCACGGGGGCAGCGGGCGATGCAGTTGTAGCAGGAGGTGCACATCCACATGGAGTCCGAGGATAGGACCTCTTCGCGCTTGTTGGCGCGGATCATCATGAATAGCTCCTGGGGCGGATGTTCCCAGTGTTTGCCGAGGGGGCAGGAACCGGAGCAGACGCCGCATTGCATGCACATCTTGACCCATTCGCCTTCCTCGACGTTTGCCTCAACTTCCTTGAGGAAGCTGCTGCGGTATTTCTCAATCATTGACGTGTTTAAATCACTCATTTTCACTCCCCTTTGTAGGGTGCCTAGGGTGGTTGACCAAGTCCACCCTACAAAAAGTAAAGTTGTTCAGGTCGTTTTGCGTGCTTCAGCGGAGGTCTTCTCCGCTGAAGCAGCTGCGTCATCAGAACTTGAACGGACTCAAGCCGATTTTTTCGACGGTTGCAGCCATGTCGTTGATCAGCTGAGGTGCACGTTCGATATCGGTTATTGCGACCTCGTAGAGCTCGACGCGTTCCGGCTCCAAGTTGAGTGACTCCAGGGTGTCACCGACCTTGCTCATACGTTCGGCCGCTATGGCGGAACCGCGAACAAAGTGGCACTGGTAGTCATCATCACGACGGCAGCCCATCAGAACTATGCCATCATAACCGCTGTTCAATGCATCAGTGACCCAGGAGAGGCTCACGGAACCGAGGCAGCGGATCGGTACGACACGGGCCCAGGGATTGATCTCAACACCGTTCATAGCAGCCTGATCAAGCGCCGGATAGGCATCGTTTTCGCAGGCCAGCACCAGGATTCGAGGCTTCTCGTCCCACTCTTCCGGGATCTCGACATTCTTGATCTGCTGGTTGACGGTCTCCACTGAGTAGTTCTCGAAGGAGATGACACGAACCGGGCAGGCGCCCATACAGGTTCCACAACGACGGCAACGCGACTCGTTGTACGTCGGATAGCCTTGCTCGTCCTCGTTGATGGCGCCGAAGGGACATTCAACCGTGCAGCGCTTACACTGGGTGCAGCCCTCTTTGCGGAAGGTCGGAAATGACAAATCGCCGGAGCGGGGATGGGCAGCACGACCCAAGCCCGCATTCTCGGCGGCTTGAATCGCCTTCATGGCGCCACCGGTAGCGTCGTCGCGGGCCTGTTGAATGTCCATCGGACGGCGTACGGGGCCGACGGCATAGATACCGGTGCGCCGGGTCTCATAAGGAAAGCAGATGAAGTGCGAGTCATTAAAACCATGCCGCAGATGTGGCAGGTCGGTGCCCTGACGGTACGACAAATTGAGTATCGAGGGTGGGGCCACATCCAGGGCCTGTTTCAGGGTCTCTTTCTCCTCAGAACCCTCTTCAGCCTCATCAAAAGCAAGCTGCGCATAGGGATCTGGGCCGGAATTGGGTTCCATACCGGTGGCCAGCACTACCAGATCGCAGTTAATTTCGGAGTCTTCGTCCAGAATCATGTCCTTAAACTTGACCTTCGGAGTGTCGCCGGGAACAACTTCCGAGGCGATACCCTTGGAAAAGGCGACCATCGCCTGTTGACCGGCGCGGTAGAAATCTTCACCACCGGCACCTGGAGTGCGCAGGTTGTCGAACAGGATGGTGGTGTCGCAATCGCCGTTCAACTCCTTGAAATACATAGCCTGTTTGATGGAGACTAGATCGGTTACGCCAGAGAAATAAGGTAGGCGGCCCTCTTCAGTGGAGCATTGACCCGCATTCTGGATGAAGCAGACGCTGCTGACCTCCTTGCCATCTGAAGGACGCTTAATGGGACCGCCATTAGCGGCCACAGCAAGAGCCTCCAGCTCGTGGTTGGTGACCACGTCAGCGCTCTTGTCATAAGCAAATTCCGGCAGTTGATTGGCGTCATAAGGTTTCCAGCCGGAAGCCTGGATGATGGCGCCGATGGAAACGGTCTGGGAGGAGCCGGACTCGGTGGCAATCTCCATGCTGAAACGGCCAGGCGCGCCATCGGTCTTGGTGATGGAGCTGTTGAGGTGGACCGTGATTTTGTCATTGGCCTCGATGGCCTCGATCATCGCCGGTACCGGGTTCTCAGCCGGTTCTGCGTAGGGTGAGCGGGTCGGTATGACCTTGTAATAGCCACCAACTGCGCCACCCAGGGTGCCGGATTTCTCTACCAGGTGTACCGGGTAGCCGGCCGCGGCAGCTTCCAGTGCGGCGGTCATGCCGGTGATACCGCCACCCACGACCAACAGGTTTTTGTTTAGCTCCTGCTCGCCGGAAGGTGACGGTTTGCTCATCGACTTGAGTTCGGCGCAGGCCATGCGGATATAGTCGTCCGCCATCTCTTGGGTGGTCTCGGTGTTCTCGTCGGACTCCGGGCGTACCCAGATGACACCCTCGCGCAGATTGGCGCGGGTCAAGGCCACGTCGGTGAAGTTGAAGGCCTCCACCTTGGCGCGGCGTGAGCAGGCGGCAATCATCACATGGGTGACGCCATCATTGGCGATGTCGTCTTGTATCAATTTGACGCCTTCCGCGCTGCACAGCATCTCGTGCTGCTTGCAGCTTTGCATCTTGCCGTCACGGGTGGCAACCTGTTCCAGGGTGCCGGCATCCAGACGCTCGCCGATGCCGCAGCCGGTGCAGACATATCCAGCAAATTTCTTATCGTCAGCCACTGTATTAACCCTCCGTTCCTGCTACGCGATTGACCACTTGAATGGCCCGCAGAGCGGCGCCGGTGGCGTGCTGTACGGCCCGATTGACGTCCAGTGCATCAGACGAACAACCGGCGGCGAAGACACCGCCATTTTCCGGGGCGGGCTCGATGAAGCCTTCTTCGTTGATGACAATCTCAACCGGAAAACTCGCTTTGTCGACACTGGGCTCCATACCGACGGCGAGCACCACCAGGTCGTGCTCGTCGGCATAACGATTGTAGCCTTCGGTATCGACGCCATGCACGGCCGGATTTGCCATTCTCTTTATTCTCGACGATGGCGGCAGGCTTGGATTTGATGAACTTGACGTTATCCTTGGCCTTGACGGTCTGATAGAAGTCTTCAAAACGGTCGATGGCGCGGATATCGATGTAGTAAATGGAGATGTCTACATCATCCGCTGGGTAGGTGGCCTGCTTCAGAGAGGCCATGCAGCAGATGCGCGAGCAGTGCAGCAGGTGATTCTTGTCGCGGGAGCCTGCGCACTGGATGAAGGCGACTGATTTGATCTCCTTGCCATCCGAGGGGCGTACTAGCTTGCCGCCGGTTGGTCCGGTGGGATCCGCCAGGCGCTCGAACTCGACGCTGGTGATGACATTGGCGATGCGATCATAACCATAGGGTTGGATCTTGTTGGCATCATAGGGACGCCAGCCGGTGGCCCAGATTACTGCGCCAGCCTTGAATTCGATGGTCTCTTCCTGCATGTCGAGATCTACTGCATTGTATTTGCAGGCATCTTTGGCCTTTTGAGCATCATCTGTACCAATGATGGCAGGGTCTAGGACATAACGCTGGGGATGAGCCATGCTGTGCGGCAGGTAGGCGCCTTTGCGTTTACCCAGGCCATAGTTGTGATCGTCATCGAACTCGGCCTCGACGGCTTTGCCGCAGTCGCCGCAACCGGTGCAGTTCTCGTTCACATAGCGGGGGCTGATCTTTACAGTGGCCGTGTAATCGCCAGCTTCGCCCTGGATGTCCGAAACCTCAGCCATGGTAATGATGTGGAGGTTGGGATTCATCTTTGCCCGGCGCTGGTTGATTTCCAGGCCACAAGTGGGAAAGCAGAGTTTAGGGAAATATTTGTAAAGTTGAGTGATGCGGCCACCAACGTAGGGCCGTTTTTCAACCAGCACGACGTTTTTCCCTGTTTCGGCGGCTTCGAGGGCAGCGGTCATACCACTGATTCCTCCACCGACCACGAGAATAGTCTCATTGGTTGCGATTACTTCCGTCATGGATTTTCCTCCGTTGCGGAATGGCTTTCAAGGTTTTGAATAACCGAACGACAATAATTCTTGACTTGCCTGCTGGGTTATTCCATGATTAGTGGCGCACATGTACGCCTGGAATCTGGACCCGTTACGATACTCGCCTTAGGATTTTCTCGCCATATAAAAGCAGTCATATACCCATCGAATTTTTAGATGCTTTCATAGAAATGAGTTATAGATTATTAGCGAATGCTAATGTTTTGAGCTCTTTCTTCAGGTAGAAAGCTAATTGACGTTGAAGAATGGAAGTGTCTGCCGCGGCTGACCAAGAACATTCGTAAGCTTGCTCTCTAAGGCCTCTGCAGACATTGGCGCTCCATATAGATATCCTTGAACTTCCAGACACCCCATGGACTTCAGCATGTTTTGCTGAGCTTCTGTTTCGACGCCTTCTGCAATGATATCGAGACTCAAGGTTTCCCCAAGCGAGATGATGGCCTGGACGATCGCGATGTCGTCTTTGTCGTCCGGCATGTTTTGGATGAAGGATCTGTCAATTTTGAGTTTGTCGATAGGCAGATGCTTGAGATAAGAAAGGGAGGAGTATCCGGTACCGAAATCATCAATGGCGATGGTGACTCCAAGTTGCTTGAACACATCCAGCACGGGTACCGACATCTCTTTTTGACCCATAAAGATACCCTCAGTGACCTCAAACTGGAGTTGTTTTGGTGGGCAGTTGGTTTTTTCTATGATCTCCTCAAAACGCAGGATCAGGTCGCTCTGCATGATCTGGCGTACCGATAAGTTGACCGCCATGCGGCCCTTGAAGAGTCCCATTTGAGACCATTTGCGTGTCTGTTCACAGGCTTGCTGAAGGGTCCAATGGCCAATTTCATGGATCAGGCCGGTCTCTTCTGCAAGGGGGATGAACTTGGCCGGCGGAATTATCCCCATGCGCGGGTGGCGCCAGCGTAACAGGGCCTCCGCTCCGGTCATGGTTCCAGATTCGATGCAGAATTGAGGCTGATAGTAGAGCAGTAACTGGTTATCTTTAATGGCATTTCGCAGTTCTGTTTCCAGCAGCAGTCGCTCGAATGCGCTTTGGGTCAGTTCCGATGTATAAAAGCGATAGTTGTTCCGGCCGCTTTCCTTAGCCTGATACATGGCGGCATCCGCATTCTTTGTCAGATTGCCCACAGTTCCTGCCGTCCTCGGGATACAGACTGATGCCAATACTTGCAGTGATGTGCAATTTGCGTCCGAAGATGTCGAAGGGCTGTTTGAGTTGGTTTTGTATCTTCGTGGCGATAACAGCTGAATAGCTAGGGTCTTTGAGATTTTCCACGAGGATGGTGAATTCATCGCCACCCAGACGGGCGGCAGTATCATTTTCGCGTAACAGGGTACGCAGGCGTTTGGCAACCTGTACGAGCAGGGCATCGCCAACCGTATGACCCAGAGAATCATTGATGTTTTTGAACCGGTCCAAGTCAAGAAACATGACAGCGAGATGCCGGTTTTCTCGCTTTGCTATAGAGATGGCGTGCTCCAGCCGGTCTTCGAACAGTAAGCGGTTAGGTAGGTCGGTAAGCGGATCATGGTGCGCAAGATGTTCCAGTTGAGTCTGGGATTGCTTGATGCTGGTGATATCTGAGAAAACGGCCACATATTGTGCCGTTTTTCCCTGATCATCGTGCACGGCGGTGAGGGTGAGCCATTCGGCGTAATACTCTCCATTTTTTCGGTGATTCCAGATCTCCCCCTGCCAGGAGTTTTTCTCCTGTATGGTTTTCCAGAGCTCCGTATAAAACTCTTGAGTGTGCTTTTCTGAGTTTAGGAATCCAGGTGTTTTATTCAACACTTCGTTTTCAGTGTAGCCAGTGATTTTGCTGAAGGCTGGATTGACCGCGGTAATGTTTGTCTGGCTATCCAGGACCACAACACCTTCCGTGGTGTATTGGAAGACATTTGCCGCCTGTTCAAGTTTGGTCTCTCTTGCGGCCTTATTGGTTATGTCCTGGAAGATGATCTGAGTAGTCGGCTTTTCCAAATGGTAAGTTCTGCTGGACCAAGCCTCGACTCTAATCTCTTGACCATCCTGGCGTCTGAATGTCGTATGTATCGATGGGTTGTTCTGTTGCAGGCTGTTCAAATGTGGGGAGATGAGCAGTTCAGGTGGATCGATGAGTATCTCACTAGCATTGAACTCTGAAAAAGAGGCATCATCTCTGATGTTTAATATTTTTTTTGCCGCCTGGTTAAGATAGGTGATGTGTTGGTTGCTGAGCAAGAGCATGGGGATTGGCGCGTTCTCGATCAGCATCCGATAATTGTGTGCTTTTTTATATAGATGTTTAAAATTCTTGGCCTGCTTTTGCCGATTTGCAGCTTCCCTCAGTTCACGCTGGATTATCGCTGCCAATAGATAGAGGTTGTCGATGTCGATGTGTGCGTGAACTCCTGCGCCAAAGAGTGATGTCAGCCTATCTTTACTGATCGGTCGGGTGACCAGAATGAAGGGTATATCCAGGTTGGCATCCCGGATTAGATTGAGCGCATCTTCCGGTGGGCAGTTGGCTAGCTGATGGCTCGAGAGAATTAAATCCCAGTGATGTAACTCTATGGAGGTATTAAAGGTGTGCTTATCTTCAACCCAGCGACTTTTTATCTTCAAACCCGCACGTTGGAGAGCTTTAACAATAATACTCTGGTCGCTTTCTGTGCCTATGATAAGAATTCGTAATGGGTTGTGCATTTTTATTGATCTTTACTCGATCCCTACGCCTTAAAAAATTCAGTGCTGCCCCTAAATAAATCCACATCCGGAGGTGCTGGTGTTGCTTTTATGTTTTCAACTCTCCAGGCACTCTCTTATGAACACGTAAAGAGTAAAATCTTTGCTGGGTGTACCAATAAATATGGAGAGTCTTTGGAGTTAAACATTTCCCATACATATTATGAGTATAACGGTATCTATTTTTTTCAATAGGTCATTTAGTCGTCTTCTGCCGTAGTATGTAACAATTTGTTTCTTAATTTTTCAATTGGTTACATTGCCCAGTGAAGATCATGCATCTATCTGATGTTGGGGAGATGGATCAATTTTACCCTGCCTGATGTGTAGCGGCGGAAAGTTATCTGCTCATATTTGCAGGATTGAAGCGCGGAATTTTTACGATTATGGTCCCTCGCGTGTCAGAATATAGCGCTGTGACCGACTTTTCCCAATCAACCTATTTATAAGAGGCCAGTTTTGGACGCCCGTACCCTAAAACCTGAAGCGTATTACATCGAGGACGAGCCCTACTATGAATCAGTCGGAGATGAAATAGAGGTATTCGAAGCCGCATACCGGAACCAGCTGCCAGTGTTGCTTAAAGGGCCTACAGGGTGTGGCAAGACCCGATTTATGGAGCATATGGCCTGGCGTTTGAAACGGCCGTTGATTACCGTTTCATGCCATGACGATCTGACGGCATCCGACCTGGTGGGTCGGTTCCTGGTTAAAGGTGGTGAGACAATCTGGGTGGACGGTCCACTCGCGGCGGCAGTACGGGCCAGCGGTATCTGTTATCTGGATGAAATCGTCGAGGCGCGCAAGGATACTACGGTAGTCATTCATCCTTTGGCGGATGACCGGCGGGTGTTGCCGATGGAGAAGGTAGGTGAATTGTTGGAGGCAACTCCCGACTTTTGCCTGGCGATTTCCTACAATCCTGGTTATCAGAGCATCTTGAAGGATCTCAAGCAGAGCACCCGTCAGCGTTTTGTGGCATTGGAATTCGATTATCCTGACGCAGTGCTGGAGCAGAAAATCATTGAAACTGAAGCGGGTGTGAACCAGGAAATGGCGGGTCGCCTGGTAAAATTTGCTCACATGACCAGAAACCTTAAGGGCAGTGGTCTTGATGAGGGCGCTTCAACCCGTCTTTTGGTACATGCGGCAAAACTGATGCACAGTGGCGTTGACCCGGTAGTCGCCTGTCGGTCGTCTATTGCCCAGGCACTTACCGATGACTCGGATATGCTCACGGCGGTCAATGAATTGAGCGCGTCCTTGTTTTAGCTGTCGTGATGTCCGCTATTCAGCCGGTAATGTCGCATCGATTGGTGAGATTTTTATTCCTTGGTCTGTTGTGCCTTATTACAACGGCTTCGGCTGAGGGGCGCATCGAGTTCGAGCCGGTTTTTGGTGGAAATATCTATCTGCTGGAGGCAGGAAAGCGATCGAACCCGACCCTGGTACTGGTGCATGGGCTCGGTACAGGTGCATCCGATGACTGGCGGGGCATCATTGCTCTGTTGCAGAAAGACTACCATATATTGACCTTTGATCTGCCTGGTTTTGGTCGTTCCTCCAAGGCCAATACCGTATATTCTCCAACCCGCTACGCGGAATTGATCCGCTATTTGACTGGCAAGCATGTTAATCGACCTTTCCATCTGGCGGGACATTCCATGGGGGGGGCCATTGCCTTGCGTTATGCGGCTAGCTATGGAGAAGATCTCTTGAGCCTGACACTGGTCGACGCCGCTGGGATATTGCACCGACTGGCCTACACCAAATACCTCGCTCCCTTGGGTCTGGAACAGTTTGCAGGAACTAAGCTGCCGGGCAGGACGGAGATAACCGATTGGGCGGGGGCCTTGCTGGGCTCTGTGGAACGAGTGATACCCTTTGGCCTGGATATTGTGCTGCATACGGCTTTGTTGCGTGAAAAGCTGCTGAAGGGGAATCCGTCTGCGATTGCGGCCCTGGGATTGGTACTAGAGGATTTTAGCTTGGCGCCTGGGCAGGTCACGGTCCCGACACTGATTATCTGGGGGGAGGATGATCAGGTTGCACCGCCAAGAACCGGTCGGGTACTGGCTGCCTTGATTCCGCAATCCACGCTGCATCTGATTCCCAATGCCGGCCATGCGCCAATCAGTGAAGAGTTGGATGCTTACTTGCGGTTACTGAGGCAGCATCTTGATTCTCCTGGCAGCTTGAAAAAAATTCCAGTTCAACATCTGCTTGTGTCACCGAAAGCCGAGGTATTATGTGAGAATCAGCGCGGAAAGGTTTACACAGGAAAAATACGGCGTTTGGTACTGAATAATTGTCATGATGTTTTGGTGCATCATGCAGAACTTGAGAAGCTCATCATCAAAAGCTCCCGAGTTGTGATAGAAGAGAGTGTCCTAAAAGGTGAGAAAAATGCGCTTTTTGCCGTTGACTCGACGGTTGTGCTCACGGCTGGAAGTGTCGAAGCTGATCTGGCTATCAGGAGTGTGAATAGTCGGTTTGATATTGCCGGCACTCTAATCTCCGGCCGGCGTTTTGCTGTGTTTGCAGTGGGAGAGTCCGAGTTCATCATGTCTCTGGTTCCGGTCGAAAGTCTGGAGCTGCCGCTGACCATGCTACATGGACAGCAACCGCTTCAATACAGTTTCACTCTATAAATTAAACTGACCAAGTAAAGATCCCATGGTACGACTTTCCAGACTAAATGCTGAAGAGATTCTGCAGAGGCTCGATGAATATTTTGAAGTGGAATTTACATTTCGAGATACACGGCCATTGATGGATATGCTGGATGAACTGCCCGATAATTCTCAGATTTTTGTTCTCGACTGGATAAGACGTATTGCCAGCACCAACATAGAAATTGCCTATCAATTTGCTGCACAGTCAAAGCGCGCCCTTGAGTTGATGGACGACCACATGATCGAAGCTTGGGTATTGCAAGCAATGGATGTCTATGATCGTTCTGGCCTGCATCCCGCAATTAAGGCGATCCAGGAGATCGACCTGTTTGTCCGTCAGGGCCGTGAGCGGGCTTCCGGTTGTGTGTTCGAGGAGGAGATGGGTGTGTTATTGCCCTTTGTGCAGGGGCTTTCCGGCCGCAAATTGAAGCTCGAGCCGGGGGATCAGCTCTACACCAATAGCGAGGTTATTTTTCTTCCGGCGATCATGGCTCATCTGCCTGATAAACGAGAGAATTTTTTGCTCTACAAGGCCGCTGTTGCGCACCATTGGGCTCAGACGAGATTCGGGACTTTTCGGGTTGATCTTGCCGCCTATTTTTCCGCACATCCGACACCGCAAGCCGCACTCCGTTGTTTTCATGCCCTGGAGATCGTACGTCTGGATGCATGTATCGAGCGTGAGTTGCCCGGTTTATATCGTGAAATGCGCATGTTACAGCGCAAACTCAAGGATGAGATACCTAAAGGTTGGGAGGAAACAACGGCATTGTTGAAACGCCGGGATGCGACAGTCAAAGATACGCTGGCAATGGTAGACGAAGTGATTGGCAAAGTGCCTAAGGCTAATTGCTTTCAAGGCCAGATCAATCCAGACGCGGTGGCAGAGGCGATGGAAAAACGATTGCCCATGGAAAAGGCCATGCTGCGGGTAGCCTTGAAAGAGATCATCGATGAGTTGAGGGATAATCAGGAAGAGACTGACAGCTCTGCAGAAAAGGTTAAGGCAATAAAGCAGGAAGACCTTTCGCTGCCAGAAGAATTTCAGATCCAACTTGAGATCAATGGCAAGTCCATGCCCATCGCTGAAGATGTAAGAAGTACCTTGAACTCAATTATTCAGGATTTGGGCGACGTTCCTAATGAATATCTAGTGCCGGCCGGCCCCGGTGAATATGATCTGAGTGAGTTCGAAGAGAAAATCATCGATCCGGAGGATGTCTGGAGTGGTACCTATCATGAAGAAGGTGCCTATTTATATAAGGAGTGGGATTATCGTCGAAAGCATTACCGCAAAAACTGGTGTGTGTTGAGAGAGATGAAAGTCGAGCCTAAAAATGATGGGTTCGTGGATCGGGTCTTACATAAATATCGGCGGCTGATTTCCAACCTGCGCAAGACATTCGAGGCGTTACGCGATGAAGACCGGTTGCTTAAACGCCAGGTCTATGGTGATGGTGTAGATATCGACGCATTTGTTGAAGCCTGGGCTGATGTCCATACCGGCCTTGAAATGAGTGAACGTCTATTTACCAGGATGCATCGAGAAGAACGCAATATAGCCGTCATGTTCATGGTCGATATGTCAGGCTCGACTGAGGGTTGGGTCAACGAGGCTGAACGTGAAGCGCTTGTCCTGTTGGCTGAGTCCCTTGAGACCCTCGGTGACCGCTATGCGATATATGGATTTACCGGCATGAGCCGCAAACGCTGTGAGGTTTTTCCGGTGAAGCTTTTTGATGAACCCTACGATGACGAGGTGAAGGCGCGAATCAGTGGAATCAAGCCGGGTGACTATACTCGCATGGGGGCCGCAATCAGGCATTTAAGCCAACGGTTAATCGAAGTAGAGGCGAGAACCAAGCTTTTGATCACCCTGTCTGATGGTAAGCCTGATGACTATCACGGAGATTATCGTGGGGAGTACGGGATTGAAGATACCCGACAGGCCCTGTTCGAAGCGCGCAGGGATGGGATACACGCATTCTGTATTACCATTGATGAAGAGGGGCAGGATTATCTACCGCATATGTATGGTGCGGCGAATTACACGGTGATCAGTGAAGTGGAAAAACTGCCATTGAAGGTTTCGGCTATCTATAAAAAGATCACAACTTGAACTTTAGTGGCTGATTTAATTAGTCCATTCTTATCAAGCTTGATTTTACTCCTCTCCCTAGGCAACCTCTTACGGACGCTGAAGTCACAGCTAATTTTGTTATCCATTGGAGGATATATGAAGATAAAATTTGTCGCTATGGCAATACTGATGGCACTGCTTGCAACGCAGGTTCAGGCATCACCCGGTTTTGGGTATCCACAGCAAAAATCAAATCTGCAGCAACATGATGCGGGACCTGGAATTATCCTGCGGGAAGGTATGACAAAACTGATTAAATTCATGCAGCAAAAAAAGCGGCCAAATCCTCTGGCAATTTCTGGTTTCGTGGAGAATGAGATTGCACCTTATTTTGATTTTACATATATGGCGCAATGGGCGGCGGGTTCAGCTTATCGAAATATGAATGAATCTCAACGTAACCAGACGGAGCAAAAGGTCAAGGAGATGCTGCTTTCCACGTTGATCAAGAGATTGGGTAATTATGAGAATCAAGATGTGCGTTTTTCCCACCCGAGGCGTGCTGGAAAAAATGAAGTGAAAGTCAGAGTAGGTATTCTTCAGGCAGGTGGATATCCTGCAAGTATCGATTTTCGTTTCTACCTCAGTGATTCAGGCTGGAAGATTTTTGATGTCTCTGCAAATGGCACCAGTGCACTCTCATACTATCGCCAGCACTTCGCCCGTCAACTTCGCCAACAAAACTGGGCCTATCGCCGCTAGTTACTGCTCCACCTTCCAACACAATGACCTTAGTGGTTATGTAGGTTCGTGAGTGAACAGTAATGACAGCCTCCAGAACTTGATCTTCCGGGGGCTGTCCCATCATCATGATGAAAAGAAATATTCAGCCTCCAGCGGAACAAGGTAAACATTCAGGGGAAATCATAGGCCGTTGGATGGTCTATGTTACCTGGGTGTCGCTGTTATTGCTGCTGACCTTTCTGTTTTCACAATGGCTTGATCAGCAACATAATCCCAATAGCCATCTCATGGTTCTTTCAAACGCCGATGGAGAAGAGTCTTTAACCCTACAGCGAAACCGAATGGGACACTATGTTGCACCGGGATATATTAATCGAGTACCGGTTGTGTTTTTGCTGGATACGGGGGCTACACATGTTGCTATTCCTGAGAAAATAGCAAAAAAGATTGGTCTTAATCGCGGTATTTCAACCACAAGTATGACAGCCAATGGCCTGGTGAAAAGTTGGCTGACAGAACTGGAGAGCGTTCAACTGGGCCCGCTCTCCATGTCGGGGGTCAGGGCAGCCATTATGCCTACAATGCCTGGCTCAGAAGTATTGCTGGGTATGAGCTTTTTGAAACATTTGGTACTGATTCAAGAAGGCAATCAGTTGATTTTGAAGGCGCCTGGTCTGAATTGAGCTATCAAACACAGTCTCAACTCGTGCTGTGATGAGCGTTGACGACTGCCATCTTGCTGGCAGGCGCCTTCTGAGTTATCCGATTTTATCTTTTAAAGCTTTCAGTGCAGAGACCCTAACCACAGTAGTGGCTGGCTTTGCAGGAATCTTGATGGCCTCACCGGTTGCTGGGTTACGACCCATGCGAGCTTTGGTGCGAGGTTTTTTGACTCTGCGTATTTTGACGCCGGTGTCAGGGATGCTGAATTCGCCAGAACCTCGGTTTTGAATATGCTGTGTAATCAAATTGCTCATTGACGAAAATACAGCGGCCACGTCTCTACGTGGTAAATCTGTATCTTCAGCAATTGCAGTGATGATTTGAGTTTTAGTCTGCCTGGTTGAAATAGATTTAAGGCGTGGTGCTGTGCTTACTTTTTTTGCGGATACCTTTTTCTTGGTGCTCTTTTTCGCGGTCTTTTTCTTTACGGCCATGTATAGCTCCTGGATGAACGAAGGAATGCATCAATTAAAATAACATATTTAAATTGATAAATAACTCTTTAGATACAACATTAAATAGTTATTACGGATGTTTATCGTTTTTTTTTGAATAAACTTTAATCATGTAGAATTGCGATATTGTGTACAGGATAATCAGACGCAGAGTGTCTAGATAACTGATACAGACTATTCAGCTCAGTCCTGCTTGTAACTGTTTCAAGTCATCTACGGTTTAATATTATTTTTGGAATAGGTAATTAGACTAGTTCACTTTTTGGTATTGGCTTTTTTCCTAATGAGTGACATGGAAGCTAAGGAAATTTCAGGTGTGCAGTTTAGTGATACATCTGAGCCGGCTGATGTTGATCAGAGCTTGATATTGAATGGCGTAGGAGTGCGAAAAAATATTTTGTTTCTGTCTATGCGGCGCCATTGTATCTGACTGAGCGATCCCCTGATCCTCATGCAATTATAAAGAGTGAGGGACCCAAGAGGATAGTCATGCAGATGCTTCATTCAGAAATTCCTCGTGACAAACTCACTACAGGTTGGAATGATGGATTCGAAGCAAATCATGGTGAAAGCGATATGAACGCATTGAGACAAAGACTTGAAAGGTTTAATACATATTTTACTGATTTACATAGAGGGGATCGTGTGATTCTTGATTATCTCCCTGCGCGTGGTACACGAGTTACGGTTAAAATAGCTTGCTGCAGGGTACTATACCGGGAAAAGAGTTCTTTCAGGGTTTACTCAAGCTATGGTCAGGAAAATAGACCTGTGTCTAATAGCTTGAAAGATGATTTGTTAGGGTGTTGAGTTGTCAGAGAACGATAGCATATCCACCTCTTCGCTCATCGCCGACTCCTAGAAAATGGCCATCGGGTTTTACCATTACTGTATGCGTGCCTCCGAAAAAAAGACTTTTTTCATCCCAATGTTGTTGGTTGGGAAATTCGTCAGCCAATGATTCCAATACCTTGGCCTTGAATTCTGGCTCTACACTTAAGAGTCCATTTTCGAAATGGATTCGTGGGTGAGACACGGCAGTCTCCAGTGGCATGTTGAAATCAACCAGATTTGAGATTACTTGCAGAATGGCACTGCGTATCCGGTTAGAACCACCGGAGCCAGTCACGACAATTCCCCCATTCTCTAGGAAGACTAAAGTGGGTGCCATCATTGAGGCCATGCGACGGTTACATGGCCATGTTTGAAATCCTTCAGGATTCAAGTCTTCCTCACCCAGCATATTATTCAACATGAATCCACTTCCGGGTAATACACAGCCTGAACCCTCGCCATTCGAGAGGGTTAGACTCGCGAGATTTCCATGATGATCTGCAACGCTGATCTGAGTAGTGCCACGAGTACAAATGCCACCTTCGTTGATCATGCGTTGATATTTTTTTTTAGCTTGAGGCGATAGTATCCAGTCAATACTACTGTTTTGTGCTTGACGTGCTAGTTGAGTCAAGCAGATAGTCCGTGCTAATCGCCTGAGATGTATTTGTCCTCCTGCATCTTTTGGGTTAAAAGTTTGTGTTTCCATTAATCCGAATGCGAACCTGATTAATGACCCGCCGAGGGATGGAGGTGGGTTGGTGAGGATTCGTGAATGATGATAGGAGAATTGCAGCGGCCGACGCTTGATGACCTGGTAGTTTACCAGATCGTTTTCTCTCAGATGCCCCCCTTTCTGAATGCAGGCTTCAATCAGTGACTTCCCGATTTCACCGTGATAAAAAAGATCTTCACCTTCAGAAAGCAGGCCTTGAAAAAAATTTTCTAACCCAGGGTTTGTATGTAATTCATGTTCTGAAATTAGAGATTCAGGTGATAGTGGAGATCGATTAAGCGCAAAAGCTTCAGGAGTGGCGTGGAGTATTGGGGAAATTATTTTCGAAATGAGATATTGAAAATTATTAATCGCAACCCCGGCTTTTGCCAGAGAAATCGCAGGTTCCATTAAGGCCGCGAGCGGCAAGGTACATAAATCCCGGTAAATGGAGAACAATCCACGAATAAAACCAGGTGTCGCTATGGACCCCATACCAATATGAAATGTCTGGTGGGCGGTGCCGAAATTTGCCTTAATTGGATAGAATTCGATCGCCTCGGCAGGTTGTCTATTGTTTGGTGTTTGCGCAAAGAAGTCATACACCAAGGGGGCAGAGCCAGCAGGTTGGGCCGTGAGATAGCCGCCACCGCCAGGTGAAGCCAATACGGGCTCAGCAATGCAGGCGGTCAGCATTGCCGCCACTGCGGCATCGAAGGCATTGCCTCCCTCGTTTAGAATTTGACTCGCCGCAATGGCTGTTTCCCGGTGGCCTGCAGAAACTGCACCGCGTGTATGTGATGATTGGTACATATATTTCTCAAATCCGGGTTCTTTGATTACTGATCGGCTTTACCATCGGTTTGCAGGAAAAGTGCATAATACGTCATGGTCTACATAATATTTGAACGGTTTTTTTAATTCAGCTTTTCTTGGCCTTTGCCGTTAAGGTGAGAGTGTAAAAGGCCAACATCTTAAGGATCAAAAATCCCAGTTAACTGAATATGGCTGTGCCAAACAACAAAAGAGACGATGCCCTTCTAAAAAATTTGGTGCCTCTCAATACGCTGTCCGAAGAGCAATTGGGTCAGCTACTGAGTCGTATTGTGATTCAGAAAGCAAGAAAAGGTGAGTATCTGTTTCGTGAAGGCGATTCCGATCACCAGAATATTTATCTTTTGTCTGGATCAGTGGCGCTGCTTTCCGGCCATAAAGAGATGGATATGGTGAGCAGCGGCACTCAGACTGCAAGATTTGCTTTAGCACATCAGCTACCTAGAAAGCACTCAGCACGAGCTAAAAACGAAGTTACCTATGTTTGCATCGACAGTCGGATGTTGAGTGACATGCTGGCTCGCAGTCAAACGGAAAGCTATGAAGTAAATGAAGCAGAGTCAGTCGAGAAAAGTGACTGGATGAGTTTATTGCTGCGCTCTCCTGTGTTTCAGCAAATTCCACCTGCTAATTTACAGCGGGTCATGATACGTATGAAGCAAGTTGCTGTATCAGCGGATCAGACCATAATCCAGCAGGGTGACGAGGGTGATTTCTTCTACTTGATCAGTAGAGGTGTGTGCCGGGTTTCGCGTCAACCCGAAGCAAACCACGCTCCTGTAGAGCTGGCTCAATTAAAAGCGGGACAGGGATTTGGTGAAGAGTCCTTGATCTCGGATAAGCCCCGCAGCAGTACTGTGACCATGGTGACTGATGGAGAGCTTGTGCGTTTGAGCAAGAAGGATTTTGTTGAGCTTGTCAAACAGCCGCTTTCCAGAACCATTGACTACTCAGCCGCAAACAAGATGATTCAGCAGGATGCCCTCTGGGTGGATGTGCGCACACCCGAGGAATACGATGCCGGACATCTCCCGGATGCCATCAACTTGCCATTTTTCTCATTACGTTTTCAGGCTTCCAGTCTAGCGAGTGATCGCGTCTATCTGATCTATGGTGCAGAAGTCGGTCAGTCAGCCACAGCAGCCTATTTGTTGGTTGATCGTGGTTATGACGTCTATATGCTTAGTGAAGGATGGATAGAAATTGCCTCTCAGGCTGGTCTGGAAACGCAAGAAGTTGTTGTGCATGCTGATAATATCCTTGATTTCAATCGTGATATTGAGGTGTCCGCGCAAGATGCAACTCCGCCAGTCCCATCGGAAAACCAGGATATTGGAGATCTACAGCAAGAGCAGAAAATAGCAAAAAGTAAAAACGAGGAAAAACTTTCCCAATATCAGACTGAGCAAAAATTACTCAAGCAGGCATTGAACGTAGCGAAACGGAAGTTGGAAAAAAACGAAAAGGATTCAGAATCAGCCAGGCAGGCCCTGCAACAGGAAGTGCAGCAACTGCAAACTCAATTAACGGAAGAAAAGCAATTAGAACAGCAGAGTCAAAAGGCCTTCAAAGAAGGTGAGCGCTTACTTAAAAAGCAGGTTGCCAAGCTTGAAAAGAAACTTTCCCAGCTCCAAGATGACCTGCATGAGACAGATTCGAAAGCTCAAACGGTAGACGCAGAGCGAGACCGGTTGGCCGCTCAACTACACCAGCAGCAGGAAGAGCATACGCAGACGCAGACTGCTCTAGGTGGACAGCTAGAGACTTTAAGGCGGCAGCTTGAAATAAACCACTGCCGCTCAACGAGAGCAGGCGCTTCAAGCGAACCTAAAGGTCGAAGAGTCATCTGAATCGGTTGTTCTTCTGGAAGAAAAATTACGGTCAGTTCAAGCGCAGTTAGAAGTCAATCTCAAGCAGGCATCAGAGGAGCTTTCGGCACAAGAAGATCAGAGAAAAAAATTACAGCAGGAATACGATGAAGCTAAGGTTAGCAGCAGTAACCGTGAGAAAGAAGCAGATGATGAGATAACGGCACTCAAGCAGGCATTGGAGCAATCTCAGTCGCAGTTGATGCGGCTAGAGACAGATAAGGAGAGCCTGCAAAAAGAGCAGGATCATCTGCGAACTGAAATAAATGAACTTTACTCCCAGGTCAAACAAGCAGCTGGTAAAGCCAATGCAGAACGCAATGGTTTAGAGCAACAGATTCAAAAATTAGAGGATGAAGGTGCAGCTCAGGCTAAGGAGTTGAACATCTTGCGTCAGTCCAGTGATGCTGCAGGCACGGAGTATCAGGTTCTGATTGATAAAATGAAGGCTGAGCTCGATAGTGCTCAGGTATCAATCTCCGAATTGAATCAAGCGAATCAGCAATTGCTGTCAGAACGAAATGATTCTGATGTAAGGCTTAATGAGTCCTTGGCCGGAGCCAGGGAGCATACTGAAAAGCTGGAGAATGAACTGAAATCTGCCCATGCTTCTCTGCAAGCATCTGAAAAGGAATACTTGGGGAAGATAGCGGACTTTGAGGTAAAACTTCAAGAGGCAACACAGCGTCAAACGGAACTGGAAGCTAAGAAGATCTCTCTGAATGAGGGCTTGGCTGATTTAGAAAAGACTCTTGCTAAGGAGAAAGCAGAGAGAGGTGAATTAGCAACAGCGTTCGAGAAATCAACTAACGATCAGGGCCGCTTGAGCAAAGAGTTGGCTGAAGTAAAAGCGAACCTTGAGCAGGAGAATCGTGCCAAACAGGAGATTGAAGAAAGATGCAGTTCCCTGGAGCAGCAGCGGGGCAGGCTGGAAAAAGAGCTTGGAGAGATTAAGCAAGCTGGCAATGATGCAGATGCTCAGCATCGGCATTTATTAAGCAGCTTGCGAGCCGAATTAGACCAGGCTAAATTATCAATTACAGATTTAAACCGATCCCATGAGCAACAGCTGACAGATCGTAATGCGGCAGAATCATCACTTAAATCTGCGTTGTCCGAGTCTGATAAGCAAATCAAGCGATTGGAGTCGGAATTAACATCGGCCCATGAGACTTTTAAATCAGCGGAGCTGAGTCTGGCGCAGCAGGTGGCTGATCTTGAGGGTCAGCTCTTGTCCGAACAACAGGATGGTGAAGAAAAGAAAAAGTCTTTGCGGCAGGCAGAGTCAAATTTGCAAGCGATGACTGAGAAGCATTCTCAGCTGGAGGCGCGGTTATCAGAGGCGCAAACGAACGATGCTAGTCTAAGGCAGGATCTGGATAACAAAGTACAAAAACTGGAAGAATTACAACAGAAATACGCAGAAATACAGCAGGAAGTGGCTGCAGCAGATACGGAGCACACGGAGACCCTGAATACTCTTCAGGAAAAGCTGGTGGTTACCGAAGCCGAAGTGAAGGAATACGCTGAAGCCTTGAGTAAGACAAGGCTGGAACTTAAAAAACAGAATGAAGAAAAGACAAAACTAACAGCCAGGCTCGAAGAGGAACAGCATAAGTCTGATTTTCTTAAACGTTCCCTTGCGACAGCCGAAGATGCCATTGAAATTTCTGATAGTGCTTTTAATGAACGAGGTGATGAACTCGATGCATTGAAGATTCAATTTGAAGAGTTTGAATCAGTTAGGGATGACCTGGAGAAACGCCTGAAGGAAGCGCAGGAAAACCTGAATCTGAAGGAAATGTCTCTCCAAGAAACAGAACAGTCACACAGTGATGCGCTGGAAAAGCTCAATAAAGAATTAGTGTCTGTTAATGCAGAGCGTGAAAAGGTCAAGGCAGAGGATATTGAGCGGGAGGCTGCTCGAAAGATTGAATTTGAAGTGCTGCAGGCTGAAAAATCGGAAATAGAAATGGAGTTGGCCGAACTGCAAAATCGGCTGGAAGCTCAAATACAGGCCTTAGAGGTTTCAGAGACTGATCGACAGCAGGAAATTCAACGCTTGCTGGGGGAATTGAGTGCTGCAAAATCAGAGTTGCAACAGCTTGCCAGTGCCAAGGGTGAGGCACATGATTCAGCAGCGGCTCTGCAGGCAGCCCATGAGGAGATTGCCAGATTAAACAAAAATATCGATGGGCTGCGAGAAGTGCAATTAGAGATGGAGTCGCAGTTATCTGATGATTCGGAAGAAGAAATTCTAAAATTAAGATCTGCACTGGAACAGGAAGAACGGAAGCGCCGGAATGCAGAGGAACTGGCACGGCAGGCAGACGTTCTCAAGCGGGAGCGCGAAGTCCAAGAAACTGCAGTTGAAATGTTGGGTGAGGATCTGGATGAGCTGACTCTTGACAAAAAACAGTTAGAAGAAGATAAAAAGATTCTCGAGCGTAAGCTAGCCGAGATGCGTAGCCAATTCAGTGATCTGATGGATGAAAACAATCATCTCCACACGGAAATGTCCGAATTCCGAGGTCAGGTTGATGACTCAAGCATGACAGACGATCTACTTGCCCAGTTGGAAGAGTTACGTCTAAAGACTGAAGTATTCGAACAGGAACGAGATGGTGCCAGATCTGATGCCGATCGTCTGAAGCGTGAAGTTCACGAACTGCGTAGTGTGATTGAGACCTATGTGGAGCAGATCCAGGACGTGCAATCATATGAGGGCAATGATGAGTTGACTGCCCTGCGCAGCGAATTGGATATGGTGCGTAATCAAGCCTCAGCAGATTTGCAGCAGATGCGTAAAGAGCTTTCTGCCGCCAAGGGAAAAGTGGCGTCTCTTGGTGGACGGGATACTAACGATGCGGCCTCTCTGCAGGCTCAGCGGCAGGAAATTGATACTACTCGCCAAGCCTTGCATGAAAAGGAGCACATGTTAAGGTTATCACAGACTCAATGCCGTACATTGGAAGACTCTATCGAAGACAGGGACAGGGAAGTAGACCAGCTGAAACGGAAGTTAGAGCTTCTGATTCGTAAGACTGGCGGTTTGGGTGAATTCTCTGAATCGATAGATTCTGATACTGTTATGAGTCATAAGGCACCGCCCAGAGGCCAGAATCTGGGTGCGGATCATCTTGAGGGGCTACAGGCCCATGGGCAGCCAGTAACCGGCAATGATCAGAAAGCTTCGACATTTGGGCGATTGTTTCGCAAAAAATAACTGTGCTGTCAGGAAGTTGGCAGTACAATCACCTTTCCAATCAACCTCCTGATCAGACTGATGCGGATTCTCGCGGTTGGTGTCGCAACACTGGATATTGTCAACACCGTTCCGGTCTATCCTCATGAGGATGATGAACTCCGAGCAGAAAAACAAGAGCTAAGAAGGGGGGGAACGCAACCAATATGTTGGTTGTATTGAGTCAATTAGGTCATCAGTGTAGCTGGGCGGGTACCTTGGCCGATGATCTGGATAGCCAATTCATATTGAATGACCTGAAAAGCTATGGGATCGAAACCCAAGCCTGTCATCAATATACAAAAAGAAAGATCCCTACTTCCTATGTCACACTGAGCCAGTCAAATGGTAGCCGTACTATCGTTCATTATCGAGATCTTCCAGAATATTTAACCAGCGACTTTGAACGGATCGATACAGCACAATTTGATTGGATTCATTTTGAAGGACGTAATGTAACTGAAACCGGTCAAATGCTGCAGCATTTAAAGCAACAGGATCCGCAAAGGCCTACTTCACTGGAAGTGGAAAAAAATAGAGATGGTATGGATTCGTTGTTTGCTTTTCCAGACGTAATATTGTTTTCCAAGACATTTTCAGTTGCCCGAGGCTATGGTGATCCGGCCAGCCTTTTCTCAGCCATCAGGCCCTATAACAAGCAGGCATTGTTTGTCTGTGCCTGGGGTGATCGGGGCGCATGGCTGCAGGAGCCGGAAGGTCGGGTGGTACATGCAACTGCATACAGTCCTCCACAGATCATCGATACCCTGGGCGCAGGGGACGTTTTCAATGCAGGTATGATCAATGGCCTGTCGCGGGGCCATGCGGCCGAGGAGGCATTGGTAGATGCAGTTCATTTGGCCGGTGCTAAGTGTGGTCGAGTGGGGTTGGAGGGGTTGGTGAAACAGGATGGTTGAGTTGCCGGAAAAAATAGTCCTCTGTGCGATTTCAGAGTTGCCGGATCCCGGTTCCAAAGGGATCAATGTTTCGTCTTCCGAAAAGCTGCAGGAGGTCTTTGTGGTTCGCGTGGGGAATGAGGTCTATGGTTATCAGAACCACTGCCCCCATACCGGTGTGAATCTCGATTGGTTGCCGGATCAGTTTCTTGATATGACTGAGAGTTTTATTCAATGCGCCACCCATGGCGCGATATTCAGAATCGAGGATGGCTATTGCCTGCGTGGTCCATGTGCGGGAGAAAGCCTGCAGAAATTGCATCTGAAGGTTGAGCAAAACAATGTGGTGCTGTATGTGGAATCTGGAGGATAAAAAAACCGGGCGTCAAGCGCCCGGTTTTTTGTAAACAGTGTCGGCAAACCTCAACTTAAATCTTTGAGTAGTACGTCCAGGTCCAGCATAGCCAGTGCAGGTGAAATTCGATGTTTTTCAGAGTAGCCAACGCTGATTTCCTGGAGTCCCAGCGGGGGCATAGGGTCAGTAACTTGAGAATCTGGTTGTGCCTGTGTTTGCTCTTGGTGGGCCGATTCAATAACCCTGCCTGTACCCATGTCATAGAGAATCTTCATTACTAACCTCTCGCATTGCTGTGGGAGTCGTTGTTGAACAATATAACGACGAGCGATCTGCATTCTTGAGTTTTGTATAACTTAAAATCAATATGCAATAGATCGAGGTTTGGCTTCAACCCACGACTGTCATGGTTTTGTTTGCACGGTGCTAGTCTTGGTCTTCAAGATGGTCTAATGGGTTCGTGTGATTGTCACCAGCGGGTTTGTCGAGATCGACACCATAATCATCTTTAGAGACATCGTAGGAACCTGCCCAGTCTTCTGGTGGAGGCGTCGGTTTTACTTCAAGTTCCTCCCAATCGTCTACGTCATATTCCTCTACGGTTCCATCATAGAACTGGACTTCAATGACCCCCTCTTCTTTGTCATAAGCGACGACCTCGAGCTTCTCACCCTCTATGGTTCGGAACCAGTCGCCAATGCGTATTCTTGGTCTGTTCATTTTTATGGTTCTCCGATTTATCTATCAGGTATATCTCATTATGGCACTGTTAAAGGTTACGAATATTGCTGGAAATCAGTTTTTTTATAGGTGTTCTTTGTCAGGCTGGAGTCGGATATTCCAATATTAAAGCCATATAGAAAGAAACAAGTTTATGGACATGGGTTGGGTTGCTGGCGATGAATTGCATCAATCCCTTCATAAATAGAGTCGGGTAGTTGCAGGTCAATGCTCTCCAGATTGACGTGCAATTGCTGGAGTGTGGTGGCTCCGATGATATTACTGGTAACAAAAGACTGACTGGTCACCCAGGCCAGCGCCATTTGTGCGCTATCCAGCTCATGTTGATGCGCCAGTTCCGCGTATGCATGAGTAGCAAATTCAGCCTGTGGGTTGGAATAGCGATCAAAGCGATCAAACAGTGTAAGACGCGCACCTGCAGGGCGGGCGTTATTCAAGTATTTTCCCGACAGCACACCGAAGCCAAGCGGGGAGTAAGCCAAAAGGCCACAGTTTTCCCTATGAGCGATTTCGGCCAAACCAATCTCAAAGGTGCGATTTAGCAGATTGTAAGGGTTCTGGATACTTACACAGCGGGGCAGTCCGTGGGTTTCAGACACTTGTAGAAACTTCATCAGGCCCCAAGGGGTTTCATTTGAAACTCCAAAATAACGAATTTTTCCAGCTGTTACCAAATCATCTAAAATTTGCAAGGTTTCGAGAATTGGGATATCCGTGCCTGACTGCTGGTGTTGATAGCCCAGTTTGCCAAAGAAGTTAGTCTGTCGATCAGGCCAATGAAGCTGATAAATATCAATGTAATCGGTTTGTAAACGCTGCAAACTGCTATCGATTGCATGTTCAATATTTCGGCGATTCAGATGAGTGTCACCATCGCGCAGGTAAGGCAGCCAGTCGGCAGGCCCTGCTACTTTAGTGGTAAGAATGAGCTTGTCTCGCCCTCCCTGTTTTGCCAGCCAGCTACCGATGTATTGCTCGGTTAGCCCCTGAGTCTCGGCCTTCGGGGGAACCGGGTACATCTCGGCCGTGTCGAAAAAGTTGATCCCTGCGGCTTTTGCCAGATCGAGTTGGGCATGAGCTTCTAGGCTGCTATTTTGTTCACCGAAGGTCATGGTGCCAAGACAGAGGGCGCTGACATTCAGATCGGTTCTTCCCAGGCGTCGATATTGCATGGTGATTCGGAGTTATGTGAAAGATATTAGTAGCTTAACTCTAAGCATACTTTATTATTGCTTCTATTTTATACAGTCAATAATTTCATTGAACAATGGAACTTGATGGCAGTCTTTTTTCTTCCACCTTTCTCTGGTTGAGTGGGGGCGTTTATGCTGTTGCTCTTTTTTCAGCCATACGTATGGCTGACTGGGGGCGATTACAGCGCCATGGGCAGTTGCATGTCTTTCTGGGAGCGGTTGTATCGCTCATAGTGCTTTGGCATCTACGTGGGCAGATTCAACCTGGTCTCTCCTTTCATCTGCTTGGTGCAACCACGATCACACTCATGTTTGGTTGGTCGCTGGCGCTGATTGTCGCTAGCCTGGCCCTGCTGGCGACATGCCTGAATACAGGCTACGGCTGGGAAAGCTATATTGTGAGTGGGCTGACAGTGGCGCTGTTGCCAATAACATTGACACAGATTTTGCTGGTGCTGGTGCGCTCATGGCTGCCTAAACACTTTTTCATTTATGTCCTGGGGAATGGTTTTTTAACAGCATGGCTGGTGGCCTATGCAAGTGGTTATACTGCGGTAAACTTTCTGGTGATGAGTGGGACTTACACAATGGCAGAACTGGAAGCGACCATTATTCCCTTTTTCCCGCTGATGTTTTTACCCGAAGCGATTATCAATGGCTGGATCATTACCATTTTGGTGCTGTTCTGCCCCACTTGGGTCCATTCGTTTAGTGATGAACAGTATTTAAAGGGTAAGTAGCCCCTGAGACTTGATTGCCCTGACTAAGGGATATCAAGGATTTTCCACGCAGCCCTGGTTGCAAGACAGATTTTTAATGCGGCTAATTGTTATAAAGAGCCAGTATGAAGCCGTGCTGGCTACATGAAAAGTTCCACAACACTCCATCTCCATCAAATAGCCTGGAGGTCCGTTGATTGATGCTTTGGGAGTGGAGATTAATTTTTCTAGCAGTTAATGGCGGTGCTTGAGGCGATTCGTATTAGAATGCGAATGTTTACACGCATTGACTGATTCAGGAGCAAAATTTTGAGCTGGTGGGGGAAACTCGTAGGCGGTGCCTTTGGCTTTATGTTGGGAGGTCCTTTGGGAGCAGTGCTGGGGGCAGCGCTTGGCCATAAATTTGATAAAGGTCTCGAAGGATTGCCCGAAGATGGGATGGGATGGGATGGCGGTGATCAGGAACGGGTGCAAACAGCCTTTTTTACCGCAACATTTTCGGTAATGGGGTGTGTCGCGAAGGCTGATGGTCATGTATCCGCAAATGAGATACGTCTGGCGGAAACGGTCATGTCCCAGATGTCACTCTCGGCAGAGATGCGGCAAACCGCGGTCCGGCTCTTCAATGAGGGAAAATCCGATGATTTTCCGCTGAATGAGGTGTTGGAACAGTTTCGTCTGGAGTGTCATCGTCGGCAAACGTTGATTCAGATGTTTATGGAAATCCTGTTGCAGGCTGCTTATGCAGACGGTGAGATGCACTCTGCTGAAGAGTCTCTATTGTTGGATATCTGCCGGCGCCTGAATATTTCGGAGTTTACCTTCCGCCGCTTGGAGCAGATGATTCGTGCTGAGAGGCGTTATACTGGGGCAGGCAACCAACAAGGCAGGCAGTCTCCAGCCCAACCACAGCGGATATCTATTCCCGATGCTTATGCAATTCTCAATATCAGCGAAGATGTCAGCGATAAAGATGTTAAACGCGCCTATCGTCGTTTGATGAGCCAACATCATCCAGACAAGCTGGTGGCTAAGGGGCTGCCTGAAGAGATGATGAAGATAGCCGCGCAGAAGACCGATGAGATACGCAAGGCCTATGAAAGGGTCAAAGAGGTCCGAGGGATGCGCTAAAGATTTCATTATGGGGCCTGCCTATCCTGTGCGGATAGTTGGATGAGAATGATAATCCTTTGAGACAGGACCGGCGCCTGCCTATGCTTACACGATGACTGGAGCCGGAAAAAAATAAACACAGCTTGATGCATTTATCGAATGACCAACCTCCTGGAGAGGAAACCATGACCGACATGCTCGACCCGATTGTGCTGAATTTTATCTATGCAATTTTCGGTGGCTTTTTGACCATATTTTTCATGTGGTTTGGCTGCAAGGTGTTTAGTCATATCGTCAATTTCAGCATTCCCGATGAACTACAGAAGGGTAACATGGCGGTCGGCGTGATGATTATGGGGATTTTTGTCGGTATCGGCACGGCGCTAGGACTGGTCATCGGTCTTGGGCTCAACTGATCTTTCCCTAGTGCGGGATTTAGGGAGTCAAATGTGGGGCTGACGCTGCGGTGGTTTGTTGTGTTGGTGTTGCTGCCCGGCCTGGTCATGGCAGGTGTGCTCAAACATGTGCAGCACGAGTATTGGACGGACAAATACGATGGCTATTTTCGTAAATACACCAAACACTATTTTGGGCCACATATCGACTGGCATTGGTTCAAGGCGCAGGGTATAGCTGAGTCCGGACTCAGTCCAGAAGCCAGTAGTTCGGTGGGAGCGGTTGGTGTCATGCAGATCATGCCTGCGACATATGCGGAAATCAAAGAGAAGAATCCTCACTTTACCCGTATTGAAGAACCGCGTTGGAATATCGCAGCAGGTATCTACTACGATCGAATGCTCTACAGAAAATGGAAAAGAGGTTTGCCGACTGAGCAGAGATTGGCATTTGCCATGGCCAGTTATAATGCGGGTTACGGCAATGTCAACAAGGCCTTTCGCCGAGCCCAGAAGAAACTGAATGAGGTGAAGACCTGGGAGCAGGTGGCGCCCTATGCGCCTGGGCAGACCCGCCACTATGTCAGGCGTATCAAGGAGTTGATGGCGCTGGAATAGCGTTTCCGGCTCCGTCAGTCTTCATACCTGCTGCGACTTTCCTGATCCAGCCGCCGACCCGGGTCTGGAGGGAACCATCCAGACCCTGAAAGAAATGGTCAGCACCTGTGACTTTGTCTTGACGGTAGCCGGTTAGCCCGGATCGTTCAGCCACTTTGCGGCGCAGATTGGCGCTTTCAACGACCGCAAGCCGGTCGCGGCTCCCAAACAGATCTAACATAGGAATCTGCAGTTTACTGATGGCTTCCAGGGTGGGGTCGCTATCCAGTGAGTCGGTAGCAGACAGACCGATAGCAACCAAGGCGCGAATCTCTGGTGCTGGGGTGCCGGCAAGAAAGGCCAGCCCCATGCTTGCCCCCAGGCCGTGGCCAATCAGAATCAAATTTTGATTCTGATTGGCGGTAAAAAAATCTATCGCTGCCCTGATTCGCGGTGCGGCCTCCGGTATCAGTGCAAGATAATCATTGCTGTCGGCTCCTTTTGCGGCCAGAGGCATTTGAATTGACAGGGTTTCCCAGCCCTGCTCGGCCAACTCCGTTCTCAATGGATGGATGATATTTGCAGCATCCGGGTTGCCCCCCATACCATGCAGCAGTATCACACCGCCGAGGCTTTGCTTGGTGGAGGGTTGCAGATGCAGCGCTAGAAATCGATTTTCCTGCATGCCGAGCCAGAGCGGCTCACCATCGGTGGTGCTTGTCCTGAGCTGCTCAGCAATCTGCTGTTCCCGCAGCTGGTTTGAGGCCAGAACGGTGGATACTAAGAACAATGTTACGCACAGGGTTAGCAGGGCATTTTTCATGGTTTGGGTTTTTTCTGTTCCATTCGCGTGTGACGCCACCCTTTAAATAGCAGACTCAGGTCAATGGGCATAGTGTATCTGGCTGAAAATTATTCCTCTTTGGGGTAAAGTGTCGCCGCTTGAATTATTTCAGGGTTGAAGCCGTACTCAGCTTCAATCCATGGCCAGAGCCGTATTTCGGCCCTGGAGACCTACACAGCAGGAGAGAAACATGGCTCGTCAATCCGATAAGATCGCACCGTCCATTCTGTCGGCGGATTTCGCCAAGCTGGGCGAGGAAGTGGATAAAGTACTGGCTTCTGGCGCTGAAATTGTGCATTTCGATGTAATGGACAACCATTACGTTCCAAACCTGACTATTGGCCCACTGGTATGCGAGGCGTTGCGCAAGCATGGAGTTACCGCCGAAATCGATGTGCACATGATGGTCAAGCCGGTGGACCGGATCATTCCCGACTTCGCCAAGGCTGGTGCGACCTACATTACCTTTCATCCTGAGGCCTCCGAGCATATTGACCGCAGTCTGCAGCTGATTCGCAGCGAAGGCTGTAAATCCGGACTGGTCTTCAACCCGGCAACCCCGCTTTCCCATCTCGACTATGTGTTGGACAAGGTTGACATGATCCTGCTGATGTCGGTCAATCCCGGTTTCGGTGGCCAGAGTTTTATCCCCGCCACCATGGATAAACTGCGCGCCTGCCGCAAGCTGATCGATGATTCCGGGCTGGATATCCGCCTTGAGATTGATGGTGGGGTCAAGGTCGACAACATTGCCGAGATCAAGGCAGCGGGTGCGGATACCTTCGTTTCCGGTTCGGGGATCTTTGGTTTTCCTGAGGATGGCGATGCCAATCGTTATGACACCATCGTCGGAAAAATGCTCTCGGAGTTGGCCAAGGTCTGATTTTCTAATTCATCGATAACGGCAGGTATGGCGCGGCTATACCTGCCGTTTTAGCTTTAGGTAGTACCCATGAGCCTTAATAAGCCCAAAATGATCCTCATTGATGTGGATGGCACCCTGGTGGACAGCGTACCTGACCTCGCTTTCTGTGTAGATGAGATGATGAAACAATTGGAAAGACCAGTCTATGGTGAGGACAAGGTACGCGACTGGGTTGGCAATGGCGTTGAGCGTCTTGTCAGACGTGCCCTGATTGGTCAGTTGGACGGAGAGCCCGCCGATGCTGATTTTGAGAAGGCCTATCCGATTTTTCTCGAACTCTATGCGCAGAACACCTCAAAGCGTTCCGTGCTCTATCCTGGGGTTCGAGAAGGTCTTGATTACCTCAAGTCCGCAGGCTATCGACTGGGTTGTGTCACCAACAAGGCCGCCCAGTTCACCATTCCATTATTACAAGATCTCGGTATCTTCGAGGAATTCGAGCTGGTCATCTCAGGCGACACACTACCGAAAAAGAAACCGCATCCACTGCCCCTGCTGCATGCTGCTGATCGATTTGGGGTTATCCCGGCCAATGCCATGATGATCGGGGACTCACAAAGTGATGTGAAGGCGGCCCGCGCCGCGGGCTTTCAGATCGTCTGCATGAGCTATGGATATAACCATGGTGAGGATATTCGCGATTACGACCCCGATGCGGTGATCGACTCGATGGTTGAAATCAAGGGGCTGCTGAAAGCTGCCGCTTGAGCTGCGGTGGGTTTTTCGATTATTGTTAGGCAGACTATTACTCCTTCAAGGGGTACTTGGAGCCTAACTGAAGAATCACTATGTACCTGCTTTCACACAACAAGACACTGAAAACCGGCACCCGATGGCGTTGCTGATATCAGCTAAGCCCCAACCATTTGCTGAGTCTGTTGTGTGGAGAGGAAAATGACACCCCAAGAATTTGCTGCCCTGGTTGCTCAGGGCTACAACCGCATCCCCATCGTTTGTGAGGTCCTGGCCGATCTCGATACGCCGTTGAGTGTCTATCTCAAACTGGCGAATGCCCCCTACACTTACTTGTTCGAATCTGTACACGGGGGTGAAAAATGGGGTCGTTACTCCATCATTGGCCTGCCTTGCAGGACTCTGGTCAGGGTCCGGGGCCATCAGGTCGAAATAGAGGCTGATGGCCAGATCACTGAATCGACAGTTGTTGCGGACCCCTTGGCCTGGATCGAAGAATTTCAGCAACGCTACAAGGCGGCTGAGATCGATGGGCTGCCGCGCTTCAATGGCGGCCTGGTCGGTTATTTCGGCTACGACATCGTGCGTTACATCGAGCCGCGCTTGGCTGAGTGTCCAAACCCGGATCAGCTTGGCACCCCCGATATCCTCCTGATGGTCTCCGACGAATTGGTGGTGTTCGACAATCTCAGCGGGCGCATGTTCGTGATTGTACATGTGGACCCCACGACAGGCGGGACCCTGGCCTCGGCGCAGGAGCGGATGCATACCCTGATTGACGCCATGCAGCAGGGCGCTCCCAGGGAATTCAGCAAGACCTCCCGGAAAGTGCATGAATCCGACTTCGTGTCCGGCTTTACTGAGGCTGGCTTCAAGCAGGCAGTGGAACGTGTCAAGGAGTACATCCTGGAAGGCGACTGCATGCAGGTGGTGATCTCCCAGCGTCTATCGATTCCGTTCGAAGCACCGCCGTTGGACCTCTATCGCGCCCTGCGGGGTTTAAACCCTTCTCCCTACATGTATTGTTTGAATCTTGGTGATTTTCATGTAGTGGGGTCATCGCCGGAGATCCTCACCCGTCTCGAAGATGGGGTGGTTACAGTGCGGCCCATCGCCGGCACCCGGCGGCGCGGTTATACCGAAGAGGAAGACCTGGCCCTGGAAGTGGAACTGTTGGCGGACCCCAAGGAGCGGGCGGAGCATCTGATGCTGATCGATCTGGGGCGTAACGACACGGGACGAGTGGCCGAGGTAGGTAGTGTGCAGTTGACGGATGAGTTCATTATCGAGCGTTATTCCCATGTGATGCATATTGTCTCCAATGTGATTGGGCGGCTGCAGCAAGGGATGACTGCGATCGATGTACTGCGCGCGACTTTTCCTGCAGGCACCGTGAGCGGCGCACCGAAGATCCGCGCGATGGAGATCATCGATGAGCTGGAACCGGTGAAGCGCGGTGTCTACTCCGGCGCGGTGGGCTATCTCTCCTGGAGTGGCAACATGGACACTGCGATCGCTATTCGCACTGCGGTGATCAAGGACCAGACGCTGCATATTCAAGCCGGTGCCGGGGTGGTTGCCGACTCCGTCCCCGAGCTCGAATGGAAAGAGACCATGAACAAGGGACGTGCGGTGTTCCGGGCCGTGGCCATGGCCGCGGCGGGTATTGGCCGCCATACGTGTGATGATAAAGAGGGGGAGGCGTAATCATGTTATTGATGATCGATAATTACGACTCCTTCACCTACAACCTGGTGCAGTATCTGGGTGAGTTGGGCGCCGATGTGCGCGTCTACCGCAATGACGAAATCAGTATCAATGAAATCGAGCAGCTGAATCCCAAACACATCGTGATCTCGCCGGGGCCCTGTACACCTGCCGAGGCGGGTATCTCGGTGGCTGCGATCGGGCATTTCGCCGGGAAGATTCCGATTCTGGGGGTCTGCCTGGGTCATCAGTCCATCGGTCAGGCTTTCGGCGGGAGGATCGTACATGCCCGGCAGGTGATGCATGGCAAGACATCACCCATCCACCACGCCGATGTTGGCGTCTTTTCAGGTCTGGAGAATCCCTTCGAAGCGACCCGTTACCATTCGCTGGTGATCGAACAGGCAAGCCTGCCCGATTGTCTGGAGGTTACCGCCTGGACGCAGCGCAGCGATGGCGGGGTCGATGAGATCATGGGGGTGAGGCACAAGACGCTTGATGTGCAGGGGGTGCAATTTCATCCCGAATCGATTTTGACCCAGCATGGGCATGACATGTTGAAGAATTTCATCACTGGAAAATAGCGGCTCAGGCCAGGCGCCTGGTGTTTCCAAAACGGCGAAGCTGCTGCATGGCTGTTTAGCTGGCAGATCAAAGTGCAGGGCAACAGGGGCTTTGGAGCTGAAATAACTCGAATACAAGAGGAGGGGAAGCCGATGCAGATGCAACAGGCGATTAATCAGGTGCTGGCCCATGAGGATCTAACATCCGATCAGATGACCGCGGTCATGCGCACCATTATGACCGGCGGCGCTACTGCCGCACAGATCGGCGGCTTTCTGATCGGCTTGCGCATGAAAGGCGAAAGTGTGTCGGAGATCGCCGCGGCTGCCTCGGTGATGCGGGAACTGGCTTCCGGTGTCTCGATTGGTGATCTGTCCAATCCGGTGGATATCGTTGGCACCGGGGGCGACGCCTCCGGCACTTTCAATGTCTCTACCGCCAGCATGTTCGTGGCAGCCGCCGCGGGCTGTCACGTGGCCAAGCATGGTAATCGTTCGGTATCCAGCAAGTCGGGTAGCGCGGATGTGCTGGAAGCGGCAGGTATCCGCCTCGATCTGAGTCCCGGACAGGTGGAGCAGTGTGTGCGCGAAGTAGGGGTCGGTTTCATGTTTGCACCGGGCCATCATAGCGCCATGAAGCACGCGATCGGCCCGCGCAAGGAGATGGGCGTGCGCACCATCTTCAATGTTCTGGGTCCCTTGACCAATCCGGCCGGGGTGCCTAACCAACTGTTGGGGGTCTTTTCCGAAGACCTGATCGAGCCGCTCGCTGAAGTTTTGCAGCGACTTGGTAGCCATCATGTCATGGTGGTTCACTCTCGGGACGGCCTGGATGAGATCAGTTGTGGTGCGGCCACCGATGTGGCTGAACTCAAAGGGGGCCAGATCAGGTGTTTCTCTATTCAACCAGAGGATTTCGGGATTAAGCGTTCCTCCATCGATGCCATCAAGGTGGATGATGCGATGGCCAGTCTGGCGGTTATCCGCGGTGTGCTGGAGGATCAGTCAGGTCCCGCCAGAGATATCGTTTTGCTGAATGCCGGAGCGGCAGTCTATACGGCGGGACTTGCGGATAGCCTGCAAGCTGGTATGGAAAAGGCAGATCAGGCGATCAGCAACGGTGAGGCTCGTAACCGGCTGGATCGGTTGGTGATTCTTACCCAGAGCTTTGCTTGAAAGCAGGATTCGTTAAGCACCATGAGCAACACGCCAGATATACTGCAGAAAATCGTTCGGCGAAAGCGGGAGGAGATTGCCGCACGCGCCGCCAAGAGGTCACTGCAGCAGTTGCAGGATGACCTGAAAACCGCTGAACCGACACGGGGTTTTGCCGACGCGATTGCAGCTAAAATCTCTGCCGGACAGCCTGGGGTGATCGCCGAGATAAAAAAGGCCTCACCCAGCAAAGGCGTTTTGCGCAAGGATTTTTACCCCGCGGAGATTGCCCAAAGCTATGCGCAAGGTGGCGCGGCCTGCCTGTCTGTGTTGACAGACATCGATTTCTTCCAGGGCGCGGACAGCTATCTGCAACAGGCGCGCGCGGTCTGCACCCTACCGGTGATCCGCAAGGATTTCATCATCGACCCTTATCAGGTCTATGAGGCCCGTTCGATAGACGCCGACTGTATCCTGTTGATCGTTTCCTGTCTGGATGACGGATCATTGAGAGAGCTGAATGAGCTGGCGCACCAATTAAGCATGGATGTCTTGATAGAGGTTCATGATGAGGCGGAATTGGAACGGGCATTGGGGGTCAGCAACCGGCTGATAGGTATCAATAACCGTAACTTGAGAACCTTCGAGGTCAGTCTCGACACAACCCTGAGGATGCTGAATAAAATTCCCCAAGATCGTATCGTAGTGACCGAGAGTGGCATTCTGAGCCGGGATGACGTGGCGTTGATGCGACAGCATGATGTGCACGCCTTTCTGGTGGGGGAGGCTTTCATGCGTGCCGAGAGGCCAGGGGAGAAGTTACAGGAATTGTTTGCGGACTGAATTGCATGCTTCAGCCAATGCGCCGTGACTCGAGCGGACACCTGCGGGCAGGCGCCCCAGTGTTTCAGGGCGCCGTTCAGCTAGCTAACAAAAGCATTCCGTTTCAGTTGACTCTGCATGCCCGCATAGAGAGGCATGGGAGAATCAGCGAGTGCCGAATACCACTATGGTCTTACCGCTCACGCTGATCAGGCCCTGCTCCTCCAGATTTTTCAGGACTCGTCCGGCCATCTCCCTGGAACAGCCGACAATGCGGCCGATTTCCTGCCGGGTAATGCGTATCTGCATACCGTCAGGGTGGGTCATGGCGTCCGGTTCCTTGCAGAGATCGAGCAAAGTGCGAGCAATACGTCCGGTAACATCGAAGAATGCGAGATGACCGACCTTGGTACTGGTCTGCAGCAGGCGTTGCGAGAGCTGTGCGCCCATTGCGTAGAGGATGTCTTTGGTGTAATCCTTGAGGTCGTGATCAAGTAATTGTTCCAGGCGCTGATAACTGATCTCGGCAATCTGGCAGGGAGCGCGGGTGCGTACCATGACGCTGCGTTTGGGTTCGGGTACGAAAAGTCCCATCTCCCCGATGAATTCCCCTTTGTTCAGATAGGTGAGTATGATCTCCTTACCATCGTCGTCCTCTATATAGACCGCGACGGAACCTTCCGTCAGAAAGTAGAGGATATCGGCTGGGTCGCCGATGTGGATGATTTCGGTGTTCTTGGGGTATCTACGACGGTGACAAAACGAGAGGAATCGTTGAAGATACTCGGGTTCCTGCGGTGGCGGTTTAATGATCGTCATGATCTTGCTACTCAAGTAATGGCTATGTTTCTGAGTTAAATTTTTAAGATGTCTCAGGCAAGTTTAGCAAGCATCGCCAGCTTGTCGAATCGGAATAAATCGCTGGGTCAAAGTAACATAGCGAAACGTATAAAAATACTACAAGACTCGCATCGAGTGATTAAGTTCCTATTTCACAATGATGCCGGTAATCTTTGGGAGTTTTCATGAAAGCGCGAATCAAATGGGTGGAAGAAGCGACCATGCTGGGTGAGGCCGGCAGTGGTCATGCTGTGGTGATGGATGGCCCCCCGGAGCATGGCGGCCGCAATCTCGGTGTGCGTCCGATGGAGATGCTCCTGCTGGGAATGGGGGGGTGTACGGAGTTTGATGTCTTGCATATCCTCAAACGCGCTCGTCAGCAAGTCACGGATTGTATTGTCGAGCTGGAGGCGGAACGCGCAGAATCAGATCCAAAGGTATTTACCCGGATTCACGCCCATTTCATCATCTGCGGTCCAGACCTGAGCGAAAAGCATGTTGCGCGGGCCGTTTCACTGAGTGCTGAAAAATATTGCTCCGCCTCTCTGATGCTGGGCAAGACCGCACAGATCACCCACGATTACGAGATCCGGAATGTCTGAAGCCACAACATTTGATGAACTGATCTGGGAGTTTTACACAGTCTGGTTCCGCTACCATCCAGTGGCTGCTATCTTTGCCGGGGTATCCGGCTATGAGGGGCTGCTGGAGGCGGATGGCGATGACGACATCGGCGCTCTGGCATCCTGGTTGTGCAATCTGCTGGTGGGTTTGGAAGAACTCGATTTCAGCGCCCTGGATTCTGATCGCCAACTCGATCTGCAGCTCTTGTTTGGTGCCGCGATGGTCGAGCACCGTACGCTTCTAGAATGCGACTGGCGACATCGGGATCCCGCTAAATATCTGCCATTACGGGCCCTGCAGGAACTCGTGGTGCGCCAGCCAGACCGATTCTGCGAGGCCCTGCAGGGGTTGCTGGAAAGGACCGGAAACTACCTGCGGGACGCCCGAGGAAAACTCTCTGAGCTGCCTGAGCTGATATCTACATTATGGCTCGCGGAAGCCCTGGAGGCGGCGGATGCGGGGGTGCCATGGCTCAAGCGTCTGGGCCGTGAACTGCCCCAGACCAAGGAGTGCTGCACCGATCAGGGGCGGTTGCAGAGTCTGAGCAGCGAAGCGGCGGCGGCAATCGAGGATTTCCGTAATTACCTAATCGAAGAGATTGCGCCCATAGCGGCAGGTTCGTCGGATTGTGGTCCCGAACTGGCAAGTCGTATGCTCAAACACCGGCACCATCTGGATCTGACCGGAGAGGATGCGCTCTATATGTCCCGTATGGTGCAGGCGCAGATTCAACAGCAGGTCGAAGAACTGGGGCTGGATAGTAAAGATATTGCCAGGCAGATGGCGGAGGAAACCCAGCTCACTGGCGAGGCACGCTTGCAGGCCTACCGCGACGAGGCGGAGCAGCTGAGAGAATTTGTCCAGCAGGAAAAGATACTGGACCCACCGGAACAGGGGCTTGAATTCAGGACTACCTGTCACTGTTTTACTAAGTGTGAATGTGGCAGCTACCTGCGCAGTAAGTCCGGTGGGGTGTTCCTTATTCCCGATGAACAGCAGCTTGGGGGGGGCGAAAGCCTGGCTTCAATTCGTTTGCGTACACTCTACGGAGGTTGGGCCGGCCGCCACTATCTGGCTTGGGCTGGCGGGGTCGAGGCCCATAGTCTAGTTCGCCAGATCAATCCCTCTGCGGCATTCAAGCGTGGCTGGGCCCACTACATGAGCCATTTGCTCGAGGACCGGGGCTATTTTATGGCCGCGGACAGGGTGCAGTTGTCACAGCGCCGCCTGGCCCTTGCTGAGCAGGCGGTAGTGGATCTGGAGTATCACATGGGTGTTATCAGCAGTATGCAGGCGCTCGAGCGTTTGCAGGCCCTGTCAGAGATAGCGGGCTGGGCAGAGTCGAGTTTGACCGCTCTCTCGCGTCGACCCACCGATGCCTTCATGGCGCTGATCGGTGCTGCCATGATGGATACCAGCCGGCGCATCGTTTTGCAGAATCAGCCGGAACTCAGCCTGCAGGACTTTCATTCTGAATTGCTGGCGCACGGTGCCGTGGCGCTGCCGTTAGTTGTCAGGCGTGTCTACGGGGATGACATCTGGCAGCAGGTGAATGATGAGGTGTTGGCGATATGAAGCGGCCTGCTTCGACCCTGGGCATGCGTCATATCGCCCTCCATGTCCGGGATATGCCGGCCTGTGAGTATTTTTATGTCACTCTGCTGGGGATGCAGGTGGAATGGCGGCCCGATCCGGAAAACCTCTACCTCAGTTCCGGCCCGGACAATCTCGCATTGCACCAGGCAAGCGATACACAGCGCGATGAACTGGGTCAAAGGCTTGACCATATCGGTTTTTTTCTCACTACACCGGATGAAGTGGATGAGTGGTTCGATTTTTTACACGAAAACTCGGTGCGCATGCGCACACCTCCCAGGACCCACCGGGATGGCGCCCGCAGTTTCTACTGTTACGATCCGGATGGTACGCTAGTGCAGATTATCTTCCACCCACCGGTTGCTGAATGGGAGGCTGGGCGCAGTCCTTAGGCGCTTGATCTTAATGGGCGATCGGCGGGTCATTGAACAGACGCTCAAACAGCGGATTGATCTCCTCCTCATGTAGATTGGTGAAGAATTCGCGGGTGCGTTGGCCCAAATCCTTGAGATTACTGTTGCGAATGATCTCCCGAGTTTCCAGGAGCGCCGAGGGCTGCATGCTGAGCTCTCTCAGGCCCATACCGAGTAAAAGTCGGGTAAAGCGTGGGTCGCCGGCCATTTCACCGCACATGCCAATGGGGATGTTCGCCTCTATGGCGGCATCGATAGTAACCCGAATCAGGTGCAGGACCGCAGGGTGCAGGGGATCAAATAGAAAGTTGACCTCTTCATCCATGCGGTCCACCGCAAGTGTGTACTGGATGAGGTCATTGGTGCCAATAGAGAGAAAATCCAGCTGTCGCGCGAAGGAACGGGCAGTAATGGCGGCAGCGGGGATCTCGATCATCCCGCCGACCGGTATATGCGGGTCGAATTTGAGACCGTCCCGTTGCAGCGCGCTTTTGGTCTGTTCGATCAGCGCCAGCGTATCCAGCAGCTGCTGCTGCGCCGAGAGCATAGGGATCATCAGCCGCACCGGACCTTCTGCCGAGGCTCGCAGGATTGCCCTGAGTTGGGGGATGAACAGCCTGGGCTCCTTCAAACAGAGGCGAATCGCCCGTAAGCCAAGCGCGGGGTTGACGGAGGGCAGACAACCGTTGCCATTGGTGGTTTTGTCTGCCCCGAGATCGAGGGTGCGAATGGTGATGGGTATTCCCTTTAGACCATGAACCGCAGCCAGATAGGCCTCCAGCTGTTCCTCCTCCGAGGGCGGTGTGCGACGGTTCATGTAGAGAAACTCGGTACGAAACAGCCCGACGCCATCGGCCCGGTTCTGCAGGGTTGCATCGATATCCTCGGGCAATTCGATATTCGCGAAGAGGGCTATCCTCTCCCCATCATGGGTAAAGGCCGGTAGATCGATATGCCGTCTGAGCTCGGCTTCATGCAATTTCAGGTCGTGGATCCGCTGCTGATAGTGCAGCAGCATGTCTGATGAAGGCTGCGCCAGGACTACGCCCTGGGCGCCATCCACCACCAGTGTTTCGCCCTGTTGCAACATCTGGGTGGCCTGATGAATGCCGACCACTGCTGGTATCCCCAGGCTCCGGGCGAGGATGGCCGTGTGAGAGAGTGGACCGCCGTATTCAGTGACGAATGCAGCCACTCCCTGATGCTTCATTAGAATGGTGTCCGCCGGGGTCAGGTCACGCGCCACCACGATACGGTTATGCAAGTTGTCTGGAGGGGCCTCGTCACCCCCGGCAAGGGCGATCTGCACCAGTCCCACGACATGTTCGACATCATCTTTGCGGGTGCGCAGGTAGGGATCATCCATTTCATCGAAGATCCTGACCAGTTCGTCCCGCCTGACCTGCAGAGCCCATTCTGCTGAATAGTGATGCTGGCGAATCAATTCAATCGGAGCCTGGCTGATCGCGCTATCTTCCAGCATGAGTAGATGGGTATCGATAAAAGCCCGGATGTCTTTGGCGGTTTCTCCTGGGATCTGATGACGAATGGCATTGAGCTTATCGCGGGCTGATCGCAAGGCATTTTCGTAACGCTCCGCCTCCTGCTCGGCCAGCTCCGCGGTAATCTCTCTTTTATTGATTTCCGGCGTATGCTGTTGCAGCAGATAGGCATCACCAATGGCGACCTCATGTAAGGAACTGATGCCGATGCCGAGGCAGCTGAGTGTCACTGGTCTTCTCCGAAGCGGTTATCGATGAGGCTTTCCAGGGCCCCCAGTGCTTCGGTTTCATCCTCTCCGGCTACTTCTATATCAAGGATGCTTCCCTGACTGGCGGCCAGCATCATGACGCCCATGATACTCTTGCCATTGACGCGCTGGCCGTTGCGTTGCAGATGTACACTGCTGGTGAATCCACTGGCGCAGCTCACCAATTTGGCGGCGGCCCGGGCGTGCAACCCCAGCTTATTGATGATGGTGATCTGCTTTGTGATCATGCGTCTATAAGTAGCTTAGTGTGTTCCGGGGATGCAACGCACAATACCATCATTGCCGCCACTGACTGCTTTCAGGGTGAGTTCATCCAGGCCAAGGTTGGCATAGTTGAGGACTCGTACCAGCATGGGCAAATTGATGCCTGCAACCACATTGACCTTGCCTCCCTGTAACAATTTCGCGGCTATGTTGCTGGGGGTTGAACCATACATGTCAGTGAGCACGAGTACCCCGTCACCCTTGTCGAGTTGCGCGACGAACTCTCGGGCTTGCTTGTTGACCTTTTCTGGTTTGCTGTTGTTATCCACCTCCAGAGTCCGGCTCTCCAATGGGCAACTCTCGAGCATGTGTGTTGCAGTCACAAGCAGCGCTTCCCCGATTTTGTTATGGGTGATGATGAGGAGTCCGGTGCTCATGGTAACTCACGGTGTCGGCTCAGGACCTTGTGCCCCTGAGTCTGAAAATAGTTATAAAGTCTGTCAGTGATAAAGACCGACCGATGTTGTCCCCCCGTGCAGCCAATTGCGATGGTTAGATAACTGCGACCATCCGCCTCGAAGCGGGGAACCCAGCGTTCCAGGAACTGGGTCAGGTCATCCAGCAGTTGGTCGGTCTCATCGCAGCGTTCTAGAAATGCGGCCACTTGGGGGTCGAGGCCATTCAGGGGGCGCAACTCCGTCTCCCAATGCGGATTGGGCAGGCAGCGAACATCAAAGACAAAATCCACATCCCGCGGAACCCCGTGTTTGAAGCCAAATGATTCAAACAGCAATGAGACTTGGCTTTTTTCACCACTCATCCGGTCATGGATCAGGTCTCTCAGTTCGTGCAGTGTGGTATGCGTGGTATCGATCAGCAGGTCGGCGGTGTTGATCAGGGGTTCCAGCAGGCTACGTTCCTCTTTGATGGCCTCGTCCAGGGAGCGGTTTTCAGCGGAGAGCGGATGCTTTCGTCGCGTTTCGCTGAAACGTTTGATGAGCGTATCGGGTTGTGCTTCCAGGAAGATCATTTCGCACTGAATTCCCTGCTCACGCATCTTTTGAACCATTTCTGGCAGTTTAGGGATGTGAGCAGGCTGGCTGCGGGCATCGATGCCCACCGCGGTCTGGGAAAAGATCTCTTCAGGTTTCTCTGCCAGGTGATCGGCAAAGGCTTCCAGCAGACAAACCGGCAGGTTGTCGATGCAATAGTAACCCAGGTCTTCCAAGGTATGGAGGGCGATGGTCTTACCTGAGCCTGAGAGTCCGGTAATAATCTGTAACTTGATACCCATGATGCGATAGTTTATGTGATGTTTGGTTTGTTCCTAGCGTGTCTACCCGAAGTCAAGGTAGTTCAATTCTGTTGCTGGTTGATAAATTGCTGCTGCCGGGATACAAAATCATCCGCAGCATCATACCCATCGAGCAACAGCAGGTGTTGGCGCACTGCGGTTTCGACCTGAATCGCCAGATTCCTACCAGGCGCAACAGGGATAGTAGTTTGTGGGACATCTACGCCAAGGATCAGCTTGCTCGAATGGTTGCCGTTTAAACGATCCGCCTGGTTTAGCGTCGCAGCATCCTGAGGCTGCAGATCGATGATAAGGTGCAGGGATTTATTGGGTTTGATAGCGCTATTCCCAAACATGGCCCGGATATTCAGGATGCCCAGCCCCCGTACCTCGAGAAAGTCCTGTAATACTGGCGGACAGCGACCATTCAGAGTCAGCTTATCGAGGCGAGTAAATTCGGTTGCGTCATCGGCCACCAGCCGATGACCGCGGGAGATCAACTCCAATGCAAGTTCGCTCTTGCCTGCGGCCGGTATCCCGCAGAGCAGGACCCCTTTTCCGAAGACTTCCATGAAGACACCGTGCAGGAGGGTGCTCTGATGGGGAGGTTTGCTGAAATGAGTCAGTAGCTGACTGATTATTCGGTAGTCAGGTTGTGGAGTCCGAAGTAGTGCGGTATCGGTACTGCCGGCTAAACTGGCGCATTCCGGGGTAGGGTGCAGATTATCAGTGAAGATAATGGCTGCAGGAGCAGTGCTGAAAAGCCTTTTCAGACAATGCTGGTAATCCTGTTCTTCCAGCGACTGCAGATGGGTATGTTCAGGGGGGCCGATAATCTGGATCCGGTTGGGTCGGATCATGTTAAAGGGGCCGGCCACTGGGACGTACGCTGTATCTTGCGCGTCATCTCTGATGACAAGGCGGTTTCCACCCTGACCGTCCCAATCCAGTTCCAACTCCGCGCCAAACAGGTCATACAAGTCGCGGATTGTGTTGGTCAGCGTCATGTCTCGGCTGTGGTCTCCTGATTCAAAATCAGGGTCAATAGCTCCTCAGCTGTTGCCGCACCACGCAGGGCGCTGCAGAATTCGACGTCACTGAACATCTTTGCCAGCTGAGCCAGTAGTTTGAGATGTTCATCTGTGGCGTTTTCGGGGACCAACATGGCGAAGGCAAGGTCCACAGGCTGATTGTCTACCGCATCGAAATCAACGCCGCCAGGGATTTGAATGAAGGCCCCCACTGCCTTCGCCACCTGGGGCATGCGCGCGTGGGGCAGGGCGATGCCCTTGCCGAGCCCTGTGCTGCCGAGACGTTCGCGCTGCAGCAAGGCATCGAAGACACTGTCCTGGGTAAGGGCGGGAACAGTCTGGGCTAAGCGTATGCCCAACTGTTCCAACACCCGTTTCTTGCTGGCTGCCTCCACGTTGCAGCCGATACGCTTCTCAACTATGAAACTGTCGGGAAACATGGAGACCTCGCCGGTACATTATTATTCAGGTTGTTCGGATGGTTCAGGTTGTTCGGCGTATTTTACGCCATTTCCGCCACGGCGGTTCTGCATTTTTTCTTTATGCTTTATGACTTGCCTGTCTAGTTTATCAGTTAAGCCATCAATTGCAGCATACATATCCTCATGGACCGAGTCTGCAAAGACTTTAGCACCATTCACATGCATGGTGGCTTCAGCCTTTTGGCGTAGTTTTTCGACACTGAGTATCACATGCACGTTGGTAACATGTTCAAAATGGCGCTCCAGGCGCTCAAACTTGTTATCGACATAGTTTTTGAGAGCATTGGTGATATCGACATGATGGCCGGTCACGCTTATTTGCATAGTTATCTCCTGTCTTAGATGAGTATTCTCATCACTCTGTCCGCTGGGTCTGTTGATTGAAACAGACTTAAAGCAGACGCTTACGCTCGTTCGATGGCGGTATGCTCATCGACTCACGGTACTTGGCCACCGTCCTGCGCGCAACTTTTATTCCTTGCTCGGATAGAATAGTGGCAATCTTATTGTCACTGAGCGGCTTGTTCGGTGTCTCAGCGGCAATCAATTTTTTTATCAGGGCGCGGATGGCGGTGGATGAGCATTCACCGCCGGCACTGGTGCTGACATGGCTGGAAAAGAAATACTTGAATTCGTATGTGCCCCGGGGTGTATGCATATATTTCTGAGTGGTGACCCGGGATATGGTTGACTCATGCATCTCCAGGGATTCGGCGATGTCCCTCAGTACCAGTGGTTTCATCGCCTCCTCTCCATGTTCAAAAAAGCCCCGTTGAACCTCAACGATTTTAGTGGCTACCCGCAGGATGGTCTCATTGCGGCTGATGAGGCTTTTGATAAACCAGCGAGCCTCCTGCAGATGGTTTTTTAAATAGGTATTATCATCACTCTGGTCAGCGCGGCGAATCAGTTTTGCGTATTGGTTGTTGACCCTTAAGCGGGGAGTCGCCTCCCCATTCAATTCAACCAACCAGCGGTTATTGTGTTTGGTTACAAAGACCTCGGGCACCACATACTGGGATTGACTTTCAGCGATCAGCGAACCGGGATGTGGGTTCAGTGAGCGAATGAGCTGGGTGATACCAGCGAGTGTCTGCTCATCGATCTTCATGCGGCGTATGATCTGGGCCTGGTCCTGATTGGCCAGCAGCTTGAAATGATGCGTACAAAGCAGGATCGCTGCTTGCCGAAAGGGGATCTCTTCGGGTAATTGATGGAGTTGGATCAGCAGACAGTCCTGGGGGTCCTGAGCTCCGACCCCGGGAGGATCGAAAGACTGGATCCGGTGTAACACGGCCTCCACTTCATCGAGGGTGATTTCTTCGTCCTGCAGCGAAAACAATATGTCTTCCAGACTGCCGGTAAAGTAACCGTCATTGTTGATTCCGTCGATGATGGATGTGGCGATGGCGCGATCGAGCGCGGAAAAAGGTGTTAGATTTAACTGCCAGTGCAGGTGATCGTGCAGTGTTTCCGCGCCGCCTTGCTGCAGCAGAAAATCTGAATCCCCCCCGTCATTCGTGGCTGCCCCGACCGGGGTATAGCTGTCGTAGACATCAGTCCAATCGCTGTCGACGGGCAGGTCATCCGTTAGCGAGGAGGCGTCTGTCTTGATCTCCCGCTCGTTGTTGATGTCGTTGTGCTGGGACGGGTCGTTTTCTGCGCCAGCCAACTCTTTCGGTTGATGGTCATTCCCGTTGAGTTCTGGTTTGTTGTGAAACTCTTCTTCGGTTTCCAGCAACGGATTGGTTTCCAGGGCTTCCTGCACCTCCTGGCTCAGGTCCAGTGCGGATAACTGCAACAGGCGTATGGCCTGCTGCAACTGAGGCGTCATGGTGAGATGCTGGCCGAGCCTTAACTGGAGTGTCTGCTTCATAGGCAGAATATTTATTGAACCTGGTATGTTATTTGTATGTTATTACAGTTTCATTCTAGCTAATAAAACGCTTGGGCGGTAAAGAATCTTAATTCCTATTACTGAGCTGCGTCATTGAAATAAGTCGTTGACCCATGCTGGATGTGAGCAAGCCTGGGTTTTTTGCGGGTTACATGCTGAAGTTTTCGCCCAGGTAGACAGAGCGTACTTCGGGATTTGCCAGAATCGACTCTGTGGTACCCTCGGCCAGCACAGCCCCATTATTGATGATATAAGCACGATCACAGATATCAAGGGTCTCCCGGACATTGTGATCAGTAATCAGCACACCGATATTCAATTGCTTGAGGTGGCGGATGATTTTCTTGATCTCAATCACGGCTAGCGGGTCTACGCCGGCAAAAGGTTCGTCGAGCAGGATGAAACGGGGCTGAATGGCGAGTGCCCGGGCAATTTCCAGGCGACGGCGCTCGCCTCCTGAAAGACTCATCGCCTGATTCTTATGCAGGCGGCTGATGCCGAACTCCTCGAGCAGCTGTTCACACTGCTCCTGTCGCTGTTGGTGGGTCATTTCTTTGCGGGTTTCCAGGATCGCCAGGATATTGTTCTCCACCGTGAGGCGACGGAAAACCGAGGGCTCCTGGGCCAGATAGCCGATGCCCAGCCGGGCGCGGCTGTGCATGGCCAGGTCGGTGACATCTTGATCCTCAATCAGGACCCGTCCATTATCTGCGGGCACCAGACCGACAATCATATAGAAGCTGGTGGTCTTACCGGCTCCGTTTGGCCCCAGCAGGCCAACCACTTCACCTCTACTGACGGAGAGTGAAATGCCATCGACCACACTGCGTTTGCGATACTGTTTGCAGAGGTTTTCGGCGAGCAGTTGGCTCATTGCGTGGTTTTTTGCGGTTCGATGATGACCCGGACGCGCTCTGTACCCTGGGCGCTGGTGCCTGCCTTGACCTGGGATTTGCTGCGCAGGAAGATGATGCGATCACTCTGAAACGTGTCTTGGGACTGTTCAAGAATCGCATCTTGAGTGAGGTGCATCTCATCCACATCAAGATAAAAACTCCGCCCGCTTCGCGCTGCCTTTGACCTCTTCCTGGGAGTTGTCCATCAGTTGCCTGAAATGGGTTGGATTGCCCTCAGTAATGATCTTTTTTGTCACGCCATTGCTGCGGTGGATCCACATTTTGTCCGCCCAGAGTTTCAGGCTGCCTTGGGTGATGATGACATTGCCTTGATAGATGCTGATGCCGCTTGCCTCGTCGATTTCAACGCTGTCAGCCTCCAGGTGTATGGGTTGATCCTTGTCGGTGGATAGGCCATGACAAATTGCAGGCAGCAATAAAGCGGCGGCCCATAGGAAGATTGTACTTAGCTTACAGTCTCTCATAGCGGCCACGTACCTGGGTTAATAATTTTATTCGGACCGGCTCCTGTAGCCATCCCTGCATCCCTACAGCGGTAATCCAGTGATCGCGACTATCGATGCGTATTGCCTGGTCTGTCTCTGCATAGGAGGTATCCGTGAGCACCTTCAGATCGCTGGTAGCGATGTGGTACGGAGGGGCTTTTTCGCTGCCTTGCCTATCGATGAAAACTGGACCAGGGAAAACGATTTCTTCACCCTCGCCAGTGATCAGGGCCATCTCACCACGTATCCGCCAGGGTGCATGACCGGGGCTGTATTGCCATACAAGCGGTTTTTCCAGTTCAGCTGTTTGTGTGTCTTCGTAGTTGAGCAGTCTGGGTGTCAGGAGTTTGTAGCGGGGGATACCCGCCGAATCGTAGCTGGTGACGGTCAATTGTTCGGCATAGCTGCTCGGAAAACGCCCGGCTTTGCGGGGTTGCAGTTCTTCGGTAGGCGTGATGCCGGTCAGCCACCAAGTGGCGATGGCTGCCACCAGGAAAAGCAGTAAAGGAGCGATTGCACGGCGTTTCAAAGATAACTTTCCAGCGCTTTCTGCAGGTTGCCCTGTGCGTCCATGAGCATTTCACAGACATCCCGGCCGGCACTGCGGCCGCCGGGGTGAGGCGTCTGCCAGTGGGCATGTTGGGTCACAAAGGGATGGGCGTCATTCACAGCAATGGCCAGGCCAACCTGCCGCATGATCGGCAGGTCGACCACGTCATCGCCCACATACGCCACTTCCGCGTCCGTCAGTTGCAATTTGTCACGAAGTTCCTGATAGGCCGGCAGCTTGTCGCGTTTACCTTGGTAGACATGTTTGATGCCCAGGCTTTCCATGCGAATCCGTACCACTTCAGAGGTTCGCCCGGTGATGATGCCGATCTGTACCCCGGTCTCCTGCAGCATTTTTATGCCGTGCCCATCCCGGGAGTTGAAGGCCTTGTATTCCTGTCCGTCATCGCCGAGAAACAGGCTGCCGTCCGTCAATACTCCATCGACGTCGAAGATGACCAATTTGATCTGTCTGGCTTTTTCCTGAATATCCTGCACTTTTCTTGCCTCCTACATTACGCCGGCCCGCAACAGGTCGTGCATATTGAATGCACCGACCAGATGCTGATTGTTATCCACTACCAATAACCCATTGATTTTCATCTCATCCATCATCTGCAATGCTTCTGCCGCCAGCATCTCGGGTGATGCGGTCTTACAGTCAGAGGTCATGACAGACGAGACCAGCACCTCTCGGATATTGATCGGCTTGTCCAGGGTTCTGCGCAGGTCCCCATCCGTGTAGATGCCGGCCAGCTGGCCGGCAGATGTTACGACGGCAGTCATACCCAGTCCTTTGTCTGACATCTCACTCAACGCCTCTTCAAGTGTGGCGTCGAGCATGACCCGGGGCAATGCATCACCCGTGTGCATGATATCACTGACGCGCAGTAAAAGACGCCTCCCCAGACTACCGCCGGGATGAGAGAGCGCGAAATCTTCAGCGGTGAAGCCTCTGGCCTCTAAGAGCGCTACTGCCATGGCATCGCCCATTACCAGTGCGGCAGTAGTGCTGGAAGTAGGGGCAAGTCCTAACGGACAGGCCTCTTTTTCCACACTCACATCGATGTTGACCGCAGCCTCTCTGGATAGCGTAGAAAGGGGATTTCCGGTCATGGTGATGAGCGGGACATCCAGACGCTTCAATAAGGGGAGAAGGGTCAATAGTTCGCCGGTTTCTCCGGAATTTGACAGAGCGAGAACCACGTCCTGATTAGTGATCATGCCCAAATCTCCGTGGCTGGCCTCCCCTGGGTGGACAAAGAACGCGGGACTGCCTGTGCTGGCCAGTGTTGCAGCTATTTTGCTGCCGATGTGGCCCGATTTGCCCATACCGAGAACGACGATGCGACCAGTGCAGTTGAGCAAAAAGTGACAAGCCCTGGCGAACTCGGAGTTGATGCGGCTTGCCAGTGCCGATATGGCATCGGCTTCGGTTTGAATGACGGCCAGTCCCAAGTCCTGCAGTTTCTTAGACTCAGTTTCCGTCAACGAGTCGAGTTTAATCATACATCTTTCTCTAGTACACAGTATGAGGGCAAGTCTGAATCAAACATTATTCAGGGTAAAGTGAAACTAGCCATTTGTCTCAAGCGGGCGACTCCGTATGCCAATTGATAACGACCTCCCGACCGAGCTCAATAGCTATATAGATAGAGTGGCTGTTATGAGGGGCGGAACTCATGGGGTCGGATCTCTGTATTTCCAGCGCAGGCAAGGAAATAATTATTGACAAAAGCAAATAAGTATATTAGATTTACTGCACATACTGATTTACTTGAACTGGTTAAGTAACTCTTTATCCTCCTTTGGTGGTTTTTTTAAACGCAACATCCCCGTTGCGTTTTTTTTTGCTAGTCTGCTCCGTGGGCTTGTACAAAGCCATTCGATCCTGTACTATTCGCCGTCTTTTTCAGAAGCTAAACTAGGGTTCTCCATTGGAGCGACATCGGATGACTACCGTAAGTGCAAAGCCGGCAGAGGTACGCCGTAACTGGTATCTCGTAGATGCCACAAACAAGACCTTGGGGCGTCTCTCTACAGAGATCGCGCGGCGCCTGCGTGGCAAACATAAGCCTGAGTACACGCCACATGTCGATACCGGTGACTATATTGTAGTGATCAACGCCGAGAAGATACGTGTTACCGGTAATAAGATGTCTGACAAGATGTACCATCACCACACTGGTTATATCGGTAACTTGAAATCCATCAGCCTGGAAAAGCTACTGGATAAAGCGCCTGAGCGTGTGATTCAACATTCCGTGAAGGGCATGCTTCCAAAGAATCCTCTGGGACGTGCAATGTTCAAAAAACTGCGTGTATTTGCCGGTCCCGAGCATACCCATCAGGCCCAGCAGCCACAAACGCTGGAACTCTGAACAGACAACCCCAGGATAGATCAATGGCAGACACACAAAACACCACCGGGCGTCGTAAAAGCTCTACCGCGCGGGTTTTTTTGACCTCTGGTAGTGGCAGCATCATTGTCAACAAACGCCCACTCGATGAGTACTTCGGGCGTGAGACCGCGCGCATGGTAGTGCGGCAACCGCTGGATGTCACCGAGATGGGCGGTAAAGTGGATATCAAAGTCACCGTAGCAGGTGGTGGGACTACTGGCCAGGCTGGCGCCATTCGCCATGGTATCGCGCGTGCCCTGGACGCCTATGATGAATCCCTGCATAGTTCGCTGCGCAGAGCCGGCTTTCTGACGCGCGATGCGCGTGAAGTTGAGCGTAAAAAGGTTGGTTTGCACAAGGCCCGCAAGCGTCCTCAGTTCTCCAAGCGTTAAAATCTTGTCTGTTTCAGTGGTTATTGCCGCTGAACATTGAAAGAGAGTACCAATTGGGGATTCGTCTAATGGCAGGACAGCGGACTCTGACTCCGTATGTGGAGGTTCGAATCCTCCATCCCCAGCCATAAGAAAATAAGAACCCGCCAAGTGCGGGTTTTTTATTGTCTTTCTTACGCAGTCCCAGGGATGGAGGAGGAGAAGCTCCACTTGAGGTTCGACGAAATCGTCAGCGACCTACAGGGAGGTAGGAAGGTAGAGCAATGCAGGAGCAATTGCCGAGAGCGATTTCGAACAGCGCAGTGCGCTGGCCCCGCAGGGGTGAGGCTCAGGGATGAGCCGAATAATCCTCCATCCCCAGCCATAGAACAAAAGAACCTGCCATGTGCGGGTTTTTTATTACCCGGGATATGAAGTCCCGGGGATGGATGTACGGAACTACGATAGAAAAAAGCGGTAAATTCTGTGAGCTATGAAGTGTGCTCCCTGTTTACAGTATCCAACAAAAGGGTGGTAGAAGATAAGTCAACTAAGATTTTGACCGAACAAGACTTAGTCTATTGATAATCTGTAGATCGCTACATTGTCCAGAAGTTTGCCACCCGCCCTTCCTCAGATAGGAAAAAGATATGTCTTGATACTCCTGGTTGAATTTTTCAACATGAGTATAAATAAAGTCGAAAAGATCTCAGTTACCTTAGAAATACTTAGATATCTTATGGCTAGGTAATGACGAATTACCTTTAATACCCGATTCTCGTTTGATTCAATCAGGTGGTCAGTGCGCTGAAGTTATTTACCTCAAGATGTGCAGTCCTGTACTCAGGATCATTGCCTACGTTTATAAATCTGCTCAATCTCCCGGTCAATCGATCGGATCTGTTCTCGGGCCACAACGCCGTCACCCACTGACAAGCCGTGCTTTTTGAGCTTTGCATCCAGTTCCCCCCGCCGCATTTTCAGCTCCCTAAGCTTGAGTCTGTCAGAATAACCAATGTTTTGCTTGGAGGAACGATTCTGTGCCCGCTTCATCTCCTGGTTTTTATATTTATATTCATTCAGAAGTTGATGCTCGCCTTCACGGATTCCACCTCCTCCCTGGGAATAGCCGCCAAGATCAATCGGTAACGATCCTCCTCGTGTTGAACATGGATGTTCCTGATAAACGATGCCATCTGTGGTTTCACACTTGTAAATTCGGGCTTCAGTAGCGATTGGGATTAAGAAAAGTGGAATAAGAAAGAAACGAAACACTGTAATATCCTTGTGTGTATGGATTGATAGGTAAAATTTACGCAATTATCATTCCGTAACAGTCAAACGCCAACTATTCAATGGGTTACAAGGCCTTAATAGCAATATCAGGATAAAAAATTTGTCAAATTTTCGACAGATAACACAGGTATGTATGGGCAAAAACGTTTCAAGCCCAGAAGCCTTAGATGGGACACTAACCGAATACAACAGGCAATTTTCTATCGCACAAGGAAATACAAATAGGGGTTAGAAGCCTGATAGTTGATTCTGTACTGTGGCATACAATATTGATTATAAATGACGATAAATTCGTATCTGATATTCGACGAAATCGTCAGCGACCTACAGGGAGGTAGGAAGGTAAAGCAATGCAGGAGCAATTGCCGAGAGCGATTTCGAACAGCTCAGAGCACTGGCCCTGCAGTGGTGAGGCCCAAGGCTATCCCGCTCCCTGCAGGATTCGGAATTTCCCACCTCCCTGTGGGTCAGATGGGCCGAAGAGTCGACTTTTGTTAGGCTTGCATCACGTGCTCTGCCGGGTCATGTCTCTACGACGTCGATTCCCCAGACCTTCTCTGCATATTCCTTGATCGTGCGGTCGCTGGAGAAAAACCCCATTCTGGCCGTATTCAGGATGGCCATGCGATTCCATTCCTGTGGGTTTCGATAGACACTGTCGGCCCTGTCACTGATCTCCAGGTATGATTGGAAATCGGCCAGGACCATAAAAGGATCGCTATTCAGCAGCGTCTCGGATAATGCCCGGTAGCGGTTTGGCTCGTCAGGAGAGAAGAAGCCGTTGCCGATCATATCAACCACCTGCTTCAACGTCGGATCAGACTCATAATAGTGTCGCGGATGGTAGCCTTGCTGCCTTAATTGCCTGACACCATCCGTGGTCAGGCCGAAGATGAAGATATTCTCATCACCCACCTGTTCCCGGATCTCGATGTTGGCGCCGTCCATGGTGCCCATGGTGAGAGCGCCATTCAAGGCCAATTTCATATTGCCGGTACCGGATGCTTCAAGGCCAGCGGTTGATATCTGCTGGGAGATCTCCGCTGCAGGAATAATATCGACAGCAGTGGTGACGTCGTAGTTGGGTATGAACAGTACTTTCAGGCGTTCATTGACCTCCCGGTCATTATCTATCACATCGGCTACGTCATTGATCAGACGAATAATCAATTTAGCGATGAAATAGCCAGGCGCCGCCTTGCCGCCGAAGATGAAGGTGCGTGGAGGGAAATCGACTTGCGGGTTCTCCAGTAATCGGTTGTAGAGCGCGATGATGCGCATCAAATTAAGCAGTTGGCGCTTGTACTCGTGAATGCGCTTTACCTGTACGTCGAATAATGTGTCTGGGTTGATTTCCCTGCCCAGGAAATAGTTTACGAGGTTAGCGAGGCGTTCTTTGTTTGCCCGCTTGGCCTTGATGAAACGTTCCTGGAAATGACTGTCGCCGGCAAAGGCTTCCAGTTGGGAGAGCTGGTCCAGGTTGCGCGTCCAGTCGTCCCCGATGGCATCACAGATGAGTTGGGACAGATTTGGATTTGACAGCAGCAGCCAGCGTCTGGGTGTGATGCCGTTGGTGACATTTATCAATTTCCCCGGAAAGATCTGATTGAAATCCTTGAATGTAGAGTCACGCAACAACTGTGAATGCAGCGCAGAAACGCCGTTGACCTTGTGGCTGCCAACAATTGCGAGATTAGCCATGCGGACGCGTTCGCCGCTTTCGTCAAAGATTGAAACGCGCTTCAGGAGTTCCATGTCGGCGGGATGCAGATGCCCCACCATCAGTAGAAAGCGTCTGTTGATCTCGTAGATGAGCTGCAGGTGGCGCGGTAAAAGTTCATGGAACATTTGTACCGGCCAGGTTTCCAGTGCTTCGGGCAGCAGCGTATGGTTGGTGTAGGAGAAGACGCGAGTAGCAAGCTCCCAGGCCTGCTGCCACTCCATATGGTGTTTGTCGAGCAGCAGCCGCATCATCTCCGGAATGGCGATCGCCGGGTGAGTATCATTCAGTTGGATGGCGACCTTGTCAGGTAGTTCTCTGAGGTCATCGTGATCGTAGAAGAAACGGCGCAGAATATCCTTGAGCGAGGCGCTGACGAAGAAATACTGCTGTTTAAGGCGCAGCACCTTATTCATGACGCTGCTGTCATCCGGGTAGAGTACCTTGGAGATGTTTTCGGAATGCGTTTTGTCCTCAACAGCTTCGGTATACTCCCCCAGGTTGAAACGGTTCAGGTCAAAGTCCTGGTAAGCCTTGGCGCTCCAGAGGCGAAGATTGTTGACGCTATCGTTATGAAATCCGGGTATCGGCGTGTCATAGGCCTGGGCGATGACCACATCACCTTCGATCCAGTCGAAGTGGCGGTTGCCCTCCGGCCCCATGTACTCCATGACCCGGCCGCCAAAGCGAACTTTATAGGAGACCTCGGGCCGCGGGAATTCCCAGGGATTACCATGGGTCAGCCAGTTTTCCGGCAGCTCTACCTGCTGATTGTCCTCGATCTTCTGACGGAACATGCCGTATTCATAGCGGATGCCATAGCCATGCCCTGGAATCTTGAGGGTGGCCATGGAATCGAGAAAGCATGCTGCCAGCCTACCCAGGCCACCATTTCCCAAGGCTGCGTCGTGTTCCAGGGTCCGCAAGGCTTCCAGTTCCATGCCAAGCTTATGTAGGGCCTCGGTGCAAGCATCGTGGATATCCATATTCAGCAGGCTGTTGATCAGGCTGCGGCCGATGAGAAATTCCATCGAGAGATAGTAGATCCGCTTGGAATCATGACGATAATAACTGCGCTGGGTCTCCATCCAGCGTTCGATGAGCCGGTCTCGTACGACATAGCTGAAGGCCATCATCCAGTCGTGGCTGGTTGCAGTGAAGGGGTCCTTACCGATGGTGTAAACCAGATGATTGGAGACGGAACGTTGCAGGGCCTTGGTGTCTGAGCCGAGGAAGTCATATTTGAAGGCCTTGGGTTGAATATCGCTCATATTGGAATATCAATTGATTAGAGTAAGGAGTAATCCAAAGCTATCGGGACTTGCATTCATATGTGCAATCTATGCTAAAACAATCCGTGATCAACGTCAGGTATCTTTTTTTCGAGGAAGCAAATAAAGGCGCAAAGGCGCTTCACTTCTGTGCGGATGGTGGGTAGCGTGAGTGGTGAGACCAGGGGAGCGGTCAGTGCTCATGATCTTGCCGGAGATGCGCTCTACGCCAGAGCGGCAGCGACAGTCCATAGAGCAGCAGACCCAGTGCATCGGCAGCCAGGTCGAGCAGGGAGAAAAAGCGCCCAGGGACGAAATATTGGATGATCTCCAGGGCTAGCCCGTAAGCCAGCAGCAGGATGAATTTTCGCCAATTCCAGGCACGCTGGGGAAAGGCCTGGTCAGCTAGAAACGCAAGGACCAAGAAGGCGAATACATGTTGCAGCTTGTCATTGATATCGGAAAGTACCGGATAATCGACAGGCGTGATGGCCAGATACGTGGTGCTCAGCAAGGCAAGTCCGAGCATAACTTGCGTCAGCCGAGTGAGTAATGGGTTGCGGAACATTCCCTGTTCTCTCTATTTCTACTCGCGGGCCAGGGCGCGATGGCCGATATCGGTACGGTAAAAGATATTGTCCCAACTGATCGATTCAGCCAACGCATAGGCGTTCTGCCGGGCTTCGGCTACCGTATTGCCCAGAGCTGTGGCGCAGAGCACCCGACCGCCGGCGGTTACTACCGCATCATCTTTGAGGGCGGTGCCGGCATGGAAGATCTTTTCCCCCGCTGTTTCTTTTGCGGGTAGCCCTGAAATGGTCAGGCCTTTTGCATAGTCTCCTGGATAACCGCCGGCAGCCAACACCACACCGAGTGAGGGTCGCGGGTCCCAACGGGTTGATTCGCTATCAAGTTTGCCATTCAGTGCGGCAAGGCAGTGGCTTACCAGGTCGGATTGCATGCGCAGCATAATGGGTTGGGTTTCCGGGTCTCCGAAGCGGCAATTATATTCAATCACCTTGGGTGTGCCATCCGCCATGATCATCAGGCCGGCATAGAGAAATCCCGTATAGGGCAGTCCTTCTGCCGCCATACCCTCCACCGTGGGAAAGATCACCTCCTGCATGATCCGCTGATGTATTTCAGCAGTAACCACGGGAGCGGGGGAGTAGGCGCCCATGCCGCCGGTGTTGGGTCCGTTGTCTCCGTCCCTGGCGCGCTTATGGTCCTGGCTGGTGGCCATAGGCAGGACGTGGACGCCGTCGGCCATGACGATGAAGCTGGCTTCCTCTCCGGCCAGATACTCCTCGATCACTACCTGATGGCCTGCTGCGCCGAAGGCATTGCCGGAAAGCATATCCCGGATGGCTGTTTCGGCCTCCTGTAGATTCATCGCTACAATCACCCCTTTGCCGGCGGCCAGGCCATCCGCTTTGACGACAATGGGTGCGCCCTGCTTTTCAAGGTAGGCGAGTGCCGGGCCGACTTCAGTGAATGTTTGATAGTCCGCAGTGGGTATCCCGTGGCGTGCCAGAAAATCCTTAGTGAAGGATTTTGACCCCTCCAGCTGTGCCGCGCCCCGAGTCGGTCCAAAGCAGGCCAGGCCGGCCGCGTTGAAAGCATCCACCAGGCCTATGACCAGTGGGGCCTCTGGGCCGACGATTGTCAGGCCGATAGCATTGGATTTGGCAAACTCGATCAGACCCTGGATGTCCTCCACATCGATCGGTACGTTTTCCATCGCGGGCTCGAGGGCTGTCCCGGCATTTCCGGGGGCAAGGAAAATTTTTTCAGCCAGCGGTGATTGGGCTGCTTTCCAGGCGAGGGCGTGTTCGCGTCCACCTGAACCAATGATAAGGATATTCATAAGCTATGGGTTTACTCTAGATTACTGTTCACTAAGACAGGGGAATGCTTGGCGGATCGGCCCGGCCGTTCAAGAAGACCGCACTGTATTCCGCTGAGTGACCTGATGTCGTTGCCGGTATGTCCTGGAAATTTAGTGCCTGAAATGGCGCATGCCTGTAAACACCATAGCCATGCCGTGTTCATTCGCGGCCTGGATGGCTTCATCATCACGCATCGAACCACCGGGTTGGATGACCGCGACGATTCCAGCCTCGGCGGCATTATCGATACCATCGCGGAACGGGAAGAAAGCATCGGAGGCCATCACTGATCCCTTGACCTCAAGCCCCGCCTGATCGGCCTTGATACCCGCGATACGCGCTGAGTTGATCCGGCTCATCTGGCCGGCGCCAACACCGATGGTCATGCCGTCCCTGCCGTAAACAATGGCATTGGATTTGACGAACTTGGCAACACGCCAGGTAAACAGCAGATCGCGCATCTCTTCTGCAGTGGGCTGGCGTTCGGTGACGACTTTTATCTCATTGCTCAACTGCAGGTCTGCATCCTGTACCAGCAGTCCGCCATTGACCCGTTTGAATTCAGTGCGGTGAACCGCTTCCGCACTCCACTCGCCGCAGACCAGCAGGCGAACATTTTTTTTCGTGCTCACCGCCTCGATGGCAGAAGCGGAGACCTTCGGGGCGATGATGACTTCGACAAACTGTTTGTCAACGATGGCCCTGGCTGTCTCACCGTCGAGTTCCTGGTTGACGGCGATGATGCCGCCAAAGGCTGACTCGGGATCTGTGCTGAAAGCGCGGTTGTAGGCATCCAGCAGACTATCTCCCAAGGCGACACCGCATGGGTTGGCATGTTTGACAATCACGCAAGCGGGGCCTTCGTCAAAATTTTTCACGCATTCGAGCGCCGCATCTGTATCGGCAATATTGTTATAAGAGAGTTCTTTGCCCTGCAACTGAGAAGCTGTGGCGATGCAGACTTCATCGATTTGGTGCTCGACAAAAAACGCCGCTTTCTGATGCGGGTTTTCACCGTAGCGCATGGTTTGTGTCTGGGCAAACTGCAAGGAGAGGGTGCGTGGAAAGGTCGTTATCGGCGTCCTGCCTTCCGCGACACCAGTCCCTCCCTGGACGTCGTCGCCAGTGCTCTCAATACCGACTCTCAATCCAAGGTAGTTGGCGATGGCGCCGTCGTATCGGGCGGTATGCTCGAAGGTCTTGACCGCCAGATCGAAGCGGGTCGACGCGGATACTGCACCATCCTCAGCATCCATCTCCTCCAGTATTCTGCTGTAGTCTGAGGCATCCACCACGACGGTGACATCAGTGTGGTTTTTGGCCGCAGCCCTGAGCATGGTGGGGCCGCCGATATCGATATTCTCAATGGCTGTCGGCAGGTCACAATCCGGGTTTGCCACAGTCTTCTCAAAAGGATAGAGATTGACTACGATCAAGTCGATCGGCTGTATGCCATTCTTCTTCATCACCCCGTCGTCCGGGCCGCGCCGGCCGAGAATTCCGCCATGGATCTTCGGGTGCAGGGTTTTCACCCGGCCGTCCATCATTTCCGGAAAACCGGTGTACTCCGAGACTTCGATAACCGGGATGGCATTCTCGGTGAGTAGTTTTGCAGTCCCGCCAGTGGAGAGGATCTCGATATTTTTTTCCGCAAGGCTGCGGGCGAACTCTACGATACCGGTTTTGTCGGAAACGCTGATCAGGGCGCGGGTGATCTTAGACATGTTTGTTTGATCCGTTGCTGAGGTGTTCGGGAATTGAAATTCGTATTGTTCTGAATCTGTACGACCAGGGCCTCAGCTTAGTGAGGCTAAACGCAGAAAATAGGGCTGGTTACGCGTCGTTCAGTCCAAGCCATACTGGGAGAGTTTTTTGCGTAATGTGCTGCGGCTGATGCCGAGAAGTGTTGCGGCTTGAGTTTGATTGCCACCGGTATACTGCATGACGCTCTCCAGTAAAGGTGCTTCAACCTCGTTCATGACCAGGCGGTAGAGATTGGTTGCACCATGCCCGTCCAAGTGATTGAAATACCGTTGCATGGCATCCAGTACGCACTGGCGCAACGGCTCGGTTTTTTTGCTGTGTATGACAGTCAGGGCATCAGCGCCCTCGTTGTGGAATGTGCCTGCTTCCATATTCATGCGGCTAACCCCCTGAGGTAGACTTGCTGTCCGAAAAACTGGCGGATCTGTAGCTGTTGCTCATCAGCCGTTTTCGAATCATTTATTCTATTGCGAAATCTCGCACCATCCTGGTGCCCCTTGCTGTACCAGGCAATGTGCTTTCGGGCAATCCTGACCCCCTGGTATTCTCCATAAAAGTCGTAGAGTTGTTGCAGATGACTGAGTAACAACTGCTCAATCCATTCGAGAGAAGGTTCTGGTAGTTTTTCGCCGGTATTCAGATAGTGCGCAATCTCGCGGAATATCCATGGCCGTCCTTGCGCGGCTCTGCCGATCATGATCCCATCTGCGGCTGTCATTTCCAATACCCGTTTGGCTTTTTCCGGCGTCTCGATATCACCATTCGCAATCACCGGGATATTTACCGTCTTTACGATGTGGCGGATTGTTTCATATTCGGCATGGCCGGAAAATTTGCAAGCCCGGGTTCTGCCGTGCACCGCCAATGCCTGAATACCGCAGTCTTCCGCGATCTGTGCGATCTGTGCTCCATTGCGATGCTGGGTGTCCCAGCCTGTCCTGATTTTGAGGGTGACGGGTGCCTCGACGGCATTGACCACCGACTCGAGGATATTCGCAACCCGTTTCTCGTCTTGCAGCAGCGCTGATCCTGCCGCTACCCGGCAGACCTTTTTAGCGGGACAGCCCATATTGATATCAATGATTTGAGCGCCAAGGTCAACATTTATTTTGGCGGCATCGGCCATGATCTGCGGGTCTGAGCCCACAATCTGCACGGAAATAGGGCCTGATTCACCATCATGATCGAGTCGTCTTTGGGTCTTGCGGTGTCCCCAGAGTGCGCTATTGGCGGAGATCATCTCCGAAACGGCCAAGCCTGCTCCATGTTCCCTACAAAGCTGGCGGAACGGCCTGTCCGTCACGCCGGCCATGGGCGCCAGGAGCAGATTATTTTGCAGTTTGTAGGATCCGATCTGCATCCTGACTGACCATTAACTAGGGGCGTTTTTGCTGGAGAAAGGCGGTAAATAGTACCGCCAAATGTAGGGGGAATCAAAGGCTATTATGAGTTTTATTGGCCGCTCATCCAGCATTGCTCAGCGCAGAGTTCCCTTCCATCAATCATAAGAAATCAAATTTGAAACCGGTTACATCCTTGCCTGGGTCGACCAATTCCATGCTGATGAAGGTTGGCTCGGATTGCTGCATCAAACCAGTGACGAGACTGGGGTCTGACAGGTACTCTTCGGGTTCGAAGGTTCGGCCTGAAATCAGTTTATCCCGGTCGTTGAACAGGCTGAGATAGAGCTTTGGGAATGGTTGGGCAAAATCGGCGCGATTCACCATACTCAACTGAAGCAGTAAGGCATTGGGTTTGCCAGGGTGGCCGCGAAGGTCGCGATGCTGGATGAAAATCTGGCTTGTATCTCGGCGTTCAGGCGGGGTGCAGCCGGCGATTCTGCATATCTGGCTTAACAGTTGTTGTCCATATTCGTATTGAATCACCCGCTCTCGATATTGCCAGCTCAATTGCAATATCAGCAGGAGGATCAGCAGCAAGCTTGCCACTCCCCAGAGAAGGCTTGAAAAAGATGAGTGCTGTTTTTCGAATACTTGGTCAATTTGAAAATTGCTGCCTGACTCGCCCGCCACGGCTGCAGGAGGGTCGTCTTTCTGTCGTTCTGTGAATAGGAACAAGGGCTTTTCCGCTGCTGAATCCGGTGCTGCGGCAGTCTCGGCGGAGCCATCTTGGTTGTCGGCTGTTTCTGTGCCCTGATGTGCTTCCAGTGGATTGTCTGAATCCATCTGCTGATTGATGGGGACAACGATGGCATCGATCTCTGACTCATCCGCTGCAATGATGGGGCTGGCCGAATCACTGTCCAACAGTTCGGACATCTGCGATTCGCTCCCGCCGGCCAGGTAATCCGGTTCGGTTTCGAGCCCATCATCCCTGATCAAGAAGAGCTCATCGGTCTCCTCCGGCCCGGCAGGGGGCTGTGAGTCGTCTGCAGCGGCCATCTCGAGCAACTGTTCTGAATCCAGGTTAAGGGTATCGACAAACAGGGAGTCATCCCCTGTGACCTGTTCCGGGGTATGGTGTAGATCGGTATCCCCGGTATCGGTCGCTGGGGCCGGGTCATGTTTTGGCTGCGGGTTTTCCTGCAATGTCTCCAGGGCATTGAAAACCTGGGTGCACTGACAGCACCTTACTTTACCGGCGGCTGCCTTCAATTCTTCGCTGCTGATGTGGAACAGGGTCGAGCAGTGGGGGCACTGTGTGTACATGGAACTTATTTCTTGGTTGTGGCAGGCATTAAGTTAGACCGAAGTCATCTGTCTGACAATAGCTGTTTTTGGATTTGAATGGTGGTTGACTATGGGGTTTTGCTGCCGCTGAGCAGTATCCAGTCATCTGATTGTTTGGGATTGTCTAATCTGGCATAGCCAGAATAGGCTGCTGATACAAGTTCGGTCTGTTCCTCAATAATCCCGGAGAGGGCGAATTGGCCATCTCGCTGAAGCAGATTGCAGAGGTTGGGTGCCAGCTCTATCAGCGGGCCGGCAAGAATATTTGCGACCAGGAATTCAGTACTGATAGTTGGCAGCTGTTCAGGTAAATAGGTCGTCAATCGATCCGCCACACGATTTTTCTCGGCATTGTTGCGGGTTGCCTCAATCGCCTGAGGATCATAGTCGACGGCGATTGCTCTGCCGGCGCCGAGTCGCAGCGCAGCAATCGCAAGGATGCCTGAGCCGCAGCCGTAATCTATGATGGTTTTGCCCGACAGATCGCTGTTATCGAGCCATTCCAGGCAGAGGGCCGTCGTAGGATGGGTTCCGGTGCCGAACGCCAGTCCCGGGTCCAATTCGACAACTACTGCGTCCGCCTCTTCAGGGATTTGCCCATTTGGGCAGACCCATAGTCGGCGACCGAATTTCATGGGTCGAAAATTATCCAGCCAGACCCTTTCCCAGGCCCGATCACTGAGCCATTCGAGGTGCAGTGTCCGCGTGACATCGGTGTTCAGCGCTTGGTTGAGGGTGCTGCGCAGCTCGTCTGCATCCCGCTCGGCGCTGAACAGTCCGGTGACTCGGGTGTTGCGCCAGATTTTTTCCTCTCCGGGAATGGGCTCCAGTAATGGCTGGTTTGCCGCGTCACCGAAGGTCACAGAAAGCGCCCCCAGATTCTCGAAGATCAGCTCGAGGATGGGGGCTTGCTGCTCAGTGGTCTCGATCGATAGCTGTAACCAGGGCATGATACTGAATTGGCGAGTTTAAGTGGACGCTGATGGCTTGAGTTCGGCTCAGCTGTTCAAAGTCCCAGCTTGTGCTCAAGATAGTGGATGTTTGCGCCCCCTTCCTTGAATGCGGCATCCTTCATGATCTCCAACTGCAGTGGGATATTGGTTTTGATGCCGCCGATTACCATTTCATCCAGGGCAATTCGCATACGTGCGATGGCTGATTCGCGGGTTGAGCCATAGGCAACCAGTTTGCCGATCATGGAATCATAGTAGGGCGGTACCCTGTAGCCGTGGTAGATGTGCGTATCAACTCTGATACCAGGTCCTCCCGGCATATGGAGTTGGGTGATGGTGCCTGGACTGGGCAGGAATTTCTCTGGGTCTTCCGCATTGATGCGGCACTCCACGGCATGCCCTGAGAGCCTGATATCTTGCTGTGCAAATCCGAGAGGTTCGCCGCTGGCGATCAAGATCTGTTCACGCACGATATCAACGCCTGTAATCAACTCGGTTACGGGATGCTCAACCTGCACCCGGGTATTCATCTCGATGAAGTAGAATTCGCCATTTTCGTAGAGAAACTCGAAAGTCCCGGCGCCCCGATAACCAATCTGGCGGCAGGCTTCGGCGCAACGCTCTCCCACATCCTTGCGCTGCTGCTCAGTAATCCCAGGTGCAGGGGCTTCTTCCACGACTTTTTGGTGGCGGCGCTGCATGGAGCAGTCACGTTCACCGAGATGGACGGCGTTGCCATGGGTATCCGAGAGAACCTGAAACTCCACATGTCGGGGGTTTTCCAAAAATTTTTCCATGTAGACCATGCCATTGCCAAAGGCGGCTTCCGCCTCTGTCTTGGTCATGGCCACGGCATTTAACAGGGTGGCTTCTGAATGCACCACGCGCATGCCGCGGCCGCCGCCGCCGCCCGCTGCTTTGATGATCACTGGATAGCCGATTTTTGTCGCCATCTCCTTGGTGCGCTTGGAATTACTGTCGAGCGGACCGTCAGAACCTGGAACCGTGGGCACGCCAGCCTTTTGCATGGCCTCGATAGCGGCAACTTTGTCTCCCATAGTGCGAATGGTCTCCGCACTGGGGCCGATAAAGATGAAGCCACTGTTCTCCACTCTTTCGGCAAAGTCTGCATTCTCAGAGAGAAAGCCATAACCCGGATGGATGGCCACCGAATCGGTGACTTCTGCGGCACTGATGATGGCGGGCACGTTGAGATAGCTTTCGTTGGACGGAGCCGGGCCAATACACACTGATTCATCTGCCAGCAGCACGTGCTTCAGGTCCCTGTCGGGCTCAGAATGGACGGCTACTGTTTTTATGCCAAGCTCTTTACAAGCGCGCAATATCCGCAGGGCGATCTCGCCGCGATTGGCGATAACAATCTTGTCTATCATGATGCTCTTCAGTCGATGATAAAGAGAGGTTCGTTGTACTCGACAGGTTGTCCATTATCCACCAGAATCTTCTTGATGGTGCCGGCTTTGTCGGATTCGATCTGATTAAGGATCTTCATGGCTTCGATGATGCAGAGGGTATCGCCGACGGCGACCTGTTGTCCCTCTTCAACAAACGATTTACTGCCAGGTGATGCTGCCCGGTAGAGGGTTCCAACCATCGGAGATTTGACTGTGTGTCCCTGGATCTCTTCGGCTTCCACAACTGGCGGCGGTGCAGCCGGAGCCGCAGATGGCTGAGCAGCCGGCTGAGGAGCAATAGGCGCTAACTGAGTCGGTATTGAACTTTGGCGACTGATGCGCACCGACTCCTCGCCTTCGTGGATCTCGATTTCAGCGACATCAGACTCTTCCAGTAGTTCGATCAGTTTTTTAACTTTGCGGATATCCATGTTGTTCAGTCTCGTCAGTTGGTGAGGGCGTCGATCTGGCGAACGGCGGCCTGCAGGGCGAGTTCATAGCCCTGGGCGCCCAGTCCGGTTATCACACCGACGGCTTTGTCAGAAAGATAGGAGTGCCCGCGGAAGGGTTCGCGGGCATGGACATTTGATAGATGCACTTCGATGTACGGGATGCCGGTGCCAAGCAGGGCGTCCCGCAGGGCGACACTGGTGTGAGTGAAGGCAGCAGGATTGATCAAGATGAACCCGGTCTTGTTTTGAAAGGCCTGATGAATCCACTCTACGAGTTCGTGTTCAGCATTGCTTTGGCGGAAGTCCAGCTGGTGACCCGTTGCAGCTGCCTGCTGTTTGAGCCGTTGCTCGATGTCATCCAGTGTATCCTTGCCGTAATGTTCCGGTTCGCGTAAACCCAGCAGATTCAGGTTGGGGCCGTTGAGTACCAGAATGGTCGCCATAGAATTCGCGTTCCAGGGGTTGAAGCTTTGCGATAAAAAACGCCGGCGGTGACGATCCTTGGGTCAATGAAGGCTTCGCCGGCAGCTTTGCCGATAATTGGTGAATTCTGCAAGAACCGAGCGATTTTGTCTAGTTTCTCTGCAGAAGTACCTAAGATCGTCGCATGTTGCCTGGGGAAGGTTGTTCGGATTAGCTCGCACTCAAGGCTTTCGGGCGTGAGCTATAGGCTGCCGTTGCGGTTCTTGAAGTGAAACGGGCGGATTACTTCAACGTAAGGCGGCGTCTACGTGTGTGGCAAACTCATCGGCACTCTTGAAGCCAACGACCCGGTAGTTGCGCCTCTCCTTGCCATCAGTGCCGTAAAAAATGATTGCAGGAGGTCCAGGCAGCCCAAAGTGTCCCTGCAGCAGGGCTTGATCCATTGCATCGTTGGCTGTGACATCGGCCTGCAACAATACAGTATCTTTCAGCGCATCGATGACCTTTGCATCGCTGAAGGTATACTTCTCCATCTCTTTGCATGAAACACACCAGTCGGCATAGAAATCGAGCATCACTGTCTGTTCCCTGGCGCTGGCGGCGGCGACCTCGCGCTGCAGGTCATCCAGGGTCTTGATGCGCTGAAAAACCAGCTCCTGGTCGCCATGTCCACCGCCACCAGTTGTCAGGCCACGCAATGGCTGCAGGGTATCCTTGCCGCCCGCGGCGGCGCCGACCAGCATCAATGCGCCGTAGATCAGGAACACGACGCCAAGGCCTTTCCATAATTTCTGCCAGCCTCCGGCTTCGATCTCCAGATGACGCAATGCGCCCATATAGATCGCCGAAACAATCAACAGGATGCCCCAGAGTAACAACGCGATTTCTGCGGGAATGATGCGCTCCAGCAAGAGGATGGCAACGCCCAGCAGGGCAACCCCGAAGACCGCTTTGACTGCGTCCATCCAACTCCCCGCACGGGGCAGTAATTTGCCGGCAGATGCGCCGATTACAATCAGTGGCGCTCCCATGCCCATGCTCAGGGCAAACAGTGCCAGGCCGCCGAGCATGGCATCGCCGGTTTGTCCGATATAGATCAGAGCGCCGGCCAACGGCGGGGCTACGCAGGGACCGACGATGAGGGCGGAAAGAAAACCCATGATTGCGACGCCGATCAGCGTGCCGCCCTCCTGCTTGTTACTGATCTCGGTAAGCTTGCTTTGCAGACTGCTGGGCAGTTGCAGTTCATAGAAGCCAAACATGGAAAGAGCCAGCAGCACGAAGACACCGGCAAAGGAACTGAGGATCCATGGATTCTGAAAAGCTGCCTGCAGATTACCCCCAAAAAGTCCCGCCAGTACGCCGGCAACTGTGTAGGTAAGCGCCATCGCCAGCACATAGACCAGTGACAGAATGAATGCCTTGCGGGTAGTAATCGACTTGCCCTGACCGGCGATGATGCCGGACAGGATGGGGATCATGGGGAAGATGCATGGGGTAAAGGCGAGCCCCAGTCCGAGCAGAAAAAAGACGCCGATCACCGCCAGTGTCGAGCTGCCGGCTAGCGTGGCGGCAATCTCATCGACTTCTGAAAGTGGTTCAGTGGCCTGGAGCGCTGCCGGGGTAGTATCATTCAGGGGAAGCTGTTCAGCCGCTTCGGCATCAGATATCCCAGGCAGCGAGAGGGTGAATTGCTTGTTAATCGGGGGATAACAGATTCCCAACTCGGCACAGCCCTGATAAGCGGCCTCCAGGACGATGGAGGTTGCACCTGTGGAGCTGCGTACCAGGGGTACCTGAAGGTCGATCTGTTGATGATAGACGGCTACGTCTCCGATGGTTCCGTCCGGTTTGACTGAGTCTTTTTTGATTTCCGGTTCAGGCAATTGATAGTCACCGATGGCAACTCCGGCAGCTTCGGTCAACTGTAATTTAATCTTGTCATGGTATAGATAAGTGCCTTCTGCAATATTCCAGAGCAGGCGCAAGTGTTTGCCATCCTCTACCACGGCGCTCAATTGGTAGGCTTCATCCGGCGGAAGAATTTCGTCCTCATCACTATCGAACAGCCCGCCCGCACCGCTGTCCAGGGGGGGGGCGGGGGATCCTGTCGACAGGTCGGAAGCCTCGATGATTGTTGAGCCAGGCACAGGTTCCAGTGCCAGCAGGATCTGCTGCTGGTGGGGTGGAAAGCAGATACCCTGATCGGCACAGCCCTGGGAGCGTGCCTGTAGGCTGATGCTCTCGGGTGAACCAAGGCTGCGTTGAATGGGAATACGGGTTGTGACAGAGTTGCGGTAGATAGCCACATCACCAAAAAACTCGTCATGCTTGATCTTGGCTTCAGGCAGATCGGGTTCGTCGAGGTCGATGCCCAGTGTATCGCTTTCAAAACGTATCTTGTCGCGGTACATGTAGTAGCCATCGGCAATTTGCCATTCTACGATAAGATGCTCAGGGCCGTCGGCCCGGCCCTGGATCTGGAATGCCTGATCCGGCATCAGCAGTTCGTCTTCGCTCCAGTTGTCCAGGCTGAAGGTGCTGAGACTGGTTAAGATGAGCAGGAGAAACGTCAGGATTTTGTTATGATGCATTGTTCAACCCAATTGAGGTATTCATTCAGACCCTGTTCTACAGGGACTGCAATAATTTCTGGAAGTTCATAGGGATGTAGCGACCGGAGCAGCGTTTCCAGCGCTTGATATCTGGCCTGGGTGGTCTTGATCAAGAGCAGCAATTCATCATTGGACTCCAGTTTATCTGCCCATCGATAGACGGAAGTGACCGGTGAGGTAATGTTGACACATGCTGCAACTTGTTGATCCACCAATTGTTCGGCGATGCTCAACGCGGTCTTTTGGTCCGGGACCGTGCATAGCGCTAAAAGTAGTTGAGTCGGCATTGCGGAAAGATACTCTAAAATGGGCATAGGTAACAGGCAGCTGTTGGCGGATTTGGTCTAACAATGTGCTGATTTGCTGGGATAATCGTTAAACTCCGTTTTCATCCTGGAGTCATCTGACGAATTGGTCATGGCGGAATGATCCCTTGCCCAGTGGGCCGGGTGCAGGGTCTTGGAGGCTTAATTTATGAATTTTCGCGCAATTCTGGTTGCCATGCTGATAGCTTGCGTAATGGCTGGTGCCTTGTCCTTGCTGGGGTTAGTGTTTGAAGTGAGTGCCAGCGGCGCACCCCAGGCGCTGATTGTCCTTGCGCTGTGGATCTTACCTGGTTACTACGCTGCGAGACGTGCAGCGGATGCCGGAGCGCTGCACGGATTATTGACGGGGCTGCTTGGGATGCTGCTGATCTTCAGTGCTATGGGGCTGGCGGTGCATCTACAAATACTGCCGCTTGACCCATTCGAGCATAAATCACCGGTTATCTTCATGCTATTGGCCGGATTTTGGGGGGGAGTTGGCGGCCTGGTTGCAGATAGCATGCGCCTGATTAAAGCAAAACGAGCTTTGCGTGGAGAGGGCAAGCACTCTTCAGGCTCAACTTGAGATGCGGGCATTTCTCATAGAGTGCAGTCTCTTCGGCTTTTCAGCATATTCGGTCAGTTGTCGAAATGAAAAAGGCAGCGTAAGCTCGTGCAGATGAATCCAATCCTCGTGTTTTTGTTGTTATTTGTCGGTATTCCACTGATTGAACTCTATTTTTTGATCCAGGTAGGGTCAGAGATAGGTGCGTTTTCAACCATTTTTCTGACTATTTTTACTGCCCTGGTCGGTGGTTGGATGGTCCGGGCGCAAGGTTTTTCGACCATCATGCGAGTGCGGGAGACGATTGACCGGGGTGAAGTGCCTGCCCTTGAGATGATGGAGGGAAGCGTCTTGCTGGTGTGTGGTTTCATGCTTCTGCTGCCGGGGTTTATTACTGATGCAGTAGGCTTTGTTTTTCTTATCCCGCCCCTCAGGCGATGGCTGTTGAGCGCCGGCTTGCGGGGGTCTGGGGTGATGCGCCCCGGTGGTCCTGAACAAACTAGTAATCCACAGAAAAAGCCAAGGGTCATTGAGGGTGAATTCCGTCGGGAAGACGACAAGTAATCCGCTCTGTGTAACTTAATCAAAGACCTTGCGGCTTGCATGCGGCAGGTTCGCTTAGTCAAAGCCTAGTCACCCATCCTGCCCATTTTCGGGCGCAACTGCCCGTTCAAGTTAGATTTTTCCTGGACGCTAAAATCTAGAGATTCTAATTACTCACTTTTTTACGGACACTGGATGCATTCATCGGCACAGGAACTTCAGGATCAGATTACCGCCGATCGAATCAAAATGCTCTATGGTGGAACCTGGGGCTCCATTGTCACGCAACTGATAGTGGCTGCAATTTTTGCCATGATCCAGTCCATTCAAGTCCAGCGGGGAAGCCTGGTTGTCTGGTATGCGGCACTGGCCGTTACATTACTGAGCAGAGGGTTACTCGAACGAAGGCATTTTCCAAGTACAGCCGGCCATTCAAGATTTGCCTGCCTGGTTATGGCGTTACCGTGTAGGGGTACTGGCCAGCGGATTGGTATTCGGTAGTACGAGCTTCTGGTTTTACCCGCAGGATGCGCTGGCCTATCAGGTGTTCACCGTGTTGTTGCTCGCCGGATTGTCAGCGGGTGCCTTGGTGGTGTTGGTTTCAGATTTTATCTGTTTCGTGATCTACAGCAGTTCACTTCTGCTGCCTGCACTCGTTGTTTCGGCAGGGTATGGCGATCAGTTGCACATTGGCATGTCGCTGCTCGTGGCAGCTTTTTATTTGTTGTTGTTGCGTTCCAGTCATCGCATGAACAGCCTTGTGATCTCCTCTTTGCTGTTAAGGTACGAAAATCGGGCCTTGTTGGAAAATCTGGAAAAGGAGAAAAACCGGCTTGATAATCGTTTAGGAAGAATCCTCAATGACAGTTCCAATGAGATCTATGTCTTGGATGCTGAGTCGCTGAATTGTCTCCAGGTCAACGTCGGCGCTGTACAAAATTTAGGCTATACCCCGGATGAACTGATAGGCAAGGGCTTGCCGGATATTCTGGCGGACTTTAACCCTGCTGAATTCGAGCGTTTGGTGCAGCCGCTGTTCGAAGGCGCTGAGGAGTCGGTATTCTACAGTGGCGAGCATCAACGTAAAGAGGACGGCAGGTACGATGTGGAGGCCCGGCTCCAGCTGTCTACCGAAGAAGAGCCCCCGGTATTTGTTGTCACGGTTCTGGATATCACAGAGCGGAAGGAATCGGAACGCAAGCTAATCCAGCAGGCAAATTTCGATCAGTTGACCGAGCTCCCCAACCGTTACTATATGTTGTCCCGGATCGATGGGGCTTTTTCACGCGCCAGGCGGGAGAAGCAGAGGGTCGCGCTGTTATTCATGGATCTGGATAACTTTAAGACCATCAACGATACCTTGGGGCATAGTGTTGGTGACGAACTGTTGAAGCATGCGGCGGATCGAATTCGTTCCGTGATTCGTGTTTCTGACACGCCTGCGCGTCTCGGGGGTGATGAGTTCCTGGTGATGCTTGAAGGTCTGGATAATGCAGCGCAAGCGGAGGTCGTGGCGCGCAAACTCGTCTGTTGTTTTGAGAAGCCGTTCGATCTGGATTCGCGGGAAGTCTACACCACCACCAGTATCGGAATCAGCGTCTACCCTGACGATGGTGAGTCTGTCGACCTGCTTATGCAGCACGCCGATACGGCCATGTATCAGGCGAAAATGAATGGCCGCAGTCATTTTCAATATTTTTCGCCCAGTATGCGTGCCGCAACAGAAGAGCAGATGGTCATAGAAAATCATTTGCGCCGCGCCATGGAGAACAACGAGCTGTCGCTGGTCTACCAACCTAAAATTGACATTCTCAGTGAGGCAATTGTCGGCGCAGAGGCACTGGTGCGTTGGCACAACCTCAGCTTAGGCAGCGTACCTCCGGACAAGTTTATTGGTCTGGCGGAAAAGATAGGACTGATTGAGGCCATCGGTGAATGGGTTCTGTCTTCTGCCTGCCTGGAAGCTGCGGATTGGCAATGTTTGAGTGAACAGTCGATTCATGTCGCAGTCAATATTTCTTCGCATCAATTTCGTGCGGGAAAATTACTTGAAGATCTGGACCGGATACTCAAGACCACAGGATTGCCGGCAAAAGCTTTAGAGTTGGAGATCACCGAGAGTTTACTGGTGCAGGATACATCAGAGCCACTTGAAGTTCTGCGAGCGCTGTATGAGCGGAAAATCAAATTGGCTTTAGACGATTTTGGCACCGGCTACTCTTCATTGAGCTATCTAAAGCGGTTCCCTCTGGAGGTATTGAAGATCGATCGCAGTTTTATTCGGGGTCTGGGTGTGGATCAGAGTGATGAGGCGTTAGTTGAAGCCATTGTCGCCATGGCGCAAAGCCTGAATCTGGAAGTGGTAGCGGAAGGTGTGGAGAACAAGGAGCAGTTGGATTTTCTGCGGCAAAGAGAGGTCCGGCTGGTTCAGGGTTATTTCTACAGCCCACCAGTATCTGCACAGGAATTCCGCTCCATGCTGGAACGGAATTCGCTGTTGCCGGAAAGAAGCCTGAACAAAGCTGAATCGAACGCTGCTTTGAACTAAATCCTATGGGTAGATATCGGGTATGAATGTCTGATCGGTAATGGGTGGCCTGACATACCCTGTGCTGTCTTTTCTGTGTGGCAGTTCAATCGGTTCTGGTGTCAGATCCTCGTATGGAATCATGCTCAGCAGGTGAGCGATGCAATTGAGCCTTGCGTGTTTCTTGATATCCGAGTGAACCACCCACCAGGGACACTGTTTGATGTCGGTATGCGCGAACATCTCATCCTTTGCCTTTGAGTACTCGACCCAGCGCGAGCGGGATTCCAGATCCATCGGGCTCAGTTTCCAGCGCTTGTGCGGCTCTTCCAGGCGGCTCTGGAAACGTCGCTCTTGCTCCTCGTCGGAGACGGAGAACCAGTATTTGAGTAGGATGATGCCGGAGCGGACCAGCATGCGTTCGAATTCCGGGCAGGAACGCAGGAATTCCTGATGTTCCTCGGCGGTACAAAACCCCATGACCTTTTCCACGCCTGCACGGTTATACCAACTGCGATCAAACAGCACCATCTCGCCGGCGGCAGGCAGAAGGGGTACATAGCGCTGAAAATACCATTGGGTCTTTTCTCGCTCGGTAGGGGCGGGTAGCGCCGCCACCCTGCTGATACGTGGATTGAGGTGCTGGTTGATACGCTTGATCACACCGCCCTTGCCGGCGGCATCACGTCCCTCGAACAGGACGACAACTTTCAGTCCCTTGTGTTTTATCCACTCCTGTAGCTTGACTAGTTCCAGCTGAAGTTTGAAGAGCTCCTTTTCATAAACCTTGTTAGCGATTTTTTTCACTTTCTTTTTTTCTTTAGCCACTGTCGCTGCCTCCTTCAAAGCCGCCACTGGAGATTTGATATGAGATTTCTAGAATACTTAGGCTAGCACAAATTAATCATATGAGGTGAGGTTTTAAGTGGCGATGCCTGGCGATAAATCTTTTTAGAGCCAGGCGACAGCGCCACAGATAAGACTCAGTCATACTTTGAATCGTGCAACCAAGTGGTTGAGTTCTTTCGCCTTATTGGTCATTGAGGCAGAGGCGGCGGATGTCTTTTCGGCCAGTGCGGCGTTTTGTTGGGTGGTCTCATCCATTGAGGTGACCGCCTGTTTGATCTGATCGATCCCCGCGGACTGCTCAGCGCTGGCGGCGGCGATCTCGGCAATGATGTCACCGACTTTTTTCACCGCATTGACGATCTCACTCAGTGTGGCGCCGGATTCATTGACCAACTCGGCGCCCAACTGGACCCTTTCTCTGGAATCCTTGATCAACTCCTTGATCTCTTTGGCGGCGCTGGCGCTAGGTCCTGCCAGGTTTCTTACCTCCGTAGCCACCACGGCGAATCCCCGGCCTTGTTCACCGGCCCGTACCGCTTCTACTGAGGCATTCAGCGCCAGCAGATTGGTCTGAAAGGTAATGTGAACAGTGCCCTGGATAATCTGCGGGGCATTCTCGAGCGATTGGGTCAGGTCGCCTTGGGCTATCGTACCCAGGACTTCCGGCAGGTCATTGAAGATCTGTTCGACCTGATCGATCAGGGCGTTGATGCCCAGGCCGAGTTTTTCAAAGAAGCCGTGCTTGTCTGTCAGGTTGATGCGTTGTGACAGATCCCCTTCCTGAGCGGCCGCGACAATCAGTTCCACCTCGGCTTCGACTGCGACTTTAGTGGTGCGGTCGGTCCATTCCACAGCGGTACCCAGGCGTTCACCCTGGTCATTGGTGACCGGATTGGCGACGATGCGCATGGGTTCTGCCGCCGGGCTTTATCTCTCCTTCGTAGCGGCTTTCAAGGGATGCCGGCGGGTTGGCCTGATGTTCGGGGTTTTGGTGGAAGGCATCGATACTGCCGCCAACCAGCGCCTCGTTGCGGAAGTTGGGCAGGTCCTTTTGGATATCTTCCTCGGCTTCCTGGAAGCGTTGATGGGCTGAATTATTCATGTAGAAGATATTTCGTTCGAGTACCTGGACCTGCATGTTTGTGCGATGAATATCATCGACCACGGCGAGCATGCCCGTTGAGGTATAAGTAAGATCCTTGTCCGCCTTGACAATATGGCTCTCGGTGGTTCGTGAGTTTTTCACGCCTGTGCCTGACTTTGTTACCACTGCCGAAAAACCATCGTTCAAGCTGCTGAAGGAAAAGACTGCCAGGGCGAGTGCCGCTGTGAGGAGAAGGCATATGATGATGCCACCACCCAGCAGTTTTAGTTTAATGGTCATGATTTACCTCAGTTGACCTTGCTTGCTTTTGATCGATTGCAGATACTCGAATGAGAATTCAGATGGCGCCGAAAATGAATAAAGCAAATCCTGACACCACTGAGCCCCGCTACTTGGCAGTCTCTTTCTCGTACATGCCAACAGCATTATTCATTTCTTTCAGCAGTGGTAGATTAGTTTGAGCCAGTAGACTGAGTTTTTCTTTTGGGATGTCATTGGTTTTGTAGTCTGCGCCGTATTCAACAATGGGTTTGAGCTTGGTCCAGAGTCCATTGACTACACCCAGCTGGTCACGAATATGTTGAGGCTTGTCTGCCGGTAAACCGTGGGTTTCGTCACCGTCAAGCAGGCCCTTAAGGATATGTTGGAACAGGCTATAGGTTTCCAATAATGAGAGTTTGTTGTCTCCTCGCTCATGTCCGTATGCCACCAACAGAAATTCCTTTCTCATTTTCTGGGACAGCATGCGTTGTTTGCCGGAAAGATTCAGGACTACACCGTATTCAGCAGATGTGGGGCCTTCCGCAAAGAGGACTCCAGGGCTGACCATGATCAGTATTAGTGAAAGGAAAACAGTGACAAATCCATTATGGAAATTAGGGTGATGGTTCAGGGTTGTTCGCATACGACTAGTACTCCAACAATTATTGCTTTGATGAATAATTAATGTAATCTCTTAAGTATTATTCTCAACCAGATGATACATAGAGACAAGACATGCCGGCAAAGAAATACCGAGTAAAGCTAACAGAAGCGGAACGTGATCATTTAACGCAGCAGATATCAAGAGGGAAAATTGCGGCTCGCAAACTGACCCACGCGCAAGTATTGCTCCATGCAGACGAAGCAACAGCCACAGAGTCATTGAAAGATGCGGACATAGCGAAAGCCGTACACATCAGCCGGTTGACAGTAGAAAGGGTGCGCAAACGGTTTGTTGAAGAAGGTTTAGAGTCAGCACTCAATCCCAAAGTCCAGACACGACGACGAGCAAAAAAGCTGGATGGAGAAGCCGAAGCTTTTTTGGTGGCAACCGCCTGTTCAGCCGCACCGACAGGGCATAATGACTGGACGATGCAGTTATTGGCAGATCGACTGGTTGAATGCGATATCGTCGACTCGGTATCAGGAGAAACTGTTCGGAAAACATTAAAAAAAACCAACTTAAACCTTGGTTAAAAGCCTGTTGGGTTATCCCTCCAAAGGCAAATGCAGATTTTGTCTGTGCCATGGAGGATATCCTGGAGGTCTATCAACGAACTTATGATGAGCATGAAGTCTTGGTTTGCATGGATGAAACCAGTAAACAACACGTGAAAGAAACGCGTATTCCATTAGCCCCGAAAGCCGGTAAGCTGGAAAGGTATGATTATGAGTATGAAAGGAATGGGGTGAGCAACCTGTTCATGCTATCTGCGCCTCTTGAAGGATGGCGACACGTAAAGGTCACGGATCGGCATACCAAAATAGATTGGGCACAGTTAATCAAAGAGTTAGTTGATGAGCACTTTCCGGGTAAAAAAATCATACTGGTTATGGATAATTTGAATACCCATAAACTCAGTTCTTTATACGCAGCCTTTGAACCCGAGGAAGCCAGGCGAATTGCTGAACATTTAGAGATCCATTACACGCCGAAGCATGGTAGCTGGCTGGATATGGCAGAGATAGAAATTGGCGTAATGAGCCGTCAGTGCCTGAATAGAAGAATACCTGACCAGAAAACATTGCGGGCTGAAATAACCGCATGGCAAGACACAACGAAATCAAAAAGCTATTCGTGTGAACTGGCGATTTACCACCCAAGATGCACGGATAAAATTAAAATCACTTTATCCATCAATCCAAAGTTGATGGAGTACTAGTCTCCGACTTTGAGAACAACAGGTGATTCCTAATGAAATCGAGATTCCATGATGTCTAGTGAGGTTTGGACTTTCTGCGTGTAGGCGGTGACTGGTTGGACTTTAGTTCTTGTAAGAGACACAGATTTTTACCTGCATTACATCCGGAGACGAGAAGGATGAAAGATGTCGTCATTATTGAACGGTTTGCACTTGACTCTGGTTATTTTGTCCCTATTATTAGCACTCAGATTGGGTGAGTGCTAACAGCTCGCCTGGAGAAAAAATTGTATTTCCCATTCATAACCAATTCAGGAGAACTCAGTAGATGAATATTCGTCCACTGCATGATCGTGTGATCGTTCGTCGTATGGAAGAAGAACGCACTAGCCCAGGTGGGATTGTGCTCCCAGATGCAGCCACCGAGAAGCCGGTAGAGGGTGAAGTGCTCGCGGTCGGCAACGGCAAGGTCAACGACAAAGGCGAAGTGCACCCGCTGGAAGTTAAGGTCGGTGACAAGGTGCTGTTTGGCAAATACTCCGGTACCGAGGTCAAGGTTGGTGGAGAAGAGGTTCTGGTGATGCGTGAAGAAGACATCATGGGTGTCATTGAAAACTAGATCATCAATACCGCTTTCTGTCAGGCAAGCTGCTTAGCAGAGTGGCAATTTTCACACTTTCCAAGGAATTAAGATAAATGACTGCAAAAGAAGTTAAATTTGGGGATGACGCTCGTAAACGCATGATGAAAGGCGTCAATGTTCTTGCCAATGCCGTTAAGGCGACGCTGGGTCCCAAGGGGCGCAACGTCGTGCTGGAGAAGTCCTTCGGCGCTCCCACCGTCACCAAAGATGGCGTCTCAGTGGCCAAGGAGATCGAGCTGGCCGACAAGTTCGAGAACATGGGGGCACAGATGGTTAAAGAGGTCGCCTCTCAGACCTCTGATGTAGCGGGCGATGGCACCACTACGGCTACCGTTTTGGCTCAGGCCATGGTGCGCGAGGGCCTGAAGGCCGTGGCTGCCGGCATGAATCCGATGGACCTCAAACGCGGTATTGATCAATCCGTAATAGCTGCGGTGGAAGAGCTGAAGAAGATCTCCCGCCCCTGTTCCGACGACAAAGAGATCGCCCAGGTCGGCGCGATCTCCGCCAACTCCGATGAAAACATTGGCGACATCATCGCCGAGGCGATGCAGAAAGTGGGCAAGGAGGGTGTCATCACCGTGGAAGAGGGTACCGCGCTGGACAATGAGCTGGACGTGGTCGAGGGCATGCAGTTTGACCGTGGCTACCTCTCTCCCTACTTCGTTAACAACCAGGCAAACATGACCGCCGAATTGGAAGAGCCCTACATCCTGTTGCACGACAAGAAGATCTCCAATATCCGTGAGTTACTGCCGGTACTGGAGGCCGTCGCCAAGTCGGGTAAGCCTCTGCTGATTATTGCTGAGGATGTGGAAGGCGAGGCCCTGGCCACCCTGGTGGTCAACACCCTGCGGGGCATCGTCAAGGTCGCTGCTGTGAAGGCGCCGGGCTTTGGCGATCGTCGCAAAGCCATGCTGCAGGATATCGCGATCCTTACCGGCGCTACGGTGATTTCTGAAGAGGTAGGCCTCTCCCTGGAGAAAGCCAGCCTGCAGGAACTGGGTACCGCGAAGAAGATCGTGATAACCAAGGAAGAGACCACCCTCATTGACGGCGCCGGCGTCGAGAACGACATCAAGGCCCGGGTCGAGCAGATCCGCGCCCAGATTGAGGAGACCTCCTCCGACTATGACCGTGAAAAGCTGCAGGAGCGCGTGGCCAAACTGGCTGGCGGTGTGGCTGTAATCAAAGTGGGTGCCTCCACTGAAATTGAAATGAAGGAGAAGAAAGCGCGTGTAGAAGATGCCCTGCACGCCACCCGTGCGGCCGTCGAAGAAGGCGTGGTGCCTGGCGGTGGTGTGGCCCTGGTACGTGCGCTGCAGGCCTTGGGCGAACTTACCGGTGAAAACCACGATCAGGATGTAGGCATCACAATCGGTCGTCGTTCCATGGAGGAGCCTCTGCGTCAAATCGTCGCCAACGCGGGCGGTGAGGCTTCCGTGGTACTCAATAAGGTGGAGGAGGGCGAAGGCAACTATGGTTTCAACGCCGCCACCGACGAGTATGGCGACATGGTGGAGATGGGCATACTGGACCCGACCAAGGTAACCCGCACTGCGTTGCAGAATGCTTCCTCCATCGCTGGCCTGATGATTACCACCGAGTGCATGGTAGCTGAAGAGGCACAGGATGAGCCGGCAGCCCCGATGGGTGGCGACATGGGTGGTATGGGCGGTATGGGTGGCATGGGCGGCATGATGTAAAGCGCCCACCCTTACTCCAGCTACAGCCAAGAAAAGCCCCGCTCCTGTCAATAGGAGCGGGGCTTTTTGATTGGTAGGGCTTAATTTACGAGCATTTTGGACGATCTCCATAAAAGTTATAGGAAGAGGTCCCATGCTGGGGCTTCCCCACTGGAGAGAAAAATGTTCCGGAATATCGGTATCACTACTCGGTTTGTCACCGCCGCTGTTTTGGCCGTTGCGCTGGTCATGTCAATCACATTGCTCATCGCCTTTAACCACATGAGCGATATGCTGCGGTCGTCGGAAAAGGCCGAAATGGAGGAAATCTTCGAGAATGTCATGGCCAGCGTCAACGCGGAGGGGCGGCTGGCCCAGGCGATGAGTGCATTGGTGGCGGGCATTCCTCAGGTACAACAGGCCTTCGCTGAGGGGGACAGGGATGCGCTGCAGGATTATTTTGCCAGTGGCTTCCCCATGTTGAAGAAGGATTATGGCGTGCGCCAGTTCCAGTTCCACACGCCGCCGGCGACCTCATTTCTTCGGGTCCATAAGTTGCAGAAGTACGGTGATGATCTTGCGTCATTTCGTCATACGGTAGTGGAGAGCAACCGGAGCAGATCCCCCATCAAAGGCATGGAGGTTGGGGTGGCCGGGCTGGGTGTGCGTGGCATCGTGCCAATGATGCATGCGGGGCGTCATGTGGGTTCCGTGGAATTTGGCATGTCCTTCGGGCAGGCTTTCTTTGATAGCTTCTCCCAGCTGCATGAAGTGGACCTTGCCCTCTACATTAAGCGCAACAGCAAGCTGAATGAATTTGCCTCGACGATGCAAAAGATTGCTTTATTGAGTGACGAGGAGCTTGGCGAGGTCTCTGAGGGTTCCGCGTATTTCTCCCATAATGAGTTGCTGGGAGAAGCGGTCAGTGTGTATGCCGATCTGGTTAACGACTATTCCGGTAAACCGATTGGGGTCCTGGTCGTCGCCAAGGATCATTCTGAATTCGTGGCCGCATTTAACAAGCTGGCTTGGTTGATCATCGGTTTGGGGCTGATCTCGATTCTGGTAATTGGTGTATTGATGTGGTTTGTCAGTCAGGGTGTGGTTACCCCGATTCGAGTGGCGGCAGAGGCCATGGAGGGTATTGCTTCCGAGGAAGGCAATCTTGCCGTGCGGATGGCGGAAGAAGGTAGGGATGAAATCTCCCGATTGAGTCAGGCGTATAACCGTTTCGCAGAAAAAACCGAGAGACTGGTCGATCAGGTGGCCCATACGGCGAATGATCTGAGTTTGCGGGTTGAGCAATTTGTGGGTCTTGCAAGACATACCGATGCCGGGGTCAGAATACAGCACGAAAAAACCACCCAGGCCGCCACGGCAATGACTGAAATGTCTGCTACGGTGCATGAAGTGGCGCAGAACAGCGCCCATACGGCTGAGGCAGCATCCAAGGCGGATGAGCAAGCGAATTCGGGGCGAAATGTCGTTGACCATACACTGGAGAGCATCAACACACTGTCTACAGACGTAGGCCATGCGGTGGAGGTGGTCAAGCATGTTGAGGGTGACAGTGAGCGTATCGGATCGGTATTGGATGTCATCCGCGGCATCGCCGATCAGACCAATCTGCTGGCCTTGAATGCGGCCATCGAGGCAGCCAGGGCGGGCGAGCAGGGCCGTGGGTTTGCCGTGGTGGCCGATGAGGTCAGGACCCTGGCGAAACGGACTCAGGACTCCACTCAGGAAATCCAGGAAATGATCGAAAGCCTGCAAAATGGCGTAAGAAAGACGGTCAGTGTCATGGAGACAGGCAAGCAACAGGCCGCGAGCAGTGTGCAGCAGGCAGCCAGGGCGCTTGATTCGTTAAATGAAATTACTCAGGCAGTGGACACCATCATGGCAATGAGTGCCCAGATTGCTACGGCGGCAGAAGAACAGAGTGCGGTGGCAGAGGATATCAATAGAAATATCATAGATATCACTCATGTGGCTGACGACACAGCGAATGATTCAGCAAGAATTGCACAATCCAGTGAAGAGATGACTCATAGCGTGGAAGCCTTGATCAAACAGATCAGCCATTTTCAGACAAATAAACAGCGAGTTTAGGGCTGACAGGGTATGGCCCCTTGTTTTGGCTGCTCACGGTATGCTCTAGTTATTTGCAGTCATGGTGGCGGCTTGCATCATTGGTGATATCGAGTAATCCAATAACACAGCTATTCGCGTCTCAACTTCTTGACGAACGCAATATAACTGGTGGTTAACACCCCGGTTTTTTTATCCTGTTTAAGCTCCTCAGCATTTCAGGTAGTGTTAAATCATTGCAGTTATCCCAGTGTTTTTGCTCGAGCCACTATTAGATGGTTTTCACATTCGTGTCTTGGATGGATAATGCAACATTGTTGTGCCCTTCTATGCCGAGAATCAGGAGTCACAGGTGTCACTTAGATCGCAAGTTGAAGTGCAATGGTCGAACTGGTGCAAAGAGGCTGAAGAAGCCGATATCAGAGTTCCTGAAGACCCTGAAGTGCTGGAAAGTGTATTACCTGTCTGGGAGGCCAGCAGTTACCTGGTGCAGTCCTGCAGCAGGAATTTGCGATTACTTCCCGAGTTGATTGATGCGGGGCACCTGACAGCCAGTTACCAGGAGAGTGAGCTGAGTCGACAGCTTGCTGATTGGCTTACCGACGTGCGGGACGACATTACGCTGGGCAAGCAGCTGAGGCTATTCCGGCGCTATCAGATGGTGCGCATCATCTGGCGAGATATCGCGGGATGGGCGCCGCTTGCGGAGACCCTGGAGGATCTCTCGGCCCTGGCGGATGCCTGTATCGGCGGAGCGCTGGAGTTGCTCTACGCCTGGACCTGCAGCGAATTGGGGACGCCGCGAAATAAACAGCATGAGGCACAATCTCTGGTGGTGCTGGGGATGGGCAAGCTGGGCGCCCGGGAACTCAATCTGTCATCAGATATCGATCTGATCTTTGCCTATCCCGAGGCCGGTCAAACTGATGGCGAACGGGCCAAAACCAATGAACAGTTCTTTATCCGGCTGAGTCAGCGCTTGGTGCAGGCGCTGGATACCGTGAATGCCGACGGCTTCGTGTTTCGGGTCGACACCCGCTTGCGGCCGTTTGGCAATGTCGGTCCGATGGCGATGAGTTTTGATGCCATGGAGAGCTACTACGCATCACAGGCCCGAGAGTGGGAGCGCTATGCGATGATCAAGGCCCGCGTCGTGGCGGGGCCGCAGCTGGCCGGTGAGCAGTTGATGCAGATGCTGCGTCCCTTCATATATCGACGTTACCTCGATTACGGCGCGATCGAATCCCTGCGAGAGATGAAATAACTGATCAACAGGGAACTGCATAAAAAGGGCATGGATGCGAATGTGAAACTGGGTCCAGGCGGTATCCGCGAGATCGAATTCATCGGTCAGGCCTTCCAGTTGATCCGCGGCGGGCGTGACAGGGCACTTACAGATCAGGTCGATCATTGCAGTGCTTGGCTTGCTGCAGGAGCGGGATATCCTGCCGGAGTATGTGGTCAGGGAGCTGACCCAGGCCTACGAGTTTCTGCGTCTGGTGGAAAATCGTCTCCAGGCCTGGGCAGATAAGCAGACGCATCTGTTGCCGGGAGATGAAGAAGGCCAATTGAGGCTGGCCCGGTCCATGGGTTTCAGTGATTGGCAGTGCTTCTCCATGGAATTGGATCGCCATCGGCAGAACGTCCAGTGCCATTTCGATACGTTGTTTTCCGCCACTCAGGCGGGAGGTGATGAAGAGTCCCAGCAGCTGACTGCGGTCTGGCAGGACGGTCTCGATCGCAACGATGGCCTGGAGGCCCTGTTCAATGTCGGCTTCAGTGATGCGGCAGATGCCTTGAGCAGTTGGAGCGATTTCGCGGCAGCCATGCCTGCCGAGCCCTGGGCAGCAAGGGCCGAGTAAGACTCGATCAGTTGATGCCGCTGGTGCTGGAGGCCGTGGCGCAGGTCGATGCGGAGAGCCCGGTCCTGGCGCGCGTCCTGGGCCTGCTCGAATCAATTGCCCGCCGTACTGCATATATCGCCTTGCTGGTGGAAAACCCGATCGCGCTCTCGCAGCTGGTACGCCTGAGCGGCATGAGTCCCTGGATCGCCGGACTGCTGACCCGACATCCCATTCTGCTGGATGAGCTGCTCGATCCGCGCCGACTCTACTCCCCCTTGAAGCGCAGCGATCTGGAGAGTGAGCTCGCGGCTCAGCTGGCCGGGTTGGAGGAGGATGACCTGGAAAACCAGATGGAACGACTGCGTCTGTTTGCGCAAAGCAATCTTTTACGGGTTGCGGCGGCGGATATTACAGAGCAGATTCCGCTGATGGTAGTGAGTGATTACCTGACTGAAATTGCCGAGACAGTCATTGCCCGGGTGCTACAGCTGGCCTGGCAGGTAGTGGCCCGGCGGCACGGCAGTCCACCCGGCCTGGAGGAGGGCGAGACGGGTCTCGCCGTGGTCGGCTACGGCAAACTCGGTGGCATCGAACTGGGTTACGGTTCCGATCTGGATATGGTGTTTCTGCATGGCATCGATGACCGGTTCGCCGTTACCAACGGGGAAAAACCGATAGCGGTGGATGTATTCTATGCGCGCATAGCGCAGCGTATGATTCATCTGTTCACTACCCGCACACCCGCGGGCATCTTATATGAAGTGGATATGCGGCTGCGGCCCAACGGCAATTCCGGCATGATGGTCAGTTCCATGAAGGCTTTCGAGACCTACCAGGCGCAAAACGCCTGGACCTGGGAGCATCAGGCCCTGATACGGGCGCGGGTGGTAGCGGGAGATGCACGGGTCGATGCCCGCTTTGAAGCAGCCCGGCGTAAGGTACTCGCCGAAATCCGGGATCCGCAAAAACTGCGCGCTGAGGTAGCGAAGATGCGCGAGAAGATGCGCGGCCAGCTGGATAAGAGTAAGGCGGGTCAATTTGATCTCAAGCAGGGGTTTGGCGGTATCGTGGATATTGAATTTATGGTTCAATACTGGGTTTTGCGCTGGGCGCATAAGCACCCCGACCTGTTGGGCTGGACAGACAATATCAGGCTTCTGGAAACCCTTTCTGGTCTTGATCTGCTGAGTGGCGACACCGCCCTGAGACTGATGGATGCCTACCGTGCTTTTCGAGCGGCTTACCACCGCAGTGCGCTGCATGATCGACCGGCTCTGGTCGACGATGCACAGCTTGTCAGTGAACGGGGGTTGGTCAGGGAACTCTGGGGGCAGACCTTGATCGATGAAGGACAGCCAGACTGACCGGCAGCGCGCCATTCCAATAAGTGTTTTTAGACGAGAGACATATCGATGATAACAACAATGGCCGATCGTGACGGGGTTATCTGGCTGGATGGCGAGATGGTGCCCTGGCGCGAAGCAAAGACCCATGTGCTCACCCACACCCTGCACTACGGCATGGGTGTATTCGAGGGTGTGCGCGCCTATCATGCGGAACAGGGCACCGCGATCTTTCGTCTTGAAGAGCACACCGACCGGTTGTTCCGTTCCGCGCATATCCTCGGCATGGAGATGCCCTATGACCGGGAGATCCTGAATCAGGCCCAGCAGGCCGCGGTGCGGGAGAATAAACTCGACTCTGCCTACATTCGTCCGATGTGTTTCTATGGCTCCGAGGGAATGGGCCTGCGCGCGGACAATTTGCAGGTCCACTGCATGGTGGCGGCCTGGGAGTGGGGTTCCTATCTGGGGGCGGAGAATATGGAGAAGGGGATCCGCATCCGCGTTTCATCCTTCACCCGCCATCATGTCAATATTACGATGTGCCGGGCCAAGGCCAACGGTAACTACATGAACTCCATGCTGGCCCTGAAAGAGGCCCTGGATGGTGGTTATGACGAAGCCCTGCTGCTGGACGCCGAGGGGTATGTCATGGAAGGTTCCGGCGAAAATATCTTCATCGTGCGCGATGGGATCATCTACACCCCCGATTTGACTTCAGCACTCGATGGCATCACCCGCAAGACCGTGATCGAACTGGCTACAGAGCTGGCGATTTCAGTAGTGGAGAAGCGCATTACCCGGGATGAGGTGTATATTGCCGACGAGGCCTTCTTTACCGGCACTGCAGCAGAGGTTACCCCGATCCGCGAGGTCGACAACCGGAGTATCGGCGATGGTTCCCGCGGCCCGGTCACCGAACAGCTGCAACGGCTCTATTTCGATCAGGTTCACGGTCGCCGGGAGACTCACCCGGAGTGGCTGGCGCTGGTATAATCTTAGAATATAAGGAGTGAGGTCCATGTCCCAAGCCAATGCCCAGATACCTGAACAGGAAATTATCAAGGTCAGCCGTAATGACCTGCCGCTGAGCTGCCCGCGCCCCAGCGATTCTCTGGAAGCAATGCATCCTAAGGTCTACCTGCCCATCGAGAAGAGCGGCACGGTGACCTGCCCCTATTGCGGAGCGCGCTATCAGCTGACCGATTGACGCTTTCGCTCAAGGCTCGAAACGATAGCCCAGGGCGTCGATGTCGCGTCCGAAATGCTTGCCAACCATTTCGGCGAGGTCGTCGCTGTAGTAGCTGCGAAAATCCTTTTTTCGATCTGTGGCCTTGCGTTTGTGGGGGAGTTGCATGCGGCTGACGCCAATCGTTTTACAGATCTCAGCGAAATCATCCGCCAGGTTTTCATAGTGCCCGATAAAATCCACCAGCAGATTTCCCCGTAGATCGATCAGATAATCCAGTTGTGACTGGATCGAGGTGTCGATGTGGTACTGGTAGGGGCGTTCCGGGTCCAGTTTCCAGCGTATGAATTGCTCGAAGTCCTTGATCTGCTCCATCAGGTGAGGACGTTCCCGACGGATGTGATGGTAGGAACTGACCTGTAGATCCCAGGGATTGCGCACGATGGCGAACTTGTAGAGTCTGTTGAAGAATTTCTCGGGCAGCATCTCCTTGGCTGCGACGATCCGTGAGTGGCGTGGAAACTTGCTGCCGATTCTATGTCCGGAGAGATGACTGAAACGTGAGCAGAGAAACTGCGGGTAGTACCAGGGGTCGCGCCATCGCAACGGTTTCAATGCCGCCCGCACGCTTGTGCCGCCGGTCTTGGCGATATGTACGAAAAGGAAATTGTATTTAATCGACAGCAGCATCGTTTGGTTCTTGCCAAGTTCATACCGAGAATTTTCAGATAGTGGGTGGCGCTGGTCTCCACTTCGTATTCTCGCACGGCTTGGCGCAGCATGTCGCTGTCGGGAGGATTGTCGAGTACTTGCGCCATGGCCAATGCGAGAGACTCCGGGTCACCTACCGGAACCAGTGGGGCGATCCGTCCTGCCTCCAGTATCTCCTCCGGGCCACTCGGGCAATTGGTGGAAACGACTGACGTTCCCAGCGTCATCGCTTCGGTGAGCACATTGGGTGAACCCTCCCAGCGCGAAGAAAGCACGAACAGCGACACCTTGGCCATGTAGGCGTAGGGATTGTCAGTGAAACCGGGAAGGTCGATTTCATGGGAAACTCCGAGTTCCTCAGCCAAGGCATTCAACTTCTCCCTCTGGCGGCCATCCCCAAGGATGATCAGACGGCAGTTGCGTGATTTGCGGAGCTTGGCGAAGGCGCGGATCAGGGTGGAGAAATCTTTCTGCACGGTCAGCCGGCCGGCACCCAGGATGACCGGGATGTCAGGTTCGTTAAGCCAGGGGTGGGGCGCCGGTTGTCGGGCCAACTCATGCAGTCTCGGTGTCAGGACCGGATTGCGCACCACTTTGACAAGGTCGCTGGCGATGCCCGAGACGGCCAGTGTGTCCTGTTTCACCCCTTCCGAGACCGCAATGACCTGGTCGAAATAGGGATAGAGGAGGCGAATCGGCAGGCCTCTCAACCAGCGCTTCAGGCCGGAGCGATGCGCCAGGGCTGCTGACAGGTTGGTGCCGAGCCTGACCACGATTTGGGTGGGGGCGCCGGAGACCAGCCGAGCCAATACCGCCAGGCGCCCGGCGCGGTCCTTGGCCACCAGCATTCGGGCCGGGCGATGGGTGCGCAGATAGCGAATCAGCGGCAGCATACTGGTTGCGGTGTGCCGGCTGCCCAACTTGATGATCTGAATCGCTGGGTGGATCTCGTCCAGATGCCTGCTGTGAGTCCGGATCAGCACCAGATGAACCTTCAGCCCTCGGCCGGCAAAGGCATTGATCAGGTTGAGCAACATGCGCTCCACGCCCCCATCCCCGGAAAAGGAGGCGAGTACGGCGAGGTCGGGGCTGGACAGGGTCACCGGTTGCCTATCCAGTCCAGCGGGTTCTCCCTGGCGGAGGGAATGCGCCCAGGCTGATCGACGAACAGACGATGCCAGATGGCGAACTGCATCAGGCCATACAGCTCCCGCGTCGCACTGCCCTTGTTGGCCTGTTCCAGCACCAGTTGCTCGACGCCCTGGGGATTGAACCACTCCTGGATAGCAGGGTCCGCAATCAGCTGTTGGCCCAGGTCGGTGAGAAATTTACCGGATAGCCACTCACCCACTGGGACGTGGAATCCACGCTTGGATTGGAATAGATGTGCTTTGGGCAGGTGTTGTTCGGCCCAGCGCTTGAGAAACCATTTACCTTTATGGCCGTGCAGTTTGAGTTTGTCCGGCAGGCCGAGACCGAACTCCACTACCCGATGATCGAGCATCGGCACCCGGGCCTCCAGTCCGAAGGCCATGGTGATGCGGTCCGCCTTAACCAGCAGGTTATCCGGCAGAGCGGTCACTAGATCGGTGTATTGGCGCTTGGTGCAGACCGACCAGTCAGGTCGCGTCTCACGGTAGGCCTGCCTGAATGGTGTGCGGGTCTGATCCAGGCACAGTTGCAGTACGGGGGAGAAGACCTGCTTGGGGTAATTGCCCCGCCAGTGGCCGCGGGTACGAAATCCGCCGGTGCCGGGCCTCAGCAAGGCCTTTAATCGGTCTTCGAAGGTCCGGCGATAGCGCCGGTAACCGGCGAAGACCTCATCCCCACCTTCTCCGGTAAAGATGACCTTGAGGGATTTCGCGGCGCTCTCGGCAAGTGCGGCGAGGGGCAGGGAGGCATAGTCCCGCATCAGGTCATCACAGGCCCAGGTGGTATGCGCCAGCCGCTCGAATAGGTCATCCGCGCCAAGCTGGAGTTGATGATGCTCGGTGGAGAAACGCTGTGCCAGTTGGCTGGCGCTGTCCAGCTCATCCGGCATCTTGCTGTCGCGGAAACCGACTGAAAAGGTCTGGATGGGCTGATCCTGCCAGCGTTCCAGCATGGCCAGCAGCACGGCGGAGTCGACCCCGCCGGACAGGAACAGCCCGTAAGGCACATCCGAGCGGATGTGTTCGGTAAAGACCTGGCGGAAGAGACTGTTGAACTCCTCCCGAGCCTCGGCAAACCCAATCTTACGAGGCTCGGCCTGCTGGGGTTGCCAATAAGTCTGCCGGGTAATTTTCAGGGAGCGGTCAATGCTCAGGGCCTCGCCAGGCAGCAGTCGCTCTATGCCCTGGAAGATCGTCTCCCGGCCGGTGATGAACTGGTTTTGCAGAAAGTCCGCCAAGGCCTGGGAGCGGATTTCAGGCGTTTTGGGAAGCTGCGGCAATAGTGCCTTGATCTCCGAGGCGAAGATGAAACGGTCCGGCAGCCGAGCATAGTAGAGCGGTTTGATCCCCAGGCGGTCCCGGGCCAGCAGCAGCTTGCCTTGTTCGGCGTCCCACAAGGCAAAGGCAAACATGCCGTTAAGCCGCTGTAGCCCCATGTCACCCGCTTGTTGGTAGAGATACAGGATCGATTCACAGTCGGAATGAGTCTGATAACGGACTCCGTCCAGTTCCAGGCTATGGCGCAGTTCCGGGTGGTTGTAGATCTCCCCATTGGCGACCAGGGCGAGCTTGCCGTGGTTGGCAAACAGCGGTTGATCTCCACCCGACAGATCAATAATGGAGAGGCGGGTATGGGCCAGACCGAGCGGGCCGTCACAATGGATACCCGAGGCATCAGGTCCTCGATGCGCGAGGGCCTGAGTAAACAGTTCAAGCGTCTCCGGTGTGGCTTGTCTGTTCTTCAGTAAAAGTCCGGCGATACCACACATCTCAGATTTCCCCTCCAGGGGAATGAAAAGTCTATGATGCCAGTCCCATGGCTTGAAGGTAAGCATCAGTTGCCGCACTGACCGTGTAGGGGTGTGCCGCAAGGCGCAACTGATCAGCCGGCAGTGGGTTGTCCAGGGTATTTTGCATCGCCTTGGCCAATGCTTCTATGTCCCCAACCGGGACCAGAGGGCCGAACCGCCCATTCTGGAGTATCTCCGCCGGACCGCTGGGACAGTCGGTTGAGACTACCGGCGTACCCACCGCGAGGGCCTCGATCAGTACAAATCCCAGGCCTTCCCAGCGAGAAGTAAAGGCAAACAGATCTGCATGGGCCATGTAAGCATAGGGTGAGTCAACAAATCCAGGGAATGCCACACTCTCGGCCACCCCCAGTTTACTGGCCAGTTCCAGCAGGTTCTCACGGCGCTTGCCACGCCCCAGGATCATCAGGCGGCAGGGTTTCTTCTGGTGCAGCAGAGCGAATGCCTGCAGCAGGGTTGCAAAATCCTTGCGTCCGCAGAGTTCTCCAACGCTCAATATGAGTGGTACATTTTTGTCTCTGAACCAGGGGTGGTCAGGCACAGGCAACTCTTCATGCAACAGGCTGTCGGGAATGACTGGACTTGGAACGACCTGAATTCTCTCGCGTTCTAGGCCTGTGTATTGACTCATGTCGTCCGCTACGCCTTCCGAAGTGACAATGATGTTGTCGGCGTAAGGATAGAGCTTGCCCATTGAGTTACGCTGCAGCCAACGCTCGAAGGCGCCGCGGTTTTGCAGGTCGATCGAAATCGTGGTCCCGGAACTTAACACCAGGTAACTGGGAACGCGCGCGAGAAAACGCGCCAGTAGAGCCGTCCGGTTGACTCGGTCCTTATCTGACAACAACACTGCCGGTCGCTGCTGACGCAGGTAGCTGATCACTGCGGGCAGGCTGCTATAGGTATGTTGGGTTTTCAGGTCGATGATGTTGATGCCTGCGGGCTGTTCATCCAGTCTGGGTCCGTGTTTTCTGACATGCAGCAGGTCTACCGGATAGCCACGCCGAGCAAGCTCGGGGAGGAGATGCTGCATGGCCCTGTCAACTCCGCTGTGGCCGGAGGTGGCAAGAAAAAAGGCGATTTTTTTCTGTGATGGGTCCAAGAGCAGGGGTCGTTATATTCTTAGGATCAGGCAGGCTTCATTAGCTGCGAAATTTTATTCGCCACCGCCTGGATGCTGGATTCCGAAAAATTCTTCCAGGAGCCGTGAGTAAAGTAGTGATGGTAGAGATAATAAAGGAGTTGTTGGTTTTTTTCTTTATCTACGGGGGTGGATAAGGCGCTTTTGATGGCTTGGGGAAGCATGGACAGATTGTTTACGTGATGCACTACTTCAGGAACATTATAAAAATTATCCCCCAGGGTAATGACCGGCTTTTCATGGATTAATGCTTCCACGCCAACGGTGGAATTGATCGTGATGATCAGACTTGCAGACTGTATCAGTTGGTTGGATGGATAATCCTTGAGAAAAATGACATCGGGAAAACGTTTCACTAAATCGGAGTAATCCACATTGTTCACATCGGCGGGGTGGAGTTTGACAACGATTTTATAATCATCGGCGACTGTTTTTACCGCTGCATGGCATTCGGACAGAAACAATGCCATGTCGTTACCTACCAGTGGAGAGTAAAGAAGCAGTTGGCTGTCTTTGACCACCTGGAAAGGTATGAAGATAGTTTTATCAGGTAACACCGCTGGATTGGATGAAATATTCTTATTCAGGTTTTTCGGCGATTTAAGGTCTGTTTCCCTGAGATTGCTGAGTTCGCCAGAGACTCTTGAAAACAATGATGCCTTAACCTTGTTAGGGTTGTCGGTATATTTAAAGGGGGTATTGTTTCGGTAGGCGTCAATGAGTTCCTTGAGTTGCCCCAGCTTGGCGGTTTCCAAATCGACAGTTCGATATTCCCTGGCTATTTTCTCCGTGATAGAGGATGCCTGATTAACGCCCTCGGTATCCAATTGTATGGTGTTATAAAAATAGCCGTTCTCTCCGTATATTGTTTTTAGTCCTTTATCCTGGGCGAGAAGAATCGCAGCGCTGGATACGAGACCACTGCCGTTCCAGAGAAAAATGGCATCGATTTGCTGTTGTTCAAGAAATACCTTGAGGGATGGATACAGATGGTTGAGCTTTTTTAACAGCTTTTTATTATCAGGATTTTCCGCCAAGATTTTTTTGTTTAGGATTTCGCTTTTAATTTCATCAGGGATATTGGCTGGGTTTGCTGAAGTCTGTTCTTTCGGGTACACAGCCAGTCCCAATCTGTCTGCGATGCTCCAGGGTTTCGGTTTGGTGCAATAAAAGACGGCCGAGATATCCGGCTCAAGTTGCTTGCTTACAGCAGAAAAAAAGCTTACAAGATTGGTTCCAAGATCAATAAAGGCTATTTTAATCATCGCTATATCAGCAAAAGATCTTGCGTCGCTTGCATGAAAAAGCTTTTTCTCTACAGGTCTTGATTACCATATAATGCGGGTCTAACTCCTGAGTGATATTTAATCTTGCACGGGAGGTTTCCCAAAAGTGCATTATCAGCCCTCAATGGTACCAAGAACTTGTCAGCCGGGACAAAAGATCCTTTCAGCATCGTTATTATTCGCCTCAGCGCCATTGGTGATATCGTCTTTGCATCGCCTTTGATTAGTGCCCTGCGTCAGCGCTACCCAGATGCGCATATTGCCTGGCTTGTGCAGCCTGAACAGCGATCTCTGCTGGAACTGCATGAGGGTCTCGATGAAGTGATCGTATGGCCACGCAGCCTGTGGCGCGGACTCTTAAAGAGTGGTCGAGTGGCGCGAGTTGGGGTCGGAAATCCTGCGTTTTCGGCGGCTCTTGCGAAGTCACCGGTTTGATATGGCAATTGATCTTCAGGGGCTGATGAAGAGTGGAATTCTGGCCTGGCTATCCGGTGCAAAAGAACGGATTGGCTTGGGTTCCAGGGAAGGCAGCCAGTGGTTGATGACCCGGGTGATCAAGCGTGGCGGCGAGCCGAAACGCATCGGTTCCGAGTATCACTATCTAGCGCAACAACTGGATCTGCCCGCAGAGCCCTTTGAGATGCGGGTTGTGCTCAGCGAGTCTGACGAGCAATACGCCAGGGACCTGATCGAAGCAGAGCAATTAGAAGCGGGCTATGTCGTTATCTGTCCCTTCACGACCAGGCCCCAGAAACATTGGTTTGAGGAGCAGTGGATCGAATTGATACCCCGTCTGCAAGCCTTACATGGAGTTTCAGTTGCCATGCTTGGCGGTCCAGGGGACAAAGAGGCGGCTGATCGATTCACCGACAGACTGACCGCCGGTCTGGTCAATCAAGTGGGCGTTACAAGCCTGCGGCAGGCTGCCGCTTTGATCAAACACTCAGCCCTGCTGATCGGTGTGGATACCGGCCTGACCCACATGGGCATAGCCTTCAACCGCCCGACGCTCTGCCTGTTCGGTTCCACCTGTCCCTATCTGGATACCACTCACGACAACGCGCTGGTGCTCTACCATAAGATGGATTGCTCGCCCTGCAAGCGCAATCCAACCTGTGAAGGGCGCTTTGATTGCATGCGCGCGATCAGTGTGGATGAAGTGCTGGGTAAGGCTAATCATCTGTTGCCTGCCGGTAGTGAAACCCGATGAAGGTCATTACATGTCGAAGCGGGCAGGCATCTGTATGGCGGCGCGCGGCAGGTCGTCTACCTGGTTGCAGGGCTGGAGCGGCGTGGTATTCAGTGCGTGTTGGTGTGCAGTAAAGGCAGCGCGATTGCCGATACTCTGCGGCAACAGGTGAGTGCTTTGTATGAGATCCGGATGTCGGGAGACCTGGACCTGGGGCTGATCTGGCGGCTGATGCGGATTATCAAACGCGAGCGTCCCGATATCGTGCATCTGCACAGCCGTCGCGGTGCGGAGATCATGGGAGGACTTGCGGCGCGCCTGACAGGGGTCAAGGTGGTGCTCTCCAGGCGAGTCGACAATCCTGAGCCGCCTGTCTGGGTGCGCTGGAAATACCGGCTCTATCAGCGGGTGATCACCATTTCCGAGGGCATTTACCGTGTGCTGCTGGATGAGGGTGTGGAGCCGGCCAAATTGGTCTGTGTGCGCAGTGCCGTCGGTCCTGAATCCTTTGAGCAGGAGTGCGACAGGGCTTGGTTTCACGAGGCCTTCGGCTTGAGTGACAATACAACGACCCTGGCAGTGGTCGCCCAGCTCATTCCCCGCAAGGGACATCGTTTCCTGCTGCATGCCATGCCGGCTCTGCTTAAGGCCTTTCCGGATCTGCGGCTGTTGTTGTTTGGTCAGGGACCGCTGGAGGACGAGCTGAAGAGGCAGGTGGATGAAATGGGTCTGCAAGGTCAGATCACCTTTGCCGGATTCAGAACCGACCTCGCGAAAATTCTTCCCTGTCTCGACCTGGTTGTGCACCCCGCACTCATGGAAGGCCTGGGGATCTCTCTGCTACAGGCAGCCGCCGCCGGGGTGCCTATCGTAGCGGTGAATGCGGGCGGCATGCCGGAAGCGGTGCGGGATGGCCGCAACGGCCTGCTGGTGCCGGCGGGGGATACGCCGGCGCTGATCCATGCCATCAGCCGACTGTTGTCGGACCCGTCCCTGAGAGTGCGTATGGGACAAGCCGGCAAGGTATTAGTGGCCAGCGAATTCTCCGTCGATCGCATGGTGGAAGGTAATCTGCAGGTCTACCAAGAGGTTTGTTCTGCCGATGACTAAGATCCACAGCCTGCAGATCATCGGCAGCAAGGCCTTTGGAGGCGCCGAGCGCTGGTTTCAGCGTTTCTCCCTGGCCCTGGCGGAGCTTGGACATCCGACGGAACTGGCCGTACGCCGTGGCTACGGACTGGACGAGGATATCTGGCAGGGGTTGAGTCGTCATGCCATGCCGATGCGAACTGTCTGGGACCCGCTGTCCCGCCGCGATATCTCCCGCCTCATCCACCGTCTGCAGCCTGATATCGTGCAGACTTACATGGGGCGGGCAACCCGTCTGACACACCTGAAACCGGGTGCAGGGGTGGTGCATATCGCGCGACTAGGCGGTTATTACAAGCTCGACGCTTACCGCCATGCACATGCCTGGATCGGCAATACCCAAGGGATCTGCGAATACCTGCGGGACAACGGCTTTCCTGGCGAGAGGGTTTTCCAACTCTACAATTTTTTTGAGCCTCCCACTCTCACTGGAGAAACCGCGCAACGTGCGACATGGGGACTTCCGGAGGATGCCTGGGTGCTGATGACGCCCGGCCGCATGATACCGGTGAAGGGTCAGCAATATCTGTTGCAGGCGATGGGTCGATTGCCCAGGGAAATTGCCGGGCGTCCTCTGTGGCTGATGGTCCTGGGGGATGGTCCGCTGGCGGCATCGCTGCGGGAGCAGGCGCGGCAACTGGAGCTGGCTGAGCGGGTGATCTGGGCCGGCTGGCAGCCGGACCCGGCGCCGTTCTATCGCCTGGCGGACATGATCGTCTTCCCATCCCTGGACCGGGAGACCTTTGGCAATGTGATCCTCGAGGCCTGGGGCTTCGGCAAACCTCTAGCGACCACCGCGTTTCGCGGCGCCCGGGAGATCGTGCAACACGGGGAAGATGCGCTGATGACGCCCTGTGAAGAACCGATGGCCCTGGCGGCTTCCATCCGGCAGTTGTGTGAAGATCCCACATTGGCGCGATCATTGGTGGCCAAGGGGCAGCGGCGCTTGACGCAGGACTTCTCCAGAGCAGAGGTCATGCGACAATACATTGAACTCTATACCCGATTGGTTGGCTGACATTCTTCTAACAAGTTGATGCAAAACTCAATTTCCATCCTCATGTACCATCAGGTGGGCGATTTCCCAGCCATGCGGGCTCATCGTTCGACCTATTGCCACTATCGCCGGTTCCAGGCCCAGATGGCCTTCCTAAAGCGTTTCAGATTCAATCTGCTGAGTCTGGATGAGGCCCTGGCCTGTTTGAATGGGGACCGACCGATTCCCCCCAGGGCGGTGGTGCTTACCTTTGATGATGGTTATGAGAATTTTTACGAATACGCCTGGCCGGTGCTGCAAGCTTATGGTTTTCCATCCATGGTCTATCTGCTCTCCGGACTGCTGGGAGAGGCGTCGAACTGGTTTGCCCAGGATGGCAGGGAAACCCCGTTATTGATGGATCGGGAGCGTATCCTGCATCTGCGCAAACTGGGGGTGGATTTCGGCTCCCATGGCGTCAGTCATGTGAAGCTGGCTGAGGTGGATGCCGCGACCGTGCAGCGGGAGGTCAGCGACAGCAAACAGGAACTGGAGCAGTTGCTGGACGAGGAGGTGCGTCACTTCTGTTACCCCTACGGCAGCCATGACATGACCGCACTGGAGGCGGTGGCGGCGACCGGCTATCGCTCCGCCGTGACCTGTCAGCGGGCAGCCGCCACCCCGGCGTTCAATCCGCTCCTGCTGCCGCGCAAGGCAATCTCCTACGGCGACAACCTGGCCGGCTATTTCTGGAAACTGGCGATGAAGGACAAGCCCAAGGGCGAGCCGCTGTGCTGGCGCATTTAACCCCAAAGTCGCGCACCCGGAGGTGGTCAGATCGTGCGAGGGTACGTCCAGCAGTTCGATGAGGAACGTTGTTGCTTGAAAATGTACTGAAAATACCACTTTATATTCAGTGCATTATGAATGGTTTGCTGTGTCCGGGTGCGGCTTTGGGGGTTAGTAAGGATCGGGCATGCCCTTGCGCTTTTTGAAACGGCGGTGGGTCCAGAGATACTGCTCCGGTGACTTCCGCACCTGCTGTTCGATCAAGCCGTTGATGCGAGTCGCATCCAGCTGTGGGTCAGCCGAGGGAAAGTCTGTCAGGGGCGGTTGGATCACAAGCCGGAAACCCTGAGTGCCGGGCAGCCGGTGGCAGTTGAACATCAACACCGGTGCCCCGGAGATCTTCACCAGACGCGAGGTGCCGGTATGGGTCGAGGCGGGAATCCCGAAAAACGGCGCGAGGGTGCTGCCGGGGCCCTTGAAACTCTGATCGGCGGCGTACCAGATCGGCTGGTTTTTCTTCAGGGTGCGGATCGTCAGGCGCAGGTCTTCGCGGGGAATGGTGGCGATGAAGTTGCGCTGCCGATTGCGGCTGAAGGCCCACTCGATGACCGGGTTTTCATGTCGACGGTACATCACGGCAGTGGGGTGGCGCATGGCGAACAGTCGTCCGGAGATCTCCAGGTCGGTGAAGTGGCTGCCGAGGATCAGCGCCCCACGCCCCTGTTGCAGGGCCTCTTCCAGGTGTTCGTAGCCCTCTGTGTGCAGCAATGGACGCAGTTTTTCCTCATTCGCCCACCAGGCGAAGCCGGTCAGAATAAGGCCGATGCCGATGGCCTCGAAATGTGCCTTGACCAATTGTTGCCGTGCGGCCGCGTCCAGTTCAGGAAAGCAGAGCTCGATGTTTACCTGTGCAATCCTTCGACGCCGTTTGCCCAGGCGATAGGCCAGGCGGCCGAGCAGGGTTCCCAGGTTGAGTGCGGCACTGTATGGAAGTAGTTTGCCTGCCAGCCAAAGCAGCAGTAATCCGAACCAGCTGGGCCAGTAGCGGGGGGCTGCGATATGGAGTTTTTTTCGCTGTGCCATCAAGCTAAGAATCGAGTGAATCTGGGATTTTTCTTGTTCAGTCTTGACTGGACCCCTAATATAAGCTGTTTAACTTAGCTTTGTTAACTGTTTGATGCAATTTCAACTTCCGGATTTCAAATCCGCCCGGGTACTGGTCGTCGGCGACCTGATGCTTGACCGCTATTGGCAGGGTCCCGCAGCAAGAATCTCGCCGGAGGCCCCGGTGCCTGTGGTACGGGTGGATGAGACCGAGGAGCGCCCCGGCGGCGGTGCCAATGTGGCGCTTAATATGACCCGGCTGGGTGTGAGTGTGGTGCTGGGCGGATTGGTCGGCGACGATGAAGCAGGCAGGTCCCTTGAGAATCAGCTGCAGGCGGCTGGTGTGGATTGCCATTTTCAACGGGAAGCCGCGCTGCCGACGATCACCAAACTGCGGGTGCTCAGTCAGCATCAGCAGCTGATCCGACTCGATTTTGAAAAGCCCTTCAATGCAGTCAATGTTTCGTCCATGGAGCAGCAGTGCCTGGCAGCGCTCACCGGCTGTGGCACTTTGATCCTCTCAGATTATGCCAAGGGTACATTGCAGAATCCCCAATGCTTCATTCAGGCGGCTAGACAACTGCAAATTCCAGTATTGGTGGATCCCAAAGGCAGTGATTTCGAACGTTATCGGGGCGCGACGCTGCTGACTCCCAACCTGCGGGAGTTCGAAGCGGTGATGGGGGGCAGTGCAACCGATCAGGAACTCATCGATAAGGGCGAACAGCTGCGCCGGGATCTCGATCTGCAGGCCTTGCTGATCACCCTCAGTGAGCGTGGCATGCTGCTGCTGCAGGAGGGCCGCAATGCGCTGCATCTGCCGACCCGCGCCCGTGAGGTGTTCGATGTGACCGGCGCGGGTGATACGGTGATTGGGGTGCTGGCCGCAGGGGTAGCAGCCGGTATGGAAATGTCGGATGCAGCAGGCCTGGCCAATCTCGCTGCCGGTCTGATGGTGGGTAAGCTGGGTGCCGGCAGCGTAACTCCTGAGGAACTGAAGGGGGCCTTACGACAGCACGGCGACTGGAGCAGCATTCTCAGCCGTGATGAACTTAAACAGGCAGTCCGGGAAGCCCGCTACCAGGGAGCACGGATCGTCATGACCAATGGCTGTTTCGATATCCTGCACGAGGGACATGTCAGCTATCTGCAGCAGGCCCGCAAACTGGGTGACCGGTTGGTCGTCGCGGTGAATGACGATGCCTCGGTGCGGCGGCTGAAGGGTACTGGCCGGCCGGTCAATGGATTGGCGCAGCGTATGGCAGTGCTGGCAGGTCTGGCATCTGTGGACTGGGTGGTATCGTTCAGCGAAGACACCCCGGAGGCGCTGATCTGTGAAGTTGGCCCCGATCTGCTGGTGAAAGGGGGCGACTACCGTCCGCAAGAGATTGCCGGCTATGACTGCGTTGTAGCCAATGGCGGCGAGGTGAAGGTGCTCGGTTATCTGGCCGGACATTCCACCAGCCGCATCGTGGATGCAATTCGCGAGGGCGAAGCATGACCCACGACCCGCATGTCAGTTGTATAGGGGTTGCAAAGGGTGGTCCGTCATGAGCGGCCGGGAACTCTATCTGCGTCTGCTCCGGCAGGTTCGGCCCTACTGGCGGCAATTCGCCGGCGGCCTGTTTACCATGGTGATATTGGCCATGACCGAACCAGCGGTGCCGGTGCTGATGAAACCCTTGTTGGACGGGAGTTTTGTCGACAAGGATCCGGATATCATTTTCTGGTCACCGATTCTGCTGCTCCTGCTGTTCTCGATTCGCGGGGTCATGAACTTTCTCAGCAGCATCGCTTTCGAATGGGTCTCGGGGCGGGTGGTCCTCGATCTTCGGACCCACATGATCGAACGCATACTGTCCCTGCCCAACAGCTATTTCGATGCCAACTCCACCGGCAATGTCATCTCCAAGGTGACCTACAATGTGGAGCAGGTCACCATGGCCGCCACCAAGGTGCTGACCATTCTGGTCAAAGACAGCATCGTCGTGGTTGGGTTGCTGGCCTACATGCTCTATCTCAACTGGATGCTGACCCTGGTGATCTTTGCAACCATGCCGATCATCGTGGTGGCTGTCAGGTTTCTGGCAAAACGCCTGCGCAGGCTGAGCCTGGCTTTACAGGAGACCGTGGGCGATCTGACTCATGTGCTGGAGGAGAGTGTGCGCGGCCAGAAGGTGATCAAGATCTTCGCCGGTCAAGATTATGAGAAGCAGCGCTTCGTCAAACAGGCCAACTGGGTACGCCGCTACAATCTGAAGAACAAGGTTGCTGGCTCTGCCCACATGCCCTTGGTGGAGTTCATCGGTGCTCTGATGATCGCCTTGCTGGTCTATGTGGGCACCCATCAGACCGCCATGGGAACGCTCACCGTGGGCGGGTTCGTTTCCTTGATGGTGGCGGTCGGCCTGTTGTTTTCACCCATCAAACGGCTCACCGGCATCAATCAGCCCCTGCAGCGCGGTTTGGCGGCGGCCCAGACGGTCTTTGCCTTGGTCGATGAGCTGTCGGAAGAAGACAAGGGCAAGATAGAACCCCAGGAGGTGGCGGGGCGCATCACCTTCGACCGGGTCTCTTTCCATTATGCAAATTCCGAGAGAGAGGTGTTGAGTCGGGTCAGTTTTGAGGTGGAGCCGGGCACCACAGTGGCGTTGGTGGGCCATTCCGGGGGCGGCAAGACGACCATTGCCAATCTTGTGCCCCGCTTCTATCTGCCGAATGAGGGGCGCGTGCTGATCGATGGGGTGGATATCCAGCAGATGACACTGAACGGGCTGCGGCGCTGTCTTTCCTATGTGGGTCAGGAGTCGGTGCTGTTCGATGACACCATCGCCAACAACATCCGTTATGGCGCAGTGGGAGATGTGACTGATGAGCAGCTCATCCAGGCCGCCCGGGACGCCCATGCGATGGAATTCATCGAAACCCTGCCGGAGGGATTCGAAACCATGATCGGGGAAGATGGGGTCAGGCTCTCCGGCGGGCAGAGGCAGCGCCTGGCCATTGCCAGGGCCTTGATCAAGAATGCCCCTATTCTGTTATTGGACGAGGCGACTTCGGCACTGGATGCCGAGTCGGAGCAACATGTTCAGGCGGCATTGAATGCCATCACGAAAAACCGCACCACCCTGGTGATTGCGCATCGCCTTTCGACTATCCAACATGCTGACCGGATTCTGGTGGTCCGGGATGGGACGATTGTCGAAGATGGCCGACATGATCATCTGCTGGCGGAAAAAGGCGAGTACTATCAGCTCTGCAAGCATCAGTTCAGCGAAGTGATCAAGTCCTGACACTTTTGGCCTAAAGATGCGCAAACTCTACTCGCTGCTGATTCAGCTACTGATACCCCTGCTCCTGCTCAGGCTCTACTGGCGGGGCTTCAAGGCGCCTCGCTATCGTGAGCGATGGAAAGAGCGGCTTGGCTACATTCAGGTACCTGCGCACCAGTCTTGCATCTGGCTGCATGCGGTCTCAGTCGGCGAGGTGCAGGCAGCCGTCTTGCTGATCCGGCGCTTGCTGGAAGACTATCCCCAGCTGCCGATGGTCATTACCACCACCACACCGACGGGTGCTCAGCGGGCCATGGAGTTATTTGGCGATCAGGTCCGCCACCTGTATGGGCCATTCGATGCCCCTTTCATTACCCGGCGTTTTTTCGCCCAGCTCAAGCCCAGACTGCTGATTTTGATGGAAACCGAGATCTGGCCCAATCTGATTCACGAGGCCAGTCAATGCGGGGTGCCGACGCTGTTGGCCAATGCGCGGCTCTCCGTTCGATCCGCGCGACGCTACCACCGCATATCGGGTCTGACCCGTGAGACACTACAGAAAATCACCCTGATAGCACCCCAGGGCGAGAGTGATGCACAACGCTTTCGGGCGCTGGGGGCACGCAGCAGCCAGGTCGAGGTGACCGGCAGCATCAAATACGATATTCATCTACCCGCCAGCCTGCGCGAACAGTCTGAGGTTCAGCGCCGGGCCTGGGGCATTGAAAGACCCGTCTGGTTGGCTGCAAGCACTCATTTTGGTGAGGAGCGATTGGTACTGCAGGCGCATCAGCGAATTCTGTCAGTGATACCTAACAGTCTGCTGGTACTGGTGCCCCGTCATCCGGAACGTTTTGATCAGGTTGCGGAACTATCCAGGGCCTTGGGCTTCAGCACGACCCGAAGATCGGAAAGCAGGGACTGTGGCCCGGAAACTGCGGTTTTTTTAGGTGATAGCATGGGTGAACTGCCTCTCTTCTTCGGCGCCTCGGACGTCGCCTTCATTGGCGGCAGTCTGGTGCCCCACGGCGGACATAATCTGCTGGAGGCCGCCGCCCAGGGCCTACCGATTCTGTTCGGCCCCCACATGTTCAATTTTACCGAGATCAGTGAGCTGTTTCTGAAGGAACAGGCGGCGCGTCAGGTGCGAGACGGGGACGAACTGGCGGAGCTGGTCACGCTTTGGCTGCAGAACGCGAGTGAACGCAGCCGCATCGGCGAAAATGGACGGGCGCTGCTTGACAGCAAGCGGGGCGCCCTGCAGAAGCTTTTAACGCATGTTGAGAGCTTACTGAATCAGCGATAAAGCTGAGAGATTTCGCTGAAGTGGGGGTGGTTGGCGTCACCCATCCACTCGAAGGCCACCGATTCGCTGTTGGTTATTTTCACATTCCCATGGCGCATGCGCTGGATGGCGTTTTTACGATGTGCGGCACTCCTGGAACAGATGGCGTCTTCCACTACAAAGACCTGGTAACCCCACTGTTGCAAACCGGCAGCGGTCTGGATGATGCAGATATGCGCCTCCAGCCCGACGATCACGATCTGCTTGCGTTTTTCATCCTGTCCCAACTCCTCTTCGAATCCCGGTGCGGTACAGCAGGAGAAGGTGAGCTTGTCCTTGGCGATGGTGCCTGGAGGCATGTGCTGCATGATCTCTGGTATGGTCTCGCCGAGTCCCTTCTCGTAGTGCTCTGAAAGAATGATCGGTATGTCTAGAGAACGGGCGGTCTGACTCAGGCGATTGATGTTCGATACCATGATGTCCCGGTCGGCCTTAGGCATGGCTGTGATGAGCTTTTCCTGGACGTTCACTACCAGCAGTTGGGAGGTTGGGGCATGGCTAAGGGGTAAACTAACATTGTGTGCGCTCATGATGTCGTCTTCCTCTACTCGTGTTCCTCAAGGGGGTCGGGTAGTTTTACCTGACCGGAAATCGCCTGCACTCAAAGTCTCTGGCTGGAGCCCAGTGACTATAGTGTCCCGTCCCGACAACAAACCTTCATGAACTGAGCGCGCAAACTGCATAGCCGCCGCATAGCGGCTTCACTGAATCCCTCAGAACTCGAAGACAGCGGGTTGCTCTGCATTGATCAGCGGTGCCAGTTCGGTCTCCACGATCGGCTCTTGTTTATACTCAGTGTCGGAGAGTCTGGTGATCAGCAGCGCTTCCATGACCGGCGCTGAGCCAATGATCACGAACAGACGCCCCCCGGTCTTGAGCTGCCGGCGAAAAATATCCGCCTGTGCGTTGCTGGGCAGTGAGCCGGTTACGGCAATCGCATCGAAGGGATCATCCTCATCCAGAGGGGCTGCCAGGGCGTCGCCGGTGCGTAGCTGGACGTTTCGCAAGCCCAGGTTTTCCAGTCTTGGGGCTGCTGTATTGCTGAAATCCTCATGTATATCGATGCTGACCACCTGGCCGGCCAACCTGGCCAGGCAGGCCGTGAGAAAACCACTGCCGGTGCCTACTTCGAGTACTCTGTCATTAGCTTGGATGTCGAGAGCCTGCAGCAGCTTGGCCTCCATCCTGGGAAACATCATCCGTTGCCCCTGACCAATCGGCACCTCGATGTCGGCGAAGGCGAGGTGCTGGTAATCTTCCGGGACGAACTGCTCTCTGGGCAACTCCTCCAGCAGGCTCAAGATCTTTGGATCGAAGATCTCCCAGGGTCTGATCTGCTGTTCAACCATGTTGAAGCGGGCCTGTGCCTTGCTGTCTGCCATCATTTTTGGAATCCCCTGATTTTCCTGTTGGATTTTCGAAGTGCTGGCTTAGCCTACGGATTTTGTACCTTGCAGGCAAGAATTAGCCAAAGGCCCCGCTGTTAATTATCCCTCTAGAATCCACTGGGAATAGGCTGGGCGAAGAATTGCATTAGCTTCGGCCTTCTTTATACTGTGCATGACTTACGCAAGCTGGGGGCGCCTGTGCATATAACAGGCTGAGAGAGACCCTTTGAACCTGAACCAGATAATGCTGGCGAAGGGAAGCTGAACGCCAGATGCGCTCTTCTTCCCTACGTATGAAGGAGAACCGCAATGAGCGCCATACCAGAAGATTTCATCAACAAGACCACCAGCCTCTCGGAAGAGGTGACCCGACCGTTTCAGAAGTCCAGGAAGATCTATGTGCAGGGTTCCCGGGCCGATCTGCGGGTGCCGATGCGTGAAATTGAGCAGGATCCTACCGCGGCCAGCTTCGGCGCCGAGGAGAATCCACCGATCACCGTTTATGATACTTCCGGTCCCTACACCGACCCGAAGCAGAAGATCGACCTGATGCAGGGCATGCCGGACCTGCGCTCGCGGTGGATCAAAGAGCGTGGGGATACTCAGCAGCTGGCTGGCCCGAGCTCCGAGTACGGCATGGCTCGACAGAATGATCCGGAGCTGGCCCAGTTGCGCTTCGAACATATCAGCGCGCCGCGCCGCGCCAAGCCCGGTCAGAACGTCACTCAGATGCACTATGCACGGCGCGGTCTGATCACCCCCGAAATGGAGTTCGTGGCGATCCGCGAGAACTGCCGCCTGCAGGAGCTGCGGGCCGATCCGCGCTACGCCAAGCTGTTGCGCCAGCACGCCGGCGAGCCGATGGGCGCGCAAATCCCTGATGAGATCACCCCGGAGTTCGTCCGTGACGAGGTGGCTGCAGGTCGCGCCATCATCCCGGCCAACATCAACCACCCGGAAATGGAGCCGATGATCATCGGCCGCAATTTCCGGGTCAAGATCAACACCAATATCGGCAACTCGGCTGTTTCCTCGTCGATTGAAGAGGAGGTGGAAAAGATGGCCTGGTCGGCGCGCTGGGGCGGAGACACCCTGATGGACCTCTCCACCGGCAAGAATATCCACGAGACCCGCGAGTGGATTCTGCGCAACTCGCCGATGCCCATCGGCACCGTACCTATCTATCAGGCCCTGGAGAAGGTCAACGGCAAGGCCGAGGACCTGACCTGGGAGATCATGCGCGATACCCTGATCGAGCAGGCCGAGCAGGGGGTCGACTATTTCACGATCCATGCCGGCGTGCTGCTGCGCTATGTGCCGCTCACCGCCGAGCGGATCACCGGCATTGTTTCTCGCGGCGGCTCGATCATGGCCAAGTGGTGTCTGGCGCATCATACGGAGAGCTTCCTCTATACCCATTTCGAGGAGATCTGCGAGATCATGAAGGCCTATGACGTGGCCTTCTCCCTGGGGGATGGCCTGCGCCCCGGTTGCCTGGCGGACGCCAACGACGCGGCCCAGTTCGGTGAGCTGGAGACCCTCGGCGAACTCACCAAGATCGCCTGGCAGCACGATGTGCAGGTGATGATCGAAGGCCCCGGACATGTGCCGATGCAGATGATCAAGGAGAACATGGACAAGGAGCTGGAAGACTGCTTCGAGGCGCCTTTCTATACTCTGGGGCCGCTGGTCACCGACATCTCCCCCGGTTACGACCACTTCAGCTCCGGCATCGGTGCGGCGCAGATCGGCTGGTATGGCACGGCTATGCTTTGCTACGTGACGCCCAAGGAGCATCTCGGACTGCCGAATAAGGCGGATGTGCGCGAGGGTATCATCACCTACAAGATTGCCGCTCATGCCGCCGATCTGGCGAAGGGCTTTCCCGGTGCCCAGCTGCAGGATAACGCCATGTCCAAGGCACGCTTCGAATTCCGCTGGGAAGATCAGTTCGCGCTCAGTCTCGATCCTGAGAGAGCACGGGATTTCCACGATGAGACCATGCCCCATGACGCCCACAAAGTAGCGCACTTCTGTTCCATGTGCGGACCTCACTTCTGCTCCATGAAGATCACCCAGGACGTGCGCGACTATGCCAGGGCTCAAGGGATTTCAGATACCGATGCCCTGAAGCAGGGGATGGATGAGAAGTCAGAGCTATTCAAGCAGCAGGGTGCCGAGATCTACAAAGAGATTTGATCCGCTGTTGATGACGCAAAATACCTTCCCTTTAATTGCCTCGGGCATTGGATTGGTGCTGATCCTGGTGCTGGTCCGTTCCGTTACAGGTGATGCAGGCGATGAACCCCTGCTGCCTGCCTTGACTCTGCTCTTCATCAGTGAGTTTGGCTTTCTGGTGACCATTGCCGGCGCCTGGGTTGGTGGCCGGGCATGGTTGATAGAGCGCAACCAGCATGGGATCTTGCTTGCTGCACTCGCTTGTCTGGCGTTGGCTCTGGCTTTTCTTTATCTGGGGCTGAGCCTGTGGGGCGGAGTCGCCCCTGCCTGATCATGCGGCTTGACCGTTACCTCAGTAACGTAACGGTTCTGACCCGTTCCCAGGCCCAGAAAGCGATTCGCAACGGACGGGCGAAGGTAAACGGCGAGGCTGTAAAGAGCCCGTCAATGGTTGTTCCGGAAGGGGCGGCAGTGCAGCTTGATGGCGAGAAGGTGGCTCGTCCGGGTTATCGTTACTTCATGTTGAACAAGCCAACTGGTTATGTGTGCTCCACCCATGACCGGCACAACAGCTCCGTGCTGGAGCTGCTGGATGAGCCGGTCCTGACGCGGCTGCACTTCGCCGGCCGTCTCGATATCGACACCACCGGGCTGGTATTGATCACCGATGATGGCGACTGGTCACATCGGATTACAGCACCCAGCCGAAAATCCCCCAAGCGCTATCTTGTCAGCCTGGCTGAACCGCTTTTCGATAAGGATGCCGGCAAGCTCCGGGCTGGTCTGTTGTTGCGCAATGAAAAAGCCCCCACGCGACCGGCTGAACTGGATTACCTTTCGGCAACGCAGGTCAGGCTGACTATCACGGAAGGCCGCTATCATCAGGTAAAACGGATGATGGCCGCGGTGGGCAACCGGGTGATCGCTCTGCACCGGGAGTCTGTGGCATCCCTGGCGCTCGATCCCGGCCTTCAAGCAGGCCGTTATCGTGCATTGACTGCGGCGGAAATCGCTTTAGCAATGCAGGATTAATTACCCGACGGCATCGCTTAAAGGGTGACAATCAAGCGCACGGCATCCCAGCGGATGCCGGCAGCCTGCAGGTGTTTGTGTAGGGCCAGTCCCTGGGCCTGCAGGGCTTCGACCTCTTCCGTTCTGACGTTCGGGTTATGCCGCTTGAGCGCAACCATGCGCTGAATCTCGTCGGTATAGTGCTCCATCATTTCATTCACGACCTGATTGATCAGCTCGGGTGATGCCTGCTGAGCGGTGTTTTTCGCAAGGTTCGCCAGCTTGCGGATCTGCTGCCGATACTGCCGGATGACCGGTGCGACAGTCCGGGCTTCAAGGGGCCTGCCGCTATCGGTGAGTTCATCGCAGCTGTAGAGATGATCCAGGCGATGGCCTTGGTCGTTGACCAGAACACGAATCAGGGTAGGTGGCAGAAATCGTCCGGCCTGCAGGCTGCGAGGCGCCACGCTGTGTAAAACGAAAAGACCCTCAAGCAGCAACTGACCAGGTTCAAGATCGGGGTGTTTGAAGCTTATCGCACAACTGTTGCCGGATTCCTGGTTGACCACCAATTGCATGGCCTCGGTGATCATGGGATGTTCCCAGGTGATGAATTGCCGGTCCTCGTGGGCAAGGGCGGTAGAGCGGCTCAAGGTCAGTGTCAAGCCCTCTTCATTCAGGCCGGGAAAGCTATTGGCTGTGACCTGTTCACCGGGTCGGACAATAAAACTGTCCAGTCCGAGTACTTCGCTTTCCACATTGAAGCTGTTGAAGAGCCGGTTCAGGTAGACTTTCAGATCAGGATCGTGATCCTGCGCCGTCAGTTCCGAGACCAGGTTGCTGGCGCCGGGCTCACGACAGGCGCCGAGTTCCAGCAGATGGTTGCGGCCCTGTTGCAGGCGTTGTTGGGTCTCTTTGACCAGCAGTTGCGTGGTTTCAATGAGCTGTTGCAGGTCATCGTCCTGGATCTCCTCTTCCAGGGCTTGGAGTAACAGGGGCTCCAGCTTTGCTCGGATGCTCTGCGCCCCGGGAACATGCTTGCGAAAGGTGTCGAGTCCCTCCTGATACCAGCGCAGCAGGGTTGCCTGTGGTCCAGGATTCAGGTAAGGGACGTGAATACGCACCGTTTCTTGCTGGCCGATCCGGTCCAGACGGCCAATTCTTTGTTCCAACAGGTCGGGGTCGAGAGGCAGATCGAACAGCACCAGGTGATGCGCGAATTGAAAGTTGCGCCCTTCGCTGCCGATTTCCGAGCAGAGCAGGACCCGGGCGCCTTCATCCATATCGGCAAACCAGGCGGCTGCTCGATCCCGTTCCAGAATGCTCATAGCCTCGTGAAACAGGGCCGCGTTGATACCGGTGCGGATCCTCAGGGCCTCCTGGAGTTCAACAGCAGTGGTGGCATGCGCGCAGATCAAGAGTACTTTTGAGTCCGGTATCAGCTGTAGAAACTGGATCAGCCAGTCCACCCGCGGATCCTCTTTCCACCAGTCTTGCTCTGTGTTTCGTCTGAATATCAGCTCCGGCGAAAGTCGTTCACTGATGCTGGTTGATCCATTGGCTTGCTGGAGATGTTGTCCATAGCTGTCTGGAATCTCCAGGGGATAGGCCTGCAGCCGCCGTTCAGGAAAACCGGGTATTCGTGCGCGGGTGTTGCGGAACAGCACTCTGCCGGTGCCGTGGCGATCCAGTAACAGCTGGATCAGCGATTGGCGCGCCTCCTCACGATGCAGCGGGTCACTGCTGGGGTCGTTAACGAGTTCGAGTAGTGGTCGGCTGTCTGCTTCCCCCAGAATATCCAGCAGATGCTGTGCTGAGCGCTCCGGCAGGCTGTCCTGCTGCAGGAGATGCTCCACCGCTTCTGCCACCGGTTGGTAGTTTTTCTCCTCTTCAAGAAAAGCCTTGAGATTGTAATAACGGTCCGGATCGAGCAGGCGCAGACGGGCAAAATGGCCTTCCTGACCAAGCTGTTCAGGGGTGGCGGTGAGCAAGAGAATGCCGGGAGTCGAACGTGACAGGGCCTCAACCAGCAGGTATTCGGCGCTTGGTGCAGCCTCTGACCAGGTCAGGTGATGGGCCTCGTCGACGATGAGGAGATCCCATTCGCCCTGCAGCGCCTCTGACAGCCGTTGCGGATTATCTTTGAACAGCTGCAGGCTGCAGAGCACCAGCTGTTCCGCATGGAAGGGATTGTCGCCCTGGCCCGATTCCTGAATTGCTGTGCAGCGCTGTTCATCGAGGATGCTGAATTTCAGGTTGAAACGGCGCAGCAGTTCCACCAGCCACTGGTGGACCAGTGGATCAGGCACCAGGATCAGCACCCGGTTTGCCCGTCCGGTGTGTAACTGGTGATGCAGGATCAGGCAGGCTTCAATGGTCTTGCCAAGCCCGACCTCGTCGGCCAGCAGCACCCTGGGTGACGGCCGATTGGCGACTTCATGCGCGATATAGAGCTGATGCGGAATCAGGTCAATGCGGCCGCCGGCCAGGCCCAGGGTGGAAGACTGCTCCAGGCGTCCCAGGTGCTCCAGGGTCTGATAGCGCAGGTCGAACCATTGTACTGCATCGATCTGCCCGGCCAGCAGTCGGTCCTGTGGTTTATTGAAGCGGATCAGATTGCTCAGCTCTCCTTCACTCAGGCTGGCCTCGGTGCCGTCACTGCGCCGGCCCCAGTAGGTGATCAGGCCTGCCTGTTCCTCGGTCCGAGTTATCAGTAATTGCCAGCCTTCGTGGCTTTCTACCTCGTCACCCTCACTGAACATGACTCGGGTCAGAGGCGCATTCGGCGCGGCATAGACACGTGTCTCCCCTGCAGCCATGAAGAGCAGCGTGACCGTGCGGCCTTCGGTCTTGAGTACGGTGCCGAGACCCAGTTCAGACTCGGTGTCACTGATCCAACGCTGGCCGGGAATGAAACGGGTCATGGAGCTTATCCTGCAAAAAGCCAGAGATGATAATGATTTCAGTCAGCTCAGGCTAGACGTTTGGTGTGCGCATAAGTGGTTGCCGAATTCATCGGACACTTGAGTATCTTCCGTATGCCTGAAAAATAGAGCCAAAATTTCACAGGGGATGACAGCGTCGGAAAAGATATTCGAGAGTGCACTCTGGAACAGCCGCATGGTTGTGCTGGCGGCTGTGGTGGCGAGTCTGGCGGCATCTTTCGGGATGTTTTACAAGGCCTCCGTGGACGCTTATTACATGATCAGCCATCTGTTTCATTTCGGCCTGAAGCCGGAATTGTGCATTTTAGACTGTCGAGAGGAAATGAAACTTTACCGTTGGTGCAACATCCAATGTAAAGTTTGATGAATTTTTGATTATTATGGACGTGTAAAATTAAGTTCATGGTAATATAATCATCGGTCGGGATGTGTCGGGGTGAGACTGCTAGCCTTGCACATTCAGCAGTTTTTATTAACTTGAGAATAGAGGTTTATCCCTATGTTGAAGATGAAAGGTTTAGTGCTGGCTGTCAGTGCTGTTCTCTCCCTTGGTGTGATGAGTTCTGCCGCCGCTGCTGATGGCGCCTCTCTCTATAAGTCCAAGACCTGCTTCTCCTGCCACGGCCAGGATGCCCAGACACCTATCATGCCGACCTATCCGAAGCTGGCAGGCCAGAACGCAGATTATGCATACAATCAGATGATGGATATCAAGAGCGGCGCCCGCAACAATGGCCAGGCCGCTGCAATGAAAGGAATTATGGCGATGGTCTCTGCTGAAGAGGCGAAGGCTATTGCAGACTGGCTGAGCACCCAGTAGTCGGGTCTGTTTAGACCCAGGCAGGTGACGCCTGCTGAAGCTGGTATGACTCTGAAGGGCCGAAGGTAATAATTGCCGTCGGCCCTTTTTTATGGGTGAAAAATCGGTTGATCGAGATTATCTGCGCCATTTCACTGAATTTAGTCCTTGTAATACTCAAGCGTGGAGCAGGTTGTGTGAACTTGGAAGCGGTTGGCTATAATCGGCGTCATGCTGGTCTGGAGGGGTGAGTCCGGGGCTTTTCGGACAGGTCTCTAACTAGTCAGCAAATACAAACAAATCAAAGCAGTACGGAGAAAGTTATGTTGAATAGAAATTTTACGGCCATCGCAGCCTTGGCGCTGCTGACCCTCAGTGGTGGGGCGTTTGCTCAACAGGCTGCGGACATGATCGAGGTCGAGGACCCTTACGTGAGAGCTGTGCCGCCTGGCCAGCCCAATTCGGCGTCCTTCATGGCGCTGACTAACAGTGACGCGCAGGGGCATGCGCTGGTGGCGGCGGAGAGCCCGGTTTCAAAGGTTGTGGAATTACACACTCACACCATGGTGGATGGCATGATGCGCATGCGTCCGGTGGAAAAAATTGAGCTGCCGGCAGGAGAGCAGGTTGCCCTGCAGCCGGGTGGTCTGCATGTAATGCTGATCGGTTTGCAACAGAAGCTGGTGCCCGGTGAGGATATTCCGATCACCCTGACTTTTGAGGATGGTTCGAAACAACAGATCACGGCCCCCGTGCGCAAGCTGCAGATGCACATGAAGCCTATGGATCATTCGGAGCATATGAAGCATTAAACAGGTCTGAGTCCCAATTCACCGGTCCGTTCATACTGAGCGGACTTTTTTTTGACTGTCATTTTGTACCACAACTCATATGCCGCAATCTCCCTTTACGAACCAGGACAACTTTCGTGATGCTTTTGTCTCCGGCCTGCGGGGGTTACTGGATCAGCCCGGGTTGGGGGTATATATTCTGGTGCATGCAAATGCCAGTTTTGATGCGGAGATTTATGAGCAGCTGAAAGGGCCTCTCGAACAGCGCTTTGAAATATTGGCGGGAGCCTGCCGGGAGGCATTGGCCAATGGTCGTGAGATGTCTGGGGCTCCGGATGATCAATCAGTATTCCTTAAGTTGATGGCCATCGGATTCAGAGGGGTCAAACTGACCGAGTTCAGGCAGGAGGAGGAGTGGGAGGTCCAATTCAATCATATCCGCGCCTTCAGGCCGGCGCGTATGGCAGAGGCATCTGCCAGCGGCATCCATGAGCCTTTTGATCCAAAGGGCTTTCATTTCAACAAACCTTTTTTACGTAAAGAGGCCTTCTGGTCTGGTGAATTGCAGGGTTTGGAGGTGGAACTGCTCTACAACAAGTTTCCTTTTACCCCGCTGCATGGACTGCTGGTGCCCGAACGCTATTCGAGGGAACCTCAGTTTCTCTCGCATCCGTACCACATCTACATGTGGGCGCTAACCGAGAAGATGGCTGCCGGGTTGCCTGGCGTAGGGTTTGCCTACAACAGCTATGGCGCCTTCTCTTCTGTGAATCATTTGCACTTCCAGATGTTTCAGCGGGATACTCCATTACCCTTGGCATCCCCGCATTGGAGCCATAACCATGGGGATTCGGAGTACCCGGTCAATTGTGAGGTCTATACCTCTGTCGGTGAGTCCTGGGCGCGCCTGGACGAACTGCATCGTACTCAAACCAGTTATAACCTGATCTATCTGCCAGGCTGCCTGTACTGTATCCCACGTCGCAAGCAGGGCAGTTTTGAACAGTCTTCCTGGACCAATGGCTTTGCCTGGTATGAACTGGCGGGTGGCGTCACCACTTCCAATCGGGTGGATTATGAGAAACTCGATGCAGGGACAATTGCCAACGAAATGGCTAAACTGAAACTGTTGTCATAGTCGAGTCTGCATGCTGTCCTGGCGGCTTTTTTTACCATCCAGTTTTGCCTGCCAGGAGCCATTGAAATCAGGCTAATCCAGCCATTGAATCAGGTAGTAGAGACGAAATCCCTCGGATGAACGGGATGGTCCCATCACCTGGGCGGCATAGGTGTCATCTGATTTTTCTGCCTGGGCAACGGCCTCCTCCGCGGTTGGCACGACAGTTACACAATTTTCCGGAAACCTTTTGCGGCGGCGGCTGGGGGTGTAAATCAGGGCGAAGCAGCGTTTGACAATCGAACTATCCGGCGGAGTTTGCATGGTCTGCTCCAAATGCGAGTGGTGTGGGATCAAGCCCTTAGTCAAGGCGTACATTTTGACCTTTATTAGGATATTCTGCTATAGTTTTGCAACTTTTTCAGGGCTTACGTGGTCTACCTGACCAGAGTATCTGCGGCCGATTTTGCAAGTATGATTAAGCAGAAACTCCTGGCCAGCATCATCCAGCAGAAACGCAGCGGGATTCATCATGAATAAATGGTTATTAACTGTTTCAATCGCACTGGCAATGTCAGCAACTGGTATTCAGGCTGCAGGTAATGCAGAGGCGGGTCAAACCAAGGCTGTCGCATGCACTGCGTGCCACGGACCCAATGGCAACAGCCCGGTCAATCCGATCTGGCCAAAACTGGCTGGGCAGCATCCTAAGTATACTGAAAAGCAACTCAAGGACTTCAAGTCGGGCGCCAGGCAAGATCCTACTATGATTGGCATGGTTGCCCCATTGAATGACCAGGATATGGCAGATCTGGCCGCCTATTTCGCGACTAAGAGCAAGGGCAGGTGGAGCAGCTGCGGCAGACAAAGCTGCAGCTGGTGAAAAGATCTATCGTGCCGGTAACGCAAGCACAGGCGTGGCCGCCTGTATGGCCTGCCATGGCCCCGCAGGAACCGGTAACCCACAGGCCAACTTTCCCTCCCTGGCTGGACAGCACGCCGCCTACACTGAAAAGGCGCTGAAGGATTTTCGCTCGGGTGGTCGTGAGAATGACATGAATCAAATGATGCGGGGTGTGGCCGCCCGCCTAACAGATACCGAGATTGCAGCCGTAGCCCAGTATATTCAGGGTCTGAGTCAGTAATCATCTATACTGTCTATCAAGCACAGGGGCGGCCGGTGGGCCGCCCCTGTTGTTTTAATACTTTTTTTAGTCTTAAATTGAGCAAAGGTGCTCAAGCTAGTCATGCAGCTTGCCGTAATATAGGTGAGGAAAATCAGACATCTAAAGGACGGTATGATGAAAAATGAGATCGAACGTCTTGGGCTGGCGAAAGTCAACGCCAACCGATTGCGTGTTCTCAGTTACAACATTCAGGCCGGTGCGGATACCCGTCGTTACAGCGAGTATTTCACGCACAGCTGGAAAAGTTTGCTGCCACACCGCGAACAGCTGCAAAACCTCGATCATATTTCCCATCTCTTGAAAGACTTCGATCTGGTTGGACTGCAGGAAGTGGACTCTGGAAGCCTGCGCAGCGGATTTGTTGATCAGACCGAATATCTTGCTCACCAGGCCGGGTTTCCTTACTGGTTCAGGCAGGTCAATCGGCGTCTGGGCAAACTGGCGCAACACAGTAATGGCGTATTGAGCCGGGTATTACCATCGGACATAGTTGAGCATAAGCTGCCGGGCCTTCCCGGTCGTGGCGCCATGTTGATGGAATTCAAAACCAGTGAAAAACCACTGGGTATCTGCATCATGCACCTGGCACTGGGGCGGCGCGCCAGATTACGTCAACTCTCCTATGTGAGTGAACTGGTGTCTCACTATTCCCATCTTGTCATGATGGGTGATTTCAATTGCGAGTGCGGGTCTCAGGAATTTCGCTTCCTGCTCGACAAGACAGATTTACGCGGACCTTCCTGCGAGATGATGACCTTCCCCAGCTGGCGACCCAATCGTAAGTTGGATCATATCCTGGTTTCATCCAGCCTCAGGCTGGCCAACGCTGAAGTACTGAATTATGCCCATTCAGATCATCTACCTATCAGTGTTGAGCTGGAACTTCCGGAAAACGTGATTCTGGATAAGGCTGCTTGATAGTAAACAGGCCTCAGCGAGGCAGCAATCTTGACTCGCGTGCAGGACTTGATCATTTTTATTCCCACATCATTCTAGGCCTCAATTTGGTATGACGGATCAAAAGGACTGGAAGGCTCGCTACGAAGAGCTTTTACAACAACATGAGAGTCAAATTGCGGATGATGCAGAGCTTGGCAAGCTGCTGACGCACACCATTATCCGTCTGACCTTGGCTGCCAGTGGCCTTGATTCACAACTGGACCCCCACCTAAAAGGCATTAGAGATGCTGTGCGAGGCGGAGTCTCCCTCTCACTTAAGGCGAAACTCAACAGTCTGTCCGACAGTCTGATGCACTTTTCTGATGCGGAAGAAACCGATGGGCAGGACATTGACATGTTCGTCGCTCAATTGGCTTCACGTATTCATCTTTCGAAACCGGACACTGCAGAAGTCGCTCGGCTTTTGAATGCGCTGCTCTCGAACACCGATCAGATGCGGGATGAAGATCTGGATCGCCTGGCTGGACTGCTGCATCCTGAGCGAGCGCCGCAGGGCCCAAAAAAACCGGGCTGTTTGGGCGATTCCTCTCAGGTGGTGCTTCAGTCCCAGACGAAGCAGTAAACTCAACCAACCGGATATTATTGAACCTGCTTGATCAGGCAAGTTGGCCGGGGCATTGGAATGCCGAGATCACGCAACTCAAGACCCGTTTGTCGGTTAAACCCGCAGACAACGAATGGGTGTCGGTATTAGAGGATCTGTTGGACATCTCTGCAAGATCCTATGGAGAGGCAAAGGCTGAGATTAAGGAGGCTGAAGACTTTCTCGGTGAGTTGACGCAACGCCTACAGGATCTCGATCAACACTTACGCAATGTCCGTGATGGAAAAACTGAGGTTGTTGAACACGGCCGGAAAATGAGTGAGGAAGTTTCTTCCCAAGTGGATGGACTCTATTCAACAGTAAGTTCCGCAACCGATCTCAATCAGCTCAAACGGGATGTCAGCGACCGTTTGAATGGAATCCAACAGACCATGGATGCCTTTCTGCAAGAGGAAACGCAGTGGTTCAAGAGTGCAGAGTCCGATGAGCATCAGCTGCGTGATCGACTGTCTAAGCTGGAAGAGGAGTCAAAGGAGCTACACAATCGGTTACTGGAGGCACATCACCTTGCGCTCAAGGATGCAGTCACAGATCTGCCGAACCGGCTTGCCTATGATGAGCGCGTGGCGCAGGAGTTTGCCCGCTGGAAGCGGTTCGCCGAGCCCTTGTCGATGTTGGTCTGGGATGTGGATGATTTCAAATTGATCAATGACCGGTTTGGCCACCAGGCGGGCGATAAGGCGCTGCGCATTATCGCTAATTGCCTCAAGCAGCGCTTGCGTGAAACCGATTTCATTGCCCGCTACGGTGGCGAAGAGTTTGTCACCCTGCTGTGCGGCGCCGATGAAGAACAATCCCTGCAGGTGGCTGAACAAATGCGTCAGGCTGTCATGCAGAGCGGGTTCCATTCCGGAAATAAGGCCGTGAATATCACCATCTCCTGTGGTCTCTCGCATTTCAATGAAGGCGATACTGCGGAAGCTGTTTTCAAAAGGGCGGATAAGGCGCTCTACCAGGCCAAGAAAAACGGTAAAAACCGTTGTGAGGTTGGCTGATCCAACGGTTGTAGAACAGTCAGGGCAGCAGTTGATCAGTCCTGAATGTAAAAAAATCTCCAGGGAACATGCCCTTCGCAGGACGCCAGCGCCGTGAGCAACTCAGGGGATGGAATTGCTTCATTGGGGAAGATATTCTCGATAAACAGAAACAGGCGCCCGCTACCGGCGGACTGGCGCCAGTTGTAAGTGGCAGGATTCTGTTTATGACTGCAATGAGGGCAGCTGGCCTGAAAGGTCTCGGGGGCAGCTTTCCATGCATCGATAAGGACTTCCCAGTCAGAAATGCGTTTACGGCAGGCCTCGCAGCGCGGTGAGGTTGTGTTGCGGCCGCTGAGAAAAACGGGTCGTGGATAGGGCCCGTCGATGATCAGATGACAAAAGGGTTCTCCATTCGTAGTGGGTTCCGGGTTGATAAATGGAGAGCAGCCCATGAAGGAGACAAGCTGCATGAAGCGATCCCCCAATCGGTAGTGCCGGCCCCCCAGCCCTTCTACCGGGTCAGTGCAAAATTGAATGCCGCGCAACAGGTCGATGATCTTGTCGATGCTTGCAGGCAGGAACAATGGGTCCTGGGGTGTCAGGGCGAGTCGGCCGGTGTGCATCTCAAGGCTGAGTATTAGTTGGTTGGTAGAGCGGTACGGCGGTAATGCTGTTTTTCGGTGAACCTTCCACCAGCTTGTCACTGTAGGTCAGGTAGATCAGGGTGTTGCGATTGGCATCATAGAACCGTACGACCTGCATGGTCTTGAAGAGGATCGAGGTGCGCTGCTTGAAGACCTCTTCAGCGTCTCGAGATTTGTTGCGGATGTCCTCCGGCAGAGTTACTGGACCGGTCTGACGACAGGCGATGGAAGCATCCGAGGTATCTTCCGCCAATCCCACGGCGCCACTCATGCCGCCGGTCTTGGCCCGGCTCAGATAACAGGTGACGCCTGGTACGGCAGGATCATCGAACGCCTCAATCACCACCTTGTCATTTGGGCCGAGCACGCGGAATTTTGTGCTGACAGTGCCCAGTCTTTCGGCCTGAACAGCGCTCAGTGAGATGGCCAGGAATAGCAGGATAATAGTTTTTTTCAGTGTCGTACTCCACGGACGGACAAAGCCTCATCAGCACCCGGAACCAAGCAGAATCCAGGCTAAACCAGATTGCATAGTCTACCAGGATTGCACTGGCGCACCCACAGTGGTCTGAGCACCAAACACTCGATTATTACCTCTCAGTTGGCGTCAAGCCGTCTTACCGCTGTCACAATAACCTGGTGGAATCAGCGCTAAGGTCACTTGGGTAGATTCAAGACGTTAACAACCAGATTTCAGTTTTATCGACAAATAGCCTGGAAGGCGACCGTGAGGCCAGGGCTGGCGTTTACCAACAGTCTGTTGAAATGCTCATGACGATGACTCTTCGCCATGTGCCGCATCGATCGAGCTTGCTTAATCAAGGGGCAAGGCGATACTGAGAGGTGTTTGAGCAGGGGATTGAAAAAAATGATGTGCTGGGGGAGGGCAGCTATCGCCCGGTCCAGCACATCAACCCAGGTTATCGTTAGTTAAGCCGTGGGAGCGGGTTTTTTGTTAGAGGCAACTTCTCCCAACAGGGGCCGGCAATCCGGCATAGCGACAGGCGGTCTTTGCGCCATTAGGGAAGAGTTGCTTTATGTAAGTCCGACTCCAGCGGCAGTTCTGCTGATCCTTGCACAGATTCCGTGAGAGTATGGGCATCTCGGGGGCGATCTCGAACTCCTTGTAAAAACGGTGTAGGAAATCGATCAGGGTCCAATGATCGGCATTCAGTGCGATACCGTCTTCCTTTGCCCAGGCCTCTGACACCGCTGGACTCCAGTCATTGAAATCCAGTAGATAGCCTTGATCGTCGGTGGGAATAATTCTCCCGCCGACCTCTAATATGGGGAACTTGGCTTGTTGTGGCGCCTCGCTTCTCTGTTGGTGATCTAATCGCATGTCAAACCTCCAGGTGGTGTACCTGATCTATTATTTTCGGAAGATGTAAAATGACTGCTGGGTTTAAGTTTTATTTTTATTGTTATAAAAACAACATAGCATGGAACTAGGCCTTTTTTGCCTTCCGCTTTGATTTTTCAGTCTTTTCTTGAAGCTCTGTTGACCCAAAACAATTAATAATCGCTAATTTTATTAACCAGTCAGCGTGTTTGTAAGAGGTAGGAGTTTATTTCCCGTAATACGGGTAGGTTGACGTGGTTGAAACAAGGCAGCCAGTAGAGCGTTGGGCTGCCTTGTCAGTGCTGATGTTACTGTCCTTGCGAGCCTTGTCTCTGTTGCCGGTGTCGGGCCTGAGCGCTGGCAAACTCCTCGGGGTTCACCAAGCCATCCCCGTCAGCGTCTATCTCGGAAAAGGGTTTGGCATTTTGCAGGCCGCGCATCATGTAACCTTGTTTGGCCCGTTCGCTGATGCGCTTGCCTCGACCCTCGATGAATTCATCTTCAGTCATTAATCCATCTTGGTTCAGATCGAAGTCAGAGAACTTCGGCATGTTGTGTCCCATACCGAGTCCACGGGATTCTCCGGGCGGCAGGCCGGGATTATTCATGCCGACGCGACCCTGTTGCTGGAGCTTCTGACCAGCGGTGAGTTCGGCTTGGTTCAATACGCCATCCCTGTCGGTGTCGAAGTCATGGAACATTTGGGGGGCTGGCATCATGCGTGTGCGGCGCCCCTGAGTCTCACGGATGGTCTGACGTTTCTCATGGGTCTGCATGAACTCCTGTTCGGTAATGACACCGTCTGCATCCGTGTCGAAGACGGCGAAAGGCATAGGTCCGCGGCTGGGTATGTCTGCTGCCTGCACCATAGTAAGCGCAGATAAACCTGTGAGCAGAGCGAATAGACGGGGTTGGATGGATGTTTTCATTGTTGGACTCCTTCTTTATCGATAACTGTCTTGAAGTCAGGGCGCCAGATCGACTGGCGGCGAGTTTCCCTATCCTTGACTCTAAGTATAAGGTCAGCAGCTTAAACCAAGCTGAAAAAAACCGCATAGATTGGTGTTTTTTATCGCAGTCGAGAAGTCGTGTCACGCTGTGAATTCATCCCTGCACACTCTGCGATGGACTCCACCCGCCTACGGAGACGATTCCTCCTGACCGATAAAATCCTGGGTGGTCATTCAGTCTCAGTTGAACAACAAACTTGTTATGTCAGCTGGAACAAAGAGAATATTGTACGGCGTCAAATAATACTTCGTAGTCTGTCAAAGTCGCGTAAAATAGCACCTTTGCAATGGTGGCAGAATTAAAATCAGTAGTGGGGAGAGGCCGAATCAGTGGTGCCGAATCATCCCTGATCCGATGTCTACTTCCGGCATTGAGTGGTGTAAGCCACAAGGAGTAAAGGAGAGAGGAGCAAATCATGAAACGGAAAATCTTAATGATGGCAACACTCTTGAGCGGATTCTGCAGCTGCTGAGGCGCGCATTGAGGAGGAAGTCGCTCATTCTCGGGGGCAGGTCGGTGCCGCCAAAACTCTAGGTTGCTTTAGTAAAGGCCCTGTCATCGCAACTGACAGGGCCGTAGTTCTCTCTTACTTTTCAAGGGGTAAATTCATTGGTCTTTGTTATTGTCTTTGTTCTCTTGTGGCCGAGTCCCCTGTTTCCGGTTTAAGACAACATCAACTGAGATGATGCCATCATCATTGTTGTCCCAAGCTGACCAACGTTTGTCAAAATCATCACGATGGCGTCCAATAAATTCCTCGGGAGAAATCACGCCGTCTTTATTGATATCCAGCCAAGTGAGCTTATCTTTCATTTTGTCGTTAAATGCCTTATCGAATTCAGCTCGAGTGACCAATCCATCATGATTAAGATCAAATTTTTGAACTACGCCATATTCATGTTCACTATCGGCTGACACTGATCCTGTTGATGCCAATAGAATTCCAATAAAAATCACCTTCCAGTTTTTTTTGTTCATCCTTTTCTCCTCGTGTTATCAAGAGTGTCTCTTGTTGATTGGAATCTGAGATTATCTTTTTCAATATAAAAAACATTGGAGTGATTACCTAATACATTCAGCTCACTCTGCATGCCGTGAATCAACAATTGAAAAACACATTTAAAGTATATCGTTTTAGTGTTCCAGATTCTGCTTGATTATTTACTGCCGGGAAGATCCTAGGTACTTCCTCGGATCATTTTTTTTATTGAGGAAGGCTGATGTTTAGCTCGAGGCCGCCCAGGTTGGCTGAACGACGAAAATCAATATTTCCACCATAGAGCTTGACGATATCCTTGGCGATGGCGAGCCCCAGGCCATGGCCCTCAACAGATTCATCCAGACGTATGCCGCGCTGGGTCAGTTTCTCCAGGTCCGCGTCCGACAGGCCTTGGCCGTCATCCTCCACGCTGATCTGGATGGCTGCGCTGTTCTCGATGCGGCAGTGCACCCGGGAACTGGCCCACTTGCAGGCGTTGTCCAACAGGTTGCCGAGCAGTTCGAGCATGTCTTCCCGGTCACCGAAAGCCGGTAGATCGGGCTCTATCTCATATTCGATATTGAGCTGTCTATCTCGATGGACCTGTTTCAGGACTCCGATCAGGTCGGGCAGCTCGACTAGAGGGTCGAAGTGCTGGCTCTGTATTCCAGTCCCTGCCAGGCGTGCGCGTTTCAGTTCTCGCTCCATAAGCTGGCGGATGCGTTCCACCTGGGTCCTGGCCGAGCCGTGTTTGTGGGTCGTTGTCTGGTCTGCCACGTTGTCGAAGTACTGCAGCAGCAGGTTCAGCGGCCCCTTGAGGGCATGGGCAAGATTGCCGAGGGCGTTACGCGAGCGTTCCAGGCGCAGTGCCAGCAATCCCAGCAGATGGTTGAATTCCTGCACCAAGGGCAGGATTTCCGTCGGGACATCTTCTGACAGCTTGTCTGTCTTGCCCTGTTCAAGCTGGCGAATTTCTTCACGCAGGGGCTCCAGACGCCGAAATGAGCGGCGCACCACCAGCCGCTGGATTGCCAGCAGCAGGATGAGTCCGCCCACCGCCAGCAGCGCGAAATAGCGCATGAAGCGATCTCGTTGCAGTTGCACGGAGGAGAGGTCTTCGGCCACTGCAATGGTTACGCTGTGGCCCTGTTTCTGGAAACCCTTGATCCATACCAGGAGGTGTTGCCCGGACGGACCTTCAGTGTGCAGCTGGCGGCTCTGCCCCGTCTGCAGCTGTTCCACTACCATCGATTGATCCCACAGGGAGCGGGATGTGAGAGTGTTGCCGTTGTCCAGGCGCACCACATAGTAGTGACCGGAGAGAGGCTGGGAGTAGATCTGATCGATGCGTCGCCAGCGTACTCGGGTCTTGTCGGACTCGATGAGCAGGGCCGCCAGCAGGCTCTCCGCATCGTGCTCCAGGCGTGAGACCACGAAATCCTGGGTCAGCCCCTTGATCGAATGGTTGCCTACGGCCCAGAGCGCGCCGATCAACAGCACCAGGCTCAGGGAGAGCCCGACCTGGAGACGCCGCTCCAGGGAGTTCATTGATCTTCCCCGATAAACACGTAGCCCTGCCCGCGTTTGGTCTGGATGCGCTGCTTGCCCAATTTATCCCGCAGACGTCTGACATAGACCTCGATCAGGTTGCTGTCCCGATCGAAATCCTGCTCGTAAACATGTTCCGTAAGGCGGGTCTTGGAGAGGATCTTACCGGGATGAAGCATGAAATATCGTAGCAGGCGGAATTCCGTACCTGTCAGGTTTTGCACCTCACCATCAGGCATGATCAGCTGTTGGCGCTCTTCATCCAGCTCCAGCCCCGCGGCTTGCAGTGTCTGCCCCGGTTGGTCGTGACTGCGGCGCAGCAGGGCCAGAATCCGCACCAGCAATTCTTCCACATGGAAGGGCTTGCCCAGGTAATCATCGGCGCCAGCCTTGAACCCATCGACCCGCTCATGCCAGGCATCCCGCGCGGTGAGGATGATCACCGGCACCCGGTTGCCCTTATTTCGCCAGTTAGTCAGCACCTCGAGTCCGGGTCGCTGCGGCAGGCCGAGATCCAGCACGATCATGTCGTAGGGTTCCTGTTCGCCCATGAATTCGGCATCCACTCCATTGTCAGCTCGGTCGACGGCGAATCCCTGCTGCTCCAGATTCTTTTGCAGGGATTCCGCCAGCAGCCCGTCATCCTCCACCAGCAAGAGGCGCATGAATCAGTCTTCCTCTTCGGTTTTCAGGAGTTGACCTGTGACCGCATCTATCTCCAGCTCCCAGACTGCGCCCTGAGTGTCGAGCAGTTCTATCTCGTAGATGTAGCCGCCCCGTTTGCTCTCCAGCTCTACTTCAAGGATGCGTCCACGCCAGCGTTTGTGGACAGATTCGAGTATTTGTTCGAGAGGGAGTATCGAGCCTGTCTCGACCAGGCGTCGCGCCTCCATGTGATCATTGTCCGCCAGGACGCCGGCAAGGGGCGCCAGTATCAGCAACAGTGCAGTCATCAGGATCCATCTGTTCATAGTAGGTTTGAACCTATTTATGGGTTAGTCATCCCAGCGACCGTAACCGGGAATGAGTATCTCGTGTTCGCGGAATGAGCCTTTGGCGGCGCGGGTGTGGCAGGCATCGCAATTGCTGAATGAACGGACATCCTCGTTGTCAACGACCATTTTTTGCGTAAGATCATCATGTTCGTGGCGGAAAAAACGGGTTTCGGTAATCCTCAGTGGCGCCTTGTCATTGCCCAGGGAACTGGAAATCCTGTCCGGTAATCCCTGCCTGATGCGTCCTGCAGAGTTCTCCAGCAGATAATTGCTGATCGAGGCATGTTCTTTTTCTCCAAGCTCGGCATTTTCGTCAAAATGGTCTTGCAGATTAGCCATGATGCGTTGCCATGACGGTGCCGGCAACAGGCCGGGCTGATAGGCAAAATGGCAGCTGCCGCACTCATCGGCATAGAGGCTGGACTCGACACTGGATATGACGGGTTTGGAGCCACCGAACCAGCGCTTGTGGCTGCGGTGATCATCATCGTCATCATCATGGTCCCGATCCGCCATCACCGCGCCAGTCAAACCGATCATAAGTCCAATCAGAGAAAATGCAATCATCTTGTGGTTAATTTTCATCTTATACCTCATTCATTATGTTGTAGTTTTTCATTATTGGCTGCTGATAAAAACCAGCAGATCGCCCTTCTCCTGAGGGGTGCACTCCCGTCCCAGGGTCCATTTACAGTTGCGTTTGAACCACTTCTCTATCTTGCCGGCATCGGTCAGCCGTTGAGGGTTCACCGAGGGCGCCATCGGTTCTATCGCTTTACCGGTACGGGCATGTTTGCCCGGTTTGTGGATGTCGCTGGTATGGCAGAGCGCGCAACTACGCTCCCGACCGGATTTGGGGTCTGCAAAGCCCTGATTCCAGAGGTCCTCGCCTTTTACGGCACTGAACTCATCCGTAGCGAGTTTGGCGTATTCAGCCTGTAATTCAGCGGCCACATCGGCTCGGACTGCGGCGAACTGCAGCAGCAACAGACCAGTGGTCAGGATAATCAAATATTTTTTCATGAGTAAATGCCTCCTGGTACTCCGTCAATATCACATTGCAAGGAGTACTGAATTGTTATGAGCCTGAGCGTTTGACGCCGGTGAACATGGCGCGTACCAGATTCTCACTATGCAGCAGAGCTGCCGATAAAACCCCGGCCAGGTGACCGGCGACCAGCAGCAGGGTAAAATTGGCGAAAAATTCATGGATCTCTTCCATCCATTTGTCATTCCAGATGCCGTATTGATGGAACCACTCGGCGAGGGGGCCGAAACCCTCAACGCCATAGGCGGCCAGACCGCTGATTGACGTGATCAGCAGGCTGATCAGCAGGGCGATGATCATCAGGCCGCCAGCCGGGTTGTGTCCCAGATAGCGCTTAGCGCGGAAGGCTAAACATTTCCTTGAGATAAGACCAGTGCGGCATTGGGGGATCTCACAAAATCCGAGAATCTCGCATGCCGGGTCCCGACGAATCCCCAGAGCAGGCGAACCGCCAAGAGTCCCAAAACGACATAACCGGCATAAACATGCAGGTCGAGGAATTCATCTTCGGTGACATAGGCGATAGAGAAGGCGGCGACAAGGGTCCAATGGAAGATCCGTACCAGCGGGTCCCATACTTTGATCAGTTTTTTTCGGGTCATGATTTAATGCTTCAACAGTTGGCTGATGACTAGAGATTAGTGGAGTAAGCTGAAACCAAGCTGAAAACCAGATGATTAAAGGGCTGATGGCCGTCTGCATGACAGCAGGTAGAGACGAAATAAGTTCTGCCCCAAATCGGTCTGGAATTGATAGAATCGGCCAATCCGCATACTTATGGTGTCAGATGCAGCGTTTTAGTTTTTTTTTAATCTGGTTGATCTTGCCGTTCTCCAGCTATGCCCTGGATGTCACAGTCGAGGTCAAGGGTCTTGAGCGGGATTTGAAAACCAATGTTCTTGCCTTTCTTTCCGTGGAGCAGGAGAAGAAGCGAGAAAGCCTGAGTGCCTCGCGTCTGCGTCTGTTGCATAAAAGGGCCGAGGCGGAGATCAGCAAAGCGTTACAGCCCTTCGGTTATTTCAAATCTAGGGTCGATGCCAGGCTGGAGCAGGATGAACAGCGCTTTAAGTTGATCTACCAGGTGACGCCCGGTCCACAGATACGCCTGAAGGAAGTGGACTTTCAGATCCTCGGGGAGGGCAAGCAGGACCCTTTGTTTTCACCCGCCTTCCCTCTGACTGAGGGAAATGTATTGGATCAGGCCCTCTATGAAAAAGCCAAACAAGACCTGATGTCGGCAACTGTAGAGGCGGGTTTTCTGAATGCCCGCTACATTCGGCATCAGGTGCGGGTCGACCTGGATGCTTACAGTGCCTCCATACAACTGCATCTGGATACCGGAGTGCGTTTCCATTTCGGTGAGGTAAGGTTTCTACAGGATACGATGAAGCCGGAGTTTCTCGCTCGCTACCTGAGTTTCAAACCGGGTGATCCTTACAGTTATGAGAAACTTCTGGCCCTGCAATCCGATCTAATCGACACTGAATACTTCAAAAGCGTGGAAATACAGGCGCAACGGGATCAGGCGGTGGATGATCAGGTGCCCATCGATGTCCAACTGACGCCCAACAAGCGGGACCGTTATCGCATCGGTCTGGGATACTCTACCGACACCGGCCCGCGACTGACCCTGGACTGGAAACGTCGCCGGGTGGGTCCCAGCGGTCACCGCATGCAAAGTGAGCTGCGTCTGTCCCAGCCGCTCAGCACCTTTAAGGCAGAGTACATCACGCCGCTGCTAAGGCCCACCAAGGACTTTAGAACCTATGGATTTTCCGTGGACAGCTACGATACGGACACCCGCAAAGGCGTGCTGTCGCAGGTCTATGCCAGACACTCGGTGGGCCTGGATAATGGCTGGCGCAGGACTCTGGGTCTGGACTATTCCTATGAAACCTTTGAGATCAGCGATCAGGACGATACTGCCGTCCTGCTGGTGCCGAATGTCCAATGGACAAAGTTGAAAACAGACAAAAAGGCGTATCTGCAGCGTGGTTACAAGCTCGATTTTCGCATCGAGGGCGCCTACGAGAAACTGTTTTCCAGCACCAGTTATCTGCAGTTCTCCACCCGCGACAAATATATCTATGGCTTTGCTGATGACTGGCGGTTGCTGGCGCGCACCGATCTGGGCGCCACCTGGGTCACTGATCTGAGCGAGCTGCCGGCTTCCAAGCGCTTCTTCGCGGGTGGCGATAACAGTGTGCGGGGATTCGATCTGTATGAGTTGGGTCCGAAGGATGAAGAGGGCGAGGTGATTGGTGGCCGCTACCTGGCGGTAGGCAGTCTCGAACTGGAGCGACGTATCGTAGGAAAATGGAGTGCCGCGGTATTCTTCGATGCGGGCAATGCGTTCGATCCCGATTATGACACCGAGCTGGAATATGGCGCCGGTCTGGGTATTCGCTGGCGCTCCCCTGTAGGTCCAATTCGAGTGGATGTTGCCTCTGGACTCAGTGCAGATGATAACCAGCTGCGCCTGCATGTGGTGGTGGGGCCTGAGTTGTGAGATTGCGCTTGCTGCGCCGATTGCTGGTCTATACCGCGCTGATTCTCTTCAGTCTGCTGCTGCTGGCCATAGTCGGGAGCGGCTACTTGTTACATTCGGAACAGGGCAGTCGCTGGCTGGTCGGCAAGGTGCAGCTGCTGGCTCCGGGGCAACTGCAGCTGGAGCGCTTCACGGGCCGCTTCTCCGGACCCATGCAGATTCAGGGATTGATCTATCAGGATGGGGACCTGTTGCTGGAAATAGAGCGGATTCACCTGGACTGGCGGCCGGCCGAGCTGCTCGAGTGGCGGCTGCATCTGATTGACCTGAGTCTGGAAGGCTCCAGGCTGAAGCTGCCTGCGAGTGAGGAAAAGGCTGAAACTGCCGCAGCCGAGCCGTTTGCCGGTTTTAGCCTGCCGCTGGAGCTGCTGGTTGAATCGCTACGCATTGAGGATTTTCAGCTGCTGCAAGCGGATGGCGCCGAGCCGATCAGACTGGAACGGCTGATGCTGCAGGCGCAAGCCGAGCAGAATCAGGTTAGGCTCGAGCGTTTGGAGGCAGCGGCTTTCTCTGCGCAGGTGATGATTTCCGGTAACCTGGAATTGTCCCCCGGGCTGCCCCTCGAGCTGAAAACAGAGTGGACCTATCGATTGCCTGACGGTCCTGAATTACAAGGTCAGGGAGATATCAGCGGCGGGTTGCAGGAGCTGCATGTCACACAATTGCTCGCTGCCCCGATTGACGGAGAGCTGGATGCCAGGCTGTTTGAGTTGGAGCAGTTGCCGCGCTGGGATGCCAGTTTGGCGTTGGATAAATCTGATATCGGCGCTTTTGTGCAAGACTTCCCCGCACGGCTCAGTGGCCGCCTGCAGAGCAAAGGAACGGCCAAGCGTGTGGAAGCCAATGCCCAGCTGGACTTTTTCGAACCCTCTCTGGGCCGGCTGAATGTTGAACTTCAGTCCCAATACGCAGATGGTGAGGTGACGGCCGAGCAGCTTCTGGTGACCGGCTCAGACGGTATGAAACTGGAGGCTCAGGGGCGTTACGCGCCGGATGAGCAACAGGGCATCCTGGCCGCTGATCTAAAATGGCAAGACTTGAGATGGCCTCTGATCGGGAAGCAGAAACAGTTTTTCAGTAAGGATGGCAGCCTGAGTGTGCAGGGACGTCCACGGGACTACCGCTATCAACTGGATCTGGATGCCCAACTGCCCGAAACACCTCCTGCACTGGGTAGATTGAACGCTTCAGGCAGTGGCAACCTGGAAGGCCTGATATTGGATGACCTCCTGCTTGTCATGCAGGAGGGAAGAATTAAAGGTACTGGCAGAGCCGCCTGGCTGCCGGAACCGAGCTGGCAGGCGGAACTCAAGGGTGAGGCCCTGAATCCAGGGTTGTTCAATGCGGAATTTCCGGGGAACCTATCCCTGGCCCTGAAAACCCAGGGACAGATTCACGAATCCGTCCTTCATGCTGAAGCCGTGCTGCAAAAGCTGGAGGGCAAACTGAGGGGCTATCCTCTCAAAGGGACAGGCAGCATACTGGTCGATGCAGACCGGCTGACTGTCAAATCGCTGCAACTGTTTTCGGGACCCAATCAGGCAAGCGTCGAGGGATTGGCGGGCAAGACACTAAATCTAAACTGGTCAGTACAGGCGCCTGATCTGGCTATCCTCTGGCCCGATCTGTCGGGTGAGCTCAAGGCCCAGGGAGTACTGACGGGCAAGGCAGAACTGCCGCGCATAGCAGCGACGCTCAATGCCATGCAGATTGTTTATCAGGATAACAGTATTGAAGAGCTTGCGGCCGAGCTGGATCTCGATCTTGATACGGGTCAGCAGGTCGATGTGCAATTGCGGGCCGGAAAGCTCGCGTTGGGGGGGCAGGCCTGGGAAGCGCTGCAGTTGACCGCAACGGGCCTGCGCAGCAACCATCATATCGGGATGCAGCTGACCGGACGCCAGGTGCCGGAGGTCAAGCTGGATCTGGATGCCGGTCTGGACGAAAAATTCATCTGGAGTGGAAAGCTGCAAAATCTGGCGCTAAATCTACAGGAATACGGACGCTGGGACCTGGAATCATCCACTGGATTCTCCCTTGGCAAGACAACACAGTCTTTGCAGAGCAGCTGTTTGAAGTCTGGGCAGGCGGTTCTCTGTGGCAGCTTCGAGGCGCAAGCCAGCGAAGGTTGGAAAGGCGCGCTGCAGGCAACCGACATGCCTTTTTCCATGCTGCAACGTTGGCTGCCGGAGGAAACGCGGATCGCCGGACACAGCAATCTGCAAGCTGATTTTGCCGCGCAGGCCGGCCAGGCGATACAGGGCACGGCAAATCTCAGCATACCCAAAGGTAGTCTCGAAGTTGATCTCGGCGGAGCGGTGCAGAACATCGATTTTTCCGGTGGTACGGTGACCGCCAGTCTGGATCGTCAGTCAGGCCGGGGTGAATTGAATCTACCACTCGCCGGTCTTGGGGGCATTCAGGGTACTGTCACCCTGCCGGGGCTCCAACCCATGGCGTTGGATTTACAGAAACAGCCAGTCAACGGGCAATTCAAGGCCCGTATCGACGATCTGAGCCTGTTGAGCGTGATGTTGCCTAATCTGCAGAATGTGCGAGGGGCTATCGCAGCTGATTTTACCCTGGCAGGCAGTTTTGCCGAACCCGCGCTGCAGGGTGCTGCTGAGCTGCAGGGAGGGACGCTGGATATTCCGGAACTAGGCCTGGAGTTGCGAGAATTGGGGCTGAAGGTTGTGGCGAATGACCTGCAGCGGCTGGAGTTGAGCGGTAGTGTCCGTTCGGGCAAGGGTCAACTCGAACTCAGTGGCGAGACGCAATTACTGCGTGAGCAGGGTTACCCCACCGAGTTGCAGATCAAAGGTGAAGACTGGGTGGCGGTGAATATTCCACAGGCGGAGGTACACGTCTCTCCCGATATTGCCATCAAGCACAACAGTGAAAAGTCTGAACTGAACGGCAAGGTGCATATTCCCTACGCACGAGTCCGTCCACGGGATATTCCGAAATCTGCGGTGTCGGGAAGCTCGGATGTCGTGGTGGTCGGTGGTGACAGCGAGTCAGAAACCAAGGCGGATCCACGATTTTACTCCAAACTCCGCGTAACCTTTGGTGATCGGGTCAGCTTCGAAGGTATGGGACTGAAGGGAAATTTAACCGGTAATCTGATGGTCACCGATGAACCGGGCCGGCCGGTCACGGGCAGTGGTCGCGTCGGTGTCGTGGATGGCACCTATCGGGCCTACGGACAGGATCTGAAGATCGAGCGGGGTTACGCACTGTTTGCCGACAGTCCGGTGGATAACCCCGGGCTCGACGTGCGGGCCGTGCGTGAAGTGGAGGATGTAAAGGCAGGACTGCGCGTCACAGGCACCCTCAAGAAGCCGGTGCTCAGCCTGTTCTCGACACCGACGATGAGTGAGAGCGGCGTGCTCTCCTACCTGCTTACCGGCCGTGCTCCCGGTGAATCGAGCGGTAAAAGCGTGGGTGTGTCCACTGCCCTGCAGGCTTCCGGGGCCGGCAGCCTGGCAACTGAGGTCGGACGTCAGCTCGGACTTGAGGAGCTGCGGGTTGAAACCGGCGGAGCGCTTGAAGAGGCCTCGGTGGTCGCCGGCACCTATCTGTCGCCACGCTTGTACGTGCAATACGTCAACGAACTGGCAACCCGGGAGACCAAGCTGCGGCTGCGTTATGACCTGACCAAGAAGCTGCAGATCCAGACTGAATCTGGACAGTCGCAAGGGGTGGACTTCTTCTACACGATTGAACGATAACTTAAAAAAGAAAGGCCTGAGAGTTTCAGGCCTTTCTTCCTCCGGCACTTTGAGTTTTGACTACTCTTTTTTAGTGACTTTTTCTTTACTGATGACCTCTTCTTCTACAACTGGCATATCGCGAATTTCCAGCTCAGGTAGATTTTGCAGGTCGGCGACCCGTTCTTCCGGATAGCCCAGCATGGCGAAATTGATGACGCCATTTTCAACATGGCACTCTTCGCACTTTCTGCCATCCTTTTGGATGCCATGGTTGACCATCAGGGTGCCCATCTGGCGCATCCAATGGGCTTCCACATTCACCAATTCGCCATTTTCTACCGGGTAGGTGGTGTTCCAGCCGTCGACGACGCCAAAATAGGCCATGAATTCATCCATCATGTACTCCTTGAACGGCATCTCATACATGCGCCTGACGATGGGGTCAGCTATGGCCTCAATGACGGAAAGCTTGGTGATACCCGGTTTCATAGTAGGATCGGATAATCGAAAGGCAGGATCATGGCGCCAAAAGGTCCCTGATTACCCATGTCCTCATACATGACGGCATTGAACAGTTTGAATGGGTAGATCTTGCTATCCCCTTTATTCATCACCGGTTTCAGGTTCTGGTCAATGATCTTACGGCGTTTTGCCAGGGTCTCGGATGATAGTTGGGTCAGCGGCTGAGTTGCCTCTTTCACATACGCATCGACATCGATCTCCGGGTAGGTCTTTTTCAGTTTGATCGCGGCCTCGCGAACAGCGGCAATAATTTCAGGGTGATCAAGGTTGACCATCTGTTCCATCAACGGGTTGTAGTCACCTGTTTTCAATGGGTTATTGCCCAGGGCATTGGCGAGAAAGGTGCCGTTGCCGTTGAACCAGAGGTAGATGAAGCCCTTGCCCGCTTCACCGTTCCGATAGATATCTGTCGGCGTAAAGATGCCCTCTTCCTCATTCCAGGTGGGATGCACCCAATCTCTCAGCACCACACTTTGTTTTTCAAGCTTGAGAATATGGCAGGCTTCACAGGAGACGCGTGAGATATGGCCATTTAGAATGACCCGGTCACCGGATTTTGTGTGCGGCGCCTGGGTGTGGCAGTTTTCACAGGCCACCTCTTGGAATGGCAGGTCATTGGCAACCAGATCTGTGCCTTTGATGCCGCGGGGTATTTTGTGTCCTTCAGGTACATGGCAGTCAGTGCATAGTAAACCTGCCGCTGCATGGACATCATCACTGGGTGCGAAGGGGTTGGCGCGTTTCGCGCCATGGTGCAGCAGGCGTTTGTTCTTATACCCAATGTTTGCGGCAGCCACATTGTGCTCATAGGCGTCGCCGCCCATATTGTGCTGGTGGCAGTTCAGGCAGTTTTTGCTTCTGGTCCAGGATACGGTCATCGCGGACCGTATGGTGCGGTCCTGATTCCAGCGCTCGCCATGATCATCCTCGATTACAATGCGCTGATTCATGTCATAGGTGTCCGAGTGACAGATCAGGCAGTCAATGCCCTGTTTGGTGTTTTCAGGTATGCCGCCAAATGGCATCATCTCCTCGGTAGCCGGATGATAGTTGCCGCCGATATGGCATTGTCCGCAACCTTCACTGCGGATTTCGATCTCGCCGTCATCGCCATGAGGTTTGGCTTCGACCAGTTTGGCCCAGCCGGTCCAGGAGAAACTGCCGGGAACACCGCAGGCGCGATTGATCTTGCCTACCGGTATCGGCATGGCGCTGTCTGCATTAACGTGCCTGCCGTCATACCCGTAAGTGGAGAAAGTGCGCCCGCTCGATTGGAACTTGAAGTGTACGGTGTCCAGGATATCTTCCATGGTATCCACTGTTTTGGTGTTGCCTTCGTAGTCATGAACAACCATTTTTTCATGGCACTGCAGGCAGGTCTTGGGTCCTTCGTACTGGTTTACCCCGGCATGGCGGAAATAATCGATATGCCGGTAATGCGGTCTTGGCTCTGAATGAAGGTGTATTCATAAGCATCTGGATTTTCAGCTTGCGGGCAAATTCGTTCTCTTCGCCGGCAGTCGCGGCAAGCGCTTCCTGATAGCGGGCCTCATGGGTCAGTTCTCGCGCCAGCGACTCAAATTCAGATGAACTGCTAAGCTTCTGACTGCTCTCATAGGTGAGGGGGGCGTTGGTCACCCCTGTGTAGGCCTCAAATAAAACTGGATAGAGATACTTATAGCTGAGCATGCCGACAAGAAAAATGCTCCCTAGCCAAAAGATGCTTTTGAAGATTCGTATGCGTCCGGCCTGTCGTTTTAAGCTTTTCATTTTGCTGTTCCCTCTAGTTCATCCGTTGGGTGTTCGAGATGCACTCCGGTGATCATGGTTTTGTAATTGCTCAATGGTGTATGGCCCGTAGTTGCGAGGTACAGATGACCGATTAAGAACAACGCCAGGAAATACGACAAGAGTGTGTGAGCCAGGGCAATCGGCAGGATAGTGCCGGCGCCGAATAGGTTGTCGGGAATGGATTCCGGAAACAGCAGCATGACCCCGGTCAACACCAGGGCTGCCACCAGACCATACATCACACCCACATAGGCCACCTGTTGCATGGGATTGAACTTACAGGTTTCCGTGGCGGGGAACGGGTGAGGGTCGCCCTTGAATATGCCAACCCCATAATATTTGACCTGTATTATGAGGCGCTGGATATAGCCTTTGAATTTAACCTTGTAGTGGACCCCGTTGCTGCTGACGATATTGCCGATCAGAAATACCATATAGAGCAGGGCCATGACGATGCCTGCAATGTTGTGCACAAACATTGAGGTCTCGAAGGAGATGAACGGATCGGTTCGGTTTGCAAAATGCAGACTCATGCCGGTGAGTAGCAAAATCACGCACATCAGCGCATTCAGCCAGTGCCAGATTCTCACCCACAGTGGATAAAGATATAAACCCTTCATTTCTTTCTCCTTCTGTTGGATAGCCAGCGCCCGGTTCCATGGGCGGTTATGCCTAGAATCATGGCACCCATGATAAGAAAGCTCAGTCGATCGAGTATGACGTTCCTGCTCATGCCGATGATGTAGGCCTCATTCAAGGCGACGCTGTTCAGGAATCCATATTTTTGGCGGCTTTCCTGCATTTTGTACTTATAGAGTTTGGTGATCATGATCGAATTGGCGGAGTGGCAATCTTCACATTGATTGACGGCTTGGTCGGCAGTCAGGATTTGGTGCATGTAGGTGTCGTCTGCTGATAGATGGCAATCGATGCAACGCACCTTGTTCCAGTGCATCTGAGTATTTGGCAGCCATTTATGACTTGTCATGAGATCAGGGGGGGCATCTCCGGACTTCAGGTCAGCGATTCGACTGGGCTCCGCGTGGCAGTCGAGACAGATGTGGTTGTCATAGGCAACCATCTCACTAATGTCTCGTTGCATGCCGCCTATCTCAAAGTCACTCTCCACATGGCAGTTCAGGCACATTTCCTGGTTCGGCAACCGGGACGGATCAGAAGGTTTTCTGCTGGATTTAAAGAAGTGTGCGTTGTGACAGGAGAAGCAACTGAAATGCTCCGGCATGCGTTGAAAATGCACGCTTTTTTTGAACTCTTTTTCTATTTCGGAAAAGTGTTCAGGGATGAAGCTGGGATTGTCTTCATGGCAATCTACGCAGTATAGAGATTGCTGTTTGGCGCTTTTCGGATGCGGGTATTCCTGAAACCCCGCGGTATGGCAGTCTTTGCAGCTGAGCGCCTGGTGGTTGGAATCTTTAAAGTCTTGTTCGGGTATGTGAAGATTGATCAGACCCCCGGTAATAGGGTCTCGGTATCCGAGTGTCTGCATGCTATGGCAACGCAGGCAATGCTTTTGCTCATCACTGGCGGTTTCAAGAGTTGGCATCTCGAATGCTTGGGCTTCGCCGAGACAAAACAGCATGATGACCATGGTGGCGAGAGCGAATGGGTTGACAGTCTTGCTCATCATTTCTTTATTATGCTGCAGCATCGGCCTGTTACGGCACTGCTGCAAAGCATCTCCCCGTAAATGACTACTTCCCTATCTGGCGGAACCAGTAACGAGGTGACCTACAGCAGCAACAGAAAAAAAATGACTTAAAACAAACTTCTTAACGCGAAGCTACTTCCCAAGTCAGCTGTGCAAATACCGTTACTAACGCTATTCCGCAACACTATATTGTTATAATTACTGAGGGACGTCCGTTTACATGGAATGTGGAAAAACATCCCACTACCTGACAAGAAATGTCCTCATCTTGTTAGAGGGTATTTTACCATAACGCTTGATAGGCCGGTACGTGGGTAACTCCGTAGGACTTAAGTATCAACGAGTAAATATTGTGGGAAACATTCATCTTCTTGCCGTGGTGTTCTGTGAGCTGGACTGCTAGCTTTTCAGTATGCAAAGACAAATCAAGTCTTCTGCAAGCGGATTGAGGATTGTTGCCTGGCTTTCTGAAAAGGCTGTCTAGTGGCAAACGTTAAGTACGGCTCAGGGAACAGTCCGTTGAAGAGTTTGCTATGGGGTGAAAAGTGATAGAAAAAATTAATCAGGTAGAATTGGTTGGCGGTGTTATCGAGGAGAATGATCTCAGTGGTTTGGTCGTTGTCGATGATTGCCTGCTGATAGGCAGTGATGAGGGGCATGCATTACAGCTGTTCACCAAGCAGGGGCCGGATCAATGGCGCGCCCTGTCTTCAATTGAATTGGTGGGAATGAAAAAAGAGACCGACTTGGAGGCTGTTGGATACGCCGATGGATATCTGTATGCAATTGGCTCACATTCACGACGTCGAAGAACCTTTCGGTCCGATAAATATTCGGTTGCGAAAAACCTCAAGCGGTATGCAAAAATCGATCGGCAGAAGTTGCGTGAACGCTTATATCGGATACCGTTCGACATCAAGCAAAAAGCATTTGGCAAGCCGGAGCCTATTAAACTGTCGAGATACCTCAAAAAAGACCCAGTCATAGGTCCTTTTGCAAAGCTGCCGAGTAAGGAAAACGGTGTCGATATCGAAGGGTTGACGATAGCTGATGGGCGGCTCTTTCTAGGCTTTCGTGGTCCGGTGCTGCGTTTCAATCTGGTGCCTGTCTGGGTGCTTGAATTTGCCAGGCCAAAACACTATGAGCAGCGTTTTGTCGATCTTGGTGGGCAGGGCATACGTGACATGGTGTCATTGGACAGTGGTTTCCTGCTGCTGTCCGGGTCGGTCAGTGATGCGCCGGGTGCTTTTCTTTTATGGTGGTGGGATGGCTGTGACCAGCTGCCGGGTGTCGACAGGAATGTCCGACCTGTAAAGTTTCTGGGCGAGATCGACACCCAGGAAGGAGCGAAGGCGGAAGGAATGACCTTGTTGTCTGAAAGCGCGACACAGGTCGATCTGTTGATCGTCTATGACTCAATGGCAAATGGTGGTTGTACTCACTATCGGGTGGATCTGTAAGTGCTGATTATCGATCCGTAATATTTTGCGAGATCAGCAGTACTGCTGCCTGTAAAAAATTACCTGATTACCCCTCAGGCTCAGCCATCGTTCAGTCGATTCTGGCCTTCTAAAGACAATTAACCACAGAGAACACAGAGGACACAAAGAAAATGAGAAGTTGTAACGTGGTCCACTGGTTTTCTTTAAGTCTCTGTGCACTCTGAGATCTCTGTGGTGATATGAATTTTCAACCTGCTACGGCGATTTATCACTCGCCACAATAGCTGAGTATCTTCAATGGAGATAAAGAATTAGTTTTGACTATGGCGGTCAAGGCGACCATAGCATCTTTCATCCATTGATCCGATGACGCCTTGAGTCTGAGTTTTACTGATCAAAACGACTCAGTTCTGCGTTTTCCAGCTGCCATCAGGCTGTCTGCAGGCGGTGCCATAGACTTCCTCCTGTTTACCGCCAATTGTTGCATCGATCGTATACTCGCGGCAGGGCGCCCCCTCTGTTTCATAGGTATTGGTAGGCGTTACGGTATAGCTGTTACCCGTGTCCGGGTTTTGCCAGCGGGAAGGTACACCTGTCCGCACCGTCTCCAGGCTGTGGTTTGTTTTCATCCGGTCAGTTTCATCCATGGATTGACCGATTGATCCGCCGATTGCCGTCCCGGCCAGGGTGCCGATGATGATTGCCGCAGTACGTCCATCACCTCTTCCGACCTGGGAACCCAGCAAGCCGCCCAGTACTCCGCCAATGATCATTCCAGATTGTTCCTGCTCTCCCTGATGGGTGGCGCATCCTGAAAAGGATAATGAACTGATTATCGAAATAGTTAATGCAAAGCGCCCGATGATGTTTTGATTATTTATCAATGCGTACATGTCACGATCCTCGATGCTGTTGTTGCCTGGTGATGAGCAGGTTAAAACTTACTGCATGCACAGAAAAAAGTATAGCGCGCCATTCAGTAATGAGTGACGAGGCTTACAAGGGAGATGTCTATAAAATTAGAATGTGTTTTATTTGCTGTGTAGGTTGATTTTGTGGCGATTAAATATACGCAAATAAGGAGAAAGAGATGAGGAGCATATCGAATAGGGTGTTTTTGTTAGGGATTACCCTGGCTACTGCCGGATCGGTTTCAGCTGATGATCGGCAATAGTGCGAGCAAAGTGCCTGAGAGGATGTTCAAGCGGCGCTCATGCCGACTCATATTGAGAAACCTCTTCTCTGGATGATTAGATCAATGGGTTCAATGAGTAGGCGGTAATCGAGGTACTTCCGTTCTTGCCCGCCAGCTCACGGGGGCTGCCAACCGCTGTGTCGGGTGGCAACTGTGCGAGAGCCTGCTTGGAAATCAACACCTCTCCTCCTGCGGCGTGGTCACAGAGCCTGTTTGCCGTGTTGACGCTTTCACCCAGTAGATCGTAGCTTTGCTGAGAGGGAGTGCCAATCAGCCCTTCGACCACTGATCCAAAGTGCAGTCCCACTCCGGCTTTGAGGTTATGCTCGGACAACTCCAGGCTGATCGATGAACACATGGCATGTGCTGTCTGCACGGCCGTAGCGACTTGCGGGAACACCAGCATGATTTCATCGGCGATCAGTTTGACGCAGATCGCTTCCTTCCAGTGCGGTTCGGCGGCAGCGTAAAACCGGTTGACCAGGTCGACCACTGCCTCTGGCGAGCGGCCTTCACTCCAGGCGGTGAAGCCGCGAATGTCGATGAACATAATGGCCCGCTCCCGACGCTTGAGGCTCAGGTGCTGTGGATCCACAACCGCCCGGGTGAGTAGTTCGCGGCCGAACAGCCATTCGGAATATTGCTGTAACTGTTGCGCGGTAGCTCGCAGGCTCTCCAGAAATCGTTTGGAGTTGAGCTGGGAGAGGCCGAGAATCAATCCCAGAAAGGGCATGACGATCGCCAGAAACTGGTGAGACGCGGTCTGGAAGAAGGGAATCGCACCCTGACACTCCCCGCGCAATCTTTCCAGGATGATATACATGACCAGCACGAAGGTCGTGCGCACTACATTCTCCAACAGAATCAGCAGGTCGCGTAGACCACCGGTGAGACGGCTGCTCATATGCTGGATTATGCCTATGCAAAGCGCAAAGCCCCAGTACGCCAGGTGGTTGGGCGCGCTGAAAAATGCAGTTCCGATGTACAACAGCTCTACCAGGGTATAGAAACCCGGCCCGATCAGGTTACCAAGTAATGGTCGCGGTCGCCCAATGTGTATCCAGCCGCTGACAATCCAGGCCTGCAGCAGCGCTGCGGTCAGCAGCAGGTAAGGGTCGGGCTCGAGCAGGTAATCCCGCGGCTCCTTCAACAGCAGCTCCAGAACGATGTTGACCAGAGGGAAATGGATGCTGTTGCCGAACAGCTCCTGCAGGAAACGCCCGTTACGGTTTCCCTGGATCCGTTCTTCCAGTTGTAACGGCTGACTCATTGATATGGCTCTGTTTTTTTTATGGAGAGCTTAACTTAACCCAAGGTCCGATCGATAGGCAAGGCAAAGTGGTTGACTGGCGAAATACTGTCATTTTCCAGAGCTTATCATTGGAAAGTTGGCTCTGGAGATGGTGGTCGGTTAGGGGGGGCCAACCATTAACCGAGCAGTCTCTGCACGACTCGACTGATGTTGGTTATTCCCTATTGTGAATCAAAGTAAGTCCGAAAAGAGCCATTTTGAACGATATGATGGGCCATTCAGTCGACCTTGATTTCTTTGATCAGCCTGCCCGCGCTAATAAAATAGGAAACTTTTCCAACGCTTTAGGATAAAATCCCCGCACTAATTATTCTATATCAACAGAGGGGAGTTAAGTGGATCAGGTGGATTTAGATGTTCAACTACAAGTCTGGAAAGATCTTGCGATAAGCAAACAGGTACTCATGGGTGCTGCTACCGATGCGTTAGGTCTGGATCCTGACTGCAGTTCGGATGAACTTAAAGTGGCCCTTGAGTTGGCCATCAAGCGGTCAATTGATGCCGATGTCAATATAAAAAACTCGCAGGATCAAGCCAAAACAGCTGTTGCTGTGATGGAAAAGAAGACACAGGAATTCCAGAAGGCGATAGAAGCCGCCGAGGCTGCAAAAGATGAAGTGCTCAGTACTTTAAAAAAAGATCAAGAGCAGATGGAAGCAGAACGTGCAGTTCATGCGGAAGAATTGAAAAAAATGAAAGCCCAGCTGGCTGATAGACAGAAGGCGCTGAAGGCGATAAACCTGGCTCTGGCCGATACGCCTGAGAATGTCATCAAGAAGCTCAAAACGCTTAAAAAGCAGAAAATAGCTGAAGCTGCTGAACGAAAGCGCGTGGAAGGTGAGGCGAGTTCGCTAAAAAAGGAAAAGCTGCATTTAGAGAAAGAGGTGCAGGCCGCGAACTCCTCCAAGGAGCAAGCCGCTAAACTGGTGGAGCAGTATCGTGAGTTGCGCTCGGTTTGCGAATCTCTCCGGGGGCAGCTCAAACCACTCATCCAGGATGGGGACGAGATACCGGAGCTACCAAAACAAGATGCTGAGTTGCTTCAAGCGCTTCAGGCAAGCGAAGAGGCCGAAAAGGTGTAATTACAGAGGCAATTCTTGCCTGCATTACGCACATCTTACAAGCGCTTGCTTTGAAAACAGGCAATGCCTTCAAGAATGATCAGCGCGATCTCCACGCATAGCCATACACCTTTATTGTTTTACGTTTGAGTGACTGCACTCCATAAACAGCCGATACGACAGCGGCACCTCGATCAGTGAAAACGCCGTCCGCGCGGCATCGGCGTGCGGCGGTGTCGGAAAATGATACGGATATTCAGTCGCGTAGCCTGCTGAATACGAAATCATTGTCACTCTGTGAGATATGACAGGCATGACAGTCGGTCTGTGCCTTTGCATCGAGTTGGCCTTGCTTGGTCTTGGGGTCGAAAACCTGATAGCCCCAGCCGTCGGTCTTGATGAATTTCTGGTTGTCTTTGGCCATGACGATGACCGCCTTATGGGCACCTTCAGAGACTGCATTATCCTTGTCGACGGCTTCGAACAAGTCAAATATAATGACTGAGCCATCGGCAAAGTTGCCCGCCTGATAGCCGGTGAGCGCCTTATCGTTGCCGTAGATGTGGTGCATTCCGCCAACCATGTCATAGAGAGCATGTCCCTGGTTGATGATCATTGATTTGACATGCTTCCAGTCACGGTAGTTTTCCGGATAGGCGATGTCGGCTGCTAAAGTTCCAGCTGAAAAGGCAAAGAATGTCATAGCGATAGCGGTGTTCTTGAGCATTTTGATTCTCCTTGGGTTCGCCTGATAGCGGGGTCGAAATAAGACCAGCCATATAGTATCGATACGATACTAAAAATAGTATCGAGTACGAACTTTGTCAATATTGTTTTGTTTCGCTACTATTATTTTATGGATGCCGGTAATCTCGAAAACCTTCTTGTAAGCACAGCTCGGGCACTGCAGAGAGAGCAGCGACAACAGCGCTGTTGCCGCCGGCCTTTTACCTGTGCAGTGGTCCATGCTTAGCTACCTGCGCGACGCGAATCGCTACAGCAACACCCCGCAGGCGCTGGCTGATTACCTTTCGATGACCAAGGGCACGGTATCGCAAAGCCTTAAATTGCTAGAAAGTCGTGGCTGGGTGATGCGTGCGACGGATCAGAATGACCGCCGTGTCGTCCGCCTGAGATTAACTGAAGCAGGCCAGATTCTGTTAGGGGATGAGGTCGATACTCACTGGCAGGCCGCTGTCGACCATCTGCCTGGGAGTGAACGTCAGGCAATCGAAGTGGCGCTCTCTCACCTGCTAAGCAATTGGCAGCAGGCCCGACAGGGTCGCACATTCGGCGTCTGCCGCAGCTGCCGGAATTTCTGCCCGGGAGAAAATCAGCACCGTTGTGGCCTGACCGGGGAGAATCTGTCAGATGGAGACAGCATGCTTATCTGCCGCGAGCACGAAATGCCGCTGGTACGAATGACCGGCAGCTAGCTTGCAGATTGATAATCGTCACCTCAAGTGGCTTGTCGAAGCATTGCCATTTCATTCACAGGAGATCAATTGTCTGCCTGAATGGTCCGGCATATCTTCATTAGTGCGATTGATGTAGATGGCTGCGCACCATAAACAGCCGATACAACAACGGCACCACAATCAACGTCAGCACCGTGGAGAAGATCAGGCCCCAGACGATGGCGGTAGCTACCGGTCCCCAGATCAGGGATTTACCACCCAGGCCGGTGGCCAGGGAGAACAGGCCGGCGACGGTGGTCAGGGAAGTGATCAGAATGGGAATCACCCGGCGCCGTGCGGCATAGATGGTGGCGTGCAGTACGCTCATCCCGGCCCTTAACCGCATGTTGCCGGCTGAGATCAGCACGATTGCGGCATTCACCGCGATGCCCGCCAGAGCGACTATGCCGTACAGGGTGTAGAGGCTCATGGGATTGTTGGAGATCAACAGCCCGAAGGTGACGCCGGTGAAGGCCATGAACAGGGTGGAGAGGATCATGAAGGGCTGCCAGTAACTTCTGAACTGGGTGCCGAGGATGGCGTACATCACCCCCACACCGAACACGAACAGCATCAGGATGGAATCCATCGCCTCATAGATATCGTCCAGCTCGCCGGAGAAGTCCAGGTCGATGTCTGGAAAATCACCCTGATATTCCTGCCAGCGCTCTTTCAGCAGGCTGTTGGCGGTGACTGTGTCGATGACTTCCGCCTCCAGGTCGGCCTCAACCGTGATGGCGCGCCGAAAGTTGTAATGGCGGATATTGCCCAGCCCTGTTTCGCGCCGTTCCCTGACCAGTTCGCTGAGTGGTACACTGCCGCCATCGGCCAGCGGCAGGCGAAAGCCCAACAGTTCGCTGATATCCGTCAGCTGCTTATTCGGCCCCTTCACCCGCACCTCGAGTTTCTCGCCGGCATCGCGCATCTCGGTGACCACCAGGCCATCCACCAGCAATTGCACCGTACGGTTGACCTCCAGGGGATTCAGTTGGGAGCGATTGACGGCATCCTCATCCAGGGTCAGGATCAGCTCGCTGCGGCCCTTGCTGGCATCGTCATCGATATCCTTGACCCCTTCGATACCGTTGAGCAGATTGCGCACCTGGTTGGCGGCGGCACGGATATTTTCATAGGCATCGCCGCGCACCTTGATGCTGATCGGCTTCTCCGTGGGTGGTCCGCCAGCCAGGCGCAGGAAAGACAGCTGGATGGGCCCTGCAGTGGCCATTACATCCTGACGCATGGCTTCGATCATCGCCTCCACCGTGCGCAGCTCCGGAGTCTTGGGGTTCAGCCCCACCATGATCTGGCCCATGTGATCGCCCAGGCGCGGGGAGGTTTCGGTAAACATGTTGCCCGCATAACTCAGTACTGCTCGGGCCTCGCCCTCGCGTAGATGGGCCTTTACCTTCTGCTCCACCTCCTCCACCTTGGTCAGCGTGCCGGACAGTGTAGTCTCGGGTGGCATCTCCACATTGACATAAAACAGGCGGATGGTATCGGCGGCAAAGAAATCCATGCGTACGCGTTCCAACACGAAAGCCCCGATCGCACTGAGGAACATCAGGATCACCAGAGACAGGGTGAGCCAGCGATGGCGTAGCGCGCTGACCAGCAGTCGCACATAGTGGATCTGAATCCAATGGGTCAGTTTCACCCGATATTTGTGGATGCGTGACGGATTACGGAAGCTGACATTAGCTGCAATCACATGGGCCGGCAGCATCCAGAAGGCCTCGACCAGCGACAGGGCCAGGGCGATCACCACCACCATCGGCACCACGCGCATGAAATCACCGAGGATACCCGGCAGCAGAATCAGCGGCCCGAAGGCCGCCATGGTGGTGAGAACGGCGGTGGTGACCGGCGCGGCGACCTCTTTCAATGCATCGATGGAGGCGGACATCGCATCCATGCCGTGCCGTACCCGATAATAGATACCCTCAACGACGACCACCGCATCGTCCACCAGCATCCCCAGAACTATGACCACTCCGAGTAGCACCATCACATTCAGGGTTTCACCGGTGCCAGAGAGTACCCAGAAGGTGCCGGCCAGGATGAACGGGATGCCGATGGCGGTGAGCAGGGCGATGCGCGAGCCCAGGAACAGCCAGGCCACCACCAGCACCAGGAACAGGCCGATCAGGGCATTGCGCTGCATGAGGGATATGGCGTTGGTGGTGACCACTGTCTGGTCATCGATCAGCACCAGTTCGATACCGGTCTGATTGGTGTACTGATTGCGGTCGGCCATATAGCCTTTGATGCGATCGACCAACTCAATAGTATTCGTGTTGGCCTGTTTCATCGCCGCCAGCAGTACCGCAGGGCGTCCGTTGTAGCTGGTGAGCTGGCTGGGTTCGGCGCGGCCGCGCTCGACCCGGGCCACCTCACCCAGGGTGACTTCGCCCTGAGCGCCGACTACGGTGCGTGAGGCCAGGTAGGCAGGGTCGGAATCCGACCCCACCAGGCGCACCAGCCAGTTCTGTTCACCGAGGCGGGTATCGCCGGCGGCGATGTCCTGGAAGAAGGCGCTGACGGTGTCGGAGATCTGACCCGGGGTGAGCTTCAGGTTCTCGAGCATGGCTGGATCGAAGGTAACATGTAGTTCGGGGTCGGGCAGACCCACCGGGTCGACCCGGTCGACCCCTTTGAGGCGCTCCAGGCCCTTCTGGATATTACGCGCCTGGATGCGCAGGTTCTCGTCCTGGGCCTGGCCAACCACAGCCACAGTTGCCGAGGGGAAGGCGTTGGCGCTGGTGATCTCGATGATCTGCGGGTCTTCCGCTGCCTGAGGCAGTTCGTCCTCCTTGTTTTGGATCTCGCGGCGCAGATCAGCGACCCGCTTGTCGAAATGCCGCGCATCGATGTCCTGGAAACGCACCAGGATGCTGGAGACCGACTCGCGGCTATTCGAGGACATGAAGTTGATGTCCTGGATCTTGCGCACCGCGTCCTCAATAGGGTCGGTGACCTTCTTCTCCACATCCAGCGCCGAGGCGCCAGGCAGTACGGTGGTGATGACGATCCAGTTGAAATTGATTGTCGGGTCCTGCTGGCGCGGCATACCCAGGTAGGAGAGGACGCCGATGACCATGACCAGGACAAAGGTCAGGTTGGCCAGCACATGGTTCTGCAAAAGGGAGCGGTAAAAGGCACCCATGGCTCAGTCGGCCTCAATGATGATATTCACCTGGTCGCCATCTTGCAGACGCTGTCGGCCATCGGTGACCAGCCGGGTATCCGCTGCTAGCTGCAATCTGACCGGTTGGCCCTCACGGGCATTTTCCAAGCGGTGAAACTGCGCCTGGCCATCGGCCACTAGAAAGATACCGAGACTGCCGTCGCGCCGCACCAGATAATCTGCAGGAAGTTCATTGGCCGTGCCTTGCCAGACCAGGCGGCCCGCAGCCCCGGCTGGGGCGGCATCCTGGCCGAACCTCAGGCGTGCCTGCTGGGTCCGGGTGCGTTCGTCGATTACCGGTAGTATCCGCCGCAGATCCAGTGCATAGCGAGACCCGGCATAGTCGAAGTCTATCGATTGCGCCTGACGTAAACTGCTTGCCTCGGATCCTCGCAGCTCGGCGCTGACCTCCAGGTCATCGAGTTGCATCAGCTTCAGCAAGGGCGTGCCGGGACTAGCCAGTCCGCCGACCTGGGCTAGCCGCTCGGTGACCACCGCATCGAAGGGCGCCTTGATAATGCAGCGATCTACATCGATTTCCGCCTGGCTGATCAGTTCCTGTTGATTCAGTCGATCGGCTCGGGCGCCCAGCAATTCGGAACGGCGCTGGTCCAGGGTTTCGTCGCTGATACTGCGCTTCGCTTTGAGGTCTTTGGCCCGTTTCAGCTGGGCGTCGGCAAAATTGAGTTGTGCATTGATACGTTGTAAGCCAGCCTTGGCCGCCTCCAGCCTGGACTGGTGGTGGCGGCAATCGAGTAGGACCAGCGGATCATCCATTCTGATCTGCTCGCCAACACGTACCGGGATCGCCTCGACCCGGGCGCTGATCTCTGCCGCCAGACTGGGGGCGTTCAAAGGCTTGACACTGGCCGGGGCGCTGAACTCGGGTTGCCGCAGCAGTTCATGCAGGGGCTGTACACGAATCGGTATATCCTCCCCTTGGGTGGGAGTAGTGAGCAACATCACCAGCAGTAATGAAAGTGGTCGTTTCATGTTGGTATTTCTGATTGTTATTATACGGCGGTTTTGCCGAGTCAATTCGACAGGAATGGCACATTATGCAGGCAGGCATAGCCAGAGGGGTAGACCCTATGCATGAATTGGCATGTGGTTTTAACAAATAGCGCCGGTAACCGCCGAGCTACGCCAATGGATAGGCTTTTCCGTATGAGGCCAGGCGCCCGGTAAGAGTGAGCTTAAGTCCGAGTGATGAGTTGAGCATAACATCCGGTCAGCTAACAATAATTCACTCCACAGTGAATGATACCATGATATGTATCATGGTAATCCCTTAACTGGTTGGTTACCTTTGTCCATGCTTCTCTTCATGTGAGGAATCTGTAGCAATACAAAGACCTCCAGCTTACGTATTAAAGGACAAGACTGATGAAATTAAGACTCAAATCCACACAGTGGTTACTGAAAGGCGCTTTCCTAACGGCGCTTATGGCTTTTGTATCCAGTTCGAGTGCTCTGGACACCTTTGTCCAAGGGGGGTATGGCGAAACTGTTATGACCAACTATGGTGAGTGTTGGCAGGCTGTTGGCGGAACTGCGGGTATCTGCGGCGAGCCGGCGCCCGCAGACTCCGATGGTGATGGGGTCGCGGATGATGATGACCAATGTCCCGATACGCCACAAGGGGTAGAAGTGGATGATAAGGGTTGTCCTCTCGACAGTGATGGCGATGGTGTTGCCGATTACATGGATAAATGCCCAGACACACCCAAAGGCGCACCGGTTGATGCCAACGGTTGTCCATTGGATTCCGATGGGGACGGTGTTGCCGACTACATGGATAAATGCCCGGGTACTCCGGCTGGTGCGACTGTGGACAGTGCAGGTTGTCTTGAACAACTGATCCTCCGTAATGTTAAATTCGAATTGAACAGTGCGCAACTGACTGCTGAAAGCAGAGAGACGCTGGCGCCCATTGCAGATGCCCTGAAGGGTCGTCCTGATATCGAGGAACTGGTTGTGCAGGGTCATACGGACAGTAGCGGCACAGCTTCCTACAACCAACAGCTGTCAGAGAAACGCGCACAGTCGGTTGCCGATTATCTCCAAGATTCCGGCGTCAAAGTGAAAATTACCGCCAAGGGGATGGGTGAAACCTCGCCCGTGGCAGATAACTCAACTGCTGAAGGTCGCAGAGAGAATCGAAGAGTAGAACTAAGCGTCAATAAGTAGGGAAACCATAAATTGCGCTCACTTGGCACTGTGGCCCCGATGCGGGGTCACTGCCATTACGAGGCCATTCAATTACCTTGAGGTATGAGTTTTGGCAGGGCGTTGATGATCCTCAGAATTTCTTTTGGCTGTAATATCCGGTTATCTAATTTGAGAACTTATCATGAGTTGAATCTTTAAAAGATTTGTTTCAATGATCACTTTGCTGGGTTTTCTGGCCATCCATTCCGGCTGTTCTTCGTAAGTCAGTAGAGAAAAGGGTGTGCTAAGATAATGGACAAACCCTAAGGCTGACTAGATAGCCAACGAAGCAGCGGACTTCGCCCATAGATTGCATACTGAAATAACCATGTTCAACAAGGAGGCAACAATGGATATCACATCATTAATTATTTTTCTGGCAATCGGTGCGGTAGCAGGATGGCTTGCCGGAAGTATCATGAAAGGCGGTGGGTTCGGATTGTTGGGTAATATTGTCGTCGGCATTGTAGGTGCTATTGTGGGCGGGTTTGTGTTTGGCTTGCTCGGAATCAATGCGGGTGGCTTGATTGGTTCCCTCATCACTGCTGTTGTGGGTGCGGTGATACTGTTGTTTATCGTCGGTCTTATCAAGAAAGCATGAACACAACTAAGGCTTTTTACGAGCGGAAACTGTTCCCGGTAATTGCTCCTATATAAATCAACCATCCCCATCTGATCTCCCTGGATGGAGGAAATGTAGCAGGATGGACGGCGGAGTAATCCCTGCCAGGCAATCGCGTGGGTTCTGTGTTGTGTAGTCTTTAGCAGCTTGGAAGACTGTTATGCCGGCTGAGTATCAAGGTAGTCAGGTATCAATTCGATATGTAACGGATAGCATGCAGACTGGCCCGCCAATAGGCGTAGGCTTGACCTGGTAAATGCCATTCCACCGCTGCGGATGTTGGAATGCGGTACCCGTCAAATTCGGCGTAGTCTGAAAAATGACCTTTCCAGGGCGTCGGTTCATAGTTTCCGGAGACTTCTCTGTAGCGGGCCGGGGAGTAGACAGAAGAGATCTCCCCCTTTGGATTAAATTCGAACTCAAGGGAAACCGTCATGCCGAAATCGGTGATGCTCGCAATTGCTTTGTTCGAAGCTAGTTCACGCCATGTCACCCCCTGGCTGGGCAGCAGCGCAGTGGGAAACCAGACGGCCTCCGCCAGATATCTCTGCAGCGCGGCCTCATTCAATTCCTGGTCGTTGTGCGCATCGATCAGGGGGAACAGGTAGGCCAGCTTGACGCGCATGGCGCCCTGGCCATTGCGATAACTGTCGCGTACCTTGATGTCGATGCCTTGCATGGCGGAGATCGAGGCATCCCAGACAAAGGCAGGTGGGGCGGTCGAAAAGACCTGTGTCGCCTGCATCGTCGACCAATCCGTCATCTCGGGTCTGGCGCGGAAGCCGCCGGTTTGAGTGAGGGTTGCGGCATGGATGATGGGCGCGCCTTCCTTCAGCACCAGGTGGAAATATTTTTTAAGCGCTACTGGCAAATCTTGGATCTCGGAAAGATCCACGGACTGCTGCTGCCGGCGAGAAGATACCTTGATCTGTTCAGTGACTGCCAATGTATCTCGGTGCCATTGAGACTGGCCCCAGATTATCGCGACGATCAACAGGGTGCTAAGCCCCAGGATTATCAGGCCAGCTTTTTCAATCACGCCTCTGTAGATAAAGCTAAGATGCAGCAATCAATGCCCGCATCCTCTCCCTGGTACTGCTGTCCGGCAAGCGCCCTTTTCCAGCCACCTGATTGTCCAGCATATGTACTGCTTTGCTGGTGGCAGGGATGGCGCAAGTGATAGCAGGATGTGAAACGACGAATTTAAGGAAAAACTGCGCCCAGCTGTCGCAATCTATCTCTGCAGCCCAGTCTGGCAGGGATTGACCCCGGGTGGCGCGAAACAGTGCACCACGGGCGAAAGGCCGATTGGCGATAACTGCAATCCCCTTTTCCAGGGCCATTGGCAGTACCTTGGTATCCGCTTCGGGTTCGGCCAGTGAATAGTTGATCTGGAGGAAATCCAGCGGCGTCTGTTGCATCACCCGAATAACCGCGTCGTGGGCGCCCTGGTTGTAGTGGGTGATACCCAGATAGCGGATTATGCCCTGCTCCTTCCAGTCGCGCAGGGTCTTGATATGTGTCTGCCAGTCCACCAGGTTGTGGATCTGCATCAGGTCGATGGTCCGGGTCTTCAGCAGGCGTTGGGATTCCTGCATCTGCTTGATTCCCGCCTCCCTGCCGTCAGTCCAAACCTTGGTGGCGAAAAACAGCTGTTTGCGCACCGCGAGATTCTCCACCAGGTCACCAGTGACCCGCTCCGCCTCACCGTACATGGGAGAGGTGTCCAACAGGCTGTGCTCCACCGAGGCCAGTATGCTGACTACTTCGCGTAATTTGCTGAGCTCTGCCACGTCTCTACCCACATCGAACACTCGGGAAGTACCGAAACCGATCACCGGGAGCCGTTCGCCCGATGCCGGAATGGGCTTGGTGATGAATGCAGAGGGTTTTTGGCTGGCAATGAGTGGCGGCGCAGTCGCTGCCAGACCTACTCCGCCCATGATCTTGAGCAGTTGTCGACGTTTTCGATCAAAGTGTTTGTGCATTATTCTCTCCTTGCAGCGCCTTGATGCGCTGCGCCTTGCCTAAGCGTAGACCAATCGTCATCCAAATCAGCGCCAGTGGGACCGCGATCCAGGCGATGCCGGAGAGCCCGAACCCCAGGCCTTTGAGACCAGCGAACAGCCAGCCTGAGACGGCGTCGCCGCCTCGGTAAACGACGGTATCGATAAAATTCTTTGCTTTGTACTTGCTCTCCCGGTCTAACACGGTGAAGAGCACCTCACGCGCCGGCTTGGTAAAAGCATAGTTGCCGGCGCGGCGCACTACCTGAGTAATGATCAAGACCGGCAGTATGGGTGCCATGGCCAGTACCAGAAAGCCCATGGCCAGCAGGGCGGGAATGCTGGCCAGCGCCGTGGCAACCCCAAGCCGCCTCATTACATGGCCGGTGATAAAGACCTGGAACAGGATCGTCAGGGTGTTGACCGCGAGATCGATCATGGCAAACACCCGGGTGCGTTCAGCCGAGTCCGCAAACGCCTCCTTGACGATGTGTGCCTGTTCGAAATAGAGAAAGGTGGAGAGTGTGGTGTAGAGCCAGATGAATATCGCGATGCCGAGCAGATAACGGGAACCGAAGGTCTTTTTCACCCCGCTCATGATACTCCCGCCCAATGACGCCTCACTGCCGGGCGTAGGGTGAGCATTGCCGTAACGCAGCAGTTGCAGGATGCTCACCAGGGCGGCTGTCAGCAGTCCGGCGGATACCAGCAGCAGATTGGCAGTGCCTATCGTGGTGGATAGGCTGGCGGTAAGGGCCGGGCCGGATATTGCGCCCAGGCTGCCGCCGGCGGCGATCAGGCCGAATAGACGTTTGCCCTGGGCATTGCTGAACAAGTCGGCCATAAAACTCCAGAACACCGACACCACGAAGAGATTGAAGACGCTGACCCAGATGAAGAAGACCCTGGCGGTCCAGTCCATGCCGGCTTCCATGCGGAAGACAAAATAGAAGATTAGAAGATTGGCAATGAAGAATAGATACACGCCAGGCAGTAAGCGTTGCCTCGGGTAGCGGGAGCTGGCGGCGCCGAACAGGGGCACGATTGCCAGCATTACCACGAAGGTGGCGGTGAACAGCCATTGCAGATTATCCACTCCGCCGAGTATGCCCATCTCGTCGCGTACCGGACGGATCACATAGTAACTGGAGAGCAGGAAGTAGAAATAGGCGAATGACCATAACACCGGTACAAATTCACCAGCCTGCAGATTGATCAGCCGGTTGATGGATGTAAGCTTGCCTGCGGCTTTGCTGGATGCCTGTTGTTCGGCCATGATTTGGTTTAATTATTCACGAGTGTGCCGGGTCAGATAACTTGTTATACCGCAGTTAGACAGCTTTTTCTCGGCCAGTTGCCGATAAATATAAAATTGGTGCAGTGCTCTGCCGCTATGCGGAACTCGGTTGGTATTTGAACTTTACTACTAATATCGATTTCTCAGTAGACAACAGTTTCTCACAGCTTCCCCTTCAGGACCCGTTGCATAATTCTTTTCCTGCGTGGTGTAGAGTGGGGAAGTCAGTTGCCGAACTTTATCAAGAAAGACTCGAACATTGACTAGCCCTAGACATTCAACAAAGGTGAATAACATGATCTCATTCAAATCAGTGATGTTACACGCCCTGTTCATTGCATTGCTATGTATCGGCAATCCCGGCTATGGGAATCCACCGGACCCGGCCGTCGAGCAACTGATCATTGATCTCGAATTGAAAGCATCGGCAAAGCCAGTGAGGGAGTCTGCAAACTGGAAAAAACCGCAGAATATCGTGGTTTACCTGCCAGGCAACCGCCCAGTAAAGCGTGATGATTTCGAGGCATGGATGCAGGCCGCCGCTGGGGATGCCAGGCTGATCTATGTCAAGTCTCGTGACGAGCTCGAAATGGTCAAAGAGGATGCCGATGTCATGTTGGGTTATTGTTTCGATGTCACAGCGGATATGCAGAGACTTACATGGGTGCAGAATTATTTCGTCGGTATCGACCGTTGCACGGATAACACACAGCTGCAATCAGGCAATGTCATGTTGACCAACACCAAGGCCATACCCGGTCCCGGCATGGCAGAACACGCCATCGGCCTGATGCTGATGCTTACCCATAAGCTTGATGTCTACCACCAACAGCAGTGGCAAGGTCAATGGAAGCGGATCGACAACGCCAGCGAGAAAGTCATGGAAGTAGGTGGCAAGACCCTGCTGGTGGTCGGGCTGGGAGGCATTGGCCGGCAAGTCGCCAAACGGGCTCACGCCTTGGGCATGCATGTCATCGCCACCCGGCGGAGCAGTCGCCAAGGGCCGGATTATGTCGATACTGTGGGTCTGCCGGATGAATTACTGGAGTTGGCGGCCAAGGCTGATGTGGTGGTGAATGTCACGCCATTGACGACAGAAACCAAGGGCCTGTTCGACAGGAAATTTTTTCAGACCATGAAGCCTTCGGCTTACTTCATTAATATCGGCAGAGGAAAGAGCGTAGTCACTGCTGATCTGCTGGCGGCGCTTAATCAGGGTGAAATCGCCGGTGCGGGTCTGGATGTCACCGATCCCGAACCGCTGCCCGAAGGCCATCCGTTGTGGAAAATGCCGAATGTCATCATTACGCCTCATTCCAGCTCCCCTTCAGATCGCATGACTGAGCGTTTCTGGTTATTGGTGCGGGAAAATCTGCGCCGTTATGTTCTCGGCGAACCGTTGCTGAATCTGGTTGATATCAAGCGGGGTTATTGATTTAGAGAAGATCTGATTAATTCACACCTTACCGTGCTTTGATAAATCCAAGGACGGATTTAATCAGGGCCTCCTGAGAGTGTTAACTCTTTGTCTAGCTAATCCTGCAATCAACAGGAACCTGATTGAAATAAGAATCGAAATCATCAAATATCAATACAATTAGAATTTCTATTGACATGGCTAAAAGAAGCCCTTTTCCCCGGCCTTTTTATGCTAATTGCAGTTCAAATCACACTCAGAATATCAAGAAAAACATTCCCTTCAGACCTCACTCCTGGCGCCGAAAAATTGGGGCAGTACAGACACATAATGTTGTACAAACATTACATAAACAGGAGATATAAAAGTGAATAAAATCATTGTACTTGCTGCATTAACCCTCTGCGTGAATCTGGCCATGGCTGGTGGCGGGAAAGTCAGAGAGCAAAGTCCCTTGTACGATATCAGTGGCGAGGTGGTCGGCACTGTAGTGCCCGTGCCGGATGCCTGTGAAGTGGTCGTGCCTCAGAGCGGCAAGGCGTTCTATATCATTTGTGATGAAGGCGACGAGTAGAGTCTGAATAGTAATTTATAGTTTTGTATAATTTAATAGGAAATATAAAAGTGAAAAAAATCATTGTACTTGCTGCATTAACCCTCTGCGTGAATTTGGCTGTTGCTGGCGGCGGGAAAGTGAAAGACCAAAATCCTCTTTACGATGCCAGTGGTCTCGTGATCGGAACTGTCGTGCCAGTACCTGAGGCTTGCGAAGTAGTCATACCTCAGAGCGGTAAGGCCGTCTATATCTTCTGTGAAGAAGACGACGAATAGATTCCAAATAGAACTTTAATAGTTCTGCATAATTCAAACGCAGCGACATTCTTCGCTGCGTTTTCTTTAAAATATCGGTCTCTGGCCCTTCTGATCTCTGTGGCAAGCGTTAAAGCGGTTTTGCCAGGGTAAAGGCCCCGCGCAGATCTCCTGTGCTGAACCCAGTGGCCTGGTCGTTTGGATAGAGTTGTGTCAGTATCCGGCTAATCCCCGGCTTGACTTCTTGGCCATGGCAGTTAAGACAAAGATCCATGACTTGGATGGCCTTCATGTAGCGGAATATCTTCTTGCCTTCAATCAGGATCTCTTCCGAATATTCCATGTTCGCCAGATCTTCGCCGTCTGCTTTTCTTGATTCAAAATCCGCTAAAACCTTTTTCTCCCAGGTATCGCCCTCATTGCTGGGATTTCGCAGTTTGAGTGACGTTCTTGCAATATACCAACCGGACAAAGATGAAAACTCCTTGGTGATTCTTGGCGCCTTCAATTTACAAATACTGATGGCCGTAACCGGGCCGCCTTCTTTCAAGGCAGACTGAAGTTCACTTTTTAATGAACCGAAGAATTGATTGACGATACCACGGGCCTCAATGACATGGGTATCGACCGGGTCTGCTGCCAGATAGTCACTGGCGGGCAGGACCAGCAATGGAATAATGAGTATCATTTTTATCTTCATTAGATTGATTCTCCCCCACAATTTAAAAAGAACTTCCTCCAACATTCGTATCACATCAATTTGATGTCATAGTTTGATAACACCATCTTTCAGTATAGTTCTGAAAGCTGATTCACCTATTTTTAAAAGGTTTTGTGTTTTTTTAATCTATTCTGAGCATCCCTTTATTACATATTTGCCATTAGATATTTAATAAACATTCTAATAATAAAGTAAGACAATGGCAGATGAATCTACTGACCTTCAGTGATGTAGAGAGTTTTTTGTCTGTCCTTTGCGGTAAGTCAAGTATGCCTGTTGACCCATTTGTGATTGGAGCATAGCCTGAGTATCGATTGGGTAGTCGTCCCTTGTATAAGATAATGATCAAGAAAATAAGAAGTTACTGCCTTTGATCTGATGCAGGTGATGGAGGATAGGGACATCAGAGTTTCGGGATGAACTTTCATGCTCTCCAGTGAACCGCGCATACCCAATTCCACTGGATGCCTTTGGCCATTGAGCAGATTTTCTATCTCGATTCGTTTATTACGAGGATAGTTTTCATGAATAATTCATTGGGGTGCATAATTAATCGACCGGCATGGATGGTGAAGCTATGTCTTGGTGCAATGGCTGTTACAGGGATGCTACTGACATCGGGCAACACATCTGCCGCGGACGCGGCAGAGCTGATCAGTATAGGAGTTGATGGTCAGGCAGGCACTGGTTCACTCTATTACTCATCCAGTGAGATACGCGGAGAGGCGGTCAGTGCTGAAGGCCGTTTTGTTGCATTCTCTTCTCTGGCAGAAAATCTTATCGAACAGGATGAAGGATGTAATGCACAAGGTTGGAATGTTTTTCTGCGTGACAGGGAAACCACCACAACCACTATGGTTACCTGTGCCGGTGGTTCAAGTTTTCTGGGCGAAGCTGCAATTACCCCGGGTGGGGATTTCATAACTTTCACCTCAACCTATTACAATCTGGTCGAGAATGATAGCAACGGTTCGGCGGATATATTCGTCTATTCCGAAAATGGGCTGGAGCGGGTAAGTCTGGCCAGCGACGGAACAGAAGGGGGAGGTTGTTCCTGTGGATGGCCGGATACCTGCAATGGCTGTGAACCCTATACCTTTTGCAGCCATCCCACGATCAGCGCAGACGGTCGTTATGTGGTCTTTGCCTCTTATGCAGATAATTTCTATGCGGGTGATCTGCCGGACACCCTCGATGTGTTTTTGCATGATCGTGACCAGGGCACTACGGAAGTTGTCAGTATTGCGGGTGACGTAAGCCTAGCGAATGGTGCCAGTTCATCACCTTCGATCAGCGCGGATGGTGAATACGTAGTGTTTGTCTCAGCGGCAGACAATCTTGGTGCAGCTGACAACAACGGGGTTCCTGATATCTATCTCTGGCAGCGAGAAACGCAGCAGATTCAGCGCGTCAGTGTGGCCAGTGACGGCACTGAAGCCAACAGTTTTTCCGCCGATCCAGTGATAGATGCGGAAGGTCAGCGCATCGTTTTTGCTTCCGGCGCGACCAATCTTGCCTCTCCGGATGTGAATGGCTACAGCACCGATGTATTCCTGCATCAGCGTGAAACCGGGGAGACTGTCATCTTGTCTGCCGGCATGGATACTGGAGGTCAACGACCTGCGATCAGCGACGATGGTAATGTCGTCTCATTCACCAGCAGTGATGATATCTACCAGGTGGATCTTGATGGGACGAGCACCGCTAAACTGCTGCAAACGAATATGCAATTCTCCGCGCTCAGTAAGGCAGGCGAAGCGATTGTGGTCAGTGGTTACAGCAGTCTGGTGTCGGTGGATACCAATAGCGATAAGGATGTCTATCTGCTCACTGAGGACGATCAGGTGGAACCGCCACCACCTAGCATCGAAATCTGTGATGATGGCATCGACAACGATGGCGACGGACTTGTCGATTGCCGCGACCGTCTGGACTGTCGCACAGATCCTGCCTGTCGATCTGGTGGTAGATAAAGATAATTGATTCATTTTCAGGAAGACCTGTATCTTTGAGGTCTTCCTCTGCTCAAGAAGCCTGTCTTCACCACCGCAACAGAATATCTTCAGTTGTCCTTTCCCGTTATCATGCAATTACTGCATTGCGTAGCTTCACTTCCTGTATCCATGCAGTCATAACCCGGCTTAGAGGGTGTTTATCTTATACTCTACTTGAAACTATCTAGCGGTAATTTCAAGAAACAACAATATACTCTCATTTTCTCTCAGTCATATTTGCATGGCATGCTTCATGCCGTATCCCGCATTACGTCATAGCAATTACCGGGTGATAAGACCATACGGGGAGTTAGTCTGCTTTCATCCAGTTGGCGTTATGCTTGGTAAGTGCAGGTAATTTTTATCCGATCTGGCTGACAATGATTTTGCTGACAGAAACACACACAACTTATGCCACGTACCATCTACATACTCTCACTCTGTCAGGCTTTGATGATGAGCAGCAATGTGCTCATGGTTACGGTAGCGGCCCTGGTCGGTTCCAAGCTGGCGGAAGACCAATCCCTGGCAACCCTGCCTCTTGCCCTGCAATTCCTGGCTATCATGCTCGCAACTATTCCCGCTTCACTGATGATGGGGCGTTTTGGGCGCAAGGCAGGATTCCTGTTTGCCACAATCATCGGCATGAGTGGCGGAGCGCTTGCGGTGTACGCCATCACCCAGCAGGATTTCTGGCTTTTCTGCCTGGCAACATTCCTTCTCGGCATGTTCAATGCGTTCGGTGGTTACTATCGGTTCGCCGCTGCTGAGGGTGTGGACGAGGCACACCGTTCCCGCGCTATCAGTTATGTCCTCGCTGGAGGTATCGTCGCGGCCTTTGTGGGACCTAATCTGGCCAGTTATGGTCAGAACCTGATTCCTGATGCGCGCTTCGCGGGCAGCTTTGCCTTTATCATTGTGATGTATGCACTGTCCATGCTGTTCATTAGTTTTGCCAAATTTGACAGCACCAGGGTTGCTCACCCCGGCCATGCAGGTCGTCCATTACTGGTCATCGTCCGCCAGCCCAGAGCTATCGTGGCTATTCTCTGTGCCATGCTCGGCTATGGGGTTATGAGCCTGATCATGACGGCGACCCCCTTGGCAATGGACCACCATCACCACCACTTTGACGATACTGCCTTCGTCATCCAATGGCATGTACTTGGAATGTTTGCCCCAGCCTTTTTTACCGGCCACATCATTCGCAGGATTGGGGTCACCAGAGTGCTCTGGGTTGGCGCTGTCCTCGCCGCCATGACCATAGTCATCAATCTTCTCGGAAACAGCTTCTGGCACTTCTTGAGCGCTTTGATATTGCTCGGTATCAGCTGGAACTTCCTCTTCATAGGAGGTACGACGCTGCTCACGGAGATTTATACCCAGGAAGAACGCGCTAAAACCCAGGCCATGAACGACTTTCTTGTATTCACTGCAACCTTTGGCGCCTCGATGTCCGCCGGCGTCTTATTGCATCAATTGGATTGGTGGTGGGTCAATGTGGCGGTCATCCCTTTAGTGTTGACCATCATGCTGGGACTGGCGCTGATGGGTCTCAGTGAGCGCCGTAAGGTCAACAAACAAACCGTGATGCAGAACTAATCACCATCGAGGCTAAATGCAGGTCAGGATAGCTGTGTATCTAAATGACTCTTAAGTGATTATGTAATACGGACGGGATCAGGCCAGTAAATATCATTCAGGTAGACAGCGGTTTCACCTTCCACAGCACCTGAAGCAGGCATCCTCGGATTGATAGAAACAGTATGGAGCCAGTACCTGGAAAATCCAGCTGGAATAGCAGCATACTGAAGTTTAGCGAGATGCCAAGAGGGTCTTGCTTGCAGCATCCTTTAAAAAATCGAGATCTCCCGTAAATCCATCAAGTTGAGCAGTGACAAGACTCAGTTTTTTCTTGGCTAGAGTATGTCGCTGCTTTTTGTTTGCAGCATAAATTAACCCCCCCGGCATCACGATGATAATGATGGCATCACTGGTTTTAAATCTTGTGTTCTCTACATCCTTAGTAAATTGGTCTTTATTGACTTTCAGTTCAGTTCGAAATGTTTGTAGCTGGCTCAACAGGTCATGCGTTTCTCGAGCAGGTATGTTTATCACCAAACCATTACCCTGGCTTATGAAAAGCCCGCCGGAGCGATATGAAAAAGCATCTTCTAGGTAGTCGGCCTGAACAGTAAAAACAGACAAACCAAGAAGAAAAACAACAGCGCGATAGTTCGTGATCATTAATTCCAGTTTTTTTGCACAATAATCTAATCAGTATCTCTCTTATATCGCTATCATTTCCATGTCGTTTATCATTGCAATCAAATTAATCCATTGTTGGGTTTGAATAGTCTTGTGTCGGCCTTGCTCTATCAACATTATCCGAGGCTGTGTTACGCGCTACACTAGGGTTTCTGTATCTACCTTCCTCCATCATCATGTTGACACTGTTGCATCAGGTAGGCCGTTTTGGTGTACAGGACTTGTTTCTGGGAATGGTGCTGATGACTGGAGTGCTGATCGATCATCTGATTTCTGGAGCCGCGGCGCCGCTCCTCGATCGTGGATACAGTCGTATTGCTGTACTGACAATATCCACATTGAGTGTTCTATGACTGGTAAATCGGAATATCTGATGTCAGATAGCGCAAAGACGCCATTTCATCCCGATCATAAGAATTGGAAACAGGCAGTTGGCGATCCGAACCTGGTGTGAAGATGACCTGGCAGCTATCGGTCAGCTCTTTTTCGAGGCAGTACACCGGGTCAACAGTCGCGACTACAGCCCGTCACAGATCCAGGCCTGGGCACCGGAACCCTGGCCACCGTCTTATTGGCGGGAACGTTTTCAACCTTATCAGGTGTTCGTTGCAGAACTGGCCGGGCAAGTAGTGGGCTTTGCGGAACTCGATCTGGCGGAGGGCCATGTGGACTGTTTCTATGTCCACCACGCTTATCAACATCAGGGAATCGGACGGATGCTTATGCAAGCAATTGAACGGGCGTTGGAGGGTTCCGGAGTGAAGCATCTGCATGCCGATGTCAGTTTGACAGCGCGTGCCTTTTTCGAGTCCATGGGGTTTTCGGTGACCCAGCAGCAGGGGGTGATTTACCGGGGAGAGCGTTTCCAGCAATTCCGCATGCAGCTCCTGTTTCCATGAGATGGGCTGGCTGAACGCGCCCCTGGTTAAAATATGTGAATTGGCGCGCCCGACAGGATTCGAACCTGTGACCCCCGCCTTCGGAGGGCGGTACTCTATCCAGCTGAGCTACGGGCGCAGTTCGTGGCTTACCGCAGAGCATCACGAAGTCGGCTAGTTTAAACGTCAAAACTGGTGGCGTCTATCGGTGAATTGGCCTGATAGACATGATCCTGGCCAAGTTCGGGGCGGGTTTTAATGGCATCTCTGGGGTCTCTTGTATTAGAATCTGGTGGTTATCCGATATGCGCGGTGGATGAGGGTACGCACGCTTGCCCTTTCCGGTTAAGTTCGGCTTCTGTGAGGAGATGTGATTGTGAGTAAGAAAAACGGTGTGTACTTGGTCTCTTCCCTGCTAGGGGTTGTGGGTGTGGTCGTTCTGGTTGGTCTGATCTATTTCGCCACCGCCGCTCAATATAAAAGCGTCGGGTCTGCGGGCGGTGAGGCGGCTGTCGCCGAGCGCATCAAGCCGATCGGTTCGGTGATGCTCGCGGGAGACGAACCCGCCACCGCGCCTCAGGCCGCCGCGCCTCAGGCCCCCGCCTCAGGCCACCCCGCCTCAGGCCGCCGCGCCTCAGGCCGCCCCGCCCGCTACGTCTGACCCTCAAGCGCTGGCCACTTCCAGCGGCTGCATGGGCTGTCATCAGATTGAAGCCAAGGTGGTCGGACCCGCCTATAAAGAAGTGGCTGCCAAATACAAAGGCGATGCGGGTGCTTTAGATGCGTTATCGGCCAAAGTCAAGGCTGGGGGCGTCGGTACCTGGGGGCAGATCCCCATGCCCCCCAACGCGCATGTCAGCGAAGTCGACATCCGCACCATCGTGGAGTGGATCCTGGGGCTGTAACCACCCTTTCCCTTCCGCATGAGCGCTTCCCCCCGAGCCTGCTCGGGGGCGGTTCTCCGCTCAGGAGAGCATGGAGCGCAGATTGGCCAGGTGCGCCGAGCCGCGTTCTTGCTGCTCCTCTTTGCTGAGTTGATTCTTCTGCCCCTCCCATACCAGGTCCTCTTCCGGCAGTTCCTGTAGGAAGCGGCTGGGTTCGCAGCGCAGCATTTCGCCGAAACGTTTGCGCTTGGCCGCATAGGTCATGGTCAGGCTGCGCTGGGCGCGGGTGATGCCGACGTAGGCGAGGCGGCGCTCCTCCTCGATGTTCTCATCCTCGATGCTGGTGCGGTGCGGCAGCAGTTCCTCTTCCATGCCGACCAGGAAGACATGGGGAAACTCCAGTCCCTTGGAGGCGTGCAGGGTCATCAGATGAACCTGGTCTTCACTGTTCTCCTCATTCTGCCGCTCCAGTACGTCCATCAGGGTCAGATGGTTGACCATCTCCGCCAGGGTCTTCTCCTGCAGCTCGCCATTCTGCAGCGCGTTGAGCCACTCCAGCAGTTCGTTGACGTTGTCCATGCGTCGTTCCGCGACGCTGTCGCTGCTGCTGTTTTCCCGCACCCAGTCATGATACTGGATCTCGTTGATCAGGCTGCGGATCGCCATTACCGGATTTTCACTATCCGCCCGTTGGTTGAAATGACCGATCAGGTGGGAGAACTCCTGGAGCCGGGCATAGGGTCGGCTGGAGAGCAACGACTGCAAGCCAATTTCATCGCAGGCTTGCAGCATGCCGGTTTCCCGCTGGGTGGCATAGGCGCCGAGTTTCTCCAGGGTGCTGGAGCCGATCTCGCGGCGTGGAGTATTGACGATGCGCAGGAAGGCGCTGTCGTCCGCCGGATTTGCCAGCAGCCTCAGGTAGGCCATGATGTCCTTCACCTCGGTGCGCGAGAAGAAGGAGGTGCCGCCGCTGAGAAAGTAGGGGATGTTGTGGGTACGCAGCGCCTTCTCGAAGGCGCGCGCCTGATGGTTGCCCCGGTAGAGGATGGCGAAATCGCCGTTAGCGGTCTTGCCGGTAAACTTCTGGTGCAGGATCTCGGAGACCACCCGCTCCGTCTCGTGTTCTTCATTGCGGCACTCCAGCACCCGCAGGGGGACGCCGGGGCCCAGCTCGCTCCACAGGCGTTTTTCAAACACATGGGGGTTGTTGGTGATGAGCTGGTTGGCGGCCTTGAGGATGCGTCCGCTGGAGCGGTAATTCTGTTCCAGCTTGATCACCTTGAGTTGGGGGAAGTCCTCCTGCAGCCGCACCAGATTCTCCGGCCGCGCGCCGCGCCAGGCGTAGATCGATTGATCGTCGTCTCCGACTACGGTGAAGGCGGCGCGTACCCCGACCAGCAGCTTGACCAGCTCATACTGGGCCAGGTTGGTATCCTGGTACTCGTCCACCAGCAGATGACGGATGCGGTTCTGCCAGGTATCCAGGGCTTCCGGGTCGGTTTGGAATAGTTGCACGGGCAGTAGAATCAGGTCATCGAAATCCACCGCATTGTAGGCCTTCAATGCCCGCTGATAGCTGCTGTAGAGCAGGGCATGCGCGGTATCCAGTTCATCCTCCGCCTGCTGCAGGGCCTGTTCGGGGGAGACCATGTCGTTCTTCCAGGCTGAGATACGCCACTGTGCGCTGGAGACCACCGCCTCGTCGCCACTGTTCTGCTTGCGCAGCAGATCCTTCACCAGGGTGGCGCTGTCCTGGTCGTCGAAGATCGAGAAACCGGGTTTATAGCCGAGCCGTTTCAGCTCCCGGCGCAGGATGTTCAGGCCCAGGGTGTGGAAGGTGGAGATGTTGAGTCCCTTGCCCATGCCGCCCGCCAACGATTTGCCGACCCGCTCCTTCATCTCCCGGGCCGCCTTGTTGGTGAAGGTGACCGCGGTGATATGCCGGGGCTGGATACCGCACTGCTCCACCAGGTAACCGATTTTGCTGGTAATCACCCGAGTCTTGCCGCTGCCTGCGCCGGCGAGTACCAGCAGCGGACCATCTATATAGTGCACGGCCTCCCGTTGGGCGGGGTTCAAACTACTCATACAGACGTTGTTTAAGCTGAAAAAGGGTGGAGATATCCTCCTCGCCGTGACCCTCGGCGAGTAATGCCTGGTAGTCGGTCAGGGTCAACTCCAACAGGGGGGATTGCACTCCTTTGGCGGCTGCCATGTCATGGCAGATCTGCAGATCCTTGAGGTGCAGGGCAAGCTTGAATCCTGGTTCGAAACGCTTCTGCAGCATCGAACGGCCGCGATGCTCGAGAAACCAATTGCCTGCCGCGCCGCCGCTGATCACCTCGATCACCTGTTGCATATCGAGTCCCTGGGCCTGACCGAAGGCCAGTGCCTCTGTGACCGCCTGGTTGATGCCGGCGGCCATGAGCTGGTTGACTGCCTTGGTGGCCTGTCCGGCGCCGACCGGTCCCATGTGGGTGACCGATTGAGTGAAGCAGGCCAGGGCAGGGCGTACTCTGTCGAGGGTAGCGGCATCACCACCCGCCATCATCACCAGGCTGCCGTTGCGTGCCCCTTCGCTGCCGCCGGAAACCGGTCCGTCGATGAATCCAGCACCCCGGGCGGTGACCCGGCGAGCCGCCTCTTGGGCGGTCTCGACACTTACCGTGGAGCAGTCCAGCAGGACTTGATCCGCTTTGAGGTCGGGGGTTATTCGCTCGACCAGCTCCAGCAGATCCGCATCGGTGGAGACACAGGTGATGATCAAGTTAGACTGGCCGACGGCATGAGAAATCTCATCGACCAGTGGGATTTGCTCCCTGGCGGCCCAATCTTCAACACGTTTTCGGGTCCGGTTCCAGGCGGCGGCGAGCATGCCATGGCGTTGCAGATTCAAAGCCATGCCGCTGCCCATGGCGCCAAGGCCGAGTACACTGGTTGTCATAGAGGGTTGTCACTCTGCATGGAGTTGATAAATCAGATCGAGGGACAAGAGCAGGGCAGGTTACGCAGAGCTGCGCGCCTTTTCAACATCTCGTTGCTCGATATCAGCTCTGATGCTTCTTGAAAATGCAGTTTGCTTGCTATGATGCGCCCTGCTGCCAAATTCGGAGAGTTATCTACGACACAATGACGATCAATATCAGTAACCGCCGGCAACAGTCACGAGGGCGTAAGAACGGTCAGTTGACCCGTGAGTCCTGGCGGGTCTTTCAGATCATGGCCGAGTTCGTAGAGGGTTTCGAGGAACTGGCGAGCATCAGCCCTTCGGTGAGTTTTTTTGGTTCTGCCCGCACCTCCCGGGACCACCCCTACTATGCATTGGCGGAAGAGATCGCCCGCCTGCTCTCGAATAGTGGTTTTTCGGTGGTGAGTGGCGGCGGGCCGGGGATCATGGAGGCTGCGAATAAGGGGGCCTATGAGGGCAAGTCACCGAGTATCGGTCTGAATATCCTGTTGCCGTTGGAGCAGGCCGGTAATCCTTACCAGGATATCAGCCTCAACTTCCGTCATTTCTTTGCCCGCAAGGTGATGTTCGTGAAGCATGCCTCGGCCTATGTGGTGATGCCCGGCGGTTTCGGTACCCTGGATGAGTTCGCGGAGATTCTCACGTTAGTGCAGACCGGCAAGACCCGGGAGATTCCGATTATTCTGGTGGGAAGCGAATTCTGGCAGGGTTTGCTGGATTGGTTTAGAAACACACTGTGTGAGTCAGGTACCATTGATCCCTCGGATCTGGACCTGATTCAGGTCCGCGATGAGCCGAAGGCGGTTGTGGAAGCCATCTTCGATCACTATGAAACCAGAGGCTTCCAGCCTTCACCACAAGAGCAGGAAATACTGCTGGAACTGTAAACCAGCAGCCATACAGGAGGAGGCTGATGCCTATGAATCGTTTGTTATTTCGTTTGTTCTTACTGGCCATTATGGCGTTCGCGCCGGTCACCAACGCCTTATCTGAAGACCAGGCGGCGGTGCCCGAGCCACCGGATATTCCTCCCCCTATGGTTGATGGCGAGGCCATCGAGCCCGATGTGACAATCATCAAAAGGGGTGAGAATACGATCTACGAATACCGCATCAACGGCCAACTCTACATGGTTAAAGTGCAGCCGGTAGTCGGCCCGCCCTACTACCTGGTGGATCGGGATGGCGATGGGGAGTTCGACTCCCGCTCAGCGGACCCGGAGAGCATCTCGGTCCCGCAGTGGATCCTGTTGCGCTGGTAAACGTTAGCTGGTTTGAGGATTGGGATGGGGCAGGTACTCGAGCGTCTGGCGCTACTGTTTGAAGCGATCAATGAATGGCTCGGCAGGCTGGTGTCCTGGCTCAGCCTGTGGATGGTGCTGATCACCTTCTCCGTGGTGGTATTGCGCTATGCCTTCGATCTGGGTTGGATCTGGCTGCAGGAATCGGTCACTTTCATGCATGCGGCCTTGTTTCTGGTGGGTGCGGCCTACACCCTCAAGCACCAGGGACATGTGCGGGTGGATATTTTTTATCGGCGTTTTTCGTCGAGGACCAAAGCCTGGGTGGATCTGCTGGGCAGCCTTTTTCTGCTGCTGCCGGTCTGTATCTTTATTTTCTCCGTCAGCTGGGACTATGTCGCCCAGTCCTGGGCATTGCATGAGGGTTCCCGTGAGGCGGGCGGGCTGGATGGGGTCTATCTGCTGAAAGCACTGATTCTCGCCATGGCCGGCCTGCTGGTGCTGCAGGGTCTGGCAATGGGCATTCGCGCCCTGCTGCTGCTGACGGGTCACTCGCCGCAACAACCGGAAGCGCTGGGGTCGTGAGTCCGGAGGTGATTCCCCTGCTGTTATTTCTGGCGGTCTGCCTGGTGCTGTTGCTGGGGTATCCGGTGGCCTTCTCGCTGGGTGGTACGGCGCTGGTATTCGCCTGGGTCGGCGGCATGTCGGGGCATTTCGATGCAGCCTTCCTGCAGGCCCTGCCCAACCGGCTGTATGGCATCATGACCAACGAGACCCTGATTGCGGTGCCGCTGTTCGTATTCATGGGGGTGATGCTGGAGCGCTCCCGGGTGGCGGAGAACCTGCTCGACACCATGGCGTCGCTGTTCGGCCCTCTGCGGGGCGGGCTGGGTGTCTCGGTAACCTTGGTCGGCATGTTGCTGGCGGCGAGTACCGGTATCGTCGGCGCCACGGTGGTGACCATGGGCCTGCTCTCCCTGCCCACCATGCTGCGGCGCAATTATGACCCCAGTATCTCTACCGGCATCATCTGTGCCGCCGGAACCCTGGGGCAGATTATTCCGCCATCCATCATCCTGGTGTTGCTGGGTGATGTGCTCTCTTCGGCCTACCAGCAGGCGCAACTGGAGATGGGTATCTATTCCCCCGATACAATTTCTGTGGGGGACCTGTTCGTCGGGGCGCTCGTCCCCGGCCTGCTGCTGGTGTTGCTCTATCTGATCTACCTGGCAGGCGTAGCCATCTTCAAACCCGATGCGGTACCGGCGATTCCCGAGCAGGAACGTGAACAGAACAGCTGGCTGTTGTTGCAACGGGTGCTGACGGGTGCTGGTGCCGCCAATACTCTTGATTGTCGCGGTGTTGGGTTCGATCCTCGGTGGCCTGGCGACCCCGACTGAGGCGGCGTCGGTGGGAGCAATTGGCGCCATGCTGCTGGCGCTGAGTCAGAATCAGCTGAATCTGGAGACCCTGAAAGCGGTGATGATCGGCACTACCCGGGTGACCAGTATGGTGTTCATGATCTTCATCGGGGCGTCACTCTTCTCCCTGGTGTTTCGTGGTTTTGGCGGCGACGATGTGGTGACCGATCTGCTGACCGACCTGCCCGGCGGGGTGGTCGGGGCCATGCTGCTGGTGATGCTGGTCATGTTCCTGCTGGGTTTTATTCTCGATTTTATCGAGATCACCTTCGTAGTGGTGCCTATCGTGGGGCCGATCCTGCTGGCCATGGGCCTTGACCCAGTCTGGCTGGGAGTGATGATTGCAATAAACCTGCAAACCTCCTTTCTGACTCCGCCCTTCGGTTTCGCCCTGTTTTATCTGCGCGGGGTCGCTCCGGCGGAAGTGACGACGGGCGACATCTATCGGGGCGTGGCGCCGTTCATTCTGATTCAGCTGTTGATGCTGGGACTGTTGGCGCAGTGGCCGCAATTGGCTACCTGGTTGCCGGAGATGGTTTATGGCAACTGATTTGCACCAGCAGATCGGTCGTCAGGCCAGTGAGAAATGGCCGGCAATGGTTATCGTTCGCTTCGGGAGCAAAGCCATGACGGCTCTGACCAAGCCGGGTTGTGGTTGGCGGAACTTCACCCCAAGCCCACGGGAAGTGGCATGCACGACGGTAGCGTCGATGAGCCAATCTTTGTTGTTCAGCCTGCAGGCCAGCTGAATACTGGATTGGGTATTTTGCGGTGCTGAATCGAGTTCAAGCAGCATCCCTTCCGGTGATATGTTGCGTGCCATGGCGCTTGTCTTCACTAACCCCTTCTAGTTCGACTTCCACCGGGAAGGTATTGTTGTTCCGCTTAGGCATCCCTGTTGTATGTTTTCATCTTGTCTATTGTCTCTGAGTCTTGGATTCAATAAGTGGGGTTGAGCGTGATTCACGCTGTCAATCGGCGAGTGTAATCCGGATGTTGTTGTAAAAACATTACTATTTCCTAGGAGATGGGTAGTAATAATCGATAGATCTGTGAGGTAGCTTGGCGATTTCAGGCCCGATCTGACTCGGGCCTGAAGTCTGCAGGTTTGTCTTGCAGCTGCTGAAATGGGCCGTCAGCTAGCTGGAGAGTTCAGCGAGCAGCTTCTGCAGGGCCTGTCCCCGATGGCTGAGGCTGTTTTTGACATCCGCCGGGAGTTCCGCCGAGCTGCACTCATGGGTAGGGACGTAAAACACCGGGTCGTAGCCGAATCCGTTATCACCCGCAGGTTGCCTGAGGATGCTGCCCTCCCAGGTGCCCTGGCAGATGATTGGCGTGGGATCTTCCGCATGACGCATATAGACGAGCAGGCACTGAAAGCGGGCGCTGCGCTCTGCATCCGGTACAGCTTCCAAGTCCTGTAACAGCTTGTCCAGATTGGCCTGATCTGAGGCGCCTTCACCCGCAAAGCGCGCGGAGTAGATGCCGGGAGAGCCATGCAGGGCATCCACCTCGATGCCTGAATCGTCGGCAATGGCCGGCAGCCCGCTCAAGCGCGCCGCATGGCGCGCCTTTTTGATCGCGTTCTCTACGAAACTGAGGCCATCCTCGATGGCGTCGGGAATATCGAATGCTTTTTGTGGGACCACCTTGATCTGCTGGCTGGCCAGCAGCTGGTTTATCTCCCGTACCTTGCCCGCATTGTTGCTGGCCAGGACAATTTGTTCACCGCTGTGATGTCCAGTCATGGTCACTGGTTCCTGAAAGTTGGGTTATAGATGGGGTGAGGATCAATCAGCTAATGCGTTGTGCTGAAGCTGGATCAGCTGCTGGATCCCCTGATCTGCCAGATCAAGCATGGCGTTCAGCTCATCGCGGCTGTAGGTTTGCCCTTCGGCGGTGCCTTGAACCTCGATAAACCCACCCTGCTCACTCATCACCACATTCATGTCTGTCTCGGCATTGGAGTCTTCTGCGTAGTCGAGGTCGAGCACCGGGCTGCCATTGTAGATGCCGACGGATACAGATGCGACCATGCCGAGCAGAGGATCGCGTCTATCAAACCCAATTTACGGGTGTGGCTGATGGCGTCATGCAACGCCACGCAGGCGCCGGTAATCGAGGCGGTACGGGTGCCGCCATCGGCCTGGATGACATCACAGTCGAGGTAAATAGTGCGTTCTCCCAGTTTTTTCAGGTCGATTGCAGCCCGGAGCGAGCGGCCGATCAGACGCTGGATCTCCAGGGTGCGCCCACCCTGTTTGCCTCTGCTGGCTTCACGGCCCATGCGGTCTGAGGTGGAGCGGGGCAGCATGCCGTACTCGGCCGTGACCCAACCTTCGCCCTGACCCTTCATCCAGCGAGGCACTCGCTCCTCGACAGATGCGGTGCAGATGACCTGGGTATCACCAAAACTGACCAGCACCGAGCCTTCAGCGTGTTTGGTGAAGTTGCGGGTAATTTGAATCGCGCGTAGTTCGCCGGGCTGGCGTCCTGATGGTCTCATAGAGCCGGTTACTCCTCGATATCGAAGTTATCCAGGAGATTTTGCAGTTCAGAGATCGCTTGCTGCACCTCTTCTTCCTTGTCTCCCGGTTGTTTTTGAGGATCGGCATTATCCGTTAATGACATGCTGATGTCAGCAGGTTGTAGATTGATCACCTTCTTCTGCCAGCGCAATGCGAGTACTGTGACATTGTCGCTCTCGGGTTTACTGTCTTTTTCCGCCTGGTTGGACAGTTTCTCGATGGTGGCCTTGAGTGGCTGGTCGTTTTTATACAAGGCATCGACCAGCGGACGCTCGCGCAGGGCGCCCCAGAAACCGTCCGAACAGAGCAGAATGGTGTCCCCCTCGTCCAGCGGGTGTGGGCCGCCGAGTTCAGCAATCGGGTGATTGTTGGCTCCACCCAGGCAGCGGGTGACATAGTTTCTGAAGCGGTGAGTCTGAGTCTGGGCGGCGGAGATGATCCCCTGCTGACGTAAATGCTCTACATAGGAGTGGTCGTCGGTGCGCAGTGTAATGACGCCGTCTCGCATAAAGTAGAGCCGGCTATCGCCGATATGCGCCCAATAGGCTTTATTCTCCTGCACCAGACAGAGTACCCCCGTTGTGCGCGGCTCTATCGGGGGGCTCTGATCCAAGCCATAGGCGAGGATCTGCTGATGCGCCATATCCATCAGCCCACTCAGAAAAACCCGTGGATTCGTGATGGGTTTACGGCTGGTAAGGAAGGCTTTACGGCTGGTGTCCATCAAAATCTGGGCGGCCATTTCGCCCTTGGGGTGACCGCCCATACCATCCGCCAGAGCCAGCAGGATCGTGTCGGGAGCCTCGAGAATTAGTGAGCGGTCCTGATTGGTCTTACGATCGCCAATCAGGGAGGATTGTGCAGTCTCGTACTTCATGAGGATGCTCTCAGTTCATCAGGCAGGATATCCCGACCTGCCTCCTGTGTATATTGGCCCAGGGCGGACAGCAGATCACCTGCATTCTGGGGTCGTTTTTCATGTTCGATTTCCATCGCCCAGTCGATGGCTTCCAGCAAAAAGCCTGGATAGCGTCGGCGATAGACCCTGCTGGCGGGCTTCAACTTGTCTCTGGCGTGTCGTTCAATTGCAGAGGGTGGGGCCTTGCCGTCCAGGCAGGCCCGCATGCTGGCGCCGATCGCATACACATCGCTCCAAGGGCCTATATCGCCGGATTGGTAGTACTGCTCCACCGGGGAGAAACCGGTGGTTACCACGCGCCCGTTGCGATTTTTTTTCTCTAGCAGTTCATGCACGGCACCGAAATCGAGCAGCAGTGGATCGCCTCCCGCTCGCAGATGGATATTGCTGGGTTTGATGTCCAGATGCAGCAGGTTTCTGGAGTGGATCAGGCTCAATGCATCCAGAATGGGAGGAAAAATCGTCATGATGAAGCGGGTGCTAAGGCCGCCACTGCGTTTTTTTATATAGCTGGCGAGATTCTTTCCCCGCTCATGGTCCATCACCAGGTAACCGGTGTTGTGTTCCAAAAAGAAACCGCGAACCTGTACAATATTCGGATGACGCAGGGAAGCGAGAACTTTCACCTCTTGATAAAAGAGCCGCAGACTGCGGTGATAATTGTCGAGCTGTTTCTGCTCGATGACTTCCACATTGTTGTATTCACCGCGCTTTGCCAGCTTTTTTGGCAAAAACTCCTTGATGATCACCTCATCCTGGGTATCCTCATCCTCGGCGAGATAGATCAGACTGAAACCGCCGCTCGCAACGAGTTTCATGATCATGTAGCAATCGATCTCTGTGCCGGGGAGCAGGCTGTCTCGTTGCTTATCCATCTATTTACTGGGTTTGAAATGCAAAGCCGTGGTTGCAACGGGACTCAACAGACTCTGGAGTCGTCAATTCACTGTAATTTAAATATTCCATTCGCAAAAAACTAAAGTAGGATGTGGCGCAGATTTTATTAAAGCCAATCAACCGGTAATTATGGTACATAATCCACAAAGTCATGCCTTGAATTCAGGCATATTTGCTGCCGTTTAGCCCAGCTTCAGGAAGGAAAGCAATGATTAGCAGTATGACCGCCTTTGCGCGTAAAGAGTACCGAGGGGATCTCGGTGAGATAAGTTGGGAACTTCGTTCGGTTAACCATCGTTATCTGGAGATGTTTCTGCGGCTACCGGAGGAATTGCGGGTCCTGGAGACAGTGGTGCGGGAACGGATTACGGCCCGTTTGGGTAGAGGCAAGCTGGATGTGGGATTGAAGTTCAAGCCGGGGAAGATGGCGGAGGCCGGTTTACGCGTGAATACCCGCATGGTCGAGCAGCTGATGACGGCGGATAAAGAGGTAGCGTCGATCCTGCATATGGATTCCTATCTCAAGTCAATGGACATGTTGCGCTGGCCAGGCGTGCTGCAGGAGGAAGAGCTGGATTTTACTCCCGTAAAGCAACAGGCGTTGGAGCTGCTGGACACTGCATTGGAGAGCCTGGTTGAGGGCCGTCAGCGAGAAGGTGCGCGCCTGGCGGAGATCGTGCTGCAACGTTGTCGGGCGATGCAGGATCAGGTCATTAAGGTCCGCGAACTGATGCCGGAAGTGCTGCAGGGCGTCAAGACGCGTATTCAGGAACGCCTGCTGGAGGTCATGGAATCTCTCGATGAGAACCGCCTGGAACAGGAGATGGCCCTATTGGCTCAGCGTCTCGATGTGGAAGAGGAGATGGACCGTCTGGAGGCGCACCTGCAAGAGGTGGAGCGTGTCCTGGCGGTTGAAGAGCCGGTAGGAAGGCGTCTCGATTTTCTGATGCAGGAGTTGAATCGGGAGGCCAATACCTTGTCCTCGAAATCGAATAGTGTCGAGGTGACGCGCCTGGCGGTTGAGATGAAAGTGCTCATCGAGCAGATGCGTGAACAGATCCAGAATATTGAATGACAGACAAAACATTGGGTACCTGAATAAAATGAAAGCGAAAACCATTCTCCCACTGATCTTTCTAGTGGTTCTCTCTGCCTGCACCACCAGTCCTACCGGCCGTTCGCAGTTTATGATCGTTTCCGAGCAGCAGGCAATCAGCTCCTCGAAAACGGCCTATGTTGAAATGCTCAAGCCCTACGGCGACAAAGGCCAGCTGGACAACGACCCGCAACTGCAGGCCAGGGTCCGGCGCATAACCGGCCGGGTCATTGCCCAGGCTGTCGAGATGCGGCCGGAAACCAAGGATTGGGATTGGAGCATGAAAATCATCGATGACCCCAAAACCGCCAATGCCTGGGCCATGGCCGGAGGCAAGATGGCCATCTATACCGGGCTGATCGAACAGGTCAAACCTACGGATGATGAACTGGCCCAGGTGCTGGCCCATGAGATCAGTCATGCCCTGGCAAAACACACTGCAGAGAAGATGTCGGTGGCTATGGCCAGTCAGGTGGGCGTGGTGGCCGTCGGGGCGGCATCCGACAACAGTCAGCTCGCCCTGACTGGTGCGGCGCTGGCGGCGAAGCTGGCCGTCGAATTGCCCAACAGTCGAACCGCGGAGGCCGAAGCGGACCGCATAGGCATAGAGCTGGCGGCCAAGGCCGGGTACGATCCCCGCGCCGCCGCAACCCTCTGGCAGAAGATGGGCGCCCTGTCGGACAGCCGTCCCCCGCAGTTCCTCAGCACTCACCCGAGTCCGTCAAACCGGCAGCAAGTGCTGGGTGAGTTGGCTAAACAGATGATGCCCTACTATACCGCTAAGGGTGAGCGACCCAGCTTTAACTATTGAGGCGCCAGCTATAATTGGCTGGGCTGGAAGAAGGTCGATTAACGATTTTGCAGGAATTCAATATGCCCCAAGGTACGCTTTTCATCCTCTCCGCTCCATCCGGTGCCGGAAAGACCAGCCTGTTGAAGGACCTGCGTGACCAGGATGGTGAGCTGCAGGTTTCCATCTCGCATACCACACGTGACATACGTCCCGGCGAAGAGAATGGTGTCGACTATCACTTCATCGGCTACGAGAAATTTCTGCACATGATCGAGGCCGGTGAGTTTATCGAACATGCCGAGGTGTTCGGCAACTTTTATGGTACCGCGGAAGCGGCGGTGCGATCACAGCTGGAAGACGGTGACCTGGTTCTGGAGATCGATTGGCAGGGTGCTCGGCAGGTCAGAAAACGTTTTCCCGAGGCGGTCTCCATCTTTATCCTGCCCCCCGATCTGCAAGCCTTGCGCGAGCGCCTCGATGGCCGAGGCCAGGACAGTGAGGAGATCATTCAGGGACGCATGCAGCAGGCAGTGAATGAGATGTCCCACTATGCCGAATTCGACTTTCTGGTGATCAACGACATCTTTGACGCAGCGCTGGCTGAACTCGATTGTATCGTACAGAGCCAACGCTTGAGGCTGGATAAGCAGGTGAAACTTCATGGACAGAGGATTAAGGATCTACTGGAGCTTGGGTGAATGGCGATGCTGGTTTTGGTTCTGCCTTTTTTCTTCAATTAATACTCTACAGTTAGAAGTCAGGTTATAACTATCCTTCTTATTAGTAATAGCCTCAACCAGGCATCCCTGGTTGAGGTATCTGTCCGAGGAATACTCTATAGATAGCTCTGCGACTTAACTGGATAAGTCGAGTGTATAGTTACGATCCACATCATAGACAGAAAATGATACCGAGATGATACTGCCGGCCGCGTCGATCTTGTATTTGTCAGTCTGTGTGCCGACTATCGTACTTGAACCATCCATTATAATTCCGTCAAATAGCAGAAATGCATGACCATCATTGGCATTTTCTACCGACCAGGTCCCCGTTAACTGGGTCCCGTCACTACAAGTAAATGACGTCAAGTCGCCAGAGTCACCGATCATTACCTGATCGGGTATGGGATTTATACTGACAGGGTTACAAATTACGCCACTTTCAATGAAAATAAGCCGATCGGGTTCTTCTGCAAGGTTCCAATAGACTATTTGGGTATCAGAGAGTGGGGCATTTGTAGAGAGATCAATTAATGAAAGCTGAGTGACTTCGGGAATGAGGTCTATACCGCCAATATTCACTATCGGTTCGATTTCTGAGCTGATAGTGCCTACCCAGTTGTGTCCATCGCTATCAGAACCTGTCAAGTCGAACGCATAGATGACATGTTCGTCAAGAGAATTCAATTCCTTTAAATCAAAGACCGTACTGAGATCCGTCGGGGTGGAGTCATCTTCGTCACCCCCGCCTCCGCCGCCACAGGCAAAGAATAAGAGTGTTATAGCGATCAATGAGATATGGAGATAAATCCTTTTCATGGTACACCTTCCTTGAGGTCAAGGCCGGTAACAGAGAGTTCCTGGTTGACCTCAGATTACTACTTAGAAAGACCCTGTCGTTACTGAAGATAAGAGCCGGAGGCAGGGTAGGTCTCCCGCACCCAAAGCGTTTTGAATGAAGGAAAGTCCTAATTAAATAATAGACCACATAGAGGCGGAGTGAACTCTCTCTAGAAATCATTCAGAGTAGAAGTTGTGAGCCAGCACTATAAAAAACAGTGAATAGGGAATCTGGTACTCATTCATGGCTGATGAAGCGATGCTCTTTATCAGGAGAATTTGTGGAGAGAGATTGGAAAAAGTTAAACTATGGGCTTTTGCGAGATTCAGGGTGGCTATGGCCGGTAAACTCTATATCAAGACCTTTGGGTGCCAGATGAACGAGTATGACTCGTCGCGCATGGCGGATGGTCTGCGGGAGGCGCAGGGTCTGGAGCTGACTGACAAGCCTGAAGAGGCGGATGTGCTGCTGCTGAATACCTGCTCGATTCGTGAAAAGGCCCAGGAGAAGGTCTTCTCTCAGCTCGGCCGCTGGCGCCCCTGGAAAGAGAAAAACCCCAAGCTGATCATCGGTGTGGGAGGCTGCGTGGCGAGCCAGGAAGGACAGGCGATCCGTGAACGGGCGCCCTATGTGGATCTGATATTTGGTCCCCAGACCCTGCATCGGCTGCCGCAGATGATTCAGGTGGCGCGTAGCGAGCATCATCCGGTAGTGGATGTCTCCTTCCCGGAAATCGAAAAGTTCGACAATCTGCCTGAACCCCGTGCCGAGGGACCCACTGCATTTGTTTCCATCATGGAAGGCTGTTCCAAATACTGCACTTTCTGCGTGGTGCCCTTCACCCGAGGCGAGGAGATCAGCCGGCCGTTTGACGATGTGATCGCCGAGGTGGCCGGCCTGGCGGCCCAGGGCGTACGCGAGGTCAACCTGCTGGGGCAGAACGTCAACGCCTATCGGGGTGAAATGCATGATGGGGAGAGCGCTGATCTGGCGCTGCTGATCGAGTATGTGGCGGCCATCGACGGCATCGACCGTATTCGCTTCACTACTTCCCATCCGGTGGAGTTTTCCGACAGCCTGATCGAGGCCTACGGGCGGGTGCCGGAGCTGGTCAGCTTTCTGCATCTGCCGGTGCAATCCGGTTCGGATCGGGTGCTGGCGATGATGAAGCGGGGGCACATGGCCATTGAATACAAGGCAAAGATCCGTCGGCTGCGGGAGATTCGTCCTGACATCACCATCTCCTCTGACTTCATTATCGGCTTCCCCGGCGAGACGGAACAAGACTTTCAGGCGACCCTGAAGCTGATCGAGGAGATCGGCTTCGATCACTCCTACAGTTTTATCTACAGCCGCCGTCCCGGTACCCCGGCGGCAGATCTGCCGGATGATGTGCCTCTCGAGGTCAAACAGGAGCGCCTGCAGCGACTGCAGCAACTGATCAATACTCAGGCCCAGCGCATCAGTCGGCAGATGGTGGGATCGGTCCAGCGGGTACTGGTGGATCGCCCGGCTCGCAAGGACCCGCAGCAGCTGGCGGGGCGTACCGAGAACAATCGAGTGGTCAATTTCGCTGCACCGGCGCAGCTGATCGGCCAGTTTGTCAATGTGCAGATCACCGAGGCGCTGCCTAACTCCCTGCGTGGTAAGCTGCTGGAAGTGGTCGATTCCCAGGCTGCCAACGGCTGACAAGTCTCTTCCCCTATAAGATTGGAAACCATTTTGTCTGAACACCCCGAATCCCTCGACCTGCTCCTGGAGCCGGCCGACAATCAGCAGTTGGCCAATGTCTGTGGCCAGCTCGATGAACATCTACGTCAGATCGAGCGCCGCCTGGGCATAGAGATCAATAATCGCGGTAACCGGTTTCACCTGATCGGTGAGAGAGATGCGATTCGCGCCGGTGAGCAGGTGCTGCAGGATCTCTACCGGACCGCCGCAAATGAACCGTTAGATCCCAAGCAGGTGCATCTGTTTCTGCAGGATTCCGGGATCGATGCCCTGCTGGAGCCACAAGGTCCTCTGGCAGTGCCGGAGACGATCATCAAGACCCGGCGCGGACTGGTAAGGCCGCGCGGGCCCAATCAGCAGGAGTATCTGCACAAGGTGCTGACCCATGACATCAACTTCGGTGTGGGGCCCGCAGGAACCGGCAAGACCTATCTGGCGGTGGCTTGTGCGGTAGATGCCATGGAGCGGGATCAGGTGCGCCGTATTCTGCTGGTGCGGCCGGCGGTGGAGGCCGGGGAGCGTCTCGGTTTCCTGCCCGGCGACCTGGCGCAGAAGATAGATCCCTATCTGCGGCCGCTCTACGATGCGCTCTATGAGATGCTCGGCTTTGAGAAGGTTGCCAAGCTGGTGGAGCGCAATGTCATCGAAGTTGCTCCGCTGGCTTACATGCGCGGGCGCACCCTGAATGAATCTTTTGTGATTCTGGATGAAGCGCAAAACACCACCCCTGAACAGATGAAGATGTTTCTCACCCGCATCGGTTTCGGTTCCACAACCGTGATTACCGGCGACGTGACGCAGATTGATCTGCCCCGTGGTCAGCAATCCGGGCTGCGCCAGGCCATTGAAGTGCTGTCCCAGGTCGATGGTATCGCTTTCACCTTTTTCAATGCGCGGGATGTGGTCAGGCATCCGCTGGTGCAGAAGGTCGTGCGGGCCTACGACGATTTTGATCGGCAACAGTGAGCAACTGTATAACCGGTAGCAGATCTGCGGGATAATAGATGGTGAACCTGGAACTGGAAATCCAGCCCGTCAGCAATGTCCCGCGGTTACCCGCCGAAGTGGATTTTCGGCGTTGGGTGCATGCGGCCTTGATCGATGCTGTAGAGCAGGTTGAACTGGTGATCCGCATCGTTGACGAGCCGGAAAGTCAGCAGTTGAATAAAACCTATCGGGGCAAGGACCGGCCGACAAATGTTCTCTCATTCCCGTTTGATGCGCCTCCCGAAGTCGGCAGTCCGTTACTCGGGGATCTGGTGATCTGCGCGCCAGTGGTCATCAAAGAGTCACAGCAACAGGGTAAAACAGAATTGGCCCATTGGGCCCATATGGTGGTGCATGGTGTACTGCACCTGCAGGGCTATGATCACCAGACCGACACAGAGGCGGAGCAGATGGAGGGACTTGAACGGAGCATCCTCCAGCGGCTCCATTTTCCTGATCCTTATCATGAAGAGGACGAATGAACAGTAAAGATCGAGAGGCCAGTGGTCCGCTCCTCAACTGGCTGGAGCGTCTAAGCCGGCTGTTTGGAAGTGAACCGCAAGACAGGGAGCACCTGATTGAGTTGTTGAATCTAGCGCAGGAGCGCGAGTTGCTGGATAGCGAGACCCTCAGCATGATGCAGGGGGCGATGATGGTATCTGAACTCAGGGTGCGTGAAGTCATGACCCCAAGGTCTCAGCTGGTGGTGTTGAGGCGTAACGATGATCTGGCGGAGGTGCTGCGGGTTGTCATCGATTCTTTGCATTCACGCATTCCGGTAATCGGCAAGGATACCGATGAAGTGGTGGGTATTCTGTTGCCCAAGGATTTGCTGGTCTGGATGCAAAACAAGGGAGATAAGAAATTTCGCCTGAAAAATTTGTTGCGTGAGGTGCTCATTGTCCCGGAAAGCATGCGTCTGAGTAGTCTATTGAAGCAGTTACGCTTCACCCGCAACCATCTGGCGATCGTGGTGGACGAATATGGTTCGACCGCTGGTCTGGTAACACTGGAGGATGTGCTGGAACAGATTGTCGGTGAGATCGAGGATGAGCATGATGATCCCGAAGAGGTTGTCAGTCTGGAGAACACACCGCATGCCGAGGCCACATAGCGTTCTGACATGAATCTGCAGAGAATCTACCCGGGCCTGCTGGCAGTGCTGGCCGGTATCCTGACCACCTTCTCCTTTGCCCCTTTTGCTATCTGGCCATTGGCGATAGCGGCCCCGCTGCTGCTTTTCCGGCTCTGGTTGAACAATCAGGGAGCAGGCTTTCGATTGGGATTGCTCTATGGTCTGGGTTTGATGGGCAGCGGGGTGACCTGGTTGCATGTCAGTATTGCTCAGTTCGGCAATGTCGGCTGGGTCTTTCCCATTCTGGTCACTTTGGTTTTTGTGATCATCATGGCCCTTTATTATGGCCTTCTGGGATGGCTGGGTGATAAATTCCAGGCCAGGGAGCAGGTCAAATTGCTGGTAATTTTTCCAGCGCTCTGGGTGTTGGTTGAGTGGCTCAGGGGATGGTTTCTCAGCGGCTTCCCCTGGCTGCAGCTGGGCTATTCGCAGATCGATACAGCCCTGGCGGGCTATGGACCTGTACTGGGTGGCCTGGGTATCAGCTATGCAGTGGTGCTTTCCGCCGGCTTGGTTCTGCTGATCTTCAGACCTGGCCCGGTGCGTTGGTATGCAGCATCGGGATTGCTGGCGCTTTGGCTGGCGGGCTGGGGTCTGTCGCAGATTCAATGGAGTCAGCCGCTGGCAGCGCCGATCAAGGTCGCCTTGATCCAGGGCAATATCCCTCAGCACAAGAAATGGGATCTTGACCAGTTGTTGCCCTCATTGAGCCTGTATGCGAACAGGACTAAGGAGAATTTTGGCACTGAGCTGATCGTCTGGCCGGAAACCGCGGTGTCCGCCTTTCAGCATCAGGTGGATGAGGCCTTCCTGCAGCCATTGGAAGCGGCGTTAAAAAAACAGGGTTCCGAACTTGTCTTCGGCGTGGTGCGCCTGGATAAGGATGGTCAGCGCTACTATAACGCCATGGTGGCCTTGGGAAAGCAACGGGATCACTACTATAAGGATCATCTGGTGCCTTTTACCGAGTACCTGCCGTTCAAGTTCCTGCTGGGGGGATTGGTGGATTTCTTCACCATACCTATGTCCGACTTTACCGCCGGCGGTAAATCGAAGCCATTGATGCAGGTCGGTGACTATCAAGTCGGCATGTCAATCTGCTATGAGGACGCCTTCGGCGATGAAATGGCCCAGGCCCTGCCGGAGGCGGCCTATCTCATCAATGCCAGTAACGACGCCTGGTTTGGTGATTCATTGGCGCCCCATCAGCATCTGCAGATTGCCCGGATGCGTGCCTTGGAAACCAGCCGGTATCTGCTGCGCTCCACGAATACCGGTATTTCGGCAATCGTCGGCCCCAAAGGGGGTCTGCTCGCCAGTTCGCCACTGCTGGAAGAGGCCGTGCTGAAGGGGGAAATACGGCCGATGTCCGGCGCCACGCCCTATGCCCGGTTTGGTAATCTGTCTATTCTGGCGCTCTTGACCCTGATGCTCATCATCGGTTTTCCCTGTGCATATTCAAAGTGCCGTGTCAGTTGAATCTTTAAAGATCAGCTGACCTCAGGGGAATACCCTTATTTTAATTTTCTTGACTTGGGCGTATAAAAGTAACTGGGAAGGAACGATAGCAGGATGCTGTCGTGATAAATATTAAATAAGTCCTGAGCTATCCACGCTAGTTGATTGTGACTCAGAGTGCGAAGCAGGATGAGAGCCGTTTGACGAAAAACGGGTTAGACAATTTGGTCTTCAACTGAACAGTATCCTCCTGCATGCTTGCAGCGATTACATAAGCTCCGGGTTGCGACTCGATTCAGCCGGTGAACACTGTTCATGTGACGTTATATGACCCGATCCAGTAGCGGACTCAATGGTTGCTAAATGCCTGGAATGCCGACTGAGGACTTGGTTATCGACCCTGACAGCACGTTGAGCTTGGTCGCTTAAACAAGCGGTCTGTCGCACAAAGGCGCCGTTACTGAGCTGCTCGAATATTTATCTTGCGCTGCATCTCCCAACAGCGACTTATTTAATCGTCATGAAGACAACCATGAACCATTGGATTGAACAGTCAGTTTTCGGCCGGTATTGGCGCCAGGTGCAAACCAGATCTGCGGATGACGTTGCACCTCAATGTAAAGAGATGCCCGGCAGGTGGCTGGCCCGGGCGGTGCAAATTGATGGCCAAAGAACTGCTCTGCGCATGTCCGGCTCCAGTCTGAGCTATGCGCAACTGGAGCAGAGGGTCGAGCTATTCAGCAGCTGCTTGCAGCGTTCATCCAGTGCCTCGGTAGTCGGCATTTGCGCACAAGATCCTTTGCTGACTTTAGTGGCCTTGCACGCTGCCGCCCGCCTGGGGCGCGCCTTGCTGCCACTGGAAGTCGGGATGCCCGAGGCACAGCGTAACTCCCTGCTCAGACAGAGTGGTTGCCGGCTGGTGGTGACTGATCAGCAGCTGCCATTACCGCAAGGCGTAGAAAGAGTTGCCGCAGAAGACCTGCTCAGTTGCAATGAGAACCTGGCAAGTCAGCCGCTGAACCTGACTGATGCGTCCTGTCTGAATCCTCAGAAAATACTCCTGATAGTGCCTACGAGCGGCACCAGCAGTGCTCCGAAAGGTGTCATGCTTTCCGCAGCCAATTTGGCGGCCAGTGCCTCTCAGGTCAATACGCAATTGTCACTGCAAGCCGATGACTGTTGGCTGAACTGCCTTCCCTTGAGTCATGTGGCCGGACTCTCCATTCCTTATCGTTGCAGTGAAGCAGGTGCAACGATGCTGCTGCATCAACGTTTCAATACGGATCAGGTTTGGCGGGACCTGGAGGAACAGCAGGTGACCCATATTTCATTGGTTCCCGCCATGCTCGGACGCCTGCTGGATGCGGCCCAGGGCAGGATGGCTCCAAACTCGTTGCGTGTGGCCCTGATCGGCGGTGGTCCGCTCGACCCTGCACTGGCGGAACGCGCCCATGCGGCGGGTTGGCCGCTGGTGGTCTGTTACGGCATGACTGAGACGGGTTCGATGTGTGTGCTGGACCGCACCGCCCAGGCTGGTTTGAAGCCGGGTCGGGTCGGGGAGCCGATGGCAGGGTTTCGGATAAGCCTGGCAGACGAGGGTTCAGGTGAGATTCGGGTAACGGGTGATGCGGTGATGGCAGGCTACGTCAATCCGCAACTCGAACCTGGAGAAGGCCTGGAGGATGGCTGCTTCAAGACCGGCGACCTGGGTTACTGGGATCATCAGGGCCAGCTCTGCGTAACCGGTCGGGCGGATGATCTGATGAACTCCGGCGGTTTGCGGCTGCATCCTGGGGAAGTGGAGCGGTTACTGAAACCCTGTCCCGGACTGATCTCAGCTGCGGTCAGCAGCCGGCCCGACCCGTTGTGGGGCGATCGTCTGGTGGTGCTCTACGAAGGCGTCGTATCAGAGACTTGGTTGGAGGCCTGGGTGCGTTTGAATCTACCCAGTGGCTTGCGTCCGAGGGAATTTATCAAGCTCGACAGCCTGCCAAAAAATCGCATGGGCAAGCTGGATCGTGGGGCACTCAAGCAGCATATCGGGTCAATGCATTGCGTAATGCCTCAGGCAGCGCCATGGGTTTCCGGAGTTCAGGGTTCAACATGACATGGGCGGTTTTAAGTCGGGCGGATTCCTGGCCCCGTTGATTGAGAAAACGATAGCTGACCGTGAACGATGAGTTGCCGATACGTTCCAGTCGTAGACTGATGGTCAGTATATCGCCGTGCTGCACCGGCAGCAGAAAATCGGCCTCGCTGTGCACCAGCGGCAGCATACTCCGCTTGCTGATCAATTCCGCAAGAGAAAAGCCGATCTGGATCATGAATGCCTCATAGGCATCGTGAGCTAGACGGAAGTAGTGGGCGAAAAACATCACACCAGCCGCATCGATATCATGCAGGCTGGCGCTCACTGGGTATTCGAATGTCTTACTGGTCACTGGATCAATCCGGGTTGTTTATGAAGTCTGATTTTAACTGAACTCCGAGCCCGGCGGATTCGGCAAGCCACAGGCGGCCATTGCTGATGCGGGGTGGCTCTGCCACATCATTGGTGAACCAATCGCTCGTTGCCAGGCCGTGGGCCAATGGCCTGCTGGGTTGATCGATCGCCATGGCCAACTGGGCCGCCGCCTGGATGCCGACGGCGCTCTCCAGCGTGCTCGTGACAACCGTTTCCAGGCCTGCCTGTCTCACCCGATCGGCCACTTCCTTTGCCGCAAGCAGTCCGCCCAGCACGCAGGGTTTGATGATCAGACGCCTGACCGGAGGCTGTTCAAGTAATTCTTCCAGGGAAAATCGGCAGAGGGATTCATCCAGGGCTAAAGTGACCTCGGTCATGTTTTGTAGTTCATGCAGCGAGTCAGAGCTGGGCTCGCTTAACGGCTCTTCCAGGGATTCAATAGGTAACTGGGCGAGTTGGTGGATAAATTCCCTGGCTTCCGCCATGTTCCAGGCGCCGTTGGCATCGAGTCTCAAACGGATATCGGCAGGCAGTCGAGCAGCGAGCTGTTGCAGCAGAGCTATCTCCTGCGCCACCCCGTTGAGTCCAACTTTGAACTTTATTATTTTAAAGCCCTGTTGCAATAGCTCAGTGCTGCGCTCGAATGCTTGTTCATTCAGCACCCCGCCGGAACCGTTTACCGCAATCTCATTGCGGTCTGTCGGTGAGAGCCATTGGCGCAGGCTGAGCTGTTCGGCCTGGCTGATGAGATCCAGCAGGGCAGTCTCCAGGGCATGGTGGCCTGCCGGGTTTTCGGGTGCTGTGGGGAGACTATCAAGTGCTTCATGAGGTGTTCTGTTCAGCAGGCCTGGAAGCTGATTGCTAAGCCAGGTTTCTGCTGCGGGAGCGGATTCGGTACCCGCGGCGGGCATTGGGGCGCAGTCGCCATGGCCGTACCGTCCCGAGTCTGAGGTCAATGTAACAATCCAGCCATTGCGTTGCTTCACGGTCCCTCGGTTTGTCCGCCAGGGCTGCTTGAGCGGCAGACTGTACGGGATGTTTCTGCAGCTGGCGATGCGCATCTCAGAGCAGCAGGGCGCTGCTCAGCAGCAATCCGTAGAGTAGTTGCAGGAGCGCCGTGTGGGCTAGAATTCGGTTGAATGCGGGGCCCGGCTCCTCGCTGAGAAAGCGGCGTAACAATAGCCAGGCGAGAGGCAGGGCGAGCAACACCAGCCAGACGCTGGCGTCCAATCCGGTGAGCAGTAGCGGCAGCAGGAACGGGGCGAGGATCAGCAGGGCATAGAACTGTTGCGAGCGATGTTCACCCAGATAGTGGGCGAGGGTCAGCTTGCCTGCCTTACGGTCGCTCTGCAGATCCCGGTAGTTGTTCACCAGCAGCACTGCGGCGGCAAGAAAGCCGATGGCGCAGGCTGCGGCCAGGGCGTTGAGTGAAAGACTTAATGTCTGCAGATAGTAGCTGCCGAGCACAGCCACCAGGCCAAAGAAGAGGAACACGAAGAGCTCGCCGCTGGCGCTGTAGGCAATGGGTTTGGGGCCGCCGGTGTAGGCGTAACCGGCCACCAGGGAGGTGAGGCCGATGGCGAGGATCGGCCAGCCGCCACGCCAGACCAGATAGAGTCCGATCACAAAGGCCAGGGCGAAGGCGATATGGGCGCCACGCTTGATTGTCACGATGGGCAACCAGCCCTGGGCGGCGGCTCTTGGCGGACCCAGGCGCTCCTCGGTATCCGCGCCTCGTTCAAAATCCTTCGCATCGTTATGCAGGTTGGTGCCGATCTGGATCAGCAGCGCGCCGAGCAGAGCCGCCAGCGCAGACAGGCTATGGAATTGCTGTGTTTCACTCCATGCCAGGCAGATGCCGACGAGCACCGGTACCAGAGAAAGGCTGAGGGTCTTGGGCCGGATGGCCAGGAGCCAGTATTTCATGGCCTGCGGGGAAACTTACTGAAATCAACAGGGCGTTTCTCTACGAAGGCGTCGCGCCCCTCCTGGGCCTCGTCAGTCAGATAAAAAAGCGCAGTAGCATTCCCTGCCAATTCCTGAATCCCGGCGAGGCCGTCGGTTTCGGCGTTGAAGGCGGACTTCAATACTCGCAGCGCGGTGGGTGAGTGAACCAACATCTCCCGGCACCAGTCGACGGTCTCCCGTTCCAGTTCGGCCAGAGGCACAACCGCATTCACCAGCCCCATCTCCAGGGCCTGTTGCGCATCATACTGACGGCACAGAAACCAGATCTCCTTGGCTTTTTTCATGCCTACGGTGCGCGCCAGCAGACCGGCTCCGAGCCCCGCATCAAAGCTGCCGACCTTCGGCCCGGTCTGACCAAAGCGGGCGTTATCCGCCGCGATGCTGAGGTCGCAGATCAGGTGCAAGACATGGCCGCCGCCAATGGCGTATCCCGCCACCATCGCCACCACGGGCTTGGGCAGGGTACGGATCTGTCGTTGAAACTCCAACACGTTCAGGTGTTCTATGCCCTGGCTGTCCCGGTAGCCCCCGTCACCGCGGATCTTTTGGTCGCCGCCGGAGCAAAAGGCCAGGTCGCCGGCGCCGGTGAGTATAATCACGCCAATCTGCGGGTCCAGGTGGGCGCGGCGGAATGCATCACTCAGCTCCTGCACAGTCTCTGGGCGAAAGGCATTGCGCACCTGCGGGCGGTTGATGGTGATTTTGGCGATGCCCTCGGCCTGATGGTAAAGAATGTCTTGATAGTCGCTGTCCGGCACTGTTTGCCAGATAATATCGTTGCTCATACTCAATTGGTCTGTATTGACTCAGATAATGGTGCGCCTATCTTATGGAAACCGGGAAAAATTACCATTCTGGTAATTCCGGTGTCTCAGATTAGACGTTGCAGGGGGATAGAATGAAACAAAAAGGCTTATGGCTGTTTACGGCTGGCGCCTCGATGGCACTGATCAGTGTGGTATTGGGAAATTCGCTGCAGACAGAACTTAGGTCTATCCCGGTGGAACGTCTGCTGCAGGAGCAGGGAATGGATGCCCTGAAGTTTATCGGTTTTGCTTTTGGACTTCCGTTGGGCATAGGCATCAGTATCTTGGGGGCATTGATCAGCAGTGAGACCGCTACCTGGCGGGTGTTGGTTTTCATGGGAGTGGTATTGACCAGTACTCTGGCGGCAGTGCTGGTGCCGGAGCTTTGGGGCAAGGACCTGCATGGAGGATTTTTTGGGATTGGCGGTTATCTCATCCTGCTGCTGGTGCTGGGCTTGATCTGGTACTGGGGCCGTTATCGTGCCCTGGTATCCCGGGCAGCGCGCGTCGGGGTGGATCTGCAGGGTGTCGGTTATCTATGCTTTGCCCTGGCTGCCTGGAACCTCTGTGGGGCCGCCACCATGCCAGCGTTTGCGCTGGAACCGGAGATGATGCTGACCATGGGAACGCAAGCCTTTGCAATCGGTCAAATGAAAACCATCATGTTATTGTTCGTATCGGGTTGGTTATCTAGCCTGCTCGGATTTTGGGCAAGCGTCAGAACCAGCAGGGACTAATCGCCTTACTTCAGAAAATGACTGGCTTCTTGCGGCTACTCTTGATCTTGCTTTTAAGCGTCTTTCTGGCTGGCTGCAGTCGGGTTAAATTCGCCTACCATCAGCTGGATTGGTTGATACCTCTCTATATCGATGACTACATCGAACTCAGCGAGAGTCAAGACTCCTATCTGGAGACCGAAGTCAACAATCTCCTGCGGTGGCATTGTACTTCCCAGCTTAAGCCCTATGCAGCGCTGCTGCGCAGCTCCAATAAGGATTTTCAACAAGGCACCATGGATGCAGAGAAGCTGGGTTCCACACTAAATCAAATCGAAGACTATTGGAAAGAGATCAAACGCCAGGCAAGTCCCGCGATTGCAAGATTACTGTTGACTTCAGAGCCTGCCCAGCTCGATGAATTCTTTAACCTGCTGCAAGAAAAAAACCACGAATGGCTGGCTGAGTTCCAGTCCCAGACCAGCCAGGAGTTACGGGAGCATTACCAGGCGCGCATGACCGATGAACTGGAGCGTTGGTTCGGGCCTCTAACGACCGCTCAGCAACAGGAGGTGACTGACTGGAGTCAGCGCTTCGAGCCTCTGGGGCTGCAGGGACTGCAGGCCAGGCAGCTCTGGCAAGCCCGCTTGAGGACGTTGCTCGGCCAGCGCGCTGCAGAGGAGGCTTTTCTCCACGCTATCGAAGAACTCTTCGTCAACCCCTATGCGGGACAGCCCGCCGATTATTTAAGCAGGCTGGAGCACAATCGGCTGACGACCATAGAGCTACTGGCGCGCCTTGGGGGCCAGCTGAATGGGCAACAACGTGAGCATTTGGATCACATGGTTCGATCAATCGCGGAGGATTTTGATCAATTGGCCTGTCTGGCAGAGGGATTGAAATCCCAGCCGGCTGAGATTTCCGATCCTACTGACAGGCTGCTTGGGCCATTTTGAGATAGTGGGCCTGTCTTGCCAGACTTTTTTCCCTGTCGAGCATCACTTCGATGAGGGTCATGTCATCGCTCTGAAGTCCCGCTTCCAGCGCCGGGCGAAATTGATTCTGCTGCTCGATGCGCCGATGTTGCAAGCCATAGAGTCGGGCGATGTGAGTGAATTCTAGCCCGGTAGGCATCAGCCACTGCTGCTCAAAAGTATCCAGTCCGGACTGGGGCAGCATGCCAAAGATACCACCGCCATTGTTGTTGAAGACGATAATAATTCCATTCAAGCCAGCGGCGAGCAGCAATCCGTTCATATCGTGGAAGAAGGCCAGATCCCCCAGCAGTCCGACCACCGGTTGATCGGCTGCAGCGGTCAGCCCCAGCAGAGTCGAGACATTGCCGTCGATGCCGCTGGCGCCCCGGTTGGCCAGGATCTGCAGCGGCTTGCGGCCTTGGCCGCTCCAGCTGTCGAGCTGGCGGATTGGCAGGGAGTTGCCGCTGAACAGGATGGCCTGCTCGGGGAGCGCGTTCAGCAGCTCGTTGATGATCAGATCCTCATAGGGTGTCTCCTCAGCTGGAACCTGGATCTGGTCGATGGTCTGTTCCGCCTGAGTGAAACCTTGCAGCCAGGCTGTCGGTCCTGTTGTTAGCTGCTGCTGGAGCAAGGCGTTGCAAAACAGAATAGGCTCGGCGCGGACGATTTCGCTGGTCTGATGCAAAGGGTCCGGCCAGTCGCCGCGGGGAGCGCACAGGACCAGGGTTGCATCGCAGGCTGCTAAATAATCCAGCAGGGCCTTGGAGACCGGGGCAGCGCCAAAGCGCAGCACCCAGTCTGGTTTTGCGCCAGCGCTGAATGCTGCATTACGCAGGAAACTGTCATAGCGGCTGATCACCTGAGCATGATCATGCGCGCCGAATCGCAAGGCACTCAACGGGTCGGCGAGTACGGGGCAGCCCAGCTGTTTTGCCAACCTGCTGACGGCTTCAGGAAAGCCTGGTGCAGGCACTGCCGGCCCGCAAACGACGAGACCTTGCCCTGCAGAGATGCTGCTGCTGATCCGTTTGATTTGCTGCGGGTCTGGCAAAACAGGGTTTGTGGCGCAGGGAATGCGGGGTCCTGGGGTGGGTTCTGGTGGCCATTGACTTGGGGTCAGTGGTTCCCGGAATGGCAGATTGATGTGCACTGGGCCTGGGTTTGGCCAGCTTGACTCATGCACGGCTTGGACGCCCAGACGGCGAATGTGGGCCATAGCCCGGGAGGTTTCCATGGGCGGGCCCGCATCATGAAAACTGCGCACCTGATTGCCGAACAGGTGGATCTGATCCACCGTCTGGTTGGAACCGCAGGCCTGCAGCTCCGGTGGCCGGTCTGCGCTGAGCAGGATCAACGGTATGCCTGAGCGATTGGCCTCGATAACCGCCGGCAGCCAATGCGCCGGTGCGCTGCCGGAGGTAGCAAGCACCGCCACCGGTTGCCGTTTATGGCTGGCCAGCCCCAGGGCGAAGAATGCAGCGCTGCGCTCATCCGGATGCTGCCAGCTCTGCAGGCTGGGATGACGATTCACCGCCAGCACCAGCGGGGTGGATCTCGAGCCAGGGGAAAGCACCACCTGACTGACACCTGCTGCGGCGAGACCATCCATCAGTTTGTCCGACCAGAGCAGATTCAGGGTGGCGGTATCCATCAGGCGTCTTCCATCGCCTCCAGCATCGCGGCGAGTTTTAGTTCCGTCTCTGTGTATTCGCTTTCCGGATCGGAGTCCGCTGTGATCCCCGCTCCGGCGTAGAGTTCTGCATCATACCCTTTGAGTTGCACGCAACGAATCAGCACCGCCAGTTCACCATCCCCAGTGGCGTCGATCCACCCGGCGGCGCCGGTGTACCAGCCCCGGGAAAAGGGTTCGTTCTGCGCCAGCCAGGTGTGGGCCTCTGCGACCGGCATGCCGTTCACTGCGGCTGTGGGGTGGAGCTTTTCCGCCGCCTCGAACAGGCCGACACCGGGCTTCAGTGTGCCGCGCAGTACCGTCCAGAGATGCTGCAGTACCCGCAGGCGTTTGAGTTGCGGCTGCTTCACTGGTTCTTGAGCGCTGCAGATGTCATCCAAAACAGCCTGAATATTATCCACCACGACCTGATGCTCATGTTGGCATTTCGGGTCATTTAGCAGCTCCTGGCCTAATTGTTGGTCCCTGGTTTCATCCGCTGCGCGGGGCAAGGTGCCTGCCACCGCATCACTGGTGATCTGGGAGTTTTTACAGGTCAGCAGGTATTCGGGCGTGGCGGCAAGGAATGTCAGTCCTTCCTGCCGGGTGGCGAATAGTACGCTGTCCGGATAGAGGACGTTAAGGGTGGACATCAGGCGGATAGGATTGAGCTTCCTCTCGGCATGGACATGGATGCGTCGCGACAGCACCACCTTTTCCATCAGTCCTTGGTCTATTTCCCGGATGGCTGCGCGAACCTTTTCCAGCCAAGCGTCTTTTTCCGGTTCTCTCTGCGTGAGCGGCAGATTGGTCCGGTGCCCAGGTGGGCCCGGTCTTTGTAGCATGTCATCGAAAATCTGTGTCAGCAGTGAGAGCCATTGTTCAATATGGGTATCCGGCATCTCAGCGCTGGTTGCATGGCAAGAGCAGGAGAGGGTACAGGCGTCGCCCAGCTGTTGGAGTAAAACTTCAGGCAGGCAGAGTCCCGAATTGGGTAAGCCCAGCCAGGCGACTTGCATCGGATCATCGGCTGAAAACGCGAAACCGGTGAACATGACGGGTTCCACGTTAGACTCGTCGGGATCAAATCTGTCCCAATGGTTGAGCGTATCCCGGAATGATGCGGCGAGCTGTTTGAAGCGATTCGCTCCAGAGGTACTGAATCGCATCACTTCTCCCGCCCCTAGGCGGTACTCTTCATCGGCCGGTTTGCTCCAATAACACCAGCGTTGTCCGGCGCGCGAGAGGTTGTTGAGCCGGAAGCCTTCGATCTGCAGAGTCAGAGTATAGTATCTGCCCGGTCGGGGAGGCTGTCGTTCGAGTTCGAGGGTGAGTCGCCGGCGGATCTTGGCAAGGAGAGTGTGTGCTTCAAACATGTTGGATTATGCGCAGACTTTTCGCTTAGGTGCTTCTTCCTGTCGTCTGTCTGCAATTATTATTTCTGCTTGTAGATTGATTCAAACCTGGCAGTCGAGAAGCCATTCAAACGTTGTTTGCCCACCAGTATGATTGGGACCCCCTGCCCCCTGAGGCGTTTGAAATCGCTCTCGCCTTTCCGTGATTTCTCTACATCATACTCCCTGAAAGGAATTTTTCTCTCCTTGAAATAACGTTTCGCTGTTTTGCACACGCCGCACCACTCAGTACTGTACATGACGACCTTACGAAGGTCTTTGCTGGGGGTAATGCCTGAGAGCGGTTTGATCTCAGGGCTGGTATAGGTATTGATGCGCAGTTTGAGTTCGGTGGCCCGACTCTCTGCGGGTGGCCTATCACCAAAATGGGTATGGCCCTGTGCGTCCTGCCAGGTGTAGATTTCCGCCGCTAGCTTGGCGGATGAGAAGAGCAGAATGCAGATGGCCAGGGCCGGCAGACACTTTATCCATGGTATTGCTATGGGTATTGGGTCCTGGAGTAAATTGTTTGTCATGCCGGCGGCTGTTATTTTGTTGTCCAGTCGAGTCATTCAATCAGGTTGATTTCTATGCGTCATATAATCATATCACTTGCGATTATCTGTCTGCCGCTGCAAAGCTTGGCGGAGAATGGTGATCTACTGGCTGCGTTGGAAGAATTTCTGGAATTTGCGGAATATGCTGAAGGCTCCATCACCCCGGATCAGATGACCAGTATCGGCCTGGAGGATTTTTTTATCGTCGACACAAGGCTGCAGGATCAGTTTGACAACGGTCATATTCCGGGTGCCATACATATCGAATGGCGAGAGATCGTTGCCAAACGCAGTCAACTGCCTGGGAATAAGCCTGTCGTACTCTACTGCGATACCGGCCTGTTATCCTCGAAAGCGCATTTTGCATTGCGCTTGCTGGGGCATGATAACGTCAAGGTGATGTCTGGTGGATTCAACAACTGGCTGATCAAACAGGGGCTGGGTTCGGTTGATTGAAGCCAGGTTGAAACATTCACCGGCCCGATTCATTCGTTGTAGAACGGGTAGAAGGGCTCGTTGCTGCCTACAGCACTCTTCTCTTCACACAAAAGTCGGGCCTTGACCCGGGTGACGGTAAGTCCTTGCGTGTCCACAACCCGTGGAAAGAGTCGGAAGACTTTGCTGGTTTCCAGCGGTCTCTGCCAGGCAGCCTGCTCCAGCCAGTCACGGGTCGATGGATTGAGGTGGTGCATCTGCAGCAGCCAGGGCGCCTGCCAGGCCAGAAAATCTTTGGCCAAGCGGGTTTGTTCCGGGTTGGGCCAGTCGGTCGATAGGAAGAGTTCCGGAAAATACTGGCTGTCCAGCTCATCGCCATTCAACTGGCGACCTGTGCCGTCATCTGCCCTCTCCACCCAGAGCCCTGCCGGTCTGCTGCCGGCTCTCTGCTGAATCAAACCCATCAAGCTGTCAGCATCACCGTACTCAGACTGGAACTGCCGTTTGGCCGCAGCACCGGGGTGCCAGTGGGGCGAATCGATGTTGATCGGTTGTTCAAGGCGTACGCGACTTTCCAACAGGGCCAGGGGGCGCTGCGTCTGCTCATCCAGAAGCCAGTATTCGAGCTTGTCCATGGGCTGAAAGGGAACTTGGTCGGCGCACCCCTCTAGTGCTTCTATGAGACGCTCGCCGGTTTCTTCGATCATGCTCCATGCAGTCGCACCACGAATTTTGGAGCGGGAGCTGCCACTGCGGGGGGTCCAATCGCCGTAGCGTACTTCAGAGAGCCCCGTGTGGCTGATTATGCGCTCATCGGCCACAAACAGCTTCCAGCAATATCCGTCGACGCTTTCCGCCACGCCTCCTTCCACAGAGACTACTTGCAACATGCCGTGGCAGGGGCAGAGCACTCGTTGGCTGAAGGTTTCACAGGGCATTATTCATAACCACCAATGATGACGATTGAATTTTGCTTATTATTAAAGTTTAGCATGTCGAAATACAGCAATGTCTCCAGATTAAACCACAGCTGGCGGCTGGCTGGATTGGACCGCCAAGGAATACGTGGACCGCTGCATGCTGATTCCAAGTGAAGTTGGAGGCTAAATGCTCGCCGTCTGTTGGTCCGATAAAAGGCGTTGCGCTGCAAGTTTCAGCGGCCTGATTGCCGGCGATATCAGCCTCCGGTTGCAAATGAGATCGCTGCTCAAACAGATGATATGATGCGCTCCTCTGCTGCTATTAGGTGAATCTTTGAAATCCCTGCTTAATTTCTTTGTCGATCTCTGTTTGCTGCGTGCCGCTCCGCAAGATCTAAGCGCTTCATCATTTCTGTTTATAATAACTGCGGCACTGAATCTTTTGGTCGGGATGGCGATGATTGCAGATGCCCGCATCGGTGTGCCGATAGCGTTTCTGGAAGGCCTGTTTGAAGTGCTGCTGATGCTTTCGGTGCTCTATCTCGGTCTTAAATTTCATGGCATTCTGGCACGTTTCCAGCAGGCGGCGACGGCGCTCATGGGGAGTGGCTTCCTGCTCGGACTGTTGGCGCTGCCGTTGGTTGCCTGGAGCCATCACTCTGAATCGAGTGAGGCAGGGCTGCTGCTGCTGGCACTGATTATATGGAGCATGGTGGTGATGGGGCACATTCTGCGCCATACCTTCGATACGCGCTTCAGTCTGGGCCTGGGTATTGCTGTGCTGTATACCCTGGTATCCTGGAATCTATCATTTATGCTTTTTCCGATTGTGAACTGATGCATCTGCATATTCTTGGTATTTGCGGGACCTTCATGGGGGGTATCGCTCTGTTGGCGCGGGCCATGGGCCATACGGTCAGTGGCTCGGATGCACATGTCTACCCGCCCATGAGCACACAGCTGGCGCAGGCCGGTATCGAGCTGATGGAAGGCTACCTGCCCGAGCATCTGCAGCCGCCGCCGGACGTAGTCGTGGTGGGCAATGCCATGTCCCGGGGCAATCCGGTGGTTGAATACATGCTGGACCAAGGGCTGCCCTATACCTCCGGTCCCCAATGGCTCTCTGAACACATACTTCAGGAACGCTGGGTATTAGCCGTGGCCGGAACTCACGGCAAGACCAGTACCGCCAGTCTGTTGTCCTGGATTCTCGAGGATGCGGGGCTGCACCCCGGCTTTCTGATCGGCGGGGTGCCGGAGAACTTCGGGGTTTCCGCGCGGCTGGGGGATGAACCGTTCTTTGTCGTCGAAGCGGATGAATACGATACGGCCTTTTTCGATAAACGCTCAAAGTTTGTCCACTACCACCCGCAAACCCTGGTGTTGAACAATCTGGAGTTCGATCATGCCGATATCTTCGATGACCTGGAGATGATTCAACGCCAGTTTCATCATCTGGTGCGCACCGTGCCTGGGACTGGTTTGATCATCAGTCCGCTGGATGATGCAAATCTGCTGGAGGTCCTCGACATGGGTTGCTGGACCCCCGTGGAATATTTTGCCCCGGATATCGAGGCAGGTTGGCATGCGCTTAACACAGCAGCGGATAGTTCGGAATTCGATGTCATCTGTGATGGGGAGAATGTCGGACGGGTTAAATGGTCCCTCATCGGCCAGCACAATCTTTCGAATGCCCTCGCAGCCTTGGCGGCGGCCCGCCATGCGGGAGTGCCGCCCAAGTTGGCGATCGAGGCCTTGGGCCGTTTCAAAAACGTCAAACGCCGCATGGAACTGCGTGGCGAAGCGCGAGGTGTCAGGATCTACGATGATTTTGCCCACCATCCGACCGCCATCAGGTTGACCCTTGATGGATTGCGCCAGCAGGTAGGCAAAGCGCCAATCGTCGCTGTGCTGGAGCCACGTTCAAATACCATGAAGCGGGGAGTCCTGGTCAACCAGTTGGCTGCATCCCTGCTGCAGGCCGACCGAGTGATACTCTATGCACCAGAGGACCTGAATTGGGATGCGCAAGAGGCACTGCTGCCCTTGGGGGCTCGGGCCGAGGTGTTCGTGGATACCCAGTCGATTGTCGAGCAGATCGTAACAGTCGCACAGCCTGGTGATCATGTGCTGGTCATGAGTAATGGTGGTTTTGAAGGCATCCACCAACGTTTGCTGGATGCTCTACAATCCGCATCATGAGCAGCTTAGAACAGCCCATTGCCCTGGCTATTACCGGTGCTTCAGGCAGCGCTTATGCGCTGAGGCTGCTGGAGTGCCTGATCGGCGCCGGCAGACAGGTCTATCTGATGATTTCCCAGGCTGGGCAGATCGTATTGCAGATGGAGTCGGATTTGGATCTGCCGTCTCGTCCCACTGAAATGCAACAAATACTCGCAGAGCGTTTCGATGCCGAACCCGAACAGTTGCAGGTTTTTGGTCGGCAACAGTGGATGGCGCCAGTGGCCAGTGGCTCGAATCCACCCCAGGCGATGGTGGTTTGTCCCTGCACTACCGGCACTCTTGCTGCTATTGCCAGCGGTGCCAGTAATGATCTGATGGAGCGGGCAGCGGATGTGATGCTGAAGGAGCGGCGTAAACTGATTCTGGTGGTGCGGGAAACACCGTTTTCTGAGATCCATCTGGAGAATATGCTGCGACTTAGCCGCATGGGGGCGGTGATCATGCCGGCCAATCCCGGTTTCTACTACAATCCTGAAACGGTCGAGGATCTGGTTAATTTCATGGTGGGACGGGTGCTCGATCATCTCGGCATCGAGCATGATCTGCTGCCCCGCTGGGGGGAGTGATGGCGGTAACCCTGGTTAGGTGTTACCGCCCCGGTCCTACAGTGCTTTGACGTAAGCCGCCATGGTCAGACGTTCTTCGTCACTCATATTCGGGAAGCTGGGCATGATATGGCCACCTTGATTGAGGAGTGTGGCGATCTCTTCGATAGAATCATCGGTTCCCGCGACTTTAAAAAGAAAACCGAATTTTCCACTACCATTTTCGCCATGACAGACCTGGCAGGCAGCGGCAAAGATGTCAGCGACAGCCATTCCCTCAGTTGGTTTGAAATCACTGGGGCCGCCACAGCCGCTGAGAGTGGACGCAAGGATTAACGCTCCGAAAAGCCGGGTGATTTTTAGCATAGTTTATTGACTCTTAATATCTGCTGAGAAAACCGGCCATACTAGCAAAATTGTGTGACATTCAATAGCAGATGTGGAGTGTATCCTGGTCGTTCAGTCTTTGATCATTAGAGGGCTGTCGGCTGAATTCAGTGGCTCCACCTTCGCCCTGATAAGGTCATTGCGCAAGATAGCTAATGGTTTGGCAAATTCTGTCTGTGTAACCGGGTAGCTGAGAATATTTATCAACAAGGTTTTACGCTGACTGGATACATTGCCCACCCACAGTGGTTGGAGCGAGCCATCCAGGCGGTATTCGGTGCTCCAGAACCGCAACACAAGACGGCCCCCTTGCGGGAGTCTTTTTTCCAGGATCAGTGCTTCATGACGTCCATCATGTACCTGGGGCAGAACCGGCAGCTCCTGCAGTTCCAATGAGGGTGACAGCAGACGCAGCAGATTAGACCAGGCCAATCGTTCTGCAGGTCGCCAGTTGTGCTCCCGCAGGCGCGCGGATAGCCACTGCAGGTCTCCGGCATACTGCACATCCAGTGGATGATTGAGACGCTCACGAACATCACGCCGGTTACTGGGAAGCCTGGTCTCCCCGGACAACCAGAGCGGTTCAGAGATTAGAATGCTGGCGGGGTCGGGTTGAAAGCGTTTCACCGCCTTGCTCTGGTTTAACCAGGCATCGGCAGCCAGGGTAATGAGCAGAATGGCGGCAACTCCAAGGGTGAGCTGCAAAGGATGAGTGGTGGGCTGAGTATGCCGATGATAGGCAATGCCCAGGGCGGATATCCAGGCCAGCCCAAGCAGCAGGCTTCCCGCGATATCGGTAAACCAATGCACCCCAAGATAGAGTCTCGAGAGCGATATCGCTGCAATTGCAACAGCCACCAGGCTATAGGCGACCCAACGCCAGTCGCGCAGAATGGAGCGGGCAATCATCACCGAGAAGAAGCCATAAACGGTCAACGCCCGCAATACGTGGGCACTGGGAAAGGACCAGGGTCCGAGATGTACCACACCTGAATCAGGTCGGGGAATGCGCAGGCCATACTTCAGCGCTATCGGTACCAGTAAGCCGAAAAGGCTTGCCGCCAGCCAGTAGCCCAGTGTTCTCCAGTCCCCGCGCAGGAGCAGAATCAGCGCGACCGAGATGGCGAAGATCAGAATCACGGAGAGATCGCCCAAACGTGTGAAATGGACCATCAGCTCATCGAACCAGGGGGATCGCAGGCTTTGCAGTGCGCTGTAGAGCGTATTGTCGAGGTTGAAGGCCGGCTGGCTGGGCAGGAATCCAGTCAGCAGGACAAAAAAAGCCATGGAAAAGATCAGCAGACTGGCCAGCTGTGTCAGGCCCTTGATCTCCGGATGTTCGGGGTTACCCAAGGCTCGGGCTATTTCCTGGAAACCGCGGTGGTTGCCGCCCCAACGGGACAGAAACTGAACGATTTGTGTGGTGTGGGGCTGGGTCAGCCGGTAAAAGCCGCGTACCGCATGAAATACCAGCCAGATCATAAGCAGGAGCAGTAACAGCAACGATACCAGCCGGAAGGCTACTTCCGAGGCCAGTTCCAGGGATGCCCCTAAGACCACGCCTGGGAGCAGATAGGCCGGTGCCCAGGCCAGTGCCGAGAGCAGATTGGCAAAGACAAAACGCCAGGCTGGCATACCCAGCATGCCGGCTACGAGCGGAATCACGGCACGTACCGGGCCAAAAAAACGCCCGATGGCAACGCTTTTACCACCGTAGCGCTGAAAAAAATCAATGCCCCGCTGAAGCATTCGAGGATGCCTGCTGAAGGGCCAGAAGCCTCGCAGTTGATCTTGAAAGCGGCGCCCAATCCAGAAACTCAGGCCGTCTCCAGTAACGGCTCCCGCCACTGCCCACCAGAAAACCGGCCAGAATTCGAGGACTCCGGTAGCAATCAAGGCGCCGAAGCCAAACATCAGTACCACTCCAGGCACCAGCAGGCCAAAAATCGCCACCGATTCGGAAAAGGCAACGAAAAAGACCGCGACACCCGCCCAGAATGTATGGTTTGAAATCCATTCCAGCAGTTGGTTGAAGAGATCGGTCATTCGCGAACGCTAACGGGACTGGACCAGCTGCAGCAACAGCAGAAACATGTCGATAAGACGCAGATTCAGCGATCCTGATCTTGTAATTGATCCCGCTCAGATTGGTAGTCTTCATAGCGGGTGCGATCAGTGGGACAGTCTGCATCGGGTCTATCCAGGCACTGCTTCAGGCGCATGGATTCAACGGTTTCGTAGCCTGTGCGTTGCATGCTGTCCCAGCTGCAACCGGCACTCAAGAAGATCGCCGGGAAGCTGCATAGGAGTCTGAATACAGGGGGTTGGCGGATCATTGCAGGGTCTCGAAGGACTGGGCAGCCGCATCAATGGTCGCTTCGATATCCTCGTCCGTATGGGCGGCTGAGACGAATCCGGCTTCATAGGAGGACGGGGCAAGATAGACCCCGCGGTCCAGCATGGCATGGAAGAACTGCTTGAATCTCTCTTGGTCACAGGCGGTGGCGCCGGCAAAATCAGTGACCTTGTCAGCCTCGCTGAAGAACAGGCCGAACATCCCGCCGACATGATTTTCCGTCATGGGGATGCCTGCGACTCTGGCTTTGTCCAGGATGCCATTGACCAGGGTCTCCACTTTGCTCGAAAGCTCATCGAAGAAGCCAGGCGCCGAGATCAGTTCCAGGGTCTTCAGGCCGGCAGTCATGGCCACGGGGTTACCGGAGAGAGTGCCAGCCTGATACACCGGGCCGAGGGGGGCGATTCGCTCCATGATTTCACGCTTGCCGCCAAAGGCGCCCACCGGCATGCCGCCGCCGATGACCTTGCCCAGTGTGGTCAGGTCGGGTCGAATGCCGTAATGGGCCTGTACGCCGCCCAATGCAACCCGAAAACCGGTCATGACTTCGTCGAAGATCAAAACGGCACCGGACTGGTCGCAGACCTCACGCAGGGTCTGCAGAAAACCGGGAATAGGTGGAATACAGTTCATATTACCCGCCACCGGCTCGACAATGATGCAGGCGATCTGTTCACCAATCTGGGCGAAGGTCTGCTTGACCTGTTCGCTGTTGTTGTAATTGAGGGTGACGGTATGCTCCGCCAGGGAGGCCGGCACGCCTGGTGAACTGGGTTCGCCCAGGGTCAACATGCCGGAACCGGCCTTCACTAGTAGGGAGTCGGAATGGCCGTGGTAGCAACCCTCGAACTTGATGATCTTGTCCCTGCCAGTAAACCCGCGGGCCAGTCGGATTGCGGACATGGTTGCCTCGGTGCCGGAGGAGACCATGCGCACCAGATCCATGCTGGGGACCAGCTCGCAGACCTTGTCAGCCATCAGGCTTTCCAGTTCGGTCGGGGCGCCAAAACTCAAACCTTTGTGGATAATTGAGGCCACCGCAGCAATCACTTCAGGGTGGGCATGGCCAAGGATCATGGGCCCCCAGGAACCCACATAGTCGATATAGCGCTTGCCGTCCGGATCGAAAATATAAGCACCGCTGGCCGAATCGATGAACACCGGATCGCCCCCAACCCCGCGGAAGGCACGCACCGGTGAGTTTACCCCGCCGGGGATGTGTAGTTGGGCGTGGGCGAAGAGGTCATGGGAGCGACTCATAGCTGGTTATCCTCTGGCTTGAAAAATGGGTTTGAATTGTAGACAGGCCTGGCGCACGTCAGGTTGGCCAAAAACACCGTGAATGACCGCCAGCATATCGGCGCCTGCTGAAATTAATGGGGCGCCATTTTCCGGGGTTATGCCGCCGATGGCAACCAGTGGCAAATTGAGCTCCAGCCGGGCCTTGCTCAGCAGTTCAAGGTCAGCCTGGATCGCCTGCGGCTTAGTCCGGGAGGGAAAGAAACGTCCGAAGGCCACATAGTCTGCGCCGGCCTGTTGGGCCTGCCACGCCAGATCCAGTCGGTTGTAACAGGAGATGCCGATGATGGCATCCGGCCCCAATTGAAATCTGGCACGCTCGAGGTCTGAATCATCTCTGCCCAGATGCACACCGTCGGCGCCAATCTCATTGGCCAGTCCAACATCGTCGTTGATGATCAGGAGGGCATTATGTATTCGGGTTAGCTGGAGTAGGCCGGTAGTTTCGGCCAGTCTGCGTTGCCGATCGCTGCCCTTGTCCCGATACTGGATGATGCGCGCGCCACCTTCTAATGCGGCAGTGACCTGTTCCGTCAGATCCAGATGGGTGGCCAGCTCTCCGTCAGTGATAGCGTATAGTCCCTGCAGCTGCTGTTGTCTATTCATCTTGGGGTTCGGCCCAGTTTGTATAGTCGATCGGGCAGGGATTGGCATCGGCCACTGCGAAAACCCTGTTTGAGGCTCTGCCAGCTATAAGCCTGGCCTTGCCGGACTGCTTCGCTCAGTGGTGTGCCCCGGGCGATAAAGGCTGAGATGGCGGCAGCCAAGGTACAGCCAGAACCGTGATACTCCCCGGGCAGTCGCTCCCAATGGGACTCGTCAAGCAGGCCATTCCGGTCAAAAAGCCGGTTGCTGACAGTTGCGGACTGTTCATGGGTGCCGGTTATTAGAATAGACTTTACGCCACCTGCCAGCAGCATCTGGGCGCACTCGTCTAATGGTAAATCTTTTCCGCAGAGCCGCCGCGCCTCCAGACTGTTCGGGGTGATTAGGCTGCATAGTGGTAAGAGTTCGTAGCGGATAACCTCCAACAGCTCTTCACTGGCCAGCTCGCTGCCTGCGCCCGTGGCCAACACCGGGTCAAAAATCACCGGGGGGGCCGCATGGTCCTTCAGGAGAGAAACCAGTGCTTGGGCAATCGAAGCAGCGCCAATCAGACCGATCTTCATAGCACCGATTTTGCCATCGCCGAGCACTGCTTCCACCTGCGCGATCAGCTGAGCAGGATCTACCGGATGCAGGGCAATGAGATCGCAACTGTCCTGCACAGTCAGGCAGGTCACTGCGGTCGCTGCATGGCAGCCATTGGCGGCAATACTCTCGATGTCTGCCTGAATGCCGGCGCCGCCGCTAGGGTCATGGCCTCCGATAGCCAGCACCGTCGGTAAGGAGTAGTTGGGCTCTTGCATGCCGGGGAGTTTAACTGCCTTTGTATCATTCCCCAATTCCTGGATCAGCAGGAGGGTGATTTATGTGGGCTTGGTTAGGGTTTCTGTCAATTGTCGGAATTAATGCTATTTGATATTTTCTATCGATATTTGTTCCTAGATTGAAGTGTTTGCCTAGGATTGTCAGAACTGACTGCTAAAATATTACACAGCAACACAACTTTCTCATTGGAATATTGAAGGTGGGTAGACAGATCGCTTCAGGGATTTGGAGAGCTGGCCCAGAGAGTCGAATCAATGTTAAAAATAATCGGGGGGATTCCATGAGTCCGCAAGTTCATGAATTGAAAACCCTAGCCGCCCACTACTGTGAGTTGGTCGATTGCCTCAATGATGGCGACACCAACTGGCTAAATGCGGTGGCTAATCTTTTGCCAAGACTGCATGCCGCCGTTGCCTCTCTCAATTTACCGGATCCGATGAATGGCCATCACCCGTCTGCGGACCTTGATGCCCGATTTGAACTCTACAGTCAGTTGCGCAATATGCTTGGCGACCGAGATAGTTATTGGATGGAATTCGATGTCGCCGACGATGAGCAGAGTATGAGCGGCAGTCTGGCGGATGATTTGACGGACATCTACTGTGAACTGAAAAACGGTCTGAAGCTTATCGATGGTGAACCCGATAGGGCTGTGGAGGGTTGGCACAAAGGCTACCATCTCCACTGGGGGCAGCATTTAGTAGATGCGGAGCGTCATTTATACGAACTTCGGGCCCGCAATCAGCTGGCAATCTAACCTGTCCTGATCTTGCTGATATCGACGGTAAAAACCTACTTTGCTAATGGGTTAAGTGGCTTTACCGGCAGTAATTTGATAAGATTCCGCCTAATTAATCATTTTTTCTAGGAGATATCGGGATGAGTTTAAATGCCCTGAGCGAAACCGAGTTAAGCCTGACCTCTGTTGCGCAGGTCAAAATGGGTGAGTTGTTCCAGCAGGTGGAAGACAATATCGAAGGTGTTCGAGTGTTCGCGACCCCTGGCGGTTGCAGTGGCGTCAGTTTCGGGATGACCTTCAGTGAAGCAATCAATGACAATGACGGTGTGCTGGAATGCGATGGCTTCAAAGTGATCGTGGATGACGGCACCATGCAGTACCTGCGGGGTGTAGAGATCGATTTCGTAGATCGTGGTGATGGAAATGCCAGTTTCGTATTCAACAACTTACAGCCTGTTGACGGTGGTGGTTGCGGGACCTGTGGCTCTTCGTCTGGAGGGGGTTGCGGCTAACTAGCCAACTCCGAATTCAGTAGAATTCCTGAACCGCAGATGGCTCGCCACCTGCGGTTTTTACATTTCAGCAACATGTAATTATATCCCAGATTAGCTTTTAGGGGTGGTCATAAAATGAGTAATGATGGCGTAGAGCTGTTAATCATCGGTGCCGGGATCAGTGGCTTGGGCTTTGCGCATCTTGCGAATGAACGGGGGATCAAGACGTTGGTTCTGGAGTCAGCCCATGAGCCAGGCGGATGTCTGCATACGCATCAATTTAATACTGCCGAAGGGGGCATCTGGGCCGAACTGGGTGCCCACACCTGCTACAACAGCTATGGCAATCTGCTGAAGATCCTTGAGGAAACAGGTCAGCTGGCCTCCCTTCAGGCCAAGCAGAAGCTGAGTTATATGCTGCAAACAGAACGGGGTCTGGTGACAATACCCTCCCAACTCAATTATTTTGAACTCCTGGGGGTCATTCCGCGCCTGTTTTTCACTAAAAAGGAGGGGCGTTCAGCTGGCGAATATTTCTCAAAGGTCATTGGCAGGCGTAACTTCCAGAAGGTGCTGGGCCCTGCCCTGGACGCTGTTTCCTGCCAGCCGTCGGCAGATTTCCCGGCGGATGCCATGTTCAGGAAGAAACCTCGTCGCAAGGAGATCATGCGAAGTTATACAGGGCCCGCTGGATTATCGTCTTTTGTCAACGAAATTGTCAGCCAGCCGGGACTGGAGGTCAGGGTGGACAGTCCTGTCACGGGAATCGAACAAGCCGAGGCTGGATATCGGGTCACCATTGCAGGTGAGCAGACGATTGAGGCGCCTCGACTGGCGTTGGCAACTGCCCCGGATGTGGCAGCCAGGCTATTGCAATCCACGCAGCCCCAGCTGGCGGCAGACCTTGCACAGATACAGATGGTTGAGATTGAGAGTGTTGCTGTGTTATTGAAAGCAGAAGCACTTGATCTCAAGCCGTTGGCAGGCATTATCGGCCGGGATGACGAGTTCTATTCTGTGGTGTCGCGTGATCTGATTCCGGATCCAAATTACCGTGCCTTTACCTTTCATTTTCGGCCTGACAGGTTGGATGATAAAGGTAAAATGAAGCGTATCGGAGAAGTGCTGGGTGTCCGTGAGAGCAATATTCTGGACAGTGCCAAATACCAAAACCGCCTGCCGGCCCTGCGCTTGGGGCATGCTGAGCGAGTCAGCAAGCTTGATCGGGTGTTGCATGATCAGCCCATGGCGCTAACGGGCAACTGGTTTGCGGGGGTCTCCATCGAAGACAGTCTGCTGCGTAATGCCCAGGAGTTCGCCCGTCTTTACCCGGTTTGACCGAGCAAGCTTAAGGTTTCTTACGATTGTTCTCATCGTAAAGTGATTTCAGGATATCCACCCGACTTCTGTCCTGACCAAGGGACTCGTTCTGCCTGCCCCTGAAAAAATTACCCAGTTTTTCGAACAGGCGTTGCAGGGCGCGCCAGATCTTGGGTAATAGCCAGACAACCAGGATGAAAAAGCAGACCAGTAAAATGATGAAGGCAAGCGGATAGTTGAGTGCGGTCCAAAGGCCACCGATGACAGCGATATCCTCAAGCACCGATGCAGTCCAATTGGTGACGGGTTCCGGTGAAGTATTGATAAGGATTCGCGAGCCGGTCTTAGTGAAGTGACTGCCCGCCGCCAGCGTGCCGCCCACCAGAGCTGCCGCCAGCTGGGCTGCCTCATTAACGTCAACGCCACTAGCGGCTCCGGCGGCGAGTACGGCGCCTGCCGGAATACGTATAAACGTGTGGAGGGTGTCCCAGCCGGTGTCGACCCCGGGGGTCTTATCGGCAAAAAACTCAATGCAGTACATAATGCCTGCTACTGTCATTACTAGCGGGTCACTCAGCACTTCGAGTCCGGGTGGCAGCGCAACACTACCCGTGGCGCCGAGATAGCCCAGCATGAAGATGGCTGCATAGAGGTTGATGCCGGCAGCCCAGCCAGCGCCTAGGGTAAGGGCTAGGGTGTCAATGGTGTCCATGTTGTACCCTTGTCGATTTGTTTGCCTATACTCTGGGGGTTGTAAGATCGAATTACCAGCCTCGGTTGACGTTTTTTTACCTCTCCAAAGACCACCGAGGTCGACAATTTTGCAGGCTGGCAAGTGGATTCCAGTCGAGTGATAGGGCGTAAAAAAAGAGCTCAACAAGGCTGATTTCATGTGCCGCCACTTTCGCTTTTCCCTGTCTGTACGTATGATTAAGGGCTTTCCCTAGGTACAGGTTTACGGTAGTCCATCATGTTTAAGATCGGAGTTGTAGGTGCTACAGGTTATACGGGCGTGGAGTTGCTGCGCCTTCTTGTGCTGCGCAAGGATTGTGAACTGCTGGCGATAACATCCCGTTCTGAAACTGGGCGTCCAGTGGCGGATATCTTTCCAAATCTGCGCGGGCATATCGATCTGCCATTTGTGGAACCTGAGGAGTCTATTCTGAGTGCTTGCGATCTGGTGTTTTTTGCCACACCAAACGGCATCGCCATGCGGCAGTCGCCCGCATTGCTGGAAGCAGGGGTGAAGGTGGTGGATCTGGCGGCTGATTTTCGGATCTCGGATCGGACTGTCTGGGAGCACTGGTATGGCATGCAGCATGCCTGTCCTGAGTACCTGGATGAGGCGGTTTACGGTCTGCCTGAGATCAACCGTGATGCAGTGAAGCAAGCACGTTTGGTGGCTAACCCGGGTTGTTACCCTACGGCTGTTACCTTGGGTTTTTTACCGTTGGTGGAAAAGGGCTTGATCGAACTTGACCATTTGATAGCGGATACTAAGTCAGGTGTTAGTGGCGCTGGCCGCAAAGCCAATGTGGGAAGCCTGATGAGTGAGGCAGGAGAGAGTTTCAAGGCCTATGCTATTCCGGGTCACAGGCATCAGCCTGAAATACGTCAGACTTTGAGCCGTGCAGCTGGGACTGACGTTGGACTGACGTTCGTCCCGCATCTGGTGCCGATGGTTAGAGGCATCGAGGCGACGCTGTATGCCCGCTTGAAACAGCCCGATCTAGACCTTCAGCAGCTGTTCGAAGAACGCTACAAAGATGAGCCTTTTGTGGATGTCATGCCGTCCGGCTCACATCCGGAAACCCGTAGCGTGCGGGGTGTCAACTGTTGTCGGATTGCCGTTCATCGACCACTGGATGGCGAAATAGTGGTGATCAGTTCAGTGATTGATAATCTGGTGAAAGGGGCAGCCGGACAGGCTGTACAGAATATGAATTTGATGTTTGGTCTGCCGGAAACCACAGGACTTGAACAAGTGGCATTGTTGCCCTGAGGCCGTATGTCGATAGCTCGAAAATATCGTAAGCCCAAGATTGTCACCCAGAGTGAGTGGGTGCCTTCCTGGCTGCGCATTTCATTACTGCTGTTGATAATTCTGGCGACTGGCTGGTACGGCTACCAAATGGGTGGTGCAGGATTGCCGAGGGGCCTGGCAGTCTTCAAACCTTCGTTAGAGGATAAAGTCAGACTGCTCGAAGAAGAGCGAGAAGAACTGCGGCGTGAGTTGGCCATTGCAAACCAGACGGCCCAGATTGATCAGGAGGCAATACGAGCGATCAAAGGACAGATCAAACGCTTGCAGGACGAACGGCTCAAGATGGAGGAGGAGTTGGCTTTCCTGCGCGGGATTGTATCCACTGATTCCGCAGCGAAGGCTCTGCGTATTCAGAAATTCAAACTTTCAGCGGGTCAAGCAGAAGGTGACTTCAGCTATGCATTTACCGTCAGTCAGGCGATTAACAGTGGCTTAGTGGCAAAGGGTAAAATTGAAATCACCCTGGCAGGGTCGCAGGATGGGCGGAATGTGAACTTAGGGCTTGAGAAGATTGCCGTCGATAAGAAGAGCAGTCATAAGATGAGATTTCGGTTCTTTCAGAACGTGGAAGGCATGTTGAAAATACCGACAGGCTTTAAACCTGTAAAATTGATCATCAATGTGAAGCCTGAGAGCAAAAAATTGGATTCGGTAACGAAATCATTCGACTGGGCGCCAGTCACCTGAAGCGTTGGCAGCATAGGAGTTCAAAATGGGATTGAGAAAAAAGCGGTTTCGTAGTCCGAAGATCAGCACGGTTGTTGGCAAGGGGACGGCAATCGAGGGTAGTGTTCACTTCTCTGGCGGTCTGCATGTTGATGGCGTGATCAAGGGAAATGTGATCTCAGAGGTGGATGATGAGAAGGCAACTCTGACATTGAGTGAAGAGGGGACTGTTGAAGGAAATGTCCGGGTGGCGAACGTGATGCTAAACGGCTCTGTCATTGGCGATGTGATTGCCACCAATCGGGTCGAGCTTGCGCCAAAAGCAAGGATAACCGGTACAGTGACTTATGCCTTGCTTGAAATGGAGATGGGCGCTGAGGTCAACGGCAAGCTTATACATGCTGAAGAGATTGAAGCTCCACAGCCCGCTTACAATAAAGATGCTGTTGCAGTGGAGCAGGAATAGGGGGCATGGCTAATACAGTGTATTCCAATCTTTAAATGAGCCTGAACGGGAGTAATAGTAAGGTGCTTGATGTTGGAGATTAAGCGACCTGTTGATCCTGTTCATGAATCGTTTTGAAGAGTTGTTTGCGGGCCTCATTGAGTTGGTGTGCAGCTTCATTATCGCTGATGCTCAGAGCGATGTCATCGAGCTGCTTAAAGGTCATGCCTGGCTTGAGGGTTTGTTTGGCATCTGGGAGTGATTTGAGCTTCTCATAGGGTGTCATCATTGCCTTATATGGGTAGGTCTTTTTCTGTTTTCCCTTGGCATCGATTATCACGATGGGGAAGAAACAGGGACGGTGGTAATTGATGTAGGGGTTGAGGAATTTCTGGTTGAATTCATTGATCAAAGGAGCCCACTTCTGAGGAATATGGTGATAGCCCAGATGCTTGCGGACAATGGAACCATTCTTGCTTTCTACCAGCGCATTGTCGTTGGTCCTGCGGGAGCGGGACTTGGTAAGTTCTATCAGCAATTTGTTGAGCAGATCGGCGACGCGTTTGTTGATGTACTCTGAGCCGTTGTCAGCATGGAAGCCTTTGATGATGAATGGAAAGCTATCGATCAGAGACTCCAGCACTGGGATGAGGTAGCGTTCGCTGATGCGCTCGACAGAAGCGATTCCCTCGAATTGCGTGACCTCGTCAACCGCATTGACATGGTAGACCCCTTTGGTACCGTCCCAGTCGCCCTGATGGACGGTGTCGACACGGATATAACCGGGATGGCCTTCGGGCCTGGGTTTGCGTCGTTCACCAATGTGACTCTGTACCGGATGCGTTTTGTTGACCGTTCCTCGTTGCCGAGCGTAGGGTGTCGACTGCCTCAGGTTGTAGAGGTGCGAAACCGAGATGCCGGCAAGACGCTGGTACTCTGCCTGCTTGAAAACCTGCCAGGCACGCTCACAGAGCTTCTTGGTGGCCGGACCACTGAGCGTGCCGTGTAGCTCATCGAGTCGTGCCAGCAGACGGATGTCCTCCCGTGTGTATTTGGTGGTAAAGCCCTTCGCGGTACACTGTCGGCGCTGAATCCGTCCGGATCTTCCGGTACTGCTTTATCAGCCGTGCAATCTGCGCTCTGGAGTAGCCGCTGATCTGCTGTAGATAGCGACGTATCAGCCCTCGGTCCGACTTGCTAAGTGTCAGATACTGGAACCGAACCAGCGTCCCTTGAATCCAGCGGTAGCTCTCGGTCTTTGATGGGATGGTGATCTCCATGACCGCGGCGCTATCCAGAAATTGACGGACCTGTTCGAGGGTTTCAATGTGAGAATCGTTCATGATGGTTTTCATACCTCCATCATGGACAGAATCAGGTCACTTCAGGCTCATTTCATGTTAGAAATACGCCCTCCCTTCAGGCTCATTTCATATTGGAAAGGCTAATACTTGACTAATTTTGTAGGTAATAGCATAATATGACCATCTAGAAGACAACCGGGCCAGTCAGTTCGAGCCCGTTACCGGCAGGATTAAATTAATGAGTACTGCAGAAGCGATCAACGATGACATCATCTTCACCAAGTCAGCAGCCACAAAGGTTGCAGCACTGATTGAAGAGGAGGGGAATTCTGAACTGATGCTACGTGTTTATGTGCAAGGTGGCGGTTGTTCTGGATTTCAGTACGGATTCTCATTTGATGAAAATGAGAATGACGGTGATACCAAGGTGGTTACCGAGGGTGTGACCCTGCTGGTTGACCCCATGAGTGTGCAGTATCTGATGGGAGCTGAAATCGACTATAGCGAAGGACTGCAAGGTTCTCAGTTCATCATCCGCAACCCCAATGCAACCACCACCTGCGGATGTGGATCATCATTCTCGGTATAGATTAAGATAATCGATATATTCGACAAAAAAGGCGCTTTTTGCGCCTTTTTTGATTGTGGATTTGGCCAGGCAGAGAAGCTATCCCTCGGTGTATGGTAATAAGGTCAATTCTACCCGGCGGTTCTGCTGGCGACCTTCTGGTGTGCTGTTGGAAGCCACAGGACGCGTCTCACCATAGCCTACAGTGTCGATGCGCACCGGTTGTACTCCATCGCTGGCCAACACATTGCTGACGGACTGGGCGCGCTGTTGCGAGAGCATTTGATTATATGAGTCAGAACCCGAGCTGTCGGTATGCCCGGCCACTTCGATCATGGTGGATTTATATTCTTTGAGGACCAGGCTTACCGAATGAAGCACTTCGACGAAATCAGGTCGTAGATTCGACTTGTCAACTTCAAATGTAATGTTGCCTGGCATGTTCAATATGATATTTTCCCCATTCCGGGTCACACTGACCCCGGTATTTTCCAGGCTTTGGCGTAGTTTGGCTTCCTGAACATCCATGTAGTAGCCAACGCCGCCTCCAGCAACCGCACCGATACCGGCACCTTTTAACGCACGTTCTTTGCGCTCCTTTTTGTCATCGGAAGTGGCGATTCCGAGAACTGCGCCCGCCGCAGCTCCGATGGCGGCACCGATTGCTGCCTTAGACGTTTGCTCCTCACGTGTATATGGGTCCACTGTCGTGCAGGCCTGAAGTGTCATCAGTGCAGCGATAGCGGTAGACAGGGCCAATTTTTTTGACATAAGTCTCTCCTCATGGTTTTGTGCCATTATCCTCACCCATCATGGGTTTGGCTGGTTATGATTACGCCAAAGGTTTAGCCATAAAGCAATGCTTGAGTTCGCATGCCATGTGGCCTGTTCGTAATCTTTATAAAACTCGACTTTAATACCATGATGCTAAAGTCAAATCTGCTGCACACCATTGCACCCTCGGTGATCGTTACCCTTATCGGTTTCGTTCTGGCTTATCAGTTTGTAGATCCTGCGCCACCTAAGAACATCACCATTGGCACGGGCGATAAGCAAGGGGCCTATTTTTTGTTTGGTAATCGTTATCGCGAATTCCTACAAAAGGAAGGCGTCGATCTTTTCGTGCGTTCGACTGCGGGATCAGTTGAAAACCTTGACCTGCTCAGCGCTGAACAGGCGTTGCTTGATGTTGCATTTATCCAAGGGGGAGTTCACCAAGGTGAAGCTGCACAAGGTTTATTCTCATTGGGTAGCCTTTATTATGAACCACTCTGGGTATTTACCCGCGGTGCAGAGCCAATTCACCGCATCGCGGACTTACGAGGTAAAAGGGTGGCCAACGGACCGGTTGGAAGTGGAACGCAGAAGTTGGTTGCGCAGGTACTGGCGATCAATGGCCTGAGTGCAGAAAATACGCAGCTGGTCCCTTTGGGAAACGCGGAATCCATCAGGAGACTGCAGGCAGGCAGCGTCGATGCCATTTTTCTGGTGGCCTCGGCCAGGTCTCCGGTGGTGAAGCAACTACTTTCCTCGCCGGGTGTGCATCTGATGAATTTTGCGCGGGCAGACGCCTATGCCCGTAATCTGCGCTTCCTGTCTACGATTGTCTTACCGGAAGGGGCGATCGATCTACAAAAAAATATTCCCCATCAAGATACAGTTTTACTGGCGGCCACGGTAAATCTGGTGGTGCGCGAGGAGTTGCACCCAGCACTGGTGGACCTGTTGCTGCAGGCTGCGCAGACAGTGCACGCGGAAGGTGGGTGGTTTGAAAAGGTCGGGCAGTTTCCTTCAGCTGAGAACCTGGACTTTCCCATCAGTCCGGATGCTCAGCGATTTTATCGCTACGGTCCTCCTTTTCTGCAACGCTATCTGCCATTCTGGGCCGCGAGTTTTGTGGACCGCATGAAGGTCTTATTGCTGCCTCTGGTGGCCCTGCTGATTCCCTTCATGAAGATCATGCCGCCCATCTATCGTTGGCGGATGCGTTCAAAGATCTATCGTTGGTATCGGGAACTGCAGGAGATCGATCTTGGGCTGTTCCACGAGGTTCCAGCTCCAGAGAACCATTATCGGCAGGAACTTGACCGGATAGAGCATGAAGTGGTGAAAGTCGATGTGCCGCTCTCTTTCGCCGATCAGCTGTTTGACCTGCGGCTGCATATCGAGATGATTCGCCGCAGACTAAACACCAGGGGTGAGTTGCGCCAGGGAAGGTCTGGACTTAAGTGAATAACAGTTACTGCCGGTAGATTCCGCCAAGAACCACGTTTTCCCGGGCGCCGGTGGTGGCAGGAAGGTTGCCGGGTTTGCCTTCCAGGGTGCGCTTGGCCAGCCAGGCGAAGGCCATAGCTTCGACCCAGTCAGGATCTACGCCTAGCCTCGTGGTAGAGCTGACTGCTATATTGGACAGATTTGATGCCACACGAGTCGTGAGGTCAGTGTTGTGTACGCCGCCCCCACACACAAACAACTCATCTGCCTTCGAGCAGTATTTAGTCACTGCAGCAGCTATGCTGCGAGCAGTAAATTCTGCCAGCGTTGCCTGAATGTCCTGGTGGTTCTGGATGGGCTCTACCAATTTTGGCTTCAACCAGCCAAGGTTAAAATAATCAGTACCGGTGCTTTTCGGCGGTGGCTGTTGGAAGAATGGGTCTGAGAGTAGAAACGCCAACAACTCTTGATTTATCGAGCCGGAGGCGGCCCAGTCTCCGTTGTCATCATACGCCAGGGATTTTTGGGTACTAACCCAGTGATCGAGCAGGGTATTACCGGGGCCTGTGTCAAATCCAAGGACCTGATGCTCTGCGCCCGCCGGGAGCCAGGTTATATTTGCGATGCCGCCGATGTTTAAAATGACACGGCTGAGCTTCGGGTGCTGGAACAGTTGTTTGTGAAATGCAGGTACCAGTGGGGCCCCCTGACCCTGTGCGGCGATATCCCGGCGCCTGAAGTCTGCGACAGTGGTGATCCCGGTCCGTTGGCATAGGGTATTCGGGTCGCCAATCTGCAATGTGAACGGATGCTTGAAAGTCGGTCGGTGACGTAGGGTTTGTCCGTGACTGCCGATAGCCCTTATCGCGCTTGGTGCGATTTCGAAGTTTTCCAGCAGGCTGAGTGCGGCATTGGCAAAAACATCCGCTACTTGAATATCCGCTACACCGAGACGATCGATTTCGTTGTCTCCGGGCTGGCACAATGCAATCAGTTGACTACGCAGTTCGTCGGGGTAGGGCTCGTGATGTTGCGCAACAAGCCTGGGTGTAGCTTGGTTGAAATCGGCAACGATGGTATCGATGCCGTCCATACTGGTGCCCGACATCAGGCCGAGAAATAACTCCTCAGCGGGCATCCGCAACAACGATGCGGTTTAAGGTGTCGAGCTGGGCAGTTAGCATACTGGTTTTTAGTAAAAAGTCTGCCCGATATTTCTTAGCGATGGGTTCTGCAGCAGGCAGTTTTACAGTTAGCGGATTGCGATGTGTGCCATTGACGCGGAATTCATAGTGCAGGTGGGGACCTGTAGCCAAGCCGCTTTGGCCAACATAGCCGATCGTCTGGCCTTGTTTGACCTTACTGCCTTGTTTGGCCTTCTTGTTGTAGCGGGAGAGGTGGCCGTACAAGGTTGTGTAGCGTTGACCATGCTGGATGATTACAGTACGGCCGTAACCCCCCTTTTTACCCCGGTGGACAATTTTTCCATCACCTGCGGCCCTGATGGGCGTGCCGGTTTTTGCTGCATAGTCAACGCCGCGATGCGGGCGCTTCTTGCCCAGCACCGGATGCCAGCGCTCTTTGGTAAAACGGGATGAGATGCGGCGGAAGTCCACTGGTGCGCGCAAAAAAACCTTGCGCATGCTGCGTCCTTCCGGGGTGAAATAATCGGCGCTGCCGGTTGCGTCCTCATAACGCACCGCTCGATAGGTTCGACCCTGGTTGATGAACTCGGCAGCCAATATCGGTCCGTTGCGCAGCTTTTCTCCCTGCAGATACTCCTCCTGGAAGATTACGGTAAAACGATCTCCTGTGCGTATCTCCAGGGCAAAATCGATATCCCAGCCGAAGATATTGGCTAATTCCATGATCTCCGCATCTGGCAACCCTGCTTTCTGGGCGCTGACGTAGAGTGAATTTTCAATAGTGGCCTGGACATGGGCGGTGCGCAGTTCCACATCCTTGGTTCTATTTGAGGCATTGAAGCCACCATTGCCTGTGGCTTCGATAAAGAGGCTTTTGATTTTACTGTGCTGCAAGGTGAGATTGACGAAGTTTTTCTGCTCATCCAGTTCTACGTGGATAATCTCGCCGGGTTTGATTTTGGTCAGCGCTTTGGCGGACTTGCTGGAATGGACGATCTTATGCAGCAGGTTGGCGCTCAATCCCAGGCCCTTGAATATTTTTGAGAGGGTGTCCCCTTTAGCGATTTTATGTGATACCCGGTGGATTTTACTGGTTTTTGGAAGCACAGTTACATTGGATGGTTCGAGTGTTATTGGTGCAAGATGCGGTTCCGAACTGCTT